>NZ_JBOZOF010000001.1:1045977-1546223 GCF_050753305.1 Chryseobacterium sp. 'Rf worker isolate 10'
ACCAACACCTTTTTTTTATAATTTAAATTAAATATTTTTTTTGACAGAAGGGGGGGCCGCGAGGCGCCCCCCGATTCGCATTTAATGTATTTGTATTAAAGTTGTTTACTGTACAGAAAACTTCCCGGAAACAGTTCCATTGCTGTTTTTAGCATTATAGAAATAGATTCCCGTTCTCATCCCTGAAGTGGAAATGATCGTATTACCGGCTTTCGCCTGTTGGGATTTTAATGTTAATCCTTCAGCGTTGATGATCGTCAATTCATACGTGTTTCCGTTTTCTGGAAGACTGATGGTCAGATTTTCACCCTGCTTTACAGGATTTGGGTAAGCGGTAGAAGTAATCTCCTGCTTTGCAGAAATAGCGGATGTAGTTACCTGCTCAAGCACCCACTGGTGATTAACTCCAGCAGTGCCATTTATATCCTGATCCCAAATATTGATATTGGTACCTGAAGTTTGTGAATTGGCAGGATTATCCATGGCTTTCATATTGGATAATGCGGTTCCTATGACAAGCGTATTTGAGGTATAAGGTCTTAATATCCATTGTTGATTGTTGCCGCCGTGTTTAGGATATTGTACCAGCGTAGTACTATTGGTCGTATTGGATGCAGGAACATCAATGGCTAAACCCGAAGCGCGATTGATAATGATATAATTATTTCCAGTTTTTTCCAGTTTCCACTGTTGGGCGAGGTTGCTGTTAAAAGGATATTGAACCATCTTGGTATTGGTTGCAGTGCTGTAATTAGCAGGACTGATGTATTGGCTGCTTCCTACACATTTTATTCTGTAATAAGCATTTGAATCAATAGTAGGTGCGGTTACAATACTGTTGATCGTTAAATTATTATACCCAAAATTCGAGGTTTGTTTAAAAATATCTTCCAAAACAACACTCACATAATATTTTCCCGGTTGGGAATTCGCAGGAAGCGGTACCTGGGCACTTCTCTGATCTGGGCGAATACCCGTAACCACTGCTACAGGAGTATAAGAATTTGCCCAGCTGGCTTCTGTATATAATGAAACCTTATAGGAAAACTGTGGACTTGTGGTTTCTGAGTTAACCCAGTTTACATTCACTGAATTATTAGAAGTATTATAAGATGGAGTAACGGTAGTGACAGTCACAGGTGTCGCTGTTGAAGGCTTTGTACCGTCTTGTGTAATTCCGTTGAATGTTACTGAACTACCAGCGGGTGCCGGAGCTGTTCCACATGAAGTTACCTTGATTGCTGTGTTGTTGAAAGCCGTTTCCGCTCCCCACGATCCTGTTCCGGCTGAAGCAGTATATCGTGAAGGTTTAGACCAGTTTCCTTGCGCGTTCATACTCCAGAAGTTTCTGAAATATCCGCAGCGGGTAGCTTTGCTGGCAGCCGAATTCCAGTTTTCTACAAAGCCTCCTAACTTGGTTCCGGTGAATTTTGCATCATTTTCCGGAGTAACAATCGTGACATAATGTTTCCATTTTCCTGTACCATAATCAAACATAAAGAATCCGATTCTGGTTTTTCCGTCACCAGTTGACCATCTTCTTACGACTGTTGCATACCAGATTCCAGGAGTCCATGGCATAGGATTATCCGTGTGAAGGCCCGTTCCTTCCCCTCCGAAACCATCTACAAAAGTATTGGGTGCAGTATATTCTGTAGTACACTGCGGTACATTGGTATCCTGCAGATCCCACATTGAAAAAATGTTGTTGTAGATTTCATTCTGTTTGTACTGAATTCCTGCATATCCGCCTCGTGGGCCCAAAGAGAAATTCAGGGTAGAGTAATAGGTGTTTACCTTTTTACAGGTATTATCTGCCATTACTTCAGAATACCAGAGTTCACCGGAGTTCGTCATATCAAAACCTTCAAGATACGGTCCCCAGCTTGGGCAGGTTTGAGCATGGGTACTATTGAAGAACGAGGACGCAGCAATAAGTAGCATTGCGGCGCAAGACTTTAATTTTTTTTCCATAAATAAGTTATTTGGTAGTACTAATTTATGGATATTTTGAGTATTTAATAAAAATTATAAATTAATATTATTGATATGTTAGAATAAATAATTGAATCAGAGTCAGTAACTGAAGAATATTTGTCTATTGTGTTGATTATATTAAAAAAGCAATGCATCATGAATGCATTGCTTGTATTGAATAGGATTGCTCCTTTATTGTATTGAAAAAATAATATTATTCAGTATCATATTTACTGATTACTCTCTGAGTAACCCCTGAGCTGCTGAAACCTCCATCATGGAAAAGATTCTGCATCGTTACTTTTTTAGTAAGATCAGAGAATAGTGTTACACAGTAGTCTGCACATTCTAAAGCCGTAGCGTTACCTAGTGGAGACATATCTTCTGCATATCCAAGGAATCCTCCGAAACCTTTCACTCCACTACCAGCAGTAGTCATTGTAGGAGACTGAGAAACTGTATTTACACGTACTTTTCTTTCACCCCAATAGTTTCCGAAAGTTCTTGCGATACTCTCCAGATACGCTTTGTTATCAGACATATCATTGTAATCCGGGAATGTTCTCTGAGCAGCAATATAAGTAAGCGCCAAAATACTTCCCCATTCATTCATACAGTCTTTTTCCCAAGCTACACGCATTACTTTATGGAAAGAAACAGCTGAAATGTCCCAGCCTTTTTCCAACCAGTCGTAGTTCATTTCTGTATAATGTTTTCCTTTTCTTACGTTGATAGACATTCCGATAGAGTGAAGGATAAAGTCGATTTTTCCAAATTTTGCAACAGCGGCATCAAAAAGTTTTTCAAGATCTTCTATAGAAGTAGCATCAGCACCTATTACTTCAGAGCCTGTTTTTTCTGCTAATCCATTAAGTTCTCCCATTCTCAAAGCAATAGGAGCGTTTGATAAAATGAATTCAGCACCTTCTTCATGACATCTTTCAGCAACTTTCCATGCGATAGATTGTTCATTAAGGGCTCCAAAAATAATTCCCTTTTTGCCTTTAAGTAAACCGTATGACATAATTTTTTAATGTTTATTATACTACAAATGTAACAATAATTGTGGTTATGACATAATAAAAAATGGAGCCTTATCAATTTAAGACTCCATTTTATTGAAAATATTTATATGACTGAAATACTAATTGGTTTTCTTATTCCATTCTGCCTTTACATCCTCTGCTGCATCTTTGGTTTTTTCCCATGCTTCATCTGCTTTATCCTTTATATCTTCCCATGCATCGGATACATTAGCTTTTACCCTGTCTAACCAGTCTTCCTGGCTGGCCTCCTGATCATTGCTTCTTTTCTCATTAATATAATCTTTGGCCTTGTCTGCCAATTCATTGATTTTCCATTTGGCGTTGTCCGTTGCATTTTGTAAAGAATTTTCTACATTATTTACTGCATTTTCCGCTTTGTTATACTCTGAATTGTTCATAATATTATAAATTTTAGATTGGTAATGGTAATTAAACAATAACTATTCCTAAAATCAGGACTATCTGTTAAACTTTTCATAATGTTTTGTTATAATTTTCCAAATCAGTGGTACCTTTACTATATAAAAATTGATAATTATGGAAAAAATACGCTGTGGATGGTGCGAAAAAGATGATCTCTACAGAAAATATCACGATGAAGAGTGGGGAAGACCTGTCTATGACGACGTAACGATCTTTGAATTCCTGATCCTTGAAAGTTTTCAGGCCGGACTAAGCTGGTATACTATTTTGTCCAAAAGAGAAAATTTCAGAAAAGCTTTTGATCATTTTGACTATAAAAAAATAGCTGCTTATTCAGATAAAAAAATTGGAGAACTGATGAACAATCCCGGCATTATCAGAAACAGGCTCAAGATTATGGCAGCGGTTACTAATGCTCAGAAATTTATAATGATTCAGAAAGAATTTGGAAGTTTCTCTCAATATATCTGGGGTTTTACAGGCGGAAAACCGATTAATAACAGTCCGGAAACACTGTCTGATGTTCCTGCCACTACAGAAATTTCCGATCTTATTTCCAAAGAGCTTAAAAAAAGAGGATTCAAATTTGTTGGTTCTACGGTAATTTATGCCCATATGCAGGCGACCGGAATGGTGAATGACCACTTAAAAGACTGCTTTACCAGGAAAAAATAGTTGTCTATTATTCAAAATTTAGTGATGTTTATTGTTAATTATATAATTTAAAAAATTAAGCATAAAATTAGAGATATCTGTAAAGGCTAATGAATGCTATGCTTAATAACTGATTGATATTTAAACATTTTTCAATGTTTTGTGATTAAGGTTTGTTTTAATCACTGTAATGTGTTTTTAATTATTGTTTTTTCAACAATATTAATGATTTATTAATAAAACATTAAAAATTCGTATATTTGCGCCTCCTAAAAATGGAAGGAATGCAAAAAAACTATAAACTACAATTCACTTTACTTTTATTCTTTTTTACTTGTTTTATATATGCTCAGGTTGGGATTGGAACTCCTAATCCTGCACCTTCAGCTATGCTTCATATCAATGCCAGTCATAAAGGGGTGCTCCTTCCAAGCGTTGCTTTAACATCTACAACAGATAACGTTACCGTACCTTCTCCGGCAGACGGGCTGATTGTATGGAATAATGGAACTTCAACGCTAATGGAACTTGGATTTTATTATTGGTTTGAATCAAAATGGAATAAAATTCTGGCAAACGGTGGTACTCCCACTAAAATAGAAGATGGAACCAACTGGAATCTTTCAGGTACGAATGTTGGAAATTATGGAGGAGCGAACACAACTCTGGCTTTAGGAACAAAAACATATGATGATCTAATCTTTAAAGTAAATGCATTAACAGCCGGAAGGTTGGGCGTTGATAATTCTGTCAGCCTTGGAATAGGTTCTGCCGCAGGACAGAATGGTGTTGCTATTGGAAGTGCAAGTTCCGCATTTATGGGAATATCCATAGGGAGTGCAACAGTAGTTTCCGGAAATGAAGCTTTAGCAGTAGGAAATAAAACTACGGCAGCCGGATTCAGATCTACAGCAATAGGGTTTCATGCACAGACGAACAGTAATGAATCTGTTGCTGTAGGGAATAATTCTTCAGCAGATGGATTTCAATCCATTGCATTAGGATATAACGCGAAAACAAATACCAATAGTGAAACTGCTTTAGGATATAATGCAGTAACCAATAGTCAAAACTCCACAGCTTTAGGTTCTGGTGCTAATGCACTGGGGCAATATTCAACAGCGGTAGGATATGGGGCAACTACTTCACAGGCCAACGCTATTGTTTTGGGCGATAATAATGCTAATGTAGGGATTGGTACTAGTACTCCGAATATCTCCGCGAAACTGGATGTAAGCGGACAGTTTAAATTGGGTGAAAAAGGCAGTGTACAGAAAAATCAGATCAGTTTTGAAACATGGCCGGGAATATCCATCAACAATTTACCTCCGGGAAAATCAACAACCATTGATATTCCGGTTCCGGCAGGATATCAGCCGGGCTCTACAAGAGCTGTTGTAGTAGTTTCTCCGGCGGGAGATTTTACAGGAAATTCTTCATTTTCTATCTCGAATCCAAGGCTTACTTCTACATCAAGCATTACAGTTAATCTCACCAATATTTCAGGAAGTGCCAACAGTTTGTACTCCGGACATTTCTATGTGATGATTAATGAATTTTAAATAATAGGTTTTTATTATAGTTGATATGGTGTGAAGGGCTTCCGGACTGGAGGTCCTTTTTATTTTCAAATCATAAGGATGTATTTTAATTGAAATTTCTTTTATATAAAATACTTTACACCTGTAAATAGGCTATTTTTGTACTATTAAAATGAATATCTCTTTCGAAATATGAAGAAAATAGGAATTATAGGGTATGGCTGGCTGGGTGAGAGAATAGCTCCTTCCTTTTCAGGGAAATATACCATATCAGCAACAACTACAACGGAAAGCAAAGCAGATCAACTCAATAATAAAGGAATCGATGCTATAATAGCTTCTTTCCCGGACTATCAGTTGTCTGAACCTGTTTCTCAATGGGAAGAAATTCGAAATACAGATGTATTGATTATTACCATTCCTGTTTCTGAAAAAAGTTGTTGTGTAAGTTCTCTATACAACAGAATTCAGAATTTATCAGCATTTATTGGTGATTTTAAAGGGCAGATGTTTCTGATGAGCTCTACAGGGGTTTATCCCGATCTTCCTCAGGAATTTACAGAAGAAGACGTTCCTTTAGTATCGGGCGAAAGAATACTGAGAAATAAATATCCACAGCTTAATATTTTAAGACTTGGTGGCCTGATGGGAGACAACAGGCTCCTGAAAAACTATAAGGTGAGTAATCTGGATCACGCTGTCAATCATATTCATTATACTGATATCAGTGCCATTATCTCAGAGATGATTGAAAGGAGAATAGAATCAAAATTATATAATGTAACTGCTCCGGTTCATCCGGCAAAAAGCCAGGTGATTAATGCCCAGAAAAATATCTCTGATGATGAAGAGTTTGAAGTGAAAGGAAAAAAAATAATATCTACAAAACTGGTTTCAGAGTTGGGCTACGTATTTCTTCATCCGGATCCGAGGAATTTTCATTTGTAATTAGTTTTAAGGCTTAATTAATTTTATTATAAGAATAATTCAATAGGAACCGGTCATTATCCTGAGCCTAGTCGAAGGGAGCCCATTCTTACAAAACAAAATTCCATTGGCTTTAGCCAAAACCTAATAAAAAAAACTCCGGAAACTGTTTCCGGAGTTTTTATCTGTATAAATAAAATAATTATTTAATGATTCGTTCCAATACCCATTCAATAAGGTTTTTCTCAGAGGCATGGTGGTCTGCAGAGAACTCTCCGCGTCTTCTGTTGGCAATAACGTTATTTACGGTAATGGCTTTGTGTCCTAATAATTTTGAAAGGGCATAAATGGCAGAAGTTTCCATTTCGAAATTGGTAATTCCAAGATCATTCAACGTTTCTAAGAATTTGTCATCTACTGCTTTCAAACGAAGCTGTCTTCCCTGTGGAGCATAGAATCCCGGGAATGTTGCCGTATTTCCATGGTATTTGGCATCTTTATAATATTCACCCATTTCTTCTGCCCAGTCTGAGAAATAAAGCATCGGCTTGATTTTTTCGTAAGGGAATTTTTCTAAGAAGCTTTTAGAAAACTCATTTTCGAAGTTGTAGTCCTGATAGAAATGCATCAATCCATCTAAACCAACAACGTTCTGGGTAACCAACATGTTGTCTACCTGTACATCCGGGTTTACACTTCCACAAGTTCCCATACGGAATAGTTCAAGGGCTTTGTGCTCAGTCTTAAACTCTTTATTTTTAAGATCGATATTCACCAAAGCATCCAGTTCGTTCATGACGATATCGATGTTTTCAGTTCCGATACCGGTAGACATTACCGTGATTCTTTCCCCGCGAAGCGTCCCTGTATGCGTATAGAATTCTCTTTTATTTTTTTTGATCTCTACCGTATCAAAGTATTTTGAAACTTTTGCCACTCTGTCCGGATCACCTACAAGGATGATTTTGTCAGCAATATCTTCAGGAAGAAGATTCAGGTGGTATACACTTCCGTCTTCATTCAGAACAAGTTCTGAGGCAGCAAGTTTGTTTAGCATAAGATGTATATTTTTTTGTTTTTTTAATTAATCATAATAGCCTCTTTGTAAGGGGATGCCATAACCTCGTAGATGTCATTGTATTCTTCTACAATCCTTTTCTGACCGTTCATTACTTCATATACAGTAACAACAGTTTTTTCAATGTTTTTAGGATCTTTCCTCTGTGAAGTAATTTCGTAGAAGTGATCATCTTTTTTAAGAATAGAAATCAGTTCTTCCTTGGTTGAATTGTTGGAAGTCATCATACCCGGGAATTCCATAACAACATCTTTCAGATCTGTATAATCTTTATAGCGTTTGGTTACACCGTTGGAATATACATAAACATTCGGTATGTTTTTATCTTTTTCCAGACGGACCAAATAATAATCAGAACCTCTTTTCTCTGCATATACAGCCATTTCCTGCTGCTTTCCGGATGGTTTTTCCGGTTGCTTCTTTTTCTGTGAATATGCTATCATAGAAAGGAAACTTGCCGCAACAGCAAACCATAGTTTTGTTTTCATAATCCTATTTTAGTTTTTTTGATGTGTTGAATTTAAGTTAAAAAATCCTCTCCCAATAATCTCCCGCCATTATTTTTCCGGTATTTCGAAGAACCGTTTTTCTTTAGAATAATGAATTTGATTTCGGGGTTTAAAATTAGTGAAAAATATTGTATCAGAAATATAAACATTATTTAATCTGCTATTAAAACTGAGATAACATCAGATGAATACTTTTGCCGCTAAAAATTCATGAGATCTTATCCACTGCTTGTAATTGTCCTTCTGATAGGATTTGCAGTAATGTCTTTTAACCCTGTTTATAAAGGAAAAGAAAGCGAAAATACATTTATCAATAAAGGATTGTCCGACTTTAAAACAAAGCTTGAACAGCTGAAATCAGATGTTGATAAGTTCTCAGAAGACCGTATTTCCCTGGCAGAATTGCAGAAATCACTGAGCAGTACAAGAAATTCATTCAAAGAAATAGAGTTTTATGTTGCTTACCATTACCCTGAATTTACCAAAACGCACCTTAATGCAGCTCCTTTATTTCACATTGAAGCTGCAGGAACATCAGCATATACGCTCCCTCCTGAAGGATTGCAAGTATTGGATGAGCTTATATTTTCAGATGAGGCAAAAAATGAAAAAGAAAAGATCAAAACGATTACCACCTTTTTATATAACAGCTATTCCGGGTTTTATTTAAGTGCTTTAAAAAACGGCTTGAGCAAAGGTAACAACAAAACACTGCCTTTACGTATAGAACTGATCAGGATTTATTCACTAGGGGTTTCAGGTTTTGATACGCCGGGTTCTCTGAATATTTCTGAGGAAACAAGCCACGCTCTGAAAGGAATGCAGAAATACATTAATGATGATCCTTATTTTAAAAATTATAATACTGAGAAAGCCAATCAGACTTTAACAGAAGCCATCAGCTATCTTTCAAAAAACACCGATTTTGAAACTTTCGACAGAATTGAGTTTTATAAAAAATATATACAGCCATTGTACGAAGAATTGGGAAAATGGGATGGAAGACCAGATGATCTTAAAGAATTTTCAGGATGGAATGTAGGGAATAAAAACTTTTTCAGCAGTGATTTTTTAGATCCCTATTTTTATACTTTATTAAAATCTTCAGAAGATAATCCGGATCTCCGAAACCTTGG
This sequence comes from Chryseobacterium sp. 'Rf worker isolate 10', assembly GCF_050753305.1. Taxonomy (NCBI): domain Bacteria; kingdom Pseudomonadati; phylum Bacteroidota; class Flavobacteriia; order Flavobacteriales; family Weeksellaceae; genus Chryseobacterium; species Chryseobacterium sp. 'Rf worker isolate 10'. The sequence continues at coordinate 1,055,269 of NZ_JBOZOF010000001.1, forward strand.
GAAATCTATTTTCTATGATCAGAACTTAAGTGGTAACGGAAAAATGAGCTGTGCCACATGCCACCTTCAGGAAAACGCTTTTACTGATCTTAAAGCCAAATCACAAAGCAATGTGGAAGGAAAAACGGTTTTGAGAAATTCTCCATCTTTATATAATGCCGTTTTTGCCAAGAGATTTTTTTATGACCTTCGTGCATTCTATCTTGAACAGCAGGCAGAACACGTCATTTATAATGAACAGGAGTTCAATACAAGCTATGAAAGCATTATTCAGAAACTAAAAACAAAACCTGAATACAAAAAAGCGTTCCAAAATGCCTTCAAGGACGGAAAGATCAGTAAAGAAAATTTTTCGAAAGCATTGAGTTCTTATGTAGCTTCATTGTACTCATTTGACAGCGATTTCGACCGTTTTATGAGAAATGAAAAGAATGTGTCTGATGATGTGAAGAAAGGGTTCAACCTGTTTATGGGCAAAGCCAATTGTTCAACCTGCCATTTTGCCCCTCATTTTTCCGGATTGGTACCGCCATTTTTTAATGAAAATGAATCCGAAGTGTTGGGAATTACCACGAAGCCCATCAAACAGTTTCCCGTAGAGCTTGATCAGGATTTAGGAAGAGGGAACAGTCCTGTAAAAAAGGAAAAGTCATGGATTTATGATTACTCTTTCAAAACAGTAACCGTTAGAAATATTGCGCTTACAAAACCCTATTTCCATAACGGAGCTTTCAATACGCTGGAAGAAGTGCTGGATTTTTATAATGAAGGAGGGGGAGAAGGATTAGGATTGAAAATGAAAAACCAAACCCTTGCACCTGATAAATTAAATCTTACTGAAACAGAAATAAAACAGATCATAGCCTTTCTGAATGCCCTTACGGATGTGAGTAAAGCGAAGTAGGCGTGGTTCGGGTTGCGGGATGAGAGAGTTGTAGGGTTTTAGAGTAAGAGAGTTAGGGTGTGTTTCGAGTTTCGAGTTATAATTTGGGATTGAAGATGAATACCTCTATTTTATATATCTATGTTAAACAATTTTTACCTCTAACTTCCGCATAAAACTCTCTCACCTTAGAACTTCGCATCCCTCATCATTTAACACAAAGTTAATCCCCTTAACATTAGGTTTTTGATAAGTTAATATTGAGTGATCTATATTTAAAGTCCTATTAACAGGATAAAAGCTCTAATAAAATAGTTTTGCAACGTCTAATAAATCAAATAAAAATGAAGAGAAAACTACTAACAATGGGAGCTTTGGCTGTACTGGCCAGTTCTGGCGTCCATGCACAGACGTTCATATTTAATAAGAATGCGTCGTGGAGCTATAAAGATAACAACCAGGCTCAACCGGCAGGATGGAATGCTCAAACTTATGACATTTCAACATGGGCAGCTGGAAATGGACCATTAGGATATGGAGATCCTGTAACAACAACAATCAACTCAGGGCTTACTGCAGCTTATTTTACTAAAGATTTTACAGTAGACTTTTCAACGCTTTCTGATAATCTGGAGCTTGGAGTAATGAGAGATGACGGTATCATTGTATACCTTAACGGAGAAGAAGTTGTAAGAGACAATATGCCTGCAGGTACTGTGACGTTCAATACTTTTTCAACCACAACTATTGATGGGGCGGCGGAGAATGTTTATAATATCTTCTCAATTCCAAAATCAAAATTTGTAAACGGTGTCAATAGATTTTCTATTGAATTACATAACAGAAGTACTACCAGTTCAGATTTAAGAATTGATGCTTATCTGAAAACAACAACTAATACAACGACACCTGTCACTTGTAACGGAACACACATCAGTTGCTTTACTTCAATTGTACCTACAGCACAGACTAATAAACTGATTATCCCTGCCGAACATAAATATCAGCTTATTTTAAAAGAAGGAGACAGCTATACCGAAGGAGGAGGATTAGTAGGAGGCCAGAATGACTTTACAGGCTATGTTGCAAAAGCAGGAAGCAGTACAAACGGATATCTTTCCGTAAACCATGAAACGAATCCCGGAGGAGTTACCATGGCGGAAATCAACTATAACGCCACTTCAAAACTTTGGCAGCTGACAAAATCAAGAGCGGTAAGTTTTTCAGATCCAAGTTTAGTACAAACCATCAGAAACTGTTCAGGAGGAGTTACCCCTTGGGGAACCATTGTTACAGCAGAAGAATCTGTAACTTCTAATGATGTAAATGCAGACGGATATAAAGATTATGGTTGGTTGGTAGAAATAGACCCGGCTACTGCTCAGGTTATATCCAAAAACCCTAACGGGACAAAAGGTAAGCTTTGGCAGATGGGGATCATGAACCATGAAAACGTAGTGATCAATAATGCGGGAACTGTGGCTTACTACGGGGAAGATGGAGGTACTCATATGGTGTACAAATATGTAATGGATACTCCCAATGATCTTTCTTCAGGAAATCTTTATGTTCTGAAATTAGACCAGGGATTAACTGCCGCTGGAGATCCGGTAGGAACTACAGCAACATGGGTTCAGGTTCCTAATAAAGAAAAAGCCGATCAGAACAATACCAATAATAATGCTTTATCTGTAGGAGGAACAAAATTCAACGGAGTAGAAGACGTTGACATCAGCCCGCTGGATGGTAAAATCTATTTTACAGCCAAAGGATTAGACAGAGTATACCGTCTTCAGGATAACGGAACTACAGCTTCTCAGGTAGAAACATTTGTAGGTGGAGGTTCTTCCGTATATTCTTTCAATACCGCTCAGGGAATGAAATCTGAAGCTTGGGGAGATGGTAATGATAACCTTACTTTCGATGAACTTGGAAACCTTTGGGTACTTCAGGATGGAGGAAAAAACTATATCTGGGTAATTGCTCCGGATCATACACAGGCTAATCCTAAAGTAAGATTATTTGCTTCTATGCCGGCTGGTTCAGAACCTACAGGTCTTACATTCACGCCTGATCATAAATTTGGTTTCTTCTCTATTCAACATCCGGATTCAACAATCTCTACAGATGTTGATGCAACAGGAAATACTATTGATTATAAAGGAAAATCAGCAACGATCGTAATTGCCCTTAAAAATAACTTAGGAATTGAAGGTTCTTTAGGAACTATCGAAAACCATACTGCAGAAAATACAGTAACAGTAGCTCCTAACCCAACTTCAGGAATCGTGAAAATCAATTCACCAAAAGGATTGAAAGATATTTCTGTGACAGCTTACAGCATGGACGGGAAAATCGTTTATACAAAGAAATTCAATGGAACCAACAAAGTTTTGGATCTTGATTTTACACAACAGTTGGAAGGATCCCGAGTTTTAGTTTTAAATATTGAAGCTGAAGGAGGTTTCCAGAAAACCGTTAAACTTTTAAAGAAATAAATTATTTATAATTCTTGTCTGTCGGCAGCCTCGGTTGCTGGCAGACCTTTTATTTTATGAAAAAACTTTTCTTATTCATTTCCATAATCTCACTTTCTCAGATCAAAGCACAGATTGATCCGGTGAAGTATCCCACTTTTACCAATATTGAAGATGCTTTAAAGAGTGGAAAAACTGTCTACAGTATGAGTTTCAGAGAGAAGGGATTATTTAATATTCCCCCTCAGATTGTCAAGCTGGATTCACTGTTCTTTTTGAATATCATGGCGAATAAACTTGAGAAAATGGATCAGGAACTCTTTGCCCTGAAAGAATTAGAAATTTTGAATGTCAATGAAAACAGTATTAAATACATTCCAGATGAGGTAGGCAACCTTAAAAAACTAACCACTTTTTCAATGAATCTGAATAGCCTTACAAGTATTAACCCTAATCTTGCAAAGCTTCAGAACCTAAAGGCAGTGCATTTTGATGCCAACAACCTGAATACTTTTCCGGAAGCCCTTATGGAAATTCCCACACTGGAAGAAATTAACCTTCAGGGAAACCAGATCAGCTTTATTGCAGACAGATTGGATCAAATCAAAAATCTGAAATTTCTGAACCTTTCGGATAATCAGATCAATGACCTTGGAAATCTGTCCTTTCCTGAAAATTTAAAATATCTTGAATTACAGCAGAACGCTATCAATAAACTTCCCGAAAACCTTTTCAAATCAAGAAATCTTGAATTTTTGAATGTAAGCGGAAATCATATTACAGAAATCTCGGCCAAAGTAAAAGGGTTGAAAAATATCGTCAGTATGAATCTGGCCAATAATAATCTGAAAGACCTTCCTGTAGAAATCAAACAGCTTAAAAATCTGAAAACATTGATTCTTACAGGAAATCCTATAGAAAAATCTACTATTGAAAATCTAAAAACCTTACTGCCGGAAACCCAGATCTATTTCTAGATCTATCCGCCAACACGTTTGGTTTTATATCCCATTTCTTTAAGGATATTCATTATTTTATCACGGTTATCCCCTTGAATGATAATCGTTCCATCCTTCTCAGAGCCGCCTATACCCAGGGTGGTTTTTATTTTCTTTGAGATTGTTTTCAGATCCTCTTCACTTCCTTCCCAGCCTTCAACAATCGTTACAGGCTTACCGTTTCTTCCTTTCTTCTCAAATTTGCATACCAAAGGCTCTTTCTGCTTGAACTGCTCTTCAGGCATCTCAAAATCCTGCTCGTCATGATCAGGAAAAAGATTCTTCAATTGATCTCTTAAATCCATACCGCAAAATTAAATAATAATTTATAAAAGACCATCGATGAGGTTAAAAATTGGTTAGGAAGAATAAAATTTTCTTTTGATAACCCTCTGGTGATTATAAATTACTATTCAGATTAGATATTTTTTCTTCTAATTTGTAAGGCTATTACGGCTTATTTTAAATATTAAGGCTGTTAAGGTGATATTCCTTTTGATATTCAAGAATTTCTATTATTGTTTTCTCACAATAAGTACGATGTCTTTGGTTGAAGCTTATTGATTCTCTATCCTGCTCTCCGAATATTATTTTATTTAATGTAATAATATCCAGAGTAGAAAGTATTTTTTTATTTATATTCTTTGGCATATAGATATTTTTTGAGGATACTTTTTATCTAAGATGTCAATATAAATTTTTTTATAATTAGGAATATTAATCATGCTTCTTTTATTGTTTTGATTATCAAGTGTATATGTTGGTGTGATACCTATGTGACACCTATGTAATATCCGTTTTTTTTGAATAATCAGATGAATAACTCAAATTTGTTTCAAGCTTTTTAAGCGATACACAAATGAGAAATATATAGTTGAAAAATTAATAGTAAACAATGTAATGTTTGGATGTAATACTATGAGCTCAAAAAGGTAGATTTGCAATTTATCATATAGCTACTGCAAGTAAAAAATTACTTTTTAATAATACACTGTAAAAACACAAAACAAAAAGAGTATATACAGATTGCTTTTAAACCTGGCAATTTGATACCCCAAAAAAACATATAGATTGATTGAAATGTTTGGAAAGACATTTTAAGGGATCTTTTGTCTCAAATTTTAACCGAAAATAATCCTAAGTAGGGAATTAATGAAATTGATTGTAAAAAATTATAAAACAAATTAAAATAAGTATTAACAAAAAAAGAAAAACACAATGAAAACAAAACTTTTATTTTTAATTGCCATCACAGCGTTTTCTGTAAACTTATTCTCACAGGTAGGAATAAATACAACAACACCCAGCCCCTCTTCAATTTTAGATATAGTCTCCACTAATAAAGGATTATTAATTCCCCGGGTATTATTAACGGGAAATACTGATGTTACCACAATACCCAATCCCGCTAATGGATTGTTAGTTTATAATCTGGTAGATGCAGGAGGAGCTAATCCCGTTAAAAAAGACAATTTTTATAAGTTCAACGCCACTACTGGTAAATGGCAATTAATGCTTGATGAAACCAGTCTGCCTTTGTTGGCGCCTGCAGTATTTAGACTAGAAACTAGTATGATCAATTTTTTAAATGGGCAAGGTGCAGGAAGTTCCGTAGTGATTCCAATGACTATGCTTTCTAATAAAATCCCTGGACTGAGCTATGATAGTACTACTTCCACTATTACTTTTCCTGCCGGAACTTACAAAATGGAATTTATTTATGAAGGTGATCATAATGCTGCTGGCTGCACGATCAGTTCTTATCTTGTTGACTTCCCGGATGGAGCAGGTACTGCTTATAATAGAATACATACTACGTCTGCTCATAATCAGGGAGCTTCTAGTAATCATGGGGGCGTAGTAACTTATACAACAACTGTTCCGGCTGGTAGAACATGGACAATACAATTGGGTAGAGGACAATCTGGAAATTGTAGCGGTACAGGAGGTTCATTAAGAGCTAAAAGTACAGAGCTGTTAATTTTTAGAATGGATTAATATAGTTTTACTCAAGTTTTGGATAAGCTAAAACAGGCTAGAAATAATATATTTTTTACTCCTCAACCTTGCACTTCAACACGTAGTTTAGATTCTAAGTTTACAAATGATATTCCCTCAAAACCAGATTATGGGTAAAACTTTTTAGATCATTTTTGGAAGATACTAATATAAATATTTTATAAACCTTGTAAAACTGCCGTAGAAAAACGGCAGTTTTAATATTATAGTAAAAATAAAAATCTGCGTTATCTGCTAAATCTGCGAGAGATTAAAAAACAACCATACACGAATATAAACGTCATAAAAGATCCCTCATTATATCTGAATATTTTTTGAAATAACTCTTCCAAATTCTTCTATTCATCCAAAATTAGGTAAATTTGTGTAACAAAAAGTTTTACAAAATGTCGAAAAAAGCAATACTGGCCATTCTTGACGGATGGGGATTGGGAACAAACCCTGACGTTTCTGCAATAGATAAAGCAAACACACCATTCATAGACAGCTGTTACCAAAAATTTCCACATACTACGCTTGAAGCAAGTGGACTGGCTGTAGGTTTACCAGCCGGACAGATGGGGAATTCTGAAGTAGGACACATGAACCTGGGAGCCGGAAGAGTAGTTTACCAAAATCTGGTAAAACTGAATATGGCCGTTGAAAATGGAACATTGGGACAAGAAAAAGTGATTCAGGATGCTTTTGAATATGCCAAAAAAGAAAATAAAAAAGTACACTTTATCGGACTGGTTTCCAATGGAGGAGTACACTCCCATATCAATCACCTAAAAGGATTATTAACTGCTGCAAAAGAATTCGGATTGAATGAGAATGTTTTTGTTCATGCATTTACCGATGGTAGAGACTGTGATCCACACTCTGGATTTGGATTTATTGATGAGCTGCAAAAGCATATGGAAGCTACCACAGGAAAACTGGCAACAGTGGTAGGAAGATATTATGCAATGGACAGAGACAAAAGATGGGAACGTGTAAAATTGGCTTACGATGCCCTTGTAGAAGGTGTAGGCGAGCCATCAACAGATGCTTTGGCGTCTATTAAAACTTCTTATGACAACAACGTTACCGATGAATTCCTGAAACCAATCATTTTAATGAATACTACAGCTACAGGAAATGTAGTACCGGTAGCAAAAATCATTGATAATGATGTGGTGATTTGCTTCAACTTCCGTACAGACAGAGGTAGAGAGATTACAGAAGTGCTTTCTCAGAAGGATTTCCCGGAATATGATATGAAAAAGCTGAACCTTTATTATATCACATTAACGAACTATGATAAAACATTCCAGAATGTGCAGGTCGTTTTTGATGAAAATGTACTGACGGAAACAATGGGTGAAATTCTTGAAAAAAATGGGAAAACCCAGATCAGAATCGCAGAAACAGAGAAATATCCGCACGTAACTTTCTTCTTCTCAGGAGGAAGAGAGGAGGAGTTTAATGGTGAAAGAAGACTATTGTGTCCAAGCCCGAAAGACGTTCCTACCTACGATCTGAAGCCGGAAATGTCAGCCTATGATATTACCAATGCTATCGTACCAGAATTAGAAAACGGAACGGCTGATTTTGTTTGTTTAAATTTTGCCAATACAGATATGGTAGGGCACACAGGAGTTTTTGAAGCTGCTGTAAAAGCTGCTGAGGTAGTAGATCAGTGCATCGAAAAAGTAGCAACTGCTGCCTATGAAAATGGATATGCTGTATTCATTCTTGCTGACCACGGAAATTCAGATGTAATGATGAATCCGGACGGAACACCTAATACACAGCACTCTACGAATCTTGTTCCATTTATCGTAATGGATAAAGATCATACATGGAATTTAAAACCAGGAAAACTGGGCGATGTAGCCCCTACAATCCTTAAAGTAATGGGGGTTGAAATACCAGATGCAATGACTGGAGAAGTTTTAGTTAATTAAAATTCAACAATATTGTTAAAAAAATGCCGTTATGCTTTTGCTGCGGCATTTTTTTTATGATTTATGTCAGATAAAGTATGAGTTGCATACTTTATTATGCGTTAAATAACAAATAAATCATATCTTTGTAAATTAAAACTGAATAGTAAAATGTATCAAAAGCTTGTAAGGAAAGAAGTAATGGGATTATTGGAAAAGGAAGTAGGTTCTTTTCTTGATAAATTTTTAACGCCAATTGAAAAAATATGGCAGCCTTCCGATTATTTACCAGATCCTTCAAGCGATGATTTTAAACACGATTTAGAAGAAATTCAGACTTTTGCCCGTGAAATGCCTTATGATCTTTTCGTAACATTGATCGGCGACTGTATCACAGAAGAAGCACTTCCTTCCTATGAATCTTGGTTGATGGGAGTTGACGGAATCAATCAGGAAGAAAAATTAGGCTGGGCCAACTGGGTAAGAGCATGGACAGCTGAGGAAAACAGACACGGAGATTTATTAAACAAATATCTTTATCTGTGTGGAAGAGTAAACATGAGAGAAGTGGAAATCACAACTCAATATCTTATTAATGACGGCTTCGATTTGGGGACAAGTATGGATCCGTACAGAAACTTCATTTATACAAGCTTTCAGGAAACAGCTACTAATATTTCTCACAGAAGAGTAGGTACATTGGCAAAACAATCCGGAAACGGGAAATTAGCAAAAATGTGTGGGGTAATTGCTGCAGACGAAGCAAGACACGCTAAAGCATACAAACACTTCGTAGCAAAAATTCTTGAAGTAGACCCTTCAGAAATGATTCTGGCATTCGAAGATATGATGCGTAAGAAAATTGTAATGCCTGCTCACTTGATGAGACAGTCCGGACAAAAAGCAGGAGAACTTTGGGGACATTTCTCAGATGCTGCCCAAAGATGTATGGTGTATACAGGTAATGATTATATCAATATTATGAAAGACCTTTTAGATGAATGGAAAATTGAGCACGTAAAAGGACTTACAGAAAAAGCGGAAAAAGCTCAGGAATACCTGATGAAACTTCCTGCAAGACTACAGAAGATCACAGACAGAGTTTCTACTCCGGATCTTCAGTTTCAGTTTAACTGGGTGAAAAAATAATGATATAACTATATTATTATTTAAAATATAAAAGTATTGAGTGCCTTTCTTTTTGGCACTCTTTTTTATTTCTTATCTTTGCAAAGCTAAAAAAAGAACAAAATGTTAAATAATAAAAAGATTGCTGTTGACTTTGACGGAACTATTGTTGATGACGCTTATCCGGCAATTGGAAAACCAAAAACTTTTGCTTTCGAAACATTGAAAAGACTTCAGGCTGAAGGGTTCAGACTTATTCTTTGGACATACAGACATGGAAGAGCTTTAGATGAGGCGGTAGAATTCTGCCAAAAGAATGGAGTAGAGTTTTATGCAGTGAATTCAAGTTTTGAAGGAGAAGTTTTTGATTCTGAAAGTCAGTCCAGAAAATTAGATGCAGACTGGTTTATTGATGACAGAAATTTAGGAGGATTTCCGGGATGGGGTGAGATCTATAACATTATTCAGGAAAGAATAGAATTCCGCGTAGAAGGAAAAGAAGTTCTTGCCTATTCAAAACTTAAAAAAGAAAAGAAAAAAGGACTTTTCTGGTAAGATATAGAAGTTAGACACTAGATATTAGAGGTTAGTTTTTTAATATCAGGTGCTTCTGATTTTTTATAATTTATGATAGAAAGCCTATAGATGATAGGAAGCAAAAATAAGCGTAATGCTTTAATCTAGCTTCTAACATCTAATATCTAACATCTATAATACAATGATTCAATTAAAAACGATAGACGAATTACGTCTTATGAAGGAGAGTGCCCGACTGGTTTCTAAAACATTGGGAATGTTGGCAAAAGAAATCAAACCAGGGATTACTACCTTATATTTAGATAAACTGGCTCATGATTTTATCAAAGATCATGGTGCTGAGCCTGCATTTTTAGGGTACGGAGGGTTTCCGAATTCTCTTTGTATCTCCCCAAATGAGCAGGTAGTTCACGGTTTCCCAAACAATGATGTGATAAAAGAAGGAGATGTTCTTTCTGTAGACTGTGGAGTTATTCTGAATGGTTTCGTAGGAGATCACGCCTATACATTTGAAATCGGGGAAGTGAAACCTGAGGTTAAAAAATTACTACAGGTTACCAAAGAATCTCTGTACAAAGGAATTGAGCAGTGTGTAAGAGGAAAAAGAATAGGAGATATCTCCCATGCAATCCAGAAACATTGTGAAAAAGAAGGATATGGAGTGGTAAAAGAGCTTGTAGGACACGGGTTGGGAAGAAAAATGCACGAGGATCCACAGGTTCCTAACTACGGAAGACAGGGAAGCGGAAAAGTTATTAAAGACGGTTTAGCAATTGCTATCGAGCCAATGGTTAACATGGGAACTGAGAAAGTGAAATTCCATAATGATGGCTGGACGGTAACAACTTTAGATAATATGCCATCTGCTCACTTTGAACATGATGTAGCGGTGATTAATGGTAAGCCGGTATTGCTTTCAACATTTGATTATGTATACGAAGCTTTAGGGATTGTAAGTGATGAAGAAAAGCAGTTCCAACTGGATTTTTAATGAAAAAGTTAACGAAGCTTTTACTGAATAAAATTCCACGTCCAATGCTTATTAAAATGAGCATCTGGGCAAGACCGCTTATTTATCAGTTTTTCAAAGGAGATGAGTTTTATGATCCTATTGATGGAAGATCGTATAGAAAATTTCTTCCATACGGATATGGAAAACAAAGAGAAAATGCTCTTTCTCCGGGAACGCTAAGTTTGGAGAGACACCGTCAGATGTGGCTGTATCTTCAGAACGAAACTGATTTTTTTATTAAAAATTATAAAGTTCTGCATATTGCTCCCGAACAGGAATTTTTAAGGAAATTCAAGAGAATGAGCAATCTGAATTATATTTCAGCAGACCTCTATTCTCCCATTGTGGATGTGAAGGCTGATATCCTGAATTTACCTTTCGAAAATGACAGTTTTGATATCGTTTTCTGTAACCATGTTCTGGAACATATTGAAGATGATGCAAAAGCAATGAGCGAGTTGTACAGAGTAATGAAGCCCGGCGGATGGGGAATACTTCAGGTTCCGATGAAAAATTCATTGGAGAAAACCTATGAAGACTTTACTATTAAAGACCCAAAAGAACGCCAGAAACACTTCGGACAGTACGATCATGTTCGCTGGTACGGAATGGATTATTTTGACCGCCTAAAAAAAGCTGGCTTCGAAATAGAACAGAACTTCTACTCACAGAAATTCTCTGAAGAAGAAATAAAAAAATATGGGTTAAGACACAATGAAATCTTACCTATAGTTTACAAGAAATAAAATAAAACCCGTTTCAACTACTGAAACGGGTTTTTATATAATAGGTCCTATTTTATTCTTTAATAAAAGGATAAGGCTTATAATTTTCCACTGATACAATATATTGTCCTTTCTGTAGGCTCTTTGTATCAATTGATATTTTACTATCATTTGTTTTAGTTTCCAGAACTAGTTTCCCTGACAGATCAAAAATTTTAAGGGAAAGGTTTTTCTCAATATTTTCAATGTTTAAGACTTCTTTTACAGGGTTGGGATATGTTTTGAAAGTTTTCTTTACAGCTTCAGTTTCTTTGGTACTCAGCTGTGAGGTGTTGTTATAGTAGATTTTGTTTCCTGAGGGATCTGTCATTACCAAAGTCTTTACATTGCCGCTGGTTGTAATTTGGTAACTGTATATTGATGCATAAGCTCCTAAGCCATAAATGTCACAGTTTTTCTGATCATAAGCACGAACAGGGGCTGCATTTCCTCCGTTATAAAACAAAAGAGTGCATGAGCTTGATGTTTTGATAAGATTGTTGCCTCCGGGCATAACCCCGAAACCCATCATGGAAGTATTATAATATTTGGAATTAATAACATAGCTTGTTCCTCCCGCTGAATTAAATGTAGTGGCAGGAATTCCGTTATCAATTAAGGGAGTGTTGGTTGTTTGTCCGCTGCTTGTTACCATTTTGGAAATATACCACGTATTGGAAAGTAATTCAGAGGTTTGCTGGGCAGTCAGTAAACTACCTGCTAAAAGGAATAGCATTTTTTTCATGAGTTAAAAGTTTACGGTAAAGATATAAAAGAATTTCTTTTTCCTGATTCAATTTAATCACGATAATAAAATGAATGAAAAAACCGCCTTTATAACAAAGACGGCTTCCATTTTTAAATATAGATAGAAGTTTATGCACTTTTAATGTGATGAAGAAACGGCTTTTAATCCTACAACAGATCCAATAAGTGTTACAATAAAGAAAACTCTCCAAAAGCTTACAGGGTCCTTAAAGAAGAAAATTCCCATTAAAGCAGTTCCTACAGCTCCAATTCCTGTCCATACCGCATAAGCAGTACCGATAGGAAGCGTCTGAGTAGCTTTGATCAGCAAAAGCATACTGATCGTCATCGTTATCAGAAAGCCGGTATACCACAGGTACATCTCAGTTCCTGATGTTTCTTTTGCCTTTCCCAGACATGATGCGAAGGCAACTTCAAATAATCCCGCGATAACTAATATTAACCAATTCATTTTTTAAATTTTTCTACTGCAAATTTCAGAATTTGAAAGGAGAAAAAATTTTACAATTGTTAAAAAATAAAGATGTGGAGATATTGAAGAAAAGAAGATGGAAGCTGGAAAAAATAAGAAACAATATTGGTCTATCAATAGGGGCGGACATTAGTCCGCTCTCAATATATAGTACCACTCCTCCGGCTTTAGCCAAAACATAAGAATCTTTTAATTCTTCAATCCTTAAAACATGAACTTGGAAGATAGTTTAAAGAAAAGATAAGAACTGAATGGAAGTAGTGATAATAACTTCCATCTTCATTCTTCCTGCTTCCATCCTCAAAATTGAAATTATTTTATCTCCGCCCGAATTCTACTTAAACTCACCTGTGTAATCCCAAGATAAGACGCAATATAACCCAGCTGAACTCTTTTAAGTAAGTCCGGCTGATAAGCCATAATATCTTTGTAGCGTTCCAGAGAAGTCTTGAACTGTCGTGAAATAATCAATTCTTCGGATTTTATCATTTCTGCTTCTGCCAGTTTTCTTCCCCAATTGGTAATATGAATATCTTCATTAAAAAGTTTTCTGAGACTTTCTGTTTCCATTCTGTACAGATCACAGTCTTCCAGCAGTTCGATGCTCTCATAGCCGGGCTTGTCTTGTACATAACTTTTCATGGAAAGAATACATTGTCCTTCACTTCCAAACCAAAAAGTGATATCATTATCAGCCGTTGAAGAATAGGCTCTTGCAATTCCTTTTCGGATAAAATACAGATAAGGAATTACTTTATCGGCTTCCATCAGACAAAAGCCTTTAGGATGCGAAACCTCTGTGATATGTTCTTTTAAACTGTTTTTTGATGCTTCAGGAAGAAGGTAAACCTGGTCAAGAATCTGGTCTATATTCATAAAGATGAATTCTAATAGTCAAAAATATCAGTTTTAACTAATGCAATACAAAATTATCGGGTAATTTTTATAAGAAATATTGCAGTACATATAATCAAAATTCTTCTGAATTCAATTTATTTATCGTCAATATTACAACAGAAAGGGTGAAAACTCCCCTCTTCTAGAGGGGGGCAAAAATTCAAAAAATTTTGACGGGGTGGTTAGCCCAGTAATTGAGTCAATGTAAATTTCCCTTTCCTCACAATATATTTAGACATATAACTCTCTTTTTTCTTTTAAATATTGAGATTAACTGTAAAGACCAATTTTGTTTTACTAACTTTGCAGTTCGTAATATTATTTTTATGCACAAAGCTGGATTTGTTAATATAGTTGGAAAGCCCAATGCGGGAAAATCGACCTTACTCAACCAATTAATGGGAGAGAAGTTGGCGATTGTAACGCAGAAAGCGCAGACAACCCGTCACAGAATTTTTGGGATTTATAATGAAGATGACCTTCAGATCGTATTTTCTGATACTCCCGGAGTATTGGATCCGAAATACGGATTGCAGGAAAAAATGATGGATTTTGTAAAGGACTCTCTACAGGATGCAGATGTTTTCCTGTTTATTGTAGATGTTACTGATAAAGCAGAACCATCAGAATTTTTGATTGATAAACTGAATAAAATCCCTGTACCGGTACTTCTTTTATTAAACAAAGTAGACCAGACGGATCAGGCAGGTCTTGAAAAATTGGTTGAAGATTGGCATGCCAGAATTCCAAAAGCTGAAATTCTACCAATTTCTGCATTGAATGCCTTCAATACAGAGATTATTTTGCCTAAAATAAAATCGTTGCTTCCTGAGAATCCTCCTTACTACGATAAAGATCAGTATACCGATAAGCCTGAAAGATTTTTCGTAAACGAAGCAATTCGTGAGAAAATTCTTTTGAATTATGATAAAGAAATTCCATACTCTGTAGAAGTAGTGACTGAACAGTTCAAAGAAAAAGAAGGTATTATTTTCATAGACTCCATTATCTATGTAGAAAGAGATACCCAAAAAGGAATTATTATCGGGCACAAAGGGGAAGCTATCAAAAAGGTAGGAACTGAAGCAAGAATGGATCTTGAGAAATTCTTCACCAAAAAAATTCACCTCAATCTATTTGTAAAAGTGAAAAAAGATTGGAGAAAGAACGATAGAGATCTTAAAAATTTCGGTTACCGTTAAACTAAAACCGCCGGAATCCCGTTGTATTAAAAGATTTTTATTACCTTAGTATAAATTTTTAGTACATGAACTATAATAATTCAAATTCGAGCTCAATACCTAAAGATATTGTTTTATTAGTGGTAAGAGTGTTTGTAGGTTTCGCCATGCTTTCTCATGGTTTTCCAAAACTTCAGATGCTATTGGCAGGCGGTAAAATCGAATTTTTCGATTTTATGGGACTTGGGCCTCAGATATCACTGATTCTTACGGTTTTTGCTGAATTTGTATGTTCAATACTACTTATATTAGGTCTTTTTACAAGAGTTTCTCTGGGATTTCTGATCTTTACAATGATTATTGCTGGTTTTGTAGTACATGGTGGAGACTCTTTTGAAAAGAGAGAAATGCCTCTTGTCTATCTTTCCGTTTATCTTTTATTAATGGTAATCGGGGCTGGAAAAATTTCAGTAGATCATATGATTGAGAGAAGAAAAAGAGCTTCAGACTGGTAATCTTACAAAAGAATAAAATGAAATAAAATAAACAAGGCACTTCAGAAAATGAAGTGCCTTGTTTGTTCTTAATAATTGCAGTGAGGTAAACACTCCCAAATCAGCTTTCCGTTTTCGTCTTTTACTCTGCAAGCCATATAGCCTGCATCACATAATGGAGCACTTCCGCCGTTGATTGTTTTTAAATGTACTTTTGATAATTTTTTTAAATTTTTCATATTATTTTAATTTGTAAAGTAAATGTAATAAAAAAACGAATACGGCACTAAAAAGTGTCTTATTTATTTAATTTTATAAATCTTTTAAAATTCACTACATTCGCAGAAAATGAATTTATATGAAGATAAAACTGACCATCTGCCTTCTGGCATTTCTCAATTTTTATGATGCACAGGAGAATATCACTTACCAGAAACCATCAGCTGAAATCTTAAAACTGGCAGATTATCAAAGGCCACCAAGTGTTTTGATGAACAGTAAAAAAGACTGGGTGGTGTTTACGTATCGTCCAACATATAAAACCCTGGAAGATCTCAGCCAGCAGGAAATGAAACTTGGCGGGCTTAGAATCAATCCGGTTACCAATATTTCAAGCAGTACTACCTATTCAAACAATCTGAAGATCAGAAAGATCAATGATAAAAACGAGATTCAGGTAAAAAATCTGCCTTCCAATCCAAAAATCACCTATGTTTCATTTTCTCCGGATGAAAAAAAACTGGCATTTACCAATACAACCGCTAAAGGGGTAGAGCTTTGGGTAGTGGATATGGAAACTGCTTCTGCCAAAAAAATTACAGCTGATAATCTGAATGCCAATTTAGGAATGCCATATGTATGGTATAATGACTCGCAAAGCTTCCTGATCAGAGTAATTCCACAAAACAGACCTGCTCTTATAGATGCAAGCAAAGACCTTCCGACAGGTCCTATTGTTTCAACAGCAGATGGTAAAGTTTCTCAAAACAGAACATATCAGGATCTTTTGAAAAATCCTCAGGATGAAAAAAACTTTGAAACTCTTACCGCTTCTGAAATCTACAATGCAGATCTTACAGGAAATCTTAAGAAACTGAAAGACCAGGATATGTATGCTGGATTAAGTTTTTCTCCTGACGGAAATTATCTGTTGGCTACAACAATCAAAAAGCCGTTTTCCTATATTGTTCCTCTAAATCGATTTCCATCAACAACTGTTGTGTATGATATGAAAGGAAATGCTGTGAAAACAGTAAATGAAGTTCCTTTGAATGAAATTATGCCGAAAGGATTCTCATCCGTAAGAACCGGAAAAAGAGATATGTCCTGGAGAAGTGATGCTCCCGCTACTCTTACCTTTGCGGAAGCTTTGGATGGAGGAGATCAGTCTAAAGCAGCAGACTACAGAGATGAGGTATTTACCTGGGAAGCTCCATTTACAGCGGCTCCTAAATCTTTCTTCAAAACAAAACAGAGATATGATGATGTAGTTTGGACTAATGATCATTATGCCATTGTTTCTGAAGGCTGGTATGACACAAGAAATACAAAATCTTATCTGATAGATACTAACAACGGAGAATCTAAAGTTTTCGATGACAGAAATTATCAGGATGTTTACAGTGATCCGGGAAATTTCAACACAACGAAAAATCAGTACGGAAGAAATGTAATCGATATGAAAGGCGGAAAAGCCTATCTGATTGGAGACGGATTTACAAAAGACGGACAACATCCTTTTATTGATGAAATGGATGTAAAATCACTGAAAAAGAAAAGACTTTACACTTCTAATATAAAAAACGGTAAAGAAGAAATCATAGATATCCTTAATGCTTCAAAAGGTGAAATTCTTACAACTCAACAGTCACCGAGCCTTTACCCTAATTATTTCAAAAAGAATATTAAATCTAATAAAGAAGAAGCCGTAACCAACTTCGCGAATCCTTTTGAAAGTATCAAAGATGTTTACAAAGAAGTAATTACTTATAAGAGAAATGATGGTGTTACCTTGACCGGAACACTTTATCTTCCTGCTAATTACGACAGAAAAGCGAAAAAAGAGAAGCTTCCGTTACTAATTTGGGCTTATCCTACAGAATATAAAGATAAAAATACAGCAGGGCAGAACACTCAAAACCCGAATGATTTTACATTCCCATACTACGGATCTTTCGTGTATTGGACAACGAAAGGGTATGCTGTTCTTGATGATGCTGCTTTCCCGATTATCGGTGAAGGAAAAACAGAACCTAATGATACATTTATTCCGCAATTGGTTGCCAATGCTGCCGCTGCAATTGATGCAGTAGATCATTTGGGGTATATCGACAGAAAGAAAGTTGCTGTTGGAGGTCATTCTTATGGGGCATTTATGACTGCAAACCTTCTGACGCATTCTGATCTTTTTGCATGTGGAATTGCAAGAAGTGGAGCTTATAACAGAACTTTGACGCCATTCGGTTTCCAGAGCGAGCAGAGAAACTATTGGGATATTCCGGAGATTTATAACAAGATGTCTCCGTTCATGAACGCAGACAAAATGAAGACACCGCTTCTTCTGATTCATGGTGATGCGGATAACAATCCTGGAACATTTACTTTGCAGACGGAAAGATACTTCCAGGCATTAAAAAATCTGGGTGCTCCTGTAAAAATGGTTCTTCTTCCAAAAGAAGCCCATGGATATCAGGCTAAAGAAAATATTTTACACCTTTTATGGGAACAAGATCAGTTCCTTGAAAAGTGCCTGAAGAAATAAATAAAAAAGAGACTGTTTACCATAAACAGTCTCTTTTTTTTGATTAAAAAATATAACAAGGAAGTTGTGTTAAAACTTAAAGCGAAGCTTCATCTTAATCATCTTCATAAAACTTAATGGTTTAAATTTTAAAGATATTTAAGAATTTCATTAATACTTTTAAGTTCCATAAAATTCGGATGCTCCAGATTAACATCATGCTGCTCATGGCTCCATGTGACATGATAAGGAATATGTGCTGCAGAACCTCCGATTTCCAATACCGGTAAAATATCCGACTTAATAGAATTTCCAAGCATCAGAAAATGTTCAGGCTGGCAGTCCAGATGCTTCAAAAGCTTTTTGTAATCATGTTCTTTTTTATCACTCATGATCTCAATATGATGGAAATAGTCCTGTAATCCCGAATTTTTTAGTTTACGTTCCTGATCCAAAAGATCACCTTTTGTAGAAACAACCAGCCTGTATTTTCCCTTTAAGCTTTCAAGAGTTTCCGTAACACCATCCAACAGTTCAATAGGTTTCCGAAGAAGCTCCTGACCTAGTTGAATGGCTTTATTGACCAATTCTAAAGACGCTGTATTGTTAGATACTCTGGATATGGTTTCAATCATACAAAGCATGAATCCTTTTACTCCGTAACCATATAAATGAAGATTCTGCATTTCCGTTTTAAACAATTCCTGTGATACTGAGTGTTGTGGGAGGTAATTTTCCATCAATCTGCAGAATTCTTTTTCAGCTTCCTGAAAATAAGGTTCGTTGATCCAAAGTGTGTCATCTGCATCAAAAGCAATGGTTGTAATATGATTATTCATTTTTGTTTTGTAATTTTCTGTCCGCAAAATTCAGTATAAAAATTTAATAAGCAAAGGACATTTGTCCCGGGTGTATATGTTAAGGACAAATCATACATTTTTAAACTATCTTGATGAGCTAGCTGTATGCAAAGCAGAGTGGTAGTGATAATATTGCATTAAAATCTTTTTCTGCAGGAGATAAAATATTGAGACAGGATCACCTGCCTTCCCATGTTATGCTGATTAAAGAAGGGATTGTTAAATGTTATTTTGTTGAAGAAAATGGAAAAGAATATATCGTAGAATTTCTGGGAAGTGGGGAAGTGATAGGAGAAGTGGAACTGATCAAAAATATAAACTGTCTGTGCAGTATTGAAGCCCTCACGGAAGTGACGGTGTATGCGGTGAAAATTCCTGCTTTCAAATCTTTGATCAAAAATGATCTCGTTCTGAACAATCTCCTTTTAGAATCTTTTGCAGAAAGAATTATCAATACTTCCAGCAGAGCGTCCTATCAACAGCTATATACAGTAGAACATACTTTGAAACAATTGCTGCAAATGCAGTCTAAGCAGAATATTCAGATTTCCAAAGAGGATATGGCGGCCTATCTCGGCATTGCGGTGAGAAGCTTGAATAGAATTTTAAAGGATTTGAAATAATTTTATTAGAAAATCGCAAAGTTTTTCCACTTGATATTTAGAATTTTAAGGGGCAAGAAAATCGAAGATTTTCAGCAAATAATTACCATCACTCAAAAAAATAAGCAGTATTCAATTTTATCGGAGATAAAATCCTTTCACCTTAAAAATATTCAAAGTCTAAATTCGATTGCGACTTTGCAATTATCAAAAAAAAATATTAAAACAAATGTGAATGACGGTGTCATTTTAAGGGCTTTTTCTGTTTTAATATAAAAATCCGGATAAAACATCCGAAATATATAGGGTGATTTTAAAATTTAGTATTTTTGCATAAGAATAAGTTGAATTACAATATTCATGGAAACATTAAAGTTCAGAAATGCTGAATTGGCAGATTTAAATAAAATCGTAGCCATTTACAACTCAACAATTGCCTCAAGAATGGTAACTGCAGACATGGAAGAAGTCTCTGTAGAAAGCAAACTAAAGTGGTTTGAAGAACACAATCCTCAGACAAGACCACTTTGGGTAGTTGAAGATAATCAGAATCAAATCATTGGGTGGGTAAGTTTCAGTTCATTCCATGAAAGGGCTGCCTATAATGGTACGGTAGAAGTAAGCATTTATCTGGATGAGACCTGCAGAGGAAAAGGATATGGAAAAACCATTCTTCAGTATTGTATTGATAATGCCGGAAAATTTGGAGTAAAAAACCTGGTAGCGCTTATTTTCCTTCATAATGAACCCAGTTTAAAGCTTTTCAGGCACTTTGGGTTTGAAGATTGGGGAAGCCTTCCTAATGTAGCCATTCTGGATGGCGTTGAAAGAAGTCTGAAAATTTTAGGAAGAAGGATAGATTAATTGTAATTGTAGAGAAAGAAAAAAGGTAAACTTGTAAAACGGGTTTATATACAATCATCTGTGCTCACCCATGAAATCTGCGGTTAAGCAAAAAACGAAAAAATATAAAAATAGCTGTCTCAAATTTGAAACAGCTATTTTGTTTTTATGAATTCTGCTTTACTCTTTTCGCAGACATATTCAGGAATCGTTTCACAAGGAAAACGGCGGATATTGTCAATCCTATTCCGAGTGCGATCCACATTCCGAATGCTCCCATTTCTAAAGTGACACAGAAGAAATAGCCCAAAGGAATAGTAATTACCCAGTAAGCGATAAAGGTGTAAATAGACGGAATTTTCACATCCTGCAATCCTCTCAGCATTCCTAAAGCTGTTACCTGAATTCCATCAGAAAGCTGGAACAAAGCTGCAATAATCATCAGTTTTGATGCCAGGCTGATTACTTCAATCTCTTCTTTTTTTGTGAAGAATGTCGGGAGGATATTTCTTCCTAAAATAAACACCAATCCGCAGATACACATAAAAATAAAGGCAATCTTAAGATTGTTGATTCCTACTTTTCTGAGTTCAACGAAGTTCTGTTCACCTAATTTTCTTCCAATCATTACTGTAGAGGCAACGCTAAACCCAACACATAAGTTGAAGGTAAAAGAAGCCATACTTAAGGCGATTTGATGAGAAGCAATATCATGAGCAGAGATCAGTCCGCAGATAAATGCCGCTCCGGCGAAAGCCGTTACTTCAAAAAACATCTGTAAAGCTGTTGGTAATCCCAGTTTTACCATTTTATCAAACATTTTCTTTGAGAAAACCTGAATTTTTAAAGAAAAATCCTTGATATATCGTCTTGTTCTTTTTTCCTTAAGCAATACAAAATAAAGGAAAACAACCATAAAAATTCTGGAAATCAAGGTTGCTAAAGCAGACCCTTTTACGCCCATTGGAGGTATTCCCCAAAGTCCTTTAATAAAGACATAGTTTAAGACAATATTGATGATATTCGCAATGATGGTTGCTTTTGTAACTCCAATCGTATAAGATAATCCTTCAGAAACCTCACGAAGCGTTTGAAACGCCATAAACGGGATCATACTGACCACCATTATACTTAGGAAACTTACCGTATCCGGAATGATCTTGGCCGGCTGTCCGGAATGATAGAGTAGCGGCATTCCCATAAGGAGAATAACCATCAGGATGATCCCGACAGACATATTAATGATAAAACCATGGCTGAATACGGAATTGATTGTAGCATGATCTTCTTTCGAGTGTGCTTCCGAAACCAATGGCGGAATAGCAAATGAAAAGCCCAGGGCTAATACAAATATGGAGAAAAACACAGCATTCCCCAATGATACAGATGCCAATGCATCTGCACCTAAAAGTTTTCCGACAATAATATTATCGAATAAGTTTACTGAAACCTGCCCTACCTGGGTTAGCATCACAGGCAGAGCCAAAGTCAGGCATTCTTTCGTATAGTTTTTGTTTAAAAAGTTCATAATATTTTAAGATTCATATAGTTTATAATTCAAATAGGGCAAAAAAAAAATTTGCAGTGGTAACACTGCAAATTTTTATAATATTGTAAATAATAGCGTTATTATTTCCTTACAAAACTTGCAACGTCACCTTCAGAAACAGTATTTCCACCAAGAATAATCAACCTCTCAACGACGTTTCTTAATTCTCTGATATTTCCAGTCCATGAAAGCGCTTTTAAAGCATCAATAGCTTTATCGTCAAACTTTTTCACAGCTGTACCATGCTCATCAGCAATCATACCTGAAAAATGTTCAACCAACAATTTGATGTCTCCTTTTCTATCATCCAATGGTGGAACGTAGATTTCAATAACAGAAAGTCTGTGGTAAAGGTCTTCTCTGAATTTTCCTTCCTCAATTTCTTTCTGCATATTTTTATTGGTGGCCGCAATTACTCTTACGTCCACTTTGATTTCTTTATCACTTCCTACAGGAGAAACTTTGCTTTCCTGAAGTGCTCTCAATACTTTAGCCTGAGCAATAAGACTCATATCACCAATCTCGTCAAGGAAAATAGTACCTCCGTTAGCCTGCTCAAATTTTCCCTGCTTATCTTTAATCGCCCCTGTAAAAGATCCTTTTACATGTCCGAAAAGTTCAGATTCAATAAGTTCAGATGGGATGGCAGCACAGTTTACCTCAATCATAGGTCCTCTTGCACGGTCACTTTGGTTATGAATAGCATGAGCTACCAGTTCTTTTCCGGCACCGTTAGGACCTGTAATAAGTACTCTGGCATCAGAAACTGCTACTTTTTCGATCATATCCTGAATCTTTTGAAGAGCAGGAGAATCACCGATCATCTGATATTTTTTGCTTACTTTTCTTTTTAAAGTTTTGTTTTCGGTCTGAAGATTTTTGTTTTCTTTCTTCAGCGTTTCCTTAGCCAAAGCGTTTTTCACACTTGTGATCAATCTGTTGATATCAATTGGCTTGGAAATAAAATCATATGCACCTTCTCTCAAACAAGAAACGGCAGAATCAATATCTGCGTGGCCTGAGATCATAATAAAAGTAGTTTCTGGTTTTAGTGCGAGACTTTGCTTCAACAATTCGGTTCCTGAAACCTTAGGCATCTTGATATCAGAAATCACCAATGCGAAATCTTCTTTTTCTACCTGTTTGTAACCTTCAAGGCCGTCTTCTGCGATAACAAATTCATAATCGGTGAGTTCATCCGAAAGAATACTGTGAAGTACTCCCGAGATTGCTTTTTCGTCTTCTACTATAAGGATTTTTTGCATAGTTGCAAATTTAAATTTTTTGTTTCAATTATTAGCAAAAACTATACCTAAATATCTATTTTGAATAGTCTCTTCTGCCAAAAATTGCAGATCCAACCCTCACAGAATTAGCACCACACTCAATGGCAACAGGGAAATCATCACTCATTCCCATTGATAAGGTATTTATTGTTTTTAATTTATTTAATTCATCAAAAAGTCCCTTCAGGATTAAAAATTCATCTCTGACCTGCTGTTCATCATCTGTGAAGGTTGCCATTCCCATTAAACCGGTAATTTCCACATGAGGAAAATTGCCATCCGTATATTGCTGGAAAAGATCTTTGGCTTCAGAGATTTCAAGGCCAAACTTGGTTTCTTCAGCAGCAATTTTTACCTGCAGAAGGACTTTTATTGTTCTGTTATTTTTTCCTGCTTCTTTGTTGATTTCTGCCAATAATTTTTCAGAATCTACACTTTGTATAGTATCTATAAAAGGGGCAATGTACTTCACTTTATTGGTTTGTAGGTGGCCAATAAGGTGCCATTGGATATCCTGAGGCAGGAGAGGGGATTTTTCCATCAGTTCCTGTACCTTATTCTCTCCAAAAACTTTTTGTCCCAGATCATACACTTCCTGAACTGCAGAAGCCGGATGTGTTTTTGAAACAGCAACCAGCTGAACATGGGATGGCAGCTGGTCTTTTATAGTTTTATAATTTTCTTTAATACTCATAGATGCAAATTTCCGAAAATTCTCTGACAGTTGCCAGGTATGAATACGTTTTGCAGTAAATTAATTCAGTACTTCATTAATCTTGGGATACTGAGAAATCTTTCTGAAAACAAACTTGTTGCTCTTCTGTAATTTTTCAATAAAAAGATCCAGTTCGTTGATAGAATCTGCATCTCTCAGATATTGATCATGAGTAAGAAAAACAAGATGTCTGGAAGTTTTTTCAAGATCATTCAAGAAAATACTGTCAACCTTTTTGATCATAGCCTCATGGCTTCCTTTCAAAGTCATTTTTTGGGAAGGTCTCCATTCAAGATCCCAGCCGATTACTTTGTAGCCGGCTTTTTTAAGACCGTCTGCCGCTGCTGTGGAACTTTTAATATCCGTTACATTAATATTGTTGAGCCTCCAGATATTTCTTCCTGGAGTTCTGGCAATTTTATCAGAAAGCTTCAGGCTGTCTTTGGCAATATCAAAATCGTGCACCACTGCGTCTGCATTTCTATAAAAATCGGTGTATTTATTATGGGCATGGGTGAAACTGTGGTTAGCCAGTTCTACAAGAGGATTCTGCTTCAGAAGCAGTAAATCATCTTTCTGCCTTTTACTTCCATAAGCATGTTTACCCACCAGAAAAGCGGTTGCACAAACGTTTCTTTTATCCAGAATTTTTAAAAGATTTTCGGTTCCCTGGTTGGGACCGTCATCGAAGGTAAGGTAGATCACTCTTTTATCCGGGTCTACGCTTTCATCGTCCATATCATCGGGGACTATTTCTGCGGAAGGATGTTCTTGTGAATTGACGACCGGGTCATTCACCTCATTCTTGAAATTACAGCTGTTCAATAAAACCGAAGATGCACTCACCAATGCAAACATCCCGAGAAAAGTCATGTTTTTTGACTTTCCCGCAAAAATTTTTCTCATAAAGATAATGGAATTTTAAATTGTTAAAAATCGTTAAAAATAACATATGAAAATTAACAAATTACATGCCATGCTGTGCAGTATTTTTTCTTTTTAAGTTTATTTTAAGAACTTTATTGTAAGGCATTTTTCCATTAACAGCTGAATTGCGAATTTATGATTTGGTTTAATTCTGTTTTTAACATTTATAAATATGAAAACGATAGTTTTTTTCTATGTTTGTTGAAGTTTCAATATTCTTCATTTGATAGGGAATTATTTTATTTTAACAAAAGCTGTAGACTTATTCTAAAATATTTTTTAAATACAATGAATTATTAATTGCAGCTGTTCCCCAGGTGTTATTGAAAAATATATAAGCCGTTTTCCCACTGTTTTTAATTTTTTCTGCAAGTTCATTCATAAAATCTTTGCTGTACTCAGATTTGTAAAGAATGGGTTTACCGTGAAGTCTGTAATAAAGAATTTCCGGATGATTGATGATAACATTTTCAGGAAGATCACCGGGAAAGCTTACACCTGAAAAGATTGTATTAAGATCTTTTAAAAGGTCAAAGATTTCTTTTTGCCACCACGAGTTGTGACGGAATTCAATGACATTCAGAAAACTGTGGTCAAGAGTATGAACAATACGTTCTGTATTTTCCGGAGTATTTTTAAAGGAAGGAGGGAGCTGGTAAAGAAACCCGGATAGTTTGTCTTTTAAATGACTTTGGATATGATTACAGAATGCTGCAATTTCTTCCCTAGAATTTTCAAGCCGACTTTGATGGGTTATTGATTTTGGAATTTTAATAAAAAACCTGAAAGAATCAGGTGTTTCATCATACCACTTCAAAAGGGTTTTTGAGGTTGGTTTTCTGTAAAAAGTAGAATTGATTTCTACAGCATTGAATGTTTGGGAATATAAAGAAAGAAAATCTTTACTCTTAGCATCTTCAGGATATAAAGACCCTTTCCAGTCGTTATTATAAAATCCTGAACACCCTATGTAAAGATTTTCTTTTTTCATGATAATTATTTTATATCCAGATCCACGGAGTTTAGTCTCAATGAATTCAGAATCACGGAGAGAGAACTGATGCTCATTGCTGCAGCTGCAATCATAGGTGATAACAGAATTCCAAAGAATGGATACAATAATCCTGCCGCTACCGGAACTCCCAATACATTATAGATGAACGCGAAGAACAGGTTTTCTTTAATGTTTTTGAGAAGTTTTTCACTTAAGAGTTTTGCTTTTGCAACGCCTAAAATATCTCCTTTTAATAAAGTAATCTCAGCGCTTTCAATGGCGACATCAGTTCCTGTTCCCATGGCAATTCCTACATCAGACTGGGCAAGAGCAGGAGAGTCATTGATCCCATCTCCGGTCATTGCTACGATTTTACCCTGTTGTTGCAGTCTTTTTACTTCATTCAGTTTGTCTTCAGGAAGGCAGTTGGCTTTAAAATGTTTGATGCCTAATTCATCAGCTACGGCTTTTGCTGTGTGCTCGTTATCTCCTGTCATCATGATAACATCTATTCCTTCACTCATCAGCTGTTTCACTGCTTTTTTGGAGCTTTCTTTGATTTTATCCGTAAAGCTTATGAACCCAAGCACCTGCTGATCCTGTGCGATATAAGAAATGGTATGCGCTTTTGACTGTACTTCTACTGCTTTTTGTTTTAAGTTTTCAGGAATAGCGATTTGATGTGAGGTTAATAGGTTTTCATTTCCTAAATAAGCTGTTTTACCGTTGATATTTCCTTTCACTCCTTTTCCGGAAATATTTTCAAACTGATCTACTTTTTCAGCCGTTACATTCTCTTCTTTTGCTCTTTTTATAACAGCATTGGAAAGTGGATGTTCAGAATTTTGATTTAAAGAAAAAGCCAGTTTTAAGATCTGATTCTGATCTCCGGCTACAGTTTCAATATATTCTACTGATGGTTTTCCTTCCGTTAAAGTTCCTGTTTTATCGGTGATCAGAACATTTATTTTATTCATCTGCTCAAGAGCTTCCGCATTTTTGATCAGGATTCCGTTTTTAGCTCCTTTTCCTATTCCTACCATTAAGGACATAGGAGTTGCAAGACCAAGAGCACATGGACATGCTACAATTAAAACAGCTACAGCATTCACGAAAGCAAATAAACTTCTTTTTCCTTCCGGGCCGAAAAACTGCCACAGAATAAAAGTAAGCATAGCAATAAGAATTACTACAGGCACAAATACTTTTGAAACCTTGTCGGTAAGTTTCTGGATGGGAGCTTTGCTTCGGCTGGCTTCATTTACCATTTTAATGATCTGCGAAAGCAGTGTTTCATCACCTACTTTTTCCGCCTTCATGATGAATACCTGATTGCCGTTTATAGTTCCGGAAGAGACCTTATCATCTACGCTTTTTTCAACAGGAATAGGTTCTCCCGTAATCATACTTTCATCAACGATTGAATTTCCTTCAGTAATTTTTCCGTCTACCGGAATTTTTTCGCCAGGTTTTACTTTTAATAAATCTCCAATTTTTACCTGAGAAAGCAGGACTTTCTTTTCTTCACCGTTTACCATAAGGTTGGCTTCATCCGGAGAAAGGTTCATTAATTCTTTGATGGCATTTCCTGTTTTTTTATGGGCTGCTGCTTCCATGAGCTGGCCTAAAATAACAAGGGTTAAAATCACACAGACTGCCTCAAAATATAATGGAATTTCATGATTGTGGCCACGAATTTCATGGGGAATAATATCCGGGAAAATTAAAGCAACAATACTGAAAATAAATGCAGCAGCCACACCTAAAGCAATAAGACTGAACATATTGAGATTCCATGTTTTGAAGGAAACCCAGCCTCTTTTTAATAGAAACCATCCTGAATAAAACATCACCGGAAGGGTTAACGCAAGTTCAATAAATCCCTGAATCTGATGAGAGAAAGGAAAATTGATAAACATTCCGCCCATTGAAAGAATGAAAACCGGAATAGTAAACGCTAATGATATGATGAACTTTCTTTTTAATATGTTATAGGTTTCGTCCTCATCATCATCACCGCTGTCAGGCATTCTTACGAGATCCATTCCACAGATCGGACAGTCGCCCGGCTCGTCGCGAATGATTTCCGGGTGCATAGGACAGGTGTATTTTGCGGTTTTCTTTTCCGGATATTTCACAAGATCCATCCCGCAGACAGGGCATCCTACATTGGAATCGTAGGTTTTGTCACCCTCACAATACATGGGACAATAATATTTGCCCGCCATTTCATCAGTCACTTTTGGAGTCTCATGGTTATGGCTGTGATGATCATGGTGAGAGTGGGAATGAGAATGATGTTGATGTAAGCCTGCTTTTTGTGCAAGTTCTTCAGTGATCGGTTCCAGATCCATATGGCAAACCGGACATTCTCCTTTTTCATCATATACTTTATCACCTTCGCAAAACATTGGGCAATAATGTTTTCCGATACTGTCTTTAAAATTTGCAGGAAGATTTGTTGCTGAATAAGCAGGCTTGTGATTAGGATCTTTCGCCAGTTTTTCTTCAATAGGAACCAGATACATTTTGCAGACAGGGCATCTTTCACCCTGTTTGAAATATACTTTATCACCTTCACATTCCATTGGACAATAGTATACCGAAGATGGAGATACACGATCCTGAGGTTTTACAAAAGTTGTCTCAGGAGTATTCGGATCTTCAAGTCTGTATTTTCCTATTGCTGCCAAAGCATCATTTAAATCTGAAAGTTTTACCTCATGATCAGACGTAATTGTTGCGGTATTGTTTTCCAGGTTTACATCGGCCTTCACACCTTCAATACTGTTCAGTTGGTTTGATATTTTTTTCTGGCAGCCGGAACAGGTCATTCCGAGTATTTTATACTGTTGGTCCATGATTCTTAAATTTATACTGCAAATTTCCAAAATGGAAAACTAAGGTTGTTATAAATTTAAGGATAATAGTTATAAAATTAGGTTAGAGGTTGAAGAAGTCAGAAAGGTGTAGGGTGTGAGCGTATCAGGATTTTGTAAGGGAAATAGGAATATTTGACTCCTTCACGCTCAAACTCTCAAACCCTCTTACTTATAGATTGTCGAGCGCTTTGCGGTTATGTTCTTTCAGTTTTTTAAATTCAGTAGGAGTGAACCCGGTTGTATTTCTGAATTGGGAAGAAAGATGCTGTACGCTTTTATAGCCCAATTTTCCGGCAATTTCGGTAAGGTTGAATTCATTATACAGAAGGAGTTCTTTTACCTTTTCTATTTTCTGAAGAATAAAGAACTGTTCTAATGTAATATTTTCGTTTTGTGAAAATGTTTTTGAAAGTGCGCTGTAGTCCTTATGGAGCTTTGAACTTAAAAATTCCGAAAGCAGAAAATCTTCCGCAATATCAAGGTCGCTGATTTTTACAATAATAAGGTTTTTGATTTTTTCCACAGTCTGATGCGCGGAATCCATGATTCTTTCGAAACCTGTATCAAGCAGTTCCTTTTCTATGTTCTGCATTTTTTCAGGAGAAACTTCAGATTCTGTTTCTATCTCACCTAATAAGATTGCATTTATTTTTACATCTGCATTACGGAAGATGTTCTCCACCGCCGCAATGCATCTGTTGCAGACCATGTTTTTTATGAAAATTTTCATAGACTGCTGTTTAACCTGTCTTTTACGAATTCAATCTGAGTTTTGCCGTGAGGAGCAGGATTACCTTCTGCATCAAGGTTTACCATAACGATTTTTTCTACTGTAATAATGGTTTGATGAGTCATTTTGTTTCTTACATCACACCTTAAAGTAATAGAAGAAGACCCGAAATGGGAAGCTTCAATTCCTATTTCTATAATGTCTCCCTGTTTTGCAGAGCTTACGAAATTGATTTCAGAGATAAATTTGGTTACTACTTTTGTATTTTCCAGCTGAATAATTGCATAAAGAGCAGCTTCTTCATCTATCCATTGCAGCAGTCTTCCCCCGAAAAGAGAGTGGTTGGGATTTAAGTCTTCGGGTTTTACCCATTTTCTTGTATGGTAGTTCATATCTTTTAATAATTTGCAGTACAAATTTAGTATTAAAAGCCGATGTATTCAAAAGAATAGTATTTATTGATCTGAAAAGAATCATTCATTTTCTCAATCATTTTCTTTTGGAACGCATTGCTTTGGTTTTTGTGATAGAGGTATCATTCAATAGCGTTTGATATTCTTTACTTTCTATAGGATACAAAGCCACTTTTCCTTCCGAATTATGATGAAACCCAAATCCATATTTCTTGGCTAAAGGAGAACAGCGGAGGCAAGGCTGCCCTTTTGAAAAGAATTTTTCTCTTTCTTCTTGCTTTTCATTTTCTGAAATATCATTTTTAATAGCATAACACTCAAAAACAATATCGTCTGAAGAATATGTATAAGGACTTTTTATAAGTTTCTCATACTGAAGATTGGCTAATGTTTTTTCTTTTTTTTCAGGAGGAATTTGTGCCAGAGGAACAGGGCAGTCTTCGGCAACTTCAATAAGTGTGTTGGTATAATTTGTGGTGTGTAGTTTCATATTTTGGCTCAGGATTTATAATTTCATAAAGAATAGTACGTTGATAAGGATTGAGATGATAACAATATTAATCGTATTGGCTTGATTTTGAGGGTTTAGGGTTGGCATTTGTTTTTAATTTTTAACTAATTTTATGAAAAAAGTTATTCCATATTAATTATTTGATAATCAGTTATTTAAATATATTTTATATGCCTTTTTCTTCTTTGGATTCAACATAATGTGAGAAATATTTAAAAAAAGCTTTGATTTGAAATTTTTAATTGTATCTTGCATACGTTTATATTTGGAATCAATATTTGTTCATTAATTTATGTTGTTTTTCTTTTATATACCAAATTTTTATTAATTTTTTAATTTATTTTAAAATGAACATTTTTGTTTCAAACATCAATTACGCAACTAAAGAGTATGAGTTGCACGATCTATTCGCAGAATTTGGAGACGTATCATCAGCTAAAATTGTTACAGACAGAGAAACTGGTCGTTCCAGAGGTTTCGGTTTCGTAGAAATGGGTGATGAAGAAGGAAAACAAGCTATTGAAGCTCTTAACCAAAAAGAATTCAACGGAAAAACTTTAAACGTATCTGAAGCTAAGCCAAGAGAAGAAAAGCCAAGAAGAAGCTTTGACAACAACAGAGGTGGTGGTTACGGAAACAACCGTGGAAACGGTGGTGGATACGGTGGTGGAAACAACCGTGGAGGTAACGGCGGCGGAAATCGTTGGTAAAAAATATGAAGCGGCTTTTAAGCCGCTTTTTTTATGGAATTTAGTTTCCTGTGAATATTTTTCAAAATGACGGAAGCTTATCGATCTACGGAGATTATTCCCACTGTGGGTTTTGAACCAATATAATATAATAGATCAATAAATATTCATATAAATAAAAGAGGCTATCGTAAGATAGCCTCTTTTATTATTTTAATCTGATTAGTAAATAAACATTCTCGTAATAAATACTTGCCTGATTATCATCGGAATATTTTTCCTTTGTGATTTCACTGAAAATAAGCTTTATATGATACTTCCCTAAGTCAGATTCCATCGCTATTTCAGGAACTTTTATATTTCCGGTTTTGTTTTTATTTTCCTCAAACAGTTTGATGATCTGTGGTCCGAAATCTACTTCTTCTTTGGAATTTAAACTTAATTTTAATGAAGATTTATCAGTCAGCTGGTCTGTAAGTTGAAGCTGATCTCCGTTCAGTTTTTGAGGATCTCTGCTATAACGGTAGAAAGAAAGTAAATATTGATAATTTCCAATTTCTAAAGCCTGCTTTTCTGAAATAAGAACAAGCCTGTTTATTTCGTATGCTTTATTTTTTACTGTGACATTTACATCTGAAAATTTGTTCTGGATATCATATCTTATACTGTAAAATGCCCCGGTTGTGATATGATCTGTTAATTCAGACTGATCTTTTTCATTTAACAGAGTCGATAAAAATTCAACCTGTTTTCTTTCAGCCAGAAATTCAAATTTATCAGCAATTTCATTACGGATGGTGTCTGTAACTTTCTTGTTAAAA
Organism: Chryseobacterium sp. 'Rf worker isolate 10'; assembly: GCF_050753305.1. Classification (NCBI taxonomy): domain Bacteria; kingdom Pseudomonadati; phylum Bacteroidota; class Flavobacteriia; order Flavobacteriales; family Weeksellaceae; genus Chryseobacterium; species Chryseobacterium sp. 'Rf worker isolate 10'. The sequence goes on from NZ_JBOZOF010000001.1 coordinate 1,087,368, forward strand.
TTAATTGTACCGGCGCTGATAAGCTGATGTTGACTTAAAATATTCATTAATTCTGTTTTCTGACTTCTCTTTGCAACACTAAAAGCATTAAGATAAGGGAAAATCAATGCAAAAGCACCAAACAAAAATAAACTTACGGGAATAAACTTTATCGTAGCTCTTTTGCTGAAAATAAAGTAAAGAACAATACTCAGCAGCCATAGAGCAAGCAGGAGAACGAAATATCTTGGTTCTGTATAGCCGTATTCTAAAATTCGGGTAAAAATTGCTGTGAAAAGCAATACAATTAAAGGAACAATCGTATAATAGAATGCCTTTGAAAATATTTTAACCCATGATTTTGCATTCTCTTCTTTTAATGGATGCACAAGAAGCAATGCCAGAATACCCACGGTACTATAAGCTAAAACAAGGTAAGAGACCCAGCCTCTTGGCAGTTCCCAATTGATAAGAATTTTAAATGAATAAAAATAAAGAATAGCTGCATAAATAAGCAGCAGCGGAATTAGAATAAACTGAGTGAAAAACTTTAAAACGATAGGATATGTTCCGTCTTTTTCAAGATTATTGAGACCTTTATCATTAAACAAAAGAAAAATAAAACTGCTCCCGAAAATAGCCAGAACAAAAAAAGTATCTGTATAAATCCTGTGGTGAAAATGAAAATCAAAAAGTTTATCAACGGCTAATATGGCTAATTCAACTCCACCAGTCAAAACCCCTGTAAATACAACAGTGAGAAAGAAATTGACAAAAAGGTTTTTATTGTACTGCCAAAACCGAAGTTCTCTGTTTTTATCAAGAAACGGAATAAAAGAAACCAGTAAGTGGGAGAGAAGTGCTGTAACGGCAATAATGTAAACATAGTCCTCTGTGAAGTTGTTTTTTTTATCCGGCAGAATAAAATAAAATCCAACAAGAAATGCAATACCGGATAAGTGCAGGAGCAATTCTTTTCCCATCCTCTGTGATAGCATTTTCAGAGCAAACATCAGAGAAATTCCGAGACAGGCACAAATGGTGAGTTTGATATATGTGGTTATTTCATTATGCTCGGTTTCAACAATGCATATGGCGCCAACAGAAGCTAATAAAGCCATTACCAAGATTATAGGATATCGGAAAATGACTTTATTGGCCCGGCTTAAAGTTTCCTGGAATTTTGTTTTCATGATTTGGTGTTTTTTTGTTTAGATTTAATCTTTTTTCTTTTTCTTCTTTTTGTCCTTTTCTTTGTCTTTCTCTTTTCCTTTGGTTTTCTTATCTTTTCTTGGACTTAGGATTTCTTCAGCAAATTCAAACTTAGGTTCTTCAATTTTTGATGGTTTTATTTCGATTTTAAGATCAAAATGCCCTTTCATATCTTCCTGGGAAATTAATTTTTCTGTTAATAAAAGTTCTAAAATTTCCTTCCCGGAATCACTGAAAAATTGATGTGAAAGCTCTTTCAATAGGAATTTTTTATACTCTTCCAAAGGAACAAGCACCGTATATTTGAAGATTCTGCCTTCTTTTACAGTAGACAGATAGCCTTTTTCAACTAATATTTTCAAATAAGTGGAAACCGTGTTCTGGTGTGGTTTTGGTTCCGGATGCTGCTCCATAACGTCCTTCAGATAGAAAGATTCCATTTTCCAAAACAGCTTCATAAAGTTTTCTTCTGCGGCAGTAAGATGATTTATTTTCATAGAGTATTCTAATGTTGAAATTGAATATTGCAATAAAGATAGATAAAAGATACCAGAAAAGCTATTCCAGCTCCCATAAATACTTCTTTTACGGTATGTCTTTTTAAAATAATACGGGTGATTCCTACCAAAGCGGCAATCCCCAGCCATATCAGACCCATTTTCCAGTTCAGTGTAAAGAATAATGCCGCTACAAATACATTGAAGGCTGTATGCATCGAACTTTTAATAAAAAGATTACTGATCTGAAGGGCAAAAAGAAGAACAAGAATAAAGAGCATAACCAGATCTACATATCCGTTTTTGATATAATTAAAAGCAAGATAAGCGACTACGCAGGCTGCAATAAATATATATAACGTCTTCCTTTGAACCCGATTAGACACATCCATATTAGTGTATCTTCCTGTTTTTACATTCCATATCAGCCATATGACAACCGGAATAATGACCATTAATAATATAGGAAGAAAGTACAGGATAGAATCTTTAAGAGTGTATTCCCTGATACTCATATATACAAAATACAGAACCAGAGAGACCAATGGATTAAAAAAATCTGAGATGACCTTTGAAATTTTGTGTAATAATGAAGACTGCTTTTCTTCCATAATCAAGTTTAAAAATCAAATATACCATTATAACCTCAAAAACCAAGCAGCAGCAGAGCGTCAAAATAAGTTTGAAGTCATTGTTTATTAATATGTTTATTAGAATATTGACTGTTTTAATTTATTGTTAAATTCTTTAATGAATTTAGGAAAAGTTTGCAAAACCCATAGTTTTTTTGAGAAAAATAAGACTGGAAAATAACCAAAAGTTATGTTAACAATAATTAAAGAGAGAGGAAGCAAGAGAGAAAGTGTAATAAATTTCCGATATTCCTGTTCCATATATTATTTCATAAGAACCACATCAATAGGCCAATTCTATAAATATAACATTAGAAAAATAACAGAAGAGAAGCTGTTTTATGGGGCTGTCAAAGGGTCGAAAATTAAGAATAATTCACTCAGCCCGCAAATAGATTTTGTAGAAAAAACGAAAAGTTATCTATGTATAGAATAAAAACAAAGTTTTTTTCATAATTTTGCTCAACTATTTCATCATAAAAAAGCAAGAGCTAACACATGAAAGAATTTTCTAAAGAGGTATACCTGAAGTGGTATGAAGATATGACAATGTGGAGAAGGTTTGAAGACAAATGCCGTTCTCTTTACCTAAAACAAAAGATCAGAGGTTTTTTACATTTGTACAACGGTCAGGAAGCTATTCCTGCAGGATTTACACATGCAATGGATCTTACAAAGGATAGCATGATTACTGCTTACAGATGCCACATCCATCCAATGGCGATGGGAGTAGATCCAAAGAGAATCATGGCTGAACTTTGCGGTAAAGCTACCGGAACATCCGGAGGTATGGGTGGATCTATGCACATTTTCAGTAAAGAACACCGTTTTTATGGAGGACACGGTATCGTTGGAGGACAAATTCCTTTGGGAGCTGGTATTGCTTTTGCAGATAAATATTTCGACAGAAAAGCAGTGAACATCTGTTTCTTTGGAGATGGTGCTGCAAGACAGGGTTCTCTACATGAGACTTTCAACATGGCAATGAACTGGAAGCTTCCTGTAGTATTTGTTGTAGAAAACAACCAATATGCAATGGGAACTTCTGTAAAAAGAACTGCCAACCACGAAGATATCTATAAATTAGGATTAGGATACGAAATGCCTTGTCTTGCTGTAGATGCAATGGATCCTGAAAAAGTAGCTGAAGCTGCTTATGAGGCTATTGAAAGAGCAAGAAGAGGAGACGGACCTACTTTCATTGAAGCAAGAACTTACCGTTACAGAGGACACTCTATGTCTGATGCTGAGCCATACAGATCTAAAGAAGAAGTTGCTATTCATAAAAATGATGACCCAATCGAGCTTGTAAAACACAGAATTTTAGAAAACGGATGGGCTACAGAAGCAGAATTGGAAACGATGGACAACAAGTCAAGAGACTTCGTTGACGAATGTATCGAATTTATGGAGAACTCTCCGTATCCGGATGCTGAAAAAGTTTATGAGTATGTATATGCTCAGGAAGATTATCCATTCCTAGACAAATTAGAAAACTAAAAGATAATGAGTTAATTTGACAATTTGAGAATTTGAAAATGTGATAGAACATGTCCTTTTTTAATTTTCAAATTTTCAGATTGCTAAATTTTCAAATTAAAATAAATTATGGCAGAAGTAATTACGATGCCCCGCCTGTCCGACACTATGACGGAAGGTAAGGTGGCAAAATGGCATAAAAAAGTAGGAGATAAAGTAAAAGAAGGAGATATTTTAGCTGAAATTGAAACTGACAAAGCTGTTCAGGATTTCGAATCTGAAATAGAAGGTACCCTTTTATACGTAGGTGTAGAAGAAGGAGGTGCTGCTGCTGTAGACTCTGTTTTAGCTATTATCGGGAATGAAGGAGAAGATGTTTCAGGATTGACAGGTGGAGCTGCTGCTCCTGCTGCTGCAACTGAAGAAAAAAAATCAGAAGAACAGCCTAAAGCAGAAACTGCTGAGCCTGCTGCAACAGAAGTTCCGGCTGGAGTAGAAGTTATTACAATGCCAAGACTTTCTGATACAATGACAGAAGGTAAAGTAGCTAAATGGCACAAAAATGTAGGCGATACAGTAAAAGAAGGTGATCTTCTTGCTGAAATCGAAACAGATAAAGCGGTACAGGATTTCGAATCTGAATTCAATGGCGTATTATTGAAGCAAGGTGTAGAAGAAGGAGGTGCTGCTCCCGTAGACTCAGTATTGGCAATCATTGGCCCTGCAGGAACTGATATTTCTGCTGTAGGTGCTCCAAAAGCTGCCGCTCAGTCTGCTGAAAAACCAGCTGAACAAAAAGCGGAGGTTAAAACAGAAGAAAAAGTTGCTCCGGCTGCCAATTCTTCATCTTCTGAAAGAGTAGCAATCTCTCCACTGGCTAAGAAAATGGCTCAGGATAAAGGAGTTGATATCAACAGTGTTCAGGGATCTGGTGAAAACGGAAGAATCGTTAAAAAAGATATTGAAAATTATCAGCCAGCTGCGAAACCGGCTGCTTCAGCTCCGGCAGTAAGCGCTGCTCCTGCCGCAGTAAAATTCGTACAGGGTGAAGATACAGAGACTCAAAATTCACAAGTAAGAAATATTATTGCAAAACGTCTTTCTGAAAGTAAATTCTCTGCACCTCACTATTATCTGATGGTTGAGATCAATATGGATAAAGCAATTGAGGCAAGAAAAGAAATCAATTCTTTACCAGATACTAAGATCTCTTTCAATGATATGATCATTAAGGCTACTGCAATTGCTTTAAGAAAACACCCTCAGGTAAATTCAAGCTGGGCAGGTGATAAGATCATTCACAGAGGAAATATCAATATTGGTGTGGCAGTAGCTATTCCTGACGGATTGGTAGTTCCTGTATTGAAAAATACAGATCAGATGACGTATACTCAGATTTCTGCATCCGTAAAAGATATGGCTTCAAGAGCTAAGAGTAAAGGTCTTAAAGCTAATGAAATGGAAGGATCTACATTCTCTATTTCTAACTTAGGAATGTTCGGAATCGAGACATTTACAAGTATCATCAACCAGCCAAACTCTGCAATCCTTTCAGTAGGAGCAATTATCGAAAAACCAATCGTTAAAGATGGTCAGATCGTAGTTGGAAACACCATGAAACTTTCATTGGCATGTGACCACAGAGTGGTAGATGGCGCTACAGGTGCTCAATTCTTACAGACATTAAGAACTTATTTAGAAAGTCCATTAACATTGTTACTGTAATTTTCTGAATCGAAAATAATAAACCTCCCAAGCCGGGAGGTTTTTTTGTTATATCAATTTGAGAATTGAAAATTATCACTGTACTTTTTGATGGAATTTCAAAATCAAATTACTATTTTTGAATCATGATTAAAGCAAGAAATATCCATAAATCTTATGGGAATTTAGAAGTACTGAAAGGTGTTGATATTCACATCAAAATGGGTGAGGTAGTTTCTATTGTAGGAGAATCTGGAGCAGGTAAGTCCACATTGCTGCAGATTTTGGGAACTTTGGATCATCCAACTCAGTCAAACAAATATGATACTGAAATTGAAATAGCAGGAGAATCATTTATTAATATGAATGATAAGCAGTTGTCGAAGTTCAGAAATCAGAATATTGGTTTTGTATTTCAGTTTCATCAGCTCCTTCCGGAGTTTACAGCCCTGGAAAATGTATTGCTTCCGACAAAAATAGCCGGAGCCAATGAAAAAGAAGCACTTGAAAAGGCGTATGCTTTATTTGAAGATTTAAAAATAGAACAAAGACTGCAGCATAAACCCAATCAGCTTTCAGGTGGAGAAGCGCAAAGGGTAGCCGTAGCAAGAGCTTTAATCAATTCACCTAAAATTATTTTTGCAGATGAACCTACAGGAAACCTGGATTCCAAGAACGCAGATGATCTTCACAGACTGTTCTTCGATCTTAGAGATAAATATAACCAGACATTTGTGATTGTAACCCACAATCCGAATCTTGCAGAAATTACAGACCGCAAACTTGTGATGAAAGACGGAATGATCATAGAATAGAAGCATACAATACCAGATGATGAAACACTTTATTTTTCTTTTTCTCATTTTAATTTCCTGTTCAAAAGCCGAATCCCAGCAGTTGAATTCACTGAATGTACCTCAGGCAAAGATTTCAGAGATTAAAAATTATATTAAAGGAAAAGAGTATAATCAGGAACTGGCTGTTTTTATCAACTTTAAGATACCTTCCGGAAAATACCGTTACTTCATTTATAATCTGAAAAAGAATACCATTGTACAACAAGCTGTTGTGTCTCATGGTTCAGGCTCTGTTATCCCAAGATCAGATGCTTTGAAATTCAGTAATGTTGAAGGTTCCTATCAGTCATCTCTTGGAAAATATGCCATTGGAGAAAGCTATGTAGGAAAATTTGGAAAAGCATATCGTTTAAAAGGTCTGGACTCTACAAATAGCAATGCCATGGAAAGAGCAATTGTTCTTCATTCTTACGGTTGTATTCCGGATGTAGAATCTCAGACTCCTGCATGCCTGAGCTTAGGGTGTCCGATGCTTTCTGTAAATGCTCTTAAAGAAACCGCAAAATATATTGATCAATCTACGAAACCGGTGATTTTATATGCTTTCTATTAATTGATAATATTCATCTATAATTTATTTCCATGTCCATAAAACTCCTTGCCGAAGATGACAGACCCAGAGAAAAGTTTTTGCAGAAAGGTAAAAGCTCAGTTTCTGATTCTGAACTGCTGGCAATTATTATGGGAAGTGGAAATAGAGAAGAGGATGCTCTGGAACTGGCACGGAGAATTTTAACTTCTGTTAATAACAGTTGGCATCAGTTGAGCTTACTTTCCGCTAAAGATTTGATGAAATTTAAAGGTATTGGAGAGTCAAAAGCTATTTCGATTATTTCAGCTTTAGAAATCGGGAGACGAAGGGCTGCGCAGGAAATTCCTGAAAAAACAATTATCGGTAATAGTCATGATGCTTATATGATTCTTAGAAACCAGCTTTCTGATTTGAGAACAGAAGAGTTCTGGGCTATTTTACTGAATAATAACAATAAAGTAATTCATGTTTCGCAATTGACACAGGGTGGAATAAGCCAGTCTATTGTAGATGTTAGAATTCTATATAAAACGGCATTAGATCATTTTTCAACGGGTATTATCATTGCCCATAATCATCCTTCCGGAAGTTTAAAACCAAGCCGGGAAGATATCAATATTACACAAAAAATAAAAGAAGCCGGAAATACATTAAGTATTCAGCTTTTGGACCATATTATTGTCACGCAGGACTCCTATTTTAGTTTTTCGGACTCAGGATTATTATGATTAGAAGATTGAAATACCATGAAATTGATTTTGTAAAATATGCTCAATGTTTAGAAAATTCCGAACAAAGAAAATATTCTGCTACAAAAACATTTTTAGATACTACTTCAACAATGCCGTGGGATATTCTTGTTTATAAAGATTATGAAGCGGTAATGCCTGTGCCCTTTGTAAGAAAATATGGGATGAAAATTGTTCACAATCCGAAACTTTGCCAGCAGCTTGGTGTTTTTTCCGGGAAAGATAATATTGATCTCAATGAGGCTTTTTTAGAATATCTGGAAAAAAATTACATGATCAGGGCATATCCGTTTAATGATGTAAACAAGCTTCGTACAAAGATCAGAATCAAGAAAAACTTTTTATTATATCCGGATAATTATGAAAAAATATATGCAGGATATTCTCCCAAAAGGAAAAGAAAACTTAGGCTGGGTGAGGATATTTTAAAAGAATCTGAAATCCGGACTATTTCTTACGACAAAGCAAAAGCCTTCATTGAAGCTAATACAATAGGGCTTAGTAAAGATGATGACCTGGGTGAATTCATGAGAATTTTTGAAAGCTTTCACAAGTCAAATTATCTGAAGTTTACCGCTTTTTATTATCAAAATAAGATTATCAACGTTATTGCTACTTATACAGACTGTAATATGATAGCCCTTTTAGGTAATTTTAATGATAAAGATTACGTCAAATTATCAGGCGCTTCTGTATTGATTGATCATATTCTTAAAGAAAATATAGAAACTCATATTTTTGATTTTGAAGGGGGAGAGTTACCTAATATTGAAGAATTTTTCAGGGGATTTCGCCCGGAGCTTAGACCTTACGGTATTATTGAAAATTCAAAAAAAAATCTTTTTAAAAAATTAGGGTATCTTATCATCAACAGGAAATCCTTTTTATGATGAAAAGCATTGTTTAGATTGGTTCTAATTAAGTAATATTCCGTAACTTTATAAAATCCTTACTAAAACAGTTATGTTACAACAGATTCGTCAGTACAAACTATCATATATGCTTTATAACTTGTTTAAAAAGAATAAGTTAAAGCATAATATTCCACTTTATAAAAAATACGGAATCAAAAAGAACTATTTTTCAAGTATTTCGAGTAAAGATTTTGCGCATCTTCCTACCTGCAGCAGAAAGGTAGATTATTCAAAACTTACAGAAACTCCTTTTTTTAAGAAGCTGTCGGAAGAAAACAAAGAAAGTGCTCTTCAGTATGATGATCGGGGTTACCTGATTCTGAGAAATTTCCTGACATCGGAAACGGCAGATCAAATCAATACGGAAATTGATAACCTGATGAAAGATGGTACATTGAAGTTTATCTACGGAGGGAAACTGATGTTTGCAATTCACCATTCGGAAATCATCAGAAATATTGGAAGCGATAAAGAATTGCTTGACTTTTTGTCTGTTTTACTGGACGGAAAATCTAAACTCTTCCAAAGTATTAATTTTATTAACGGGAGCCAGCAAAAAACGCACTCAGACAGTATTCACATGACCACTTATCCACTAGGAGGATTGCTGGGAGTCTGGATTGCACTGGAAGATGTAGATGAAACAAATGGTGCTCTGCACTATATTCCTAAAAGCCACAAACTGCCTTATTTCCTAAATTCTGATTATGATAATGAAGGTACATCCATGAAAATTGGTAAGAAAAGTTATAGAGCTTATGAAACATTCCTTGAAGAAAAAGTACAGGAGCTGGGATTAAAAAAAGAAGTTTTTAAAGCAAAAAAAGGAGATTTATTAATCTGGCATGCTAATATTCTTCATGGCGGAGAACCTCATACTGATAAGAACAGAACGAGAAAGAGTCTTGTATATCACTTTTTTGATGAAAATAGCGTTTGCTATCACGAAGTGACTCAAAGACCGGCACTTTTTGAACTTTGATAGACATTTATCCTTTATTGTAAAAGCTCTTTAGAAGAATACAGGTTTAAAAGATAGTTTTTTTACATTTGTATTCTTATAATAGTCATGTATGAAAAAAAGGGAAAATATTCTTGTTTTTATCTTTTCAATCTATGTATGCATCATGTCATACTACCTGTATACCCACCAGTATTACAACACTGATATGGAAGCGTATATGGGGCTGATTTATAAAACAGAATTTCCCAATATGAAAATTGAAGAAATTCATCAGAATGTATATTATGAACTGAGGGGAAAAAATCCTGATTTTGCGGGATTAGGACCTATAGATCCAATGGTGGAAGAAGTAGCAGAAGGTGAAAGTACTTATTACAAAGTATTATCAGAAAATCCAAAAGCTTATGAAGAAGAATTACAGCTTTTTGCTGTAAAACCATTTTATAATTTTGTCAACTGGTCATTCTTTAAATTAGGTTTCAGTGCCTCTACCTCTACATTTCTGATTTCAATTATTTCTTATGCACTGATTCTTATCCTTATTTTCAGTTTTCTGGTTAAGATTTTACGAAACTATAACTTAGCCTTTATCATAACAGTTTTAATTTCCCTGTTCAAGCCTGTTTTAGAGTCGAGCAGACATGCTTCTCCTGATTCTTTATCATGTCTGTTGCTGCTTTTAAGCTTTTATACATTTATCATTAGAAAAAATATCTTTTGGACAGGTATCTTTGCTATGCTGTGTATTCTGACAAGACCGGAATATTTTATTCTTTATTCATTCCTGTATGTTCTTATTTATTTTTACAGAAACAAACTCCAGGTAAAAACAGCTCCATTATTGATATCATATGGCTATCTGGTTCTTTCATTCTGCTTGATACAGGCTTTTAATCAGGTTTCGTGGTCTGTACTTTTTATGAACCAGTTTACAAAAGTTCAGATTTATCCTGTTTCACAGCCTGATCCGTTTTCCTTTTCAGATTATGTTCATTTTATTAAAAGTAAGATAATGCTGGAGTTCAATGCTTCGTATTTTCCGATTCTTTTGATTTTTATAGTCATTATTCTGGCTAATAATTTTTCCATTCGAAATAAAAAAACTCAGGCTCAGATCTTATTTTTTGCTATTATTTATGGAACAGTCATATTAAGATTCCTGATTTTTCCGTCTCTGGTAAACAGGATGATGCTGGGCTTTTATCTCGTAATTATGCTGGCATTAATTTATATACAAAGTTCTAGAGTGGATATATTTAAAAACTCTTTAGAAGACGGAAAATAATTAGTAATTTTGCAGTCTAAAATTATGACGAGTCTCTCAGGATATTTACCGTATGCATTTGCATTAATTATTGCAATTCCTTTTCTGGTTTTGCTTAGACAATTTGTACACTCGTACATTACCCTTAAAAACCAGGAAATCAAACTACTTAGCGTGAAGTCGAATTCAGAAAATAAGGCACATTCTTACGAAAGAATGACCCTGTTTCTGGACAGAATGAAACCGTCAAACCTTATCCAGAGGTTTGACAGAGACCTTGCCGTTCATGAGTTTATTTTCCTCACCGAAAAGACAATCAACGAAGAATTTGAATATAACTCTTCACAACAGTTATACATCACAAAAAATTCCTGGAAGAATATTGTAGATTCTAAAAATGCAATCATAGAACTGCTTCACAAAACCTATGACGGACTGAAAGGAGAAGTTCAGCTGGATGAATTCAAAACGATTTTCATCATGAACTATATGGAAGGCAATGATTATATTGTTGAAACAATAGAAGACCTAAGAAAAGAAATTTTAATAATAACTTAAAAAATAACAGATAAATAATGATTCCAAATTTTAAAGCACATCCATGGCACGGAATTTCTGCAGGAGAAGATGCGCCAAATGTTGTAAATGTATTTGTGGAAATTGTTCCTTCAGATACTATTAAATATGAAGTAGATAAAGAAACAGGATATTTAAAGGTAGACAGACCTCAGAAATTCTCTAACATTATCCCTGCTTTATATGGTTTTGTTCCAAGAACATACTGTGACAAAGAAGTGATGAGACTGGCTGTAGAATCAGGAGCTACTGATGTTACAATGGGAGATCATGATCCTCTTGATATTTGTGTTTTAAGTTCTCACAACATCCATGCGGGAGGTTTATTGATGGAAGCTATTCCAATTGGAGGTTTCAAAATGATCGATGGAGGAGAAGCTGATGATAAAATTGTTGCAGTAATGATCAATGACCACGCTTTCGGACACTTCAGAGATATTGCTGAATTACCAGAAGCAGAAGTAAAAAGATTGATGCACTACTTCCTTACGTATAAAAACTTACCGGATGAACCAGCAAAATGCAGAATCCAGGAGGTTTACGGAGCTGAGCACGCAAGAAAAGTGATTAAAGCTTCTCAAACAGACTATGCAGATAAATTCGGAGGATAAGATTCTCTTAATTCAATACAACAAAAGGGTAGACAGGTTTCTGTTTACCCTTTTGTTGTTTAATTAAAGCAATTATTTGAATATAAAACTGTCATTGCGAACAGAATGTGAAGCAATCTTACTTTTTATGGAAATTCTTATTATCTATTAACTCTTAAATGTTTAAATTATTTAAGGGTTTTAGTTCAGATGATTCCTCCTGAAACCTTTATTCAGTACCGTTTTTTGTAGATTTAGATCCCTGTTATTCCATTGCGGTATTTTTATTTTTTTTGATGACAAACGTCATACTGTTAAAATTTTTAACGCTTTGATGGTAATTATTTATTATATTTAATTTTCTATTACCAAAAAAATATTAAACTATGGATCTATTTATGTTAGTGCCAATTTTTGGTGTCGTAGCTTTACTTTACACATTTCTTCAGAGCAACTGGGTCAATAAACAGAATGCCGGAAATGAAAAAATGAAAATAATCAGCGGCCATATTGCAGACGGTGCAATGGCTTTTCTAAAGGCTGAATACAAAATCTTAACGTACTTTGTTGTTGTAGTCGCCATTTTACTGGCTGTGATGGGATCTACAAACGCCAACTCACATTGGAGTATCGGAATTGCTTTTGCTGTTGGAGCTATTTTCTCCGCATCAGCAGGCTTCATCGGAATGAAAATCGCTACTAAAGCGAATGTGAGGACCGCAGAAGCAGCAAGAACCTCATTATCAAAAGCCCTGAAAGTCTCTTTTACAGGAGGTTCTGTAATGGGAATGGGAGTTGCCGGGCTGGCTGTTTTAGGTTTAGGAGCTTTATTTCTTATTATTAAACAGATTTTTGCACCCGAAGCCACAGTAGATTCGCATGAAATGGAAAAAACCATTGAGATTCTTACCGGATTTTCTTTGGGAGCTGAATCTATTGCCCTTTTTGCAAGAGTAGGAGGTGGTATTTATACAAAAGCTGCAGACGTAGGAGCTGACCTTGTTGGGAAAGTAGAAGCAGGAATTCCCGAAGATGATCCCCGAAACCCTGCAACGATTGCAGATAACGTAGGTGATAATGTAGGAGATGTTGCGGGAATGGGAGCTGACCTTTTTGGATCTTATGTAGCAACAGTTCTTGCAACAATGGTATTGGGCAGAGAAACTGTTTCTGATGATGCTTTTGGAGGCTTTGCTCCAATTCTCTTACCTATGCTGATTGCAGGAACAGGAATAATATTTTCAATGATCGGAACTTTATTTGTGAAAATTAATGATAATGAAGGCTCATCCACTTCAAGTGTGCAGAATGCATTAAATCTTGGAAACTGGGGAAGCATTGTGATTACTGCTATTGCTTCTTACTTTCTTGTAACCTATATTCTTCCTGAAAAAATGGTTCTCAGAGGTCATGAGTTTACTAAAATGGGAGTATTCGGAGCTATTATGGTAGGGCTGGTAGTAGGAACTTTAATGAGTATTATTACTGAATATTATACCGCAATGGGTAAAAGACCGGTTTCCAGTATCGTGAGACAGTCTTCTACAGGACATGCAACTAATATTATAGGGGGACTTTCCGTGGGTATGGAATCCACTTTACTTCCGATTCTTGTACTTGCAGGTGGTATCTATGGTTCTTATCTGTGTGCCGGACTTTACGGAGTGGCTATTGCGGCTGCAGGAATGATGGCTACCACAGCGATGCAGCTTGCTATTGACGCTTTTGGACCTATCGCGGATAATGCAGGAGGTATTGCTGAAATGAGTGAACTTCCTAAAGAAGTACGTGAAAGAACAGATATTCTGGATGCCGTAGGAAATACAACCGCAGCTACAGGAAAAGGATTTGCAATTGCATCAGCTGCTTTGACGGCCTTGGCTTTATTTGCTGCATTTGTAGGAATTGCAGGAATTGACGGTATTGATATTTACAGAGCAGATGTTCTTGCCGGGCTATTTGTAGGGGGAATGATTCCGTTTATCTTTTCATCATTGGCAATTACAGCTGTAGGACAAGCAGCTATGGCAATGGTAGAAGAAGTAAGAAGGCAGTTCCGTGAAATTCCCGGAATTCTGGAAGGAAAAGCGCAGCCGGAATATGAAAAATGTGTGGCTATTTCTACAGACGCATCCATCAGAAAAATGATGCTGCCAGGGGCTATAGCCATTGTTTCTCCACTATTAATCGGATTTATTTTCGGACCTGAAGTATTGGGAGGATTCCTTGCTGGTGCTACGGTATGTGGTGTCCTGATGGGAATGTTCCAGAATAATGCAGGAGGTGCCTGGGATAATGCTAAAAAATCATTTGAAAAAGGCGTTGATATCAATGGCCAGACTTACTATAAAGGTTCAGAACCTCATAAAGCATCCGTTACAGGAGATACGGTGGGAGATCCGTTTAAAGATACTTCAGGACCATCTATGAACATCCTGATCAAATTAATGTCAATTGTTTCATTGGTTATTGCACCTACTTTGGCTGTTTTACATAAAGATAAAATTGAAGCGAACAGAAAAGCAAAAATTGAAAGTCTTACAGGGATTGCTACCGCTGCAACAGGGGTAAATGGAGATACAAAAATCATTACTGCTGTTCCGGGAGAAATTAAAGGACACCTTAATGAAAGCGGTGACTTTGTGTATGAAACCGGAAATATTCAGAAAATAAAGCTGGATGGAGGAAAAACGATTGCCATTGGAGATGGAAGCCAGCTTTATCAGCTTTATAATGTGGTTAAACAGAAAGATAAATCTGCATTGGACCCAAATAAATGGTACACGATTGAAAATCTATATTTTGAAACGGGTTCAAGTGATCTGAAAGCAGAATCCGTACTCCAGGTGAATACATTGGCTGAAATTTTAAATGCCTATCCTGATTTAAAAATTAAATTAGGCGGATATACAGACAATAGCGGTAATGAGGATAGTAATATCAAGTTATCCAATTTAAGAGCACAAACGGCAAAACTGAAACTTCTTGAATTAGGGATTTCAGCAGACAGAATAGAAGCAGAAGGATATGGATCACAGCATCCTGTATGTGAAGCGAATGATACTGATGAATGTAAAGCAAAAAACAGAAGAATTGACGTAAGAGTACTTGCTCTTTAAAATCAATTTAAATATACTGGAAAAGCATCGCCCTGGCGGTGCTTTTTTATCATATCAAACCCCACAAAAGAAACAATAAGAAAAATAAATGCCCACAATCCTCTGTGAAAATCTGTGCGATCAGTGGGGAAAAACTATAGAAAATATTAAAGGTTCCTTTTCAAATGCTCCAAAGCCTGAATAATCAAATCATCTTTTTTAGCAAAACTAAATCTTATATAATCCGAATTATTTCTGGAATTGTAAAAAGCAGAAAGTGGAAGGCAGGAAACTTTTTTCTCAATCGTAAGCCATTTTGAAAACTCCACATCCGTCATTGTTTTAGAAACATTGCGGAAATTGACAACCTGAAAAACACTTCCTTCCGATTTTTGTTCTACCTGCAGAGGAGTTTCCTTAATCAGTTCATTAAAAATATCTCTTTTCCTCTGCATGAGCTTTTTGCTGATATCCGGATCAAATAGATCCAGATACTTTGCTATGGCATACTGTGCCGGAGCATTTGCACTGTAAGAAATATACTGCTGATGGCACTGGAATCTCCGTGTTAAAGCTTCAGAAGCAAGCATATAGCTCACTTTCCATCCCGAAGTATGAAACATTTTCCCAAAAGAAAAAATACAAAAAGTTTTTTCCCGAAGCCCTGGATGAGTGAAAGAACTGTAATGCTCAACTTCATCATAGCAATAGGTATCATATATTTCTTCAGAAATTAAATAAATATCACGGTCTTTTATCATTTCATACAGCTGATTCCAGTCTTCATTTTTCCATACTTTTCCCGTTGGATTCTGGGGTGAATTGATAATAACCGCTTTGGTTTTTTCACTGATGCAATCTTTGAACAAATCCCAGTTGATCGTAAAATCTGCTTCAAGATCATAATAAACAGGAACTCCGCCATTCATAACAACAGCAGGTCCGTAAGTATAATAGGAGGGTTGAATAATAATGACTTCATCATTCTGATTAAGAATAGATTTTAGGGAAGTATATAAAGCAAAGGTTGCACAGGGAACAATGGTGATTTCTTTATTTGTAATGGAGATACTGTGAGTTCGTTTTGCATTAAAACGGACGATACTTTCGACCAGAAATGGACTTCCGGCAAGAGGTTCATAATGATAAGTATCTTTTTCAGCAGCTTCTTTTAAAAATGTTTTAAGGCGTTCATCAATGTCAAAATCAGGAAGACCCAGAGAAAGATCAAAGCTTCCGTGCCTGGTTGCCAGTTCGGACATTTCCGTGAAAAAGGAATAATGTGTAAATCCATAAATTTTATCCACCTATTTTGTATTTTAACCAAATATAATAAAAATTTGATATCATATTGAGTCTTAAATTAGGATGTTGTTAATTTTATATTTAAAGTCATATTATTTTATCATATTTGTTGCTTATATTTTGAATTCAATAAAATTTGTTATTTTTAAGAAATTTATTCTTTATGAAAAAAGTACTTATTCCGCTGTTTGCTATGGTTGTGATGACCAGTTGCGGAACGGCAAATCTATCTGACGGGAATGCCCATCCTGTATCTACAAAACATAGCAAGGCATTTGAGAATGCTTACAAAGAGATCAATGCAGCAGATTTAAAGAAAAACCTGTATGTCATTGCAGCAGATGATATGGAAGGACGTGATACCGGAAGTAAAGGGCAGAAAAAGGCGGGAGAGTATATGATTAATTACTATAAAAACCTGGGTATTTCGGGACCTAAAGCATTAGGCTCATACTATCAGAAAGTTCCGTCTGAATTTATGAAACAAAGAGGAGGAGGCAACCTTCCTGATTCTGAAAATATCTTAGCTTTTATTGAAGGAAGTGAAAAACCCGATGAGATTGTTGTGGTTTCTGCACATTACGATCATGTAGGAACAAAAAATGGGGTAGTATACAATGGAGCAGACGATGATGGAAGCGGAACTGTTGCTGTAATGGAAATTGCGAAAGCTTTCCAGCAGGCTAAAAAAGCAGGTAAGGGACCTAAAAGATCAATTCTGTTTCTCCATGTTACAGGAGAAGAACACGGACTGTTCGGGTCAGAATATTATTCTGAAAATCCTGTTTTTCCATTAGCCAATACTGTTGTTGACCTTAATATTGATATGATCGGACGTGATGATCCTGCCAACAGAGGAAAGCAATATGTTTATGTAATTGGTTCAGAAATGCTAAGTTCTCAGCTTAAAGTAATTAACGAAGCTGCCAACAAGAGAACCAATAATCTGGAACTTAATTACAAATATGATGATCTGAATGATCCTGAACAATTATATTACCGTTCAGACCATTATAATTTTGCTAAGCATAATATCCCTGTTGCATTTTTCTTTGACGGTATTCATGAAGATTATCATAAACCAGGGGATGATCCTGAAAAGATTGATTATCAGTTGTTGGAGAAAAGAACCCAGCTTGTTTTCACAACGGCCTGGGATATTGCCAACAGAGAAGAAAGAATTGTTGTTGACAGAAAATAAGTATTAATTTTAGATTACACTGAAATACATTGGTAAGCCCAAAGGCATAAAGTATCTTTTATTTACAGCGCTTTGAACATGATCAAATTTTATCGAAGATAAAATCCTTGCGGCTTAAAAACTTCATCATAAAAATATCTTGCGCCTTTGCGTTTACCAACAAAATTATTACCATGAACACATTGATTCGTGAGGCAAGACAGGAAGATATTGCACAAATTCAGATTGTAAGAAATTCAGTGAAAGAAAATACACTGTCGGATCCAGGATTGGTTACCGATAAAGATTGTGAAGAGTTTCTGTTTCAAAGAGGAAAAGGCTGGATATGTGAGATAGAAGATCAGATTGTTGGTTTTTCTATTGCAGATCTGAAAGAAAATAATATCTGGGCACTCTTTGTACATTCTGATTTTGAAAACCATGGAATCGGCAGAAAACTTCATGACATCATGCTCGACTGGTATTTTGAGCAAAACAAAGATTCTGTATGGCTGAGTACTTCACCTGGAACGAGGGCTGAAATCTTTTACAGAAAATCTGGATGGAAGGAAGTCGGAACCCATGGAAAAGGAGAAATTAAGTTTGAAATGACCTCTGAAAACTGGAAAAATAAAGAATTATGACACCAAAACTAAAATCCATCAGGCCTTTTATCGGGGCACAGAATTTTGAGATCAGCAGAAATTTTTACAGGGATCTGGGATTTGAAGAAGTTGTTCTGGAATCCAAATTATCATTGTTTATCCGTGAAGAAATTGGCTTTTATCTTCAGGATTATTATGCAAAAGACTGGGTAGACAATACCATGATTTTTATGGAATTTGCCAATACCGATGAATTTTGGAAGGAACTCCTGACTTTAGAACTTACAGATAAATATGAGAATGTAAGACTTACTCCTGTAAGAATGATGGATTGGGGAAAAGAATGTTTTGTACATGATCCGTCTGGAATATTGTGGCATTTTGGTGAGTTTTTTAAGGAAAAAGAAATATGATTTACGCATTCGATACCTACTATTATGAGGATTATGCCAATACCGTATGTATTGCATTTGAAAACTGGACTTCTGAAAAAGAAGTTGAAATCTTTATAGAACAGACCTCTGTAAGTTCAGAATATGAAAGCGGAGCCTTTTACAAAAGAGAATTACCCTGCATTTTAAGCCTGCTGGAGAAAATAACATTAAAACCAGGAGATATTATTATCGTTGATGGATATGTTACCCTGGATAATGATGGGAAAATTGGTCTGGGCGGACACCTTTACGAAGAATTGGAAGAAAAGTATCCTATAGTTGGGATTGCAAAAAATGAATTTACAACTCCGGATTCCCAGCGAAGAAATGTAGTACGTGGAGAAAGCAAAACACCACTTTTTGTAACAGCCAGAGGAATGAATGTAGATGAAGTTCAATTAAAAGTAGAACAAATGCATGGAGATTACAGAATGCCCACACTATTGAAAAAGCTAGATCAGCTAAGCAGAACATAAATAATAAAACCTTACTTCCATAAGTAAGATTTTTTTTCACTATTAATATACCGATTGGTATATTTTGATTATATTTGTTATATCTCTCATAAAAGCAAAGAGATTTTTTTTAATTAAAAATATACTGATCGGTATATTGTAAAATAAAACCTATGAAAGAAGTATTTATAGTAGCCGCAAAACGAACCCCAGTTGGTGGTTTTATGGGAAGCCTGTCCGGATTTACAGCACCTCAATTGGGCGCTCTTGCTATTCAGCATGCTTATGAAAGCATCAACCTTGCACCCGAGCATATAGACAGCGTTTATATGGGAAATGTACTGAGTGCGGGACTTGGACAGTCTCCAGCAAGACAGGCCGCGATTTTTGCTAATATTCCCATTGATAAAGACGCTGCAACAATTAATAAAGTCTGTGCATCCGGTATGAAATCAGCCATGATTGGTACTCAGCAGATTCAGCTTGGACAGAATCATATCGTCATGACAGGAGGAATGGAAAGTATGAGTAATGTTCCGCATTATGTAAAAATCCGCCAGGGAATAAAGTTAGGCGATACCAACCTTACTGATGGATTGATTAAAGATGGTTTGTGGGATGTATACAATGATTTCCATATGGGAAGTGCCGCAGAATTAGGTGTAAAAAAATATGGGCTCACCAGACAAGAACTTGATGATTATGCATTGTTATCTTATCATAGAACCCAGGAAGCAGCCAAAAATGGCAAGTTCGACAATGAATTGATCCAAATATCGATTGAAGGTAAAAAAGGAACTACAATCGTTGATAAAGATGAAGATATTGATAAACTGATTCCAGAGAAAATCTCGCTGTTGAAACCCGCATTTGAAGCAGATGGAACCCTCACCGCTGCCAATTCCAGTAATCTGAATGACGGCGCAGCAGCAATACTATTAGCATCTTCTGAAGCTGTAGAGCATCATCATCTGAAACCACTGGCAAGAATAGTAGCTTATACAGATGCTGCGCAATCACCAGAGTGGTTTACTACTTCACCTTCCGTAGCTATTGAAAAGTTATTGAAACAAACTGGTCTTAGACTATCAGATATTGACTTTTTCGAAATTAATGAAGCCTATTCTTCCGTGATTTTATCCAATCAGAAAATCCTCGGATATGATTTGGACAAAGTAAATGTGTATGGAGGTGCGGTTGCATTAGGACATCCAATTGGTGCTTCGGGTGCCAGAATTATGGCTACTTTGGTGAATATTTTACGTCAGGAAAAAGGCAAATATGGAATTTCTGCCATCTGTAATGGAGGAGGAGGAGCTTCCGCAGTTCTTATTGAAAATATAGGCTAAAAGGGATAAAATACCTTAGATTTCAATGATTATATTAAAAAAGATCTTTCTTGAAGTTAAATTTGAGAGGGATCTTTTGTATTGGTAACGGATTGATTATCCATTGATAAATCATTATATTCAATGGATACAGATAAGCTTTAAACAATCTATTTTTATTAAACTGACAAATATCATTACTTTCTTATTTTTATTCATTCTAAATAAATATAAATTTGTCCCAAGAAATTTAACGAAGAAAATGAAAAAAATAACTACTCTTTCCGGTATTGTACTTGCTTCGCTGATGAATGCACAGGTGCAATATTGTACACCAACTTTTCAGTATGGAGCTGATAGCAATATGATTAGCAATGTAACTTTCGGAACTATTAATAATACATCTCCCGTTCAATCCGGGAATGCACAAATTTATGAGAATTTTACTGCAATGTCTACAGATCTCCAGTCGGGAAATTCTTATCCGATATCAGTGAAAGGTCCTTCCAGCACATTTCCAAGTGATGTAGTAGTTTATATAGACTTTAATCAGAATGGAAATTTTGATGATGCCGGAGAAAGCTTTTATATCGGAAGGCTTGAAGCTGCCAACCCAGCCAATGCTTTTATGATCAACAATACAATAACGATTCCGGCCAATGCGGAGAATGGAAGTACAAGAATGAGGGTTCTTAAAAATACCAATGTTCAGGCGTATTCGAATCCTGCAGCAGCTAATTCTATCAGTTCAGCTTGTGACACAAGTTTAAGAGCAGGGCAGACAGAAGATTATACAGTCAATATCATAGGAAATACTGCCAATTTCCCTGCACCTTACTGTGGTACTGAAAATATTACGAGTCTTACAGTAAGCGAAATAAGCACTGTGGAATTTGCAGGAAATGTTAAAAACAGTGTGCTAGACGGGAACTCTGATGTTCTTGAAAACTTCACAGCAATTGTTTTTAATGTGAACCGAGGAAATACCTATCCGATAACAGTAACAGGAGGTACACATGGTCAGAGTACTGTATCAGCCTATGCCTATATTGATTTTAACCATAATAATCAGTTTGATGCTGATGAAAAATTTAATCTGGGATATCTGGATAATTCCAATCCGGTTCCTAACCAGCAATCTGGAGCTACTACAGGCAATATTACCATTCCGGCGGGGGCACAGCTGGGAGATACCCGTTTCAGACTGGTAAAAGCGTATGAATCCAATTCATGGATGGGAACTTTGGAAAACCTTCCATGTCCTTCAGGATGGTTCATCGGACAGGTGGAAGATTATACCCTTAAAATTCAGCCTGAAAATCTTTCAACATCAGAAGTTTCTAAAGATACTTCAGCCAATATGCAACTTTATCCGAATCCTACTTCAAATTCATTGACTATCAAAATGAAAGAAGGTTTGGAGAAATATGAAATTTACAATATTTCCGGACAAAAGATACTGGAAGGTAATTCAATGACAGTTTCTATGGACAGTTTTGTTCCGGGAACTTATCTGATCAAAATTAAGACGAAGAATCAAAAAATCGTCACAGAAAAAATTATTAAAAAATAGACACATCATATCTAAATCATATCCATATCAATTTTTGTTTTTTAATCGACAGGTCCTTTACCTGTCGGTTTTTTTATTTGTATAATTCTTTGATTTAGATATTTTTAGGTGTATATTATGAACCAGGTTCCAGCAAATCCATAAGATCCTGCTTAGACAGTCCCTGAAGTTTCTTTCCGTCGGTTGCAAGCAGATTCTGAGCCAGCTGTTTCTTTTTATTTTGAAGCGTAAGTATTTTTTCCTCTACAGTATTGGAACAGATCATTCTTACAGCAATTACATTTTTGGTTTGTCCTATACGGTAACTACGGTCTATAGCCTGGTTTTCGGCCGCAGGATTCCACCAGGGATCCACGAGGTAAATATAATCTGCCTGAGTAAGATTGAGACCGACACCACCAGCTTTTAAGCTGATCAGGAACACACGGATATCTTCGTTTTGCTGGAAATTAGCTACTTTTTCACCTCTGTCTTTAGTTTGCCCCGTTAAATACTCAAACTGGATCTTGTGGCGCTCAAGCTCAGCTTTTATCAGATCCAGCATTCCAACAAATTGAGAGAAAACAAGGATTTTGTGATCTTTTGACTTCCCAAGGATCTGTTCCATCAAAATTTCAATTTTAACGGCATTTTCACCAGAATATCCTTCTTTCATCAAAACGGGTGAATTACATATCTGTCTGAGCCTTGTAAGGCCTGTAAGGACATGCATACTGTTTTTATTCAGATCATCGTCATCATTGGCAGCAATAAACTCACGAAGTTCTTTTTCATAAGCATCGTAGATCTTGCGCTGTTCCGTATTCATTTCACAGTAGATTACTGTTTCTGTTTTTTCCGGAAGCTCTTTGGCAACCTGTTTCTTTGTTCTTCTGAGGATAAATGGTTTTATCTTTTGCTGAAGCTCCACTGCACGCTTACTGTACTCAAATTTATCAATAGGAATGGCGTAAATATCCTTAAAATACTGTTTACTTCCCAACAATCCCGGACAGGCAAAGGAAAGCTGGCTGTAAAGGTCAAAAGTGCTGTTTTCGACAGGTGTACCAGTCAGCACAATCCTGTTTCTCGATTGAAGCAAACGTGCGGCTTTATATCTTTCCGAATTTGGATTTTTAATAACCTGTGATTCATCCAGAAATACATAATTAAAATTAAAATTTTTCAAAAACCGGATATCGGAAAGAAGCATTCCATATGTAGTAAGAACCACTTCGTAATCAGGCATGTGAGCCACTGTTTTTGGTCGGTCTGCCCCATAATGAAGCAAAACTTTTATAGAAGGCGCAAATTTGCTGATCTCTTCCTGCCAGTTGAAAAGCAGGGAAGTAGGAACTACAACCAGATTGGTAGTATGCCCTCTTTTTTCTCTTTGCGAAAGAATAAACGCAATGATCTGAATGGTTTTTCCAAGTCCCATATCATCCGCAAGACATCCTCCGAAGTTAAAACTGTCAAGAAAATTAAGCCAGTTCAGGCCATCATGCTGGTAATCCCTTAGCTCAGCATTCAGTTCAACGGGAATAGCTACTTCCGGGATATTCTTTACTTTGGAAAACTTCGTGGAATAAGAAGTAAGTTCTTCCTGAACCTCTTGGGTCAGAACTTCTTTTTCAAACAGCGAAGTAACCTCTGTAAAATTGATTTTCGGAATCTTTAAAAGTTCTTCATCAATTTCTCCTGCATGGAAGTAAGCGGATATTTTTTCCATCCATTCTTCAGGGAGAATTCCCATGCTTCCGTCATCCAGCTGAACGAATTTACTCTTATTTCGTATCGCCCGGTGAAGCTGCTTTAAGGATGCTTCTTTGGGGCCAAATCCAACTTTTAATTTAGCATTAAACCAATCCAGCCCGCTGGTAATCTGAATATTGATTTTAGCACGGTGAGGGTTTAATTTGTTGTTTTTTAGTTCGTTAAAACCAAGTATGATGATCCCTTCATTCCGCCAGGTTTCAAATGCTTCAAGAAACCAGTTGTTATCCAGGAACTTATCCCTGTGAAGATAAAAATACTGATAACCATCCATCTGTTCTTCAAAATCAGGATGCTGCTGCATTACCAAAGATGTAAAGCGGGCTTCTGCAGATTCATTTCTTTCTATTTTAAACGGATTTCCATTCTGATCTGTATCAAAAAGCTGCTTTCTGGAATACACCGGCACTTCTACCTCTCCGTATTTCATAACGGGAGTAATTCCTATATAATTTTCCTGCTGACGAAGATAAATGACTTTTTCAGTCTGATAGTTCTTGTCTTCAAGTTGTACTTTTGTTGCAGGCTCTATATAGCTGTAATTGATATGAATACGATCTTCTAAATTAGATAAGATGTTCTGCATAAACACTTCATATTTTGAAGAATGAATCAGTAAAATTTCATTATTAACCTTAAAGAATCTGATGATTCTGAGCATGTCCGGATCATCTACAAAGCTGAAAATGTTTCGGTTATATACAAAATATTCATTTCTGAGAACAATATTTTTAAAAGGAATGGAAATGTCATTAAAAAGCAATTCTCCGGTTATTTCAAAAAACGGATCTTTCTTAAATACAGATAATTGAACCTCTGCATCTAAAGTATTTAATTCAATATGAGAAAGTGACTTTGCAGAAACAGTTTCTGCAATTTCACGGTCGTGATAATAGACTTCAAGCTCCAGAGGATTCTGTACAATGAGCTTTAAAGCTTCCAGTTCTGATGGATTGTAATCTTCATTGTAATTATTTTGAAAAGAGGTAATAGCCGTGTAAAATTTGATGTCTGCCGGTTTCTCCGCTTTCCATATCAGCTGCATGGCATCTACAGGAGTAACAGGATTTTTTATTTTTCCTGTCTGCGTTATTTCTGCCTCCATCAGAGAGAAGGTCATATGATTGTAATAACGGTGTTTCCCGATGACCAATATTTGCTTTTTACCCGATTCCAGTACAGCCAGCTCATCCAGTTTAGAAGGAAGCTGGGGAAGAAGATCTTTTGTCAGCATGATATCATCTACAGGAAGCATTTCCTTGATTTTGGGCAGTATTTCAATTTTGCCATCAGCATATTCCAGCTGAAAATATTGATCCAGATCTGCTTCATTTTCAAGGCCATATCCTTTGGCTTTAGGGAGAAATGTTTTTTTGCGTAGAGTCTCATCAAAAAACAGGCGGTAATTTTTATTCTCAATAATGCAGTGAATAATCTCTGCCTGATGAGAGCAAAGCTGGTGTTTGGCATTGTCACAGGTACAGGAACAAAGCAATGAACTGCCTATTTTGCTGATGGTAACCACCGGAAATTCCTCTAATGATGATTGTTTCGTAAATATTCCTGAATTGTTTTCAATAGCAACGGGATAGATTTCACGAAAATCCCTGATTCCGATAAATGTACTGTCTGAGGTATGTTTCAGCAGGTCATATACGGAAAGTGTACTTATATTGATGTTGTCAAGAATATATTCTGCCATAAAAATAGATGGAGACAAACTTACAAAAAACAAATGAATGAAGAGGCGGTCGATAGCTCGGGCTGATCAGTTTTTGGACTGCTTTCTTTTGTATAAACTGGATGATTCCGGCACCACATTAATCCGATAATTTTGAACAATAAATTATACAATATGAACGAAAATAAATTAACAAATCGAACCGGAGCTCCGGTATCAGACAATCAGAACATTCAAACCGCAGGACGTCGCGGTCCGGCTTTATTACAGGACATTTGGTTTTTAGAAAAAATGGCTCATTTTGACCGTGAGGTAATTCCTGAACGCAGAATGCATGCAAAAGGATCAGGTGCTTACGGCATTTTCAGGGTAACCCATGATATCACCCGATATACAAAAGCAAATATTTTTTCTTCTGTTGGAAAGGAAACACCTTTATTTGTCCGTTTTTCTACCGTAGCAGGAGAAAGAGGAGCTGCCGATGCAGAAAGGGATATTCGTGGTTTCGCTATCAAATTCTATACGGAAGACGGCAACTGGGATCTTGTCGGAAACAATACACCTGTTTTCTTTCTTCGCGATCCGTTAAAATTTCCGGATTTGAATCATGCCGTGAAAAGAGATCCCCGAACCAATATGAGAAGTGCTGATAATAACTGGGATTTCTGGACTTTATTGCCGGAATCTCTTCATCAGGTTACCATTACCATGAGTGATCGCGGTATCCCAAAATCCTACAGACATATGGATGGTTTTGGAAGTCATACTTTCAGTTTTATTGACGATAAAAATAAAAGGTTTTGGGTTAAATTTCATTTTAAAACACAGCAGGGCATTCGGAACATGAGCAACGAAGAAGCAAAAGCAATCATCGGAACTGACCGGGAAAGCCATCAGAAAGATTTGTATGAAAGTATTGAGGAAGGCCATTTTCCTAAATGGACAATGTATGTTCAGATTATGGAAGAAAAAGAGGCTAATACTTATCACATCAATCCATTTGATTTAACAAAAGTATGGCCTCATGGTGATTATCCTCTTATTCCGGTAGGAGAACTTGAGTTGAACAGAAATCCGTCCAATTATTTTGCAGAGGTGGAACAGGCTGCTTTTAATCCTGCTTCTATTGTTTCGGGAATAAGTTTTTCACCCGATAAGATGCTGCAGGGGCGTTTATTCTCGTATGGAGATACCCAGCGGTACCGATTAGGGGTTAATCATCATCAGATTCCTGTTAATGCTCCTAAATGTCCATACCATTCTTATCATCGTGATGGCGCTATGAGAACAGATGGAAATTTTGGAAGTACGATAGGATACGAACCCAATAGCTTTAGTCAGTGGCAGGAACAGCATGATTTTAGCGAACCTTCTTTAAAGCTTGATGGTGATGCCGGTCATTGGGATCATCGTGAAGATACTGACTATTTTTCGCAGCCGGGAAATCTTTTCAGACTGATGTCTGATCAGCAAAAAGAGGTTTTATTTAAGAATACGGCTGAAGCAGTGGGAGGTGCAAAGAAGTTTATACAGATTCGTCATATCAGAAACTGTTACAGGGCTGATCCAGCGTACGGAGAAGGAGTGAGCCGGGCACTTGGATTATCCATATCGGAAGTTTTTGATTATGAAGGATATGAGATGAAAAAGGTGACAGCAGAAACTATTTAAAGAAACGTTTATTATATATTGATTTTAGCTCTGGAAATAAGCCATATATATTTCCGGAGTGAAATCCTTTAGTTTGAAATATCAGCTAAAGGATTTTTTTTTGGTTAAATGCTTTTATTTTGAACCCATCCGTTTTGGCTACAGCTTACCCCATTTTGGCAACTCCTGCGTTTGTTCGAATCCTGAACTTTGTCCTGTAATTTTAAACCAAGAAAAATGAAAACAATTTTTATAACAGGTGCTTCTACAGGATTAGGTAAAGCAACTGCCCAATTATTTCAAAACAACGGATGGAAAGTAATCGCTACGATGAGAAATCCAGAAGCAGCAGCTGATCTTGCTAATTTGGAGAACATAACTGTACTTCCACTGGATGTTACCAATCCGGAACAGATACGGTCTACCGTAAAGCTGGCGCTGGAGCTAGGAGACATTGATGTGGTATACAATAACGCAGGATATGGCTTAATAGGACCTTTAGAGGCACTTTCTGATGATCAGATCGTAAAACAGCTGGACACGAATTTATTAGGGGTTATTCGCGTTACACAGGCCTTTATTCCTTATTTCAGAGAACAGAAAAAAGGAATGTTCATTTCTACAACGTCTATAGGAGGACTGGTTGCTTTTCCGTTAGGTTCTACTTATCACGCTACCAAATGGGCGCTTGAGGGCTGGAGCGAAAGTTTAGCTTTTGAACTTAATACGTTGGGAATTGATATTAAAACGGTTTCTCCAGGAGGAATCAAAACCGATTTTGTAAGCCGTTCTCTGGATTCAGCATCCAGCCCTGCTTATGAAGATATGACGAATTCTCTGTTTTCTAAAATGGAAGGAATGATGGAAGCTGCTTCTACACCTGAGCAGATTGCAGAAGTGGTATATGAGGCTGCTACAGACGGCAAAAAACAGCTGAGATATGTAGCCGGAGAAGATGCTAAAGCGATCTATGCACAACGCCTTGAATTAGGAGACGAAGCATTCAGAGAGCAGTTTGGAAAACAGTTTATTTAGTCAGGTTTTTGAAAGACAGTATAAAGTAAATCACATTTATACTGTCTTTTCCACCAAATAATTTATAATTTTATATCATGGAAAAGAAAGATAACATCCCTTTGAAAATTTCATCCATCTCAGAACTGCACAATATGCTGCAGCTCCCGAAACCGCTTCATCCGTTGGTAAGTCTTGTGGATAATACGAAAATGAGTATCAATAAAGAGATGCTGAGGAGAAGTTTTATTATGAATTTTTATAAAATCTCTTATAAATATTCTACTGTTGGGAAAATGGGATATGGACAGGGATATTATGATTTCAATGAGGGAGGAATGATGTTTACGGCTCCCGGTCAGGTTCTTTCCACCGATGAGAATGCGGAATACTGTGGGTATACTTTACTGGTGCATCCGGATTTTATCAGAAGTTATGATCTGGCAAAGAAAATCAAGAACTTCGGTTTCTTTTCTTATGATACGAATGAAGCGCTGCATTTGTCCGATCAGGAGAAAGCTACTATAACAGGACTGCTGAATAATATTGAAAATGAACTGAATACTGCTATTGATGAAGTAAGCCAGGACGTTATTATTTCTTATATTGATGTTCTTCTCAATTACAGCAACCGTTTTTATAAAAGACAGTTTATTACCAGAAAGGCAGTTAATAATGATTTACTGACCAAAATGGATGTTGTGCTGGAAAACTATTTCAATCAGCAGGAAACATTAAACAAAGGGCTTCCTACGGTAGAATTCCTGGCTTCCACGCTCAATCTTTCGCCTCATTATCTGAGTGATATGCTTCGTAACCTTACAGGGCTGAATGCCCAGCAGCATATTCATGAAAAACTGATTGAAAAGGCGAAGGAATATCTTACCACTACAGGGTTCTCTGTATCCGAAGTAGCTTATGCCCTGGGATTTGAGCATCCACAGTCATTTAATAAACTATTTAAAAAGAAAACAGAAAA
The DNA here is from genome assembly GCF_050753305.1 of Chryseobacterium sp. 'Rf worker isolate 10'. NCBI lineage: Bacteria > Pseudomonadati > Bacteroidota > Flavobacteriia > Flavobacteriales > Weeksellaceae > Chryseobacterium > Chryseobacterium sp. 'Rf worker isolate 10'. The sequence goes on from NZ_JBOZOF010000001.1 coordinate 1,116,374, forward strand.
AACTCCTCTGAGTTACAGACAATCTTTCAATTAGATATACTGCACCCGGTTTGAAGACCGGGTGTTTTTTTATTTATTGCCTTTCTTTTATCAAAGCTTCGATCTTAAGTTTTGCTGTTTTCCATTCATCATTTAGAATACTGTAATAAGCTGCATTTCTTGTGCTGCCATCACTGAGAACTTTGTCTTTTCGTAAAATACCTTCAAATACGCCACCAATTTTTTCGATAGCTTTTCTTGATCTGAAGTTATCATCTTTCGTTTTTAATTGTACTCTGTTGGTCTTTAATACATCGAAGCAGAAGGTGAGGAGCTGTAATTTACATTCAAGGTTGATGGTTGTTCCCCAGTATTCTTTTGTGATCCATGTCCATCCGATTTCCAGTTTTCTGTCGGCAGGATATATTTCAAAAAAGCGGGTAGAGCCAATCAGCTTTCCGGTTTCTTTATGACGGATTACAAATGGGTATTGATTTCCTGTCTCCCTTTCAGATAATGCAGATTCATAGTTTTTATAGAAAAGGATTTTGTCTGAGCAGTCTGTAGGAATCAGTTTCCAAAGTTCTTTATCTGCAGCTGCAGCATACAATTCTTCAAAATGTTCTTTTTCAAGTGGAATTAGTTCTACCTTTTCTCCTTCTAAAATTGTTGGATAGGATATCCATTTTTCTTTCATGGTCTATTTTTATATATCGAAATTAACGAAAAATGAATGTCTATATTCAAAAAATAAAATGATTTTCTACCATAATAAGGTCTATTTTCTAATCTATTGGTTAAAATGGAACATAAAAATGACAAAAACGGACTAGATTTTAATGGGTGTGCCTCTCTAACTTTGCAAAAGGAATTTTTATCACCCTGTTATAATGAACCAGAAAGAATTTTTTAATGCAAAAATGCCAACAGCCTGTTTTTTACTTTTCTTTGCCCACGGGCTTGTCTTTTCTTCCTGGGCGAGCCGGATTCCTATTATTAAAACGGCTCTTTCCATTAATGAAGCACAATTGGGAACGTTATTGCTTCTCATGCCTATAGGACAGCTTTCAACAATGGTTTTAGCCGGAAAATTGATCAGTGTCTACGGAAGCAGCGGGATTATTAAAAGGTGTTTTTTGCTATATCCTTTTTTTCTTTTATTAATTGGTTTATCACCTTCTTATTGGACACTGGGTGCTGTTCTATTCTTCTTTGGAGTTTCCGGGAATATGTGTAATATCGCGATCAATACCCAGGCCATTGAAATAGAGTCTATAACGAAAAGAACGCTGCTTTCTTCGTATCACGGAGCCTGGTGCTTTGCAGGGCTTACAGGAGCGGTAGTAGGGTTGTTAATGATTAATCTTCATGTAGGAACTTTTTACCATTTTGTTGTTATTTTCATTCTGGTAGGAATACTTTGGTTCTACAGTAAAAGAAATCTGACCAATATTATTCATAAAGCAGAGCCTCAAACCCGGTCAATATTCAAGGCTGTGAATCCTACACTGGTTGGTTTGGGAATTATAGGATTTCTGAGTATGGCGATTGAAGGGGCTATGTTCGACTGGAGCGGGGTGTATTTTCAAACGATAGTTAAAGCACCGGAAAACCTTGTGATATTGGGGTATACAAGTTTTATTTTAATGATGACTTTAGGACGTTTTATAGGAAACAGAATCATTGAGAAATATGGGAAAAAGATTGTTTTGCAATGTTGTGGTATTTTGATGAGTAGCGGCCTTTTTCTAAGTGTTTTCTTTCCGGAACTATGGATTTGTATCATTGCTTTTATGATTATTGGTCTTGGAAGTTCTCTGAGTGTGCCGTCCGTTTACAGCACGGTAGGAAAGGTGAGTACGGTAGCTCCAAGCATTGCCTTGTCATTTGTTTCCAGTATTTCATTTTTGGGATTTCTCATGGGGCCGCCTCTAATCGGATATATTGGGGAGAGCTTTGATCTCAGGTATTCATATGGCCTTTTTGCTTGTTTTGGAATTTTACTGGCAATTATGGCAGGCCAGATGAAAGTTTTCAGAAAATCGTAATGATTCTTTTTGAAAGGAATTTTGACATCTTTTAGGCATTTTTTGACATGTTCCGGCTCATGATCATTGGCTAATCTTGCATTTTAAAATACTTTTTATCTTTATTAAAAATTTCCTTGCATGAAACCGGTCTCAGGAATTGTAACCGAAACTGTGATTAGTAATTCTTTTTCCGCAAAACGGCTGGAAGATGATATTCCATATTCAAAAAATTTTGTGAGGCTTAACTATCATCACATTATAATGATAGAAAGCGGTAATGGAGTTCTGACAATAGACGAACATTCTTTTGATATAGCCGGTCAGGAAATTTTCGTATTGTCTAAAGGCCAGATCTGCAGGTTTGAGAATGATTCTTCTGTCTGTGGTTACCATATTTCTTTCGGCGACTGTTTTTGGGAAAGAGTGCCTTCCAGCGCCAGCAATTGTAAAGCTGTTCTGTTTAATAATGCTTCCGCAAATCAAAAGCTGATACCGGATAATGCTGAAGTAGAAGAATTTTTACAATTATTTAAAAATTTAATGTTAGAATACACCGCTTCTTCTTATACCAACCAGATGGACGTATTGGCCGCCTACTTAAAGATCATCATGATCAAGCTGGCGAATGTAAAAATAGTAAAAGAAGAAACTTTTGACAGTCAGGATTATATCATTTACCGAAAGTTTATGGAACTTTTGAGCAGTCAGTACCACAGTCTTCATGCCGTGAATGACTATTCTGAGATGTTAAATATTACGCCAAGAAGGTTAAGCGAATTGTGTAAGCGGTGTTCTGATAAAAGTGCCAAAGAAATCATCAACGGGCAGATTATTGCGGAAGCCAAAAGACTTCTGCAATTCAGTTCCCATTCTGTAAAAGAGATTGCTTATCAGCTTAATTTTGGTACATCGGAACAGTTCAGCCACTTCTTTAAAAAAAATACAGAAATATCTCCTGTAAACTATCGCAGTAAGTTTATTCATATCGGAATATAGTTTCGACTGAAATTTTGACATCCCATCGGTATTTATTGCTATTCTCCGACCTCTCTAATCAGGATATCTTTGGATAAAATTATATAAAGATATGTCAGTAAATCGTATGAAAGAAGTCGCGGGAATCATCATCCCGGATAGTAAAATTGCAACAGAAGCAACAGAACTTCTCCTGGAACACGGAACAGAATTTATTTACAATCATTCTCTGCGTGTTTTTCTATTTTCTTCTTTAAATGCAAAACGTGAAAAAAAAGCTCATGATTCTGAACTGTTATATGTTGCATCAGTATTTCATGATCTGGGACTCGTTTCTCATTACAGCAGTCCTGACCTGAGGTTTGAGGTAGACGGAGCCAATGCAGCCAGAAACTTTTTGAAAGGTCATGGTATTGCTCAGGATAAGCTTCAGCTTGTTTGGGATACCATTGCTCTTCACACCACCATTGGAATTGCAGAACATAAAGAGAATGAAGTAGCCTTAATGTATTCAGGCGTTGGGTTGGATGTGATGGGAGAAGGATATGAAAATCTGAGTACGGAACATCGGGAAGAGATTATTAAAGCTTTTCCGAGAAATGATTTCAAAAAGAAGATTATTCCTACATTTTTTGGAGGTTTTGAGCATAAAACGGAAACTACTTTCGGAAATATAAAAGCAGATGTCTGTGCCTTCATGATCCCCAATTTTGAAAGGAAAAACTTTTGCGATTGTATTTTACATTCCCCATGGTCTGAATAAGCAAAAGAATTCTGCTATTAATCTATTAACAGTCCTGTATCAGAACTGTTAATAGATTATTTAGTTTATATCCAATTTTCTATAAGATGAAGCCATAATGCTTTTTCTTCATTCAGCAGAAAGATAGCTGATGATTTTCTTTTGGTTGTGACATCTCCTGTAACCTGAGTTTCAATATAAGTGGCCAATCCATGATGCTCAGAATGATTGGCTTCAATATTTTCAACCTGAATGCTTCTCTCCGGAAATTTTCCAAATACGGTGGGAAGCCATTCTCCAAGCATGGATAAGGTAACAGTATCTCCGTTTCCATTAATCATCTTAAAATCTGGTGAGAATCCGGATAATAGTTGTCTGTAAAGGCTTTCCTGATTTTCTGTTTCCCCCTGAAACCATTTTTCAATATTCCTGTGAAATTCTTCAATTTCCCCAATAATCTTTTCTGTATTGTTCATATTTAAATGTAAAGTATTTTTTGATTTAAATTTATCTTTCAATCAATGATTTTTCTTAATCTGTTTCCTGCCCATAACCCAATCAGCTGAAAAATACCAATCATTCCTACAGCCACGGCAAATGCTTTTGTGAATCCCAGAATGGGTATCAGATTAAAAAATAAGGTACCAATAATAGCTCCTCCAGTGACACTGCCCATCTGAATTCCTATGCTTACCAGCCCTGAAGCCTGTCCTGCTTTATCCTTAGAAACCAAAGAAATAGCCGTCCGCATCATAACCGGCATAATAGTACCATGTCCAAATCCGGCAATGAACAGCGTAATATGAGTAATAAAAGAGGGTTTTTGCTGAAAATAAAAAACTGCTGCACTTATAAGAAAACCTGCCATCAATAATCCTAATCCTGTATAGATCATTTTTGCTGCTGTCAATTGTATCCTTGAGGTAATTAAAGGAGCCAGGAAAAACGCAAGCCCATAAGGAACGATAGCCAACCCGGTCTGTATTGAGTTTTGATGGAGAAATTGCTGAAGATAATAAGGATAGCAAATGAATAATCCTGCAGTAAAATTATAAAAGAAAATAACCAGAAGGCTTAAAGCAAAAGGTTTTTGCTGCAACAAGACCGGATTTATAAGTACAGGACGACTTTTTTGAAGCTGTTTCTTCTCATATTTTAAAAATGAAATAAATACCAGAATTCCAATAAAAAGAATCCCGAAGATCCACCATGCCCATTTAAACTTTTGTCCGAAAATAAGAGGACAGATAAGCATAAGCAAAGCAAGAATTAATAATAAAGCTCCAATAAAATCAATACCTGTTTTTTCCTTCTTATTGCTGTTGTCCATCGTAAGATGAATCCCCAGAATACAGATCACTGTAATAGGTACATTCACAAGAAACACCATTTCCCACGAAAAATTTCCCCAATGCATACTTAAAAGAAGTCCGCCAAATAATTGCCCGATCACGGAGGCAAGGCCAAATACTGAACTGAAAAGACTTACAGCTTTGGGCTGTTCCTGACTGTTGAAAAGGTCTTTTATGGAAGCCAATACTTGTGGGGCAAGCAATGATGCTCCTATACCCTGAAACAATCTGAAAATGATTAACCATGTAACATCAGGGGAAAAAGCACAGGCGAGAGATGAAAACAGGAAAGTATATAATCCCGATATAAATACCTTTTTGCGGCCATAAATATCACCAAGCCTTCCACCACATACTACAAGTGCTGCATAGGTAAGTCCATAAATGGCTATAACCATCTGAAGCTGATGATCACTGGCATTAAATGCTTTTTTAATAGAGGGCAAAGCCATATTGACGATAAAATAATCCAGGGGTGAAAGAAAAGCTCCTGCAATCAGAAAATTGAGTGCCTGCCATCTTTTCGGATAGGTTTTCATATTTTTTTATGCAAAATTACCCGCTTTGTATTCTGTTAAAATTGTACTTTTGGAGGAAAATACAGTGTGCTATGAAAGGACTGCCTCTTGAAGAAATTGATGTAAGGGAAATACAACTGAAAGAAGAAGACATTCTGTTTAAAACAAAAACCTTTCTATCATTCGTTTATATTGTCAAAGGAAAGGGTACGCTTACCTATGGTGATCGTACTATTAATTTTTCTCAGGGTAAGCTTTTCATTATTCCGCAGCAGGAAGTTTATCAGTTTGAAAGTGAGGAGGCTCAGCTTATCAGCATTCAATGTCCGGTGGAATTTATTGATAAAATCCGTTTGGAGGCAGACCGTATTGAAAGCTGTGAGAATTTGTATAAGTTACAATATATCAGTCATAATTACCATGCAAGAGCTGGATGTATCTTCAGGAATAAAAATGATGAGAACTTTGCAGAAACCCTTATTCTACAGATTGCCAATGAGTTCAAAAACAAAGCAGAAGACTATCTTATTATCCGCAACTGTATGTCAATACTTTTGAATCTGATTGCCAGGAATATCATTCAGAGCGAAACTTCAGATCTGCAGGAAAACCGGAAAGCTTTTTCCATCATGAAGATCATTACTTATATTCAGCAGCATATAAAAGACCGTGAAAAAACTGGAATTCAGGTTATTGCCGATCATTTTGGTATTTCCGGGAATTATTTCGGAGAATATTTCAAACAGCAGACAGGAATTTCTTATCAGGATTATCTACTGGACTATAGACTGAAGTTGGTTGAAACCTATTTAAAATACAGCAGTGTCCGATTAAGTGAGATTGCTTACGAGCTTCAGTTCAGTGATGAAAGCCATCTTTCCAAGCTTTTCAAGAAGTATAGGGGAATAACTCCCGGAGAATACAGGAAGAATTTCAAATAGATATCCTTTTTAAATAGGTTTTTGAATTCAATTTTCAAAAAAATATAAAGTCAACTATATAGTTGACTTTATATTTTATATATTTACAGAAAATATATTTCAGATGGATTTTGATTTTATTAAAGAATTAGGATATAAAGCTTTGGATAGCAGGCTGAAAAGAATCAGTGACAGAATGTCTCATGATGTCCGGAAATTTTATAAGGAATTCGGAATGGATGTTGAGCCGAACTGGTATCTGGTTTTTATGTTACTGCAAAAGAAGGGCGAAATTTCAATTACTGATATTGCTGAACCGTTAGGGTATTCACATCCGTCTGTTGTGGTGATCGTCAAAAAAATGAATGAAAACGGTTATCTCATCATCAAAAAAGACAAAGTAGATAAACGGAAACAGATCATTTCATTATCTCCCAAAGCCATTGAAATGCTTCCTCAGCTGGAACAGGTATGGGACAGTTGTGAGAAAGCCATTCTGAAGATATTATCAGAAGATCTGTCAATTTTTACTTATCTGGATCATATTGATCAGGAATTAAAAAATGAATCTTTCCATCACAGGTTTAAACAGGAATATTTAAAATCAAACCCATCATGAAAACATTAATTCTTATTACAGTATTTCTTTTTTCCAATCTTATGATTTCGGCAACCGAAACAAAAATAATGGTACGTGCAAAAGCAAGAGATGCCAAATTTATCGGAACCTCATTAGGGGGAGCTCATATTATCATTAGAAATAAGCTTAACCAAAGGATTCTTGCGGAAGGAAATACCACCGGAAGCACCGGAAATACAGATCTGATTATGAAAACTCCCAAAGTAAGAGGAAACTCCATTGCAGATGAGCAGACAGGTGGTTTTATGGCTGCTGTGGATATTGATGAACCCACATTTGTGAATATAGAAGTAATTTCCCCTCTGAACAGCAAACAGGCTCAGGCAGTGGTAAGTACAGAGTTGTGGCTGATTCCCGGTAAGCATATTGTAGGAGAAGGAATTATCCTTGAAATTCCGGGATATATTATTGATATTCTGAAACCCAGAACCCATCAGTATATTGCGCTGAACAGTATTAAAGATAAACCTTTTCAGTTTCAGGCTAATATTGTGATGATGTGCGGGTGTGTCATAGATAAAGGAGGTGTATGGAATTCCGATGAAATTGAAGTGAAAGGAATTTTGAAAAAAGATGGCAAATTGGTAAAGAATATAGATATGTCTTTAGTTTCAACCAATCTGTTTGAAGGAAGTCACATGATCAGTTCGCCGGGAAACTATGAGCTCGTGCTGTATGCTTATCACGAGAAAACAGGAAATACGGGGGTAGATAAGGTAAATTATGTAGTTTTTGAATAAACGAAACTCAATATATTTGAATGAAAAGAGATCTTGAAAGATCTCTTTTTTATTAAGAATGAACTATAAAACCTGAAGTTCCCTAAATACCTCAATAATGGCTTCAATAAGTCCTTTATCTATAGTTTTTTCCGAAGCTATATCTGGCAAAAGAGCTCTTAAATCACCATGATCATCACGCTCAATAACGACTTCTGTTCCATCTACATCTACGTAAAGCTTATATCCATAAGAGAATGTAGCCAGTTTTCCGTTGAAAAGCAGTTCTTTACCCTTATAAGTTACCGGTACTTCAAATTCTTCCATTGCTTTGAGTTTCTGTTCATTTAAAAATTCTGGGTAAATGTCGGGAAATTTTAGTTCATATTATCATACAAATTGTAATGATAAAGCCAAATAATACAAACTGCTAAAATTATTTATAGGTTAAAATCTGTATATTTATCCGTATTTATGAAAGCATTTCTAAAACAGAAATGATCAATGAAATTGAAACAAACTCCTATGAAAAATACAATCACCCTTTTCTGGTTCAGACGTGATTTGAGGCTGGAAGACAATGTCGGATTTCACCATGCGCTCCAATCTGATGCTCCGGTACTACCCATTTTTATATTTGATACTGATATTCTTGGAAAACTGGAAGATAAAGAAGACAGAAGGGTAGATTATATTCACCAGGCTTTGGAGGATATCAATATTTCATTGAAAAAATACCATTCAAAAGTTAATACTTACTGTGGTAAACCCATCGAAATATTCAAAAAACTATCTGAAGAATATGATGTTTCAGGCGTTTTCTGCAACAGAGATTATGAACCTCAGGCGATTGAAAGAGATAAAGAAGTTTATTATTTTTTCAGGGAAAAGAATATTCCTTTTAAAGCCTATAAAGATCAGGTAATTTTTGATAAAGACCAGATTATTAAAAAAGACGGTTCCCCTTACACTGTTTACACTCCTTTTGCAAAGAAGTGGCGGGAAGCATTAACTCCTGAACATTATCAATCTGTCGAGCTAAATCTTAAAAATCTCTTTCCACAGGAATATTCTGATATTTTGAGTCTAAAGGCAATAGGTTTCAAAAAAACGGATTTTGATTTTAAAAAGCCGGTTCTGGATGCTTCCATTATTGATAACTATGATCAATTTCGTGATTATCCCGCGTTACAACATACCACACAGCTCGGAATTGCTTTACGCTTTGGAACCATCAGCATCAGAAAGTGTGTGGATTTTGCACTGAAACATAATGCGGTATGGCTTTCAGAGCTGATCTGGCGTGAATTTTTTATGCAGATTTTATATCATTTTCCTCAGGTAGTTCATCAATCGTTTAAAAGACAATATGATAATATCCATTGGCGGAATAATGAAAATGAATTTAAACACTGGTGTGAAGGAACTACTGGTTACCCAATTGTAGATGCCGGAATGAGAGAACTGAATCAGACAGGCTTTATGCATAACCGCGTAAGAATGATTGTTGCTAGTTTCTTATGTAAACACTTGCTGATCGACTGGCGTTGGGGTGAAGCTTATTTTGCCTCAAAGCTCAACGATTATGACTTGTCTGCCAACAATGGAAACTGGCAGTGGGCTGCAGGTTCAGGTTGTGATGCTGCTCCTTATTTCAGGGTTTTTAATCCTACCGCACAGATGGAAAAATTTGATAAAGACTTACTGTATATCAAAAAATGGCTCCCTGAATGGAATATCTCCGCCTATCCCTCACCCATAGTAGAACATACCTTTGCCCGCGAAAGAGCTTTATCCGAATATAAAAAAGCTTTGGCATAAATAATATGGTAAGCAAAATGCCCGGAAACAAAATGTCACCGGGCATCAACCAATTGATATTTAATATGAAAGTAACTGAGTATTAAATCGTTTTTAGATACAGCTCCTGTAATTCCTGCGCTGTAAATGCTTTGGAAGTTAAATTTTGTATCAGCTCTCCCTGTTTCATGATTCCGATATTCGTGGCAACGCTTACCGCATTGAAGATATCGTGAGTAGCCATTAGAACAGTTCTGCCTTCTTTACCCAGCTGACGAATAATTTCTGTAAATTCTGCTGTGGCTATTGGATCCAGTCCGCTGGTGGGCTCATCCAGAAGAAGGACTTTCGCATCTTTGGCAAGTGCTATGGCAATACCTACTTTTTGTCGCATCCCTTTGGAATATCCTCCTAGTGCTTTTTGGTGTGCCGTTTCCTGTAATCCTGTACGCTTAAGAAGGGCAGATAATTCTTCTCTTTGATAATTAAATCCTGCAATTTTGGAGAAAAAATCAAGATTTTCTATTCCCGTAAGGTTAGGATATAAAAGAACCGTTTCAGGAATGTAAGCAAGGTGTTTTTTTATCTTTTGCGGTTCCTCTTTTACTGAAATGTCATTAATAAATGCATCACCGGAAGTGGCTTTAATGAGGCCCAGAAGAATATTGATCGTTGTACTTTTTCCCGCTCCGTTTTGCCCGAGCAGCGCAAATATTTCTCCTTTTTTTACTTCCAGATTAAGAGAATGAAGTGCTGTAAAATCGTTGTATTTTTTATGTAAGTTGACCGTTTTTAACATAGTTTTCTGTATTTGTATTGTGAAAGCATGATGAATAAAGCAATAAAAATGAGGTAGGGAAGAAGCATCTGTCCCCATTTAATAGATGAAGAAAATTTGAATACCTGTATAGTTTGCTGTGCCCAGTTGATAGACTCAGCATTCTTTCCGGAGAAAATAAGAGGGTAGAAGAACAACCTTTTTTTCTCATGAAATTTCTTGAGTGATGAAGTATACTGCAAATGATTATTCATATCAGATTTTGCCAGATGACTTTCTACGAGCTGAGTATGAAGATTCGGAAGGAGATAGCCTAAATAAGCTGCAGCCAGATTCCTTTTTTGCATTTTTTCAGTGTATTGTTCTGATGATTTGGCAGATTCAAGATCGCCCATATGCTGCATGGCATAATACCATGTCCAGGTGAATGCATCATTTTCTTCCACAGTGAAATTTTTGTACTGAGGATAGGCTTGGTAAAATTTCTCCATCGTAGGGCGCTTGGCCCCATCCCATTTGTTGTGATAACCTTCCCTCTGTTCCATCACCGCTTTAAGGGATTCATGCACCGGATAGAGTTTTTGTATCAGAATATTACTGCTCATTGGGATAATAAAATTGATTCCTACCCAAACAATCAAAAGGATCAAAGCATTCTGAGCCGATGATTTTCGGAAAGAAACAATCCATCTGCACAGGGCAAACCAGAACAGAATATAAAACCATCCGGTAATAAGAAATACAATATAATAGGAGTCTAAAGGTATTTTGATCCAGATCGAAGCAATGACAATTAATATAAGATATACAGCTGTTATTGCTAAAAAACGTATGAACATCTTATGATCCAGAAGCTTCTGTAAATTGCCGCTCTGAACAGAAAGCAGCTTCCACGTTCCCTTTTCCTCCTCTTCAGAAATCAGATTATAACAGAATGCCACAATCACCAGTGGAAAAAGGAAAACAATCACAAAACTAAAGTCGAAATTGCCAACTGCTGCATTGGCGGGATTATAAAAATCAGCATTGTAGCGCTGTTCCTCCAGATTTCGGATGGTAACTCCTTGAATAGAGGGATTTAAATCACGCATTCCAATATTTAAAGCAGCCAATCTAGGTGTTTCATTAACTAGATTGAATTTAATATAATAAAGTAGCAGACCAAGATCATCCTTATGAAATTTTGTATTCCTTTCTATACTTTCTTTCTGAAAATCTCCGCTTTTGGAGATAATATCTTCGTTTCTGTCTAGGAATTTTTTTCCTGTATAAATAGCCATAAGCCCCGCCATGAATAAAAACAGCAGTGCAGTGATATACGCTTTGTTACGGTAAAATTGGGTATATAAATAACGATTCATTTAGATTAGTTTTAATTTTCTTCCACTTATTTCGATTGCAATCACGCATATAATCAACCATAGAACTAATGCAGCAGCAGGTATCGGCTGTTCTTTTATACTGCTCAGAACAGACGTATACCGGTATTTAAAATCCGGAAACCTTTCCCAGTTGTGTTTGTCGATTACAGCAGGTGGACCGCCGTTTTCCGGTTTAATATTGCTGATCTGCTCAATTTGTAAATCATTTAAATGCTGAGCCATCTGATAGCGGTATTCTTCTGCCTGTTTTTGAAATTGGTTATAAGAGAAGAAATCTGTACCTGTTGCAATCATGGAAAAGTTTTTAACAGCAATCGCAGGGTTGATCAATCCTGAAAAATCAGTCAGGATTTGTTGTTTATTATAAATGGTTTGTAATTCTTTCTGATGTCTGATGTAGATATGTGAACTTATTTTTTCCCCTTCCTTCATGACAAATCCACCATAATTGAAGGGAAGTTCATTGGTCGTCTTTACTTTATACTTTGCCAGTAAAGAATCTTTAATCTTTTTAAAATGCGGATCATCAGGATTATGGCTGTCTCCCGATTTTAAAATATCTTTTTCCAGAGTAGTTTCAAAAGCAATTCGGGAAGGTGCAGGATATAAATTCTGTGCGGCAAACTGAATTCCTTTTGGCAAAACAATAATAAAAAGAAGCCAGAAACCGATGAGGCTTATCAATGCTGATGAGGTACTTTTACTGTTTGCGGAAACCACAACAGTCAAAGTGCTGATGAAAAAGTAATAGATCATATAAGCAGGCAGCAGGAATGACAGGCGTAATACAATATCAGCTGTATTGGTAGTCTCTGATAGGAATGCTGCCATGAAAACAATAGGAATTACCGGAATCAGAAAACATAGGGAAAACAGCCAGAGCCCCAAAATTTTGCCCCAAAGAATATCCCTTCCGGAAGTTCCCTGTACACTGATGATTTTTAATGTGGCATTCTCACGTTCCTGAACAATTAATCCAAATCCTAAAAAAAGAATAATTAGTGGAACAATACTCTGCAGAATAAATGCACTGCTGAAAGCTCCGAATCTTACCAAGGTGCCCGAGCTTCCGGCCTCCGAAAGGTTGGCGGTATTCTGTTTATGAGCCTCCAGGAATATGACATTTCCAAGATAATCATCCAGTCCATTGTCAAAAATATTCAATGGATGCCCGATTCTGAAAACCAGATAGCCATAATGAGCCATACGGTGCGGATGTTTATCTGGTCGATGCTCCCAGCTTTCCCGGACTTCTTTGCGGTATTCTTTTATTTTCGAAAAAGAGTCCGTATATTTTGTATATCCTATACCAATACTCAGCATACAGAATAAGAGTACGGCAATAGTGGTGAGAAGATTTTGTTTTCCTTTAAACAAATCCTGCCAGGTTTTTCTCACCATCAGTTGTAAGTTTGAAATAGCCATAATTTAAAATTTATAAGTAGCAGTTAGTAAATAATTTCTTGGAGTTCCCGGAAATAGCCTTAAATAGTTCTGAGCTCCTATCCAGTAGACTTTGTTGGTGATATTATTCAGATTAAACGAAAGCTGGACAGATTTTGCCGGAGTGTAATACAAGGCAGCATCTATTGTTGTATAGGCGGGAAGTTCAAAACTCCTTGTAAACCATGGAACTTTAGAGCTTTGGTAAAGCATTCCTGCCCCAATTCCAAAGTCTTTGAGCAGTTCAATAGTTGAAAAATTGTAGCGTGTCCAGATATTAAATGAGTTTTTGGAGGTATTTTCTTTCCTTTTTCCTATAAGATCACGGTTGGTATCATCCAGTATTTTAGCATCAATATAGCTGTAGCCACCGTAAATATGCCATTGAGGAAGAATATGTCCTGAAAATTCAGCTTCAAATCCACGGCTTCGGTCAGCACCACGCTGTACAAGCTCGTCTGGTTCTGAAGGATTATTGGCATTGATTAAAATATTTTTTTGGTTGATTTCATACACAGCAAGATTCATTGAGATTCTACCAAAAAGCTGGGCTTTGATTCCCAATTCTTTGAGATCGGAGGTCAAAGGTTTAAATCTTGCTGCAGATCCTGTAATGTTGGAAGTATTGGGCATTAATGTTACTGTATTGGACTGGGGCTGATATCCGGTTAAATAAGTTCCATACAGATTGATGTTATCTGTCAAGCTGTAGGTAATACCAAGCCTGTAAAGAAGTTTGTTATTTTTAAAAGATGACTCATTGGAATCTTTAAAGTTGGTAATATCCTGAAACCACTCTTGGCGGAGTCCTGATAATATTTTAAACTTTTTCCAGGTGAAAAGATGCTGAATATAAGCTGCATGAGTGGTGGTAAGAGCAGAAGGTAGAGTAGTGATTACATTCAATGTATTAAAATCAGCACCCTGATAATTTTCTGCACCCGGATTCAGATCAAACGGAGTGACATTTGGCTTAGGAATGATCGTTCCATTATAATTGGCGGTCTGATATTCAGAAGCTTTTGCCGGGTTATAGGAAGAAACTACAGAACCGTTTTTTAAAAGAAAACCTCTTGCTGCATTCTGCTGTCCGCCTTTGCGTTTTTCCCAAGTTTGATTGTCATAGCCTATCAAAGCCTGATGCTGAACAGAACCTGTTTTGAATGTAAAATTAAAATAAGCATTAATATTATCTGTAGCCCAGTTTTGTTTTCTCTGCACAAACTGCATCATAGCAAGACTGGAAACCGGTTTGTTATCCATATCAGGGACAAAAGAATTGGTTGTTCTGTGCTCCTGCAGGTTTTCTCTCCAGTATTGTTTCATATAAGAAGCATTAAAACTGATAGATGAGTTGAAATGATGAGCAACCGTTCCCATTAATATGAGTTCTCTGGTTTTAAAAAAATCGTCCGGAGCTCCCAGATTCAGAGTTCTTGGTGTGCTGTATAAATCTGTTTTTCCTGCCACCGCTCCGAAAATAGGTTGTCCACGGTCTAGATTTCCATAGAGATCATTGAAAATCATTTCCACATTCACCGATGTTTTTTCATTAGGAACAAACGTGATGGAAGGAGAGATCAGAATACCACTGTTTTTAACATGATCCCTGAATGACTGAGCATTCTGATAAGCTCCGTTAAAACGGTATAATAAGGTTTTACTTTTATTTAAAGGACCTGTCAAATCTGTGGTAATACGGTAGGTATCAAAACTACCTCCTGATAAACTGATCTCATGACGAGGATTAGACAATGGTTTTTTGGTGACCATATTGATCGTTCCTCCGGGATCCACACTGGACATGGTAATACTTGCCGGACCTTTGAAGACTTCCACACGTTCGATATTAGAAGTCATGGGCTGTAAAAAATAATATTGCCTTGTTCGCATTCCATTGATAATCTGGCCTTCTTCATTTTGGCTGATTCCCCGGATGTTGTATTGGTTGTAATAGCTTGAAGGAGAAACTCCGTTCACATTTTTCATAACCTCTCCAAGCTGGAAAGCCTGGCGGTCGGTGATCAGTTCTTTGGTAACTGTATTAAGCGTTAAAGGAAGATCTTTATTCTTCATAGCAATCTTGGTGGCCGCAAAAGAGTAGTCGGAAGTATAACCTTTAGATTTTCTTCCAATGACTTCAACGGTTTGAACTACTGTAGATAAGGAATCTTCAGAACGGGACTGAGCATATAAAAATGATGATGCGGTGATGAAACTTACGCTGAAAAGTTTCACCGGATTTGGGGAAATACAATGAATTATTCCCGAATAATTAAAATTACTGGTAATCATGAATAGGAATGTACGGGCAGTAAATAAGCCCATTAATAGAAGGATATCCTTAATGTTGTGAAGACACAGGTATCCACGGAATCACAGTACAGACTAAGAAATCTGTAAACAAAAAATTAGGGCAGCGTAGATTAAGCTGCTGCGAAAAATGCGGATGGGGGAGCTCTGGAGCTGAAAAAGTCCAGAAGACAACGATACGAAATGGCTTTTGGTTGCGGCATTTCGCTATCATTGGTACTATTGATGGCAAAATCCATTTCTAAAGGTTCAGGAAGAAGTACGTTATTCATATGCATATGAAGTACACATTGACATTCATCGTCCTGGGAAAAGGTAGGGATTTTCTCTTCTTTTGCCCCTTTTTTATAAATTACTTTACTTTTGGTGTGCTTGGCATGATCAAGACATGTGCTTACGCCGCTGACATTAGAAACAAATATCAGAAGTAAAGAAAAAACAAAAAAGACTCTGAGAAATTTTTGCATAATAGAAAAACAAATGTACAATTTAATTTGATAAAAATTGAGTGATGAATAAAAAGTAGCAGATATTTTTGAATAAAAGCAAAGCCATAACTTTAAAACTAATGTTTTATTCTCCATTGATACATGAATATTTTTCATAGCGATATGATTCAGATCATATTCGACGGTGTAAACACTTAGTTATATTTGGCTCATAGAAAATTTCATATTTCTGACAAATTACAGTATAACCTTCCGATGATTCGGGAGGTTTTTTTTGTGATCAGATTTAATTGTTTCAGATTCTTACATTTTTTTTGGGAAAATTCAGTTTAGTGTAGCCTCACCAGGCCTTGAGGGGTTTTATTTGATAAAAGATACCACAAAAGTATAGTTTCATTAAACAGTGATGTTTATTGGCATACGCATTGTAAATGTTAACACAAGTTTTTAGAGATAAAAATTATTTAACACCACATCACTTTTTTATAGTTCAAATTACATTTAAACCTCCTTTATTGGAGGTTTTTATTGTAATAAAGTATCTGTATTAAAAAGTAATTCATAAAACTAATTGCATGAATTTGTCGTATATAAATGAGAAGGCAGAATAATGGTATTTTAGAAAAAGTTATTTAAAATAGTACTCATTGATGTGATCGATTGTAGAAGAATTCAATATGTTTTAATTTTGAACTAGATTCTCATTATTAATTTGAGTTTTCATGGTTATTAGTTTTTATCCTCGGAGATTTCCGGGGATTTTTTTTCTCAGCCACGTATTTTTAAATTATTGCCGATTTAGGTTGATTTTGATATAAATTGTGGCCTCACCAGGGATCGAACCTGGATCTAAAGTTTAGGAAACTTCTATTCTATCCATTGAACTATGAGGCCCTGCTCAATAAAATTACAAATTATTCGCTGAAATAGTTTAATGATCGGTTTATGATTTTAATTTGGAGTTACAATTGCAGATTCTTCGGTATTTATGGTGCTTTACAATAAACTTTACATTGCATATTCTTCATATGCTTTTTCAAAAAATGTTTATTTATATACATTTTTTTTAGATCCTATTACTTTAATCAGAAAAATAACATGCTGTAAATTAGTGTTTTATATCTTTAGTTTGAATTTTTAAAGTGTATTAATATACTTTATTAATGATAATAAGTATATTTGTATACTAATTTGTTTAATATGAATTTTGATCTTATAAAATCAGTTGTAGAACTTGTTCAGCAATTTGTGGAGCAAAATGATATGAAAACTACATATGGTAATGATATTCATGGATTTATAGAATGGCTTAATGTTTCGCAAAAAACTTGTCATGGGTCACAAAATCCAGATTGGATAGGCAAGGAATTAGGAAGAAGCTCCGATAGTGTAATCAATACCTTATTAATAAGAATGAGCAGATATGCAAAATCTTATTCCCGTTCGGTTATGAGTAATTCTGCTTTCTCAAGTCAGGATGATTTCATTTATCTTATAAGTCTAAAGACACTGGGAGCGATGACAAAAATGGAATTGATAAAACATAATGTTCAGGAAAAATCATCGGGTATACTGGTTGTTAATCGCTTGATCCATAATGGCTGGGCAGAACAGACCGTCTCTCAAAAAGATAAAAGAACAAAGCATGTTAAAATAACAGATAAAGGGCTTGCTGTATTGAATAATCATATGGACGAAATTCGTAAAGCATCTCAGGTAGTAACGGGAAATTTAAATCAATCTGAGAAAATGCTGCTGATTTCAATACTTTCTAAATTGGATGAATTCCATTATTCTGTTTATCAAATGAATCTTGAAACAGTGGATATGTTGAATGCTGCTTATGAAAAACTGGACTAATGAGTTGTATAAACTCTTAATTAAAATAACAATGAATACTGGAAGCTCAAAAAAAAGAATAGCAGTTATAGGATCTGGATTTTCCGGTCTTTCAGCAGCAGCTTACGCTGCTAAAGCAGGTAATGAAGTACATGTATTTGAAAAACACAATCAACCCGGAGGCCGGGCAAGACAGTTTAAAACTAAAGAAGGGTATGTGTTTGATATGGGTCCCAGCTGGTATTGGATGCCAGATATCATCGAAGGGTTTTTTAATGATTTTGATTGTAAAGTATCTGACTTTTTTACCCTTGTTTCCTTAGATCCACAGTTTGAAATGGTTTTTTCAGGAGAAAAAGTTTCTGTTCCTGAGAAAAATGATGCAATAAGAGAACTTTTTGAAAAAATAGAAAATGGAGCGGGTAAGAATTATGACAAATTTATGGAATCTGCAAAATTTAAATATGAAGTAGGAATGAAGGAATTTGTTACCAAACCCTGTTACAGCTGGCTGGAGTTCGCTTCTTTAAAAATAGCAGGCAGTGCTCTCAGGCTTGATCTCCTAAGTAATTTCAGGAAATATGTATCAGGATATTTTTCTGATTCAAAATTAAAGTCTTTGATGGAGTTCCCTGTAATATTTCTGGGAGCTTCTCCACAGAATATTCCTGCTCTCTATAGTCTCATGAATTATGGAGGCTATGTTTTAGGAACCAAATACCCGATGGGAGGATTTTATCAGCTTGTTCTGGCTATGAAAAAAGTAGGGGAAAAACAGGGGGTAATTTTTCATTTTAATCATGAGGTCCAGAAAATCAACACAGGAAATGGGAAAGTTGTTTCAATAACGGTAGATGGTAAAGAGTTTGAATTTGATGCAGTCATTGCTTCATCAGACTATCATCATACCGAAACATTAATTCCTAAATCTCTCAGAAATTATAATAATGCCTATTGGGAGTCAAAAATGTTTGCTCCTTCATGTCTGATTTATTATTTAGGAATTAAGGGGAAAATTTCTCATTTGAAGCACCATACCCTTTTCTTTGAAAATGAACTGGATAATCATATAGATTGCATTTATAAAAATAAAAAATGGCCATCAAAACCACTTTTTTATGCGTGCTGTCCTTCAAAAACAGATCCGGATGTTGCCCCAGAAGATGGTGAAAATCTTTTTTTGCTGCTTCCTCTCGCACCGGGAATTAATGATGAAGAGCCTGTTCGCGAAAAATATCTGACGAAAATGCTTGAAAGAATTGAAAAGCATACAGGAGAAAACGACCTCTCTTCAAGAATCGAATATAAAAAAAGCTATTGTGTAAGTGATTTTATTTCAGATTATAATGCGTTTCAGGGAAATGCTTACGGTTTATCCAATACTTTGTCTCAAACAGCAGTATTAAAACCTAAAATCAAAAACAAAAAAATCAGAAACCTTTTTTATACAGGGCAATTAACTGTTCCAGGGCCAGGAGTACCACCTTCAATTATTTCCGGAAAAATTGTAGCGTCTGAAGTCAATAAACTAAAACTAAATTAATATGAAAAAATTGTTTGATGAGTTGTCCTGTGAAGTAAGCAGGTATACTACACGGAAATACAGTACCAGTTTTTCATTAGGCATATTAGCATTGAAACCATCAATAAGATCTGCTATTTATGCCATTTATGGTTATGTACGGCTTGCAGATGAAATTGTAGACAGTTTTCATGGTTATGATAAAGAAAAACTCTTGAAAAAGTTAAAGACTGAAACCTATGATGCTCTGGAAGATGGGATTTCAATTAATCCCATTCTGAACTCATTTCAGCAGACAGTTCGTCAGTACAATATTGATGTTCAGCTTATCAGTCAGTTTTTACACAGTATGGAAATGGACCTTCAGAAAATAGATTACAATTCTGATTTGTACAATGAGTATATCTACGGTTCGGCAGAAGTTGTTGGTCTTATGTGCCTGCAGATATTTACAGGTGGAAATAAACAGCAGTTTGAAGAGCTTAAACCGTTTGCCATGAAACTTGGATCTGCTTTTCAAAAAGTAAATTTTTTGCGGGATCTGAAAGATGACTATCAGATTTTAGGTCGAACCTATTTTCCTTCTCTGAATATGTCGGTTTTTGATAATAGAGTAAAGGCCCAGATTGAAAAAGAAATTGAAAAAGAATTTAAAGAAGCATTACAGGGAATTAAAAAACTGCCGGGCTCTTCCATTTTTGGGGTATATCTGGCATACAGATATTATCTGTCTCTGTTTGAAAAAATAAAGAAAACAAGCTCACAGCATATTTTGCAGCAAAGAATCAGGATTGCAAATTCACAGAAACTTCTGGTTGCATTCAAAAGTTATATACGCTACAAATCTGCTTATTTCTAATAACATAATTTAATTTTTTGAAAAGTTTAAGAATTAGTAAAAAAGAAAAGATGTACAGATTATACAGAGAACAACAGTTGAATTGCAATAGAGAAACGGCATGGAAGTTCTTTTCATCCCCTCATAATTTGGCGAAAATTACGCCGAAAAGTATGAAGTTTGTGGTTCTTTCAGCTGGTAAGAGCGAGCCTGTTTTTGAAGGAATGGAAATAGATTACAAGGTTTCTCCCGTATTGGGAATTCCTATGGGCTGGAAAACAATTATCAGCCAGGTTGATGAGTATAAAAGTTTTACCGACTTTCAGAAAGAAGGCCCATATAAATACTGGAATCATTTTCATGAATTCATTCCTAATGAAAAGGGAATATTGATGAAAGATACAGTAGACTATGAGCTTCCGTTTGGTATTCTGGGAAGAGCTGTCCATCAGCTGTTTGTAAAAGAAAAACTCAAAAGTATTTTCGATTTCAGATACAATATTTTGGATGATCTTTTTAACAGCAAAACATCCTTATTATGAATTTTCTGATTGTTTTGGGTGTTTTTATTGCTATGGAAGGTGCTACCTGGCTTATCCACAGATATATTATGCACGGTTTTCTATGGAGCCTGCATCGGGACCATCATGATCACGGCCATGATGGAAAACTTGAAAGAAATGATCTGTTCTTTTTCATTTTTGCAAGCCCCGCGATTGCCTTGTTATATCTGGGAGTAAAGCAGGAATTCAGTTATTGGTTTTTTATCGGTCTTGGAATAAGTCTCTACGGAATGGCCTATTTCTTTGTGCATGATATTTTTATCCATCAAAGAGCCAAAATTTTTACAAAAACGAAAAATCCCTACTTCCTTGCTATAAGACGTGCTCATAAGCAGCATCACAAACATTTGGGTAAAGAAAAAGGAGAATGTTTTGGATTTCTATGGGTTCCTGTTAAATATTTTAAAATGTATTTCAATAAAAAATGATGTCTTATACTTACATACTGATTAATTTTTTCACTGTCATTATCTGCTTTGTAGCTTCATTTGACAGAAGAATACAGTTTAATAAGCTTTTTGGAAAGTTTCTTCTGTCGTCTACC
Organism: Chryseobacterium sp. 'Rf worker isolate 10'; assembly: GCF_050753305.1. NCBI lineage: Bacteria > Pseudomonadati > Bacteroidota > Flavobacteriia > Flavobacteriales > Weeksellaceae > Chryseobacterium > Chryseobacterium sp. 'Rf worker isolate 10'. The sequence goes on from NZ_JBOZOF010000001.1 coordinate 1,137,720, forward strand.
ATTGTTGCAATTCCTTTCATTATTTGGGACATATGGTTTACTGCAAGAGGAGTATGGTGGTTTGATCTTAACTATACTTTGGGATTTAAAATAGCAGGACTTCCTGTTGAAGAATGGCTGTTTTTTTACTGTATTCCTTTTTCTTGTGTTTTTACCTATTACTGCCTGGAAAAATTTTTCAATATGAACGTGGCTAACGCTTTAAATAATCTTATCGTATTTACATCTGCTATTGTTCTCAGTGTAGTAGGACTTCTTTATTATGACAGAATATATACTTTGCTTACAGTCATTGTAACTTTATTTACACTCTGCTATCTCCATTTTATCGCTAAAAAAGAATGGATAGGAAAGGCCAGCTTTGTATACTTGGTTTTGATGCCCGGTTTTTTTGCAGTGAATGGAATTCTCACAGGATCTTTGATTCCATCTCCGGTTGTAAATTATAATCCTGAGGAATTTCTTGGTATAAGAATGACCACTATTCCTGTTGAAGATGCAGTATATGGATACAGTCAGTTTCTGCTGAATATTTACTTCTTTAAAAAAATAACTAAAAATGAAAAATAAAACAATTTTTAAACGGATTGCTGCTTGTGTATTATTGTGTTTCATGGCATCCTGTACCAGTATGCCTGAAAGAGCACAGCCTGTATCTCAGTTTGATGTGAATAGATATTTAGGTACCTGGTATGAGATTGCAAGATTCGATTATCGCTTTGAAAAGGATCTCGACAATGCAATGGCTGAATATAGCCTTAATAATGATGGCAGTGTAAATGTTATCAATAGCGGATATAATATAAAAAAGAAGAAATGGGTCTCGGTAAATGGAACTGCAAAATTCAGAGGAGATAAGAGTGTAGCTGCTTTAAAAGTAAGTTTTTTCGGCCCTTTTTATGCAGGATATAATGTAATTGCCCTGGAAGATTATCAATATGCATTGGTAGCGGGAAAAAATTTAGATTATCTGTGGATCCTTTCCCGTGAAAAAAACATCCCTGAAAATGTAAAACAGAATTTCATTTCTAAAGCCAGAGAAATAGGTTACGATACTTCTAAGCTGATCTGGGTGAAGCAGGATCGGAAAAACCCATTGAAAAAGTAAATTATTAAGCAAACTTAAATAACTATTGATTTATTTTAAGAATATTTTAACAAGTGAAATATTTTTAAGGCACGGATATTGTTTATTTATATACCAAATACTTAAATATTACATTATGAATAATTCAGATTACAACAAAGCGGAAAATGCAGTTAACGAAACAGAAAACACTCTAAAGAATGCTGCTAATGATGCGAAATGGAAGATTAATGACTTAGCTGATAAAGCCAGAGATTATATCAATGAAAAAAGAAATAATGATGAAGAAGCAACTCAGGAAGACTGGTTGGAAAGGGTGAAATCTAATATTTCTGACGCGTGGGATGATATTAAAGATAAGGCTGATGAAGCATGGGAAAATACAAAAGATGCTGCAGAAGACGTAAAAGCGGAATGGAGAAAGAAGACAAATTAAAGTTAGTTTCATAAAAAAAGCCAGAACTGTTAAAGTTCTGGCTTTTTATTATTTACTATTTGTTATGGTTTATTTATGTTCTATATTTTAGGATGTTTGATTTTCCATTAAATCCCCCGCAAAGTTTTATAAACGTTTTCATAGCTCTGATAAAAGTCCCCATTTTTAAATTTTTTACCAAACGCACTCTTATTTCCAACATAGGTTCAGCTTGTTTCTAAAGCATTTTCATGAATTGTTTTAGTAATTCTTACAACTTCAGTCGTTTGTAAACTAAAACAATTTTTTCATAGGCTTTATTTCTCACAAGAATATAATTTTTTTTAAATATTATCAACCATTTCAGTCCTTATTCCATTAATATTTAAACAGTAAAATGTGGTATGAAATAGTTATTCATAACACTTTAAAAATTGCTATGTTTTGAAATATTGTGAGTATTTTTGAAGTTTAAATATCTGTAACTAATTATTGATTTTAACTTCTATGATTTTAATTGTTGATGACAATCAAAGTAATCTTTATTCACTGCAAAAATTACTCGAATCCAAGGATTTTCAGGTGGAAACAGCCAATTCTGGTGAAGAGGCTCTGGGTAAAGCCCTCAAAAACGACTATGCCCTCATTATTCTGGATGTTCAAATGCCTGATATGGACGGCTTTGAAGTGGCGGAAACACTGGCAGATTACAGTAAAACAAAAGAAGTTCCCATTATATTTTTATCGGCTGTCAACACAGACAAAAAATTTATAACACAAGGCTATGCCTCGGGTGCTAAAGATTATGTAACCAAACCTGTAGATCCAGAGATCCTTTTGCTTAAGGTGAAAACTTTTTATAACCTTCAAGAGCAGAATATAGCCATGAAAAAGACCCAGCAGAATCTTGAACTGGAGGTTAAGGGTAGACGTGAATCACAAGTGACGATGAAGTCTCAGATAGATCATTTTCACTTAATGCTGGAGTCACTTCCACAAATTGCATTCACACTGAATGAAGCAGGAGCCGTTGATTTTGTGAATGGTAAATGGTATGAATATTCAGACTCCGAACAGAGTTTTCCTGAAATACATCCCGATGACCCAGATATCACGGAGGAGTTGGAGAGATGCAGAAAAAAAGGAAAAGCTCTTGAGCTGGAAATAAGAATAAAGAATGTTGTTTCGGGCAATTACCGCTATCATTTGCTTAGAGTAACTCCGGTATATGATGAAGATCACATTAAAAACTGGGTTGGAACTTTTACTGATATTGATGATCAGAAAAAAGTTGAAAAAGAAAAAGACGAATTTTTAAGCATCGCCAGCCATGAACTGAAAACTCCTTTAACAAGTATTAAAGCCTATGTTCAGTTATTAGAAAGAAAGTTGAAGCTAGACAAAGAAAGCTCTGAAGCAGGATTTGTAACGAAAGTTCAGGGGCAGATTGAAAAGCTGAATACATTGATCACTGACCTGCTGGATGTTTCTAAAATAGAAAACGGCAAGTTGAAAATTAATAAAAAACCGGTTAATCTGGAAAATTTGATCAGTAATGCGATTGAAACAATATTACAAACTCATGATCAGCGTGAAGTGAAAATTGAGCGCCACGGAACAAAACCGGATATTTTAATTCCTTTAGACGAAATCCGCATAGAACAGGTACTCATCAATTTTCTGACAAATGCCATTAAATATTCACCCGATAATAATCAGGTTATTGTCACCACTTTTGTAGATAAGGAGGCAGAAGAAGTAAGAGTAAATGTAACCGACTTTGGAATTGGTATCCCGGATTTTAAACAGGATGCTGTATTTAAGAAATTTTATCGTGTAGAAGAATCTTCACTGCAGTTTCAGGGGATGGGAATCGGATTGTTTATCTGCTCTGAGATCATCAAACAGCACCATGGAAGCGTTGGGGTTTCCAGTATAGTAGATGAAGGCTCTACTTTTTATTTCACATTACCACTAAATTAATTTTAATGCCGAAAAAAATAATACGAAATCTTCAATTTGGAGTAGGTCTTTCACTTTTGATTTTAATAGCCAGTTCACTGGCTTCTTACTGGAGTATCCAAAATCAAATGAAACACCGTGAAAGCCTTTCCAAAAGCAGACGGTCTGTAACAGCTGTGAAAGATGTGCTGGTTGCTTTACTGGATGCAGAAACAGGAAACAGAGGTTATCAGCTTACTGGAAGAGAAGATTTTCTTGAACCTTATAAACGGGGATTAAGAGAATACCCTAAAGCTTTGATACGTGCTGAATCTTTGGGGCTAAATGATCAGAATCAATTACAAAGACTCGCAGGTTTAAAAGCAGCTGTTGATCAGGTAATGCAGAATCTGAAGCATTTGGTTGAGAACAGACGAAGAGGCATTATCATGACTCAGCAACAGATTACTGAAGGGAAAACCTATATGGATCAGTGCCGGAAAATTGTCAGTGACTTTGTACAATATGAAGAAAGTCAGGTTGAAGTTAAAAATAACGATCTCAATCGCTCATCCGGTACAACGGTTATTTTTATCCTTTTTTCCGCAATTGCTGCGATAGTGGTAACTACATTTTTCTATATAAAAATGCGTGCAGATCTTATCCGAAGAGATAAATTGGAAAGGATGCTTAAGCAGAAAGATGAAGAAATGACACGCCGTGTAAGTGCTATTCAAAAGATTGCCAACAGAGTCGCTAACGGTGATTACAGTGAAAAAGTAGTGGATAATGCTCAGGATGATCTTGGAGATCTTGTAGGATCTCTGAACAATATGACAGAATCTCTCAAAATCTCTTTTGAGAAAATTAATAAAAGTGACTGGCGTCAGAAAGGTCTTGCTTTGCTGAATGAATCCCTGGTAGGGAATAAGACTGTTCAGGAAGTTTCCCATAAAGCTTTAATACAATTGATTGAATATGGAAACTGCATTAATGGTTCACTGTATTTGTATGATGAAGGTATTTTAAAACTTAATAAAGCATTTGGATTAGAATCCAATATGAAAAAAGCTTTTGAGCCCGGAGAAGGAATGGTAGGTCAGGCTTTTGTTAATGCTAAAAGTCAGGTTTATAATAATCTTCATGAAGATGACTTTGTGGTAACTTTTGCCAGCAGTACCATAAAAATTTACGGAATTATTTTGCTTCCACTTTTTGCAGACGGCCACATTATTGGAGTATTGGAGCTTGGTGCAACTTCTAATTTTGAAGAAGACAGGATAAGTTATTTTGAAGAGTGCTGCGTCAATATAGGAATTGCCCTGAACGCTGCCAAAGGCAGAGAAAAAGAACAGCAATTACTGGAAGAAACCCAGGCACAGTCTGAAGAATTGCAGGTTCAGCACTCTGAACTTGAAAATCTGAATACAGAACTGGAAGCACAAACACAGAAGCTTCAGGCTTCGGAGGAAGAGCTCAAAGTACAGCAGGAAGAACTGATGCAGGCCAATGCAGAACTGGAAGAACGCTCAAGGCTGCTGGAAGAGAAAAATCATTTGATTGCAGAACGTAATAATGAAATTCAGAAAAAAGTAGAGGAGCTGGCATTAAGCACCAAATACAAATCTGAGTTTTTAGCCAATATGTCTCATGAATTGCGAACTCCGCTGAATTCAATCCTTCTTTTATCCCGTTTGATGACGGAAAACCCGGATGAAAACCTCAATGAAGATCAAGTAGAATCTGCAAAAGTAATTCATAGTTCCGGTACAAGTTTATTAACCCTGATCGATGAAATTCTGGATCTTGCAAAAATAGAATCCGGTAAAATGACTCTTGAGTATCAGGAAGTAATGATCGAAGAAGTGGTAAAAGATCTAAAAAGTCTTTTCAATCCGGTATTTCAGGAGAAATCTCTTCCGTTTAATATCGAAATTGATGCAAATGTGCAGAAAGTGATCGAAAGTGATCGTCTTAAAATTGATCAGGTATTGAGAAATCTGTTGTCTAATGCTTTAAAATTTACCAAAAAAGGAAGCATCGGTTTACACATCAAAAAACATTCTGAAAAACCTGATTTCATTATATTCTCAGTTAAAGATACAGGTATTGGAATAGCAGAAGATAAGCAAAAGATCATCTTTGAAGCATTCCAGCAGGCAGACGGATCTACCAAACGAAAGTTTGGGGGAACAGGTTTAGGTCTGTCAATAAGCCGTGAAATCGCCAGACTTCTTGGAGGAGAGCTGGTTCTGAAAAGTGAGGTAGACAGAGGAAGTGAGTTCAGTTTTATCATTCCTGTACATGCCGTAACTGAAATTGCTCATTCTGAAACAGATCAGGATCTTGTAGAGGTGATCCGTGAAGATGTGGAGGAAATCCAAAATATTCTTGATGAAGGAGAAGCAAAAGTAATTCCTTTAAATACTCTTGAAATCCCGGAAGATGTACCGGACGACAGGGAAAATATTCAGGAAGGAGATAAAGTTATTCTGATCATTGAAGATGATATCAATTTTGCAAAAGCTTTATTGAAATATGCCCATCTGCAGAGCTATAAAGGAGTGGTTGTAGTAAGAGGAGATCATGGTCTTTCAGCGGCTCAGAAGTATCATCCGCATGCCATTTTACTGGATGTTCAGCTTCCTGTAAAAGATGGCTGGGAAGTAATGGATGAACTGAAAGCTGATCCTTATGTCAAACATATTCCGGTTCATATGATGTCTGTCCTTCATTTTAAAAAGGAAAGTCTTATGAAAGGTGCTGTAGATTTTATTAATAAGCCGGTAGCGCTGGATAAAATGACCGATGTGTTCAGAAAGATTGAAGAAGCTTTGAAAAAAGGATCTCAAAAAGTTCTGATTGTTGAAGAAAACGCCAAACATGCCAGTGCATTGTCTTATTTCCTGAGCAATTTTAATATCTCTTTATCCGTAGAACATACGGTGGAAGATAGTGTGAAAACCCTCACTTCTGATCTTGTTGACTGCGTTATTCTGGATATTGGAAGCTCAAAAGGAAATGATTATCATGTAATAGAGTCAATAAAAAGTCATGAAGGACTGGAAAATCTGCCCATTATCATTTTTACAGAACACCATTTATCTAAAGAAGAAGAACTTAAAATAAAACAGTATGCAGATTCAATTGTAGTAAAAACAGCACATTCATACCAAAGAATTTTAGATGAAGTAGGACTGTTTCTGCATTTAGTGGAAGAAAAAAATAATTCTTCAGAAAATACAACAGGAAGAATGCTTGGATCTCTCACTGAAGTGCTGAGTGGCAAAAAAGTACTGATTACTGATGATGACGTCCGCAATATTTTTTCTTTAACCAAAGCACTGGAAAAATATAAAGTTGAAGTTATTGTAGCCATGGATGGAAAGCATGCCCTTGAGCAAATTCACCACAATCCTGATATAGATGTAATCTTAATGGATATGATGATGCCCGAAATGGACGGCTACGAAACCATCAAGCAGATCAGAAAAATGCCGGCATTTAAGAGACTGCCTATTATAGCGGTAACCGCAAAATCGATGATTGGAGAGCGCGAGAAATGTATTACAGCAGGAGCTTCAGATTATATCTCAAAACCTGTAGATATTGATCAGCTGTTGTCGCTGCTTCGCGTTTGGTTATATGAAAGTTAAACAGATAAAATTCTGATGAGTAAGAAAATTTTAATTGTGGATGATGATCCACGCAATATATTCGCATTGAAACTAACCCTTAAGGCTCGTGGATATGCAGTTGAAACCTGTACCATGGCTCAGGAAGCTTTAGATATGCTAAAGGCTGATCCTCAGTTTTCAGTGGTGCTTATGGATATGATGATGCCTGGAATAGATGGTTATGAGGCAATAAGGATCATAAGAAACACTCCTGAAATTAAAAATGTTCCAGTTGTTGCGGTTACTGCACAGGCAATGCCTGAAGACCGTCAGAAATGTATTGAGGTAGGAGCTAATGATTATGTTTCGAAACCAATTGACGTAGAACTTTTAATGATGGCAATAGAAAAACTTTCATAGATGCTGGAACCAAGTATCGTAAAAGATAAAGAAGTAGAACATCTGATTAATGATGTCTATGAAATGTATGGCTACGACTTTTCCGGTTATAGCAGGGCTTCGTTTAAAAGAAGGGTAAATCGTATATGCCTTTTAGACAGATTTACCAGTTTCGCGGAACTTAGGTATACCATTATGAATGATGCAGAATATTTAAAACGTTTTGTAGAAGAAGTTACGGTAAACGTTACAGAAATGTTTCGGGATCCTTCTTTTTTTAAAGCATTGAGAGAGAAAGTTCTGCCTCAATTGGGTACTTATCCGCTGATCAGAATCTGGATTGCAGGATGTTCCACAGGTGAAGAAGCATATTCCATTGCTATTTTACTGAAAGAGGCAGGTTTATATGATAAATCCCTGATTTATGGTACAGATTTGAATCCTGCTGTTCTTGAAACAGCCAGAGCCGGTGTTTTCCCGTTATACCAGATGAAATTGTATTCTGAAAACTATATGCTTTCAGGAGGGAAACGCGATTTTTCAGATTACTATACAGCCAATTATGACAGTGTAAAATTTGATAAAAGCTTACAGGAAAAACTTATTTTATCGACTCATAATCTGGTGTCAGACAGTTCTTTCAATAGCTTTCAGCTGATTATCTGCAGAAATGTTCTGATTTATTTTGATAGGGAGCTGCAGGAAAGGGTATTCAAGCTTTTTGACAACAGTCTGGAAAATTTAGGTTTTCTGGCTCTTGGAGCAAAAGAAACACTTCGGTTTTCTACCATTGAAAAGAATTATCATCAGGTGGAAGATCAGAAAATCTGGAAAAGGCTTGATCATCATTAATAAATACTGCTATGAAATCACAGATGAACATTGAACTAATTGTTATAGGAGGATCGGCAGGAAGCCTGCAGGTCATTATTGAAATGATCAAAAATCTTGATGATACTCTGAAAATCCCAATAGTTGTTGTGCTTCACCGTAAAGCCCAATCCGGAGATATTTTGCGGACTTTATTGCAGCAGTTTACTAAAATACCAGTGATAGAAGTGGAAGATAAAACTGAAATAAATAACAATGCCTTATATATTGTTCCTGCTGATTATCATCTGCTGTTTGAGAATAAGAAAAATATGTCATTAGACAGCTCAGAAAAAATGAATTATTCCCGCCCTTCAATAGATGTTACCTTCAGATCGGCAGCAGAGATTTATGGAGAGCATATGGTTGGAATTCTCTTATCCGGAGCCAATGCTGATGGGGTAGAAGGCTTGTGCTATATTCAAAAAAATAACGGACAGGTTTGGATTCAGGATCCTGAAACGGCAGAAGTGGAATATATGCCCAAACATGCCGTAGAAGAAATTGATTATGATCTGATTATCACACCGGATAATTTAGCAGATTATATCAATCAATTGTAATAAGAATAACCTAAATAATATGAACAAAAAGAAAATTTTAATTTTTGATGATGATGCTGCCATTTTAGAAGTGATTACCATCATATTTGAAGAAAATGGCTACGATGTAAAAATTTCAGAAACTTCACATGATATTTTGGAAAAAGTAGCAGAATATCATCCTGATGTTATCCTGATGGACAACTGGATTCCTAAAATAGGAGGAGTGGAAGCTACAAAACTTCTTAAAAGCAGTGAAGAATTTAATCATATTCCTGTCATTTATGTTACGGCAAATAACGATATCGCTGCTTTAGCTTCCGAGGCGCAGGCAGATGATTATGTATCAAAACCTTTCAATCTGGATGACCTGGAAGATATGGTGGCAAAACACATAAAAGAACAGGTATAAACCTTGCAATTTTTTCAAAAACCAAAATCTCTCAAATGTTGAGAGATTTTTTTTATTTATTTTTCAATGTAGAAATCATTTGATTTTTTGTCAGATGATAACTGTTGACATTATGAATTAAAGAACGTAATAAAAGATATAACTGTGGATTTCCAATAGTGGTATCAGAAAATGTCTGCACCAGAATTAATTTTTTTGAAACAATATTGTGTGCAGTAGTGTACTCGTTACTAAGATCAATGTCAATATTAAATTCAGTTTTTACTTTGAAATTAAAATACTCATCTATTAAATGCTTATCATTAATCAGGTCTAATGGTTCTGTTTTAGTTTCGTCCATAATGTTGATAATTACACTTTAAAATACAAAAGTTATACCGTATAAACTAAAAATAAAGGAGATTATCATAAAATAAAGTATATTTGTATACTATTTTAACGGCAAATGAATTTTCCTCTTATTAAAGACTTTATGACGCTCCTTGAGCAATTTGAATCGAATGCCAATCCTGATTCTTATCCTAGTACCATTGAAGGTTTTAGGTCCTGGATTTCTGATGAAAAGAATATTCAACAGGTGATAAATGTTGAAGAGCCCTACTGGGAGGGTAAAGAAAATGGAAGAACACCGGAAAGTGCAATAAGTACATTATTGGTACATCTTAACCGATATGCAAAAACCTACTCGAAATCTGCCATATCAGATTCTGAATTTTCTACTCAGGAAGACTTTATCTATTTAATCAATTTAAAGGCTTTTGGTGAAATGACCAAAATGGCACTCATCAAAAAAAATATCCATGATAAGCCGGTTGGTATGCTTATCATTACAAGATTGCTGCGTCAGGGACTTATAGAACAGACAGATTCTGATTTGGATAAACGAAGCAAACTAATCCGAATTTCTGAAAGAGGATTAATGATTCTGGAAAAACAAATGGAGAAGATTCGCCAGGCTACCAATATTGTAGCAGGAAATCTTAATCATAAGGAAAAGATGGATCTGATCCGTATTTTAAATAAACTTGACCGTTTTCATTACCCCATTTTCTCTCGAAACATCAATGCTGATGAGCTTATCAATACTGTGTATGATGAATATGCATTCATCAATTTATAGGAATTACAAAACAGTAACAATCATTGTCTTAAGGCAGTATACATAAAAGAATCTACCCTTTAGGGGTAGATTCAGTAGATAAATACATCTCATTTTTTTAATTAGACAACAATAAAAAGCACAGCCGACAATGCTGTGCTTAAATTTTTATTTCAAATTTAATTGCAATTTCAATGGTAGTAAGAAAAGCAAATAAAGTTTCCACTTCGATGTTTATTACATAGTAAATGTAGTAATAAATTTAATACGAAATATGAATTTAATGTTAAAATTCACAAGTTATCCACAATTTATTGTGGATAACTTATAGGCTTATCTGAGATTACTGTTCAGAAAGGTATTTTAAAACAAAATTAGTCAAGGTTTTTTTCTCTTTATCAGTTCCCTTATTGTCCATGTGTCCATGATTAATTAGAGTAGGCTGTACCGTCATCTGATACTTTCTCTGTTCTTCTTCATTGGGTAATACTCCTTCATCAGCCGGATAATCATTGGATCGTAAAGTATACACTTTAGGAACGGATGTTCTCGGCAGAAACATTCTCCGGTTATCCATAGTGATCAGTTTATAGACGAGATTAGGATGCTGGTTGACGAATAATGCTGCCATATCACCTCCATTAGAGTGTCCTATAAGTGTCAGATGTTTGTAATCGAGTTCTGGTTTTGTCTTTTTAAGCTCATTCAGTACAAACAGAATATGATCTGAGCCATTTTGCCAGAAAGGTCTTCTTACGATCTGTAAATTTCCTTCTGTCGGTAAAAGACTGTCTGTTGTAAGCTCATGTTGAATGCTTACTGTAAAATAACCTTTTGAAGCCAGTTTTTCCGTTAAATAAGAATATACAAAATAATCTCCGCCTTTATTAAATCCATACCCATGATTAAAGATAATGACTTCCTGATTAGAAATCTTTTTATTTGTTTTAGGATAATAAAAAGCAACAGGAATCTTACGGTTTCTGCTTGAATCAAATAGGGTTAAAGTGTCCATTTTTACTTCATAATCATTACTTTCAGTATTTTTCTTTTGTATAGAACAGTTCATCATCAAAAGAGAAAATGGAATAAGAGCGGATAGATTGTACTTCATGAATTATTTTATTGTGCAGAATAAAAGAATGATCTTAGTTCATCTGCAAATATATGAGGTAATTCCAATGCGGCAAAGTGACCGCCCTCATTCATTTTTTTAAAACTCGTCACATTCACAAAACGTTCGGCCCATTCTTTTGGAAACTGAGCTTCACGGGGAAATACAAGTACTCCGGCAGGGACATTGCTTTTTTGATGAACCTGTGTGCCACTCCATAAAGCAGCTGCGTCTTCTTTGTACATTCTGGCTGAAGAACCTATGGTTTGAGTGACCCAGTAGATCATAATATTGGTAAGCATTTCATCTCTTCCGCCAAATGCAGTTTCAATCAATTCCGGAGGAGCTCCTGCATTGGTAAAGCTTATGATCCAGCCTGCAAGTCCGATAGGAGAGTCGTTAAGACCATAAGCCAACGATTGGGGCTTGGTAGACTGTACCATGGCGTAAGCTCCTTCACTGTACCACCACTGCTGTACAAACTGAGCGAATGCCTGTTCATCTTCGCTCATTGTTGCCGGATCTTCCTGACCGGTAGGATATCCTACATCTGTAAGATGAACGGCTTCCAGTACTTCAGGATATTTTGAAGTCAATGCTTTTACCACTCCCATGCCTATATCCCCTCCGGCAGCACAAAATTTTTCATATCCAAGTACTTCAGTCATCAGCTTTTTCCAAAGATCAGCAACTCTTTCACTGCTGACCGCTGTTTTGTCAGAAAAGCCAAATCCCGGAATGGAAGGAATAACCAGATCAAAACTCTGTTCACCTTCTGTTAGCAAAGGAATAATTTTATGAAAACGGTAATAGCTGTCCGGCCAGCCATGAGTAAGGATCAGCGGTTTTGGATTTGAGCCTTTTCCTCTTATGTATTGAAAATGAATCAAAATTCCGTCTATCAGGGCGATATACTGAGGATGTTGATTCAATTGCTGTTCATGCATTCTCCAGTCGTAATCGTTGATCCAATAGTGGGCAAGTTCTTTCAGATAAGTTTCATTCGTGCCGTAGTTCCAGCCAGAGTTTTCAGGTTCTCCCGGCCAGCGGGCATTTTGCAGACGGTTTTTAAGATCGGTTATAACCGATTCAGGAATGTTTACTGTAAATGGTTCCATATGATTATATTTTATTGGTGTAAGTGTTGTTTTTGGAAAATATTGATAGTAAGATGGTTATCAAAGTTAAAAACTTTCTCTTTTAATAAATGTTGTCAAAATCATAAATTTTTTAATTTTTTAATGATAAAAAATAGGTAACTTTAATTCATTAAAATCTCGTAATACATATTACTATTATCAGGTGTTATTTTTTAAACCCTGAACATCTTAGGTTCAATTTTCTGAGCCCAATACCTCTATTATATCATCATTAGGCAAAGACAAATTGTCATTTGCTGTTTCAATGGTCATTAGCGTTTAATCAGCTGTTGATTATTGATATTTAATATTAAAAAAAAATCATTATGAAAACCTATAAAATTGCCGTAATCGGCGGAACCGGAAAAACCGGACAATATCTGGTACAAAACCTTCTTGAAAAGAGATATTCCCTCAAACTTTTAGTAAGACATCCAGAAAACTATACTCTTCAGAATCCGTTAATTGAAGTTGTAAAAGGGGATGCAAGGGATGAAGCTGCAATCTATACCTTGATTAAAGGAGCTGACTTTGTAATAAGTACTTTGGGGCAGCCAAAAGGAGAGAAATCTATATTCAGTGATGCTGCAAAAAATATCATCTCTGCAATGAATCATCATGGGATCAGGCGTTATATTGTAACCACTGGTCTGAGTGTAAATACAGCATACGATCATAAAAATGAAAGGATAAAAATGGCTACAGACTGGATGTACCAGAATTATCCTGAGACAACAGCTGACAAACAAAAAGAGTATGAACTTCTTTTGGAAAGCAATCTCGACTGGACGTTGGTAAGATTACCGCTGATTCATCTTACCGAGGGAAATTTTCCAACGGAAACAAGTCTCACAGACTGTAAAGGTGAAGGCATCAGTACTGCAGATCTGGCGGAGTTTTTGGTTTCTCAGATCGAGGATTCTGAGTATATCAGGAAAAGTCCGTTTTTGTATAATGTGAAAGAGTAAAGTGTTTTAATTGATCAACAGAAGCAGTCGTTTCAGAAATGTCATTCTGAATGAAATAAAATGTAATGAAGAATCTCACTCATTAGCCAGTAATAAGATTCTTCCTTCGTCAGAATGACACCATTCAAACTATTCGAATTTTGAGACGACTGCTTATATTTCTAAAACTTTTTATTTTTTACGTCCATACATCAGAATACGCTTGAATGCATAGATGGCCGGATATTTTGTAAATCTTTTTGCGATACGCGATTTAAATTCAGAGATAAAATTTTCTTTCTGTACCCCTTCCAGACGTTCCTGATAAGGCAGTAATGCTGTTCCTGAAATAAAGGCGTATAAGGCTTCATGATCATCTGCAATAATGGGATAAACCTTCTGAAATATTTCTATATCCTCAATTCCGTTATCAAATAATATCTGTGCATACTCATCCATTGAAAGCACTGGTGAATCACGGTTGAAATGATTTAACTGTGATACATAAGGTTCTTCATCTGCCATTTCCGATAGAATCTGATTCAGGATATTTTCTTTCTGAACCGGCATTTGTATGGCTAACTGTCCGTTCTGTGAAAGCAATCCAATGATTTTAGGAAATAGTGTTTCGTGATCATCAGCCCATTGTAATGCTGCATTACTGAAGACAAGATTCCATTTCTGATCAGACTGCGCTGTTTCTTCAATGGATTGAAGTTTAAAATGAAGATTATCATTCTTAAACTTTTTAGATTTTTCAAGCATTTCTGCCGATGAATCTATTCCTAAAAATGTGGAACCTGTCAGTTTTTCAGCCAGAATAGAAGTCTGTTCTCCGGTACCACAGCCTAAATCAATGGCTTTTATGTTATTTTCAGGCTTGATTAATGCTGCTAAATCGTAAAAGGGTTTGTAACGTACATCTTTGTACTGATCATATAATTCAGGATTCCAGGGCATAAAAATATTTTTTGTAATGGGTTAATAAAGATAGAGAATCTTAATAAAAAATCGGCTGTTTTTAAAAACAGCCGATTGTATTTATTGTTCCAATTTTTCTTTGATATATTTTGCGGTGTGAGACTTTTTATTTTTAGTCAGATCTTCAGGTGTTCCTGCAAATACCACTTCTCCACCGTGTTTTCCGGCTTCCGGACCTATATCAATAATATGATCAGCGCATTTGATGATGTCTGGCTGATGCTCAATAACAATCACGGAATGTCCTAGTTCGATCAGCGCCTGTAATGATTTCAATAATTTTTGAATATCATGGAAGTGAAGTCCTGTGGAAGGTTCGTCAAAGATGAATAACGTTTTATCCGTGGTTACTCCTTTTACAAGGAATGAAGCCAGTTTCACACGTTGTGCCTCACCACCGGAAAGGGTAGAAGAGCTTTGTCCCAGCTGCAGATAACCTAAACCTACTTCCTGCAAAGGTCTCAGTTTCGTTACAATTTTGTCTTCATTGTTATCTTTAAAGAACTCCAACGCTTCATCTACGGTCATATGAAGAATATCAGAGATATTTTTCTCATCAAATCTTACTTCAAGGATCTCATTTTTGAATCGTGTTCCTTTACAAACCTCACATTCAAGCTCAATATCTGCCATAAACTGCATGGAAACATTGATTACTCCTTCTCCTTTACATTCATCACATCGTCCGCCATCTACGTTGAAGGAGAAATGTTTAGGTTTATAACCCATCATTTTGGCTACTTTCTGCTTGGCAAAAAGATCACGGATATCATCGTAAGCTTTCAGATACGTTACAGGATTTGAACGGGATGATTTTCCAATTGGGTTCTGATCAATCAATTCAATATTTTTGATCAGCTTTTTCGGGAATTCTACAGAATCATAGTCTCCTTTTTTACCGCCCATTCCAAGCTGAATCTGAATGTCATTGGTAAGAATTTCTTTCATCAGAGTAGATTTTCCACTTCCTGAAACTCCTGAAATGACTACCAGACTTTCCAAAGGAACATCTACATCTATATTTTTAAGATTATTCTGACGTGCTCCTTTTATGTGAATCCACTCTTTTGCTTTTCTTCTTTTCTTCGGAACTTCTATTTCAAGCCTTCCGGTAAGGTATTCTGAAGTAAGGGTGTTTGCCTTTTTCAGATCTTTATAATCTCCGGCAAATACCAGCTCACCACCAAGATAACCTGCTTCCGGACCAATATCAATAATATAGTCAGCAGCTCTCATCACATCTTCGTCATGTTCCACCACAATTACGGTATTTCCAAGGTCGCGAAGGTTTTTCAATACTTCAATCAAATTTTCCGTGTCTTTAGAGTGCAACCCGATAGAAGGTTCGTCTAATATATAAATAGAACCTACCAAAGAACTTCCTAAACTGGTTGCCAGGTTGATTCTCTGACTTTCTCCTCCTGAGAGAGTATTGGATGTTCTATTTAATGTTAAATATCCTAATCCAACCTTTAATAAGAATTCCAGGCGGGTTGTGATTTCGTAGATTAATCTTTTCGCTACTTCTTTGTCATGATCTGAAAGCTTTAATCCATTGATTACAGGAGCCAATTCATCCAAAGGAAGTTCAATCATTGACTGGATATTGTGTCCGTCAACTTTTACCCAACTTGTTTCTTCACGCAGTCTCAATCCTTCACACGTAGGGCAAAGGGTTTTTCCTCTGTAGCGCGAAAGCATTACTCTGTACTGGATTTTATACAAATTTTCTTCAAGCATTTTGAAGAAATTGTTGATGCATGGGAAATTGCCTTTTCCGTCACCTTTCCAAAGGAAATTTTTCTGTTCTTTTGTTAATTGGTGATAAGGTTTGTGAATAGGGAAGTCACCTGCTTTTTTGATGAAGTCTTTTTTCCATTCGCTCATGGTTTCTCCTCTCCAGCAAACTATAGCATCTTCGTAGACAGACAGTGTTTTGTTAGGAACTACAAGATCTTCGTCAATTCCGATTACTTTTCCATATCCTTCACATGCCGGGCAAGCCCCATATGGGTTGTTAAAGCTGAAAAAGTGAACGTTGGGTTCAAGAAACTCCATTCCGTCCAGTTCGAATTTATTGGAGAATTCCTTTACTTTTTCAGTATCGGTGTTCTTTAATGAGCAGTAGCCGCGTCCTTCATAAAATGCCATTTGAATAGAGTCTGCAAGTCTTTGTAAAAAGCTTTCATCTTCTTCATAGGAGAAACGGTCAATGACAAGGTTGATTGCCATTCCTTTTTCAGGAGTGAAACCAAAGCTTTCCAGATCTTCAATACCAGCTACATTTCCACTGATTTCAAGTCTTGTGAAACCTGCCAGTTTTAAAATATTCAAAGTTTCTTTAAAATTGTCTGCATCATATTCCAAAGGAGCAGTCAATAGAAAAGAAGTATCTTTTTTAGAGGCTTTAATAAAATCAATCACATCAGAAACCGAATCTTTTTTCACTTCTTCTCCGGAAACCGGTGAAAAGGTTTTACCAATCCTTGCAAATAAAAGCTTCATATAATCATAGATCTCTGTAGAAGTTCCCACAGTAGACCGCGGATTGGAAGAAATTACTTTCTGCTGGATGGCAATAGAAGGTGCAAGTCCTTTGATGTCATCTACTTTTGGCTTTTCTAATTTTCCTAAGAATTGACGGGCATAAGAACTTAAGCTTTCAACATATCTTCTCTGTCCTTCTGCATAAATAGTATCAAAAGCTAAAGACGATTTACCACTTCCTGAAACTCCTGTAATAACAATCAGTTTGTTCTTTGGAATCAGGACATCTATATGTTTCAGATTGTTAAGATGTGCATTCTTAACGAAAATCTGTTTTTTTATATCTATTTCTGTTGTGTTAGCCATATTTTGTTTATTCATAAAAAGACTGTACAGCATTCAGGCTGTCAGTAATGGTGTTTTGCCACAGAACATTCCGGGGCTGTCATCAATTGAACTTTTTAATATATTCCTCAAAAATTATCATTGAAAAAGAATATTTTCATCATAAAATTAAGACCCACAAAATTACGAATTTTTAGTGAAAATTTTATGCTTATCTTATTGTTAAAAATTATTATTGTAAACGTTAAATAAGACGAAAAAATGAAAATATTTCCATAGGAAAATAGTAAAAATGAGTATGTTTTGTTGACTTATTGTTATTTTACTGTTTATTTTACAGTATTTTACAAGACTTTGCAAAATACATTACGTTTTTTTATTTAAGTATTGTTTTATGTTTTAAAATTATTTAAAATTGTATCCGTAAATATGTAATATAGAAATGAGAAAATTATTCAGAGATCTAGTTACACATTTAATGAGAAAAAGATAGAATTACTCCCTCACACAGATGCAGCATTACGCTGCATCTTTTTTTATGACAACTATCATTTGCCTGTCTTGGTGAACTCCCTTACTTTTGGGATCTTAAAAAACTACGGAAACGATTATGATCAAAAAGATAGGAAGTGCTTTTTTTCTGGGATCTTTACTTTGGGTAAATGCACAGGAAAAGACAATGGATATTGAAAGCATTGAATTTCAGGGGAAATTTATCTCCACACCATATAAAAGTGCCAATCAGAACATCAGTGTCATCACCCGAGAAGAGATTGTAAATTCTCCGGCTAAAAGTATTGATGAAATTCTTCAGCAGGTGCCAGGTATGGATATCAGAAAGAGAGGAGCTAATGGGGTGCAGAGTGATATCAGTTTCCGTGGAAGTTCTTTTGAGCAGGTTCTTCTGCTTCTGAACGGAATCAGGATGAATGACTCCCAAACCGGACATAATAATATGAATATTCCGGTAGATCTGGATGACGTGGAAAGAATAGAAATCGTAAAAGGACCTGCTGCCAGACGTTTCGGACAGAATGCTTATGCCGGTGTTATCAATATCATTACTAAAACGAGCCCCGGGAAAAAAGTGAAGATCAGTGCAGATGGTGGAGACTACAGTACTTACGGTCTTGGATTCAACGCGCAGATTGGAAATGAAAAATTCACGAACTCTCTTCAGGCAAATTCTGCTTCTTCAGAAGGTTATATGTTCAATACTGATTATGAAATCAGAAACGTATTTTATCAGGGAAAACTGAATATCAAAAATGGAGATGTAAGAGTACAGGCAGGTTTTTCTGAAAAGAAATTCGGAGCGAATGGCTTTTATGCATCCAGTGCTGCCACAAAACAGTATGAGGAAACGCAGGCATCTATTGTAAGTGTTGCTCATCAGCAGACTTTTGGAAAACTAAAACTTAATTCTAATGTATACTGGAGAAGAGGTCAGGATATGTACCTTTATGACAGATGGAACCCAGATTTTTACCGAAATATGCACATCGGAAATAATGTTGGCGGAGAAGTGAATTCCAGTTATCAGTGGGGATTGGGAACAACCGGAATTGGAGTTGAACTTAGAAAAGAATTTTTAGCGAGCAGTAATCTGGGTAACAGAAACCGTTTTGTTTCTCAGGTTTTCTTTGAGCACCATTTTTCATTGCTGGATAAAAAACTGAATATTACTCCGGGAATTTCATGGGCAAACTATTCAAAAGAAGGAAACTTTTTCTATCCTGGGCTGGATGTAGGGTATAACTTTAATCCTAATCATAAAGTGTATGGTAATATCGCAAAAGTACACCGTATTCCGACTTTTACCGATCTTTATTATGTGAGCAAAACGGAACAGGGAAATCCTGATTTACGCCCTGAAAATGCTGTGTCATCAGAGGTGGGATATCAATATCATGATCGTAAAATTTTAGCCAAAGTAAGCGGGTTTTTAAGAAACTCCAGCAACTCTATCGACTGGGTGAAAAAAGATATAAATGATAAAATCTGGTTTGCAGAAAATGTAGGAGATATCAGAACCAAAGGGATTGAAGCAGAATGGAGCCACAGACCAATAGACTGGTTAAAGTATACAATTGGATACACTTATATCGACAGCAAATATGAAGAAAAAAATGGTCTGGTTTCAAGATACATTCTGGACAATCTGAAACATCAGTTTATTTCTAAATTAGAGGTCAAATTCCTGAAAAACTTTACCAATGAGCTTGTTTACCGTTACAATGAAAGAGTAAATCTGGGAACCTATAATCTTGTAGATGAGAAACTAAGCTTTGCTAAAAAAGACTATTCGGTGTATGTGCTGATTAACAATATTACGAATACACAATACACGGAGGCGTTTGGGGTAGCAATGCCGCAAAGGTGGTTCCACATTGGGTTTTCTTATACGATTAATATTAAGTAGATGTTAATTTGATGTGAATAAAAGTTAATATTAACAAATTGTTAAAAAATATACATTTGCAAAAATTTTTTATGAAACGTCTTATAGGCTTAGGTTTATTACTTGGAATTTCTTTTTTTAAAGCACAGGAACACATTTCCAGCTTCAATGCAGTGACTCTGACCTATAAGTTTCATCCAAAATTTTTCCTTTATGCTGAAGGGCAGATACGTGGTAATGAAGATTATACCTACCCTGATTATTATGAGATAAAGGGGGGACTAGGGTATAATCTTACCAAAAATCATAAACCTTTTGTGGGACTTGGAAGATATGTAAATTATAAAGATCACAGCTTAAGCAGAGAAGAGTTCAGGGTATGGCTGCAGGACGTTATTGATATCAAGAAAGGTATCGTAAAGTTTGAAAACCGTTTCCGTGTTGAAAAGAGCTGGTTTTATGAGCCCAAAACAGATCAGACTTCCCAGAGAATGCGTTACAGATACCGTCTGAACGTAAGTGTTCCTTTAAATTCCAAAACCATCAAGAAAGGAACTGTTTTCGCTAATGCTTATGACGAAGTTTTCTTTGTCTCTCCGATGAAGCCTACTTTTGCCAGAAACAGGGTTTATGGCGGTTTCGGCTATCAGATCGATGATTATTTTGGAATCGTAAGCGGATATCTGTGGCAGCGTGAATTTGAAGCAAAAGGGAATAAAAATTTACATTTTGTTTACCTTGCTTTAAACATCAATATTGATGGAACAGACCACCACACGAAGACTTACGATTTCCCGGGTGCAGATTAATATTTCTCTATCAGATAGCGATACGCTTTCAAATATTTATTAAATCTCTTAATGTCTTTAGGGGTAAGCTCTCTGTTTACTCTTCTAAGATCCATATTGTCTCGAAGATCATTAATTTTTACAGCAACAGAGAGAAGAGATCTTTCTGTTCTTTTAATGAATTCATCATAATCCTCTTCCGGATCAAATTTTGTAAGGCAGCTGATGGCGAAAATCATGTATTCAGGGAAGCCTTCAGATCTTAAATAATCCAGGCTGAATTCCTCCGGATGATCTTCTACTACATCATGCAGTACTCCTACGATCTTTTCATCCAGTGTTTTACCATATTCCATTACGCGCATTACATGGGCAATGTATGGGGCATGGTATTTATCAGTTTGTCCTTTATGAGCCTTATCGGCTATTTTGATTGCTTTATTCAGTAATTCTTCTTTTGTCATTTCTAATGAAAAATAGAATACAAAAATAAAAAATGCCTTAAAAACTAAGGCATTTTTATTAAAATTATTTCAGATGATTTTATGAATTGATTTCATCCTCTATAGGAGCGTGTGGAGCATTGTTTTTTACAGATTCTATTCCATTTTCCATACCATTGTCAGATTCATACATCTGGCTGGTTCCTATGATCTGCCCGTTTCCTGCTTTAAGATTAAAATAACATCGGCCGTCATTGGCGGTATTTCTTTCAAATTTTGAATCTTCCTGTGAATTGGTTTTTACAGATCCGATTCCGTTTTCGCAGGATGGCTTTGTACTGTAACCCTGACTGGTTAAAATAACCTGTCCGTTTCCTGCTTTAAGGTTAAACTGAAAGTCTCCGTTTATCCTTTTAGAGATAATAAATTTTCCCATGGTAATAGTTTTGAGTTTGGTGTTGTGATTATTTGGATGGTATTAGTTTTTTAGGTTTCGCCAGTATTTTGTCTGGGGTAATGGCATTTAAAATTTTGTATTGTGAATAGTCCTTTGAAGATTCTTTTAAGGCAAGATATGCAATTGTATCACCAGGCTTTTTTACCAGCATTTTATACAGTCCTTTCTGCTGCTGAGTAGAATTCAGTCCAAAATTTTTAAACAAATCTTTATTCTGAATTTTTGCGGTATCTGCTTTAGGAAAAGGGATTAGTTTATCCCGTTTTTGTGCTGTCAGAGCAGCCGATATAAGGAGTAGGGGAAATAATATAATTTTCATGTGTTATTTAATTTTAAATAAAAATAATAATTTTTTTTTGAATAAAGCCATTGAATGTCAGTAAATTCAACGATAATGGCAATAAACACGGTGAAAAATAAAAGCGCCTCAAAGATTGAGACGCTGAATCAAATTTATGTTATTAAGACTAATAAGCTCCTTTTTCGATATAGTGAGCAGCTACTTTTTCAGTAAGCGCTACTACATTCGGGTGATTGGCATATTTAGTGAATCTTCTTAATCCTGAAAGCATCATTCTCTGCTCATCTCCTTCAGCGAAAGAAACAATTCCTTCTTTAGCCGCAGTGATGATTTTCTCAACAGCTTTGTAAAGGTTCAACTGGGCCATAGCTGCTTCTACAGATTCAGGAGAGAAGTGTTTCTCTGCTCTTAATACTGCAGATTCTGCCATATAGATCTGATTAAGAATTTCAGATGCATTCAATAATAAATGTTGCTGCTTCTCAATATCCATCATGTATTTCTGAAGAGCAGCTCCGGAAACCATTAAGAATACTTTCTTAAGGTTAGCAATAATAGCTTTTTCTTCACTCATGAATTCTGAATAATCAGGAACTTCAAATGAAGGGATGCCCATCAATTCTTTGCTGATTGCCATTGCAGGAGATAAAAGGTCTAATTCACCTTTCATTGCTCTCTTGATAAGCATTCCTACAGCTAAAAGTCTGTTGATTTCGTTGGTGCCCTCATAAATTCTTCCAATTCTTGCATCTCTCCAAGCAGACTCCATTGGAGTATCTTCTGAGAATCCCATTCCTCCATAAATCTGAATTCCTTCATCAGCTGTATTTTGAGTAAGATCAGACACAAAAACTTTTAAGATAGAAGCTTCAACTGCAAATTCTTCAACACCTTTTAATTCAGCTTGTTGATGATCCATTCCTCCTGCAACCAATTCAGCAATTTTATCTTCTACATTTTTTGCTAAACGATAAGAACCTGCTTCACTTACGAAAACTCCGGTAGACATTTCAGCAATTTTCTTTCTGATAGCCCCAAAAGTTGAAATTGAAACTCCAAATTGTTTTCTTTCGTTTGCATACTGAATAGAATGGTTTAAAATTCTTCTTTGTCCGTCAAGATTTGCAGCAGCTAATTTAATTCTACCAACATTTAATGCATTCAAAGCGATTTTGAAACCATTGTTTCTTTCTCCTAACATATTTTCGACAGGAACTTTCATATCATTAAAGAAAACCTGACGAGTCGAAGAGGAGCGAATCCCTAATTTATGTTCTTCTTCACCAAAAGATAAGCTGTTTGGATCTTCTAATTCTGAACGGTTGATGACAAAACCTGTAATGTTTTTATCATCATCAATTTTAGCAAATAAAGTGAAAGTATCAGCAAAACCTGCATTGGAAATCCACATTTTTTGTCCGTTGATGATGTAATGTTTTCCGTCATCAGACAATTTTGCTCTTGTCTTTCCTGAATTGGCATCAGATCCGGCATCCGGTTCAGTCAAACAATATGCTCCAAATTTTGTTCCGGTAGCTAAATCCGGAAGATATTTCTTTTTTAATTCTTCACTTCCGTAAAGAAGAGTTGGAAGAGTCCCGATTCCGGTATGTGCTCCATAAGCTGTTGCTAATGAGCCATTTCCTCCTGAAACATAATCACACGCCAGCATTGTGCTCACAAATCCCATTCCAAGGCCTCCATATTCTTCTGGAACTGTAATTCCCAAAAGTCCCATTTCACCTAACTGACGCATTGTTTTTTCGGTCAATTCATAGTCTTTTTTCTCAAAACGGTCATGATGAGGAATTACTTCTCTATCTATAAATTCTTTCGCAGAATCACGAAGCATTTTTTGTTCTTCACTCAGTTCTTCAAGACTGAAAATTTCGTTTGCAGGAATTTGTTTGATTAGGAATTCCCCGCCTTTTAATGTAGCCATATGTTATTTTGTTATTTAAATTTTTTCTTAAGACTATTCAATAATTCTAAACATATCGTGATGTTTTAAAGAATATTTAAGCTTAATTTTTTGATTTAACTTGTATTTTTTATTTTGATTGCTTAATTCAAATTGATAATTTTTCTTATCGACTTTATAATTTAAGTATGCAACAGGTTTTTTACCATTTTTTAGTGAAATACTATCCGTCTTAATTATTAATCCATCAATATTTATTGTTTCAGAAGAATTTAAAATATTATTTTTTCTATTTTCAGAAAGCCCCAGTGATATGAGAAATGTGCTAAAAACTAAAAAAATCAGTATAAGAACATATATTGTAGTTAGAACAATATATTTAATCTTTTTCATGGGATATAAAATGAAACTTTCAGGATTTTCACCAATAATCTTTTCAAACGTAGACATTGTTAATACAATGTAGCTAAACATTAATAAAAGAAGTAAGGCAAGATATAGTATTATACTACTTCCATACTCTACATTATATCCAAAGAAATAAATTACTATTATGACTAATAAAATAACAAGTATTGAAATTCTTTTACCCGTTAACATTCATTTTAAAAAATTAAAGCAGTTCAAAAATAGAAGCCGCTCCCTGTCCGGTTCCTACGCACATAGAAACCATTCCGTACTTGTTGCCACGTCTTCTCATTTCGTCAAGAAGTTGAACGGTAAGTTTTGTTCCCGTACATCCAAGCGGGTGTCCAAGAGCGATAGCCCCTCCGTTTACGTTTAAGATGTCAGGATTTAAACCTAATTCTTTTTTAATAGCAACTGATTGAGATGCAAAAGCTTCGTTAAGCTCGATCAAGTCGATGTCTTTTAATTCAAGACCTGCTTGTTTCAAAGCTTTTGGAATAGCATAGATGGGACCCATTCCCATGATTCTTGGCTCTAATCCGGCAGCTGCATAAGCTACTAATCTTGCTTCAGGCTCCAGTCCTAATTCTTTTACCATTTCCTCACTCATTACCATTACGAAAGCTGCTCCATCACTCATTTGAGAAGAGTTTCCGGCCGTTACGCTTCCTCCGTTGGCAAATACAGGTCTTAATTTTGCTAAACCAGCTAAAGAAGTATCTGCTCTAGGCCCTTCGTCTACTGAAAAATCAAACTTTTTAGTCTGCATTTTTTGATTTTCATCCAGGAAATTATATTCTACAGGAATCGAAACAATCTGGTTGGCAAATTTTCCTTCCTGATTAGCTTTTAAAGCCTTCATATGAGATTCAAAAGCAAACTGATCCTGTTCTTCTCTGGTAATATTATATTGTTTTGCAACTTCTTCCGCAGTATATCCCATTCCCCAATAATAATCAGGGTTTGTTTTTGCGATATCCGTTTCAGGAACCGGCTTGTAACCTCCCATAGGGATGTATGACATAGATTCCGTACCACCTGCAATGATGCAGTCTGCCATACCAGCCTGGATTTTTGCAGAAGCAATAGCAATCGCTTCACTTCCTGAAGCACAGTATCTGTTTACAGTTACTCCCGGAACTTTATCGGTATTTAACCCCATCAAAGAGATCAGACGTGCAACGTTCAGCCCCTGTTCAGCTTCCGGCATTGCATTTCCTACGATAAGGTCATCAATTCTGTTTTTATCTAATTGTGGTAGCTCTGCCATTAATTTTTCAATAACGGTAGCCGCCATTACATCAGGTCTTGTAAATCTTAAACTTCCTTTTGGAGCTTTTCCAACGGCAGTTCTGAAACCTTTTACTATGTATGCTGTCTTTGACATTGTTTTATTGTTATTTGTTATAAAAATTAACCATACGGTTTGTCATGCTGGAAGCATCTATCCAATGTTTGGATTCCTTCGGAATGACAAAGTGTTCGTTAATTATTTTTGAAATTATTAGTTTCTCAAAGGTTTCCCATTTTGCAACATGTACTGAATTCTCTCCAGAGTTTTTCTTTCTCCACAAAGCTGAAGGAAGGTTTCTCTTTCAAGATTCAATAGATATTGTTCAGTTACAACCGTTGGTTCAGATAGATTTCCACCTACCATTACGTTGGCCAGCTTATCAGCAATTTTCTTATCGTGTGCAGAAATGAAGTTTCCGGTTAGCATCTGGTCCGTTCCTACGTAGAACATTCCTAATGCATCTTTACCAAGAACTGTTACTTTTTGCTCGATTGGCTGAGTATATCCTTGTTCTGCTAGTAGTTTTGCTACTTTTTTAGCTTCAGCAATCTGTCTGTTTTTGCTTACAGAAACAATGTCTTTCCCTTTTTCAAGGATTCCCATGTCATAAGCTTCATAAGCGGAAGTAGCTACTTTACCCATTGCGATGTTCATGAAAGCATCACGAAGTCTGTTATTTTTAACATCATCGCTGTGGAATTCTCTGGAAGTTCTTAAAGTCAATTCTTTAGTACCACCACCACCAGGGATTACACCCACTCCGGTTTCTACAAGTCCGATATATGTTTCTGCGGCTGCCACCACTCGGTCTGCATGCATGGTCATTTCGCATCCTCCACCTAAAGTCATACCGTGAGGAGCTACAACTACAGGAATTGAAGAGTAACGTACTCTCATCATTGAT
This sequence comes from Chryseobacterium sp. 'Rf worker isolate 10', assembly GCF_050753305.1. Lineage (NCBI taxonomy): Bacteria > Pseudomonadati > Bacteroidota > Flavobacteriia > Flavobacteriales > Weeksellaceae > Chryseobacterium > Chryseobacterium sp. 'Rf worker isolate 10'. Next base: position 1,164,032 of record NZ_JBOZOF010000001.1, read on the forward strand.
TTTTGGAAATAAGCGATTGCCATATTCAAGTCATCCCAATCCTGCTCAATAGCCATCATAAGGATCATAGCAAGGTTAGCTCCTACAGAGAAGTTAGCCCCTTGGTTTCCAACTACTAATCCGTCGTAGTCTTTTTCAGCTAAATCAATCGCTCTGTTTAATCCATCAAGGACTTCGCCTCCAAGAGAGTTCATTTTTGAACGGATTTCGAAATTGATGATACCATCTCCTAAATCTTCAATAGCAGCACCGGAATTGCTCCAAAGCGTTTTATTTTTTCTGATATTATCTAAGATGATGAATGCATCCTGACCAGGAATTTTGTTGTATTCTCCTGAATTCTTGTCAACATAAATGCTTTGTCCTTCGTCATTAACTTTATAGAAAGTCTCTACATTTTTTACCCAGTCCGAAACTTCATATCCTGCATCTTTTGCCAGTTCAATACCTTTCTGAACACCTACAGCATCCCAGATTTCAAATGGACCATTTTCCCATCCAAAACCGGCTCTCATGGCATCGTCTATTTTATAAACTTCATCAGAAATTTCAGGTACTTTGTGCGAAACGTAAGCAAATAATGCTCCTAAAGACTTTCTGTATAATTCACCCGCTTTATCTTTACCACCAATTAAAACTTTGAATCTGTCAATTGGTTTGTCTATAGCTTTTGTTAATTCTAAAGTTGGGAATGATGATTTTCCTTGCAGTTCATACTCTAAAGTATCAAGGTTTAATCCGTGAATTTCAGATTTTCCTTCTGCGTTTTTCACTTTTTTGTAGAAACCTTGTTCTGTTTTTGAACCTAACCATTTATTATCCATCATTTTCTGGATATAAGCCGGAAGGGCAAATACATCATTGAAGTCATTCGCTTCAGCACCGCTTTGGCGAACCCCGTTGGCTACCATTACCAAAGTATCAAGACCTACAACATCAGCTGTTCTGAAAGTCGCAGATTTTGGGCGCCCTATTACGGGACCTGTTAATTTATCAACATCAGAAACGGTAAGTCCTAATTTCTGTACATTGTGAAGAAGATCCATCATAGAGAAAACCCCAATTCTGTTGGCGATGAATGCTGGAGTATCTTTGGCTAAAACGGTTGTTTTACCTAAGAATTTCGCTCCATAATTCATATAGAAATCGATGATCTCAGGAGCTGTATCGTTAGTAGGGATAATCTCTAAAAGAGGAAGGTATCTTACCGGGTTGAAGAAGTGTGTTCCTGCGAAGTATTTTTTGAAATCCTCGCTTCTTCCTTCTGTAAGGAAGTGGATAGGAATACCGGACGTGTTAGAAGAAATCAATGTTCCCGGTTTTCTGAACTGTTCAATCTTTTCGTACACAGACTTCTTGATGTCAAGTCTTTCTACTACTACTTCAATGATCCAGTCTGTATTTTTTATTTTCGGCAAATCATCATCGAAGTTTCCGATTTTAATTCTGTCTGCAAACTTTGGTGAATAAAGAAGTGCAGGACTTGCTTTTTTAAGTTTTTCAAAGTTTTCGGAAGCAATTCTGTTTCTTACTACCTTATCATCTTTGGTCAAACCTTTTTTCTGTTCAGCTTCTGTAAGTTCAAAAGGAACAATATCCAAGAGTGATACTTCAACGCCGATGTTGGCGAAGTGAGCCGCGATACCGCTTCCCATAATTCCTGAACCAAGAACCGTTACATGTTTGATTCTTCTTTTCATATGTAAATTTTTATTTTTATAAGATTAGACAAAGCCCAAGGGTCTCATCATAATTTATTTTCTGTTGTTTAATAATTCGTTTGCTATTTTCATGATTTCGGTCATCACGTCTTTGAAGGCCTCAAGCTTTTCCGGAGCTATTTTCTCCATTACCTTCTTGTTGAAGTTCACAACGACTTCCTTCGACATGTTTCTGGAGTTCAATCCTTTATCTGTAAGCTTAATGATAACCTCTCTTTTATCAGTGGTTGTCTTTTCTTTATAGATATATCCGTTATCTTCCAGAAGCTTGATGATTCTCGTTAGTGAAGTGGGTTCAATAGCCATCTTTGGACCAAGATTGGTACTCCGGGTTCCTTCTTTGGGATCAATTTTAAGAAGAGTGAGTGCCTGTACCGCTGTGGAATCATGTTCCTGGGCTAATTCTGTGTACATTTTAGAGACAGCCAGCCAGGTCTGCTTTAAAATTAAATCTACGTTTTCTATTTTTTCCTTATTATTATCCATCATTTTTGCGCCAATGGTTTTACCCAAATTTAGTAAATATTATGCATGCATAGTATTTACTAACGTTAAATTTTGTTAATGGTCTGGAAATAAACAGATTAAATTATATGACTAGCATAATACTATGCATGCATAGTATGTGAATTAATCAAATAAAATGTAGTATTAATGAATGTTTGAAACTAAATTGATGATTTTTTCAAAAGATTCACATTGATAAGTGTTCGAATCTTTAGTAATTACCCAAAAATCGTTCTGAAACTTGAAATTAAGGTCAGACAGATCTTTTTGGAAGTTTTTTTGAAGCAGAGAATACAACATTTCCTTGTGAAACTGCGGTGCCGAGATAAAAGGGGGAATAAAAGTCTCATTGATTTGAAATAATGAAGCATTGGTAAGTTCTTCATGCTGGATCAAAATGTCCTCAACAATCCCCGAATACAGATGCTTTTCCTTTACATACCAAATTTTGTCTGCAAACTCTTTAGCCAACCGCCAGTCATGGGAAGAAAACAGAATAAGTTTGTTCTGTTCTTTAGCCAGTCTTCTCAAGGTTTTTAGAATAATGATCTTGTTTTTTTCATCAAGATGGGTAGTAGGCTCATCCAGAATGATGATAGGCGAATTTTGCGTAATAGCGCGCCCGATAAATGCTTTTTGAAGGTTCCCGTCCGACAGGTTTTTCAAAAGAGTATATCTGTATTGGGTCAGATCCAGTTCTTCAATAATATGAACAATTTCTTCACGGTCTTCTTTTTTTAACTCAAAATAAAAAGGGTAGTAGATGTATTTTCCCAAAGAAATAAGATCTTCAACCGTATAATGCTGCGGTATAACCGATTTTGAAAAGACAATTGCAATATTCTCCGCAATTTCTTTTACTGAAAGGTTTTTTACATTTTTCCCATTGATCGCAATTTCTCCATTCAGTAAAGGAATCTGATGCAGGATAGATTTAATCAATGTTGTTTTTCCTACACCGTTATTACCAATCAGCAGGCATACATCACCAAGCTTCAAATCTGCATTGGCATTGGAGATTAGTGTTGTATTGTAACCGATATCTGATTGTTTGATCTGTAGGTGCATTTGCAAAAGATTAAAATCTTTTACAAAAATAATGTTTTAAAGCGCAAGGGATTTGACTTTGCTTCATTTTTATTATATAAATTATTTACAATTCTTGTTACTCCATTTTTGAAAACATCAGATTGAAAGTTGAGCAGCATGCCTAATTTACAGTTTGACATTTTTAAATAGGTAAGGAGTTGTGCTTTATGAGTTGGGTTGATGTAATCAACCGCTTTTATTTCCAGAATTACTTTGTTCTCAATCATCATATCAAGTCTGAAAGCATTCTCTATTCTCAAATCTTCATAAATGATCGGAAGTAATTTTTGCTTTTCTACATGAATATTCGATTTTGTTAGTTCATAGAACATATATTCTTCATATACATGTTCAAATAGTCCTGCTCCAAGCTTTTTATGAATCTTTAAACCTGTTTCAAAAACTATTTTTGATAATTCATTTTCTGTTATTTGTGGTGTTTGTGTTAAGTTTAAATATATGAATAGTTGCTTAATAATTACAATGACTTTTATTAATTACTCTTAGAAGGTATTGTTTGTATGTTTGTTGATACGAAATGTTGGGTAAACGCGAAGGCGCAAGAACATTTCGACTTCGCTCAATGTGAGATTTTCAGCAAGGGGTTGGGGATATTTTTTGTTTAGAATATGCTGTGTTCAATTTTATCGGAGATAAAATCTTTGCTTCTTAAAACAATGTCAAATTCATTTTTATTGCGCATTTGCATTTATCCAACAAAAAAATCACACCTTATTCTGCTTCAAAAGCATCATCAGAATGACAGGGATACCAAATACAGAGCTTATCACATTCAATGGAATCTGTGTTTTTTCTGCAATCACCGAGAAAAATAACATGATCAGCATTCCCAGAAACATATTAAGAATCCACTGCTGCCATAATTTTGAAGGATTATAGACCAATCTGCAAAAGTGAGGGACAATGATTCCTATAAAGAGAATAGGTCCCAGAAATGCAGTAACAGAAGCTGATAGGAGAGAGGATGCTACGATTATTAAAAGCTTCAGCTGTTTCAGGTTTACTCCTAAACTTTGTGCATAGGAATTGCCCAGTGAGTTTCCAATAAGTGGCTTTATCACTCTGAAACAAATAAACATACCTATTAAAACTATGATGAACAGTACATAAATCTGATTCCTTGTTACCATATTATTGGCTCCGAAAGACCATAAAATATAGTTTTTCAAACTTTGATTTTCTGCATAAAACTGCAGCAGAGATACAATTGCTCCGGCAAAAGCAGATACCAGAAATCCAAAAATAATAAGATAGGATTTGTCCTGAAATCTGTTTGACATTGACAAAAGAATCAACATTAGCAGCAAACTTCCACCAATAGCTGATAAGCTAAGGAAACTGTTTTGCAAAAATTCAGGCAGTAAAATATTGTGAGAAAAGAAAATATAAAAGGCAACTGATAGACTGGCGACCGAAGTGATTCCCAGTATATCGGGGCCAGCCAGCGGATTTTGAAAATATTCCTGCATCAGAAAGCCTGAAGTAGGAATTGAAATTCCGGCCAGCATCATTACCAAAACACGGTTGATACGGATCTCGGCAATTTGGCTATGAGCAGAATCTTGAAAGAAATCCTGGAAGTTTAAACTTAAAAATCCTGTATTCAGATTAATGAAAGCGCTTACAATAATTGCAATCACGAATAATAAACACAGGATTTTAAATCTTTTTGACATGATTCAGAAAGAGTTCAGTCTATTTTATTTTAAGAAAGAATCGATTTTTGAGTTCAAAACATCTTCCGTCATCATTCCCAGATATTCATCGGTTTTATCTCCTTTTCTCATGAAAGTAAAAGGTATAGAACCTCCATCCCATTGTTTGAAGTTGTTATGAAAGAAGTTTTGATCTAATTTTTGTCCGTCCAGTAAAATAATGCTTCCTCCCAGTTTATTTTCTGTAGCAAAATTTTTCACAGCACCAGCCCATTCAGCCTTGTCATCAAGGTTTATGAAAGTGAATTTTACAGGTTTTCCCTTCAATTCCTCCATTTTACTTTTAAAACTCGGAATCTCTCTCATGCAAGGACCACACCAGGTTGCAAAAAAATTGGTTACATATAAAGTATCATTATTTTTAGCTAGATGCTGGCTTACATTTTCCGGAGAAAGTTCTTTAGGAAGAACTGTACTTCCTTCAGGTTCTGTAGTTTGAGATACGGAAACAGAGTCTGCAACTGCTGTGTTTTCAGTTTTCTGACCTTCTTTTTTACAGCTGTACAGTGCAGTAAGAAGTAACGTGGATAAAATTATCTTCTTCATAAATTATTTTTTATCTATTTTTGAATTGAAGTTATGGAACAACAAATCTATAAAGGGAAACTGATACAGTTTCATCCGTTAAAAATAGCGAAAAAGGAAGAGCTGACCAAAAATACTTTTTCTCTGGAGTTTGATATTCCTGAGAATTTAAAGGAAAATTTCAGATTCGAAGCAGGGCAGTTCGTCAGTATACGATTTCAATCCCATGGGAAAGAGGTTATTAATGATTATTCAATGACATCTGCTCCCTATGAAGGTAAAATATGTTTGGGGATAAAGGTTAATTCTCCTGATGGAGCGACTTCGCAGTTATTTCAGAATTATAACGCAGGGGATGAGCTGTGGGTAAGTGAACCTGCAGGGAGATTTACGATTGTATCTAAACCCAGCGAATTCAGGACTATTGTTGCTTTTGCTGCTGGTATAGGGATTACACCTATTTTGAGCCATTTTAAAAATATTCTTCACAACGAACCCAGAACCCGTTTGTTTTTATTTTTTGGAAATAAAAGTTCAGAAGATCTTGTTTATCGTGATCAGCTGGATAATCTTGCCAGAACCTGTGGTGACAGACTTCAGATATTTTATTTTTTTTCAAGGGAAAAAACAGCAGACCAGTTTTTTTATGGCAGGCTGGATGAAAAGAAATTGGCTCTCATTATCAATCAGATCCTTCATTTGGACGATACGGATGAGGAGTCTACCATCTGGGATGCTGTAGATGAAGTATTAATCTGTGGAAAAGGAGAAATGATCAAGACATTGGCTAATGCCTGCTATCACCACGGAATTCCGAAAAAAAATATCCATTTTGAACTTTTTGAAGAATTTAATGATGATATTTATCCTGTAGAAAAAGAATTTCCTCTGATTGAAAATATTGAAGTTGAGTTTACCATGCTTGGAAAAAAATATACTACTCATCTTGCTGATAACAAGGATAAAATCCTTCAACAGCTTCTTATTCAGAAATTTCCGGTTCCTTATTCATGTAAGTCAGGGATCTGTGGCAGCTGTGAATGTTCTTTAGAAGAAGGTGAAGTGGAATTGCTGGAGAATGAGTATCTTACCGAAAAAGAAGAAGAACAGGGGCATATATTGGCTTGCATGTCTATTGTGAAAAGTAAAAAAATAAAGCTTAACTTTGATCTTAGTTGAGAGTCATTAGGAACATATTTAACCTGGGTTTTATATCATTGGAATTGGGAATTCTGATGATATGCTTCTGTAATGTGTGGGTTTTCGGGCTTACCAACGGGAGAACCTATACCAAAATCTCAAAAATACCACCAAGGGAAATTGCATTAGTTCTTGGAACATCTCCAAAAATGAGATCCGGAAAATCTAACCCTTATTTCACCAAAAGAATGGATGCAGCGGCTCTTCTTTACCATCATGGAAAGATCAAGAAAATTATAGTAAGCGGTGAGAAGAGTAAAGGTTACAATGAACCGGGTGCCATGAAAAACTATCTGATCAATCAGGAAGGAGTTCCGGAAGATATTATTGTGGAAGATCCGAAGGGATTCAATACCTATAAAAGTATTCTTCGCTGCAAAGATGTTTATAAAAAGAACAATGTGATTATCGTATCTCAAGGGTTTCACAACCTGAGGGCTCTTTTTTTTGCAAGAAATAATGATATGAATGCTTTAGGATTTGATGCGCAAGATGTCACAAAGCCTGAAAGTTTCTACAGAAACCAGACGAGGGAAATCCTCGCCCGTGTGATTGCTGTAGTATATTTTATTCTGGGCGTTTCTCCGGATTAGAAAGGATATCCGAACGCAATATTCACTGTAGGTTTAAAAGGTTGGATATATTTTACTCTCCATCGGTCACCTTCAGGTTTATTTGGGTCGTAAATCTTATAAGCAAGGTCTATTCTGGCCGTTACATAGGCAATATTTAATCTTAACCCGAATCCACTTCCGATACCCACCTGTTTCAGGAATTTATTGAATTTAAACTCATCTCCATACCCGTCATTATAATTACGAAGACTCCATGTATTTCCAATATCGGTAAATAAGGCTCCTTCATAAGTTTTGTTGAACGGAATTCTATATTCAATATTGGTTGTCAGCTTTACATTGTCTGTCATATAAGTACGTACTCTTTCATCTACCTGAGAATCTGCAGGACCTAACCCACCAAATGCCACCCAGGCTCTGATATCATTGGAACCTCCATTGAAATACGACTTGATGATTGGCATATCTTGAGAATTTCCATACGGTATTCCAACCCCGATAAACTGACGAAGCACCAATGTCTGGTTTCCGTTAAATCTGAAATATTTTCTGGCGTCAATATCAAACTTAACAAACTGTGCATAAGGTAGGCCAAAAATAGTTTTTTGAGGACTGGTAACAACCCCTCCGTCATTATCTTTTTTGTTGAATAAGCTTAAAATATTACCAGCAAGCTCAACTTTTCCGTTAAAGTAAAAAGCATTTGGATATTCTTTTTTTCCAATCTCGCTGTAAACAAAGTTGTAAATCATGGAAGAAATAAGAACATCCTGTGTCTGTCTGTCTTTATTAACCAAAGTTCCTCTGAATGCTGTTAAAAGATCAGTTCCCTGTTGATTAAGACTTCCACGGTAAGCGTCGTTCTCTATAATCTTTTTGGAAACTTCATCTACGGTAAGTTTTCCATCTCTATAATCTTTTCCGGTTTGTTGAGTTTCCGGGTTAAACATAAAATAATTCCCGAAAACCTCATCTTTTACTCTTCCGTCATTCACAAAATAATCATAGTAGGCATCTTTATTTTTAGTAAGACTGACCTGAGTATTAAATAAAGTAAGCTTATGATATACCTGGTCATTTACACTGGCCTGATAGTTTAATCCGGTATTGAAAATAATTCTTCCCAAACCAATATTGTTCTGTATCGATGCTCCCAGCAAGATAGATGAAGTAGGAGTATATCGTTTAGGAATCAGTTTATAATAATTAATAGGAAGCAGCAGTCTTGGGAAATTCAAAGATGCCTGAGCTGATATTTCATAGGCGGCCACTCTTTTATCAATATCTTTTGTACTTCTGATTGATCCAAACGTTCCTGAAAGGCTGGTAGAAAGGTTTTCTGCCCCTCTGAAAACATTTCGGGTAGTAAGGTCAACGGAAGGAGAGATCCCGAGATTCAGAACCTGAGAATAATTAATATCTGTTCCCAGTTTAAACTCATACTTCGGAAGTGGTTTTAATACATATAAAACATCCACAATACTGTCATTAGGAGAAGTCATTCCTCCTTGTCTAAGTGAATCTCTTGCCTTAACAATACTAAAGTTGTTCATTGCCAAGAGATTTCTCTTGGTAACGTCTAGTTTTGTTTGGTCAAAAACTTTTTTGCTGTCTGGAATAATCGCTCTCCATATGGATGAAATTTTATACTTGTCATTCACCGTATGGAATCTTATTCTCCTTAAGCTGTCTTTCTTTGTGTTTTTAGGATAATCACCAGGTTCATCCACAATGGCAACGTCAATATTTCCAAAAGTGGCAATTTTATAGGGTGTATCCAAAGAATCTTTATGAATTTCAAGAGTTAAAGGAACCTGCTTTCTGCTTTTAAGAGAATCTGCAACAAAATACACTTCATCATTTAAAGAATTGAATCTATAAAATCCAAACTCTCTCATCTGTTCCGTAATTCTTGTCACCTCTCTTTCAAGTACAGTTTGATCAAGAATCTGACCAGATCTCACCAGACTTTTATTCAGAAAAGAGCTGTAGTATCCTTTGATCCCCTGATCCGGAATATTGTAAAAATACCCCTTGATGCGGGTGGGTTCGTTATGCTTAATAGAATAACTTACAGAAGCTTTTTTTGAAGCTGAATCCAAACTATGCTTGAAGGTTACATCTGCATCCCAGTATCCTCTATAGGTAAGCCTTTTCTTGATAGATTCAGCACTTTTTTCACTTCTTGTCTGATCAAGAATTACCGGAGCTGTTCCCCAATTGTGCAATAAACGATCGAAGAGCAGGCTTTTTCCCACACTGCTTTTCATATTATACTTAAGAAATAAAGAGTCTCTCAGTTTCTGATTTCTCATCTCACCGGGATAAGTCATATATTCATTAAGTATCGTATCGTATTTCGTATCAGCCATGTTGTACAAAAGTAAACTTAATGGCATGAAAAGAAATTGCTTTTTATTGGGCTTTTGCTGAATGTAATCTTTCAGTTCTTCATCGAAAAATTCTCTCTTATCCTCGAAGCCTAAACTGTTCTTGGTAAGGAGATATTCGCCTTCAGGAACTTTTTTTGTCGTACTACAAGCATAAAGGAGACCAACAAATGTTGCAAATGAGATAATTTTATAATATTTTTGAGGAGAATTCTTATAATGCTTACAGCTCATACAATAAAAGTTTTACAATCTTTAGATAAAAAGAAGTTCAGACAAAAATACAATTTGTTTTTGGTTGAAGGTAATAAAATCATTTGTGAACTTTCTAATTCTAACATTAAAGTTAAAGAAATATTCTCAACCGATCCACAAAAATTGGACCGTACTGATATTCCTGTTACCCATATCTCTGAAAATGAATTAAAAAAAATTAGTTTTCTTAAAACTCCAAAAGATTCCATAGCGGTATGTTATCTTGCTGAGGAAGAAAAATGGGAAGATAAGAATATACAGCTGGTTTTGGATGGAATACAGGATCCAGGGAATTTAGGAACGATTATTCGACTGGCAGACTGGTTCGGGATAGAACAGATTATTTGCAGCGAAGATACTGTAGATGTTTACAATCCGAAAGTGATTCAGGCAACAATGGGTTCTTTTACCAGAGTGAATCTTGTTTATACTGATCTTGTGGAATATCTTTCTGGAACAGAAAATGTAAACATAGGAACGGATATGGAAGGGGAGAACATCTATACCTTTGAGAAACCAAAAAAAATCAATCTTATTTTAGGAAACGAAGGAAACGGAATGAGACCTGAAACTGAAAAGCTTCTACAAAAAAGTATCAGCATTCCGAGGTTTGGAAAATCCCAGTCTACAGAAAGCCTGAATGTATCAATGGCTGCAGGGATTATTTTAGGACAGCTATTTTCAAAATAGAAAATTAGAAACTAGAGGTTAGAATTATTGTAAAATATTACTGAATAGTATCTAGCACCTAGTTTCTAATATCTTATTTCTATATCAATTGTTCCAAACTTGAAACACTTTTGTTTTTCTGATATACTTCCATCTTTTTTCTTACATATTTCAATGCAATCGGAGCAAGATAGATCAATGCGGCACCAATCAGTTTTTTCTTCCAGTTGGAGCTTTTCATATTCTTTTTGGCGTAGTTTCCTACGATAGCAGTAACGCCTAGCTTTACAAGACTGTCTGTAATATTTCCGCCTTTAAAAGCAGAGCTTGCAATTCCTACGGCTGTATTTTTACTGATCAGTAAATCCTTTACTTCAGAAGTAAGCTGTTTGGCAATGACATCCTTTCTCAGCACTACTTTTTCATCACCGTCTTCATCTATCTTTTCCTGAAGGTATTGGTCACTTAAGCCATTGGTAAAAGCACTTAGGCTTTCTTTCGTGTTTTTGAAGGTAAGAAGGTTCTCCAAATCACTTATCTCACCTTGAAGCAGTTTTTTCTTTCTTCTTAATTCTTCTATGCTCTCGTATTTTCTGCCCATAGTTTAATGATTTAAAAATTTAATTACCTGATCTGCAACAGTATTTACAATCTTATTTTTGAAGGCAATTACAAACGCCATTACCAGCGCATAAAATGCAGCAACAATTAAGAATCCGTAAGAATAATTATCCAGTGCTTTTCCAATAAGAAAAGCGATTCCAAAATTGAAAAGGATAATAAAAAAAGCAAAAGCAACAAGCAGTACTACAAAGTAAGTAATGAGCCCGGCAGAGAGAGACGACTTTTCTGTCGCTTCAATTTTCAGAAGATCTATTCTCTTGGAGGCGTATTCTTTAATAGTTTCTATCATTGTTTTTTTTTAAAGTTACAAAAAAGGAACTTTCGCACAAAAGTTCCTTTCTGTAATTTACTTAAAAAAGATAAATTACTTATTTTTTAAGATCATTTAGTTCCGCTTCTACATCTTTTGCCAAATCTGCAGTTTTAGAAACAATCTGATCCTTGTATTTATCATATCCGTCTTTCACAGTATGGGCTACGCTGTTTGCAGTTTCTTTGAAAGTAGAAGAAATATTGCCATACTGGTCTTTTACTTTTTCAGAAACCTCTCCGTATTTATTTTTAGCCCGATCTTTAAGATCATTTGCTTTAGTTTTAATTTTTTTTCTGGTTTCTTTACCTTCTTCCGGTGCGTATAACATTCCTAAGATTACACCTGCCGCAGCACCTGCAAGAAGTCCTGCCAATATACCTGCTGTATTATTTCCTTTTCTAGACATTTTAAGTTTTTTAATAATTAATAATAGATTAGTTTTTACAGTAATAAAACTTACAATTTGTATACCAAAGGAGGCCTAAAGCCTATTAAAAATTGTTAAATCTTTTCGATGTGAGATAAAATAAGTTCTATGGTTTCTTCTTTGGTTAATTCAGAATTATCAATAACGATAGCGTCCTCAGCCTGCTTCAATGGGGCTATTTCACGTTCGCTGTCGATCTTGTCACGCTCTATAAGGTTTTGCTTTACCTGCTCTTTATCGGCTTCTATTCCCAGGCCTTTCAGTTCCAGAAATCTTCTGTTGGTTCTTTCGTCTATGCTGGCAGTAAGAAAGAATTTATAGTCCGCATTTGGCAGAACTACTGTCCCAATGTCACGTCCGTCCATAATTACGCCTCCTTTTTCTGCCAAAGTGCGCTGTGACTGCAGTAAGAAGTCTCTTACTTCTTTCTGTTTGGCAACAAGGCTTACGTTGTCAGATACTATATTGGTACGGATTTCTTTAGAGATATCGATGTCATTAAGGAATAGAATAAGTGTTCCTTCGTTGTTTTTAAATTCAAGTTTGATCTGGTCTAAAGAGGAGAATAAAGTATTCAGATCAATCTCGCCATTTGTGTTCAGGCAATGCTGCAACGCATACCAGGTAACTCCTCTGTAAAGAGCTCCTGTATCCATATGAATAAGTCCCAGTTGATCAGCAATGATTTTAGAGATAGAACTTTTTCCGGTAGACGAGTACCCATCAATAGCAATTACAGGTTTTTTCATACTGCAAATTTCAAGATTTTTTCTTAAAAATCAAGAGGAAGTATGAAATTTTCGGAATAATTAAGAAATTTCAGCCGGAAATATTATTCTCCTCGGTGGCTGGAAAGATCCATAGAAATTCCTATCTGATTGACATTCGAAGAGTTGTGATATCTTACATGAGCATAATCAATACGGAATCTGGAAACTTTAACTCCAAATCCTGCAGAAAGTCCTGAGAAGTTTCTCTGATCTGCAACAGCCAGTTCATTTCCTCTTTTCACATTATATCCCAGTCTGATATTGAAATTCTTTTCCGGAAACAATTCTGCTCCCAAAGAAAAGTGGTCTGCAATTTTCCTGCCGGCACCTACTTTTTGCCCGTCCAGATTCTCTTCTGAAGAGATATCAAACTTCTGAAGGTCGTGTGCTGTAATAGTAATAGCAAGAGGGAAGTTCTTAATTATTTTGGTATATCCCAAATCTATTCTGAAAGGAAGATTTTCTCTTGTTCCATTGAAAGATTTCAACTGGAATCCAAAGTTCCTCATCACAAGAGAAACTACTTCTTTATTTTTTTTATTATGATAGGTAACCCCCGCCGTTCCTGAGATAGCGGAAGAGGTATAGTTATCAATTTTTGAGGTAATGAAATTAAGTCCTCCACCAATCGTCCAGTCTTCTTCAAACTGGTAGGCATAGCCTGCGCCAATGGCCACATCCGAAGCTTTGAATTCTCCGTTTTCAAAACCGCTTTCATCCGTTCTCGGAATACTCCCATAGCTCATATACCTTGCATTGATGGTAGCCATATGGCCATTCTCAAAGTCTTTGGCATAAGCAATAGTTCCGTATTTCGAGTCAGCAAGATAAGCTGTCGCGTTTACGGAAAGCTGTTTGTCAGAATCTCTATTTAAAAGGGCAGGGTTTGCAATAGCAAAGGAAACATCATAATCTCTTACCGAAATTGCATCTCCACCCAAAGCAGCCTGTCTTGCAGATACAGGTACATTTAAGAACGGATAAACATTTGTTCCTGTTTGCGCATAAGAAACAATTCCTGATAGAAATAATGAAAAAATGATAATTTTCTTCAACTCAATTTATAATTAATGCAAAAATAATCCTTTTTCGTACTTTTCAAAATATTTCTTACATTATTTCTATTTAAATATTTTTCTTTTATCAATATCATTAATGATTATATTTGCAAAATCAAATTCTGGGGAAACCCTTACTAATAAAAAGTTACTAAAAATAAAAGATGAAATATAAAAGAATCCTTCTGAAACTAAGCGGTGAGGCCTTAATGGGAAACAGACAATACGGTATTGATACTGAAAGACTGCAGGAATATGCATCTGAGATCAAAAAAGTAGTTGAAAAAGGCTGTGAAGTAGCGATCGTGATTGGAGGAGGAAATATCTTCCGTGGTGTAGCAGGAGCTGCAAAAGGTATGGACAGAGTGCAGGGTGATTATATGGGAATGCTTGCCACTGTCATCAATGGTATGGCTTTACAGGGAGCATTGGAAGATGCAGGAATCAAAACAAGACTTCAGTCTGCTATCGAAATGGATAAAGTGGCTGAACCTTTCATCAAAAGAAGAGCGGTAAGACACCTTGAAAAAGGGAGAGTCGTAATCTTCGGAGCTGGTACAGGAAACCCTTATTTTACTACAGATACAGCAGCTACATTAAGAGCAATCGAAATCGGAGCTGATGTGATCCTAAAAGGAACAAGAGTAGACGGAATCTACGACAGTGATCCTGAAAAGAACGCTGATGCTGTGAAATACAACTCATTATCTTTCGATGAAGTATTTGAGAAAAACCTTAAAGTAATGGATATGACAGCATTTACTTTAAGCCACGAAAACAAATTGCCAATCATTGTATTCGATATGAATAAAGATGGGAATTTGGAAAAAATTGTAGACGGAGAAAATGTAGGTACATTGGTTAATTTATAATCATTTTACAACTAAAAAATATACAAAACACCTGTTACAGTATTTGCTGTTACAGGTGTTTTTGTTTTAACATTAATCGTAATTATTTATCCGCACTAGCATTTTGTGTGATGTTTTCCTTTTCAACCAAAATATAATTGGAAGAAATCCACCCAATGATCTGACTTATTATTTTCATAATCATCTCAAATTCGGTGACAGCAGTTACTCCTGGTACCAACTTTATGACGTCTGGTTTGGGTAATGGCTGTGGTAAAATAAGACCAGTTACTTGTGGATTAGGTCCTGCCGCAGGAATACCATTATACATCCCCACATGTTGTACTGATAACTGAAGCATATAATCTTGCAAAGTGTCAGGAGGTGTTTTGATACTGATCGATGAGCCACTTGAGTGTTGGAGCTGGCCCGGAAGTGATTGGTTCTGTATTCTTGTATAACTGGCTCCTGAATTTGAAGAATCAGTGATCGCCATCGTTTGTAAAGCTTTCAATATGGAAGCTGTCATATTTGTAGGAGCCTGGCCATATATGGTTGCTATTTTCCCCAGTTCTGATACCGGCCATGCATGAGGCACAACATCCAGATCATTCCAGTGCATCGTATTCCAGCTTTGGTAAGTACCTGTTTGCTGCTGCCATCCTGGAGGCAACGGTGGAAATTTACTGTTGAAAAGATTGGCAAATGCTGCCTCACCAGGTGTTGGTCCGGCGGTAGGATATACAAGCGTTACCCCAAAAGCATTTAGATCCTTATTTTCTTTAAGATAAAGAGCTAGAGTAGGAGATAATGCCCCAGCAAGACTGTGTCCGCAAAATACAATGGCTGTACCCGGTTCCGGATTTAAGCTTGCAAGAAACTGCTGTAGAGTCGTATTGGGAGAAGCTGCATTATCGGGGCTGGTAAGTCCTAGAAGGATACTTATACCGGTGGCAGTCCCTTTTGAAATATAGGGGTCAGTTCCATTATAAGCTGATGGAGCAAAATTGGAAGGGTTATAAGTTGTCCAGTTTACGACTTCTGAAACTGAGAAATCTTCAGTTTCCCAATCGTAAAGTGAAGAAGGATTAGTTGCTGCAATAGCCACGACATAAGTAGGTAATGTAGGACCTCCCGGAAATGCGACAGCATTGGACTTCACGACATATAAAGCATTATCTGCAACATCGGTAGGAACTCCTTTTTCATTTTTTTCTTCAATCAGGGCAGGACCCCAGACAAGATCCCAGCTTCCTAATATCGGCAGAACTGAAGGATCGGCTGTTGAAGGTGTCTTCTGATCCATTATCTTAACGGGAGGAACATTGTTAAAATAAAAAGATAAATCATACTGAAGCTGCTGCTGTAGTTGGATACCAAAACCGTTGTAGCCTCCGGCGCGGTTTGCAAGACCTGCCATACCAAAAACTTGTTGATAGGCGTCTAAAGATGGATTTGTCATAATGTGATTGGTTTAAAATTAGTTTAAAAATGAGTACTAGTTATGTTTTCATGAAATTGTCTTTTGCAAGACCTTCTGCTTTTAACATTATCATTTTATTTTATAATCAAATTAAAAAAGATGTCATGTGGCAGATAAATAGTTGGGTTCAATAGAATAAGGTAAAATAAGGTATTAAAAATGAGATGTTCGTAAGTAGAAATGACCAAAATAGAGGATAGGTATTTATACCTGAAGCTTTTCATTTCAGGATAAATGAATACATTAAAACAATCATCTTTTCCTCAAAGCAAGCCAAGTACACAAAATCCATCTGTGGAAATACCTATTATTCGAAAACAATCATTATTTTTGCACCACTGAATAGTAGAAAATAGTTTAAAACAGCAAAAAAACGCTGATATTTACAGTGTTTGTTGGATTTTAACTAATTGATATTCAAAGTGATTAATAGATGTGTAATTTATCAAACTTTAATATAATAATGGAAGAATTAGATCTTATATTAGAATCTGTAAAACAAGACATGGATGCCGCTGTAAAGCATTTGGATCATGCATTTCAAAGAATTAGAGCAGGACGTGCTTCTACGGCAATGGTTCAGGATGTAATGGTTGAATACTATGGAGCTCCAACTCCTATCAATCAGGTTGCGAATGTTTCTGTTCCGGATGCAATGACCATCTCTATTCAACCTTGGGACAGAACTGCTATCAATGCAATTGAAAAAGCAATCATCAACTCAAACTTAGGTTTTGCACCTTCTAACAATGGGGAAAACATCATCCTTAATGTTCCGCCTTTGACAGAGGAAAGAAGAAGAGAGCTTGCAAAGCAGGCTAAAGTAGAAGCAGAGAGCACTAAAGTAACGGTAAGAAACGCAAGACAGGACGGTTTGAAAGAACTTAAAAAGCTAGACGGAGTTTCTGAAGATGTTGTAAAAGGAGTGGAAGAAGAAATCCAGACTTATACAGATAAATATGTGAAGCTTTGTGATGAGCACCTTAAGACAAAAGAGGCTGAAATTATGAAAGTGTAATTTTCAGTTTTTAAAAATAGAAAAGAGGTTTCCGATGGAAGCCTCTTTTTTTTTGTGGCTTAAGATAAGTTGTGAAGATTGTCTTGCAGAGAGCATAAAAGAGAATGCTTTCTACGGAAGATTGTGTTTTTCAAACAAATATAACCTTTATAGTATTATCCATTTTTAATAGTGTACCTTTAAACGAAATGAGCAAGGAGCACATTTTCAATATATTAAATTATTTTTTTTAATTTTTAGAACAATGAAGCCGGAAGCTTTACAGATTCTGTTGTCTTCATTGGACCTCTTGTTAGCCGCAGGAGGTTTTATTTAATTCAACTTTATATGGTAAAATATTCCCACAAAAACTGAGGGAACAGTGTGGATATTTTTTTTGCAGTATATTTTTTGTTTTTTTATTGAAAATTAAAGTTATTGAATGATAGATTGTTGCATTTTTATCAGTGATGATCTGTATTCTTTGCATAAAAAGAAATACTGATTATTAGCTTTTAATCGTTATATTTACAAAATTATTCCGATTTATTATATAATGATCTGGAAATCAAAATGCTAAAGCGATGACTAAAATTATTGGTGTAGGTAACTACATCCCGTCGGAAACAATAACCAATCTATTTTTTGATAAACATATTTTTCTTAATGAACAAGGTGTATTATTGAAGGACGATAATGCTTCCATTACAGATAAGTTAAAAAAAATTACAGGGATTGAAGAGAGGAGATATGCTCACAGTACAGAGGTTACTTCAGATCTTGGGCTTATTGCAGCCCGTGCAGCCATTGAAGATGCGGGAATAGATCCGGAAACATTAGACTATATTATATTTGCGCATAATTTCGGGGATGTCCGGTTTGGGACAGTTCAGTCTGATGCGGTACCCAGTCTTGCTGCCAGAGTAAAACATTTATTAGGGATCAAAAATAATTTCTGTGTTGCCTATGATGTTCTTTTCGGATGTCCCGGATGGATTGAAGGAGTGATACAGGCTAATGCATTTATTAAATCAGGTATTGCAAAGCGATGTTTGGTGATTGGTGGAGAAACGCTTTCCCGTGTAGTGGATATTCATGACAGGGACAGTATGATCTATGCCGATGGAGCAGGAGCAGCGGTTTTGGAGGTGAATAATGAGGATGATTCCGGAATTAAGTCTCATTTATCAGCTTCTTATACATTTGAGGAAAAAGATTATCTGTATTTTGGAAAGTCCTATAACAATGAAGGGTGTCAGGATACAAGATATATCAAAATGGATGGCAGAAAAATATACGAATTTGCTCTGGTAAATGTTCCTGATGCCATGAAGAGATGTCTGGATAACAGCGGATATTCCATTAGTCAATTGAATAAAATTATCATTCATCAGGCTAATGAAAAAATGGATGAAGCCATTGTCAGCAGGTTTTATCAGCTGTATGATATGCCGGTTCCTGAAAATATAATGCCTATGGTTATTCATAAACTGGGGAACAGTAGTGTGGCAACTATTCCGTCTTTGCTTACGATGATTTTAAAGGATGAACTGGAACATCATAAGATTGAGAAAAATGATGTGGTTTTATTTGCTTCAGTAGGTGCAGGCATGAATATTAATGCTTTTGTGTATAAGTTTTAAGCTTATAATAATAAATAAAAAATTGAAATTTTCAATACTAAAAACACAAAAGAGGTTTCCGTTGGAAGCCTCTTTTGTGTTTTTTATTTACAGTTCTCATTGTAATCATAGATCACTTCATTGATGATTGAAAGCTTATCTACTGTGGCATTGCTTATTTCATCGCGGATAAATTTCCCAAAACCGGATCTTTTCTTTTCTTCATTTTTTAGTGATCCGTATTCTCCTTTTGCAATTTTTCCTTTTACATAAGGACAGTCTGCAAGGATAATTTTCGCTTTGGCAGGAGTTAGTTCTTCTACCTTTCCACCTTTTTTAGAAAAAATATAATTCGGGTTTTCTCTCAATCGGTCTGTTTCCGCCTGAGAAATAGCCTGTGTGCTGTTGGCTGAAAGCGCTGTAGGATAACCATACAGTTTATAAACGGTTACTTTACCCTCTACCACTACCTCTGCGAACTGATCTGTTCTTGAAAGATTATTGATTGCCTTAAAGCCTGCCGCTAGTCCTGTGGAGCTTTCAGAACTGTTTAAAGCTTCTCTCATGTTCGAATATTTTACAGATTTAAAGATTCTTGGAGTATCACCCTGATACAGCATATATTCTTTAATGTCATCTGTGTCGTAGGTTTTGAATTTAATCCTGTTCTTTACTTTGTCAATATCTGCAATGGCTGCAAATTTTACCTTTAACTGATTTTGCCATGGACTGGAATATCCTCCGTGCAATTGTACGACACCTTCAATTTTCTTTCCGGATTTTTCAATAATATAGCCGTATTTTTCGCCATTGTAAGTTCCGTTGTCATCCTGATCCTGAGCGTAGATATTCAGAGAAAGAAGACCAAACAGGCTAATAAGTAGTAATTTCTTCATGGTTTTGTTTTAAATTTCAGCAAATATAATTTTTTTAAATCCAAAATAGTATAAAACAAAATATTTTACTTTAATCTACAAAAAAGCTCCGAATTTCTCCGGAGCTTTTTGTTTTTTATTTTAAAATCAGAATTATTGATATCTCTGATGTTCTTTACTTTTTGAAAATCTTTTGGTAATCGGTTTGAATAATGCTTTGTATTTTTCAGCATCAAATAATTGTGAATCCGTAAGGGCTTTATAGGTCATCCAGACTCCAAACGGAAGTAGGATAAGGTTAGGAAGCCATGCTGCAAGATATGGGTTCATTTTCCCGCTCCATGAAAGGTTTTCTACCCCTACATTCATTACATAAAAGACAATGAAGATAACAATGGCAATGATTACAGGCAATCCCATTCCTCCTTTTCTGATGATAGAACCTAAGCTTGCTCCAATCAGGAAGAAGATAATACATGTCACCGAATAAGCTATGATTCTCTGCTGGTAGATCACTACTTTGCTGAAATATTTTACATTGGAGCTGTATTCATTCTTTTTAGAATCTAAAGTAGATTTCAGGTTGTCTAGCCTGTTGTAGGAATTGTAAATAATTTCCAGTTTTTTGTCGCCTTTTACCGTATCCAGTTTTATCTGGGTTTTAGCAGCTACTTTATGCTTGTTACCCTTGTCCATATAACTAACAACGGAATTGGTCTGATTAAGAACTTCCGATCCTATATTATCAAAGAACTGTTTATTATCTTTTTTACTTTTGCTGACCGTTTCGTTAAGCTGGTTATACGTCTGGAAACGGTAGTCATCCGTGATCTGTTCTTTTTCGATAGCTTTGTTAATGATTTCACTGATATCGAAATGGGAAACCAATGTGTCAAATTTAATGGCCTGGTCAGGTTGTTTTTGTCTTACATTATCACCTTTCCCTGCAAAAGCATCTTCAAATACGTATCCGTTATACAGTACGAGTTTCAGGAAATTCTTATTCACTGCCGGAACAAATTTTCCTTTTTCTGCTACTACAGATTGCTGATTTTCGTAAGCATTGGCTTTTTTATGTACAAAAACGCCTTCAATATTTTCTCCGTTTTCACCATATATCTTGTCAAACTTCACCATATAACCCGGAATCTGGTCGATAAACTGACCCGGAGTAAAGTTGATAGCCGGCTTTGTCTGGGCAATATTGAAAAGCATATTTTTGGCTTTCTTCTGAAAATCCGGAATAATATTATTGGAAAAGAAAAACAACATGATGGCAAGTGCCGTTGAAATTCCCAAGAGAGGAGTCATGACTCTGGTCAAAGGAATCCCTGCCGCCTTCATTGCTGCAAGCTCGTAACGTTCTCCAAATTCCCCGAATGACATGATGCTCGCAAGGAGAATCGTAAGCGGGAGAACCATACTGATAACATTTACCCCAAGGTAAAAAAGAAGTTTGAGGATCTGCCAGTAGCTTAATCCTTTTCCCATAAACTGTCCTAACTGAACCCAGATAATGTTTACAATAAAAATGAAAAACAATACGCTGAATATAAAGAAAAACGGTCCAAAGAAGGTTTTTATGATATATCGGTCTAGTATTTTTAACATGCGCCAAAATTAATCAAAAAGCCACAAAGTTTACTTGTGGCTTTTTATATTTTGTTATTTTTTTAACTTAAAAGGTGAATTTGTTGAGTTGCGAATTCACTTTCAGCTTTTTAAAGTTCTGTAATTACGTAGTTTTTAAACTTATTCTTGTCAAAAACAAACATATTTGGATCCAGTTCCTGGTTTTCTTTGTATTCTTTAATGGCAATTACAGCAACATCTTTGTTGTTTCCGTGCTGTTCCAGTTTCACCATCTGCTTTTTCGCAGAATCTACAAAAATGTACACAAACTGTATTCCGTTTGCCTTTACGGGAGTAAGCTTAATAAAATCAGCATTCACGCCGTTTACCATTTTCTTACCGTTATACGTTACGTTGTAATCGTTTCTATAAGTCGTAAGATAGTTGATAGGGGAGAACATGGTGCTGCTTCCATTGGGTTTAGCAATCGTTACTTCCATATCATCAGCGTTGATATTGTAAATTTTGTTTCCGTCGAAGATCTGTTCTGTATCCATGATCTTTAGTTTGTATTTCTCTCCGGCAACATAATAAATCCCTGGTTCTGTTTTCGTAACCTGTCCGTTCAGGCCGCTTCCAAAAGAAAATTTGAAGTAAGAATTCTTTTTAGAATTGTAGTTGGCTGTAATATCATCCAATATCTTTTTAGCTTTAGCATCAATCTTCTGAGCATTTGCCATACCTACTGCACTTACAACAAAACTTCCTAATATAACTTTTGAAATAATATTTTTCATTTTTTTATTTAATAATCTTTAGACATTTTCAATTTTGAAAGGTTCAATCATTCGAATTTCCCTTTAACTACGCAGATCTTCCAAAAACTGTTCCAAAGAATGAAGGTCACTGATGATGACTTCTCTTGCTTTAGCTCCGTTGAAACCTCCTACAATGCCACTTGCTTCCAGCTGGTCCATAATTCTTCCAGCTCTGTTGTACCCCAGTTTCAACTGTCGCTGAAGCATGGATGTAGAACCCTGTTGTGTTGAAACAATGATTCTTGCAGCTTCTTCAAATAAAGCGTCTTTCTCATTCGGATCAAAAGCACCTACAGTACTTGTAGAATCTTCAGAAACAAATTCAGGAAGTAAGAATGCGGAAGCATATCCTTTCTGTTCTCCGATAAACTCTGCCAATCTTTCCACTTCCGGAGTATCTACGAAAGCACACTGAAGTCTTAAGATTTCATTTCCGTTGAAATAAAGCATATCTCCTTTACCAATCAGCTGATCAGCTCCCGGAGAGTCAAGGATGGTTCTGGAGTCTACACTTGAGATTACTCTGAAGGCTGCTCTTGCAGGGAAGTTGGCTTTAATCATCCCTGTAATTACGTTTACAGATGGTCTCTGTGTTGCTACGATTAGGTGAATACCTACGGCTCTGGCAAGCTGGGCAAGTCTGGCGATAGGTAATTCAACTTCTTTTCCGGCGGTCATGATCAAATCTGCAAACTCGTCTACTACCAATACGATATAAGGTAAGAAACGGTGTCCGTTTTCAGGATTTAATTTTCTTTCAGCAAATTTCTTATTGTATTCTTTTAAGTTTTTACAGAATGCATTTTTAAGAAGATCATATCGGGTATCCATTTCAATACAAAGAGAGTTCAGCGTATTGATTACTTTATTGGTATCTGTAATGATCGCTTCTTCTGCATCCGGCAGTTTTGCTAAATAATGTCTTTCGATTTTTGAATATAATGAAAGTTCCACTTTTTTAGGGTCAACCATTACAAATTTCAGTTCGCTTGGATGCTTCTTGTAGAGTAGGGAAGTAAGGATAGCATTGATCCCTACAGATTTACCCTGACCAGTGGCCCCTGCCATCAGCAAGTGAGGCATTTTTGAAAGGTCAGCCATAAATATTTCATTGGAAATGGTCTTTCCGAAAACTACCGGAAGATCCATATCTGTATTCTGGAATTTCTGAGAAGCAATTACAGAACGCATAGAAACCATGGTAGGATTTTTTCTTGGTACTTCAATACCGATTGTTCCTTTTCCTGGCATCGGAGCAATGATCCTGATTCCTAAAGCAGAAAGGTTCAATGCAATATCATCCTGTAGTTTTTTAATGGCAGCTACTCGAATTCCCGCTTCCGGAACAATTTCATATAATGTTACTGTTGGACCAATGGTTGCTTTGATCTCTGCAATTCCTACATTGAAATTCTTCAGAAGTCCGACAATCTTATTTTTATTTTCTTCTAATTCTTCCTTGTTGATAGATATTTCTTCACTTCCATAATCTTTCAACAATTCTACAGGCGGCATCTGGAAGTTAGCCAGATCAAGCTTGTGATCATACAGACCGTGCTTTTCTACCAATTCCTGAGATTTTTTATCAGAATCATCCAAAACATCAATTACCGGAGCTACCTCTACATTAAATTTAATGTTTTCCTGTGCCGGAGCAGTTGTTACAGCCGGAGACGGCACGGATGGTCTGATGTCAAATGCTTCTTCAGGACTTGAAACCGGAACAGTTGGTTTTGAAGAAAGGTTTAAACTTACTGGTTGAGATACCTCTCTCGGTTCTATTTCAAAAGAAGTGTGATTAGGAGTGGTAATCGTTTCAATATCGGTAGAAACCGGAACTTCAGGAAATCCTTTCGGAACACTTACAGGTTCTGGTTCTTTTATTGTGTTGATAGGATTATTAGAAGTCGTGTTGGAAACTTCACTTACGGTAACTCGGGATTCCGTTTCTTCCTCTGCTTCTTCTTTCAATTCTTCATCTGCCTCGAAATCATCATTAGAATCAGGCATCATGGATTTTACTTTACCAATTGTATTTTCATTGATCTTGTCTAGTTTTGATTTGATGGAACTTGGACGAAGATTAAATTCAAGAATAAAATATAAAAGTATACTTGCCGCTAAAACGGTCCATAAACCTACTGCTCCAATAATAGAGTTAAGGTAATCCATAATCTGATATCCGTAAACTCCTCCTAAAACACCTTGTCCTTTAGTAAGTGCTCCCATAAAAATAGGGAGCCAGCAGATAAAAAACAAAGAGTGTCCGATAGTTTTCCAAGGTTTGAAGATTTTTTTCTTAAGAATCAGCGTACCGACTACCAGAAATAAAAATGCAATAATAAATGAGGCAATGCCAATACTTTCGAAAATGAAAATATTTCCCAGCCAATCACCTACCTTACCAAAGATATTTGAAGATTTTATAGTCTTGTCCAGCATGGTTCCTGCCTGGCTTTGGTCTGCTTTCCAGTTCATTAAATAAGAAATGAATGAGAGTGCAAGAACAGCCGAGAAAAGGATAAGAGTAAGCCCGGAAAAAATACGTGGCTTAGATAAAATTCTGCCTTTTTCAGGCATTTCAGTCTGTTTTTTTTGTGTCTTTTTGTCCATAATATCAATGTCACAAATTTAATGTTTTTTCAACACTAAAAGAATCTTTTTTCTCCAAAAAACTTTTTGGAAATCCCGCTTTTTACAACGATTATTTAAAATTTGATTAAAAAATATTTTTAGCAATTATGAAATAAAATAATGCGTTCATTTTGGTTATCCAAATCTGATACCGTTACATTATAGTTAACCAATTATTATTTATAATTCTCAAAAAAAGATAATAAAATTTCTTATTTAAATCCATATAAATGAAAAAAAATAATAATATTTAAAATTTAGTTGATGTTATAATATGTCAGCCGCGTTTTTTGAACTAGTTCAAAGGTCAGGATTTGAAGTCTTTCTAATTTTGTCCTGTAAAACTTTACATATGGAAAATATTTTTAAAACAATTCTGACCTTAGGTCTGGTATTTATTTCACTGATTAGAATGAACGCACAACAAAAACAAAAAATGGAAAACACAGCATTATTAATTATCGATGTACAGAATGATTATTTTCCGGGAGGGAAAATGACACTGGAAAAAGCTGAACAAGCTGGAGAAAATACAAGAAAAGTCTTAGAATATTTCAGGAAAAATAATCTTCCTGTCATTCATATCCAGCATATTTCTACGAACGAAGGTGCCACTTTTTTCCTTCCGGATACAGATGGAGCTAAAATTAGCCGTTTAGTTTCACCGAGAGAAGGTGAGAAAATAATTACAAAACATTTTCCCAACAGCTTTAGAGAAACTGGTCTTTTGAGCTATCTGGAATCAAAGAAAATCAAAAACCTTGTAATTACAGGAATGATGACTGATGTTTGTGTAGAAGCAACTACCAGAGCGGCTTTCGATTTCGGTTTTCATAATACCATTATCGGAGATGCTACCGCAACCCGAAACCGTGAATTGAATGGGGAAGTCATAAAAGCAGCAGATGTACAAAAGTCCTTTTTGGCAGGAATATCTGCTCTTGGAAATCTTTATGCTGGTATAATAAATACAAATGAGTTTTTAAGTAAATAGATTTAAAAAGCGAGTTTTTTTTTGGATGAGCAAAGGCGCAAAGATTTTATCTCCGATAAAATTTAAAACAGTTCATCTTGCTGAAAATCTCACATTGAGCGAAGTCGAAATGTTCTTGTGTCTTGAAATAAATAAAATGTATGATAAATTTTTGCGTCTTTGCGTTTACCCAACATAAAACCAGAGGTCTATTGCTTAAATACAGAAATAACTTAACATAACTTAATTCTGCAAAGGTGTCAATAATTTTGATACCTTTATTTTGCTTAAACAAACCCATGTCCGATTTACTTTTTAGAAATATCAGCCAATACATCAATCTTTCAGAGGAGGATTTTAAACAGTTTGTAAAGCCTTTTGAACTCAAAGTATTTAAAAAGAAAGAGGTGGTTCTCAAAGAAGGAGATCATTGTCTTTTTGAAGGGTTTGTTCTGAGTGGCTGTTTCAAAATTTATTATCTTAACGAAAGCGGATTTGAACAGACTTTATATTTTGCAGTTGAAGGCTGGTGGATTACGGATATAGACAGTCTTATCAATAATGTTCCGAGCATTCTGAATATTGAAGCCCTTGAAGACAGTGAAGTATTGATGATTCATAAAAAAGATAAAGAGCATCTTTACGAAACAATGCCGCAGATAGAAAAACTTTTTAGAATAATGAATCAAAAGTCTTCTGTAGCATTGCAAAGAAGAATTCTTTCCTTAACAGGCAAAACGGCAGATAAACGATATCTTGAATTTCTGGAAAAGTATCCTGGATTGGAACAGAGAATTACCCAACAACAGGTAGCGTCCTATCTGGGAATTACCCATGAATTTTTAAGTAAAATCAGAAAAAAACTTTTAATGGGGTAAATGAATTGATTTTTGAATTTCTATTTATACTTATAAATCAGGATTTTATAGGATTTTATTTGGTTTGTAAATAGAAGAGTTCAATCGCTGGAATAGTTTTTATAAATCTATATTTTTTCAGAATTAGAAATTGAATTTTTCCTAATGTTTCTGGGCTTATTAAGAATGTTTCAAAATAAGCAAAACCGAGGCCAAAGTGACAAAAAACAGCTTTTTTTAAGCTCTTTGTGGTTTATCATGCTTATTTTTGCATGTCAAGTACAATAAATCATGAAGAAGCTCCAAGATATTCTTATCTCAACCAGGACAATGGCTGTATTGCTGCTGGTTTATGCATTCGCGATGGCTTATGCAACGTTCTTAGAAAACGACTACGGAACTCCTACAGCAAAAGCGTTAATTTATGAGGCCAAGTGGTTCGAACTGATCATGGTCCTGCTCATTCTTAATTTCATAGGGAATATCGGAAGATACAGACTGTGGAAAAAGGAGAAATGGCCGGTTCTTGTTTTCCACCTTGCCTTTATTTTTATTTTTTTCGGTGGTGCCATCACAAGATACATCAGTTTCGAGGGAACAATGCACATCAGAGAAGGTGAAACTTCAAATGAAATCGTAACCGATAAAAATTTCTTTAAAATTCAGGTTGAAGAAAAAGGAGATGTTCTTAATTATCAGGATGTTCCTTATCTGATGTCTCCATTGCACAAAGATTTCAGCGCCACTTATGACTTCCACGGAAAAGAAGTGAAAGTGTTTGCTAAGGAATACATTCAAAGAAAAAAAGACAGTCTTGTAGCTGAGCCAAACGGTGCAGAGTACCTTCATTTGGTTTCTACCGGAAATACTGGAAGACAAAATATTTACATCAAACCGGGAGAGACAAAATCGATCAACGGAACTTTGGTGACATTCAACAGAGCGATTGAAGGAGCTGTTGAATTCAAAAATGAAGGTGGAAAATTATTCATCAAAACTCCTGTAGATGCCAACTATATGACGATGGCAACTCAGGCAACAGGAACTACCGTGAAAGATGAGTTCCAGCCTTTGGCATTAAGAAGTCTATATACAATCAACGAATTGAAGCTTGTAGTTCCTGAAGGTCTTAAAAAAGGAAGACTGATGGCAATTGAAGGCGACAGAAAGAAAGATGCCAATGTTCCTGATATGCTTCAGATTGAGCTTCAGGGGCCAAAAACAAAACAGATTGTAGATCTTTCTGTTGAAAAAGGAAATCCGAATGCTTACAAACAGATTACGATGGATGGTTTAAACATCATGGTAGGATTCGGACCTAAAGTATACAATACTCCTTTCGCATTGAAACTGGATGACTTCGTGATGGAAACGTATCCGGGGAGTTCATCTCCAAGTGCTTACGAAAGTCATGTAAAAATCATTGACGAAGGTAAAGAAACTCCTTATAAAATCTATATGAACCACGTTCTTAATCATAAAGGATACCGTTTCTTCCAGTCAAGTTTTGATCCGGACAGAATGGGAACTGTTCTTTCTGTAAACCACGATTACTGGGGAACTTTGATTTCTTATATCGGATATACCCTTTTATTCTTAGGAATGTTTGTGATCTTCTTCTGGAAAGGAACTCACTTCTGGAAACTGAATAAAATGCTGACTGATGTCAACAAAAAGAAGGCGAAAGGAACTGCTGTAGTATTGCTGATGTTCTTAAGCTTAGGTTTAAATGCTCAGAAAATTGAAACTCACGGAACAACTGATGGAAGCAGAGAACATATTCATGTGGAAGGAGATAATCATTCTCATGCTCCGGCTCCATCTGCCCAGCCGCTTGATGGTGCTGCTCCAAAGCAGAACTCTCTGGCAACGCCAATGGGTAAAATGAGATCAATCTCTCCTGATGAAATCATTGCGAGAAACAAAATCAGCAAAGAGCATGCGGATAAATTCGGATATCTTTTGGTACAAAGTTTTGAAGGAAGAATTGTTCCTATCAATACAGAAGCTTTAGATGTTTTAAGAAAATTATATAAAAAAGACGAATTCAAAGGAACAGACGGAAAGTCTCTTACTGCTAACCAATGGTTCCTTTCAATCAATACAGACACACCAAGCTGGACAATGGTCCCTATGATCAAAGTAGGACCTAAAGGTGGTGATGAACTGAAAAATAAAACAAAGGCAGATGAAGATGGTTATACTTCACTGATGAACCTTTTCCCTGCAGATGCTAACGGAAATTTAACATATATTCTGGAGCATGATTACAACACTGCATTCCGTAAAAAACCAGCTGAACAGACGAATTATGATAAAGAAGTAATTGCTGTAAACGAAAGAGTACAGATCTTTAATGAATTCTTCAGTGGTCAGTTTATGAGAATTGTTCCTGTGAAGAATGACGCCAATCATACATGGCACTCATGGTTAGATCAGAAATTCGAACCTGATATGGAATCTCAGCAGGTAATGGGACCTTACTTTGCAGAAGCTCTTACAGCGCAGAAAACCGGAAACTGGAGCAAAGCAGATACAGAATTGGCGAAGCTTTCAGAATACCAGCAGAAATGGGGTAAAGCAGTAGTTCCTGCTAAATCTAAAGTAGATCTTGAAGTATTTATGAACAAAGCAGATATCAACTTCAAATTGTTGATCTTCTATACGCTTGTTGGCGGTCTTCTTTTGATCCTAGGTTTTGTTGAATTATTCAAATCAAATAAATTATTAAACAAAGTAATTAAAGTAATCATTGCGCTTGGTTTAGTTGGATATCTATTACATTTCCTTGGACTTGTTGCAAGATGGTATATTTCAGGACATGCACCTTGGAGTAATGGTTATGAAGCCATTATCTTTATCTCTTGGGTAGGTATTACAGCAGGTTTATTATTATATAGAAATTCAAATGCATTAATTCCTGCAGCCGGATTTATGGTAGCAGTTATTATGATGGGATTCGCACACGGAGGTTCAGCGCTTGATCCACAAATCACACCATTGGTTCCTGTGTTGAAATCTTATTGGTTAATTGTTCACGTAGCAATTATTACCTCCAGTTATGGATTCTTCGCACTGTCGATGATTATTGCTGTAATCTCATTGGTATTCTATATTATCTCCAATAAAGAAACCTATAAAATTCACCACGATACTACATTAAAGGAATTGGTAATCGTTTCTGAAATGTCATTAACAATCGGATTATTTGCATTAACAGTAGGAAACTTCTTAGGAGGAATCTGGGCAAACGAATCATGGGGAAGATACTGGAGCTGGGACCCGAAAGAGACATGGGCTTTCATTTCCATCATGGTATATGCATTTGTTCTACACATGAGATTAGTACCAGGATTGAGAAGCAGATGGGCATTCCACGTAGCAACAATGTTTGCTTTCTGTTCAATGGTAATGACGTATTTTGGGGTAAACTACTATCTAAGCGGACTTCACTCATATGCAGCGGGAGATCCGGTACCTGTACCAGCTTGGGTATACATTGGAATCTCAACAATGATTATTTTATCAGCTGTTTCTTATTGGAAGTTTAAAACTCTAACAAAGAAATAGACTTTTGTACATATAAATTAAAATCCTGGAATTCACTTTCCGGGATTTTTTTATTCATATTATTTCTAGCTTTAAAGTGAATATCTTATTAACGCTAAGTTCGCAATGGTATATATTGTGATAAATATTGTTCGTAAAGGCATTTCACTCAGTACAGAAACTAGTGGTCTTAGCTAAACGAAGTGGCTTTGCGAGCAAAAATAAAGCAGATCTTGTGAACCTTGCGTTTAAACAAGATACTCGAATCTCGGAACCCAAACCTCACACCTCAAAAAAAACAAAATTAATCATTCATAATTCAAAATTCATTACTATCTTTATGATATCAAAATAATATCAAATTAAAATTCAATTATGGAAAAAACATTAAAACCTATGTCGGGTTATATTACACTGGTCATCTGTCTTGCCTTGTTTGTGGCAGCAGTTTACTTCTTTGTGAGTGGAGTAGATCAAAGTATAGCCTATGTGGTTATCGCTATGCTTTGCTTTCTTCTTTCGTGCTTTTTCTTAAAAGGCTTAATGATTATTCAACCTAACCATTCCAGAGTATTAAATTTCTTTGGAAAATATGTGGGAAGTGTAAAAGAGAACGGACTGTTCTTTATCAATCCTTTGTACTCATCACAGAAAATTTCTTTACGTTCCGAAAACTTACAGGGCCAGACTTTGAAAGTGAATGATAAAATGGGTAACCCCATTGAAATCGCAGTGGTAATCGTATGGAAAGTAGGAGATACTTATAAGGCCGCTTTTGATGTAGAGCGTTATTCTGACTTTGTGAAAATGCAGAGTGAAGCAGCTGTAAGACATTTGGCGATGAGCTTTCCTTATGATAATTTGGAAGATGATCATGCCCCGATTACATTGAGAGAAGGAGGTGATAAGATCAATTCTATTTTGGAGCAGGAACTTACAGACCGTCTTTCAAAAGCGGGAATTGTGATTCAGGAAGCTAGAATTTCGCACCTTGCATATGCTTCAGAAATTGCAGGAGCAATGCTTCAGAGACAGCAGGCTACGGCTATTGTTGCAGCAAGAACCAAGATTGTAGAAGGAGCTGTAGGAATGGTAGACCTGGCGTTGAAAAAGCTTTCAGAAGACAATATCGTTGAGCTTGATGATGAAAGAAAAGCAGCAATGGTAAGCAATTTAATGGTAGTTCTTTGCGGTGAAAAAGCGGCGACCCCTATCTTAAATGCAGGAACACTTTACAATTAAGAAGTGAAAATTAACAGTTAAATTTTAGTGTAGATTTTCACACTAAAATAGTTAGAAATAATGTAAGAGAATATTAGAAAATGAAATCAGAAAAAGCTCAAAACTCTTCGGAAAGCAAAGGTAAAAAATCTTTTGTGATAAGAATAGATGAGTCTACTTATAAACTCCTTGAAAAGTGGGCCAATGATGAATTCAGAAGTGTGAATGGCCAGATCGAATACCTGCTGCATCAGAGCCTGGTAGAGTCGGGAAGAAAAAAGAAAGAGTGATTTTGAAGAAATCAATTTTTAAGGAATAATGGTGCTTTTGAGGGAATTTATTCATAAGAAGCCTCTGTTTATTTAGGATTTTACATTAGAGAAAATGTAAAAAAGACCACTTTTTTGAACACTTCAATAAATAAATAACAATTTGGTTAACCTTATACCAAAAAAGAAAGCAGAGAAATTTTCTCTGCTTTTTTATTTTATACAACTCTGAAGACTATCTGCTCCAACGTAGAATATGACGAGCCAAATCAAGCCTTTAATGGTAAAGAAAGCTAATCCTGCCCATCCCACACGCTTGAACCACTTTTTAAGCTTTGAGTTATTTTCTTGTGAATTTTCCATTGGCGATTATCAAAATGATTACCCTGCAAAGATAAGCATGTTTATAATTAGTCCAAATAAAAAGCGTATTAAAAATTAAAGTTTTGAGGTTCACATAATATTTTTATCTTTAGAGAGAACGAAAAGTAAGATTTTATGTCAAAAAAAGTAAAGGATTTCGGAATTGAAAAAACACTTAGAAATCTTGGTATCAAAGAAGAGAACAAAGGGACTTCAGTGGGCGGAAAATATTTCGCTTCAGGAAAGGTGATAGAAAGCATTTCTCCTGTAGACGGAAAATTGATCGCTAAAGTAAAAACTTCCGGAGAAAGTGATTATGACAAAGTAATTGAAACTGCTCAAAAAGCATTTCAGGAATTCAGGCTGATTCCGGCTCCCAAAAGAGGAGAGATCGTAAGACAGCTGGGCTTAAAATTAAGAGAATATAAAGACGATCTTGGTAAACTTGTTTCTTATGAAATGGGTAAATCATTACAGGAAGGACTTGGTGAAGTTCAGGAGATGATAGACATCTGTGACTTTGCTGTAGGACTTTCAAGACAACTTCAGGGGTACACGATGCACTCGGAGAGACCAGGACACAGAATGTATGAGCAATACCATCCGCTGGGAGTAGTAGGGGTGATTACGGCATTCAACTTCCCGGTAGCCGTTTGGTCTTGGAATACAGCATTAGCATGGATCTGTGGTAACGTTACGATTTGGAAACCATCTGAAAAAACACCGCTTTGTGCCATTGCATGCCAGAATATCATGATGGAGGTTATAAAGGAAAATAATCTTCCTGAAGGAGTTTCAAGTGTATTGGTATCAGACCACGAAATCGGACAGAAACTGGTAGATGATAAAAGAGTAGCCCTTGTATCTTTCACAGGATCTACAAGAGTAGGAAGAATGGTTTCTTCTAAAGTAGCAGAAAGATTTGGGAAATCGATCCTTGAATTAGGTGGAAACAATGCTATCATTATTACCAAAGAAGCTGATATCGATATGTCGATCATTGGAGCTGTTTTCGGAGCTGTAGGAACGGCAGGTCAGAGATGTACTTCTACAAGAAGACTGATCATCCACGAAAGTGTATATGACGAAGTGAAAAACAGATTGGTAAAAGCTTACGGTCAGTTGAAAATTGGAAATCCATTGGATGAGAAAAACCATGTGGGGCCGCTTATTGATACGGATGCTGTAAATCAATACGAAGAAGCGATCAAGAAATGTAAAAAAGAAGGTGGGAAATTCGCTGTTGAAGGCGGAGTTTTAACCGGAAAAGATTACGAGTCCGGATGCTATGTTAAACCTTGTGTAGCTGAAGTGAAAAACTCTTATGAGATTGTTCAGCATGAAACATTTGCACCGATCCTTTATCTGATCAAATACAAAACATTAGAAGATGCTATTGCTATTCAGAATGATGTTCCGCAAGGATTATCTTCGGCGATCATGACCCAGAACTTAAGAGAAGCAGAATTATTCCTTTCTCATGCTGGTTCAGACTGTGGTATAGCCAACGTAAATATCGGAACTTCAGGAGCAGAAATTGGTGGTGCTTTCGGTGGTGAAAAAGAAACCGGAGGAGGAAGAGAATCAGGATCTGATGCCTGGAAGTACTATATGAGAAGACAAACCAATACTATCAATTACACCGCACAACTTCCTTTAGCACAAGGAATTAAATTTGATTTATAAAAGCTTTACTTAAAGCACTCAAAAAACATAAAACTTAATAACCTGAATGGTTAAATGCTTCATCATAGGGAGCATTTAACCGCTCACTTATTAAATCACACTACAAATTTATTATGGAACAAACATTAGATATAAAAGCAAATAAAGTAAAAGAAACTGTAGGAAGACATGTTCTTGCAGACGGTTTCGATTTTGTGATGGATATTGAAAAATCACACGGATCATGGCTTTATGATAAACTTACAGACAGAGAATATCTGGATATGTTCTCTATGTTCGCATCAGCATCCGTTGGATACAACCACCCTTATCTTGTAGAAAGATCAGAATGGCTGGGAAGAATGGCTGTGAATAAACCTACTTTGGCTGACGTTTACTCAGAAGAATATGCTCATTTCCTTGAGGTATTCGAAAGAGTAGTTATTCCTGAAGAATTACAGTATGCTTTCTTTATCGAAGGCGGATCTCTGGGGGTTGAAAATGCAATGAAGGCATGCTTCGACTGGAAAACCCGTAAAAACTTTGCAAAAGGACTGGACACAGAAGCAGGAATCTGCATCCACTTCAAACAGGCTTTTCATGGAAGAAGCGGTTATACTTTGAGTTTAACCAATACTTCTGATCCAAGAAAATACCAATATTTCCCAATGTTCAACTGGCCGAGAATTTTAAATCCAAAATTAAAGTTCCCGATCACTGAAGAAAACCTGGAAGAAACCATTAAAAATGAAAACCTTGCTTTGCTTCAGATTGAAGAGGCTATTCTGATGCACCCTGATAAAGTGGCTTGCATCATCATAGAACCTATTCAGGCAGAAGGAGGTGACAATCACTTCAGAGACGAATTCCTTTTAGGATTAAGAAGAATCTGTGATGACAACGAAATCTTACTTATTTTTGATGAAGTTCAGACAGGTATTGCAATTACAGGAAAAATGTGGGCATTCCAGCATTTTACAGCAAAACCGGATATCATTTCTTTCGGGAAAAAAGCTCAGGTTTGTGGTGTTTTAGCCAATAAAGAAAAGTTTGACCAGGTTCCGAATAACGTTTTCAGAGAAAGCTCAAGAATCAATTCTACCTTCGGAGGAAACTTTATAGACATGCTTCGTTTCCAATTGGTAATGGAAGTGATAGAAAAAGAAAACCTTATTGAGAATGCAAGAGTAGTAGGAGATTTTTTACTGGAAAGTTTGAAAACCCTTGCAGAAAAATATCCTGAGAAAATTTCAAATGCAAGAGGAAGAGGTTTGATGTGTGCTGTTGATCTGCCATCCGCAGAACAGAGAAACCACCTGATGAACGAGCTTTTCAAAGACGGATTAATCATTCTTCCTTGTGGAGATCAGTCTCTTCGTTTCAGACCACATTTGAATGTTACGAAGGAAGAAATCCAGCTTGCTTTAGATAAAATTGAAAATAATATTAATAAAATTTAAAACTCCGGATTTGTAATTTTAAAAAAAACATCGTACATTTAGATACTCAAACGATTAGAATATGGAAAGAAGTACGAGAGTATCAGTTTATGTAAGTGATAATCCTTCTGAAATTCAGTTGGTTAAGTCTAAATTGGATGACGCGCAAATTACAAATACCGTTGAAAATAACTATCTTACGTTTACCACAACACCAACAGCAACTTCGCTTAAGGTAATGGTAGATCTGGAAGATGAAACAAAAGCATTTGATGTTATTGATGCTTACCTTCAACAAAGTGAAAATCAATAAAACAATTTCATAATTTTAAATTTTACTACTTCAAACCGAAAATTAATCTAAATTAATTTTCGGTTTTTTAATTAATTTCAAACTATTAAAAGACGAATGATTAAAGAATCAGAATGGGCCATTTGATCATTCATCTTTTAATCAAATTTTACAACATGAATCCAGAGATCAAACTAAGACAGGCAGAAATTGAAGACAGAAACATTATTTGGGAAATTATTCAGCAATCCATTGAAAGAAGAAAACAGGATGGAAGTACCCAGTGGCAGAACGGATATCCTAATCTTGGAACAGTAGAAAGTGATATTGCAAAAGGATTTGGTCACGTTATGACAGTAGACGGCGAGATTGCAGTATATGCAGCTCTTATTCTGAATGACGAACCCGCTTACAGTACCATTGAAGGAGCATGGCTTAGTAACGGTGAATTTGTTGTGGTTCACAGAGTGGCTGTGGATGAAAAATTTGCAGGACAGGGTATGGTGAAAAAACTTTTTGATCAGATCGAAGAATTTACCAAATCCCATGGTATTCAGAGTATTAAAGTAGATACCAACCATGATAATATTGCCATGTTGAAAATCCTTGAAGGCAGAGGATATTCCTATTGTGGAGAAGTTCTTTTGAAAGACGGAATGAGAAAAGCTTTTGAGAAGATTATAATTTAAGCAAAAAGTTAAATCCTCTTTCATTGAATTTTTAAACCGCCCTTTATTTATAAACTCTATCAGGTTTGTTCGTTTGGTTCTGAACTAATTTTTACATTTGTTCAAATTTTTATATTATGCATAAAAGTATAGAAATTGATGAAAAAATTTTTCAGGATGCCGTAAAGTTCTACGGTGTCGTGTTCAGCTTACCCCCCTTAGCATCTAAAATTTATTCCTACCTTCTTTTCGATTATGAGAAAGTAGGAATTACTTTTGATGAGTTTGTGGAAGTGCTTTCTGCAAGCAAGAGTTCTGTTTCTACCAGTATTTCTTTACTGTTAAACGCCGAGCTTATTGTAGATCACAATAAAATGGATGAGCGGAAACGATATTTTTTCATCAATGACGAGTACAAGAAAATACGATTCGAAAAAATTGTCCAAAAAATGCAGGACGAATTAAAACTATTAGATGATTTAAACAATTTTAAAAAAAGTAAAGACGATGGATACAATGAAAGAATAGAAGTTTACAAAGCACTCTTAAATAAAAATATAGAAAATATTCAGGAATCTCTTAATAAACTATAAAATGAATAATAAGCTAGTTATACTTTCCATTGCAGCGTTTTCACTGACGGCCTGCAAAAAAGAAGCTCCGAAGCAGGATGGTGCCAAGCCATACCCTGTTGTTTCTGTGGAGTCAAAAAATATAGTGGGTTATCAGACGTTTCCGGCTACCATTCAGGGTAGGGTAAACAATGATGTACGTGCAAAAATACAAGGGTATATTACCCAGGTACTGGTAGATGAAGGGCAATATGTTACAAAGGGACAGCCATTGTTCCGTCTTGAAACCAATATTCTGAACGAAAATGCTGCCGCTTCCAAAGCAGGAATCGGTGCTGCCGAATCCAGTATTGCAGCCGCTCAGGCTTCTGTAAATGCTGCTCAGGTTGAAGTGAACAAACTAAAACCTCTGGTTCAGAAAAACATCATCAGCAACGTACAGCTGCAGACCGCTCAGGCTCAGCTGGCTCAGGCTCAGGCACAGCTACAGCAGGCCAATGCTGCTAAAAGACAGGCTGAAGCCAATTATAAAGGAGTGGAAGCCAATATCGAATATTCTATCATTCGTGCGCCTATTTCAGGGGTTATCGGAAGACTTCCGTTAAAAGTCGGAAGTTTGGTAGGTCCGTCTGATCAGACGCCTCTTACAACGATTTCTGATACGTCTGAGATCTTTGCTTACTTTGCCATGAATGAAAAAGAGTATTTTGATTTCCTTGAAAAATCTCCAGGTGCTTCTATGCCTGAGAAAATCAAAAACTTACCCATGGTAGAGCTTCAGTTGGCAAACGGAAGCCTTTATCCTGAAAAAGGAAGAATTGAAGCCATTACTGGTCAGATTGATCCGACAACAGGAACCATTCAGTTCAGAGTTGCCTTCACTAATGCTCAAAAACTATTAAGCAACGGTAACAGCGGAACCATCAGATTCCCTCAGCATTATGACAATGTATTGGTAGTTCCTGAAAGTGCTACTTACGAACAGCAGGGTATTGTTTATGTATACAAAGTAGAAAAAGGAGATACTGCGAGAAACGTTGTGGTAAATGTTATTGACAGAATCGACAATTTGGCTCTTATAAAATCAGGAGTTAATAAAGGGGAAAAAGTTATTGCAGCTGGTATCGGAGGTTTGAAACCGGGAACAGCAGTGAAGCCGAAACCAATCAAAATGGATAGTCTTGTTCAATCAATAAAACCGAAATTCTAATGATAAAGAACTTTATTAACAGACCGGTTTTATCTACCGTAATCTCAATCTTGATTGTGATTCTCGGTGTGCTAGGGCTGATCTCGTTACCGGTTACGCAGTACCCGGATATTGCACCGCCTACGGTGAGTGTTTCCGCAAACTATACGGGAGCCAATGCTGAGACGGTAATGAAGAGTGTTGTAGTACCTTTGGAAGAACAGATCAACGGGGTGGAAGGTATGGATTATATCACTTCCAGTGCGGGGAACGACGGTTCTGCCCAAATCCAGGTTTTCTTCAAACAAGGAATTGACCCGGATATTGCTGCGGTAAACGTACAGAACCGTGTGGCCAGAGCAACACCTCTTCTGCCATCCGAAGTAACACGTTCAGGGGTTGTAACCCAGAAACAGCAGACAAGTGCCCTGATGTATATGTCTTTCTATTCTGAAAATAAAGACCTTGATGATGTATACCTTCAGAACTTTTTGAACATCAACATTATTCCAAACCTTAAAAGGGTAAATGGTGTAGGGGATGCCAATGTTTTTGGGGGTAAAAACTACTCGATGAGAATTTGGCTGGATCCAGCGAAAATGGCTGCCTACAGTGTGACTCCTACGGATGTTACCAATGCGATTAATGAGCAAAGTAGGGAAGCTGCTGCAGGTTCTATCGGACAAAACAGCGGGAGTTCTTTTGAATATATCATCAAATATGTAGGTAAATTCAACGATAAAGAACAGTACGATAATATCATCATCAAATCTCTTGCAAACGGACAAAACCTGATGTTGAAAGATGTTGCCAAAGTAGAACTGGCAGGCCAGTCTTACACAGGAATCGGGGAAAACGGAAACAGTCCTTCCATCAGTATGGGGATCTTCCAGACGCCGGGATCCAACGCTCAGGAGATCATTAAAAATATTAAAACGTATCTGAAATCAGCGGAGGGAACTTTCCCTAAAGGAATCAAATATACTTTTAACTTTGATACCAACGAATTCCTGGAAGCTTCTATTGAAAAGGTAGTTCATACCCTGATCGAAGCCTTTATTCTGGTATTTATTGTAGTATATATTTTCCTTCAGGATTTCAGGTCTACGCTGATTCCTGCCATTGCAGTTCCGGTATCTATTGTAGGAGCGTTTTTCTTCCTGAATCTTTTCGGGTATTCATTGAACCTCTTAACATTATTTGCATTGGTACTGGCGATCGGTATTGTGGTGGATGACGCCATTGTGGTCGTCGAGGCCGTCCATGCGAAGATGGAACACGGTATTTCTGATGCGAAAAAAGCTACGGTAGAAGCAATGGATGAGATTACAGGAGCTATTATTTCTATTACTTTGGTAATGGCAGCTGTATTTATTCCTGTGACGTTCATTACAGGACCTACAGGGGTATTTTATCAGCAGTTTGGTATTACACTGATTATTGCGATCATCATTTCTGCTATTAATGCATTAACGTTAAGCCCGGTTTTATGTTCATTATTCTTAAAACCTCACGCAGAGCATCATGCAGAGTACAAGAACTTAAATATTCTACAGAAATTTTTCTATAAGTTTAATATTGCTTTTAAAACAACTACTGAACGTTACGGAAGAGGATTTGTATTCTTATTAAGACATAAATGGGTTACCCTTATTATTTTCGCAGTTACCGGAGGGATCTTATTCTGGGCAAGCACCAGTATGAAGAAAGGTTTTGTACCTACAGAAGACAGAGGGATTATCTTTACGGATGTTCAGCTTCCTCCGGGAGCTTCTATGGAAAGAACTTATAACGCTTTAAAAACGCTTCAGGCTAAAGCATTGAAAGTTCCGGGAGTACAGAACGTAACGATTTCCACAGGTAGAGGATTCTTATCCGGAAACGGAAGTAATAACGGTCTTGCCTTTGTGAAACTAAAACCTTTTGACGAAAGAAAAAAAGACGGACAGACTTCTGAAGATATCACGAAAAAATTATTTGGAATTGTAGG
This sequence comes from Chryseobacterium sp. 'Rf worker isolate 10', assembly GCF_050753305.1. Taxonomy (NCBI): domain Bacteria; kingdom Pseudomonadati; phylum Bacteroidota; class Flavobacteriia; order Flavobacteriales; family Weeksellaceae; genus Chryseobacterium; species Chryseobacterium sp. 'Rf worker isolate 10'. Next base: position 1,203,790 of record NZ_JBOZOF010000001.1, read on the forward strand.
AGCCGTACCGGATGCCAAAGTGGTATTCTTCCAACCGCCAAGTGTACCAGGATTTGGTAACAGTGCAGGTTTTGAAATGGTATTACTGGACAAATCTGGAGGTGAATATGCTGATTTAGATGCTAAAACGAATGAATTCATCGGTAAGCTGATGGAAAGACCGGAAATTCAATTTGCACAAACTTCATTCAATACCAAATATCCTCAGTATCAGATGGAAATTAACGTTCCTCTGAGCAAACAGCTTGGGGTTTCTGTAAATGATATCCTGGCTACCATGCAGGGGTATATTGGTGGTATTTATACAGCCGATTTTACTAAGTATGGAAAGCAGTTCAGAGTTATGGTTCAGGCACTTCCTGAAAACAGACAGAATATTGAAAATCTGAACCAGCTCTATGTCAGAACAGGATCAGGTATCATGTCCCCGATTTCACAGTTTGTAACACTGAAAAAAGCATATGGACCACAATCTGTAAGCCGTTATAACTTGTTTACCTCCGTGAAAGTGACGGGAGCAAACTCTGAAGGATACAGTTCCGGGGATGCCATTACTGCTGTACAGCAGGTGGCCAATGAAACCCTGAATCAAAACTATGCAGTAGAATTTACAGGGTTAACAAGAGAAGAATTAAATTCAGGATCTCAGACGCTTCTGATCTTTGCATTGAGTTTAATTTTTGTTTACTTTATTCTTTCTGCACAGTATGAAAGTTATATCCTTCCGCTGGTTGTTGTAATTTCTCTTCCTTTAGGGGTAATGGGAGCTTACTTCGGACAGAAGATTATGGGTTTGGAGAATAATATTTATTTCCAGATTGCCCTGATCATGCTTGTGGGATTACTGGCGAAAAATGCGATCCTTATCGTTGAATTTGCTGTTCAGAGAAGGCATCACGGTGAAACCATTGTCATGTCAGCCATCAATGCAGCTAAAGCGAGGGTAAGACCTATCCTAATGACATCGTTCGCCTTTATCTTCGGTTTATTACCTTTAGTCCTGGCAAGTGGAATTGGTGCAGTGGGTAACAGATCTATTGCTACAGGTGCGGCTATTGGACTATTGATAGGAACTATTTTAGGATTATTTGTAATTCCTGTACTGTATGTGATTTTCGAAACACTGCAGGAAAAAATTAAGCCTATCAAAAAAGAAGAAATCAATTTAGCAGAATAAAATTAAGATTTAAGAAATTAGAAGTTAGAAATTAGAGATGAGTCTAAAAACTAACTTCTAACTTCTAAACTCTAACTTCTAATTAAAAATAATGAAGAGTTTATTAAACATTATAAAAGGAATCACTTTTTCAGTTTTCATACTCGGAGCCATCTCATCTTGTATGGCAAGAAAAGAGTATGAAAGACCGAAGAACGTTGTAGACGAAAAGCTGTTCCGTACAGATATGCTTCCTTCAGACAGTGCCAGCATCGCCAATATTTCATGGAAAGAAATATTTACCGATCCGATACTGCAAGGGCATATTTCTAAAGCATTAGAGAATAATCTTGATATCCGAATTGCTTTAGAAAGTATCAATTCTGCGGAAGCCTATCTGAAACAAAGTAAAGCAGCATATCAGCCGACACTTTCTATCGGGCCCAACTATACGTTCCAGACACAGTCTATCAACACTCAGTTTGGACAGATTATTGGAGAAAGACGTTATGTAAACCAGTTTGACATTACGGCGAGTATCGGATGGGAAGCAGATATCTGGGGGAAATTAAGAGCGCAGGAGAAAGCACAGTTAGCTACTTATTTAGGAACTGTTGCTGCTCATAAAGCGGTAAAAAGCAGCCTTGTGTCTTCCATCGCTTCTGCGTATTATCAATTATTGACTTTTGATGCGCAGAAGAGAATTATTACGGAAACCATTGCGGTAAGAGAGAAAAACCTGGAAGCGACAAAAGCTTTAAAAATTTCCGGAACAGTTACTGAAGTTGCAGTGCAGCAGAGCGAAGCGCTTGTTTTCAATGCTAAATCATTACTGATTGATATTGATACACAGATTCAGCTGCTGGAAAATACCATGAGTCTTCTAATGGGTGAGCCTTCTCATTCTATTGAAAGATCTACATTGGAAGGGCAGAACATTCCGATTGATTTGAAATTAGGGTATCCTTCTCAGCTTCTGGCTAACCGTCCGGATGTAATGAGAGCGGAATATAATCTGATGAATGCTTTCGAATTGACAAATTCTGCCAAAGCACAGTTTTATCCAACTTTAAAACTGACAGGGAGCGGAGGGCTTCAGTCTGTGGATATTGACCATTTGTTCAGCGTAAATTCATTGTTTGCGAATGTAGTGGCAGGATTGGCTCAGCCAATTTTGAACAAAAGACAGATTAAGACCAACTATGATGTGAGCCTTGCAAATCAGGAAACGGCTTATTTAAACTTCAGAAAGACAGTTCTTACTGCCGGGAAAGAAGTTTCTGATGCCATCAGGGTTTTCTCTGTTCAGGATTCATTCATTGAATTAAAACAAAAAGAGCTGAATGCCTATAAAAAATCGGTTGACTATTCTCAGGAATTGGTAAACTATGGTATGGCCAACTATCTTGAAGTTTTGAATGCAAGTGTAAATTCATTGAATGCAGAACTTAATATTTCTAATGCAAGATACAGTAAAATGAAAGCAGCTGTAGAGCTTTATCAGGCTTTAGGCGGAGGCTGGAAATAATACTATTTTGTTAGATAATGAAAAACGTATGTCAGTATTGGCATACGTTTTTTTATGGAAATATTTTAAACTCGAGAAATTTCGGTTTTAATTATTGATCATGTTAAAATTCTTTAATAGGTAAAATCAATTTGTATTTATGTATTTAACTACGTAGTTTTGTACTTTAAAATTGAAAACACTATGAAATTACAGATACAACCCATAGGAAATTCTTATTCAGAGCAAGCTATTGATTTGATTTTAACGATTCAGCAGAAAGAGTTTAATATTCCAATTACCATACAGGATCAGCCTGATCTTTTGCAGATCGAGAGTTTTTATACAGAAGCTGGAGGTAACTTTTGGGGTGCTTTTGTGGATGGAGAACTGGTAGGCTCTATTGCTTTGGTTAAATTTGATGAAAGGGCAGGAGCGATCAGAAAAATGTTTGTCAAAAAAGAATTCAGAGGAAAAGACTTGAATATTGCCCAGGAATTATTGGAAGTTTTAATTTCTTTCTGTCGGGAAAACGGAATTGATGATTTATATTTGGGAACCATCACAGTATTGAAAGCTGCTCAACGGTTTTACGAACGGAATCATTTTGTAAAGATTAAAAAAGGAAATCTTCCGGTGAAATTTCCTTTAATGAGTGCCGACGATGTTTTTTATCATTTAAATATGGACTGAATATGAATGTAATCAACGAAGCAGGAATTCTTGCGATATCCACCCGACTGCACCGCCTTAGTGAACAACTGAGGAAAGATGGAGCTCTTATCTATAAAGCATTCGGAATTGATTTCGAGCTGAAATGGTTTCCGGTTATTTTTACCATTTATAAAAAAGAAATAGCTAGTGTGGTAGAGATTGCCAATGAAATAGGGTATACCCATCCATCAACGATAACGCTGCTCAAAGAACTCGAAAAACAGGAATTGATCCAATGGGAAAAAGATAAACAGGATGAACGAAAAAGGATGTTTATACTGACATCCAAAGGAAAAGAACTCATTGAGAAAATGAAACCAGTCTGGGAACTGATGTCACAAATTTTAGGGGACATTTCAGACAATAAAAATAATCTGCTGACTGCTATTGATGAAGCGGAAGAGAAAATTGCCAGCCAGTCTTTTTATCAGAGGGCGCTGCAGGTGAAGAATTCGAAATAAAATAATGATTGGAAAACTTAATCAGTATAAAAATAATAAACCCGCCAATTCTGGCGGGTTTATTGAGTTCATTATTAAAATAATATGATCTTAGAATCTTAAAGTAGCTGCAACAGACCAGGTTCTTCCAAAACCAAGGAATCCTGTATTGCTATCTGCAACACCCTGATACACTCTGCCAGCGTCCTGATAGGTTTTTCCGGCATCCGGACCGTTAGCGATTTTATCACCAGCGAAGATATTGGAGCTTAATTCAGAAATATAATATTTGTTGAATAAGTTGTATACGTTCGCTCTCAATGTTAAAGATTTTTTTGCATCCAATGTGAATTTGTAAGAAGCCCCTACATCAAATAAATGGTAGCTTGGCAATTTTACAATTCCTTTTTCTCTTGCTGCTTCAGTAAGGAAGTTGATCGGGTTGAATTGTGCATAAAGCTTGTCATAGTATTCCCAGTTAGCATCAATACTGAATGCTTTGGTAATATTATAATCAGCCCCGATACTTGCAGTAGTTTGTGCAGCATCTCCTACCTTCAGGTCTTTGATGTTGATCACTCCTGTAGCTCCGGATATTTCCTGATTGGTTTGTACATCAAGGATGTTGAAGTTAGCGTTTCCTTTGTACTTCCAGTTACCGAAAGAAACCATACCTCTAAGCTTAAGGTTAGCAAAAGGTCTTGCCTTTGCTTCCAATTCAAGTCCCTGGTGTAACTGACCTACGTTCAATGCATTATAGAAATAAGCATTTCCAAGGCTTAACTGGGAGAATTTTGCAACATCTGCTGCTGTAGCATTGAATGTTCTTGAAATAAATCTGTCATCCCACTGCGTTCTGTAAGCATTGATGTTTACATCTATATAACGCGATTTGAAACCATATCCTAACTCTACAGAAAAGATTCTTTCATTCTTTGCATCGTTGTAGATATTCTGGTTTGAAGGGAACAAAGCGTTGAATAAAGGCTGTCTTGAGATAACCCCTGTATTGAAAAATACATTATGGTGGTCATCTATATTATAGTTGGCACCACCTTTTACGATATAACCCGTTTTGTGATACCATTTTGTCTCCTGATTTCCTGGTGTATACAGCATATAATCTACTCTCTTGTAGTATTGCTCGGAAACGGATCCCTGAACGGATGCACTTAGTTTTTCAGAGCTGTATTCAACCATTCCATAGATACCAGCCCATTTTACCAAACCTTCGTTATGGATAGATACTTTCTGAGCATCTTTAAGTTTTGTAAGGGGTTCAGGTTTTACCGTTTGATTGATAAAATATCCCTTTGGTACATTGGCTGTATTAGGAACATATAATGCATCTGATCCTAACATATCCGTTACGATGTCGTACAGTGCTCCTTTGTATGTTTTAAGATCAATACCTCCGTTAAAGGTCCAGTTATTCTTTTTGTAATTAAGGTCGGCGATTACCCCATACCAGTCATGAGCATTGATGCTTTGTTTTCTAACGATCCCATTGGTTCCGTTCAGTGTAGCTACATATTTTCCGTTATAATCGGTAGGAGAACCTGCAGGTGCAGTGAATGTTGATTTTTGGAAAGTATTTCCATTATAATCTGTTACCATACCGCCTCTGTTATAACGATAAATCATATCCCAGTTGATCGTACCGTCTCCGCCTGCACCAGAATTCATGAAATTCATAGTTTGTCCTGCCGCATTTTTGATAGAACCGTTAAGTCCGGTACCTCCACCGCCACGTCCCCATGAACCATAAAGAACTGTGGATAGTTTCAGATTATCATTGATATTCCAGTCCCAGTTTAATGAAGCGATAGGCTTGTGGTAGAAGTTAGGTGCTAAATTGAATTGAGAACCGTTCAGCATTCCTGTTTGTGGGTTGTATCTTCTTCCATACGTATCAAGTTGCTGCAAAGTAGCTACATTCGCTCCGGTTGCAGAAGATCTTCTTGTGTCGTGTACCTGTGGCGCTCCGGTTGCGATAAAGTTAAATGCATGTTTTTCATTAGGCTTAAATCCTGTAGAGAAAAACCAGGAATAACCTTCTCCCTGTGTTCCGTTGATGTATCCGTCACCTTGCCAACGGGAAAGCAATACGGTTGTTCCCCATTTGTTTTTTAACCCAGAAGAGTACATTGCAGATATTCTGGAGTAGTTGTCGTTACCAACTTCTCCTTTCACCATTGCTTTCTGCTCAGAATCGGTAGCTTTGGTTACAATATTAATGGTTCCTCCTACAGATGGAACCACAAATTTAGAAGCTCCCAATCCTCTCTGAATTTGGATATTGCTGGCAATATCAGCTAATCCAGTCCAGTTGGACCAATAAACAGTACCTCCCTGCATGTCATTCACCGGCTGTCCGTTGATAATAACTGCAATGTTAGCCCCGTCAAAACCTCTCATGTTGATTCTGCTGTCTCCGAATCCTCCACCTACTTTGGTCACATAAACGGATGGAGTAGACTTCATAATTTCAGGGAATTCTCTGTTTCCAAGTTTCTCCTGAATTTCTGCTGCTTTAATGTTGGAAACTGCAACAGGTGTTTTTCTCTCTTTGGCTGTTTGGGAAAGGTTTCTACCTACCAAAATAACCTCATCAATAGATTTTGATTTGTCTAATGAATCCTTCGTACTCTGACCATAATATATGGCGGCCGTAGGTAATACAAGCGCTATAATAAGTCGCTTTTTAAAAGTAATGTTCATGAAATAAACTAGCGTGTTTGATTTTAAGGCTGCAAAGATGGATAATTATTTTTGAATTAAGTATTAAATCTTCCTGAAGTGACATCCTATTGTGTGCATATAACGCATTATTACTCGTTTTTTTGAATGTATTAATTATTTCAGATATTTAATTTACAATTTGTTATAAAAGTGAATTATATAAAAAACAGGGTTGTTTTTAACGAATAAAAATAATGATGCAGCTTCTCTAAAAATCTATCATTGTGTATTTTTTTTAATGACCTTTGTGGTTTGATTAATTTTGTATCATTATTAATATATTTGCAGATATTATTTGTATCAAATTCATTTTATTAGATAACATAAGGTTTTCTATTATTTTAAAAACTAAAATATGACCCAGCTCAGCCTGTTCGATTCAGAAGATTTGTATGAATTTCCAAAAGACCTTTTGGAGTACAGAGAACATTTCCTGAGTCAGGAAGAAGCGGACCAACTTAAAAACCATTTGCTTGAAACTGCTCCCTGGAAACAAAGAACCCAGAAAATGTATGATAAAATGGTTTTGACACCCCGTTTAACGGCTTGGTATGGTGACCCGAAAACGGATTATCCATTGGGTAATGGTGAAGTGGATAATAACCTCTGGACTTGCGAATTATTTTCTTTAAAACAAAGAATAGAAGAAACATTCGGTTATCAGTTCAATTCTGTATTGCTTAATCTTTACAGAGATCATAATGATTCGGTTGCATGGCACCGAGATAAAGAGAGCAGATATGGAAAACGTCCTGTGATTGCGTCTTTAAGTTTAGGACAGACCAGAAATTTTGATTTCCGGAAAAAGGATCATCACCAGAGCAAATACAGCCTGCCACTTCCTCATGGTTCATTATTGATTATGAAAGGAGATCTTCAGGAAAATTGGGAACATCGGATTGCTAAATCTGTAACCTCTATGAAAGAGCGTATTAATCTTACATTCCGGCTGGTTCGTGAAGAATAGAATATTTATTGCAATGGATAAGTTGAGGTATTTCGTTTCAAAATAAAAACCTGAAGTCCTTTCTTTTTCCACAAAAAAGCTGCACCTTTGCCTCCACAATGGGGTGCTACAGAACAGTGGCTGAGATGATACCCAGGAATGTACTTCCACACCTGATCCGGATAATGCCGGCGTAGGGATTGCTTACCAATCATCTCATCATTTGATTTCTAATAATTAATATGATGCAGGACATTTTAAAACAAATTACCTTACCGGAATGGTTCGGAGTCTTATTTTCAGTTATTCAGGTTTTACTGGCTCGTAAAAACAATGTCAACAACTATCTTTTCGGAATTGCAGGGATTCTGCTAACGTTGTATGTAATGCTTACCTCCAAGCTTTATGCTGAATTTACTTTAAATCTTTATTACCTGATCATGAGCATCTACGGATGGCTGTATTGGAAATTTGGGAAACAGAAATCCGAAATGGAAATCTCCGTTACCACCACCACAGAAAAATGGATTACCGGAGGTATTGTTCTGGGTACTTTTATTTTATTCTGGTCTTTTCTTACCCATTTTACCGATTCTGATGTTCCGGTCTGGGATTCTCTGGTAAGTGCTTTTGCCTGGGCAGGAATGTGGCTGATGGCAAGACGGAAAATTGAAAACTGGGTGATATTGAACGTAAGTAATATTATTTCTATTCCTTTAATGATTCATAAGGAATTGTATCTCTATGCTGTCTTGACGTCATTTTTATTTTTAGTAGCTATTTCCGGATATATTGAATGGCAGAAAATCATTAAATCCAAAGCTCATGCTCAGTACTAAAGCTATCAGACAAGAACTTCAAGGAGCTTCTGTAATTTCGGATAAAGTAATAGAGCATATTCACGAAGAAGGATTACTTAAGATCTGGGTTCCTCAAAAGTATGGAGGACTGGGCTATCGTTTTGAGGAAGGACTTAAAGCATTGTTCGGCTGGGCAGAAACTGATGGAAGCTTTGGCTGGATGCTGACACTTTGTGCCGGAGCCAATTATTTTTCCAGAAACATCAAACCCGAGGTGGCTCAATTGCTGTTCACTCATTCTGAAACATGCTTTGGCGGAAGCGGTATGATTGGTGGCACTGCGGAAAAACAAAATGATAATACCTACGTGATTAATGGTTCGTGGAATTTTGCAACCGGAGCACCCCATCTGACGCATTTTACTTTAAATGCTAAAATTACAGACAACGGGAAATCTATAATAGATGAAGATGGTAATGAGGTCATTCGTTCATTCATTATTAAGAAAGAACATGCTAAAATTATTCCCAATTGGAAATCGATGGGAATGAAAGCCAGCGGAACCTATTCATTCACCATTGAAAATGTTCTCATTAGTGAAGATTACAGTTTTGTTTATGATACCTTTTTCACCAATGATATTTTGGACAGTATTCCGTTTCGGGTTTTTGCAGATTTAACGCTGTTGGTCAATTACCTGGGAATAGCATCTCATTTTATTGAAGAGGCAGAATATATTCGTCCTGAGATCCATTTCAAAAGTTTCGCTGAGTCTGTTGAAAAACATTTGGAAAAAGTACTAAATATTTCCAGAGAAGTAGAAAATATACTGGGTGATCATAAAGTGATTTCGGACGATCAACAATACGAGATCCACCAATATGGAGTAGAGCTGGTGCAAAAATTATCTCATCAAATCCTTACGGTTTATACACAATTAGGAATCCGGGCAACGGATACCAATTCTGTAGTGTATCAGGTGTTCTGTGACTATTTTACAGCGGCTATGCATTCCAATTTCAGACCTTCCGCTGAAGATCTAAACTTTTCTTTTTAAACAAGGAATATTTCAGTAAAAATCTCGGGATCAATTATTGCTAAGGATTTAAACTTAATATAAATTTAATATGATTGCCATAGGTTTTGGATACTTTTGTACCACCAGTTTTGAGTTCAAAGACGTATTAAAGAATGGATCATTTTAAAGAAATATATTCCGGTTACAAGCATAGGGTGTATTTCTTTGTGGCAAAATACCTTTCAGAGCAAGAGGATATAGAAGAAATTGTTCAGGACATTTTTATGCATGTCTGGAAATATCTATCCAAAGCCCATTCTCCGTCAGAAATCGAAGCACTTATCTTTAAATCTGCCAAACAGGAAATTTCCAATTTCTACCGCAAAAGAAAAATGATCTTTGTTCCTCTTGAAAATTCTCAGGATAATCAGGGCGAACAAATCTCCGACATAGAAAAACAGGTACAGCAGGAAGATCAGCTCAAAAAGATAGAAAGTCTTTTGGAACAGGTTCCCGAAAGAAGCCGCGAGTTTTTCATCAAAAATAAGATCCAGAATCTCAGTCTTTTTACGATTGCTCAGGAAAATGATATTTCGAAAACAGCCGTTGAAAAACATGTTAATAAGGTGTTGAAGTTTCTGAGAGCGAATTTGAGTTTTTTCTTTTAGCTTATAGACTTTTATTCTCATCTAATTTATTTCAATCAATTAGGTTTAATTTAATTTTAACCTAGTGTCCTCCAATATGAACAAATCGTTAAATCAAAAAAATAGAGGTTGACGATTGTACACTTCCTGCGTATTCTCTAATAAAGATCAAACAAGAGAGTATGGATTTCGAAAATCAATGGAAATCAGTCAAAGAAGAAAACCGGAAAATGAAAGATTCGGCAGATCAGCGAATTTGGAACGGACTTGAAAATAAAATCAGATCCAGAAACAAAACAAAACGTTTTCTGTGGGCTGCCGCTGTTCTTTTACCCTTGTTTACAGTAATGACTTTGTTTTTTACTGAAAATGATCTGAAATCTTCAAATCATCAGCAAATGGTTTTCAGAACAGAAACGATTCAAAAGGAATTTACTTTACCGGATGGAAGTATTATTACCCTGGAACCAGAAAGTGAATTGACACTGACCGATAATTTCGGAAAAAAAACCAGAAATGTTTCTTTCAAGGGAAAAGCATTCTTCAGTGTTGCTAAAAATAAAGCATTGCCCTTTATTATCGATGCGAATGGATTTAAAGTAAAAGTATTGGGCACAAAATTTCTTTTGGACCAGAGATCCGAAGATAAAAAAGTCTATCTGAAAGAAGGAAAAGTGAAAATTGATTATAAGGGAAATACAACCTATCTTTTGCCTAAAGAAACGTGGCTTGCAGAAAAGGACGGCACTGAAAAGCATTTCTACGATCAGGATGTTGTAAGAACATTTGATTTTAATGAGATGAAATTCGGGCAGGCGATTTCTCAATTGGAGAAAACGTACAATATTTCGATCACTTATCCTCAGGATTATAAAGAGAATATTATAAACGGGAATATTACTGGAGATCTGGATAAAGTGATTAAAACTATAGAGTTTCCATTTAATCTCAATACAAGAAAAAAATCAAATCATCATATCGTTTTAGAAAAATAATGCACCAGTAATTGGGGTTACCGATGCATTGAATATAAATCAGTCAAATAACAACTAATTTCAGCAAAGCTATGAAAAAAACAACAATTAGCATGATGTTGTTGGGTCTTTTGTGTGCGCCACAGTTTACCTACGCAGAGGCTAACAAATGTTTTCAACAGTCCGTCATTCAGCGGAAAAAACCATTAATTAAAATTTTTGAAAAACTGTCCAAAGAGCATGGTGTAAAATTCTTTTATTCGGTGTCAGACCTGAAGGATATTCAGGTAGACGAGTCTCAGGTTAACTATCAGTCATTGTCTTCGTCTTTAGATTATCTGAAGAAAAGTATTGGTCTGGATTTTAATGTAGATCAAAAAACAGTCACCGTTCGTCTCAATGCAAGAGCGATTGCAAAAATTCAGAGAGCGAATGCCCTTCAGACTGGAGATTATGCCAACTCAGTAAAAGATACGGCAAAATCCAGAGAAAAAAATATTGATGAGGTTGTTTTAGTCGGCTATGGGAAACAAAGTAAGAAAAACAATTCAGGTTCTATTTCTTCTATTGACGAGAAGCAGATGAAAGGAGTTGCATCCAGCAACTTCGGAGATATTATTGCAGGAAAAGCAACGGGAGTCCAAATTACTCAAGCCAATGCAACGCCGGGAGGTTCACCATCTATCAGAGTAAGAGGAATCGGTACGTTAACGGCAGGATCCAATCCTTTGATCGTTGTAGACGGACTTCCTTTAACCGAAGGTTCCAATCTGAATGCTATTGACCCAAATTCCATTGCCAAAATTGATATTCTGAAAGATGCCGCTTCTGCAGCTATTTATGGTTCCAGAGGAGCGAATGGTGTCATTATTATTGAAACAAAACAAGGGAAAAAGGGGAGAATGGCCGTTTCTTTCGATTCCTATTACGGAATGCAGATGAGAAGTGACAATGTGAAGCTAGTGAATGCTTATGATATGGCCACTTTTCTGAAAGAAGCCAGAGACAACAATTATCTTTCTAAAGGCAGTAACAGAAGTGTTTCCGATGACAATGCAACAAGAATAAGCAAAGGTGCTTCTTTGAGAGAATTAATTCCAGATTATTTAGCTCCATATCTGGCCAAGCAGCCTGGATTAACCGATACCGACTGGTTGAATACCGTAATGAAACCTGCACCCATCAGTCAGACTTCCCTGAATATTACCGGAGGAAGTGATAAAAGTAAATATGCTTTTACCATGAGCTATTTTAACCAGAAAGGATTGGTAATCGGTACAGACTATGAAAAATTTTCCACCAGCGTAAACCTTTCCACAGAACTTACTGATAAATGGAAAGTAGGAGTGACGATGACTCCTTCTTATGCCACTGGGACCATCAATGCTGCAGAAAATTCGAGAAGCTACAATCCTCTGCAGATGGCTACCGCAATGTATCCTTTTTTTAAGCCTTATAATAATGATGGAAGTCTTGCCATTTCCCAGCAAATATTGGGAAATACAGCAACAGATGGAGCTTTGGTAGAAAACCCGGTTGCCGTTCAGGAAATGACCAACAGGAAGTATACTTTATTTAAAACATTCGGAAATATTTTTACAGAGCTTGAGTTGCTGAAAGGGTTGAAATACAGACTGTCAGTAGGCGGAGATTACACCAATTACGAATATAATTTCTTTGATCCTTCCACGGTGGGAGCGTACAGAGCAGCAGCCCCGGATGTGACTTTTGCCAACAGAACAGAATATATCCGAAAAAATTATCTGATTGAAAACCTGCTTTCATTTGATCAAAAATGGGGCGAGCATAGAGTAGATGCTATTGCGGGGCAGTCTTTTCAGCAGGAAGATAATACACAGCTTTTAACTGAAGCCACTGCCTTTCCTGATAACAGCATCCGGAATATTGCAGGCGGAACTTCATTTAAAAATACACTGACACAGTACAAATGGAGGTTGATGTCTTATTTTACAAGGGTTAATTACACCTTTGATAATAAGTATAATTTGATGGCTTCTTATCGTAGAGACGGTTCTTCACGTTTCGGAAAGAATTCGAAATGGGGCGATTTCTATGCTTTTTCTGCAGGCTGGACCATCAGTAATGAAAATTTCTTTCCTGAAAATACTATCATAACGGATTTGAAACTCAGATACAGTCTGGGAAGCAACGGAAATAACCAGATTCCAAATTTTGGGGCACTTTCGCTGATGAATCCTGATAATTATAATTTCGGAGGAGTTTTAGTTCCGGGATACACGACGGCTACCGCTCCCAACCCTAATATTTCCTGGGAAAAATCGAGATCAAACAACTTCGGAATTGATTTTTCACTGTTTAAAAATATCCTGAATATTTCCGCAGATTATTATATTCTCAACAGAGATGGTTTGCTGTTAGATGTTCCTGTTCCACAACAGTCCGGTTTCAGTACATCTCTTCAGAATATCGGGAAAATCAAAAATTCTGGTTTTGAATTACAGATTGCTTCGAAAACGTTCAACATTGCAAATGATTTTACCTACTCAGGAAGCTTTAATTTTTCAACCAACAAAAATGAAGTTTTAGCTTTAGCAAACGGGCAAAATCAGATTATCACGGGAGAAAATAATTTCTCTGTCACAAAAGTGGGAGGTTCTATCGGTGAAATGTATGGGTATAATATTGTTGGGATTTACAAAACCCAGGAAGAGATCAACAACTCACCACACATTACCGGAACGATGGTAGGAGACTATATTATGGAAGATCTTAATGGTGATGGAAAAATTGATGTCAATGATAAAAGAAGTTTCGGAAGCGGAGTTCCAAAATATATTCTTGGATTTAATAATAATTTCAGATACGGACTTTTTGAATTAAGTTTCTCATTATACAGCGAAATCGGAAAAAGAATTTATAATGCGGATGCTGTCACTACTTTAGAATCGGGGGAAGGTTTTGGAATGGCTTCACAGTATTATTTTGACAACCGTTACAATGCAGTAACCAATCCCAACGGATTTTTCGGAATGCCGAATATGAACTTCTCCAACAACAGAAAAGAGGCCAGAACTTCAAATCTATACTTTAAAAATGCAGATTATGTAAGACTGAGGTCTCTTCGTCTTGCCTTCAATTTCCCAAAATCAATGCTTGGAAATATCGGTTTGGAAAACGCACAGATCTACCTGGTTGGAAACAATCTTTTTACCCTTTCAAAATATAAAGGAATGAATATCGATGCCACTTCAGACAATGTTCTTACGCAGGGCTTTGATCAGGCATATTATCCGGTCGCTAAAATTTATTCTGTAGGCTTTAACCTTAAATTTTAAAATCATGAAAAAAATAATACTTACAATATTCAGTCTTTCGGTGCTGTATTCCTGTTCGTCGGATCTTTTGAATGTAAATCCTGAAGCACAGAAAGTTTCCTCACAATTCTATACCAATTCCTCTGAAATAGAGCAGGGAATCATTTCAGTCTACGGAGCACTTCAGTACACAGGGCAATATCAGCTGGCTATGCCTGCTTTGGGAGAGCTTCCTTCAGATAATACCTATGATGAGGTTCCTGCCAATGATGCATTTACCTATGGTGAGCTGGATTTTTTCACTATTCAGCCCAATAACAGCCTTATTGCAAGTGCCTGGAAAGATAACTATGTAGGAATTCAGCAGGCCAATATTATTCTGACAAGGATTGGGAAAATTCCTGATATGACGGATGCACTGAAAAATACAAGGACTGGGGAAATGAAGTTTCTGAGAGCCTTAATGTATTTTAACCTGGTGAGAATTTTTGGAGATGTTCCTTTGGTTTTAAAAGAAACAACGAATGTCAATGATTATTTCGGCCAGCCAAGAACTCCTGTTGCTGAAGTGTATACAGCGATAGAAAAGGATCTGAAAGAAGCCATTGATCTTTTACCCACAACAGCAACGCAAAAGGGTAGAGTAACCAAAGGAGCAGCTTTGGGAATCTTAGGTAAGGTCCTTTTGACACAGAACAAATTTGCAGAATCGCTGACGTATTTAAATCAGGTTGAATCTTTAGGCTACCAGCTTTTAACGGATGTCAATAAAATTTTTGATGTCACTAATAAAAATAATGCTGAAATCATCTTTGATGTACAGTTTACCTCAGGCTTGAACGGAAATTCGGAAGGAAGTTCAGCCTTTCAGATGTTCAGTCCTTCCGGATCGGTTTCAGGAGCGAAAGGCCATAACCTGCCAACCAAAGAAGTTTACAATTCTTATTCAGCTGGGGATACAAGGCGTTCTGCTTATATAGGACTTACTTCCAACGGAATTCCTTTCAGTAAAAAACTGGTAAAAACATCCAATACCATTGCCGATGGAGGAAGCAATTTTGTGGTGCTGAGATTAGCAGATGTTTTCCTAATGATGGCGGAATGTTTTACTCAACAGAATGACTTTACTAATGCCAATTTATATCTGAATAAAATTAAAACCAGAGCCGGAATTGCTCCTGTGAATGTATCAACCAAAGATGCTTTGCTTAATGAAATTGACCGCGAGAGAAGACTTGAATTCGTAGGAGAGGGGCATCGCTGGTTTGACCTTCTGAGAACCGGAAAGGCTATTTCGGTGATGACTGCTCACTTTAATAACAATCCGGGATACAGTACCGCTCAGATCAAACCCTATCATCTTCTGATGCCGGTTCCGCAAGGTCAGATCAATACAGACCCGGCTATCAAACAAAATCCAGGATATTAACTTAAAATTTAAAATTATGCTCAACAATAAATTACTACCACTTTTTCTTCTTATTTTTTCTTCTCTGTTCACTGCTCAGCAGAAGAAAATTTCACTTTCTGCTTTTCCTGATAACAAAGTAATGGTGGTTGCTCACCGCGGCGATTGGAGGGAAGCTCCGGAAAACTCGGTGTGGGCCGTAAAAAAGGCCATTGAAAAAGGAGTCGATATGGCTGAAATAGATCTTGCCATGACCAAAGACAGTGTTTTGATTCTTATGCATGACAATACCATCGACAGAACGACAACAGGGAAGGGGAAACCCTCTGATTTTACATTAGCTGAAATCAAGAAACTTCATCTGAGAGACGGACTGGGAGTGGAAACCCAAATGAGTGTGCCTACTTTACAGGAAATTTTAGAGATTTCTGATGGAAAAATTCTTCTGAATCTCGATAAAGGTTTTGATTATATAAAGCAGGTCTATCCTTTGGTGAAAAAGCGAAATATGTTGGATCAGATTTTGTTTAAAGGTCATGAATCTTATACGGAGTTCAACCAAAAATATGGTGATATAAAAAATGAGATTCACTATATGCCGATTATCCAGCTGGGTAAAGAGGAAGACTTGAAAAAGATCTCAGAATATATTAAAAACTATAAAATCTACGGCTTTGAATTTACGGTAGGAATAACAGAAAAAAATCTGATTGATTTTAAAAAGCTTAAAGAAAACAAGGTTAAAATCTGGGTAAACTCATTATGGCCGCATCATAATGCCGGAAATAATGACGATCTGATTCTGGATCATCCTAATCTATACGATTGGTATATTGATAAAGGAGTCAATATTATTCAGACTGACCGCCCGAAAGAGCTGATCCATTATTTGAAGGATAAAAAGCTTTATTATTAAGCAAAACCATTATTGCCCATAAAAAGGAAAAATGATGAAATAATTCATTCTTTGAACAATAAAAACCGCCAAAATTTTGGCGGTTTTGTCTTTTGTTTTTTATTTTGTTGAGAATATCTATTTTTTTTGCCACTCTTCTCTGAGAACAGCAAAAATAACATCATCAACCCATTTGTTTTTCCAGAACAGACTTTTTACAAAGTGTCCTTCTTTTCTTAAACCGATTCTTTCCATCAGTTGAATAGAAGCTGTGTTATCGGGATCTACGGAAGCTGTAATTCTATGTTTATGTAAATCATTAAAAAGGTAATCAATAACACCTTTTAAAGCTTCAGAAGCATAGCCTTTACCCTGAAAAGAGGTATTCAATGTAATCCCTAACTCTGCCTGTACATTTTCGTCACCTAAAAAATGAACTCCGATATCTCCAATGACTGCTTTTGTTTCTTTATCGGTAATCAATAGCTGGTACCAGCTTTCAGGTTGATTAAATTCTGTAGTGTTTCTTTGAATAAAATGTTCCACATCTTCCAGCGTCTCAGGAATCCAGCCTTGAAATTTATTGGCTTCCGCATCTGAACGGTAATTGAAAATATCTTGCTTGTCATCCATTGTAATATCGCGTAGAAGTAGTCTTTCTGTATAGAGTTGCATGATTGTGTTATTATTTCAGGCAAAAATAGGATTAATTGGGAAGTTATTCAATGGAGAATTATGGATTTTATGTTCGCAGAGCCTGTTTTCCTTAATTTTAATTTAATAAAATTTATAAAATAGTTGCAAATATCAATTAAATACTTACTTTTGTACCGCTTTAAAAAACAAAGTACGGGGGATTGGCGCAGTTGGCTAGCGCGTTTGACTGGCAGTCAAAAGGTCACGGGTTCGAATCCCGTATTCTCCACTTTTCAAACTAAAGGGAATTTGTAAATTATTGAAAAATAAATAATTACATTTTCTCTTTTTTGTTTTTATACCCAAAATCGTACCCAAACTTTTGAAAAATGCTTTTTTGAATCTGTTTGAATCTAATTAAACCTATTTGAACTTTAAGAGTTACAACCGAGATTATTT
Organism: Chryseobacterium sp. 'Rf worker isolate 10'; assembly: GCF_050753305.1. Lineage (NCBI taxonomy): Bacteria > Pseudomonadati > Bacteroidota > Flavobacteriia > Flavobacteriales > Weeksellaceae > Chryseobacterium > Chryseobacterium sp. 'Rf worker isolate 10'. The sequence continues at coordinate 1,221,428 of NZ_JBOZOF010000001.1, forward strand.
TAAAACAAATATACTACGATTTAAAATAATGTCCGCTACTCTCAAAATAGTCAAGCATTATACTCCTTGCCATAGCTTCCCAATCAATTACAACCCAATGAGGAATATTAAAAGTATCATCTTCATACAGCCATTGCACAAAATCTTCATCGGTGTCGTATTCGATGTAGTAAAGATGTATAAATATACAACAAAAAGCCCATAAATACAAGTTTTTCCGGCTGTTTTTAACCAAAGTATCAACGGTTGTTAAAAACTTTTTAACCACTCGGAGCGCAGGAGGAACAAAAACAGTTGCCAAAAAAAGAAACTTTGAAAGGGGCGGGTTGGAAAAAAAACTCTAAAATTAATCCAGAAACACTTGACTACATAATATTTGCCCACAATTTTGGTGATGTCCCTTATGGGAAAAATCAATCTGATGCCGTTCCCAGTTTGGCTTCAAGAGTTAAACATCAACTTAAAATCACTGTGTAGCTTACGATGTATTGTTTGGTTGTCCAGGATGGATTGAGGGAGTAATACAAGGTAATGCATTTATCAAAGGTGGTATTGCAAAAACCTGCCTAATAATTGGAGCGGAAACATTATCACGGGTAGTTGACATTCATGACAGAGATAGCATGATTTATGCAGACGGTGCAGGAGCAGTGGTCATCCAAGCAACTCATGATGATAGTGGAATAAAATCACATCTTTCAGCTTCTCATACCCTGAACGAAAAAAACTATCTTTATTTTGGAAAGTCATATAATACCGAGGATTTCTCAGATACAAAATTCATTAAGACGATATCCAGTGCCTAAAGATATTATGCCAATGATAATTAGCAAACTAGGAAACAGTAGTGTAACAACCATACCTACTTTACTCACTATGATATTAAATAATGAACTTCCACAACACAATATCAAAGAAAATGATATAGTTTTATTTGCATCAGTTGGGGCAGGTATTAATATTAATGCTTTAGTATATAAATTTTAGCAGATGTCAATAATGAGAACACACAATTACAGTGAGAAAGGTAATTATTCAAAAAAAAGCAGATAAACTAAATTATCTGCTAATATCTTTGTTTGAAGATTTTTAATCTTTAAAAACTAAGCAATCTTTACGTTAACCGCGTTAACGCCTTTTGCTCCGTTTTGTAAATCGAATGTTACGACATCATTTTCACGAATATTGTCTACTAAACCTGAAGTATGTACGAAAACATCTTGTCCACCTGTTGATGGTGTAATAAAACCAAATCCTTTGGCATCGTTAAAGAATTTTACTGTTCCTTGTTGCATTGTAATGTATTAAAAAAATTATTGTATTAAAATTTGGCTCTCACCATTACTGTAATGACTTCAAAACAGTAATAAATCGATTTGCTAACAAAAATGATGGGTCTTTTTAGAATCTTGAAATATTCAAGTTGGAAAAATACTGTACCTTATTGAGGACAAAAATTAGCGGCTGAAAAAGCGAAGACTGATAGAAGAGTAAACTCAAAGTTTCAGAAGAAGCATCGGCAGTTGCCTGATTATTCTACAAATGTACACATAATTTATTGAAAACAAGTACTTTTTGTTTTTTTTTATTTATCCCCCATACAATTAACAGAAATTAACATATAGTTTAATGATTTTAATTGGTGTAAATAGTAACCCAAGTATTCTCCACAACGACAAAGCCCTTTTTCATAAGGGCTTTTTTCATATTCAAAATTTCGGATCTTTTCATTTTTTCCTGAAAGAAAATTATATGAATGTCCCAAAATTAATTGTAATTTTTTACAGTCTGGATTTGTAGATTTGAAAAAAAATAAAACATGGAATTTTCTCCTTTTAATCCTGTGATCAAATTTTGCCTGCAAGGGATGAGTTTTGAAGAGAAAGGAATGCCTGAAGAAGCGGCTCAACTGTTTTTACAAGCCTGGGAAGAAGCTTCGGATAATCATGAAAAGTTTCTGGCGGCTCATTATGTATCACGTCATCAGAAAACCACTGCTGATCAGTTAAAATGGCTTGAAACTTCTTTAGAATTTGCCCTGAAAATCAATGATGACACCGTTAAAAGTGCTTTGCCTTCTCTTTATCTGAATATTTCCAAATGCTATGAGGATTTAAGAGATAGGGAAAAATCAAAAAAGAATGCTGAGTTATCATTGTTACTTAAAAATCATCCGTCTGATAAAGGACCCTTTTACCACGGTACAAAAGCTGATTTACAGATTGGAGACCTGTTGACAGCAGGCGGAAATTCTAATTATAAATCGGAATTAAAAATGAATCACATTTACTTCACTGCTTTAACTCATGGAGCCGGGCTGGCTGCAGCATTGGCAAAAGGTGATGGAGCAGAGCGTGTATATATTGTGGAACCAACAGGGAATTTTGAAAATGATCCCAATGTCACAGATAAGAAGTTTCCCGGAAATCCCACCCGTTCTTACCGTTCCGAAATGCCTCTTAAAATTATTGGAGAGATTACAGAATGGACTAAGCCAGTTTCTGAAGATCTTCAGAAATTTCGTAAAAAATTAGATAATAGCAAAGGAGAAATCATTAATTAGTATTTACATGACAATGAAAATATCTGATTATGATTATACTCATAAAGTACCGGATAAATCTTTTCATAGATTTGAAACAAGTTTTTCATTTATCCAATAGTTGGGGTCTCTCGGTCAGAGATTTTTCTATTGGATAATTTTTTTATAAAGTAATTTTCCCTTTTCTGAATTTGAAAAGCCTGATTTGATTCCAGATAAAATGCAGGCAGAGCCATTATTAAGCCTGAAATTTATAAATAATAACAATTATCAGATTTTGCTGAGCGATCGGGAGTTGCTTTTTTGATGGTTTCCATCAACTTTTTTGCAGCAAATGTTCCCATTTCGTATCCATCATTGATTTGATATTCATACGTTTCATCCAGATATTTCGGAAGAGTTCCCTCACTTATAGCAACCACCTTTTTATTCGTATTATTAAGGTTCCTTTTGATCAGTGAGCTGTGAAGACCCATTAATGTTTCGTCGCTCATTGCAAAAAAACCATCAAATGAAGGATCATCCAACAAAATATCCAGTTTCTGTTTTACAATATCAGCAGATTTACAGAATATGATTTCCAATCGGATGTCAGAAGATTGGCTGATTTTGTTTTCAAAGGATCTGAGCCTGCTTTGAGTAATTTCAAGATTTTCATCACCAAAAATAGCCAGTATATTTTTGCATCCCTGATTAATTAACTTTTCGGCACACAGTTCGGCTGTTTTTATATTATCAAAAATTACAGATTCGAAACTCTGCTGAGGAACAGTTTTGTCAAAAATAATAACCGGAATTTCCATTTCCTTCAATTTTTTCAAATGCTCACCATCTTTTGTCTCCTTTGTTAATGAAATCAGAATGCCATCCACCCTGGAATTGATGCAGGTTTCTATATGTTCTTTTTCTGTCTCATAAGAATCATCGGATGATAATATGAAAAAGCGATATCCTTCTTTATTAAGAACTGATGAAATACCATTAATGATCGATGGTAAAAAGAATATGGAAATTTCGGGAACAATAAGACCAATCACCTTAGAAGAATTTTTTCTGAAACTGATGGCAAAATCATTCGGAACGTAATTAAACGCTTCGGCAGCTTCCTTCACTTTGAGCTTAACAGAACTGCTTATATCAGGATGATCCTTTAATGCTCTGGAAACTGTGGAAGTACTAATGTTGAGCATCTTCGCAAGATCTTTTATGGTAGTTCTTTTCATTTTAAGAAGTTCGTGTCAATTATTGGGAGAAATTAAGAATAATTGTACTAAAACATTTTGTTAATATTTGTTAAATAAATAACGATTATTTGTTAATTAAAAGTTAATTCATAAAAAACTTATCAACCGCAACCGTTTGCGCAACCGTTTGAAATTAACACTGCGTTCATACCCTGTTCAAAATCCCTTTTCGAAACACTAAAAAAAATACTTTTGAGACATAACAAAAAAATTAGAAAATACTATGGAAGCACAAGTGATAAAGAAATTACTGATCTTAGGAACCATTAATACAGCTGCTTTTATGTTCTCTCAGGATACCGTTCATGATACGATATCAGCCAGAAATAAGATCATAGATGAAGTTGTTATTACAGGTAATTCCAATCCTAAATCTTCCATTAAGACAAGTACTTCAATTTCAACGTTAAAACAAGCTGATATTATCAATTCAGCACCAAGAACTACAGCTGAAATTTTTAGAACGATCCCGGGAATCCGCAGTGAATCTTCAGGAGGTGAAGGAAACTCGAATATTACGGTAAGAGGAGTTCCTGTATCTGCAGGAGGATCAAGATATCTTCTGATTCAGGAGGATGGTCTTCCGGTAATGCAGTTTGGAGATATTGCTTTTGGAACGCAGGACCAGTTTACAAGATTTGATTCTTTTGTATCCAGGGTTGAAGCATTGAGAGGAGGTTCTGCATCAGTTTTTGCATCAAATTCACCGGCAGGGATTATCAATTTTATTACCAAAACGGGAGAAAAGAAGGGAGGAAGCATCACCCAGCAGGTAGGTTTGAATTATAACAACTTCAGAACAGATATAGACTACGGGACTCCTCTGGGAAAAGACTTTTATATCGGAGTAGGCGGATTTTACAGAGGTGGAGACGGTCCCAGAAAAACAGGATATACTTCTAATAACGGAGGACAGTTTCGTTTGTCTTTACTAAAGAAATTTGAAAAAGGGAGTATCCGAGTTTATGGTAAATATCTTGATGACAGAACTGCAGCCTATATGCCAATGCCGATTGTGGTTTCAGGTTCAGATTCTAATCCTGATTACAGCTCTCTGAGCAATTATAATATATTAACAGGGGCTCTTCAGTCTTCTCATTTTAAAAATGATCTTACTTTTGGAGGGAATGGGCAGATTCTTAAAAGTGATATCCGTGATGGAATGCACTCCGTATCCAAGACAGTAGGTTTGGAATTTAATTATGATCTGGGTGCCGGATGGAAATTAGATGCTAAGGCAAGATATGCAGCAAATGACGGACAGTTTTTAGCACCTTTCCCGGCTGCAGTTGGAAGCAAATCCGAAATTCTGGAATCTGTTGCCGGATATGGAAGTGCAGTCTATGCAGGAACCAGCACCGCCGTAGATAACGATAGAAAATATATGAAAACAGTTTTATTCAATACCAAACTGAATAATCTGAATAACTTTTTCAGCGATTTGAACATCAGTAAGAAATGGAATAAGGTAAAACTCAATGCCGGAGTGTATAACAGCAGACAAAACATCAATCTGTCCTGGAACTGGAATACCTATCTGATGGAAGTTTCCGATAATAATGCAAGATTAGTAGATATTATCAGCAATACAGGAACGAAAATTACAGATAACGGCCTGCTTCACTATGGAGTTCCGGATTGGGGAGGAGTGAATAGAAATTACGACACAAAGTATTCTGTGATTGCCCCTCATGCTCAAGTGGAAATTAATCCCATCGCGAACTTGACCTTTGATCTTGGAGTACGATACGATTTTGGAAATGTATCAGGAAGTTTTTCCGGAACAAAAAATACAACACGTATCATTGATGTGAATCAAAACGGAATTATTGAAACTCCTGAACTTTCAGTGGCTGTGGTAGACGGAACGGTTCCTGTTGATTATAAATATACTATTTTCGGATATTCATTTGGAGCCAATTATGCCCTAAATTCTCATCATGCAGTTTTTGCCAGAGTAAGTCAGGGAGGAAGTGCTTCTGCCGACAGAATTCTTTTTGCAGGATACAATTATACTAATAATGATGATCCTGCTTTAGATGCTGTAAAAGTGAATAAACTCAATCAGATTGAAGCCGGTTATAAATTAAGAGGAGCTAATTATTTTCTGAATACTACTTTCTTTTATGCAAAAACGATTGAGGCTAATTATGAAGCAACCACACAGCTGAGAACAGAAAACAAATACCAGTCCTGGGGAATTGAGTTTGATGGATTTTATAAGATCAATAAATATTTCGATATCAAAGCAGGTCTTACTTATACTCATGCCGAAATTAAAAATGCAATCGATCCGGCAATAATCGGTAATATGCCGAGAAGAACACCCAAGCTGATGTATTCATTTAATCCTAATGTCAATATAGAAAAACTGAGCTTTGGTTTCTTTGCTGTAGGATCTACAAAAGCATTTACTCAGGATAGCAATAAATTGATTATGCCGGGTTATATCATCATAAATCCATACATTTCATACAGATTGTTACATAATCTGACACTGAATCTGAATGCTAATAATGTGTTTAACGCGCTTGCTATTACCGAAGCTGAAGAAGGATCATTACAGGGAACCAACGGAATTGTCAGAGCGAGAACACTGCCGGGAAGAACAATAGGGGCAAGTGTGAAATTTGATTTCTAATTTGATAATCATTACGCTAATTAAAAACAACTTATTCATAATATGTTTACACAAAAAGCTTTACAAGCTATAGAACAGTCCATTTCAGAGGAGGGGATTCTTGCCTCTTGTAAAAGAAAGGATAATTACGCCAGAGTATGGTCCAGAGATTCTATGATGACAGGAATTACCGGGATTTTAATTAAAAACCAGTCAATTATAGATGGTTTGGAGAAATCAATAAAAACACTTGTAAAGCATCAGGCTGAAAATGGACAGATTCCTTCGAATGTTGATGGTGAAAAAGCCAGTTACGGAACACTTGTAGGGCGAACAGATGCGACGGTTTGGTGGATTATCGGAGCCTGTGAATATATCTTGTATACCGAAGATGAAGATTTAAAAAAAGCTTTAAAAGAAAAAATAAATAAAGCATTTTCTTGTTTGAAGACCTGGGAATTCAACCAAAGAGGTTTACTCTACAGCCCGCTGGGAGGAAACTGGGCAGATGAATATGTCACATCAGGTTATGTTTTATATGATAATGTAATCCGCTACTGGGCATTCAAAAGTGCAGCAAAAGTATATGAAGATGCACACCTGCAATCTCTCGCTGAAACAACAAAAGAGCTGATAGAAAACAATTTCAGAAAGAACGGTATTCATGCAGAACGATATCATGAGACGGCTTATCAGAAAGCCAATAAAACACCTTATTTATGGGCGTCCCTGAATGCAAATGGATATGATGAAAGATTCGATCTGGCAGGAAACGCTTTGGCTGTTTTTTTAGGGTTGAACCTAAATTTAGATGCCTTCACTCTTTTTTTGGAAAAATTAAAACTTGAGTTTGGGCATTGGATGCTGCCCGTATTTTATCCTATTATTTTCCCTGAAGATACCGACTGGAATTTATTGGAAAACAATTACAGCTATCAATTTAAAAATCAGCCTTATCATTTTCATAACGGCGGATCATGGCCCATATACCTTGGCTGGCTTTGTCTGGGACTGAAAAAAAGAGGATATGATAAAATACCCTTAGAAATTCTAAACCAATACGAAAAACTCCTCAAAGAGAAAGGGGCAGATTTCAGAGAATACTATTCTACAGACCAGCTACTACCTGCAGGAACTGAATTTCTTTGCTTTTCAGCCTGCGGTTATCTTCTAATGAAGATCTAGTGTAAAGATCAATATCAATACAATTTATATATTTAAAAAACGGATTATAAGATGATTGGAGATGTCATAAATTTGGAGCAAAAGCATTTGGATACGGCTGAAAATATTTATGAAAAAATAAAGAAAACCTTTCAGGTGTCTCAAAAATGGATTGTTGGAATTGGTGGGGAAAGTGGCAGTGGAAAATCAGTCACAGCCTTTGCTTTAAGAAAAATTTTAGAGGAAAAAGGGATAACAGGTCTGGTGATACAAATGGATGATTATTTTAAGCTTCCTCCCAAAAGTAATCATGAGAACAGACAAAAAAGCCTGAATAATGTCGGGTTGCATGAAGTATATCTGGATAAAATTCAGGAAACAATAAAGAATTTTAAAGAAAATGAATCTTTCATTACAAAACCTCTGATTCATTATGCTGAAAATTCTGTTTCAGAGGAAATTCTTAATATAGAAGATATTCAGGTTCTTATTATTGAAGGAACTTACGTGTTGGATATTGATGATTTTGATGTAAGTATTTTTATTGACCGCACTTATAAAGATACTTATGAAAATCGAATGAAAAGAAACCGTGATGAACAAAGTGATTTTGTCGAAAAAGTATTAGAGATTGAACATAAAATTATTCGTCAGTTCAAAGAAAAAGCAGATCTGTTACTGGATAAAGAATATCATATTATAGAGTCTAAGCTATGAATAAGAAAATAATACCAAGACTGAGTTTCTGGCAGATATGGAATATGAATGTGGGGTTTTTCGGCATTCAGTATAGCTTTGGGCTGCAGCAGACTGCTGTGAATCCGTTATATTCTTTTTTAGGAGCGCATGCAGATCAGCTTCCTATTCTTAATCTGGCAGGTCCTGTTACGGGATTGCTTATCCAGCCGCTGATAGGAGCAATAAGTGATAAAACCTGGAGTATAAAATGGGGACGCCGGAAACCTTTTTTTCTGATGGGGGCTGTATTGTGCAGTCTTGCATTATTTATTTTTCCGTTCAGCTCTTCAATCTGGATGGCAGTTGGACTTCTTTGGGTTTTGGATGCTGCCAATAATACAGCTATGGAGCCTTACAGAGCTTTTATCGGGGATAAACTCCCGGAAGAACAGCAGACTTTTGGCTTCCAGATGCAGAGCCTCTTTGTAGGGGGCGGAATTACACTGGCCAACCTTTCTCTTTTTATTTTTCAGAAATATTTTGGAGGAAACACGGAAACAGGGGGGATTCCTGCATGGGTGTATTATTCGTTTTTTTTGGGTTCTTTCTGTTCCATTGTCTCTGTTTTGTGGTCTGTGTACAAAACACCGGAAATTCCTCCTACAGACGAAGAACTTATTCAACTGAAAGCTGAAAAAGAAAATGATACACTTTTTACACCATTTATAGATATTTTTAAAGCTATTGTTAATATGCCAAAAATACTTTTGCAGCTGGCACTGGTTTATTTATTTCAATGGTACGCACTTTTTTGTTACTGGCAATTTGTTACTCCGATGATCAAGCAGACGCTCTATCATGTTTCGGAAACGGATGAAGAAAATGCAAATTTACTGGTTGAGCTTTCAAAAAATGGACTTGCTGTATCTCAGCATGATCTGTTATGGGCAAAAGATGTACTTAATCTGGTTGAAAAAGCAGTTGGACAGACAGGTCTCATGAATGGATTTTATAATTTTATTACATTAATCTCAGCGCTTCTTCTGATACCGTTTGCCCTCAGATATTCTGCTAAAAATGTTTATGCTTTCTGTCTGGTGGGCACAGGAATTTCATTGCTGGTGTTGCCATTCATTACAAATGAATATTTGATATTATTGCCTATGGTTCTCTTTGGTATTGGATGGGCAGCTATGATGGGACTTCCTTATTCTATGGTATCTCCATCAATTCCTGCCAATAAAAGAGGTATTTATATGGGAGTGATTAATATGATGATTGTGATTCCCATGCTGATACAGACCTTAACTTTTGGACCTTTTTACAAATATATTTTAGGCAGTAACCCTTCAGCAGCTATTATGATAGCGGGAGTATTATTTTTGTTGGCCTCTTTTTCAGTATTGATTATGAAAACAAAGAAATCTGCAAGACATTCTTTTTAAAAAATAATAACTGATTTTCCGGACTCTTTATTCATCAAGAGAACTGAATACTAAATGAACATAAAGTATGTTTTCATTACCTTCTCTTGTCCAGGTTCGGCCATTGATTAAACCAAAAGCAAGTTTATTGATAGAATACAAATACTTTTCAATTTCCTGCCATTGTGTTTCATCTACATATGATTCTATATTTACCCAGTCACCAACAATCGGGACGGTTTCAAAATCAACTGCTGGAATGCTAATATCGATTTCCTTTAAATCATCTGACACAAAAACTATTTTCATTTTTAATATTTAAACCAAATATAGCTAAACAGAAAAACATTTTGGATCTATTCCAAAATGTTTTAGTAAAATCTTCCTAAGGATCATTTTACCCTGTTATATGGAGAATATTGTTATATTAACTACGAATTAAACTACTTAAAACCATGAAAAATTTCAAGAAAATTTCAAGACAGCAGCTGAAATCAGTAAAGGGTGGAGCAACTCCAGTTGTTCAATGTAAAATTGGATTTCATGAATGTTCATGTGAATGCGTTGCTAATAAAAAATAAATGAAAAGATCTTTGAAAAAGAGGATTTTATTGAGTAAAAACAAAAACAACCACAATTTATATTGTGGCTGTCTTTTTTGAAATCAAATATCGAGTATTATAAAGATCTGGAGCGCGCAATATTAATAAGGTACACAAGGTGTGCGTACATGCTTCGCTTCACAGACTCTACTTTTATATCTCCGGTGGTCTGGTTAATGGTGGTTACAATATCTGTATTACACTGGCCTGCAAAGTTTCCACTTCCTAAATAGTTAACGGTATTGGCGCTTGGATAAGAAATCCTTGGATAATCAGGAGCTGTTTGATTGGCAACAGGAGCTGTACCGGCAAATCCTTTGTTATCAATATATCGGGCTGTCCAGGTTCCTAAAAACTGTCCGTTACCTGTATTAATTCCTTGTCCTACTACAATTTGAGTATCTACTGGGTTACTGAACCCTGCACAGGAAGTATAGTGATTAATAGAAACGGTACATGAAGAAGCATTATCAATAGGCTGAAAGCATTTTCCTTCATAAATAGTTAGTCTTTGATCAGTAGAAGACATAGAGGTGTTTAATAAAGCTTTGGGAGCAAAAATCTCTTCAGGGGAAATCAGGGTTAAAACTCCGTCTGCATCAGCTGCAACAATTTTTTTTTCAGCATTTGAAAGTCCTCTTACTCTTACCAGCCCATTAACGTCTAAAGTTTGAGTGGGTGTAGCCGTGTTAATCCCAACCTGTGCTGTAATACTTCCACCAATAGCAAGTGCTGCCAAAAAGAATGTTTTTGTTTTCATGTTATTTTTTGAAAAGGTTAAATTTTTCACTAAGGTAAGAAATATCTCCAAAACAGGAAGAAAAAACGCCTAAAATCTAATATAAAGTAATTGTAAACAAATATTGAATATAATAATATCAGTTTTTAAGTTTATTTTTAAAATAACTCAAAATTTAAACACCTTGTATTTGTTTGAAAAATATTTGTATTTTAGCCAAAATATGTTGTTTTTTAATAAACATATTGGGCACTAATTAAAATTCAGATAATTTGAAGAAAAAATTAGTAGATTTGCACGGAACAAAAAAATAATAAATATTAAACACTATTCTCTGTAACGGAACTTTTAAGAGGAACTCTCTAGAGAATAACAGGATTTTAGGTTATAAAACTACTGAAACTATGAAGAAACTTTTTTTACTTTTACTTACGGCATTTTTATTTATCGGCTGCAGCTCTGATGATGATACCATTTATGATTATGTAGGAACATGGTCTGGTTCTTATGAAGGAAATGATAAAGGAGTTTGGAACTTTGTGGTAGATAAAAGTGGTAAAGTGGTAGGAACAATGCATTCCGATGTAAATGATGAAAATTATAATATTTCCGGGAATTTAAGTGAAACAGGAGACCTTACAGCAACGTTAGGACTTCCCTCAAAAGGAGAATTTAAAGGGACATTATCTCCTAAAGATAAAAATGGAAATGGAAATTGGGCAAACTCACTTCCGACTCCTCCCAAATCAGGAACCTGGAAAGGACAAAAGAAATAAAATAGAAAGTCTGCAGAATCTACTGCAGACTTTTTTATTTAAACAAATCCCATAAGGGTAATTTCACTCTTCTCATTCTTCAATACTACGAAATAGAGCAGTAGGTCATCTTCGGAAAAATATCTTTTAAAAGACCTTTTCTGTTCCTTGTTCCAATCCACAATTTCTTCTGCAGATTCTGTAATGTAATTTTCTGAATCTAATTTTATGGTAATGATTATTGTCTGATCTGAAATACACTCTTTATTCTTACAGAGTACTTGATCCTGAATTCTTATGCAATCCGAAACCTTATTGATTGTACCCATCTGAAATTCTCTCAGAAGCTTTCTTCCTTCTTCAGTCTTTAAACCATTCTCAACTGTCCGTTTTCCTCTTTCGGAAACCTGATCTAAATCTTTGATGGCTGTCATCACTTTTGCAAACTTCTGGTAGAGGAGGGGATCGCCTGATTGTTTGATATAGGTATCCAGGCTCTTCCGGATTACCTTCCCAATCTTTGAGCAGTGCCCGAATTCTGAACTGTTATGCCGTACTCTCTCATAGGAAGGACTCTTTTTAAAAGCCGTTTTATTGAACCCGCTTTTCTTCCGAACCACGTTTTTTCCGTTCAGATTATAAAATACCAGATCGCCCACGGCTCCTGTGATCTTGATTACACTTTCATAGGTTGCCATATTTTCAAAATAGAACTCAAATATACCAATAAATAATGAAAATCAAAATTTTAACATATATTTATTATATGGTTATAGTATAGTTATACTATAATTAAATTATAAAATGTATATTTGTAATGTATTTTGTTAATTAATTATAAATCAGAAGAGTATGGGAACGGAATTATTTCAACAAAAAATAAAAATAAAGCAGATGGTTGTTGTACTGGCAGCGTCTGTTTTTGTGGTTTCCTGCGGATCCTCTAAAAGTGTATCCCGTAACAAAAAATCAAATACGAAGACTGTCGCGAAAGCTGAAAATCTAAGAAAATTAGATTCAAAATTTGACGGTAACGTTTCAAGATCTATTAATGATATTCTGAAAGATGCTGAAAAATATATCGGAACACCTTATAAATTCGGGGGAAATACATCTTCAGGATTTGATTGCTCAGGATTTACGGTAAAAGTATTCGAAGAAAATGATTTTAACCTTCCAAGAAGGTCTTCTGATCAGGCCGAGGCCGGGAAAAGCATTGATATCAAAGAAGTGAAACCTGGCGATCTGTTGTTTTTTGCAACAGCAGGCGGAAGCAGAGTCTCTCACGTAGGAATTGTTCATGATATTGGTCCTGACGGAGAAGTGAAATTCATTCATGCTTCTACCTCAAAAGGAGTGATGATTTCCTCTCTGAACGAAAAATACTGGAATAAAGCCTATCTGCATGCTCAAAGAGTGCTGTAAAATATCTTATAAATGATAGAGAACAGGACATTTGCCTTCATTAAAACAGATAAAAAGCTAATGAAATCCACATCAAAGGGTTGGAAATTATGTGGAAGTTCATATCATAAATAACAAGAGATATATTTACATTTTAGATTAAAGAGACTTAAAAATCTGTGAGATTATAATGTATAAGATATTCAATAGGAGTGGGCTTTAGCCCGTTCAATAAAATGGAAATCAATCAATTGGCTTTAGCCAAAACTTATATCATAACCTTCTTAAACCACCCCGTCAAAAATTCTTTGAATTTTCGCCACCCTCCGGAGGAGGGGAATTCTCAGATTTCCAATTGTAATTTATCTTCAATCAGTCATTGCAATAGTATTGCATCATGAAACACTGCAAATTTGCTCAAAACTATTATCATATGGCAGATTTCATCAGATTCTTTATCCCTTTATATTTCATACTTTTCTTTACCGTTTCCTTTATTGGCATTAGTTATAAAGTTGCCAGACAAATTGGTAAAAATCCTAATGTACTTCCCAAAGACGGTTCAGCATATGCACTTGTGGGAATGTATTTTAAATGGGTTTTATTGGTATTATTTGTATATACAATACTTTTGCTGTTTTTTCCTGAAGATATTTTTACAGCTTTTAAAATCAATTTTCTGGAAAATAATTTTCTTCAATACATAGGAATTACTTTAATGATTTTTGCCTTGATTTGGGTAATTATAGCACAGCTGCAAATGAAAAATTCATGCCGGATCGGGATCGACAATGAAACAAAAACAGAATTGGTAACTCATGGATTATTCAGACTTTCAAGAAATCCCATATTTTTGGGTATGACCATCAGTCTTGTCGGATTTTTTCTTGTTTTCCCGACTATAATTGCTTTTTCTTTTCTCCTGATTGGATCTATTTTAATCCAGATTCAGATCCGTCTTGAAGAAGAGTTTCTCCTAAAAGTACACGGACAAATCTATCTGACCTACAAAAAGAGGGTGAAGCGTATGCTGAGACTTTATTAAAAGCATTATGTTAAAACCGTTTTGCTGAACTTTTTTGTATCTTTGGGCAGTATAATTTTTCAAACTAATTTAAATAAGAAACATGTCGTTACAACAAACTATTGAAAATATCTGGGACAACAGAGAATTATTGCAGAATGAAGACAGCCAAAAGGCGATCAGAGAAGTTATTTCTTTAGTGGATAAAGGTGAACTTCGTACTGCGGAACCTACAGAAAACGGATGGCAGGTGAATGAATGGGTGAAGAAAGCTGTAGTAATGTATTTCCCGATTCAAAAAATGGAAACTATTGAAGTAGGCCCGTTTGAATTTCATGATAAAATGCCTTTGAAGAGAAACTATGCTGAAAAAGGAGTGAGAGTTGTACCACATGCAGTAGCGAGAGAAGGAGCTTACATTGCTCCGGGAGTTATTTTAATGCCATCTTATGTAAACATTGGTGCTTATGTAGACTCTGGAACAATGGTTGATACTTGGGCAACAGTAGGAAGCTGTGCACAAATCGGTAAAAACGTTCACCTGAGTGGTGGTGTAGGTATCGGTGGAGTATTGGAGCCGTTACAGGCTGCTCCGGTAATCATTGAAGATGACTGTTTTATTGGTTCAAGATGTATCGTTGTAGAAGGAGTTCATGTAGAAAGAGAAGCAGTATTGGGTGCCAACGTAGTATTAACAGCTTCTACAAAAATTATCGACGTTACCGGAGATACCCCTATTGAAATCAAAGGAAGAGTTCCTGCACGTTCAGTAGTAATTCCTGGAAGCTATACAAAACAGTATCCAGCTGGAGAATACCAGGTTCCATGTGCACTGATCATTGGTCAGAGAAAGGAATCTACAGATAAGAAAACATCTCTGAATGATGCATTGAGAGACAATAATGTAGCTGTTTAAGATTAATATTTTAAACTAATACTAAGATCTTGAAAGAAAAATTTCTTAAAATACTTTTAAACCCTAAATATATATTTGGGGTTTATCTTATTATATCAGTTGTTACAGCAATTTCCAAATATCTGAGAGGAGATTATGCGATCAATAATTATCTGATTTTTAAAAATGTGTTCTTTAATACCATTCATCAGAAAAATTTATTTATCCATTATCCTGATCTTTATTTTGATCTGAACCATTATGGTGTATTTTTCAGTGTGTTGATTGCTCCATTCGCTATGATGCCGGATTGGCTGGGAATCTCTCTGTGGAATATTGCCAACACCTTTATCTTCATCTACGGAATCTATAAGCTTCCGTTTTCAGACAGCAAAAAAGCGATTTTCGGATTACTTTGTCTTCAGGAATACATTACCGCAGCTTTAAGTTTGCAGTTTAATGTAGCGCTGACAGGTCTTTTGCTGTTGTCAGCAGTATACATTTACGAAAGAAAAGAAGTAAAGTCTGTAACAGCTATTTTGATCGGAATATTCGTGAAAATCTACGGTATTGTAGGATTGACACAGTTTTTCTTCATTAAAAATAAGACTAAATTTATTCTTTCAGGAGCTGCCATTGCTGTATTATTTTTCGTACTTCCAATGGCATATTCAAGTCCGCAGTTTGTGATTCAGTGTTACACGGATTGGTTTCAGTCTATTGTAGAAAAGAATAATGAAAACCAGGTGTTAGGAAATATGCAGGATATCTCGCTGATGGGCTTTGTAAGAAGAGTTTTAGGAGATGCATCTATTTCTAACCTTGTGTTTTTAGCAGGTGGATTGCCGCTTTTTGCTTTACCTTATATCAGAATTAAGCAGTATAAACATTATGCATTTCAACTGATGATTTTGGCTTCAACATTGCTGTTTTTAGTATTGTTCAGCTCCAGTTCAGAATCTCCAACATACATTATTGCGGTGGTAGGAGTGTTGATTTGGTTTTTCCTTCAGAAAGAAAGAACACCATTGATCATAGGATTGCTGGTTTTTGTCATTATTTTCACATGTTTCTCCACTTCGGATCTGTTCCCGAAATTTGTAAAAGAGAATTATATCATTAAATATTCATTAAAAGCAGTACCTTGTATTGTCATTTGGTTGAGAGTAACTTATGAACTTCTGACTAAAGATTTTGAGAAAAATTATAGCCTGAATTAATAAATATGAAGAAAATTTCAATTGTAATTCCCGCCTATAACGAAGAAGGAAACGTTGCTATGATCCATCAGAAAATTAAAGAAGTTTTTGATGGCCTGAATAATTATGATTTTGAAATCATATTTGTGAATGATGGCAGCCGAGACAATACGCAACAAAAATTAGAACAGCTTTCCAATCAATATGATGAAGTGAAATTCATCGAATTTTCCCGCAATTTTGGACATCAGCCTGCAGTAAAAGCAGGAATGGACAATGCCCATGGAAATGCAGTCATTTCTATGGACGGAGACCTTCAGCACCCGCCGGAGCTTATTCCGGAAATGATTCAGAAATGGGAAGAAGGCAATGACGTGGTTTTTACCTATAGAACCTATCCCAAGGAAATTTCTTTTTTTAAAAGGAAAACATCAGACTTATTTTACAAGCTTTTATCAAGCCTTTCAGATGTAAATTTAACGAAAGGTGGCGGTTCAGATTTCAGACTGTTGGATGCAAGCGCTGTTGAAGTCATGAGGACTTTTAATGAAGACGACCTGTTTCTCAGAGGATTAACGAGCTGGATGGGTTTCAAACAAACAGGAATCGACTTTACTGCAGCAGAAAGACTCTCAGGGGAAAGCAGTTATAACCTTAAAAAGATGTTTACTTTTGCCTTTACGGGAATCACTGCTTTCAGTGTAAAACCTCTTTATTTGGCAGCTTATCTGGGATTTTTATTCTCAGCACTTTCCGTAATCGGATATGGAACATATGTAATTCATTCATTTATTGCCAAAACTGAGATTTCAGGTTGGGCATCCTTGATTATGACCATTGTTTTCTTTGGCGGGCTTCAGCTGATTATCCTCGGAATCATGGGAATTTATTTAGGTAAAATATTCAAACAGGTGAAAGACAGGCCTAATTATATTATTAAAAACAAAAATTTTTAGAATGGTTTTATTGAGTTTTGATATTGAAGAATTTGATATGCCATTAGAATATAAGGGTGAAATTCCCTTTGAAAAGCAGATTTCAATTTCACAGACAGGATTAGAGAGAATTCTCGATATCCTTAAAAAACATAATGCTAAAGCTACTTTTTTTTCCACAGTAGTTTTTGCAGAAAACAGCAGACATCTTATCGAAAGGTTGTTAAATGAAGGTCACGAACTGGCTTCTCACACTTGGTTTCATTCAGAATTTGAAGACAAACACCTGAAGGAATCAAGAGAAAAACTGGAAGAATTATTTTCTACAAAGGTTACCGGATTAAGAATGCCAAGAATGATGCCTGTAGACGAAAAAGAAGTGGAAAGAGCAGGATATTCATACAATTCATCCATCAATCCTACATTTTTGCCGGGAAGATATAATAATTTAAAAGTATCCAGAACGTATTTCAAAGAAGGAAATGTAACTCAGGTTCCGGCTTCGGTTTCTCCTAATTTCAGAATTCCTTTATTTTGGTTAAGCTTTCACAATTTTCCTTTGTTTTTCTATAAAAAGCTGGCTTCGGACAGTTTGAAAAAAGACAAATATCTGAACATTTATTTTCATCCGTGGGAATTTGCAGAAATCAAAGATGAAGCTTTTAAACTTCCTGGATTTACAGTAAAAAATTCAGGAAAAGACATGGTGGAAAGATTTGATTCGTTTGTAGGCTGGCTCAAAGAAAAGGGATATACATTCGGTACATTCCAGGAATTTCAAAAACAGATAGAACGATGAAGATTGCCTTTGATGCAAAACGGTTTTTCCACAACACATCCGGTCTGGGAAATTACTCGAGAGATCTTGTAAGAATCCTTTCAGAATACGAATCGGGCAATGAATACCTGTTACTCAACAAAAATAAGTCGGAGAGGGGAAAAGATATTCTGGAACGTCCTAATGTTCACTTTATTGAAACCTCAAAAGGAAGCCTTTCCCGTCAGCTGAAAATGGGTAAAGATGCTCAAAAACAAGGAGCCGATATTTTCCATGGCTTATCCGGCGAACTTCCTTTAAAATGGGATCCAAAACCTATTAAAAAGGTCGTTACCATTCATGATCTGATCTTTGTAAGGTATCCGCAGTATTATTCTTTTTTTGACAGGAAAATCCATTTCTGGAAATTTAAAAAAGCGGCTGATTCAGCGGACAAAATTATTGCTATTTCAGAACAAACCAAAAGAGATATTATTCAGTATTTAAAAGTTCCTGAGAATAAAATTGAAGTTATTTATCAGGGATGTCATCATGCTTTTAAAGAACAGCAGTCTCCGGAAATGATGCAGGCAGTAAAAGAGAAATTTAAGCTTCCGGAAAGGTTTATACTGAATGTTGGTACCATCGAAGACCGTAAGAATCTTTTGAATGTTGTAAAGGCAATCAGCGGGACAGAAATTCCGCTCGTTGTAGTGGGAAGAAAAACCAAATATTACCAGAAAATAGAAAGTTTCCTGAAAAAAAACAAAATGGAAAAGCAGGTGCTCTTCCTGGAAGGTGTTTCTATGGATGAGCTGGCTTGTCTTTATAAACTGGCCGATATTTTTGTCTATCCGAGCTTCTTTGAAGGCTTTGGAATCCCTGTCATTGAGGCTCTTTTCTCCAAAACTGTCGTCGTTACCAGCAATACCAGCTGTCTGCCTGAAGCGGGAGGAAAAGACTCTGTATATGTAAATCCTGATAATGATCTTGATATCCGGTCCAAATTAAAATTTCTCTGGGAAAATGAATCCGAGAGAAAACGCCGTGAGGAAAAGGGTTTCGAGTTTGTTCAGAAGTTTAATGACGAACCTATTGCAAAGGAATTGATAAAGTTCTATCAAAAAATTATTTGAAAAAACTTTGCATTTTAAAAATAAATCCTACATTTGCATCATAATTCAATACAATGAAACCAATTTTTTTAGCATTACATCATTATCATCATCATCTCTGTTAGGCGGAATTGATTGATATAAGTTTGTGCTAAAATCAAAAATAATTAAAACCGTCTGAGTAAATAGGCGGTTTTTTTGTTTCCTGAATTCTCCTCAGAAATTTCAATAGATCAGTTTTTATTTGCTCGGACCCAAAAAAAGGCAAAATGAGTAAATTAAAAATTGCGATCCAAAAAAGCGGCCGGCTTTACGAAGAATCCCTTCAGCTTCTCAAAGACTGCGGAATCTTTGTCAACAACGGTAAAGACCAACTCAAAGTTTCAGTAGATAACTTTCCGATGGAAATCATGTACCTTCGGAACTCAGACATCCCTCAATACCTGGAAGACGGAGTGGTGGATGTAGCTATTGTTGGCGAAAATCTTCTGATTGAAAAAGCTAAAAACATTAAGACTGTTCAAAAGCTTGGATTTTCAAAATGCCGTGTTTCACTGGCTGTTCCCAAAGAAGTAGAGACCGATGAAATTTCTTATTTCCAGGGCAAAAAGATTGCCACTTCTTACCCAAATACCCTTAAAAAATTTTTAGAAAAAGAAGGAATTCTTTCAGACATTCACGTGATTTCCGGTTCTGTAGAAATCGCTCCAAATATTGGTCTTGCAGATGGAATATGCGATATTGTCAGTTCTGGAAGTACTTTATTCAAAAATGGATTAAGAGAAACAGTCACTTTACTGAAATCGGAAGCTGTTTTGGCTCAAACGCCTCAATTATCGGCTGAAAAAGAAGCCATTCTTGAAAAATTTGTATTTAGAATCAAGTCTGTTTTAAAAGCAAAAAATTCAAAATACATTCTGATGAATGTTCCCAACGAAAAAATCCAGAAAGTAGCCGGGGTTCTTCCTGTACTGAAGAGCCCAACAGTTATTCCATTAGCAGAAGAAGGCTGGAGCAGTATTCATTCTGTTATTGATGAAGAACGTTTCTGGGATGTCATTGACGAACTCAAAGAAAATGGCGCTCAGGATATTTTAATCATTCCAATTGATAAAATGGTTATTTAGAAAAATAATAATAGCGAATGTTGGTTAACGCAAAGGCGCAATAAAAATGAATTTGATACTGCTTTAAGGCGCAAAGATTTTATCTGCGATAAAATTGAATGCCATTTTAAATCACAAAACTATACTAACGCACTTGCTGAAAATCTTAGGATTTTCTTGCACCTTAAAAAAGTAAAGATTAAAAAAACTTGCGCCTTTGCGTTTATAAAAAATGAATTATTAAGGTCTCAAGTAGCTGAATAAAATAGCTTCAGCTATGATCTTAATAAAACTTAACAACTTAAAAAGAATCTTAATGGTTCAAAAAAATTAAGAAAGTACAATGAAAATATACAGATATCCCACAAAAGACACTTGGAAAGACTTGGTTAAACGCCCGGTTTTGGAGCAGAAAGAAATTTCAGGTCTGATTACAGAAATATTTGCTGAAGTTGAAAAAAATGGAGATCAAGCTTTAATAGAATTCAACAAAAAGTTTGATAAAGCAGAAACCGAGAACATAAAAGTTTCTGATACTGAAATTCAGGAGGCTGAAAAACAGATCAACGATGAATTAAAAGAAGCTATTCAACAGGCAAAAGAAAATATATCAATATTTCACGCCTCTCAAAAGACGGAGATTCAGAAGATTGAAACCACAAAAGGGGTTGTTTGCTGGCGTGAAAACCGTGCTGTAGAAAGAGTCGGGATTTATATTCCGGGAGGAACAGCTCCTTTATTTTCTACAGTGCTGATGCTGGCGGTTCCTGCAAATCTGGCCGGATGTAAAGAAATAGTTCTTTGCACACCACCGGACAAAAATGGAAATATTAATCCTGCAATTCTTTATGCAGCAAAACTTTGTGGCGTTTCGGAAATCTTTAAAACAGGTGGAGCACAGGCTGTTGCTGCTATGACTTTCGGAACAGAAAGCATTCCTGCAGTTAATAAAATTTTCGGTCCTGGAAACCAGTTTGTCGTAGCAGCAAAAGAATATGCGCAGCGTTATGGAGTAGCTATTGACATGCCTGCCGGGCCAAGTGAAGTGCTTGTTATAGCCGATGAACAAGCCGTTCCGGAATTCTGTGCTGCAGATCTTCTTTCACAGGCAGAACACGGAAGTGACAGTCAGGTTGTTTTTATTACGACAGACCTTAAAGTATTTGAAGAGACAATAGAGGCTGTTGATAAGCAAATCAAATACTTACCAAGAAATGAATTTGCTGGGCAGGCTTTGGAAAACAGCTCTTTTATTTTAGTGAATTCTCTGGAAGAAGCCCTTGCATTCAGTAATCTTTATGCTCCGGAACACCTTATTCTGGCAATTAATGATTTTGAAAAATATATTCCGGAGGTTCAGAATGCAGGTTCCGTTTTCCTTGGAAACTATTCCTGTGAAAGTGCAGGAGATTATGCCAGCGGGACGAATCACACACTTCCTACGAATGCTTATGCGAAAAATTACAGTGGAGTATCACTAGATAGCTTTGTGAAAAAAATAACATTCCAGCACCTTTCAAAAGAAGGACTTCAGAATTTAGGAAAAACAATAGAACTCATGGCAGAAGCGGAAGGATTGTTTGCTCACAAAAATGCAGTGTCGATAAGACTAAAGTAAGAATGTTGGAAAACGCAAAGACGCAAAATTTAAGAAAATCAATACAATGAAAAATAACAGTATCAAAACACTCGTAAGAGAAAATATATTACAATTACGGCCCTACATCAGTTTCAGGGATCACAATGAATTTAATGCTCCCGTTATGCTGGATGCCAATGAAAGTCCATTCGGGGAATGCAACCGCTATCCAGATTCTACCCAGAAAAGGCTTAAAAGCAAGCTTGCGGGGATCAAAAATGTTTCACCCTCAAAGATTGCCATAGGAAACGGAAGCGACGAGCTGATAGACCTTATCATTAAAATTTTCTGTGAGCCTAAAAAAGATGCTATTCTGATGATGAATCCATCATTTGCGATGTATGGTTTCTATGCAGCCATCAACGAGAATAAAGTTTCAAAGCTGAATCTGGATGAAAACTTTGAAATCGTAAAAGATAATTTCTTAAAGACGGCCGAAGATCCTTCACTGAAGATTTTCTTTTTATGTTCACCCAATAATCCTACGGGAAACAGTGTGGATGATATTGAATTTTACCTTCAGAATTTCAACGGAATTGTAGTGGTAGATGAAGCTTATATTGAATTTTCCGGGAAAAAATCAAGTCTGGAGCTTTTGGAAAAATATTCTAATTTGATTGTATTGCAAACTTTTTCTAAAGCATGGGGAATTGCCGGAGCAAGGGTAGGTATGGCTTATGCGTCTGAAGAGATTATCAGCCTGATCAATACGGTAAAAGCACCATATAATGTGAATGTTTTGAGTCAGGAACTTATTTTAAAGACGTTAGATGAAGAAAACAGGCTTCAGGAAAACGTAAACCGTATTCTGGAAGAGAGAACATGGCTGAAACAGCAGTTTGAAGGTATTGTATGTATTGCAAAAGTATTTTCCACAGATGCCAATTTCTTTTTGATCAGAATGAAAAATATTGATTCAGTATATACAAGAATGTTGGAACAGGAAATTTTAACCAGCAGAAGAGATCCGGCTATTCCCGGATGTATCAGAATTAATGTAGGAAACCGTGCAGAAAATGAGAAACTAATTAACCTTTTAAAAGGAATATAAATATAAACCGTTAAGAAAAAAGAAGATAAAGAAAAGTTAAGTTTTATCTTAATGGTTAAAAAAATAAAAACATATGAAAAAAGTACTCTTTATAGACCGCGATGGAACCCTGATTATTGAACCGCCTACAGATTTTCAGGTAGATTCTCTGGAAAAGCTTGAGTTTTATCCGGGTGTTTTTCAAAATCTTGCAAAAATTGTCAATGAATTGGATTACGAACTGGTAATGGTAACTAATCAGGATGGGCTGGGAACGGATAGTTTTCCTGAAGAAGATTTCATAAAACCTCATGAAAAAATGCTCCAGGCATTTGAAAATGAAGGGATCATTTTTAGTGATATTTTAATTGATAAAAGCTTTGAATCCGAAAATCTTCCTACCAGAAAACCAGGAATCGGAATGTTAGGCAAATATATCTATGGCAATTATGACCTTGAAAATTCCTATGTAATTGGTGATCGAAGTACAGATGTTCAACTCGCTAAAAATCTGAAATCTAAAGCAATTTATCTTAATCAAAACTTAAATAGTGAAGCTGAGCTATCTACAACAAAATGGTCAGATATTTATAAGTTCTTAAAATCCGGAATGAGAAAGGCTAAAGTCTCCCGTAAAACCAATGAAACAGATATCGAAATTGAAGTCAATCTTGATGGAAACGGAAAGGCAGATATTTCAACAGGACTTCACTTTTTTGACCACATGCTGGATCAGATTGCGAGACACGGAAATATGGATTTAACCATCAAAGTAAAAGGTGATCTTGCTGTAGATGAGCACCATACCATTGAAGATACAGGAATTGTACTGGGGGAAGCTATTTTACAAGCCTTAGGAAAGAAAAAAGGAATTGAAAGATATGGTTTCCTGCTTCCGATGGATGACTGCCTTTCTCAGGTGGCTATTGATTTCGGCGGCAGACCTTGGCTGGTTTGGGATGCTCCGTTTAAAAGAGAAAAAATAGGAGATGTACCTACGGAAATGTTTTTTCACTTCTTTAAATCGTTTACAGATTCCTCAAAATCCAATCTGAATATCAAAGCAGAAGGTGATAATGAACACCACAAAATCGAATCCATCTTTAAAGCTTTTGCAAAAGCCGTTAAAATGGCAGTGAACCAATCAGATAGTAATTACAGTTTACCTTCTACAAAAGGAAGTTTATAAATATGATTGCCATAATAAAATATAACGGAGGAAATGTAAACTCTGTTCAGAACGCTCTCAACAGACTGAATGTAGATTCTATAATCACCGATGATCCCGGGCAGATCTTAAAAGCTGACAAAGTGATCTTTCCAGGGGTGGGAGAAGCTTCATCCACTATGAAACTGCTGAAGGAAAGAGAGCTTGACCTTCTAATTCCAAGTCTTAAACAGCCGGTTCTGGGAATATGTCTGGGTATGCAGCTGATGTGTAAGGAAAATGAAGAAGGAAATACTGAAGGAATGGGGATTTTTGATATCAATGTCAGAAAATTTCCAGCAAAGGGTATTGTTCCGCATATGGGATGGAATACGCTTTCAGGGCAGACTTCATCACTGTTTTCAGGAATTGAAAAGAGCAGTGATGTTTATTTCGTTCACAGCTATTATTGTGAGCTTTCAGACTTTACAACTTCTGTTTGTGATTATATCCTGCCGTTTAGCGCCTCATTGCAGAAAGACAATTTTTATGCAGTACAGTTTCACCCTGAAAAATCAGGAATGGTAGGTAATCAGATCGTTAAGAACTTTATAAATTTATAATGATGAAAATAATTCCGGCTATTGATATTATTGACGGTAAATGTGTCCGTCTGTCAAAAGGAGATTACAGCACAAAAAAAATATATAATGAAGATCCTGTAGAAGTGGCAAAAGAATTTGAGAGTTTCGGCATTCAGTTTCTTCACCTGGTAGATCTTGATGGGGCAAAATCAAAGCACATTGTCAATCAGAAGGTTTTGGAAAATATTGCTCATTCTACTTCGCTGCATATCGACTTTGGAGGAGGCTTAAAAACTCAGGAAGATATTGAAACCGCTTTTAATTCTGGTGCAAAACAGATTACTTTAGGAAGTATTGCAGTACAAAATCCTGAATTTTGCTACGAAATGATCCAAAAATATGGTGCTGAGAAAATTATTCTCGGGGCTGATTGTGACAACAGAAAGATTAAAACTTCCGGTTGGCTTGAAGAAAGTGACAATGACATCATTGATTTCATCCTTCAGTATCAGGAAAAAGGAATACAAAACACCATTTGTACTGATATTGCAAAAGACGGAATGCTGGAAGGTCCGTCAACAGGGCTTTATATTGAAATCTTATATAAAACATCCGTTCAGCTGGTGGCAAGCGGAGGGATTTCCGGGATTGCTGATGTGTATAAAATGAAAGATATAGGATGTGCGGGGACAATCATCGGAAAAGCAATTTACGAAGGAAAAATAAGCTTACAACAACTTCAAAATTTTATTGAAAATGCTTAAAAAAAGAATTATTCCATGTCTGGATATTAAAGATGGAGCTACGGTGAAAGGAATCAATTTTGAAGACCTTAAAAATGCAGGAGATCCCGTAGAGCTTGCCAAAAAATATGAACAGGAAGGAGCAGATGAACTTGTTTTTCTTGATATTACGGCAACTATTGAAAACAGAAAAACCTTTGTAGAATTGGTAAAAGAGATTGCCAAAGAGCTCAGCATCCCTTTTACAGTGGGAGGTGGAATTTCGTCTGTGGAAGATGTTAGAAAGCTTTTGGAAGCAGGTGCAGACAAGATCAGTATCAATTCCTCGGCGGTAAAAAATCCGGCACTTATTTCTGATTTAGCCAAAGAATTTGGAAGCCAATGCGTTGTGGTGGCTATTGATACAAGACAAGTGGGTGATAAAGATCTGGTTCACGTCAAAGGAGGAAGAGAAGCCACCGAACTTTCTACGGTAGAATGGGCAAAACAAGCTGAATCTCTTGGAGCAGGCGAAATTCTGCTGACCTCAATGGATGGTGATGGCACAAAAAATGGTTTTGACCTTCGGATTACGAAGCTTGTTTCGGATAATATCAGTATTCCCTTGATTGCTTCCGGAGGTGCTGGTAAGGTAGATGACTTTGTTAAAGTATTTAATGAAACCAAAGCTACAGGAGGGTTGGCAGCCAGCATTTTCCATTTTAATGAAATAGGTATTCAGGATTTAAAACAACAGTTAAAAACTCAAAAAATAGAAGTACGATGAAAATAGATTTTAATAAAGATAATGGGCTTGTTCCGGTAATCATTCAGGACAGCAGAACATTGCAGGTTTTGATGCTGGGCTACATGAATGAAGAAGCTTTTGAAAAAACAAAAGAAGAAGGAATTGTTACCTTTTTCAGCCGTTCCAAAAACAGGCTCTGGACAAAAGGTGAGGAGTCGGGTAATTTTTTAACGGTAAAAAGTATTGACATTGACTGTGATCAGGATACCATTTTAATTAAAGCCGTTCCAAAGAATGTGGTTTGCCACACAGGAAGTTTCAGTTGTTTCGGAGAAAAGGATGCCAAAGGATTTCTGTATGAACTGGAAGATAAAATATCACAACGAATAGATACTAAAGCTGAAGGTTCCTATACTTATTCTCTCTACCTGAGAGGAATTAATAAAATGGCTCAAAAAGTAGGAGAAGAAGCTGTAGAACTTGTTATTGAGGCAAAAGATAATAACGAAGAACTCTTTAAAAATGAAGCCGCAGATCTGTTGTACCATTTCCTGATTTTGTTGAAAGCCAAAGGATTTTCACTGGAAGAAATTGAAGAAATTCTTAAAAACAGAGATAAATAAAACCTTTGAATTATTTCAAAGGTTTTTTCATTACGACAGAAAAAAATTATAAAAGCAGTTTTTATACATGACGATTATCAGCTGGTGTTTATAAAATAAACTGTAATAGTAATATGGATGGATTATTTTATTTAAATGTGATTAGTGAATTAATTTAAAACTATACCAAACGAAAGGTTGTTAAAACACCCAAATTTCAAAGGCTGTCAAAAATCGTACTTTTGTTTTTAATTATTCTAAATAACACTTAAGTATGAATAAATCTATTTTCTTAATCGGAAGCCTTGTGGCATTTTCTCAAGTGGCTGCCCAGAAAAAAGATTCATTAGAACAGAACAGGCTTGATGAAGTGATTGTTACCGCATCAAGATCTCCGGAAATTGTAAAGAAAACAGCTTCTACAGTTAATATCATCAACAAAAAAGAAATTGCAGAACAATCATTGATCTCTGTTGATCTCAGTAATATTCTTGCCTACAAAGTACCCGGATTAGCATTTGGGAATAACCTGGTAAGCAATAGAGGACAGACATTAAGAGGACGAAATGTTCTGATCATGATCGACGGAATTCCGCAATCCAGCCCTTTACGTAACAATGACAGAGAAATCAGAAGCATTGATCCTTCCGTTTTAGAGCGGATTGAAGTGGTAAAAGGAGCAACATCCATTTATGGGAATGGCGCAGAAGGAGGAATCATTAATTATATTACCCAGAAAAGCACTTCCGGTAAAACTTTTTCAGGTAGAACTGTATTAGGATTTACCAGCCATGATTTGTTTAATAATAAAATGTTCAAATCATATGGTGGTGCAGGATATAGAGTTTCACAAAGCTTCTTTGGAAAAGCAGGTAAGTTCGATTATCTGGTAAATGGTACGCTTACCCAAAACGGAGTAAAAATAGATGGTGATGGTTTAGTTCAGAATCCAAGATATGGGTTGGGTGAGACTGCTGTCAATAATATTTTCGCGAAAATAGGATATGACCTGAATGAGAATAACAGATTGGAAGTAATGTATAATTACTATTCGAGTCTGCAGGATTCCAAATATATTCTGGATCAGGGAAAATACGGCGAACAGCCTTCTACCGGTAAATTAGGAGACAGAGAAGGAGTGAAAGAAGGGACAAGATATAACCACAACGGGTATCTTAAATATATCAATAAGAATATTTTCCGTAACACAACCCTCAATACAACCTTATATTTCCAGGATTTTTATACCATTTATGACTACAGAAATGCGCCGAGATGGAAAACAGGAGGACAGTCGGCCATTTTAGAGAAGAAATACGGTTTCAGAGCAGACTTCAATACAGAGTTTGGGAAAGATAAGGGATTAAAAGGTTCATTGACATATGGTCTGGATCTTTTAAATGAAAAAACAAGTCAGCCCCTGGTAGATGGAAGAATGTGGGTTCCTGAAATGAATATGCTGGCTGCAGCACCTTTCGTACAGGGAAAACTATTCCTTACTGATGATCTGACGCTAAAGGCAGGAGTCCGATGGGATAAAATGTCTGTAAAAGTTCCGGATTATACTACTTTGCCTTCCAACAAAGATGTTCCCTTCAATGTAGAAGGAGGAAAATTAAACTATTCAAATCTATCTTATAATGTAGGAGTGAGTTATGTAGCATTTGATTTCTTTCAGCCTTTCACCTCTTATTCCAGAGGATTTAATATCTATGATCTCGGCCGTGTCCTAAGAGATGCAAAGAGCAATGTCTTAAGCGAAATCAATACCGATCCTGTAGTGATTGATAATTATGAAATTGGTTTCAACAGTAAAATCGGGCAGTATGTAGATTTTTCAGCCAGCTATTTTTACAATTATTCCAAACTGGGAGCAGATCTGGTTTCTGTGAATGGTTTCTGGACACCACTTCGTGCACCTCAGTACATTAATGGGGTAGAATTGGCAGTAAATATCTATCCGACACAGGGATTAACCATCGGAACCAATTATACGTATCAGGAAGGAAAAGTAGATGTGAAAAATGACAACAGCTACGAAAAATATTTAAGTGGTTTAAGAATTGCGCCAGCAAGGTTGAATTCTTTCATTAAATGGAATGATAAAGCTCAGAAATTACAATTGGGTGTCTATCACATGTACTCATTCAAAAGAGATAAGTTCGAGCCTGCTGCTTCCGGAAAGTATGATGAAGGTGAAGGTCCTGTGAAAAGCTTTAACCTATTTAATGTTCAGGGAAGCTATAAACTGAATAAACTCCTGACCGTAGGTCTTGGGATAGAGAATGTATTCAATACCTCTTATTTCACTCCAACCTCTATGTATACTGCACGTGATGCAGAATACGTACGCGGAAACGGAAGATATTATACGGTTTCTCTTAGTTTTAATTATTAATCTGAATCTTCTTTATAATAAAAGCCCTTTTCCATTTCGAAAAGGGCTATATTTTTTACGTGAAGTTCCAGACATCATATTCTTGAAAGAATACTTATTTTAGGGATTTAAAAATAAACTCTTACATATGATTAACGAGTTGCAGAAAGCTCAGGATCTAATGAATGATGGGCAATATATGCCTGCTGTTACTATTTTGCAAAATATAAATGGATTGTCTCCAAAAGCTGAAAATTATAGACTATTGTTTATGGCAAATTGTTGGTATAAGTTGGGAGAATACCAATGGGCTATTGATATTTCTGATAATTTATTACAGAAAGATGAGCACAATGAGCTGGCTTCTCAGATAAAATATTTATCTTATTGTGAGCTTAAAGATTTCGATCATGCTTTAAATGAGATTATACGTTTTCTTTCATTTAATGAAGCGGATGTTTATAAAGTAACTCTGGAGGAATTGTTAACAGATATCAAAAATGGCTTTATTAATGAACAGGCTATTGTTTCTAAAATCAAAGAACTGGCATTAAAAAATAACTGTTTGAAGTGAAAAATATTTAAACACATTCTTCAGTAAATAAAAACAGCAGGAATATTCCTGCTGTTTTTTAATTATAAACTAATTGATCTTTTATCTTTCAATCATGATATTCTTAACAAGTGTTTCTTCACCCACTTTCAAAATTCCAATGTACACTCCGTTTTGTAAACTGGAAACATCAATTTTTCTTTCATTATTTACTTTCAGAAGAGATCTTCCCAAAGAATTACTGATTTCAAAACTGAAGTTAGTTTCTTTGGAATCCGGTAAATCAATATTGATAACATTATTGGCAGGATTTGGATAGATTTTTACAGCTTCCAATGAGTTTTTAGCAGCAGCTTTGCTCATTGTAGTAGTTGCCGTTGCAAAATGCTGTAAAGCGCCCACAGTAGCCTTCCCGATATTATATACATATACAGGATCCATATTTGTAAAAGTATCTTTAGAAGAGTGCGGGTAACTGCTTCGAATCCTTTCAAAATAACCGGTGATCACTTCGCCTTTTTGTTCAAAAGGAATATAGTCTGTATCTTCTGCAGGGTCTACAGCCGTCTGAAGAGGAGAGTAGAGTGCCGTACAGTTTCTCAGCTGCTGAGTCACCGCTGCGGAAGCTGCATTGTTGCTGGAAACACCTCCCTGATCTTCATCACAATACACCGTATTATTGTTATTTCCTTTTACACCACCTACCTGATCCAGGTTAATGACCAGTTTGATATCCAATTTACGCACACCTCCCTGATACACTACATTATTCACATAATGGCTGCTTCCTTTTAATCCTTGTTCTTCACCGGAAAAATGGATGAACTTGATAGAGTATTCAGTCGGAACATTTCTAAGAATCCTTGCTGCTTCAAGAATAATAGACGTTCCGCTGCCATTATCATTCACTCCCGGACCATAAATGGTATCAAAATGCCCGCAGATAATAACATACTTGTTAGGATAAAGCGTTCCGGTTTTGGTAATAATCAAGTTTTTAGAGCTCGTACTTCCGAATGTAAAAGGGCTTTCTACGATTTGGCTGGCAGTATAGCCATAAGAAGTATACTTGTTTTTGATCCAGTTCAAAGTGTTGGTATTGGCTACAGAACCAGTAGTTTTTACGCCTAAATTACTAAACTCCTGAAGGTTGGTGGTAATATTAGCCTGGGTAACGAGATCAGCTCTGTCTTTATAAGCCTGGATAAAACTTTGAGCCCCGATGTACTGCATCACAAATGCAGTGCACAAAAGTGTTGTGAATTTTTTCATATAAATAATATTATTTTGGTAACACGAATGTAGTAAATAAATCACAATAAAGTGTTTAATATTTCAGAATAAAATGAAATTTAATATGAATATCATATCTATTTTGTGATTTTTATTGTAAATGATTGAATTGTAAGCGTTGGTAAAAAATAAAACCTCTGAAGCCATTCAGAGGTTTTCTATTTAATAAGTTTTATAGCAAATTATCTTTCAATCATCACTTTTCTTACAACAGTTTGATCTCCCGCTTTTAAGACTCCAAGATAAGCACCATTTTCCAGTCCGGAAACACTAATTTTTGTTTCATTGGATCTCTTGAAAATGGATCGCCCCTGAAAGTCGGTAATTTCAAAAGTAAAATCCTTAATTCCGGAATTCGGTAGTTCAATATTGATGACATCTTTTGCCGGATTTGGGTAAATTTTTACTGTTTCCAGAGTGTTTTTTGCAACAGCTTCATGAGTGCCCAGTGTACCGGTAGCAACAGCGAAATGTTGTAATGCTCCCACTGATGCTTTTCCTATATTGTAAATGTAAACAGGATCTGTATTGGCAAAAGTATCATTCACTGTATGTGGATAACTGCTTCGGATTCTTTCAAAAAAACCTGTAATGACCTCACCTTTCTGTTCAAAAGGAATGTAATCTGTGTCTTCAGCAGGATCTACAGCCGTAAGAAGAGGAGAGTAGAGTGCAGTACAGTTTCTTAGTTCCTGGGTTACAACAGTAGAAGCTGCATTATTTGTTGAAAGTCCTCCCTGATCTTCATCACAGTAAACCGTATTGTTATTATTTCCCATTACACCACCCACCTGATCCAGATTAAAGACCAGTTTTATATCCAAAACACGGTTGCTTCCCTGGTAGGCAACTGTGTTAGCATAATGGGTGCTTCCTAAAAGTCCTTGCTCTTCACCGGAAAAATGAATGAATTTTATCGAATATTCCGTTGGAACATCTTTTAGAATCCTTGCTGCTTCAAGGATAATAGAAGTTCCGCTTCCATTATCGTTGATTCCTAAGCCGGTAATACTATCAAAATGCCCGCAGATGATGACATATTTATTCGGATATACGGTTCCTGTTTTCGTAATAATCAGATTTTTAGAGGTATAACTTCCTGAAGTAAACGGATCTTCCGCTATCTGACTGACAGTATAACCATAGGAAAGATATTTGGTTTTAAGCCATTCCAGAGCATTGTTATTTGCTGTTGTCCCTGTTTTTTTTACTCCTAAAAGAGCAAAGTCCTGAAGAGAGGTTGTAATATTAGTTTGACTGACCATATTGGCTCTGTCCTGATAAGCCTGAATAAAACTTTGAGCTTCAACACTGTACATGGCAATGGTTGCCAGTAAAAAAGTAGAGATTTTCTTCATTATATGATGGTGATCCATAAATACTGATGAAGTTTAAGATTCACATCAGTATTCACGCTGATATTATTTATTAATAATTATTTTTTTGGTGGTGTTTCCTTTATCTGTTTTAATGGTAACCATATAAACTCCGTTTTTAAGTCCTGAAGTATTAATTTTCTCTTCGTTTTCAACATTCAGGACGGTGTTTCCTGTCATATCATTAATCTCAACTTTGAATTGTTTTACCTTTTGTTGAAATTCTATTTTTATAAGATCCTTTGCGGGATTGGGATACACTCTGATTGCTTCAGCTGAGCTCTGTACAGTTTCTTTTGTATTTAAAAGATTGCTGCTTGTAGTGGCAGCAGCAAAATGCTGCAATGCTCCCACAGCTGCTTTTCCTACGTTAAAAATATATACAGGATCAAGATTGGCATAAGTATCATTCACGGTATGTTCATTACTACTCTGGATGGTTTCATAGAATCCGGTAATGGTGTATCCTTTTGCCTCAAAGGGCATATAATCTGAGCTGTAAGCATGAGAAAGATTGGTCTGAAGAGGAGAGTAAAGGGTAGTGCAGGTCATCAGTTCCTGAGTCATTGTATTAGAGATTGCGTTGTTGGAAGATATTCCGCCTTCATCTCTTTCACAGTTGATTGTATTGTTGTTATTTCCTATAAGACCTCCTACCTGATCAATATTGAGAACCAATTTTATATCCAGAACACGAGTACCTCCCTGGTAAGCAACATTATTTACATAGTGGTTGCTTCCTACAAGACCTTGCTCTTCCCCGGAAAAATGAATAAACTTGATTGAATATTCTGTAGGGATATCTTTCAGAATTCTCGCTGCTTCAAGAATAATGGAAGTCCCGCTGCCATTATCGCTTACTCCTTGTCCTACAATCGTATCATAGTGCCCACAGATAATGACGTATTTGTTAGGGTATAAAGTTCCGGTTTTGGTAATAATTAAATTTTTTGACGTATTACCTCCATAAGTAAAGGCATCTTCAGAAAAGTCGCTGGCTGTATATCCGTACGACAGATATTTATTTTTAAGCCAGTCAAAAGCATTATTATTTGCTGTTGTCCCTGTTTTTTTAGTTCCCAATGCGGCAAATTCCTGAAGATTGGTGTTGATGTTGGTTTGGGTAACCATATCCGCTCTATCCTTATAGACCTGAATAAAACTTTGTGCACCAATAGTTTGTAGTGCGATAGACGTCAGTAAAAAAACTGCAGCTTTTTTCATTTTTGATACTTTCTTTAGAGATTGCTAATATAATAATAAATCGTTATTTATTGTTAATAATCACCTCTAAATCCGCTTTATTGCTTGTGTTTTTAGTAATTCTGTTTTATTTTATTTGATTTATCATTATGACTGTTTGTATTTTGTTCAATCAATCGTATTTGTTTATATTTTTCTTTTATTTTTGATTTTTTATGTTTGATTTTTATTATTTCGTTGCTGAAATTAAGATGCATAGGTATTGATATGGTAAATTTCATTAAAAGCTGTAGTAGATTAAACCTGAATTTTGGTGGATAAAAGAGAAACTGAAATATAGGGCAAAAAAAAATCCCGGGATAAACCCGGGACTTTATATTGATAACAAAATCTATTCTACATTATTTTACTTGATCTACAACAGCTTTGAAAGCTTCAGGGTGATTCATTGCTAAATCTGCTAAAACTTTTCTGTTAAGTTCGATGTTGTTCTTTTTAAGAGCTCCCATAAATTGAGAGTAAGACATTCCGTGCTCTCTAGTTCCCGCGTTGATACGAGTGATCCAAAGTGCTCTGAAATTTCTCTTCTTCTCTTTTCTACCACGGTAAGCATATTGCATTGCTTTTTCTACCGCGTTTTTAGCTACAGTCCAAACGTTCTTTCTTCTTCCGAAGAAACCTTTAGCTTGCTTAAAAATTTTCTTTCTGCGAGCTCTTGAAGCTACGGCATTTACTGATCTTGGCATAATTTAAATTGTTTTTTTGAAAAGGGCGGCAACTGATGTTACTCTTATTTGCACCGTTTCAGGGTTAAATTGTTGAATTTGTTTTGAATTCTTATAAACCGAATATAGATTTATAAAAACTACTTAATTGCTAATTGACGTTGAACGCTTTTCTCGTCCACTTTAGCTACGTAAGAAGTAGTAGTAAGATTTCTCTTCTGCTTAGTTTCTTTCTTAGTTAAGATGTGGCTTTTGTAAGCATTTTTTCTTTTGATCTTACCAGAACCAGTAAGAGCAAAACGCTTTTTAGCACCTGATTTCGTTTTTAATTTTGGCATTGTTTTGCTTTTTTATTGTTTTTGTTATCAATATCTGTTTTGGTTACCCCTAAGGACATTAGGAATAATAGTGTGCAAAGATACGAAAAAAATCAATTCGAACTTTCATAATCTTCGGCTTTATCATATTTATATAGAAAAACCGCCTCTGTAGAGAAGCGGTTGTCCATCTGAAAATTATTTTTATAAGAAGTCTTCAACAATAATGTCGTTTCTTTCTTCATTATTTCCTCCCAAAATAACTTTAATTCTGAATCCTGAAGGAATAGCTGCTCCTGTTCTTGAGTAAAGCTGAAGCTTCACATGCGGATTTGCTACATAATAATTAACAGCAGTATTAGAGCTCCAAAGCGGGCTTCCGTCTCTATAAATCACCATATTTCCGTCGTTTTGTACAATAAGTGATGGAGTACCCGTACTTCTGTACGTATTGGAATGCCATAAAACAGTATTAAGTCCTGGTCTTTCTCTGTATAGAACAAGATTGTTATCCGTTTGCATGATGAATCGGTAAGTGCTTCCGTTGTATTCCATGCTGATAGACTGTCCAGCGCTTAATGTCTGAGGGTGATTGGTAGATTCTTTTAAAAGTTTGTAACGTGTAAGGTCTATAAGACGGGATGCGCTCTTTCCATCTGCAGTAATACTTTTCTCGATTTGTGTATTCGCATTCACATTGTCAAGATCATTATCCTGAGCACAAGATGCCAAAAGCATTGGAAGACTTAATAAAGTCAGTAATTTGGTTTTCATAAGTTATAATTTAACGTTGCAAATGTAACTATTGCAACGTTAAATCACAAATTTGAGACTAAATAAACATTAATTTATCCTTTATTTAAAGGTATTTTTAATTTTAATTAAAACACTAAATAGTGATTTTAATTAAAAAGCATCGTTAAAAAAAAACGATGCTTTTAGAATATTTTAATGCAAATTAATTATGATTGAAAAAAAGATAATAAATCTTTATTGATGGTTTCAGCCTCTGTTGTAGGCATACCATGAGGGAAACCAGGGTAGGAGATTAGTTTTCCATTTTTAAGCAGGGTAGCAGCCACTTTACCTGTTGTTTCAAAAGGTACAATCTGATCATCTTCACCATGCATCACCAATACAGGTACATCTACACTTTTAAGATCTTCGGTGAAATCTGTTTCAGAGAAAGCTTTTACGCAATCATAATGGGCTTTGATAGAACCGCTCATTCCCTGTCTCCACCAGTTTCTCTGGATTCCTTCAGAAATATTGGCCCCTTCTCTGTTGTAACCATAAAAAGGGAACGTGATATCAATGAAGAATTGCTGTCTGTGCTTAGCCGTATTATTTCTGATATCATCAAAAACAGAAATTGGAACTCCGTTCGGGTTGTTCTCATTCTGAACCATAATAGGGGTAACTGCACTTATCAGAACTGCTTTTGAAACTCTTCCGTTGCCATGTTTTGCAACATATCGGATCACTTCACCACCTCCTGTAGAATGTCCTACATGGATAACATCTTTTAGATCTAAAGCTTCCACAATCTCTGCTACGTCAGAAGCATAAGTATCCATGTCATGTCCGTAGGGAGTCTGCTCAGATCTTCCGTGCCCTCTTCTGTCATGAGCAATTACCCTGTAGCCTTTCTCCAAAAAGAAGAACATTTGTGCATCCCAGTCATCACTGGATAATGGCCATCCGTGGTGGAAAAATACAGTTTGGCCTTTTCCCCAGTCTTTGTAGTAAATTTCTGTTCCGTCTTTTAATGTAAGTGTGCTCATCGTTTCTTTTTTTAATGATTAATAAATAGTGTATTTGACTTTTTTATATTCACAAATGTAGATAGAAAATCTTCACTACATCTTGATCTAAGATAATAATTGATTAATTATTTTTAAACAATAATAATATACAGGTAATAATATTTAAAAATAAAAAAAGCTGAGAATCTTTATATTATGAAAAATCTACTATGAAAAAACTCAGAATTAGTGTTAAATAGTCTCTGAAAATTGCTGTGTATTATCAAATATAGCTGATAACCGGGATTGTAATATTTTTTGGTTCTCTCTAATATTGATGATTAATACGATAAATAAAATTCAGTTATGCTTGATGGTTTCTGTAACTTTTTCTTCCAGCCTCAAGTCTTCGGGATTCATTTTTAACCTATAAATTTAAATCGTTATGCTTTCATCTGCAGATTTACATCTTGAAAGAGCATTGTTCCTTGCTGTTCTGATTTTATTTTTCGGAACAGGATTTTTATGCACCTTCACTGTTTTTATGATTAATTCTATAAGAAAGAAAAATGAAAGTAGCCGTTATTATATGTTCTTATTTCTCATTTCGGGAACTATTGGAGTCGCTTTAGCTGCATTTTATTTTTATGTGATATTATTCGAACAGGCTGGAAATTATGTATTTTAAAATTTCTGAGGAGATGCCAATGAATTAAAAACCCCCTGTTATCAGGGATGTTTTTGTATAGCTCCTATTGTTATCTTTGGCTCAAGGATTTATTAAAAATAGAATGGTGAAACATCTAATGATTTTGACCTTCTTAATTTTATAACTTTTATAGCTTTCTTTTTCACACCCAATTCAATGATTAATTCTTATTTCGAACAAACACTACAATAAAAAAGTATGGGTAAAAACAATAGCCAAATAAAATTGAGTGAAGAAGAAGCTGTAAAAGTAAGCAGATAGCCGGTTTTATAAAACCATATCATTGATTTTGAAGAAAAAAATATTTGCTGAAATATGCTTTACAAATTGATATCAATAATGAATAAGACTGTTGCTTTAGTTTTTTTTAGTTTTACGATAATAAGTGTTTTCAGCTGCAAAAACCCTGAAAGGAAAAAAACACAATTTTCGAATTACCTGAAAAATACCCATTGGATTGTTAATAGTGGTGGAATTATCATCCCTGATGGTGAGAAAGCCTATTCGCTGTCAAAGAGAATAGATTCTGCAGTGATTTTTAATTTTCATGCGGTAAATTTTGTGGATGAAGAAAAATTCCAAAGTTATGATAGCTGGGAATGTGGAAATGATTGTTTTACAGAAGTATATGGTAGGTATTATTTCAGCGAAGCCAACCAGATAAAAATAGAGGTTGACAGCATTAGTCAATCCGGAACCTGCCAGGCTCCAACACAGATTTTCAAACCTGCAAAAGACATGGTTTTTGATATTGTGAAAAAAGGAAAGCAGTTAGAACTCATAAAACAATAAAGATGATGCGGGATTTCATCAATACTTTAATGCTTTTAAAATAATTAATGAGTTAAAATGAAATCATTTTTGAAGTAGAAAATGACTCCTAAATCAATTAGCAGGTATTTACTTATATTTACATTCTTTACTATACTAAAACTTAATAAAGATAAAGGGTTGATGCACAGGTTACTATTTATATTTACTTTACTTATTTGTCCGTTTTTTATTCAGGCACAAGATGTTTTAAGCAAATTAGAAAAGGAATATAGCCATGCTTCAAGCAATACGGCAGAACAGCTGAATCTGGCTCCCAAATATGTTACAGCCTTATTTTTTCACAACCTTAAACTCAAATCTTATCAGATTTTAGAAACGAATATTTCTATCGCTGCAAAACAGGCCGATGGAAAGTATGCCACTGTTTTGTATGCTGTGCAGGCCATGAATTATCGTCTTGATAATAAAGGTGTAGAATCCCAAAAAAGTCTTGACATGGCAAAAGCCTATAGTTTAAAAACGGCCAGCAACGAAGCCAAAGGTTATCTGCACTATGCAAAAGGCTGGATTCTGATCCGTAATAATAAAACAACTGATGCCGTTGCTGCTTACCTGAAAGCTATCGAATATTATGAAAACTCACCAACCACTTCCACGCTGTACGGAAGATTTGGTAACGTTGCTAAAGAGTTATCAACTATCTATTCCAACCTCAATGAATACCAGTTGGAAGAGAAATACAGTAAGCAGTTTTTGCTGTTGGCATCCAAACAAAATGACCCTAATCTTATTTTCGATGCCTATATGCGAATGGGCTATGTATACGAACAGAAATATACGCAAAATCCATCAAATACAGAGTTAAGAAATAAAGCTGAGCAGTATTATCTGCAGGCTATCACGACTTTCAATAAAAATAAGGATGCGATGCTCAATAGGAGCAGTCTTTCCTATGCTGCCATCAATTTAGCAAATTTATACACTGGTTTTGATAGTGATAAGGCGATGCAATATGCCAAATTAGCCAACAGTGTGAGTCTGGAAATAGGAGACCCCATTCATATTGCTTCTTCATTTGGGATTTTGGCAGAATTGGCTCTACAGGATAAGAATTACGACTTGGCTAAGTCTTACTTTCTAAAAGCCTCCATGGAAATTGGAAAAAGCCCGGTGAGAGATCACAATATAGAATTATCCATTCTTGAATCTTTATCCAGAATTAGTGAAGAGCAAGGGAATTATAAAGAAGCCCTGACGTATTATAAAAGTTATGTAGACAAATACAAAAGTGTTTACGATCAGGAAAAACTGGATATTACCAAAAGATTAGAATCTCAGTTTGATAAAGAACGTCAGGAGCAGAAATATATAAAACTGCAGCTTGAAAGTGATAAAAAAGCGCAGGAAATTAAGTTGATCAACATCCTTCGGGCGCAGCGTGAACAAGTGTATAATAACTTAAAACTGGTAGAAGAAAATCAGCGCGAAAGATTGAAATTCTCAGAACTTGAATCAGAGAAAAAAGAACAGCAGCTTCATCTGGCCAAATTAGAAACTCAACAGAAGAACAACGATATCAATAACTACAAAAAGCTGCTGGCTTTCAAAGAGAAGATCAATACTTACTATATTTTCTTCATTATATTCTTTATTGTTTTGATCCTTTTATTGCTTTATGCCTATAAACAACGTGCTAAGTCCATCAAGAGAAGAGATGAGTTGCATACTTTAGCCATGGAAAAGGAGAAGCAGAACTCAAAAATATCTACGCTTACAGCATTGCTTGAAGGGCAGGAACAGGAGCGTGGCCGTCTGGCCCGTGATCTTCATGACGGATTAGGGGGTCTGCTTTCAGGAACTAAACATCAGTTGTCTTATTTGAACCCTCATCAGTCTGAAAATATAGAAGAAGGGATTTCAAAATCAATTGATCAGATTGATGGTGCTGTAGAGGAGTTAAGGCGTGTTGCGCACAATCTAATGCCGGACTTATTAATGAAATACGGTCTGGAAGTTGCCATTCAGGAGTTCGCTTCCCGTATTTCTAATAATGCACTAGAAATTCACACAGAATTTATCAATTACAGCAATTCCATATCGCAGGAAAAGCAGTTGATTATTTACAGAATCATTCAGGAATTAGTCAATAACGCCATAAAGCACGCTAATACTTCTGAAATTATTATTCAGATCAGTGAGGAAGAAAATGTATTAAATCTTACCGTAGAAGACAACGGTAAAGGTTTTGACCCTGCAAGTTTAAACATGATAAAAACAGCTGGTTTTCACAATATAGAACTCAGAGTCCAGTTTTTAAAAGGAACAATGAACATCACTTCCGAACTGAATATTGGAACCAGTATAGAACTTCAAATTCCTATTCATTAAACATGATAAAAGTAGCCATAACAGATGATCATCCACTTCTCTTAGAAGGATTGAAGAATATTCTAGGAAACAGTGATACGATAGATGTAGTAGATTGTTTCAGAAACGTTTCAGAAATGAATGCAGGCCTGGCAAAACATTCCATTGATATTTTATTGCTGGATATCAATCTGGCAGATATCAACAGTATCGAACTCATAAAACCTTTAAAGAAAAAGTACGGAAATCTTCAGATTATTATCCTGAGTGTTCATAATGAACTGCCTGTGATTAACAGTTCTCTGACTGAAGGTGCTTTAGGGTATATTCAGAAAAATTCTTCAGTTTCCGAGATTCTTGAAGGGATTACTGCTGTATATAATGGGAAGCGGTTTTTATGCTCTCAAACCAGGTCTGTTCTGGAGAAGAAATCAGCAGATGGTTTAAATCAGGTTCCGAAACTGACCCGAAGAGAAAAGGAAATTCTGGGGGAAGCAGCGAAAGGACTTACAACCAATCAAATGGCAGAAAAACTGTTTATCAGCCC
The DNA here is from genome assembly GCF_050753305.1 of Chryseobacterium sp. 'Rf worker isolate 10'. Lineage (NCBI taxonomy): Bacteria > Pseudomonadati > Bacteroidota > Flavobacteriia > Flavobacteriales > Weeksellaceae > Chryseobacterium > Chryseobacterium sp. 'Rf worker isolate 10'. The sequence goes on from NZ_JBOZOF010000001.1 coordinate 1,262,089, forward strand.
GCATACTGTGGAAAGCCATAGAAAAAATCTTATTGAAAAATTCCAGACATCCAATCTTAGCTCAGCCATAAAATTAGCGATAGAATACGGTTTGATTATCGAATAAAAACATCCATTTACAAAAAAGGCCTGCTTACATCGTAAAAGCAGACCTTTTTCTTATATAATCAAATAATTGGTGTGTTTTAATCTTTGAATTTCAACGCAGCCTGAAACAGGTTTTTCTTTCCTATTAAATCATATTCGTCGTTATATTCAGGCTGATACATCAGGATGAAAACTCTGCCGTCAAAATCTTTCAAATTGATAGGCTGGTCTACCATAATATCATAAAACCTTGTAATCGTACGTGTGGCAGTCCATTGCTTTGCGGTGCCTTTAGGATTTTTATCGAACCTGTGGTCTTTCGCATCCGTGTAATACCAATACGAAGGAGCGGAATCCATTAAAAACATTTCTTTGTCCTTGTTGTATAATTCCTCCGCCATGCCTGTATTCTGAAACCATGGAACCTCTTCTGTGCTTAATAGCCCCAGAGCTCCTGCATAAATATCTTTATTTGTAGTGGCTCCCACTAAAAATCCTTCCAGGTTGGCAGACGTAATTTCGAACAGGAAAGTAGATTTTTTCAGTTCATAAACATCATTCACTGGCTCAATCACTTTTCCATCCTGTTTAATAACTACTTTTAACGACTGCGCGAAAGTTATAAAACTTAGTAAACAGAAAAGGATCGTCAAACTTAATTTTTTCATTGTATTTCTTTAAATAATTGCAGCAAAGATATTAGACTTTATTCCCTTACACACTGGCTGATTTCAGGGGTTTTTTATCTTATTAATAGGTTAAAACAAATCCGCCTTCAACTGGATCTTTATATAAGCTGTTTTCTGCTTTTTACCATTGGCTGAAGCAGAATTGAGTGGATAAACTTCTGCATAAAAGGTTTCATTATCTGTCCAGAATGCTTTTTTTTCATCGGCTATTTTGAAGTTGGTGAAATTTGTATATAAAAGGTTCTCCTGTCTTTTAGTTTGTGGTAAATATTGGGAGATTACAAAATTACTCCCCACATCATTATTGGAAGAGACAGAGGTAACCCAGCCCTTAGTAGGAAGGATTTGTGGGTAGCCCTCTGTACCCAATTCAAACATAACTGCATTTTTTATATTGTAAAAAGAATAGAAAGAACCTGCAACTTCATCAGAGTTTTCTTTGAAAACCTCCAGATTTAAGTAAGGTGACCGTCCTACATATTCATTAGCAAGCGGTCCTGTCTCTGTAGAGATGTTTTCATGTTGTGTAATAACCTCTTTTCTTCCATTTTCTATGTATACCCAATTGTCATCCTGCAGTTGTATATTCGGGTTTTTTATCAATGCTTCACCGATTCGGTTTTTTGAGTTGGCCTTAAATTCCTGTTCTGAAATTTCAGTAATAGTTCCAAACTTCTTAAAAGATTTATTCTTAAAATCATCAGACTTTTTAAATGTGCTGCTTCTGATTTCATAAAGATCAACACCTTTTAAAGTCAGTTCAAATGCCGCTGTGAATTCTGACTTCAAAACAAAAGCTTCAATGCTGTTCGAAATATTGTTATTAATGCTGTAATGAATAGAGTAGTAGTCTTCAAACTCTTCAAATCCATAATAATTATCGAACTTATTGTAAGCTACTTTCAGATGAGTGGCATCTTTATTCGGAGCAACAAAAAACTGAACAGAATCCAGCTTGGTAAATAATTGAAACGGCACTTCCTGAACATTATCTACTCCTTTTATTTTCTTGAAATCAGCAAGTGTTATCAATTTTTGCTTAACTTCAGTTTCTGCCTTGTTTGTTTCTGATGTTTTGTTCTGTTGATTGCATCCCACAAAAACAACCATAGATGATATAACGATTTGATTGAGTATTTTCATTTTCTATATTTTGGGCAAATGTATCAGTATTCAGGCCTGCAGCCAACAAAACTACCTGATATAGGGAATAAATGGCTGAAAACAGGGATATATTGAACGATAGAATTTGGACAATTTTACAAAACGATAAACCAAGTATTATAGATTATTTTAAAAAGATGAAAAACGTAATAACCAGCCTTTCAATTGTGATCGTATTGTTAACTTCCTGCTCACCTGCTACAGAAAAAAAAGTGGAGAAAAACGCTTCTCCAGATGTAAAAACAGCTCCCGCTTCGGTTTCTAAAACTGATCCGGAAAAAAAGGATATATCAAAATTAGAAATACCCGTTGATTTTACATTGTTAGTTCCTATTGATGTATTGAATGGTAAAAGCACAAATGTGTATGAGAAATATGGTATAGAATTCTCGGGGAATTGTTATTCCTGTGACTTAACAAGTTTGTCCATCACAAAGAAGGAAATAAGATGGGCCAATGTCTGTGATGAAAAAGATACCTTTGAAATCCATGATTTTTCATATTCTATAGAAGGAAATAAAACTATTTTCAAAACACCAGAACGGACTTATATTTTAACCCAAATAGATAAAGCTCCCGTTTACGAACTTGTTATAGAAGGTCAGAAACTGGAAATGAAAGGCAAGAGAATATCCACCTATTTCACAACCCCAATAGCTTTGGAACTTTTTACAGAGCATGATTGCGGTAATTTCGAAGGATAGATTCTCTTAATTGCTATGAGAATATTGATCGTTGATTCAGACAGTAGAGTAGTCCGGATCAACGATTTTTACAGTTTTATTGAAAATTTTATAATAAAAAAAACCTCAAATTACTTTGAGGTTTATATGTAAAATAATGACTTAATTATTTTGCTGGTTTTTTAGGACTCATCATCATAATCATCCTCTTTCCTTCAAGTTTAGGAAGTTGATCTACTTTACCTACATGCTCTAGTTCCTGAGCAAGTTTTAAAAGCAAAATTTCTCCCTGGTCTTTAAAGATAATCGAACGTCCTTTAAAAAATACGTAGGTTTTTAATTTAGAACCTTCTTCAAGGAATTTTTCAGCATGCTTCTTCTTGAATTCGTAATCGTGATCATCTGTCTGAGGTCCGAAACGGATCTCTTTTACTACCACTTTTACCTGCTTAGCTTTAAGTTCCTTTTGTTTTTTCTTTTGCTCATATAAGAATTTTTTATATTCTAATATTCTTGCAATAAAAGGTTCTGCTTTATCAGAAATTACTACTAAATCCAATTCCTGATCTGCAGCAATCTGTCTTGCTTTGTCAATTGGATAAATTCCTGGCTCTACGTTATCGCCCACCAAACGAAGCTCTCTCACACGAATTTTATCGTTGATCAAGTGTAAGTCCTCTTGTACCGGACGTCTTTGTGGGCCCCTGTTGTTAAATCTTTGTGCTATTGTATTATAATTTTATTGGTTAATTACTTAATTTAATTGATTTAAATATTTAAAATTGAAAGATTCCATTAATTCTTTAATTTTTGAATCCTTCAACCTTTTAATTTAAAATTTATATTGCTGCCTCCTTTTTAAAGTAAGCAACGAAATCCTCCATCTTCATCACTCCAAGATCTCCTTCTCCACGTCTTCTTACAGAAATCGTGCCTTCTTTTTCTTCATTTTCTCCTACTACAAGCATGAAAGGAATCTTATTCAATTCAGCATCACGGATCTTTTTACCTGTCTTCTCGTTTCTGTCGTCAATCTGACCGCTAATATCGTGATTTTCCAAAAATTGTGAAACTTTTTTTGAATAATCTACGTATTTTTCACTGATCGGTAGAATAATAAACTGCTCCGGGCTCAGCCATAATGGGAAATCACCAGCTGTGTTTTCCAGCAAAATAGCGATGAAACGCTCCATAGAACCAAATGGTGCTCTGTGGATCATTACTGGTCTGTGTTTTTCGTTATCGTTTCCGATATAATGAAGATCAAATCTTTCCGGTAAGTTATAATCCACCTGGATAGTTCCAAGCTGCCATTTTCTTCCTAAAGCATCTTTCACCATGAAGTCAAGCTTAGGACCATAGAATGCTGCTTCTCCGTATTCTACTACCGTTTTTAAACCTTTCTTCTGAGCTGCATTGATGATCGCGCTTTCTGCTTTCTCCCAATTCTCATCAGAACCGATATACTTTTGTTTGTTTTCAGGATCTCTTAATGATACCTGAGTGACAAAATCTTCAAAACCTAAAGACTTGAAAACATAAAGCGTAAGGTCAATTACTTTTTCAAATTCTTCAGAAAGCTGATCCGGAGTACAGAAAAGGTGAGCATCATCCTGAGTAAATCCACGAACTCTCGTTAATCCGTGAAGTTCTCCACTTTGCTCATATCTGTACACAGTACCGAATTCTGCATATCTTTTTGGCAAATCTCTGTAGCTCCATTGTGAAGTTTTATAAATTTCACAGTGGTGGGGACAGTTCATTGGCTTCAGCAAGAATTCTTCTCCTTCATTCGGAGTTTTAATCGGCTGGAAGCTGTCTTCCCCATATTTATCCCAGTGTCCTGAAGTTACATAAAGTTCTTTTGCACCGATGTGTGGAGACATTACAAATTCATAACCTCCTTTTTTCTGAGCATCAGAAAGGAAATTCTCCAATTTTCTTCTTAAAGCAGTACCTTTTGGCAGCCAAAGTGGTAAACCGGCACCTACTTTTTCAGAGAATGCAAAAATTCCAAGTTCTTTACCTAATTTTCTGTGGTCTCTTCTTTTAGCTTCTTCTAATCTTTCAAGATATTCAGTAAGATCTTTCTGTTTTGGGAAAGAAATACCATATACTCTTGTTAACTGAGGATTTTTTTCATTTCCTCTCCAGTAAGCTCCTGCTGCATTTAAAATTTTAACCGCTTTTACAATTCCTGTATTCGGAATGTGACCACCACGACATAAGTCTGTGAAGTTATCGTGCGTTACAAAAGTGATTTCTCCGTCATTAAGATTAGAGATCAATTCCACTTTGTAAGGGTTATCTGCATATGTTTTTAAAGCATCTTCTTTAGAAACCGGATAAAGAGAGAAGGTAGAACCTTTCTTTGCGTTTTCTAAGATCTTTTTCTCAATCTTTTCAAAATCTTTTTCAGATAAGCTTTCATCCCCGAAATCTACATCATAGTAGAAACCGCTTTCAATGGCAGGACCGATCGTCAACTTAGCATTAGGATAAAACTCAAGGATTGCCTGTGCCAAAAGGTGGGCAGAAGAATGCCAGAAAGCTTTCTTTCCAAGATCATCATTCCAGGTCAAAAGCTGTACCGTTGAATCCGTGGTTATAGGTGTGGTCGTTTCTACTTGTTGATCATTAACAATTGCGGAAATGGTGTTTCTAGCCAATCCCTCGCTTATAGATTTTGCCACATCTAGAGGAGTTACTGCTCCTTCGAATTCTTTGACACTATTGTCTGGAAGTGTAATTTTTATCATTGTTTACTAAGAAATTTTAAGATGCAAAAATACGGAATTTTTAGATAAAATACTATATTAGCCTATATTTAGAATGAGAATTAATATTAAAATGAAAAAGTTATTCGTGGTTTTTGTCTCATTGAGTGCCACATTCTGTTTTTCGCAGAAAAGTACATCCACATTTTCTGTTACTTACAATAGAAATATTGAGACTTATTTTCTTGCAGAAATACTGTCTGCAGAGCACCAAAAGAATAATAAGGATTTTGAAATTTATAAGATAAAAGAATGTTCTGTTTATCAGCCGATTGTTAGAAATGCTTTACAGAAATACAGCCATTTGAAAAACTCAGACATTACTGTTTCTACCGCAAAACTCAATGATATTTTAATGGAAAAATATGGTGTCGGAAATGATGTAATGATGAAACCTCTGATGTATCATAAAGAATTTCCGGATGTGAAATGGATTAATGAATATCACTTTGAAAACAATAATCTTACAAAAGAACAGAACAAAGAAGCAACCGATTTAATTAAAAATTATCTTTCAGCACTTTCAAAATTCTACATTCAGGAGAATATCGGGCAGTTTTTTAAAGAGAACCAAACCTTTTATAATGGTGGAATAACAGAATACACCAAACAGATTCCTGACGGATTTACAAAAGCCATGGAACAATTTTATGGTGAAAGTTTTAATACATATACGATCATTATTTCTCCTATGATGATGTGGCCTATTGAAGATAATGAAGGAAGAGGAATTGGTACCAATGTTACATTACCATCTGGAAAACAGAATATTTATGAGATTGCAAGTCCTTTTGTGAGGGTACAGAAACCGGGAGAATTTGGGTATGACAATCAGTTTCAGGCCAGATTTTTAAGTGTTCATGAATTTGGGCATTCCTTTGTTAATAAAGAAGTCTATCAAAACACAGATAAGCTTACAAAATTTAAAGACTTATTTGAAAAATCAAAACTAAAAGAAACCATGATCAAAACAGGAGGTTATGGAGATTATCAGACCTGCGTTGCTGAACATTTGGTAAGATTAGGCGAAATTGAAACTGCTAGAATTCAAAAAGATCAGGAAAGGGTAAAAAGACTTCGGGAATATCATCTGAAAAATAATTTCATTTTTATCCCTTTATTAGAAGAAAAAGTAAAAGAATACAATTCTAACAGAAAAAAATATAAAACATTCGGAGCTTTCGCACCGAAACTGCTTGAAGTTTTTGAAAACAGTTCTGTGGAATTTATCAATGATGAACTGAACAAAATAAAGAAATAAAAAACTCCAATATTACAATACAATGAATACGATAAATATTGATCTGCATTGCGATTTATTATGCTATTTACTGGAACCGGGCTCATTAATTGATGATAAAGAGCTTGGCTGCTCACTTCCTTATTTAAAAGAAGGAAATGTAAAGCTTCAGGTTATGGCTATATATTCAGGAACAGGTGCCAATAGTACTGTTTATGGAACAAAACAGAGCGAAATATTTTCAGATCTCGTACAAAATGAAAGTTTTTTCTTATTTGATGGAGAAAACTATAAGAATCCTGAGAACACAGACAAAGTAGGGGTTATTGCTTCTATTGAAAATGCATCCGGCTTTTGTGGCGAAGATGATACTCTGGAATCAGGTTTTAAAAATCTGGAAGCGATCATCGAAAAAACACAGCGAATTCTTTACCTGGGAATAACCCATCATACTGAAAACCGCTTTGGGGGAGGAAACTATTCTGATATAGGACTTAAAGACGACGGGAAAGTTCTGCTTGATTATATTTCAGAAAAGAATATCGCTATTGATCTGGCTCATACCAGTGATCAGCTTGCTTATGGAATTCTTAATTATACAGATCAAAGAAACTACAAGATTCCTATTTTGGCAAGTCATTCTAATTATAGACAAGTACATGACAAAAAAAGAAACCTTCCTGATGAACTGGCAAAAGAAGTTATTAAAAGAAAAGGACTAATAGGACTCAATTTTATCCGCAACTGTATTGATGAGAAAAATCCGGAGATGTTATATGAACATATTCAGTACGGTCTTGATTTAGGAGCGGAAGATACCATAGCTTATGGTGCTGATTTTTTCTTTTGCAAAAACCATCCTGATAAATCCCGTTATCCTTTTTTCTTTGAAGGATATGATGATGCATCTGCTTTTAATGCGATCAATAAAGAAATTGAAAAACGTTTTTCGGCTGAACTGGTAGAAAAGATCAGCCATAAAAATGCTCTGAAATTTATAGAAGATATGTATAAATAAAACAGAATTTAAGGTCATTTTATTCTCTCGCAGATTCAGCTGATTTCACCAGATATACATAGAAAGTTCTGCTTAATTGCTCAATCAGCGAGAGATTATTTTTTAAAATAAATTAGCTGTTTTCAATGTTCTATTTTACATTAAATGACATATCGTAGTTTATTGTAATAGTAAATTTTATATAATTTTATTTAATGTTTTCTTTTATACTTTACTTTCTGCTTGATGATCTCAATTACATCTACATTCTGGACCTTAGATTTAATCCATCCATGAATATCAATATAAAATAATGACCTTCTGTAATATTCATTTTCAGAAAATTCTTCCAGCTTTTTATCAAAACTTTCAAATGCTTTCTGCCTCTGATCCAGTACCTGGTTATTAAGGTTCTTAAAAAACTGGATACTCTCAAAATGGAACTCTTCCGGTTTTTTCATTTTCTTGGCAAATTTTAAAGTAGAGGCTGTAAATTCATCATAATCTTCATCGTTTCCTGACTCATATTTGGCCATTAAGATCAGAATTCTGGTATGAAACAGCAGGTCTTCCTGTACATTTCCTTTAGATTCTATTACCCTCATAGAATACTCTATAGACTTTTCAAACATCTTACTGCCGAAGAACATAGCCGCCATTTTAAGGTAGAGAATCATAAAATGGTGTTCGTCAATTCTTTCTCGGAGCCTGTCCATTTTTAATTCTACCTCAGGGATGAGCTTGGTTCCTGTAAAGAATTCTCCTTTTACAAAGTGAATATTCATCAATGTATTATACTGGGTGAGGAAAATAAGAGACTGAAGATTCTCATTCTGAACAAAATTCTCTGCATGTACCATTTTATTGAAATTCTCAAAATGCTCCTCCAGAATATCAATATTTCCATATAAAAACAGGATTTTCAGAAGGTAAGTATTTCCTTTAATATACCAGACCGGGTGGCTGTAGATCATTTCAGGCTTTTTATGAAAAAGATCTACCCACTGATAGGCATATTTTAATGTGTATTTGTAGTCCTGTAAAAGTTGGTTTTTCCAGACATGAGCTTTGTAATACCAAAGTTTTTCCGTGAAATTCAGCTTTTCGGGGTTTATATTTTTAATCTGAGCATTGAAAACATCCATTACTTCCTGTCGGTCTGCGTCATTTTTCACATAGCCATGGGTAAGCATTTCACTGTATAATTTCAGCGATAGATTAGATAATTTTGTAGTATAGCGGTTCTGTTTGCTTATCTCCTGAGACTGCTTGATGAGTTCTTCGGCACGGCCTTCAATGCTTCGGGTAATGAATTGTGATTCAATCACTTTTTCAAGATCTATAATTTCCGAAGCGATACTTTTTTCATCCAATTCCAATGCAGTTTGCTTGGTTTTGTCTAATATCTTTAATGCCTGCTTATAAAGCCCTTTCTGATAGAGAATATTGGCAAAATCTAACTGTTCCCGAAGTTGGATTCTGTAGTTCTGATGACTCGGGTTCATACGTAAACTTACCAGAATCTGTTTGTAAAGATGTGCCTTAAGGTTAGAAAGCTGCTGTTTTGTGGAAATTTTTTTCTCAATGATAATACTTTCATCATATTCCTTCATCTTGTCCATTTCGGAAAATAACAATAGAAATTTGGCATCTACATTAATTCCGAGACGGTTTACATACAACTTAAATTGTCGTTTTTCAGAGGTGGTCAATGACTTTACCAATACAAACAAAAAATCTTTCTGCAATTCTGCCATTGTAAATTTTTATAAATTAAAATTCTGATTAATAAGTGAATACGATTGTTTTTTCAACTGTTGAATATTGTAATTTTCAGAAAAAGTGAAAATGTAAAAATATTGCAAGCTGTAGTTTTGAGCCAAAATTAAGTAAAAAACTTCACTTATGAATTCCGAAAAAATTGAAATTTTTGATACGACACTGAGAGATGGGGAGCAAGTTCCGGGATGCAAATTGAATACGGAGCAAAAACTGATTATTGCAGAAAAACTTGATGGGCTGGGGATTGATATCATTGAAGCAGGATTTCCAATTTCCAGCCCTGGAGATTTTGAATCGGTTTCAGAAATTTCAAAACTGGTGAAAAATGCGAAGGTATGCGGACTGACAAGAGCGAACAAAAAAGATATTGATGCTGCCGCAGAAGCACTGAGGTTTGCAAGAAGACCTAGAATACATACAGGAATCGGAACTTCTGATTCTCATATTAAATACAAATTCAACTCTACAAGAGAAGATATTATTGAAAGAGCTGCTGATGCTGTAAGATATGCGAAAGCATATGTGGAAGACGTAGAGTTTTATGCTGAAGATGCTGGGAGGACAGACAATGAATATTTGGCAAGAGTATGTGAAGCGGTTATCAAAGCAGGAGCCACCGTTTTGAATATTCCTGATACCACTGGCTATTGCCTGCCGGAAGAGTATGGCCAGAAAATAAAATATCTGCGGGAAAATGTAAAAGGAATTGAAAAAGCAGTGCTGTCATGCCATTGTCATAATGATCTTGGACTGGCTACTGCCAATTCTATTGCCGGAGCCATCAACGGTGCCCGCCAGATTGAATGCACCATCAACGGATTGGGAGAAAGAGCTGGTAATACGGCTTTGGAAGAAGTTGTCATGATTTTAAAACAGCATAAAGACCTGAATCTGCATACCAATGTGAACTCCAGAATGCTGAATGAAATGAGTACAATGGTTTCTGATTTGATGGGAATGTCTGTACAGCCCAACAAAGCTATTGTAGGGGCTAATGCCTTTGCTCATAGCTCAGGAATTCATCAGGATGGTGTCATTAAAAACAGAGAAACTTACGAAATCATTGATCCTGCGGAAGTAGGTGTAAATGCATCTTCAATTATTCTTACTGCCAGAAGCGGACGATCAGCATTGGCTTACCGTTTTAAGCATATTGGCTATGAGGTGACCAAGAATGAGCTTGATTTTCTCTATCAGGAGTTTTTGAAAATTGCTGACCTTAAAAAAGAAATAGGGAACGATGATCTAAGCATGATGATGGATTCTTTCAGCAGAAAAATAGGATAGGTTTGATGTAGAATCAAGATAAAGTAAACAATGAACAACAGTAAAAAGACACTTTTTGATAAAGTTTGGGACGCTCACGTGGTAGAAACCATTCCTGACGGACCTCAGATCATTTATATAGACAAACATCTTATCCATGAGGTAACCAGCCCTCAGGCTTTTGCAGAACTTGAATCCAGAAACCTGGAAATATTCAGACCGGAACAGATTGTAGCCACTGCGGATCACAATGTTCCTACTTTGCATCAGGAACAGCCGATTAGAGATGAACTTTCAAGAAATCAGGTAGAACAGCTTACAGAAAACTGTAAGAAAAACAATATTGAACTTTTTGGACTGGGACATCAGTATCAGGGAATTGTTCATATCATCGCTCCTGAATTAGGGATTACCCAGCCGGGAATGAGTATTGTTTGTGGTGACAGCCACACTTCTACGCATGGTGCATTTGGATCTATTGCTTTTGGTATCGGAACCAGTCAGGTTGCGCAGGTATTTGCGAGCCAGTGCCTGCTGTTGAATAAGCCAAAATCAATGAGAATTACAGTCAGTGGTAAATTGAATGAAAATGTTCAGCCTAAAGATGTTATTCTTTATATCATTTCAAAAATAGGTACAGACGGAGGAACAGGGTATTTCTGTGAATATGCAGGAAATGTGTTTGAAGAAATGTCAATGGAAGGAAGAATGACAGTCTGCAATATGAGTATTGAAATGGGTGCCAGAGGTGGAATGATTGCTCCTGACGAAACCACTTTTGAATACGTACAGGGAAGAAAATTTGCTCCGGAGGGAGAAGACTGGAATGAAAAAGTAGCTTATTGGAAAACGTTGAAAACAGATGAAGGAGCAGCTTTTGATCAGGAACTGAGCTTTGATGCTTCAGATATCTACCCAATGATTACATACGGTACCAACCCCGGAATGGGTATTTCAATCCGTGAAGTTATTCCGGTGCCTCAGAATGAATCTGAAGAAAAAGCATTGAAATATATGGGGCTGGAAGCCGGACAGACAGTTAACAGTATCAAGGTTAATTATGTTTTCATAGGAAGCTGTACCAATGCAAGAATAGAAGATTTCCGTTCTGCAGCTCAGTATATTAAAGGGAAAAGCAAATCGGAGGCTGTAAAAGCACTGATTGTTCCCGGATCTCAACAGGTTGTTAAGCAGATTTATGAGGAAGGGTTGGATAAAATATTCAGTGACGCAGGATTTCAGATCCGTCAGCCGGGATGTTCAGCATGTCTGGCAATGAATGATGATAAAATTCCGGAAGGAGAATATTGTGTTTCCACTTCCAACAGAAACTTTGAAGGCAGACAAGGGCAAGGTTCAAGAACAATTCTTGCCAGCCCGCTTACCGCAGCAAAAGCAGCCATAGAAGGTAAAATTTCAGCTTTTGAAAGTGTAAACTAAACAGATTAAAAGTACATGCAAAAATTAGTTGTTTTAAAATCCCGCGCAGTTCCATTGCCGGCAGAAAATATAGATACAGACCAGATTATTCCGGCAAGATTCCTGAAAAGTATAGACCGAAAAGGTTTTGGAGAAAATCTGTTCAGAGACTGGAGATTCAATATGCATACAGGAGAACCGAATCCGGACTTTGTTTTAAACAATCCTAAATTCGATGGTGAGATTCTGGTAGCAGGCAATAATTTCGGCTGTGGAAGCAGTCGCGAACACGCAGCATGGTCTTTAACGGATTATGGTTTTAAAGTAATTGTTTCCAGTTATTTCGCTGATATCTTCAAAGGAAATGCTCTGAATAACGGACTTCTACCTGTAAAAGTTTCCGAAGAGTTTTTAAAAGAAATTTTAGAAGGAATCAATGAAAATCCCGACAATGAAATTGCTGTTGATGTGGAATTACAGTCTATCAGCTTCAAAGACACCACTGAAACCTTTGAAATTGATTCTTACAAAAAAATATGCCTGCTAAACGGTTATGATGATATTGATTTTTTAATCAGCAGAAAGCAGACGATCACAGAATTTGAATTAAAAACACAAAAAGCAAATGAGCAACAATTATTTTAAAATCGCGGTTCTTCCCGGAGATGGGATCGGCCCGGAAATCATCAGTGAAAGCATTAAGATATTAGATGTTATTGCTGAAGTTTTTCAATGCAAATTCCATTTTGATTATGGATTAATAGGTGCAGAAGCTATTTTTAAAACAGGAAATCCTTTGCCTGAAGAAACTTTGAAAATCTGTAAAGAATCCGATGCAGTGCTTTTCGGAGCCATTGGTGATCCGGTTTTTGATAACAATCCGGAAGCAAAAGTAAGACCTGAACAGGGATTATTGAAACTTCGCAAAGAGTTGGGATTGTTTGCCAATATCCGTCCTTTGAAAACGTATGCATCTTTGATTGATAAAAGCCCTTTGAAAAGAGAAATTATTGAAGGTGCTGATATCCAGATTTTCAGAGAATTGGTAAGTGGAATTTATTTTGGTGAAAAATTTACAGATCCGGAAGGAGCTTATGCTTATGATGTCTGCAAATACAGCCGTGAAGATATTATTCCAATTGCGCATATGGCATTTCAGGAAGCACAAAAAAGAAATAAAAAGCTGACCCTTATTGATAAAGCCAATGTTCTGGATACCTCAAGATTATGGAGGAAAACCTGCCAGGAAATTGCATTGGAATATCCTGATGTACAACTTGATTATATGTTTGTAGACAATGCTGCCATGCAGTTGATTCTTAATCCTAAGCATTTTGATGTTATTTTAACAGAAAATATGTTTGGTGATATTATTTCAGATGAAGCAAGTGTAATAGGAGGTTCTATCGGGTTGCTGCCATCTGCTTCGGTAGGAGAGAAGAATGCTTTGTTTGAGCCTATTCATGGGTCTTATCCACAGGCGAAAGGAAAAGGAATTGCCAATCCTGTTGCTTCTATTTTAAGTGTAGCAATGATGCTGGATCATCTTAATTTAAAGGCAGCAGCAGACAAACTGAGACAATCTGTAGAACATGCTATTGAAAACAAGTATGTTACCATTGATCTTAATACCAAACAGTATTACTCAACAAGTGAAGTGGGAAGCTTTATTGCTGACCATATCAGATATTCCGAAAAGTCCTATTACAATTTTGAAAATATCAAGATCGGAAAATCAACCATCGTATAAAAAAGTTCATTTAGATAGTTAGAAAGAAAAGTTCCGCCTCGTATGAGACGGAACTTTTCGTTTTTTTTAATATCAATAAGCCTTTACAGCTCTTTGTTATTTTGTATTATCCGTTTTTCCTGATTTATTTTTGGAAGACTTTTGAATATCTTCTTTATCAATATCAGGTGGATTGGTCTTTTTCGAAGCTGCAGGAATATCCTGGAAATCCTGATTTTGCTTTTGGGTTTCTGCGGTGTTGGCAGATTCTTTCTTGTGGGTGTTTCCTTTTTTATCCATGACTTTGAATTTTAATAATATATGGTGTTATCATTCAAAGTCTTTGCCAAAAAGATGAAAATAATAAACAATTACCCTCCCCGTGTTCCGGATTTAGCTATTGTTGGCTTAGGAAGTTTTTCTTTTTCCGGATGTGATTTTTGAGGAAAGTCATTTTCCGAAATCTGGTTCCGTGGAGTCTCTGTGGTTTCTTTAGGATTCATTAGTTTATATTTTTAAAGAAAATAGTGTTCTTATTGTCCAATGTTTCCTAATCAGCCTCCAGTTTTCCCCGATTTGCTGGCGGAAGACTTTCGAATATCCTCTTTTTCAACTTTTTTAGGGGATGATTGGGGATTTTCTGATTCTTGCCGAATCTCTTCAGCTTCAGATTTGTTTTTAATGTTTTCTTTTGGATTCATAGTATTAAGTCTTAGAGACCTAAGATACCAATTTTTCCGGTTTTATCCTCTATTTCATAATTTAAAGCCTTGGCTAAAACGAAAACATTATTCAGATTTTCCATCAGCTGTTTACGACCTTCTGTTCTTAATTGATTCTGATCAATTGATTTTTCTGCCGTTTCCTTAGCTTTCTGAGTGACATTTTTAATATCTTTTTCCGAAATTCTGTTAATGAAAGAATCATCCAAAGATTGAATTTCAACACTCGGTGTAATTCTTATTTCAGCATCAGGAAGCTCAGTGATCACCAGTTTTTTGTTGATAGAATCTACCTCGATCTTCATTTTGTTAAGATCATAAGAAACCTGAGCATTAGTTTTGGTATAGGTAATAATGCTGTTGCTGGAAATTTCTTTCCCAAAAACTTCATAACCCATTTTGGTTTTCTGCATACTGGAAGTATTCTGTTCCATTACCACCATCTTGTTCATCTTGGAAATCTGATTGGTAAGGATATAATAATCCGACTTTTCAGTTTTATTCCCAAGGTTAAGGCAAGACTTCAGTCCAAAAAACAGAAGCACCATTGCTCCCGCACCGGCTGCAAAAGATAATATGGTTCTATAATTTCTCAAAATCTATTTAAAAATTTCTTTGATGACAGATGAATCGTTCTTTTTCAGAATTTGAACTAAATCTCTTTCAATATATCCTGTAGTAGGCATTTCTATAATTCTACCCACTTCTTTTCCATATCTTTTCAGGATAATCGTAGGAACTTTCTGAATATTATAAAGACTTTCGTCTCCTGTAGGAGATTCTTTCTTACGGTTTACAGCTATAATATTTAATTTATTTTCCGGATAGTTGGCAGCTTCCAATATTTTCATCAGTCTTGGAAAATCTCGGTGGCTGTCTTCACACCATGTTCCCATGAAAACAATGATATTATAAGTGCCGATTTTCTCTTTTCTTAATTCACTGACTGCTTTTTCGTCAATAGCATACTCATCATGCTCTTTTACATACCAATCTGCATAAGGAGCTTTTAAAAATTGCTCTTTCAGTTGGTTTCCTAAAAGCATTTTTCCATCTTTCTGTGTGTCAACTTCTCTGTTTACCACTACTTTTTGAGCGCTAAGCTGTTGAGCAGCTAGAAATAAGCTTGAAAAGGCAACAATATTGGTAATAAATTTTTTCATATTTTATTTTTCGATAATTGATTTTAAATCAGCAGGAGAGTAGTATTTGTTTTTTAATACTTTATGATCAGCCTGTCTGTAAACATTGAATTTTTCTCCAGACTTTTCATAAAAAGATTCTACTTCCTTCTCTTTGTAGAATTCAACAGTTTCCTTTGCCTGTTCTTCATTATCACATGCTTTCGACATATTGGAGCGCTGAACTTCGTTGAATAGCTCTACAAATTTGCTGCCAAGTCCGAATTCCAGAACGGCACCACTCAAAACATACTGAAGATCACACAATGCGTCAGCAATTTCTACAATATTGTTATCTGCAATGGCTTGTTTCAGTTCGTTTAATTCTTCCTGTAAAAGTTCTACTCTCAGGTTACATCTTTCAGGAGAAGGAATTTGTGGTGTATCTAAAATAGGGGCTTTGAAAGTAGTATGGAATTCTGCTACTTGGTTCAAACTATCAATTTTATCCATGAATTTTTTTATTTCCCACAAAGATAGAAAAGGATTTGTAAAATGTGAAATGTACAGGACTAAATGTGTGAATAAAGAATTGATGGAAAATTTTTCAAAACAAAATTTAATCTGCAAAAATCAATAAAACCACAACTATAAAAATTGTGGTTTTATTTTGAAATATTTTAATTCTATTCAATTACTGCAACTACTCATATTTCCAGATACCAGAAACGGTTAGCATCATCAATCCCGGCTGTTTTTCTCCATAGCTGAATACACAAAGATATTTTGAATGACAAGAAGAACAATCTGTTCCAAAATATAAAGTGGGCATATTATTAACGGTCAATTCTCCAAAATGAAACATGCTCTGAGAGGTTCCGTTGGCGATTCCGTGTTGTAACAATTCATCTTTGGATATCACTTTATCTTCATGATACAGTTGAAGGATAGGGAATCCAGATGAATAGGGTGCAATTTCAAGGGCATTTTTGTGATTGCAATTACTGCAGTTGAAAGTTGTTATTGCTGATGGAAGAGCTTCATCATTGATGAAAGTGCTTTTTTCAACAGAAGCTTTTCCTGTGATTTTTATTTTTTCTGAGATTGAATACATCTGAGTTAATTTATGGCTGAATAACTGTGCCTACTAAGTTAGGGTATTTTCCGCTTGGACTTTTCTTAATGGTGATTTTTATATAACCTTCTTCCGCCAGTTTATTCCATGTTTTCTGATATCCTGTGTTGATGTCAAGAGGAATTTTCCACATAGTCTGTTTGCCTTTTCCTGCCTGGCTGAACCAAGGAATAACGTCTGCTGTCTGGGTTTTAAACTGCATAGAATTATTCAATACATCAATTTCATAATAGAAATCGTACTTGTCCTCAGCCTGGTTTAAGGCTCTCTGTGTGAAAGTATACACATATCCATTGATGATCGGACTTGTAAAACTTCCGCCTAAAGTAGGAACACCGGTTCCGTTATAATTCCCGACAGCTCCGCTATACCTGTCAAACTTCTGTCCAACCTGTAAAGGAACATCGTCAACAATATTATAACCTCCGTTAGCAGGCGGCCATCCGCCATTTAAATTATTAGCTTTAAAAAGTGATTCCAACTCACTCCATTTACCGCGTCTGTAAAGATCATAAGCTTGATTTCTGATGGCCTGACTTACCGAATTATTGCTGTCATAACTTGCTGCCAGCTCATCAGCCGTTTTGTAGAATACAGAGGTAATGTCAGGATTGATGTCTATTACATCATCATTGTCTGAACTACAGGCTACCGAGAGCGTAGTAATTGTTAAAAAAAAGAAGTACTTAAATAAATGTTTCATATAAAAAATTTTAAATTATTTTAAAATTATCGAGGTATTAGAAGGGGTACCTTTTTTGAAACATTATTTTTCTTTAGAAATCTTAAGTGATATGAATATTATTATTGTTTGCCAGCTTATAAAAGAAAATTTCAGAACTGGAATTGGGTTTACTCATGAACTTTTCCGGCAGTAAATTGATGAAATACCAATTCATGTCAAAATAAAGTCAAAAGAAGCAACTGCATCAGGCGTCAAAAAACGGCCTGGAGCTCCCTTAAATACAATCTGGGTAAACGGCACAATAAAATATTGTTATGCAATAAATTTAAATTAAAAAACTTAAATACTAGTTATTTTGTTTGAAATAAATAATTATTGTGAAATTAATTTTAATAATAAATGTTTTTAAGTTAGTATTTTGCATTATTAATAAATGAAAAAAACTGCCCGAATGAGCAGCTTATTGTTTGAATTGTATTCTTTTTATTTTTTAATGAATTGTTTTGCAAATCCTGCGATTTGGATTACATAAGTTCCATTGGTTAATTTATTTACATTTACCGTTCCGCTTTCAAGATTTCCTCCGCTTACAAGTCTGCCGGACATATCGTAAATTTTATATTCTTCATTACTGGTATTGGTAAGGGTAAGAATACTTTTTACAGGATTTGGATACAGTTTGATTTCTGTGGACGAATTTCCGTCTGTTGGCCTGTCTTCAGAAGTTCTTACGGAAATATTGGCATTATTTATATCAAAGAAAATGTGATTGCTTCCCTTGATCATGATTCTTCCGGAATTGGTTAAAGTATCAGGAATTGTAATGGTCTCCGAGCCGTCATTAGGAGTTGCTGTCAGTAATGTTATCCATGTATTGCCATTATCTGTTGACCATAGAATATCTACATTAGCCGTATTCACACCATTGGCAGTGGTTCCTGCTACATCCCATGTAACCGTTTGTGAGCTTCCTTTTATATATAAAACTGCTGTGTTCTGTGATGTTATCATAAATGGTCCTGCTGCCGGATTCACAGTTAGCTTTGTATCATCCGAATTATTGCCTCCACCTCCGGCTTTGTTATCACGAACAGTAAATCTGAAATTTAAAGTTCTGGCTACAGAAGGAAGTGCTTCAACATCTATTTCTGTTCCTGCAGTTTTGAGAGCGCCTGCCAAAATGGAAGACATTACCGGAAAATATCTTACAGGTGAACTTGAAGGAGTCCATGATCTGAATATTGGACCGGCATTTTTTGATTCTTTTGCTGCAGAATTAGCTCCTGTTTCAGAAGATGTTCCTTTGTCCATTTGTTCCCAGATATAAGTAAGCTGATCTCCATCCGCATCAGTTCCGGAGCCGGTAAGCATGAAAGGAGTGCTTTTAGGAATAATATAATCGAGACCTGCATTTGCTGTAGGAACTGAATTTCCTGTATTGGTATTTACAGAGCATGTTTTTGTTTTGATATTATCGGTGATTTGTTCAATGCTTAAAGCATGAAAAAAAGGATCAGAGTTTTTCTGAACATCATAATTGGTAACGCCGGCATATCCCATGATTGTAGATCCTGAACCCGGCTCTACGGGTTTTAATCCATATTGTGGTTCAAATGACCATGTATGGTTCCCTCCAAACTGATGTCCCATTTCATGAGCTACAAAATCGATGTCAAAAGTATCTCCGGAAGGAATACCGTTTGCCGGAGAGGTATATCCGCTTCCTTTATATCCGCTAGGGTAGGTTACGCCCTGATCTACATAGGTTGACATATTATTATCACAAATACATCCGATACAACCTGCGTTACCGCCTCCGCCATCTCTGCCGAAAAGGTGTCCTATGTCAAAATTGTTATTTCCAATGGAAGAGCTCAAATTGTTCATAAGTTCCAGATTCCAGTTATCCATTTGTGAAGACGGAGAATAGGGATCTGTAGAGGCGTCTGTATAAATAATGTCATCATTATTGGCAATAAGAATCATTCTCGCTGCAAAATCGTTTTCAAAAATACCATTCACACGGGTCATTGTATTATTCATGGCTGCTAAGGCCTGAGCTTTTGTCCCTCCAAAATAAGAGGTATATTCTCCTGTGCATGAAAGAGCAAGTCTGAATGTTCTTAATATAGCATCATCTGCATTTTTATTCGATATGGTCTTGAGATTTCCTTTTGGGGCTATATCTAAAACTTTACATTCGAGTTTATTAAGATTGTCTTTGCTGTCGGACTTTTTGTAGATGATATAAGTGGAAAGATCCTTAGTATAAGGCTGGATAAAAACAGCAGATTTGTCACCATAGATTTCCATAGAAGAAAGCCCTAGGGAAGAGATACTGAAATAAACCTTTGAAGCCGGATCTTTCATATTTTCTCCAGTATAAGACTTGATATCCGGATATTTAGCAGCCAGTTCTGGTTCAAAATTAGAATTTTCTGTTACTTTGAAATTTTCCATTTTCCCGGCTGAATTGGGGAAAGAGATAATTGTTTCAGATTTCCCTGTTAATCTTTTAGGAGCTTTTGCCAATACATTTTTTAATCCGCTTATATTCAGATGATAAAGCTGTGGATTTTCAAAACGTGACATGCTTTCTAAGATCGGAGAGGATATTTTTGAGGAACCTGAGGTCCATAAACGATATGTCTGTGCGAATGAAATACCCGACAATGCGAGCATTCCCGTCATCAATAATTGTTTTTTCACGCAAATGTATTTTCATCAAAAATAATAAAAAAATCCCTGAAGAGAGATGTTATTTACATGTTTTTTGTCATTATGCCCTTTAAATGTTGGGGTTGATGAAAAATATTTCATAAAATTTCATAAAATAGAAAACCTGTTCTACATAGAACAGGTTTTCACATCGTTTAATTTTAAAAAGTCTATTAGTTACTAATTTTTAATGAACCTCTTAGCTGATTCTCCGATTTGAATCATATAAGCACCTTTCACAAGACTGCTTACATTCACGGAGCCTCTCTGAAGTTTTCCTGAGTCAATTAGTTTTCCACCCATATCGAAGATTTTATAATCTTCTGAGGTCGTATTTGAAATATAAAGTTGATCTTTCACAGGGTTTGGATAAAGCTTCACGTCCGTGATCAGGTCTTTTGTATTCTGAAGATCTCCTTTTCCTGAAGAAACAATATTAAGGGTATAATCTTCTACCTGCCCATAAGTAAAGGCTTCACATGAAGAAGTAGGGATTGAGCTATATTTCATCATTACTCTCATTCTTGTAGATCCAACAGTTGCAGTAGACGGGATTGTGATAGATCCTGTAACCGGGCTGGTTGTAGAACCTGCTTTTGTCCATGCTAATTCTCCACTGTCTGTGAAGTCTCCATCACCGTTGTAATCAATATAGACAGCGTATGCTTCGCTATATTTTGTAGAAGTCCAAACTGGCGTAATGGAAATTGTATAAGCACTTCCTCTTGTAACGTTAGTAGAAACTGAAGTGAAGTTTTCATACCCGGCTGTTCCTGTAGATGTGTTATTAATAGATCCGAATGTTACGTTTCCGATTCTTTCATCAGCAGTATTGGATGCTGAAGAAGAACAATATGAAACAGTTCCTCCGGAAAGAGTAGTAACACTTACGGTGTTGCTGGAAACAGAAGCATTTCCTGCTGCATCTTTTGCTTTAACAGAGAAAGAATACGTAGTTGCTGGTGAAAGTCCTGTTACAGTATATGTGGTAGAGGCTGTTGAGCCAATTAATGAAGCGCCTTGATATACATCATATCCGGTAACTCCTACATTGTCTGTAGCACCTGACCATGAAAGATTGGTTGTAGTGGCGGTAGTTCCTGAAGCTACAAGGGTAGGAGCTGTAGGAGCCACTGTATCAGGAGTTCCTGAACCTGCATTTACAGAGATGTTAGCATTATTGACATCAAAGAAAATGTGATTCGATCCTTTTACCATAATTCTTCCTGTAGTGGTAGTAGCATTTGGAATAGTCACAGCTTGTGAACCGTCATTTGGAGTTCCCGCTAATAGAGTAGTCCATGTATTTCCGCTGTCTGTAGACCAAAGGATGTCTACGTTGGCAGTGTTCACGCTATTTGCTGTTGTTCCTGCTACATCCCATGTAACTGTTTGAGAGCTTCCTCCGGAATAAGTTGTAGCTGAATTTTGCGAAGTTACCAGGAATGGTCCTGCAGTTGAATTTACTGTAATTACAGCATCATCAGAATTGTTTCCTGAACCTCCGGCTTTGTTGTCACGAACGGTAAATCTGAAGTTTAATGTTCTTGCCACTGAAGAAAGAGCTTCTACAGTAATTTCAGAACCTGCTGTAGTGGTTGCGCCTGTTAAAACAGAAGCCATTCTTGGGAAATATCTTACAGGTGCAGTGGTTGGAGTCCATGATCTGAAGTTAGGTCCTGAAGCTTTTGTAGCACTTGCTGCTGAACTTGCTCCTGTCTGAGAAGAAGAAGCATTGTCCATTTGTTCCCAGATGTAGGTTAGAGAATCGCCATCAGCATCTGTTCCTGTACCAGTAAGAACAAATGGAGTTCCTTTTGGAATGGTATAGTCTAAGCCTGCGCTTGCTGTAGGAATTGAGTTTCCTGTATTGGTATTGACGGAGCAGGTTTTAGCTTTAATATTATTAGTGATCTGCTGAATGCTTATTGCATGGAAGAACGCATCAGAATGAGGCTGGATATCCTGGCTGGTAATTCCAGCATACCCCATGATTGTCGATCCGGATCCTGGTTCCATATTGGCGCCTGTTCCTTCGTTGTTCATAGAGAAGGTGTGGTTTCCACCAAATTGGTGTCCCATTTCGTGAGCCACGTAGTCGATATCAAAATTATCTCCTGAAGGAATAGCATCTGCCGGAGAAGTATATCCGCTTCCTTTTGATCCGTTGGTACAGATACAGCCAATACATCCTGCATTTCCGCCACCTCCTGAAGCTCCGAATAAGTGTCCGATGTCGTAATTAGCTTCACCAATTACAGAAGTTAAAGTACTTTGTAATTGGGAATTCCAACTGCTCATTCCTGAGGCTGCAGAATAAGGGTCTGTAGATGCATTGGTGTAGATAACAGCATCGTTATTGGCGATCAAAACCATTCTTGCTGCGAAATCTTTTTCAAAAACACCGTTTACACGGGTCATTGTGGTGTTCATTGCGGCTAAAGCCTGAGCTTTTGTACCTCCAAAATAAGTGGTGTATTCTCCGGTACAGGATAGCGCCAGTCTGAATGTTCTTAGTTTAGCATCGTCAGCATTAGGTCTTGCCGCAAGAGCAGAGTTGGAAACTCCTTTCTGAGCAGCATCTACTACTGTACATTCAAACTTGTTAAGATCATCTTTTTTGTCAGATTTTCTGTATACTACATAAGAAGAAAGATCTTTTGTGTAGGGCTCGATGAAAACCGCAGATTTATCACCGTAAATTTCCATGGAAGACAGTCCTAGTGGAGAAACACTGAAATAGACTGTGGAATTAGGATCATCCAGACCTTGTCCTACATAGGATTTGATGTCCGGATATTTTGCTGCCAACTCAGGGGCAAAATTGGAATTCTCCCTCACTTTAAAATTTTCCATTCTGCCTTCAGAATTCGGAAAAGAGATGATGAGTTCTGATTTTTCGCCTGTAGCCAGTCTTTTGGGAGCTTTTGCCAGTACATTCTTCAATCCGTTGATATCCAGGTTGTACACCTTAGGATTGCTGATGCCGGTTTTGTTTTCAAAAATCTCTGATGAAGTTTTTCTGGAACCTTCAGACCAAAGACGGTCAGTCTGTGCGAAAGAAATACCCGAAATAAGGAGCATTCCAATCAGCGTTAATTGTTTTTTCATATTAAATATTAAATTTGATTGTGGAATATCAAAGCTAATAAAAAATATGTTATGGAAAACAAAATTTTTTAAGATTATTTTAGACTATCTATTTAATATATTATGTGATGCATTGAATATAATTGAAAAAGCCTTTTATTAAAAGAAAAATGACACATACCGAAGTATATGTCATTCTTATGGTTTGATATAATATTTATTTAATTACATATTATCATCAGCGGTAGGACCGTAAAGACCGGGAACTTTATTTCCAGTTGATCTTAAATAGACAACCAGTTCTCCTCTGTGATGGTACAAATGATTGTAAAGAAAAGCTCTTACCACCTGAACTTTTGGCATAGGAGGGAAAAGTACATTGCCATTCATTTCCATTTTCCATTCATTAAAATAAGCGTTTTCATCAGAGTTTTCAAGAACTTTCTGAGCTTTCGCTACATTTTCTTCAAACTTGGCAACGATATTTTCCGCTTTGGAAATGTCTCCTTTGTCATACTGATAAGTACCCATATCAAAAACATCCAGATTGAAAGTGGACTCGTACCAGTTATAAACTTCTGCAATATGAGAAGCCAATTGGCCTGTTGTCCAGTTTTTTTCAGACGGTTTCCAGTTTAAGGCACTGTCGGGAATTGCTTTTAAAATTTTTCTTGTGTTTTCTGCTTCATGCAGAAATTCACCTAATAAGGCTTGTTTAATCATTTGTATGTGTTTTAAAAAATTAAAGTTATTTTGTAATATCTCTTCCAATTACCAGTCTCTGGATCTCAGAAGTACCTTCACCAATAGTACAAAGTTTAGAGTCTCTATAGAACTTTTCAGCCGGGAAGTCTTTTGTGTACCCATATCCTCCGAAGATTTGAACAGCATTGTTGGAAATTCTCACACAAGCTTCAGACGCATATAGCTTAGCCATAGCCCCTTCTTTTGTCATTTTCTGTTTTGCATTTTTCAACGTAGAAGCTCTTTGGATAAGAAGCTCTGCAGCATCAATTTCCGTTGCCATATCTGCTAACATGAAGTTGATAGCCTGGAAATCTGCAATAGGCTTTCCGAACTGATGTCTTTCTTTTGCGTATTTCAAAGCAGCTTTGTAAGCTCCTCTTGCAGTACCTAAACTTAAGGCAGCGATAGAAATTCTACCTCCATCCAATACTTTCATAGCCTGCTTGAAACCTTCACCTACTTCACCTAAACGGTGGGAATCCGGTACGCGTACATTATCAAAGATTAGTTCTGCGGTTTCGGAAGCGCGCATTCCTAATTTATTTTCCTTTTTTCCTGAAGAGAATCCAGGCATTCCTTTTTCTAAAACAAAGGCTGTAGAGTTATTCTTTGCACCTATTTCTCCTGTTCTTGTCATTACTACGGCAATATCTCCTGAAATAGCGTGAGTGATAAAGTTTTTAGCTCCGTTGATGATCCATTCATCACCATCTTTTACAGCAGTAGTAGACATACCTCCTGAATCTGAACCTGTATTGTGCTCTGTAAGCCCCCATGCTCCGATTACTTTTCCGGAAGCCAGCTGAGGAAGCCATTTGTGTCTCTGTTCTTCATTTCCGAATTCATAGATATGATTAGTACAAAGAGAGTTGTGTGCTGCTACTGAAAGACCAATAGATGGGTCAACTTGAGAAATTTCATCCAGAATTGTAACATACTCATGATAACCTAAGCCGGAACCTCCATATTGTTCAGGAACAACAATCCCCATAAAACCCATCTCACCTAACTGGTGGAATAAGTCTTTTGGAAAAGTCTGGCTTTCATCCCATTCCATAATATTTGGTCTGATGTTCTTTTCTGCAAATTCTCTAGCCGTCTCCGCGATCATTTTGATGTTGTCAATAGTCTCTGTATTCATATAATAATAGTTAGTTCCCAAAGATAACCAAATTGACGGAATGCTAAAACAAATTATTTCATTCGTAAAATTTAAGGGGCAATGCTTTTAATTTTCAATTTTTTATATTTCGATAATTAATACTTTCTTAATAAAACTTTCAGTCTTTTGCATTTTTTATTTCACTATTTTAGTCCCCCAATTTTTAAGGCATGAAAAAAATTCTATTTCCTCTTATTTTAATTTCCTCTTATTTTTCTGCGCAGGCACCTGCCGGATATTATAATGGAACAGCTGGGTTGACGGGTTATGCCCTGAAATCGAAACTTCACGATATTATTTCGGAGAAAATGATCAACTGGCATTATGACGACCTTAAGGGATATTATGGCCAGACTGATCTTGACAAATATTATGATCACGACGCTTCCAATACTCAATATCTGTTGGATATCTATTCTGAAATTCCCTCAGGGCCGGATGCTTATGAGTATACCGTAGATCAGATGACAGGTACAGCAGGTGCGGAAGGACTGGGGTATAACAGAGAGCATATGATGCCACAAAGTACATTCAGTACAAGTTCATCAATCAGCGATTACCCAATGTATTCTGATCTTAATTTTATTATTCCTGCTGATGCTAGAATTAACCAGTTAAGAAATAATTATCCTTACGGAATAGGAAACAGCACGAACCATTATATTTTCAGCAATACTTCGAGGATGTCTAATGCAGCCATTCCAAATTATCCTTATACCGGAAGGGTGTATGAACCTATTAATGAGTTTAAAGGTGATATTGCAAGGACTTTATTATACTTTGCAGTAAGATATGAAGGGAAATTAGGTTCGTTTAATACAGCTTATAGTACATCTGCCAACATAACACCTGCTACGGATCAATGTCCGCTTGACGGAACGGAAGAAAGAGCTATTGATCTTCCTTATATTGCTATGCTGAAGCAATGGAGCGCTGCAGATCCTGTTTCACAAAGAGAAATCGACAGGAACAATGCGATCTATACCATACAAAAAAACAGAAACCCATTTATTGATCACCCTGAATGGATTGATATGATCTGGTCTGAAACTCCTGATAGTGTAGCTCCTGCAGCTCCGGGATCACTGGTTTCAACACAGCAGAATGCTTATTTTGTCAATCTGAGCTGGGTTGCTGCTCCTGATGCTGATGTTTTAGGATACAGGATTTATATGAACGGTTCTACAACGCCTGTTGCTGTTACAAAGGGAACTTCTATAAGTATTGATCATCTGGCTCCTTCAACCACTTATACTTTTACTGTAAAAGCTTTTGATAAAGGATACCTAGAATCTCCGTTTAGTAATACCGCTACTGCTTCAACCATTGCTTCGGATTCTTATGCTCCGGATCTTATGATTACCAAATATATTTCGGGAACCAATACAGATTTTATTAAGAATAACGCGCTGGAAATCGTTAATAAAACAGGGCACGAGGTTAATTTAAATAATTACAGAATAAATATTCAGTTCAGAAATAACAGTTCAGGAGCTTACTATAGTGGAGATACCTATGAACTGGAGGGTAAAGTAGGAAATAATGAAACTTTTGTTATTTTGAATCCAAAAGGTACTTTGTCTTGCTACACCGCCGGGCAGGCAAAATTTGCAACGGCTTCTGATCCTATGATGTATGCGGGTGGAAACTATGTAGAACTTGCTTATAATAAGACTGTGACTGTAGATGCAATCGGAACAAAATTTACAACCAATAGTAACGGAAATGTATCTTTATATAGAAAGAGTACTATCAATCAGCCAACCAGTACATTCAGTATAGGAGAATGGGACTCTTACCCGTCCAACTACTGCCAGAATCTAGGTGGAACATTGTCTACTGCGGAACTGATTGCTAATAATAATGAATTTACCATCTATCCAAACCCGGTTTATGACAATCTTTATGTAAATGGAGAAACGGAAAAAGTAAAAACAGCCCAGATCATAGATCTTTCCGGAAAAGTGATCTACACAGAAAAAGATCCTTTCAGATATAAGAAAAGTATTTCTGTGCAGGGAATTCCGACAGGAATGTATTTCTTAAAACTTGATGAGAAAGCACATCAGTTTATTAAGAAGTAAAAGATTTTCAGTATTTAAATAATCATCATTTTTGTGACAAACCAAACCTCACAGGTTTCCAAAACCTGTGAGGTTTATTTTTATATGGTGTAGAAATGATTCAAAAGATTGCTTCGCTTTGCTTGCAATGACTGTTTAGCCCTGATAGAAGCGGTTACCCCGGAGCATAAGTGGTAAAGGTGAGGGATTAAAGCGCTGGAATAGGAAGGAGCGAGGAGTATGAGTGGATAGCAGGAATAGCTTCTTCCATAAAAATAAGGTGAAAAAATGTAGAGTTAAAGTAAATGTAATAACAAAATATTTATCAGTTTCTTGCATTTTTATAATTTTGCTTTTTTGTTAAAGCCTTAAAAACCTTATGTTTACTGCATAATTGATATAAGCTGATTCGCTAATAATCAATATCTATAAGTCTTTCTGCTTATATCTTTTATATATAAGTAATTATGCTTATATTTGCAGTATGATAGCGGTCATTACCGGTGATATTATAAATTCACAGCATGCGGACACGGAAGTTTGGATTACCAAACTTAAACATCTTCTCGAAAAATGGGGAAGCGCTCCTGGCACATGGGAAATCTACAGAGGAGATGAGTTCCAGTTCAAATGTAAAATTGATGACGTTTTCTGGCGTTTTCTAGCCATAAAATCTCTTATTAAAAGTCAGGAAAACTTAGATGTAAGGATGGCCATAGGCATCGGTGAAGAAAGTTTTTCTTCTGAGAAAATCACGGAATCTAATGGTACAGCCTATGTAAATTCCGGAAGACTGCTTAATGATCTTAAAAGTGATGGGCATACTGTTGCTATCAAAACATCCAGTGATCCGGTGGACAGGGATCTTAATATCCTGTTGAAATGGTCGTCCAAAGATTTTGATAACTGGACGATGGCTACTTCAGAGATTATTCATGAGATGATCATGAATCAGGATATTACACAGGAAGATCTTGCTAAGAGATTTGCTATTTCACAGTCTTCTGTAAGTCAGAGACTGAAACGAGCCAACTATGAGCTCATCGTGGAAACCAATCAGTATTTCAGAAAGAAAATCTCAGAATTATAGGCATGATCTTCATCAAACTCATATTGGCACATCTACTTGGAGATTTTATACTTCAGCCAAATTCATGGGTTGCAGATAAGGAAAATTATAAACTAAAAAGTAAGTTTTTATACTTTCATATTCTGATTCACACCGCTTTAAGTTTTATTTTCCTTTGGGATTTACAACTTTGGTGGGTAGCTCTACTGGTGGGTGTCACTCACTTCATGATTGATGCAGCGAAGCTTATATTTCAGAAGGTAAAGACTAAAAAAAGATGGTTTTTCATTGATCAGCTGCTGCATGTTCTGGTAATTGCAGGAGTTTCTTTTTATTTCCAGGAATTCAGCTTCGGATTTTTACAGAATCAGGAATTTTTAAAGATCATCATGGCGGCATTGTTTCTGACAACACCTGCTTCTATTTTTATCAAAATCTTATTGTCATCATGGACGCCTGCTCCGGATGGCCCCAATACTATTCAAACCGAATCTTTATCAAGTGCCGGAAAATATATCGGAATTTTAGAACGTCTGCTGGTTTTTACTTTTATCATGGTGAATCATTGGGAAGGCGTAGGTTTCATGGTAGCTGCAAAATCTGTTTTCAGATTCAGCGACCTTGCACAGGCAAAACAGAGAAAGCTTACAGAATATGTATTAATTGGTACACTGCTGAGTTTTGGGCTGGCTGTCTTAACAGGAATAATAATAAAATAAATCAATAAATCTAACTACAATTTAGAAAGTAAAATTATGAGTCAAAAGAAAGAAATGTTGTACGAGGGGAAAGCAAAACAGGTATTTGCTACCGATAATCCTGATGAAGTAGTAGTACGTTTCAAAGACGATGCTACAGCATTTAACGCTCAAAAGAAAGGTCAGGTTGACCTGAAAGGGGAAATGAACAATGCAATCACAACCCTTATTTTTGAATACTTAAATGAAAAAGGAATCAAAACTCATTTCATCAAGCAACTAGACGAAAGAGAGCAGTTGGTAAGAAAAGTATCTATCATTCCTTTGGAAATGGTGGTAAGAAACTACTCTGCTGGAAGCATGGCACAAAGATTAGGAGTAGAAGAAGGAATCAAATCTCCGGTAACTATCTTCGATATCTGCTACAAAAAAGACGAATTGGGAGATCCGCTTATCAACGATCATCATGCTGTTTTCTTGGGAGCAGCTACTTATGAAGAGCTTGACGAAATGTATGAGCTTACTTCAGATATCAACGAAATCCTTATCGATCTGTTTGACAAGATCAACATCATCCTGGTAGATTTCAAAATCGAATTAGGTAAAACTTCAGACGGTGAAATCATCTTAGCAGATGAAATCTCTCCTGATACTTGCAGACTTTGGGATAAAGATACCATGAAGAAATTAGATAAAGACAGATTCAGAAGAGACTTAGGAGAAGTTACTGAGGCTTATGTTGAAATTTATAATCGTCTTAAGAATTTACTTGCAAAATAATTTTAGAAATAATTCCTTTGAAGGAACTTGTAGCTGAAATTTATTCATTAAAAGCAAGTTTAAAATTATAATTGAAGTTAACTTAGACTAATTTCTAACATCTAATATCTAACTTCTAATCATTAGAAAAAATAGAAATGAAAAGTTTAGACATTCATAAAAGTGAATATTTAAAACAGTTTGAAACCCAGACTTACGGAAGAAATCTTTTCAGAACTCAGGAAGAGGAAAGACTGGATGCTCCTAATGAAGAGTGTGGGATCTTCGGATTGTATTCGGATAATGATCTGGATACTTTCTCCCTTTCACAGTTTGGTCTTTTCGCATTACAGCACAGAGGTCAGGAAGCTTGTGGTATTTCCGTTTTAAAGGATGGAAGAATCACGAACATGAAAGACGAAGGACTGGTTTTAGATGTTTATAAAGAAATTCAGGAACCTGAAACTTTTATGGGAAATTCTGCAATCGGACATACCCGTTATACCACTGCAGGAGATAAAAAGAAATATAACTTCCAGCCATTTTTCGCAAAAAACGAATATGACCAGATTATACTTTCTATAGCACACAACGGTAACCTTACCAATGCAAAAGAATTAAAAGCAGAATTAGAAGCTGAAGGCGTAGTTTTCAGAGCTACTTCAGATTCTGAAGTCATCCTTAGACTGATCCAGAAAAACCTTGATTTAGGTCTTCGTGGAGCTATCAAAGCAACCATGGAAAAGATTGAAGGCGCTTATTCCGTAGTAGGGATGACCAGAAATAAATTTTTTGCATTCAGAGACTTCAATGGAATCCGTCCATTGGTATTGGGAGCTATTGACGAAAGATCATATGTAGTGGCTTCAGAATCTGTAGCATTAGATGCTGTAGGAGCTCAGTATGTACGTGATATTCTTCCTGGTGAGATCATTTATACCAATGAAAACGAACCGGGGAAACTTCATTCTTATATGATGGATGAAGCGAAAGGAAAGCAAAGAATCTGTTCTTTTGAATATATTTATTTTGCAAGACCTGACTCTACATTAGAAAACATCAATGTATATGAAATCAGAGAAAAGTCTGGTGAGAAAATCTGGGAACAAGCTCCTGTAGAAGCTGATTTGGTGATTGGAGTTCCGGATTCCGGAGTTCCGGCAGCTATTGGTTTCTCAAAAGCTTCAGGAATACCTTTCCGTCCTGTTTTAATCAAAAACAGATATATCGGAAGAAGTTTCATCGTTCCTACACAGGAAATGAGAGAAAGGGTAGTGAACCTTAAGCTAAACCCAATTATCTCTGAGATGAAAGATAAGAAAGTAGTGATCATTGATGACTCTATCGTTCGTGGTACTACCTCTAAGAGACTGGTTAAAATCTTAAAAGATGCAGGCGTAAAAGAGATTCACTTCAGAAGTGTTTCTCCACCTATTATCGCTCCATGTTATCTGGGAATTGATACTCCGTCTAAAGATGATCTGATCTCTGCCAATATGACTACAGAAGAACTTAAAAATTATCTGGGTGTAGATTCCTTAGAGTTTTTAAGCATAGACAACCTGAAAGATATTTTAGGATCAGCCAATCACTGTTTCGGATGCTTTACCGAAGAATATCCTGTAGAAAAAGGAGAAGAGGTAGATTTATTCAATTAATCTCTTTATTGAAATAGTAAAAATAAAAGAGCTGGGTTTATAATCCGGCTCTTTTGCTGTATAAATGTAGCAAAAGTTTAATATTCCTGTATTATACAATATATAATGGAGTTTTATTTTTGTTGGATTAAAAATTTCAGGATATGAAACATGCATTTTTTACGGGTATTCTTATGGTAGTTGCCCAGCTTTATTCTTCACAGACTTTTGATAACGAGGCACACCGCGGAGGAAAATCTCTTTATCCTGAAAATACAATCCCGGCAATGAAGAATGCCTTGAAAATGAATGTCACCACCCTGGAAATGGATCTTGCCATCACGAAAGACAAAAATGTTATTCTTTCCCACGATTCTTTTCTTTCACCTGAGCTGGTTACAAAGCCGGACGGAACTTATATCCCAAAAGATTCTGGGTTTTATTACAAAATCTATGAAATGTCTTATGCAAAGATTAAAACATTTGATGTTGGTTTAAAAAAATTAGATAACTATCCGGATCAAAAGAAAATGAAGGTTCAGAAACCTCTCTTTTCAGACGTTATAGACGCAAGTGAAGCGTATGCCCGTGAACTGAAGAGGCCATTGCCTTTTTACAATATAGAAACAAAAACGCGTCCCTTCTCTGACAATATATTTCATCCGGAGCCGAAAGAATTTGTTGATCTGATGATGAAGATTATCGTAGATAAAAAGATTCAGGACAGAGTGATCATCCAGTCTTTTGATCCTAGAACCCTCGAGATCCTTCACAAAGAATATCCTAAAATCAAGACTGCTTTACTGGTAGAAAAAGTAGATGATAAAAAACTGGCTCAGCAGCAGGCTTATTTTAAAAACATTCCTGCAGAAAAATTCAAAATGTATCCTGATCATCTGAGTGGAGTAGCTGGAGATATGAAATTCCTAAGCTTTACTCCAACAATTTACAGTCCCGATCATCATCTTGTTACACCTCAATTGGTACAGGAATGTCACGCATTAGGCATGAAAGTCATCCCATGGACAGTGAATACCAAAGAAAGATTAAAAGAATTAAAAGAAATGGGAATAGACGGAGTGATCAGTGATGACCCGAGAATATTTGAATAACAATTGAGATGACTTAAATGCATAAAATAAATAGCCGGAAGAAATTCTTCCGGCTATTTTATGCGTGCAGGTTAATGCACTTCGGTTAAAAAATTGGTTCTTCTAATTAGAATTTATAGTTCAGTCCTAACTGAAACACTCTGTTGTTGTTTTCAGCGGCAGGTCTGCTCTTTTCAATTTTTGTCAAACTGTTTACATATCTTGCACTGATACCGATATTAGGAGTGATGTCATATCCTAAACCAAGACCCAATCCAAAGTTGAATCTATTGATATCATCTTTGTTGATATCTTCAGTATTTGAACTTGTAGTAGTGGTAGTAACACCTCCTGTAGTACTTGCTACAGTAGTTTCTCCTTTAGTTTTGCCATTGATGAAATAACTGAATTCAGGTCCTGCTTCAATATAAAACTTATCAGTAGGTCTCATTTGAACCATTAATGGAACTGAAATGTAGTTCATCTTTATTCTGCCTTCTTCTTTAGTCTTTACATTCGTAACTCCATTATCAGTTTCTGTAGAAGAAAATACATCTTTTGCACCCATTTGGTTGTATAATACCTCTGGTTGGATACTGAATTGTTTTGAAATTGGAATATTAACGAATGCACCTGCGTGGAAACCTAGTTGCTGGCTATTGATACCAAACTTCTGCTCACTGAAATAAGCTGAGTTTCCTCCTGCCTTGATCCCGAATCTAACGGGTTGAACATCTTTTTTTAGAGGTGATGCATTTACTGTTTTCGTTTCTGTCTTTGTTTCTTGAGCGAAAGCTAGTGTACCAGCAGTTAATGCTAATCCTAAAATTAACTTCTTCATAATTTAATTTTTTAATTTTACTATTTGTGTGTTGGATGATTACTCAATCTGACTCCAATTATTTTGCAAATTGCTTGCCAAAGTCGAAAAACACCTATTTAAAGGGCTTTTCAGACGGTTTTTAAAATGATTTTCATCAACGTTTTTCCCTTTTTAATGAATAAATAGGATGTCATACTCCATATTTTGTGAAAAAAGTTGAATATTAAAAAAGTATCATTGCAGATCATTGAAATGATAAAAAAATAAAAAACAACAGTATTTTTTAGTAAAATAATAAGCTGTTCGGGTTGTTTTTAGGATGGAAATAAAAATGCCGGACTTTAAAAAAGAGTCCGGCATTCATTTTGAAAATAATAAATATCTCTATTTAAATTGATAAGCTACTCCAATCTGAAGAGCATTATTTCTTACTTTATTGTTATAATAGTTATTCTTAAAAAGCTCTGTAATGCCTGCTGTAAATCTCGCGGTTACTCCAAAACTCTGAGTAAAATAATATCCTGCACCAACACCTATCCCGAAATTGAATCTATTGTATAGTTCCATTGGTATTTTATTCGAAAAACTTTCACTGCTAACGGTTGTGGAACTGCCATATGTATTTTCAGTCCTTTGATCTCCTTTTGTTTTTCCTCCTAAAAGATACCCGAATTCCGGCCCTGCCTCTACATAAAGTTGAGGAAGAATTTTGTACTGAACCATCACAGGAAGAGTAAGATAGTTCAAATTTGTTGTATAGCTGAATTCCTGTCTTATCATATGGCCATCTAAACCAGATGGATAGACGTATTTCTCTTCTGTTTTTGAACCCATTTGACTAAAAAGAAGCTCTGGCTGTACGCTGAACTTTTCTGCAACCGGAATATTGACAAATACTCCAACATGAGAACCTAATTTTATTTTTTCATTGTTATCCCCATATTCACTATTGCTATTGCTAACTGTAGTTGCATTGAATCCTGCTTTTACCCCAAATCTGACAGGAGATTTTGAAGATGCTGATTGTTCTTTTTCCTGTGCATTAATTAAAAGTGATCCGGCAAGTGTAAGTCCTAGAAATATTCTTTTCATGGTTAAAGTTTTAATTTTCCTTGTCTGCGTCAAAATACCTGCCACAAAGGGGAGAAGTGATAAAAATCATGCGATAAGGCGAAAAAGTCAGGCTTAAACTAATAAACCTGACTTTTTCTATTGAAATCAAAATGTATCTAATTGTGGGGCAAAACACTCTATAGTATTTTGCTGTGCACTTTAATGCAGCTTCCGTTAAAGTTTATAATGGTAATAGTTCGGTTTTAGTATTGAAATTCAATTGATAGATCAGCTGAACCAATACCTATTTCATTGTAAACACAGAAACTGTAAGTTGGAAATTTCCGCAATAGAGTACAATCACTACTTCAATACGCAAATTTCTTGCCAAAAAACATCAACGAAATAAAAAAGCCGGATTAAATATAATCCGACTTTGTATTCATTAGAAAGTTTGCCTTTAAAAGCTCACTTAAGTTCTTAGAATTTATAAGCTAAACCAACTTGGAATACTCCGTTTCTTGAAGCATCATCAGTATTGTTTTTAGGAACATCAGATAGTCCGGCAGTATATCTAACATTCACTCCAATATTTTGTGTGAAGTAGTATCCAGCTCCAAGACCAATTCCAAAATCAAAAGTTTTTACATTGTCTTTAATGTCTACAGATACACCATTACTTTTTCCTTTAGCACTGATAAGGAAACCGAATTGAGGACCAGCCTCTACATATAGGTTAGGAATCAGGTTGTATTGTAACATTACTGGTACTGCGATATAATCCATATTAATTTTTGCACTGCTATTAGATTTTGCTTTACCACCCAAACCACTGTATAATACTTCCGGTTGTACAGAGAAGTCTTGTGCTACTGGAATGTTTGCAAAAACACCTCCATAAAATCCTGCTTTAGAATTTAAATCACTGTTGGAAATATTTGAGATATTAAGACCTGCTTTTAATCCAAATCTAACTGGAGAAGATGCAGCAGTAGAAGTTGAAGTCTTCTGAGCGAAAGTGAAAGTACCTGCTACTAAAGCCAGGCCTAAAATTAACTTTTTCATAAGTTTATATTTTAATAGTTTTTAAGTTTTATTTAACATTTCATTACGGATCAAACAACGTGCCAAAGTCAAAAGTTCCTGCTAATCCTTTATTAATCACCTTTTTTATAGAATATTTTTTTAAGCATAAAAAAAGACCAGATTAATTTTTTAATCTGATCTTTTCTATTGAATATAAAATTTGTTAGTGAATGTGTATGCTTACTTAAATTTATAAGCTAAACCTACCTGGAATAGGTTGTTTCTTGTAGCATCAGATCCACTAGGTCTGTTTTTCGCCACATCGGTTAAACCTGCTACATATCTTGCTGTAAGTCCTAAATTCGGAGTGAAATAATACCCAGCACCAAGACCGATACCAAAATTAAATGTATTTAAATTGTCTTTGTAGTTATCAGTGGTATTTGACTGTCCGTTAGATTCATTTTTGAACTTGTTTTTAGCACTTACCATGAAACCGAATTCTGGTCCTGCTTCCACATAAAGGTTAGGAATCAGGTTGTACTGGAACATCACAGGTACTGTAATATAATCTAATTTAGTAGAAGCTGAATATTTTGTTCCTGCTAAAGTATAATCTGATTTATTACCATATTGTGAATACTGTACCTCCGGCTGAACACTGAATGAAGCGGCCAATGGAATGTTTGCAAATACACCTGCGTTGAATCCTATTTTAGATTTCTGATCATCAAGACCACTGTCTTTTGAAAGTGAAGATACGTTCATTCCTCCTTTTACCCCGAATGTTACCGGATTAGAAGATGTATTTCCTGTTTGTTGAGCGAATGCGAATGTTCCTGCAGTTAACGCTAATCCTAAAATTAACTTTTTCATAACTTTAATTTTTTTAATTTTACTCTTTCTTAATTTTAAATTTTACTACTGTTCAGCATTTTCAGTTGAACGCAGAGTATCTTTCAAATTGCTTGCCAAAAATATTTTTTATGAGTAAAATCAATAAAAAAATCACTTAGCGTTTAAGTGATTTTATTTTTATTATATTGATTTTTAGTTGGTTATGAATTTAAATAAACATTTGTTTAGAAAGAATTTAAATTGACATTTTTGTCAAAAAATCATTGAAAAAGAATATATCTTTTCGGAAAATTATTAAGCATCATTCAATTTTCTATAAAAAGATAGTGATTCAAGGATGTTTTCCTGACTGCACTGGTGATCATAGGTACAAGAACCGATTCCGGAAAGCAGAGAGAAGTTAATTTTGCTGTCCGTATTCTTTTTGTCATTCAGTAATAATGCCTTAATATCTTCATCTTTAAAATCACTGATATCCAGATAAGGATAATATCTCTGAACATTTTCAATGATTGCTTTTGCATCTTCTTCAGAAATAAGATTCTCAAGGTAACCGAGGTGAGCTTCGGCAATCATTCCCATCGCAACTGCTTCTCCGTGAAGGATAGGATTTCCTTGCTGTAAACATAAACTTTCTATAGCGTGGCCTATTGTATGTCCGAAATTCAGGGTTTTTCTGATATTCTGTTCGTGAAAATCCTGATCTACCACATTCTGTTTGATATTCATAGAGGTCTGGATATGTGGAATTACCGTTTCTACTTCCAGTTTACGGATCTGAATCAGCTGATCCCAATGATTTTTATCAGCAATTAATCCATGTTTCAGCATTTCCGCGAATCCGCTTCTTAATTCTTTAAAAGGTAATGTTTCTAAGAATTTTGGGAAAATGAAGATCTGCTGCGGGAAAGCAAAAGTTCCCACCATATTTTTATAATGCATCAGATCAATACCTGTTTTTCCTCCAATGGATGCGTCACACATTGATAAAAGGGTAGTAGGAATGTTAATAAACTGGATTCCTCTTTTATAAGTAGATGCAACAAATCCACCCATATCAGTAATCACACCACCACCAAGGTTGATAACCAGTGCTTTCCTGTCTGCTTGCATTTCCGTAAGAATTTCCCAAAGCTGGTTGGCAGTCTGGATATTCTTCATTTCTTCTCCGGCTTCAATCTCTAAAATTTCAAAGCCAAGATCCGTTTCCATATTACCTAAAAGAATAGGGAGGCAGTATTCATGAGTATTTTCATCTACAAGGATGAAGATTTTACTGAAAGTTTTTTCATGAAGAAACTCATTGAGCTGAGAAAAATTATCGTTTAATATTGTTATCATCTTCTATTTTATGTAAAGTTAAAATGTAAACTATATTGCAAAGTTATGATTCTTAATTTTTAACTCGTAACTAAATTACTATCTTTGCAGAAATTTTTAGAATGAGCAGAGATAATAATAATTCAGACAGACCAAAGAGACCAAGAATTTCAACCAAGAAAAGTTCTGATGATTCTCGTGCTTCCAGATCTGGAAATTCTTCAGGATCAAAACCTTTTAAGAAACCTTTTTCTAAAGATGGGGGAAGAAAAGGTGCAGAAAATCAAGGATCCAACTCAAGATTTGAAAAGAAACCTTTCAAAAGAGATACAGACCACGCTGAGGGTTCTAACGAAGATTCAGGTTCAAAATCTGAAAGAAAACCATACATTACGAATAAAAGTGAGAGCTATGAGAGAAAATCTTTCGGTAAACCAAAAAGAGGAGGAAACAGCTTTGATGCAAGAGATAAATATGAAAGAGGTAGTCTGAAATATGGCAGAAGACCCTCTAACGGAGATGAAAGAGAAGATAGAGCAAAATCTTTTGTACAAAAAAGAAGGTTAAATAAAATTGACAAAGATGTCCATAAAGACACTATCCGTCTTAATAAGTATATCGCCAATTCCGGAATCTGCAGCAGGAGAGAAGCTGATGAGCTTATTACCCAGGGGCTGGTAGAAGTAAACGGAAAAGTAGTCAACGAAATGGGTTATCAGGTACAGAAAACTGACAGAGTAGTTTTTGACGGACAAAATATTACTCCGGAAAAACCTGTATATGTACTTTTGAATAAACCAAAAGGTTACATTTCTACGACGAAAGATGATAAAGCCAGAAAAACAGTAATGGATCTTGTGGCTAATGCATCTCCTTACAGAGTTTTCCCGGTTGGAAGACTGGATCGTTCTACAACAGGAGTTATTTTATTGACCAATGACGGACATATGACAAAGAAACTGACGCATCCATCTTTTGATGCTAAGAAGATTTATCATGTAACGCTGGATAAAAAGCTTACTGCTGAAGATTTGCGACTTATTGCAGAGGGAATCCGTCTTGATGAAGGAGTAGCAGTTGTAGATCAGATTTCGTATATTGAAGGAAAACCTAAAAATGAAATTGGAATTGAGATCCACATTGGATGGAACCGTGTTATCAGAAGAATTTTCCAAAGACTAGGGTACGAAGTAGAAGCTTTAGACAGAGTAATGTTTGCAGGATTAACGAAGAAGAATATCAAGAGAGGGCACTGGAGAATCCTTACGGAACTGGAAGTAAACAACCTTAAAATGCTTTAAAATAATGATGAATTATAAGTTATAAATGATGAATTATTGATTCAGGTTTCTAACTTATTCATTTTTTAAAGATTAACTTTAAGGATAAAGAATAAAAAAGCGCAGAAAAATAATTCTGCGCTTTTTTATTGGATTAAGTTGTGAATTCCAGAATTCATAACTCATCATTTATAATTCATAATTATCCAAGCACTGTAACTCCTTTTTCAATCATGTCGTAAATAGCATCTCTGGCATTGTCAGGTTTTACATTTACAGCACGGGTTCCGTTGAAATGAAGACAGGTTACATATCCGCTGGCTACAGCATCCTGTGCCGTAAATTTAACGCAATAATCTAATGCTAGTCCAACGATTTCAACCAGCTGGATATCGTGATATTTTAAGAAATCATCCAGTCCGGTTTTCATAAAGTGATTATTATCCTGAAAACCACTGTAGCTGTCAATTTCTATATTTTTTCCTTTTTGTATAATGTGAGTTACTTTGTCTCTGTTCAGATCTTTGTGGAATTCTGCCCCGAAAGTTCCCTGAATACAGTGATCCGGCCACATAAATTGTGGAACACCATTTAAAATAATACTTTCTCCTACCTTTCTGCCATTGCTGCTTGCAAAACTCTTATGACCTGCAGGGTGCCAGTCTTGCGTTAAAACAACCTGATCATATTCGTTTTCCTCCATCAAAAGATTGATGTATGGAATAATTTCGTTGGACCCAGGGACTGCAAGTGCTCCGCCTTCACAAAAATCATTCTGTACATCGACTATTATTAATGCTTTTTTCATATTTTAAATTCTCGAATTTTTGATAAATTTACAAAACTAATTGGCAAAAATTTGTCCAAAATCGAATTATCGGACAAATCGGCAATGTCAATTTTTAATTCTCCCGAAATAAAGAAGTTAGAAATTAAAAATAATTAAACTTTGTCTTATTGTATTAGATTTTGAGGCATAAACCAAATATCAATAGCTTATCTTTGCAGGAAATAAGTATTTTATGTCATTTGAGTCTTTAGGATTATCACACAATATTATTCGTTCTGTTAAAAAATTAGGGTATTTAAAACCGTTTCCAATTCAGGAACAGGCGGTTCCCGTTATTTTACAAGGAAAAGATCTGATGGGAATAGCCCAGACAGGTTCCGGGAAAACGGCTTGTTTTGTGATGCCGATTTTAGAAAAATTACAGAATTCGGAAGTTAAAAAAGACCGTAATGTTCAGGTTTTAATATTGGTTCCTACGCGTGAACTGGCTATTCAGATAGATGAAGTCTGCAGAGCTTTTACAGAAAATCTGAAGAGAGAGGTTCGTACAATGGCAGTCTATGGAGGAGTTTCTATCAACCCACAGATGAAAGGTATGTTTGGAGTGGAAGTTCTGATTGCTACTCCGGGACGTTTATTAGACTTAATTGATCATAATGCACTGAGTATTTCAGGAATCAAGCATTTGGTGATTGATGAAGCTGATAAAATGTTTCAGTTAGGATTTGGTGAAGAAATGAATAAACTTTTTGCCATGATGCCTGTGGCGAAACAAACCATTTTATTTTCAGCGACTTTGAATGATAAAGTTTCTGAAATGAAAGAACGTCTGTCTATCAATCCTACCATTATTGAAATCAAAAAAGAAGAAGTTGAAATTGATAATATTGAGCAACTTGCTTATCATGTCTCTCCGGAAAACAAAGGTCCTTTTTTAAGATATTTGATTAAAGAAAAGAAAGTTGAGAAAGCACTGGTTTTTGTTTCATCTACAAGATCTGCGGATAATCTGGTTGAGAAACTTAAGAAGAATAAAATAAAAGCAGTAGCTATTCACAGCCAGAAATCACAG
This sequence comes from Chryseobacterium sp. 'Rf worker isolate 10', assembly GCF_050753305.1. Taxonomy (NCBI): domain Bacteria; kingdom Pseudomonadati; phylum Bacteroidota; class Flavobacteriia; order Flavobacteriales; family Weeksellaceae; genus Chryseobacterium; species Chryseobacterium sp. 'Rf worker isolate 10'. Next base: position 1,302,841 of record NZ_JBOZOF010000001.1, read on the forward strand.
GGTGCCCGTAGAAATAATCTGGAAGAATTCAAGGTAGACGGAGCTCAGATTTTGGTGGCTACAGACTTAATTGGCCGTGGAATTCATATTGAATCCCTGCCATGTGTTATCAATTATGAATTACCGCGTTCACCATTAGATTATATCCACCGTATCGGTAGAACGGGGCGTGCTCATGAAAAAGGAACCGCAATCAGTATTCTGACGGATGATGAATTGCAGCATTTCAGGGTGATTCAAAAGAAAATGGGAAAAAAAGTAACCTTACAAAGAACAGAAGGTATTGATTTACACGGATATTAATCATTGATTATAAATAATAAAAGGTTTCAGTTTCTATAATTGAAACCTTTTTTATTGAAAAAATCGGTACCACAAAAATCATTATCGGTACAATTAATGCTTTATTCACTTTAAATTCTTGAATTTTTGATAAATTCGCGCAAGCTGATCATTATAAATTGTCTTAATAAATAAGGATAAGACAAATCGGCAATAATTAAAAAATTAAAAACCCTTGAACAATGAGTGAGTTAGAGAAAAAAAAGTTTCCAATAGGGCAGTTTGAAACTCCCAAAGATATCTGTGATACTACATTGGATACTTATATCAAAGTGATTAAAGACTTTCCCGGCAGGCTAAAAAATCTCATTGAACATTTTACAGACGATCAGTTAGATACTCCTTACAGAGAAGGAGGCTGGACGGTAAGACAGCTAGTGAACCATCTTTCTGACAGTCATATGAACAGTTTTATCCGTTTCAAACTGGCTCTTACTGAGGATAATCCTACCATAAAACCTTATGATGAAGCCAAATGGGCAGAACTTCAGGACAGTTTTCATATGCCTGTAAAACCGGCAATGAGAATGTTGAAAGGAACACACCAAAGGTGGGTTGTTCTACTTAAAAGCCTTACCAATAAACAGTTTGAAAGAACTTTTCATCATCCTGAGCACAATAAAAATTATAATTTAAGAGAGAGTCTTGCTTTATACGTTTGGCATTGTGATCATCATTTTGCTCATATTGAAAATCTGAAGATTGAAAAAGGTTGGTAAGAAAACGTCTTAATAATCCTATTTATTATCAGGAAATCGTTAGCAGGATTTCCCTATTATCTCAAAACTCCATTGGAAAATGGGGGAAAATGAACGTGTGTCAAATGCTGAAGCACTGTGATCTTGTTCTTCAGGTAGCACTGGAAAAGATTGAGCTTCCCCGTATTAACCTCCTGTTTGAGACAATAGGAGCCTTCACAAAAGTAGAAATGTATGTTTTCAATAATGGAATTCCCAGAAACATGCCTACTTTTCAAAAACTAATCGTTAATTTTGAGTGTGATTTTGATGTGTCAAAAACCAATCTGCTGAAAACACTGGAGGAATTCCGGGAAGTTTGTGAAAAAAATAAACTTCCGGATCGTCATAGATTATTCGGTAAAATGACTGAAAAAGACTGGACATTTTTAGAGTACAAGCATCTTGATCACCATCTAAAACAATTTAATGTATGAGTTTTTTTGATAAAATATTCGGTGGAAAAAGCGAAACCCCTGACCAAAAAACATTCTGGAAAAAGATAGAGTCTGAAGAAGACCTTGCAAAAGCAATAGAAGATTCTTTTCAGAATAAGATAGCAATATTTAAACATTCAACAAGCTGCTTTATCAGTAGAACGGTACTGAAAAACTTTGAAAAAGAAGTTGAAAATTCTGATCAGCCTGTAAATGTATATTATTTGGATCTGTTGGCTCACAGGCCTGTTTCCAATAAAATTGCAGCAGATTTTGAGATCAGACACGAAAGTCCGCAGCTGATTGTAATAGAAAACGGAAAGCCTGTAAATAATGCTTCACACCAGGATATTTCTTTAAGCCAGATTGTATCATGAAGAATATAAATAATTATTTAGCTAAAGTTTTAAATGTTCCCCTTCAAAATGTGAACACCTGTAGCCTGCACTATGAAGTAAAGAAAATTCCTAAAAACCAGTTTCTTCTTCAGTATGGCGAAATATGCCGACATATTTTCTTCGTAGAAAAAGGACTGATAAAGATGTATTCTATTGATAAAAACGGAAAGGAGCATATTATACAGTTTGCTCCTGAAAGCTGGCTGATTTCCGACCGAAGCAGTCTTTATTTCAATGAAAAGTCCATTTATTATATAGAAGCAGTAGAAGATTCGGAAATTTTGTTCCTGCATCCCGATTTCTTTAATAAATTGGTAGAACAGTTCCCGAACAGTATTGAAAGAAGTGATTTTCTTCTTCAGAAGCATATCAGAAGTCTTCAGAACAGGATCAATTCCTTGCTGGGAGAGACCGCAGAAGAAAGATACATGAAATTCATTAAAATGTATCCGGATTTGCTTCTGAGAGTTCCACAATGGATGATTGCTTCTTATCTGGGAATTACCCCTGAGAGCCTGAGCCGTGTAAGAAAAGAACTGGCGAGAAAAAATTTCGTTCCGGATAATAAATAAGAAAGGCGGGAAGATGGAAGAGGGTGGCTTGAAGTTCTAGTGAAAACAAAAGAACTTCTGGAGCTATTGTTTATATTATTGACATACGTTTTCTTAAAAAGACTACAATGACTTCCATCTTCCTTACTTTAAATAAATCTTTTTGGCAAGCTGCCCAATCTGTCTGAGCTTGGTCTGGGTATTTTCTGTCCATGGAAGTCCTATACAAAGCCTCATACAGTTTTCAAACTGGTCCTGAAAGGTAAACATTCTTCCGGGAGCAATACTGATATTTTGTTTGATAGCGAGATCATATAATTCTGTTGTACGTATCTTCTTGTCAAATTCTACCCATAAAGACAATCCTCCCTGTGGACGGCTGGTTTTTGTACCTTCCGGAAAAGATTCTGCAATGGTTTGAACGTAATTCTGATAATTAAACTGCAATGTTCTGCGGAGCTGCTGAAGGTGTTTTTCATATTTTCCAGATTTCAGAAAGTTGGCTACAGCTTCATTCACAATCGAAATAGAGGATGTTGAATGCAGAAGTTTAAGTTTAAGAATTTTGTCTTTATATTTTCCCGGTGCAATCCAGCCTACACGATAGCCAGGAGCCAGTGTCTTTGAAATAGAACTGCAATAGAGAACACTTCCGTCTTTATCGAAAGATTTACAGCATTTTGGACGGCTGGAACCAAAATAAAGGTCTCCGTAGACATCATCTTCTATCAATGGAATATTATTTTCAGAAAGTATTTTTACAATTTCCTTTTTATTTTCATCAGGCATACAGCTTCCCAAGGGTGAATTGAAGTTGGGAATGAGCAGGCAGATATCTATTTTGGGAATTACTTTTTTCAGAGCATCAATTTCTATTCCTGTGGTAGGATGGGTGGGAAGTTCCAGTACTTTTAAGCCTAATCCGTTAGCGAGTTGCAGAATTCCTGGATAACAAGGACTTTCAATAGCAATGGTATCTCCGGGTTTCCCTAAAGCCATTAGGCAGAAAGACAGAGCATTCATTCCGCCATTGGTGGTAATCAGATCGTTTTCACTCAGGTTTCCTCCCCATTGCAGAGACCGTATGGCAATCATTCTTCTGAGCTTCAGATTTCCCTGAAGTTCTTCATATTCTGTACCACCTTCTTTTAATTCCCGGATGGCATTTACAATTTCTTTCTTGAGTTTAGCCTGAGGCAGGAGATCTCCGGACGGAATCCCGATAGAGAAAAAAGTAAGATCCTTTTTACCCATATTTTCATATACTTTACTGATCAGTTCATCAGGTTCATCATTATTAGCGATCAATGATGGACGGCTTATCTCCGGCAAAGGAAGCTTTGCAGACAACAACTGGCTTACAAAATAACCGGATTGCGGTTTTGATTCTACCAAAGACTGTGACTCCAGTTCCAGGAAAACACGCTTGGCTGTATTCATACTTACCTGATGTTCCTGGCATAGCATTCTTACCGAAGGAAGCTTGTCTCCGGCCTTTAACATCCCGTTTCTGATCTGTCTGGCAATTCCGTCTGCAATTTCTGTATATAAAAATTCTTTACTCATATTTTTAAACTGTGCTCGTGCAAATATACAAAACTGATACTGTGTTTATCTAATTATCCTTTCTAATTTTGAACCATTAATTAAAAGCTTGAATAAAATGATGACAAAACAACTATCAAAAGATGAAAATATAAACGGATGGATTAATGGCTTTATAGGTGTAGTGCTATTCAGTGGTGGATTACCGGCAACAAAATTAGCAGTAATGGAAATGAGTCCCACTTTTGTAACGATAGTTCGAGCGGCAGTTGCCGGGATCTTGGCTCTTATCGTATTATGGCTGGGTAAAGAAAAACGCCCTGTCAAAAAAGATTTGGTGCCATTGCTTTTGGTTTCCCTTGGCTGTGTGATAGGTTTCCCGCTACTATCCGCATTAGCTCTTCAATATCTTACTTCGGCTCATTCTATTGTATTTCTGGGAATGCTTCCTTTGGCTACAGCCATTTTTGGAGTTTTCCGTGGAGGAGAAAGACCTCATCCTGTATTTTGGCTTTTTTCGATTGTAGGAAGTCTTTTAGTAATCGGATATGCTGTCTCACAAGGAATATCTGCATCACCCATTGGCGATATTCTGATGCTGCTTGCTGTTATTTTATGCGGTATGGGTTATGCTGAGGGTGCTAAACTGTCCAAAACATTAGGAGGCTGGCAGGTGATTTCCTGGGCTTTGGTACTGGCATTACCTGTTATGATTCCTTTATTTTTTATTTATTTTCCGAATGATATTGAAAATGTTAGTTTTCAGGGATGGTTTGGACTGGCTTATATTTCTCTTTTCAGTATGTTTATTGGTTTTATCTTTTGGTATAAAGGATTGGCACAGGGGGGGATTGCTACTGTAGGACAGCTGCAGCTGCTTCAGCCATTCTTTGGTTTGGCATTGGCAGCATGGCTTCTTCATGAGCAGGTGAGCATGGGGATGCTAGGCGTGACAGTAGGAGTGATCTTATGTGTTGCAGGAACTAAAAAGTTTGCAAAATAATTAAAAAATACAGTTATAATGGCAACCTAACAGCCCTTTGGTGTTGCCGGCAGAAAGCCCTTTTTCGTTGAGAAATGGGGCTTTTAGTTTTAATAATCAAAATGTTGCAACAGATTTAAGCTTTTTTAAAATTATAATAAATTGATTATAAAGTAAATTTGTTGACTAATTGTGATGTATAAAACACAAAACAATTAAAATTAATAATTTATTTAACTTTTTTTAACGTTTTTCTTGTTTATAAAGGTTCAATTTTTGCATATATATCAAAATCGATTTCCAATAATATTTTTACTAAGAATAGAAGGATAGGAAGAAGAAAATAATTCCAAAAAAAGCTATTATGGTTATCGACGAGAACATTTTGATTTCAGCGGGAGCAGAAACGAGACGTTATACCCCTTCAGAAACTATATTCTGTGAAGGGGATATTCCTAATTATTATTATCAGATTGTTAAAGGAGAGGTGAAACTCAACAATTATAATGAGGAAGGAAAAGAGTTTATTCAAAATATTTTATCTAATGGAGAAAGCTGTGGAGAATCTATTCTTTTTATTGAAAAACCTTATCCTATGAACGCAGAAGTTATTACAGAATGCACGGTTCTGAGACTTCATAAATCCATTTTTTTCAATTTACTGCAGAAGTCTCCGGAATTATGTATGGAGGTAAGCAGCTTTCTTTCACAGCGTCTTTATTATAAATTTATTATGATGCAGAGCCTCTCATCTCAAAACCCCTCCATACGGCTTAAAGGATTGATGGATTATCTTAAAAGCTTTCAAAAGGATCTAAGCCCTTATTCTTTTTTGATTCCATTAACGAGACAGCAGATGGCAAGTCTTACAGGCCTTTGTGTAGAAACCGCTATAAGAACAATCAAACACATGGAGAAAGACAAAATTTTGAGAATTGAAAATCGTAAAATTTTATACTAAAAATCATTTTAGGTATATTATTTGCGTTTTTCTTTACTTAAAATCGATTAAAGCTATGAAAACAATAAGCTGCATGAATATTGGCGAGAATATTTTGTATTCTTTTGGGGCAGAAGAAAGAAATTACAAGAAACGTGAAATTGTTTTTAAAGAAGAAGATCATGCACTTTATTATTTTCAGATTGTTGAAGGGAAAGTAAAGCTTAACAATTATAATGAGGACGGAAAAGAATTCATCCATAATATTTTAGGCAAAAAACAAAGTTTCGGGGAAGCAATGCTTTTCCTCAATCAGGATTATCCAATCAATGCGATATGTCTTGAAGACACCAGAATTATCAGACTTCCCAAAAATAATTTCTTTGAAATGATCACTCAGAATCACGATCTTTCTCTCGAAATGAATGCCTGCCTTTCACAAGAAGTTTTTTATAAACTGAAAATGATGCAGAGTATGGCTTCTCAAAACCCAGTGCAGAGATTGAGAGCCTTATTAGACTACCTTAAAAGTTATCATGATGAAGAATGCCATCAGTGTTTTCACATTGCGTTTACAAGACAGCAGATTGCCAATCTTGTTGGTTTACGTGTAGAAACCGTGATCAGAACTTTAAAGAAAATGGAAAAAGAAGGTATGCTCAGTTTAAAAGACCGAAAAATTTTATATTAATATGCATTTACATGACTCAGATCATAAAAAAGTGAGTTATTCTTATGTACATTTGAAATAACAATTTTTCAAGACTATTCTTAAGATCTTAACTAAAGTGAATATAACAATATTCATCTTCGGAATGTAGTTTAATGCCAGTTACGGGCTGTAATAATCAATACTATAAATTCATATTATGGCTGATGAAAACACCGAATTTAATAATATCCTCTCTACAGAGGAGGAGGAAATAAAAAACAATCATCTTCACTCATTTTTTGTAAGCGCTATTAAAAATATTTATAATACAGAGAATGAAGATTTAGAACTTACTGATAGTGCTAATTCAGATGTTGAGCTAGAGGATTAATGACAAAATAATACCCTTCACACCATCCAGAATATTAATCATGAAAGCTGCTGCATTGGTCTGTTCAGCAGCTTTTTTGGTCTCTTATTCTTTTAGAAACCTCTCAAAATATACTCATATGAAATTTCAACAAAATCTTCTCGATTATATAAGCCAGTTTCTTGTGGCAGCTGATGAATCTGTTTCCATTGCTGAAAGTGTTACTTCCGGATGTTTACAGCTCGCTTTTTCCCAGATGTCAGACGCTCCTTTATTCTACAAAGGCGGAATAACAACGTATACATTGCCGGAAAAAGTAAAGCTCCTTAAAGTAAACAGACCAGGACCTGATGAACATGATGGTGCTTCAGAAGCTATTTCTCAGACGATGGCACTCCATGTAGCAAAGCTTTTTGAATCCGACTGGTCTATTTCTACAACCGGTTATTCTACCCCGACTATCAATTCCGGATATAAAGTCTTCGCTTATTTTTCATTTGCTTATAAAGGAGAAATTATACTTACCAAAAAACTGGAACTCCATCCTAAAACCCAGGCTCTCAATGCTCAGTTATATTATACCGAATTTATTCTGGGATGTTTTAAAAGTGAACTCAACAGAGTTTTAATTCTAAAATAAACTTCAGATTTCATACCTTAAGGCTTTAATTCTTATTCACCTTTGGCTTGGTCTGCATAATGGCAAAATAAGATGATGTGAATGCTGATAGACTTTGATACCCAACTTTGTAGGCAACTTCGCTCAGAGTATATTGTTTAGTGTCTATCAGTTCAATGCTTTTTAAAATCCTTGTCAGCTGAAGATATTTTTGCAGGGTAATTCCTGTTTCATTTTTAAAAATTCTCTGAAGGCTTCTCACAGACATTTGTGCTTTTTCAGCTAAAGAATCAATATCCAGATTATATTTAAAATGAGCATTGATATCACTGCATACAGGAATCAGCCTGGTATCAGCAGGTACAGGAATTTCCAGGCCGCTGCTTTCCTTGCAGAAGTTGGGAAGACTTTTTAAAATAGCTTTAAAAAAAATATCCTGTTCTTCGTTTTCATCCAAAGCTTGATTCCATTTTGAGGCATACAAAAGCATTTCCTTTAATACGGGCGGAACGGCAAATATCTGAACATTATGATAAAATTCCTCTTCAAAAACAGATTTAAAAAGGAATACCATCAGATTCACTGTTTGGGCTTCTGAAGTTATTTTATGGGCTTTCCCCGAAGGAATCCAGATCACATGATGTTGTGGGACAAGATAAATTTTCCTGTCGATATGAAAATACTGATAACCTTCTTCCACAAAAGTAAGCTGGGCACGGTTGTGTCTGTGCTCATAGTCATCATGTTTCCAATTCTTTTCACACCACACGTAAGCTTCTTTTTCGATGGAATCTACAAACTGGCTTTCTGTTTTTTCAATCAATCCACATTTCATGCTGTCGTTTTGTATGTATATTTTGGCAAATTTAATAAAAACGCCATTAGTAATTTTGTATTATTAATGTAATCACTACATTATTACTATAAATTATAATCTATATCTTATTCAGAATGAAAAAACTATGTCTTTTTTTTGTTTTAATTTTATTATCTAATACCACCAACATCATGGCACAAAATAAAGCTAAAATATTGGTTCTTATCCATTCAGACAATGGCGGAACTTACGAACTGGCTAAGGAAATAGCCAAAGGAATTGAAAGTGAAAACAATGCAGTTTCCACCATAAAATTAGTCAAAGCATCACAAAATCCAAATTTGAAAAATCTTCCGGTAGCAACAGTAGATCAACTTACAGATTATGACGGAATTGCTTTTGGTTCACCCGTTTATTTCGGAAATATCAGTACTGGAATGAGCGAATTTTTATCCAAAACGGTTCAGTTATGGACCAATCACGCTTTGGAAGGAGTCCCGACTACCGTTTTTATGTCTGCAGGAAGCGGGGCAGGAAAGGAGCTCGCTCTTCAGGCCTTCTGGAATAGTCTTGCGGTTCACGGAATGGTGCTGGTTTCTAATGGGATTCGTGGAACAGAAGAACTGAATAAAGCTATTCCACAGGGAAATACTGTATTGGGCGTTACCACCATGGCTTCTTTAAAAGATGTTGAAAGACCTACCAAAGGTGAACGAAATATTGCTGAGCTACAGGGAAGAAATTTTGCAAAAGTAGCCTTGGCATTAAAAGATACACACCCGAAAAAAACTGTTGCTGTTGCTGAAAGCCACCAGAATTTCAGTGAAATATTAAAGCAGAAAAATATTGCACTTCCACAGGTTCCAAAACCGGCAGGGAATTATCAGCCGTTTGTCCGTTCCGGAAATCTGGTATTTATTAATCAGGTAGCTTTGAAAGACGGAAAAATTTTTAATCCCGGAAAATTAGGAGTAGAAGTGAACGAACAGCAGGTAAAAGACGCTACAAAAGTAACCATGCTGAACGTTATTTCTGTGTTGAATGAGGCTGTAGGAGGAGATTTAAGCAGAGTAAAACAATGTGTTCAGCTTACGGGAATCTTCAATACCAAAGATGATTATACAAAACATGCAGATCTGATGAATGTTGCTTCTGATCTTGCAGTTGAAGTCTTCGGAGAGAAGGGGAAACATGCCAGAGCTACTTTGGGAGCTTCTTCTATTCCGGTGGGATCTTCAGTAGAAATTCAGGCGGTTTTTGAAGTAGAGTAAACTTCAATTTTTTTTAATTAAGATATGAATGTCTCAGATATACTTAAGGTTTGAACTCAATACCTATGTAAATCTGAGACATTCATAATTCAAAAAAGATTAGAAAAATTTAGAAAAAATATCAGCAATCAAAGGAATACTGTGCTCAAGCTGTTCCTCAGAAAGCGCTCCATAGCTTAATCTGAATCCATTTACCTGATTTTGGCTGTATTGTTTCGGATGAATAATCTTAATATTTTTTTCTAATAACAAAGCCGTTACCACATCCCAATCTAACTGTACTTTAGGAACAATCCAAAAAGCAAGACCACCTTCAGGCAATGTAAAATCTGCGATGTCTTTCATGTATTTTTTCAACAATTCAAACACAAAATCTCTTTTGTTCTTATAATGGACGGTAGCCTTTCGGATATGCTTTTTTACAGCCCCTTCTTTAATTAGCTGAAGAACTGCCTGTTCCATAATCACATCTCCATGTACATCAATAATCTTTCTCAAATCACCGATTCTTTTTAGTAATTCCTGATTTTTAGTGGCCAGATAACCGATCCTCAAAGCAGGTGCTACTACCTTACTTAATGTTCCGATATAGACATAATTATGAAGCTCAGGAAAGCTTGAAACAGGTAGGATAGGACGATAACCAAAATGAAACTCGTTATCATAATCATCTTCAATGATGGTCAAATTATACTGATTGGAGAGTTCAATCAGTCTTAATCTTCTTGCCAAACTCAAAGTAACTGTTGTTGGATATTGCCTGTGGGGAGTAATGTATATTGCTTTTATATTCTGATGTTGCTTTAAAAGTTTTTCAACAGCTTCAATACTGATTCCTTCCTGATCTAAAGGCACGGGCAAAAGTTGTGCTCCTGCATATTGAAAGGCTTGCCAGGCAGGTTGATATCCGGGATCTTCAACAATAATACAGTCTCCGGAATTTAAAAGACTTTGAGCGGTCAAAAACATCCCCATTTGGCTGCCTCGGGTAATAGAAATTTCATTTTCATGAATATGCATTCCACGCTGGTGATTAAGCATTTGAGAAATCATTTTTCTGAATTCAATATCGCCATGTTCATCTCCATAACCCATCATCTGCCATTTTGCTTTGATGCTGAAAATTTGTCTGTAGGCTCTTGCCAGCTCTGTTACAGGAGCAATTTTACTGTCAGGGTGGCCATCATCGAAATTGATTAAAATTCCGCTGGGCATTGTCGGCTGATGGTTTGAATCATAGACTAAATCCATATTTTTTTCAAGCAAAGAAGGAAGATTCTCTGATACAAAAATACCTTTCCTTTCTCTGGAAATCACCCATTCTTCGTTGATCAGCACCTGATATGCTTCTACAACAGTGTTTCTGTTGATTTTCAAAGTCTGTGCAAGGTTTCGGCTTCCGGGAAGTGCATCTCCGGCTTTTAGTCTTCCTGAGCGAATATCTGTAATAATAGTATCCGCAATCTGTAGATAAACTGCTTTATCAAGCTTTTTATCAATTTCTAATTCCAATTTCCAAGGGCGCAACATCTGGACTATCTATTTATGTAAAAACTGAATCATTTAAACAGTCCAAATATAGAATAATTTTGTCATGCAATAAAGCACAAAACCATAATAATTTTAAAATCATGGATAAGAAACAATTCAGTTCTAAAGACTTCCACGAAACTTTCGCAAGACCGAAGTATGTAAAACCAAGCCATTTGATTCATAAAAATGTAGAAAATGCAGGAGAGCACAATCAATTTTCAACAGAAAGAAAACATCCGGTTTTCTTTGTAGATCTTCCGAGTAAGAATGTGAGCATGACGATTGGAGGGCTTACTCCCGGGCAGCAAACCAACAGACACCGCCATACGTATGAGACTGTATTATTTGTCATTGAAGGAAAAGGCTGGACAGAAGTAGAAGATGAAAGAGTACACTGGGAAGCGGGAGATGCCGTATATATTCCTTCCTGGGCCTGGCACAAACATCAGAATCTAAGTGATACGGAATCTGCAAAATATATTGCCTGCGAAAATGCCCCTCAATTGCAAAACTTAGGAGTTGCTTTGAGAGAAGAAGAAGGGAGAGACCTTTAGTATCAAGAGTTTAAACCATTAAGGCGAATAGTTTTTAATTGGATTGATATCGGATATGATTTTTTAAAAGCGGAACTATACTTAATACTCTTAATAACTTATTCTTTCTTAATGGTTTAATAATAATCTTAAACTTTTAAACCAACAAAACATGAAAAATGTGCCATTTAAAGGCATCATTGCCTATCCCATAACACCTTTTGATGAAAATGAAAAAGTAGATATTCCTCTTTTCAAACATTTGGTAGAAAGACTGATCATTTCCGGAAGCCACGGTATTGCACCATTGGGAAGTACTGGTGTAATGCCTTATCTGTCTGATGAAGAAAAAGAAGAAGTTACTGAAGCTACTTTACAACAGGTAAAAGGCAGAATTCCAACGCTTGTAGGGGTTTCGAATCTTACAACAGAGAAAACCATTCATCATGCCCAGTTTGCTGAAAAAGCAGGAGCTGATGCCGTTATGATCATTCCGATGAGCTACTGGAAGCTAACTGATGATGAAATTGTAACACATTACGATGCCGTAGCCAATAAGATTTCTATCCCGATTATGGCGTACAATAATCCGGCAACAAGTGGAGTAGACATGTCTCCGGCTTTGCTGAAAAGACTTCTTGAAATTCCTAATGTAACGATGATCAAAGAAAGTACGGGAGATATTCAGAGAATGCATTATCTGAGAAGAGAATTAGGAGAGGAAGTTGCTTTCTATAATGGTTCAAATCCTTTGGCTCTGGCTGCATTTTCTGCGGGAGCAAGAGGATGGTGTACAGCTGCACCCAACCTTATTCCTGAACTGAATATCAGTCTTTACAATGCCGTTGAAGAAGGTGATCTTGAAAAAGCAAAAACGATTTTCTATCAACAGTTTGATCTTTTAAAATTTATTGTGAACAAAGGATTACCAAGAGCCGTGAAATCCGGTCTGAATATTCTGGGTGAAGATGGCGGGAACTTAAGAAGTCCTTTAAAACCTTTACACGAAAAAGAAACCGAAGAATTAAAAAATATTATTAAAACCCTTATTAATTAATACAATCTTATGAAAAAGTCCTTTTTTTATCATGCAGGATGCCCTGTATGCATTAGCGCAGAACATGATATCGTTAACCTTATAGGTTTAGAAAACGTTGAAATTATCCATTTGGGTAATGACAGAAACAGAATTGAAGACGCTGAAAAGGCAGGTGTGAAATCTGTACCTGCGTTAGTAACTCCTAACGGGAATGTTCTTCATATTAATTTTGGAGCGTCTATGGAAGATGTGAAAGGTTAGATTATCACATTAATCTTGTATAAACGGCTCAAATTCTTGAGCCGTTTTTATTATTTAAAACGGGAAGGTGCAGAGGTAATATATGCGTGGTGTTGTAGGACGCAAAGATTTTATCTCCGATAAAATTCAATACTGCAAATTTTAGTTTCTCACAGATTACACAGATAATAGTATATAAATCTGCTTAATCTGCGAGAAAATTTATTGTTTATTTTGAAACCTCTAAATTATTGCATTTCCTTCTACACCATCAGAATTATTGGTTTTATGCCCTGTAATGGCAGAAGCTACAAAACTAAAGAGACTGACCAGTTTTCCTGCTTTGGTGTCCCAATAATAGGTTTCTTTAGGCTCTACACGAATAATGGTAACATTGGGATCATCTTTTCCGTCAAACCATGCTTTGGCTAATGGAGACCATTTATCTTCAATGGTAGCTTTATCTTTATAAACAGAGGCTTCGCCATACACAGAAAGGTATTGAGAATCGCTGTTATTCATAAAAAACAGCTGTACTCTTCGGTCTTCTTTTATTTCAAAATTTTTGTTGCTGGTTCCACTACTGATAAACCAGAGATTGCCACTATCGTCTGTTTCCTGTAGTGTCATGGGTCTTGAATTGATGGGAGTTGTTTCCAATTCTGTACAGAACATACATATTCGTGCTTTTTCTGACAGTTCTTTGATCTTTTTGATCGCTTCCAGATGCGTAAGATTTTGTGTTGACATAATATAATATTTTAGTGATTGGTATTCATTAAAACATTCAAATACCTGACCAAAAGGGAATAAAGTGTGGTACCTTGGGTTGATTTCTTTTCAATAAATAAGTTTTACGTAAATTTGATGGATGCAGATTTCGCCTCCTAAACATCTGGCTCCTTTTATAAGGCATTATATCTTTTTGGAAAATTCCGGAGAGAATATGAGGAATTTAAGACTCTTTACTGATGGAAGCTCCGGACTGATACTATCCGGAGACATGAAACTGTATTCCGGCATTTCTGAGGATCGTATGCCGCTTTCCTTTTTTTATGGCACTTTAAACGGTTACAAAGATTTCTCTTCAAAAGGCAGGTTTTCCCTGATTGCGGTTGTATTTCAACCTTATTTTCTGAATATCCTTTTAAAAACTTCAGCTAAAGAGACGAGTAATCAAATTATTTCGGTAGAAGATGTACTGAAGAATAAACTGGAAATATTTCAGGAAAAACTGTTTAATAAAACAAATTCTTTAAGTATTATCAATGATCTGAATACCTTTTTTACTCATTTTTTATCGGAAAGAATAAATATAGATCATCATCTTATAGCCGCCACACAGAAATATCTTCTTCAAAGTAAAGGTGCTGTATCCTCTAAAGACTTGCAGCATTTTACCGGATATTCTGAGCGTCAGCTGGAAAGAAAGTTTGAATATCATATAGGAATGTCTCCCAAAAAATACGGAAATATTATCCGCCTTCATTACTTTTTAAGTCTTATGAATCATGAGATTGATGATAAAAATATGACGACACTTTCCTATGAAGCCGGATATTCTGATCAGTCTCATCTGATCAGAGAATTTAAAAATAATATCGGACTTACTCCCAAGCAATATTTGAATACAGAAAATAAAATGGCTGTTAATTTTATTGAGCTATAAAACAGGAATGTCGGTTTTGTACAATTTTTCGCAGGCAATACAATCTAGTTTTGCTTAAAAAAATCAATGAATATTAAAATTTCAACCGCACAGTTTGAAAATAAAAGTGGAGATAAAGCCTATAATCTATCTGTCATAGAAAAATTAGCTGGTGAGGCAGCATCCAAAGGGTCTCATGTGATTGCTTTCCATGAATGCTCCATTACAGGGTATACTTTTGCCCGAAAACTTTCCAGAGAACAGCTTCTTGATATTGCAGAACTTATTCCGGATGGCGAGAGTATTAAAAGACTGCAGGAGATTGCTGCTAAGCATAATATCACCCTACTGGCTGGACTGTTTGAAAAAGATGAACATCATAACCTTTTCAAAGCTTATGTATGTGTTGATAAAACCGGACTTAAAGCTAAGTACAGAAAACTACATCCTTTTATTAATCCGAATCTTACCCCTGGCAATGAATATTGTGTATTTGATATTATGGGCTGGAAGTGTGGAATTCTTATCTGTTATGATAACAACGTTATTGAAAATGTGAGAGCTACAAGACTTTTGGGTGCTGAAATTATTTTCATGCCTCATGTTACGATGTGTACGCCTTCCACAAGACCGGGAGCTGGTTTTGTAGATCCTCAGCTTTGGGAAAACAGGGTAGCAGATCCTACCTCTTTACGCTTAGAATTTGACGGAATGAAAGGCAGAGACTGGCTGATGAAATGGCTTCCGTCCAGAGCTTATGATAATGGAGCTTATATCATTTTTTCAAATCCCGTAGGTATGGATGATGATCAGTTAAAAAATGGATGTTCCATGATTATAGACCCTTTCGGAGATGTGATTGCAGAATGCCGTTCTTGGGAAGACAGTTTTGAAACCGCTGTCATTACTCCTGAAAAGCTTACTCAGGCAGGAGGGTACCGGTATATTAAAGCCCGAAGACCTGAATTATACAGGGATATCATTGGGCAGGAGCATTCATCAGAACAAAAAGTAGTATGGCTTGAAGATAAAACACTTTAAAAAATAGAATCTCTTCTGTAAAGGCCATGCAGAAGAGATTCATTCTTTCTTTTTATGGTTGGATTGTTTTCTGCAGGTCTGTCCATGCACCTCCGTTGTAGATATGTTTGAAGCCTCTTTCTTTGAGAATATTTTCTGCTTTCACACTTCGGAGTCCGTGGGAGCACACTGTGATATATGTTTTCTCCGGATCTAATTCTACATACCGTTCTCTTATTGTTCCTAATGATATATTGACAGATCCTTCTATGTGGCCTGTGTCATATTCTTTTTCAGTTCTTACATCAAGAATAACAGCTCTTTTTTTGAGCAGTTCCGGTAAGCCATTATCTAAGGTCTGGAATCGGTAAACTTTGTATACAATATATACAATAAGAGCTATTCCACAGAATAGAAGAAGATTTTTCATAATTTGCTCAGGATTTTTTTATCAATATAAAAAGTTCCAAAAGGAATAAAGCAGGCAAGAATTACTTTCCATGTCGTGTCTTTAAATTTCCAGTTCTGTTCCACGCCAACGCTCAATGTATTGAACAGGAAAAGCAAAAATAATGTTCCGTGAACGGGACCAATAAGTCTTACCAATAAAGGATTTTCCATCCAATATTTCATCGGTACAGCAATAAGTACCAGTGTCAGTAATGAAATTCCTTCTAAAATAGCCAGAATTCTCAGCCGGCCGATCTTTGTTTTAAATAAATCTATCATAATTATCTGAAATAAGGTCTGTTTGCAAATGGTGAGAAAGGCCACGGAATAGCAATGAAAATGATAATCAATGCTATTGAAAACCATAAACCCATCGTCTTGAATTGTTCTTTATCCGAAGGTTTTCTTTTGGCTAAAGCGGAGCCAATCGTGATGATAATAATCGCTGTAATCATCAGTGAAATATGAATCAAACCGAAAAATACATGTTCAAAGGATTCTTTAGCTTGGGTAAAGTTTTTCCAGAAGTATTGGATTACAGGACTTTTAAAATAGAAGATCATTCCTATGATCAGTTGGATGTGGGCTATAGTAGCCGTCCAGTGCCTGACTGTATTATCTATTCCTGTAAATTTTCTGTCTGCAAAATAGCCTTTAAAAGAACGGTAAATTGAATAAATTAAGCTTATGAGAACCAGCCATCGGGTGAGTGAATGTAAAAATGTAAGGGTTTGATACATCGTTTATTTTTTCAATGCAGCAAAGGTAAAACAAAAACATACTAATTAGTATGTTTTTTGATAAAAAAATTATTGAAGGGTTTTAAAATAAGATTTAAGTCCTTTTAAATAAATAAAATACACTTCTTTTGAGTTTTCGAGTTTACCTAGATTTCTCACTCCCCAGTAGCCTGAAATGACAAAAACGCTCACTTCTTCTGCATTTACTTCTTTTCTGATGAGTCCGGCTTCTTTACCCTTTTCAATACTTTCTGCAAGAGCCTGTTCCCATTCTTTTGAAAGTTCATGCAATGCCTGCGTAAAAGCATGATGCCAAGGTGCCATTTGCTGCACAAAATTAGAAGTAGGGCAGCCGTATTCCACTTTTAAAAAGTCGTTTTCGATCAGGAGATGGTACATGATGTTATAAATACTGTCTAAAGGATTCTGGCTGCTTTGAAGAGAATGAATGAAAGTTTTTCTGAAGTTGGGTTTCATCAGATCCGTAATAATGGCCAATCCCATTTCATCTTTGGTTTTAAAATGATAATAAAAAGCACCTTTCGTCACCTGGGTCGTTGCGATAATTTCATCAATGCTTGTGGTCTGAAAACCTTTCACATAGATCAATTCGAACGCTTTCTGGAGAATAGTAAGGCGGGTTGCTTCTGATTTTTTCATTAAAAACTGATGATTATTGTACAAAGGAACACATTTTAAATGTAAAATAAAATATATCATTATTCTGATACTTTGATACAATTTAAATAATTTTTATAATACAATTATTCGTCGGAAATTTGTCTTGTCAAAATCAACAAAATACAAGACAATGAACTTTCAAAAAGAAATACAGATCAAAACTGCAGCACAGACTGCTAAAAAAGGTCTTCCTGCAGCACTTTGGGCACTAACGATCAGTGCCTTCGGAATAGGAACTACAGAATTTGTGATTGTTGGGCTTCTTCCTACAGTAGCTTCCGACCTTGAAATTACGATTCCTTCAGCAGGGCTGCTGGTAAGTCTTTATGCGATAGGGGTGGCTATCGGAGCACCGATATTAACGGCATTAACAGGAAAAATTCCGCGCAAGATGCTATTGGTATCTATTATGCTGCTATTTGTAATCGGAAACGGGCTCGCGTCGATAGCTCCGGGTTTTATAACTTTGGTTTTAGCAAGAATACTTACGGGATTTGCCCACGGGGTTTATTTTTCTATCGGTTCTACCATTGCGGCTTCGCTGGTTCCTGAAGAGAAAAGAGCTACCGCAATTTCCATTATGTTTGCCGGGCTTACGCTCGCAATTGTAACAGGTGTTCCGCTAGGGACATTTATAGGACAGCATTTCGGATGGAGAGCAACTTTTATAGGTGTTTCAATCCTTGGGATTATTGGGCTGGTTGCCAGTTTATTATTGGTTCCCAACAATCTGAAAAACGGAAAAACCGCTTCTATAAAAAATCAGTTTAAAGTGCTTGGGAACAGACGTCTGATTTTTGCTTTTTTAATGACAGCGATGGGATATGGAGGTACGTTTGTAGTATTTACTTATCTGTCGCCTATTTTACAGAAAATAACAGGATTTCAGGAATCTACGGTCACTTTCATCCTTTTGATTTATGGAATTGCCATTGCCTTAGGAAACCTGATTGGAGGAAAAGTAGCCAATAAGAATCCTTTGAAAGCCCTTCTATGGATGTTTGCAGCACAGGGATTGGTATTGCTTGCTTTTTATTTCACAGTAAGCAGTCCGGTTTTAAGCATCATTACACTTTTCTTTTTAGGTGCTTTGTCATTTGCTTCGGTACCCGGACTTCAGTTATTGGTGGTACAGATTGCGGAAAAAGAACTTCCGGGAACTGAGGATGTAGCTTCAGGGATTAATATTGCTGCATTTAATATTGGGATTGCGATTGGATCTTA
This sequence comes from Chryseobacterium sp. 'Rf worker isolate 10', assembly GCF_050753305.1. Taxonomy (NCBI): domain Bacteria; kingdom Pseudomonadati; phylum Bacteroidota; class Flavobacteriia; order Flavobacteriales; family Weeksellaceae; genus Chryseobacterium; species Chryseobacterium sp. 'Rf worker isolate 10'. The sequence goes on from NZ_JBOZOF010000001.1 coordinate 1,321,610, forward strand.
TGCAGGAGGAATGATTGTTACCTCTTCTTTAGGTCTGGAAAGTACGCCATGGATAGGAGCATTATTCCTATTGGTTACCGTATTGATTACCGTTTACAGTATCCGTTTAAGTAAGAAAAATTAATATTTTTATTTTACTCATCAATCCATGTCAAGTTTTAAAACCTTGACATGGATTCTTACTTACAAGATATCTTTTTTATGTAATGACGCTATTTTTTCATGTCAGATAGCACTAACACCTTATATCATCAGATTTCATAAATCTCTGCATCTGTAAACACAAAAAAGGTGCTTTTCTTCGGCAGGTTTTTTGTGTCCAGACCTGTAAATTCACTGAAAGCAGGTAATAATAATTGATTGCTGCTGAGAGCAAAGCAGGGAAGCCTTATATTTTTTACAGCAGAATTCAGGACAATTCCGGGGTGAATATGTCCGGTAATCTGAAATCCGGATCTGGTGGAATCAAAATCGTGAATAAAGGTAATATTATCCATTTCAATGTATTCAGATTTGTGATGAAAGCATAATTTTTTCTCCAACGCTTCTGAAATCCGGTCGTGGTTTCCTTCAATCAGATAAAACTGTATATCAGGATATTGGTTTTTCCATGTGCAGAATTCATCTACATCAGAATTGTCTCCGGCATGAAGTAAATCACCAACCACAACAAATTTTTCAGGCTGAAAATATTCAATCAGTGCCGATAATCTTTGCAGATCACTTTTCATAATATAATTGGCCAGTGCAATCCCATTTTTACGAAAATGAGCGGTTTTCCCGATGTGCAGATCAGAAAGGATTAATGCTTTTTCTTTTTGCCAGAATGCCGCCCGCTGATTGGTCAGAGTGAAAGTTTCGTTTTGGATGGAAATATCTTTAGTTGCTATAAACACTTGATGGATTGAAAAATGAATGTTTAAAATTAAACTATTTAGACCATATTTAGCCAACCTTCCTGCTTACATGAAATTTTTCATCAAAAACATAAGTAAGAGGGATACCGGTCGCAATTTCTCTCTCTAAAATTTCTTCCGGAGAAAGATGTTCAAGATACATAATGAGAGCACGAAGACTGTTTCCGTGAGCGACGATCAATACATTTTCACCTTGTTTCAGCAAAGGTCTTATCTGGCTTTCAAAATAAGGAATTACTCTGTTGTAAGTGTCTTTAAGGCTTTCTCCGCCTGGAGGAACCACATCGAATGATCTGCGCCAGATATGAACCTGCTCATCGCCATATTTCAGAGCGGTTTCAGCTTTGTTGAGTCCTTCAAGATTTCCGTAAGAACGTTCGTTTAGTGCTTTGTCTTTGATGACCGGAATATTAGGGTTTCCTATTTCATTCAGGATAATAGAAAGAGTATGCTGTGCTCTGATCAGTGCAGAAGTAAATGCTATATCTATTTTTTCTCCTTTTAAAGCAAGACCTGCTTTTTTTGCTTCTTCAATACCGGCTTCAGTTATATCGATATCTTTCCACCCTGTAAACCTGTTTTCAAGATTCCAGAGTGACTGTCCGTGACGGACTAAGAACAATTTTTCCATTTTAAATTTTATTTAAACTTCTAAGAAGGTATACTCTAAGTTACGGTGATTATTTAAAATTATCAAGAAATTTAACTTAGAATATTAGGCTAAGAATAAGATTAAATTAACAGGCATCAAGTCTGATTTTATAAGAGAAAAATACATAAATTGATCATCAAAGATCACTTATATTAGACAGTTTCAACATTCTTTTTATTCTTGCATCCAACCCTTCGCTTGAAAGAGTCTGCCTTAAGCTGTCAACCTTAATCGGGAAGCTGAGCGGGGTAAAAGAACGGGAATGTTTTAAGATAATTTCAGATTTTTCAATCCTTTTAAAAGCTTCTACCAATCGTTGTTCCTGAAGCTGCATATTGAAGACTTCTGTATACGCTTGTTTTATTAAAAAATGATTGGGATCATGATCTTCTAAGACTTTAAAGATGAGTCCGGCAGAGCTTTGTAAAGATTTATTGGAGCGTTGTTGGCCTGCATAATTTTGAATCACCATTCCTGAAATCACGGCAATATCACGAAATTTTCTTCTTGCCATTTCTGCAGAATTGATACTTGCAATCACATCATTCATCAGATTATCTCTGCTTAAAATATGCTGTAAATTGTCTTCATTTAATGGGATTTCTTTATCACTAAAGAGTTCAAATCCATAATCATTCATTGCCATAGAGAAGGAAATAGGAGCCAGTTTTGAGATCCGATAGGCAATCAAAGCAGCCATTACTTCATGTACGAGACGCCCTTCGAAAGGATACATAAACAAATGATATCCTTCACGGTTCTTGATCATTTCAACCAAAAATTCATCTTCTTTGGGAATATGGGAATTTTTTTCCTGATTGATCAGAAGAGGATGCAGAAATTTCAATTCCTTTTCTGAAGCTTTCGGATTTAAAGCATGTGAAAGTTTTTCCCTTAAAAAATGTCCCAGATTGGAACTCAAAGGAAGCCTTCCGCCAAGATAACTCGGAACTAAAGCTCTTCCTTTAGCTGCTCTTACATACACCGTCATATCTTTGATCATAGCCACTTCCAGAGTACGGCCGGCCAGAATAAATTTTTCTTCTTTTTTCAGTTTTGAAATAAAATATTCTTCAATCATTCCTATATAACCTCCGGATATAAATTTCACTTTTAGCATCGCATCACTTACAATCACGCCCATATTCATCCGGTGAAGCATCGCTATTTTTCTTGAAGTTACTTTATAAAGGCCATCTTCCATAATGACGATTTTATGAAACTCTTCATAGTTTTTTAAAACACTGCCGCCAATGGTAAGAAATTCCAGAATGCTTTTCCATTCTTCATCCAGTATTTCTTGAAAAGCATATACTTTTTTGATTCTTTCATAAAGTTCGTCGGGATAAAAACCATCTCCAACTGCCAATGTCATCAGAAACTGAACCAGCACGTCGAAACACAATACCTGTGGTTCTCTGGGCTCTACCACCTTCTGTTTTACGGCTTCTTTTAAAGCTGAAACTTCAATCAGTTCCAGAGAATGGGTTGGAACACAATAAATTCTGGATGTTTCAAAAGGAGAGTGGCCGCTGCGTCCGGCTCTTTGCAGAAAGCGTGCAACTCCTTTGGCGGATCCAACCTGAATGACGGTGTCAACAGGTTTAAAATCAATTCCAAGATCGAGAGAGGATGTGGAAACAACGGCTTTTAATTTTCCTGAACTTAAATTTTCTTCAATCCAGATTCTTAAATGAGCATCAATAGAACTGTGATGGATGGCTATCTGACCTGCAAAATCAGGGTAAGCATCCAGCAAAAGCTGGTACCACATTTCACTCTGGCTTCTGGTATTGGTGAATACAATGGTAGATTTTGATTCCAGAATAATAGGAACCACTTTATCTGCAAGTTTGTTTCCAAGATGTCCTGCCCAGGGCAATATTTCAATTTCATCCGGAAAAACGGGGAGAATATCTATTTTCTTTTGTTCCTTGGCTGTAATTTTTGTCTTTTTAATATCATATGGAATAAGTACTTCCATAGCTTCATCCAGATTTCCGATAGTAGCTGTGATTCCCCAGATCTTAATTTTCGGAACATATTTTTTAAGTTGCGAAATCCCGAGTTCTACCATGACGCCACGTTTTGAACCCAGTAATTCATGCCATTCATCCACCGCAACACATTTCATGTCCCTGAAAAAGGTTTCATTATTTTTCTGAGCCAGAAGCAAGTGAAGACTTTCGGGAGTTACAACAAGAATTTCAGGCATCTTTTTTACCTGCTGCTGTCTTACTTTAGGATCAGTATCTCCGTTTCTTACACCTACAGCCCAGTCGAGCCCGATTTCATCAATAGCTTCCTGCATGGCTTTCGCAATATCTTTAGAGAGGGAGCGGAGCGGAGTTATCCAGATCATTTTCAGTCCTTTTTTATATTGCTCAGGATGATTCAGGAAATCTGAAACTAAAGCTAAAAAAACAGAAAAAGTTTTTCCAAAACCTGTGGGAGCCACTACCATTCCGCTGTATCCATTTCCAAATTTCTTCCAGGTTTCCAGCTGAAATTTGAAAGGCGCAATAGCTTTATCGGTCATCCATTGCTGAATGATCTTGAATCCGTCGGTATGTTCAAAAGCTGCCAATTTATATTTGATTTAAATTTTTAACGCAAAAGGCGCTAGGATTTTATTTGATATTGTTTTATTTTCGATCGCAAGGGCGTTTCACTTAGCAAAGTTCGTATTTTATTGTAGCTGAACAGAGTGTCTTTGCGTTAAAATATTACTGTATTAATTTTTTAATCTCTTCCAAATCATCAATTTCATCTACTGTTTTGTCTTTCCGCCATCTTATAATTCTTGGAAATCGAAGGGCAACACCGCTTTTATGACGGTTACTGAACCCAATTCCTTCAAAAGCAATTTCGAAGACCAGTTCTGCTTTTACGGTTCTTACAGGACCAAATTTCTCAATGGCATTTTTGGTAACAAACCGGCTTACTTCCATGATTTCTTTATCCGTTAATCCTGAGTAGGCTTTGGCAATGGTCACCAAAGTATCTCCGTTTTTCACGGCAAAACTATAATCGGTGTAGTAGGCACTTCGTCTTCCGCTGCCTTTTTGGGCATAAATAAGAACTGCATCAATGGTAAACGGATTGATTTTCCACTTCCACCAGTCTCCTTTTTTTCTTCCTGAATGATAAGGGGAATTTTTTTGTTTTAACATCAATCCTTCGCTGTTTACTTCTCTTGAATTTTCACGAAGAGCATTTAATTCTTCCCATTTTTCAAAATCCAGACTTTTGGAAATACTGATGCGTTCAGGATTTTCATTCAATAATAATTCTTCAAGTAAAGCTCTTCTTGAAGAGATAGGTTTTTCTCTCAAATCGTTATCTTCCAGTTCCAGCAAGTCGTAAACGAAGACTTCTATCGGTATTTCCGAGAGCATTTTTTTAGTTAAAGTTTTTCTGTTTAATCTTTTCTGTAATTCATTGAAATTTAAAACTTTACTATCCTTCACCGCAAGTATTTCTCCATCCAGTACAAAGTTGCCTTTCATGGCTTGTATGACTTCTGTAATTTCCGGAAATTGCTCTGTCACGAGTTCTTCACCTCTTGACCAGATGAACACTTCATCGTTTCTCCGGATGATCTGTCCGCGTATTCCGTCCCATTTGTATTCTACCAGCCATTCATCAGGATTTCCCAGTTCTTGGGTTTCTTTTTCTAAGGGATAGGCAAGGCAGAAAGGGTATGGTTTTGAGTTGTCTGGATTTACATTTTCTGCGTCAATAAGTTCTTTGAAAGATACTTCATCCGGCAGCCATTTACCCATTAAACTGTGCATCAAAGCACTCGATTCCTGCCCTGAAAATTTAGTCAGCGCATTGATTAATGTCTTATCAGATACTCCAATCCGGAAGCTTCCGCCAATTAATTTATTGAAAATCAAACGTTCGGTATAATCCAGTCCGTTCCATGACTGCAGGACAAATTCTTTTTTTTCTATGTCTGTTTTGCCTTTTAAACTGACAATATCATTCATCCATTCTGATAATGAACGTTCTATTTTTTCCTCCGGAGGCGGAAGAATTAATGATAACGTTTCTCCAAGATCTCCTACAGAAGAGTAAGATTCCTGAAACAGCCAGTAGGGGAGTTTTGTGATTTCCAGCGCCCATTCTTTCATGTAATTGGTATTCACATTTCTCTTGGGTCTTTTTCCGGTAAATAAAGCGATAAACCATACTTTATCTTCATCAGGAGCGCGTTCCAGATAATCAATGATGGCATCAATTTTAGCATTGGTTTTATTGGTGGTTTCCAATGCGTTGATAAGTTCTGCAAAATGTCTCATGATTCCGGATTTTCTGGGTTTTCTTTTTCAGGTTCTTCTTCGTCATCGCCGTAAAGTGTTTCTACAACATCTGCCTTAATTCCTGTTTCATTCAGATATTTTGAAAAAACTTCCGTCTGTCCGTGGGTGACGTGTACCAATTCTGCTTCTGTTGCTTTTACAGTCTGTAATAATCCTTTCCAGTCTGCATGGTCGCTCATCGCAAATCCGGCATCAGCACTCCGCCACCTTCTTGCACCGCGCACCTGCATCCAGCCGGAACATATTGCTGTGGCCGGATCTGGAATTTTTTTGATGATATTACTATCGAGCAAAGCGGGTGGCACAATGACAATTTCGTGTTCCATTTCTTTTGGGCGTTCTCTGAAATCGGCAATGGTATATCCAGGAAGATCAATTCCTACTGATTCAAAGGCTTCATTCAGTTTTCCGATGGAATAATGGACGTATATTTTTCCCAATTCTTCCACTGCCTTCATAATACGCTGAGCTTTCCCCAAAGAATACCCGATGAATACAGAGGTTTTATTGTTTTCTTTATTTTTCAGTACCCAGTTCTGGAGTTTTTTATTTAAATCCGGAACTTCCAGCCAATTGTAAATAGGCAGGCCAAAAGTACTTTCTGTGACAAATTCGTTGCATCTTACCAGCTCGAAAGGAGTGCTCAGTCCATCTTCCTGAACTTTATAATCCCCGGAAATTACAGTCACATACCCTTTATACTCAAGCCTTATCTGTGCAGAACCAATGATATGTCCGGCCGGATGAAGTGAAAGTTTGACTCCATTAATGGTAATCACTTCACCATATTCTACACTCTGACATTCGATATCTGTTCCAATTCTCTGATACAAAATAGGTTTGGTGAAATGGTGGCAAAGGTATTTTTTCATTCCCCAGCGGGCATGATCGGCATGGCCATGGGTGATAACGGCCATGTCAACAGGTCTCCAGGGATCTATATAGAATTTCCCTTGTGGACAGTAAATTCCTTTTTTGGTAAATGTGATTAATTTCAATGGTGTGACTGGTTTAGAGAATAAGCTTCAAAAACTTAACCAAATTACAATAAATTGATTATTTTTTAATTATTGACATTTGAAATACAATAATCAAATTTCTTTTGCATGAATGATTTTGGGGAAACTTTTCTCAATGCAACACCTGAACTTTTCAGCAATACAAAAATGAACGTTGAGCCAATATTGACCTTCTTAAAATCTTTGAAATTTGTACCATCATTAAAAAAGAATACAATGAGTAAAACAATTTTAATTACAGGTGCAGCAAGCGGATTTGGGAAGATTGCTGCTTTTGATCTTGCTAAGAAAGGACATAAAGTAATTGCTACGGCTCAGGTTTATCCTCAAATGAGTGATTTAATCCGTGAAGCTAAAGAACAGGGAGTTGATCTGACAGTAGATAAACTGGATGTAACGAGCCAAAGAGATATAGATTATATCTTAAAGAAATATGGTAATATTGATATTCTCATCAGTAATGCCGGAATTATGGAAGGCGGCCCGATTGCAGAGCAACCCGTAGATATTATCCGTTCTATGTTTGAAGTAAATGTTTTTGGAGCTCTGAATCTTGCACAAGGTTTTATCAAAAAATTTGTTGAGAAGAAGAAAGGTGGTAAGATTGTTTTCACTTCTTCAATGGGTGGTTTATGGACGGTTCCTTATGTTGCTGCTTATTGCTCTTCAAAACATGCTTTGGAGGCTATTGCAGAAGGACTGAGAACTGAATTGGCTCCAGTCAATATCAAGATTGCAACTTGTAATCCGGGTGTATTTGGAACGGGGTTCAACGATAGAGGAGTAGATTCTATTTTCCATTGGTATGATCCGAAAATCAATTTCACTCCGGAATCAGCGTTTGACGGAGCTGCTGAATCTTTAGCGCACCAGCTTGATCCGCAATCTATGGCAGATGTTATTGTAAATGTTGCTTTAGATGATAACAGTAATTTCAGAAATGTACATCCGAAAGATACTGAAGACTTTGTAAAACAGCTTCAGGCAGATGCATGGACAGCAAAAAGCTAATATCATGGAATTGAGTTATAAAACAGCCGAAAAAGCTTTACAGGCAGCAAAGGAAAAGGCATTATCCCTGAATATCCCAGTGAGCATTGTAATAGTAGATGCCGGAGGACATCTTATCGCTCTGGCAAGATTGGACAGTGTCTATGGAGTGATTGATTTTGCCATTAAAAAGGCAAAAACAGCTGTAATGTTTGGGGTAAACAGTGATGTAATGGGAAGTATTATCTCAGAAACCGGAATCCATGGATATGGAATGCTGAATTCAAATGAGGGACTTTTAACCATTGCAGGAGGTGTTGTTCTTCTAAATGCAGAAGGAAAGATTATAGGGGCAATAGGTTCTTCAGGCGGTACTCCTGATCAGGATAAAGAAATTGCAGAGGCAGGAGCTCATGCTATTGCTTAAATTTCAGATATTTGTATTATGGAAAACACTTCTGAAATCATATTTGACAAACTGGTTTATTCATGCGCCTTTGAATCTTACAGAGGCCATGAGGAGTTTATTCCCGATCATTTTCTGGGATTTCAGATATCTGGAGAGACTCATGCTTTTCATGAACACGGTAAAACGGTGATTAAAGAAAATACAGTAGTTCTGGTCAGGAAAAATCAACTGATCAGAACAATTAAATATCCTTCTGCTCATGAAAAGTATCAGTTTGTTTCTATTACATTGGATGATGAAACACTGAGACAGTATGCTGCTGAAAACAAAATAGCCATACACACCAATTTTTCGGGGAATCAGCGATTATTTTTTGAGCCTGATGATTTTTTTAAAAGCTATTTTACATCTCTTATGCCTTACATCAATAAAACGCAGGAAGTACCTCCTAAGCTGGCTGTTTTAAAGGTAAAAGAGGCTATAGAATTACTATTATTGAGTAATCCTGATCTTAAAAACCTCCTTTTTGATTTTTCTGAACCTCATAAAATTGACCTTGAAGAGTTTATGAACAAAAACTTTATGTTCAACGTATCTGTAGATGCTTTTGCAAGGCTTACAGGACGTAGTCTTTCGGGTTTTAAAAGAGATTTCAGCAAAACATTTCAGATGACACCCAAACAATGGCTGAAAGAAAAAAGATTGAAAGAAGCGTATTATTTAATTAAAAACAGAGATAAAAAACCCTCAGATATTTATCTTGATCTGGGTTTTGAGAATTTATCTCACTTTTATTCTTCTTTCAAAAAGAAATTTGGGATGACGACTACAGAGGTATAACTTTTAACCATTAAAAAAATGCAAATTATATTATAATGTAACTGTTGGAAAAACGCAAAGACGCGAGAAAGGTTTTACAATGTGACTGTTCTAAGGCGCAAAGATTTTATCTCCGATAAAATTTAGTCCTGAATATTTCAAAGCATTATTTTATTGCCTGTTGATTAATCACAAAATCTGCGAGAATCTATCAATCATTTAAGATTTTACGTCTTTGCGTTTTCCTACAGGTTATTAAGGGATCATATTTTCTGATCTCAATCTTTCAAAAACATCTGTAAAAGAATCTTCAGTGCTTGTATATGCTGTAAAACCCAGTTTTCTACTTTTAGACATATCACACATCACTTCCAGAGGTCTTCCCAGATCCAAATCGGTGTGCCATGCTGAAGACAGACGATCAAGATTGGTTTCTTTGAGATTATATTTCTCTGCTATTGTTGTCCAGATTTCGTGGTCGTTTTCCAGTTCTTTTTCAAGAGGTCGTATGGTACCGTTGAAACCTTCGGCTTCTATACCAAACCAGTCTGCCAGTCTTTTCCAGAGCCATTTCCATCGGAAAACATCTCCATTGGCAATATTAAAAGCTTGATTCTTTGCAGATTCTGTAGATGATGCCCAAACCAATTGTTTAGCCAATATTCTGGCATCCGTCACATCAGAAACACCGTTCCATTGTGCTTCAGAGCCCGGCCAGATGAACTTTCTTCCGGTTTCTTTGCAGATGCTGGCATATACGGCTAACGTAGCTCCAATATTCATAAGATTTCCTACAGCATATCCAACTACGGTGTGAGGTCTGTGAATGCTCCATGTAAATCCGTCTCTTTCGGAAGCTTTGTACACTTCGTCTTCCTGCGCATAATAAAAGTTGGGGAGGGGAAGTCTTGGATGTTCTTCTCTGACAGGTGTTTCCGGTAAAACTCCTTCTTTAGCATAAGCCTCAAATGGCCCCAGATAATGTTTCAATCCTGTAACCAAAGCTACATGCTGAACCGATTTTTTAGGAGATAAAACATTTAACAGATTTCTCACAAGCATACTGTTAACACGGATGTTTTCTTCTTCTGTGTCGTTGCGCATCCACGTGGTAAAGTAAATATGAGTAGGAGAGATCCCTTCTAATGCTTCAACAAGGTTCTGCTCATTCATCAGGTCTGCTTTAATGGTGTATAGACCTGGGATATTGGTGTTGGGGTTTCTGGATAATCCATAGGTTGTCCAGCCCTGTGCAATTAATTCTTCGGCAAGGTTGCTTCCTGTAATTCCGGTAGCGCCTACTACCAATGCAATATTTTCCATAAGTATTGTAAAATTTCTTGTACAAAATTATGGCTGTCGTCAGGCTTTTACCCTTGATTTGGGTCATGCATTTGGGTTGATCTGGATCAAGTGTTATTCAGAGAATTCTTTTTACGGATTCTGCTTATGGTTTCAGGAGCCAGACCAAGATAAGAGGCGATAAGATTGTGTGGAACTCTTTTGATCATTTCGGGATTCTTTTGTGTCAACTGAAGGTATTTTTCTTCGGCTGTATAGCTATTGGATACAATGAGCCTGTAATCTTTCGTAACGAGACTGTTTTGATATAAAATTCTGAAATAACGATCCATCACCGGGATTTCCAGTATCATTTTTTCATAGTTTTCCAAAGTGATCATCAGTACTTCAGTTTCTTCAATAGCATCAATATTCAGTACAGATTTTTCCTGATTGATAAAGCTGTTAAAGTCAGAAATCCACCAGCCTTCAAAAGCAAACATATTGATGTGTTCATTTCCTTTTTCATCCAGAAAATAAGACTTCAGCAAACCTTTACTTACAAAAGACAGTGATTTGCAGATATCTCCTTGTTGAAGCAGATACTGTTTTTTGCGAAGTTTTTTAAGGGTAAAATAAGACTGAACAAGGTTTTTCTGTTCGTCCGTGATATCAACCTTATTTTCGATATGAGAAAGCAAAACCTCAAACATCAGATAAATATTTCTTCAAAAATACTACTTTCAACCACAATTGAAGTTCTACTTTTCAAAATCATAGAGCTTGATTCCTATTTCTTCATTCTTCATTTTTACAACTCTGGTATTCAACGGATAAAAAATAAATTCTGCAGCTCCCTGAATTTTCGCTTCCAGAAGATGTCCTGCGAGTGCTGTGTAATCTTCTCTTCCCAACGTAATATGAAGGTGTAAAGTCGGTTTTCCTTCTATTTCAGAAACGTTTCCGGAAATATTGGTGACCTCCATTTGTTCTTTGAAAGTCTTATCCACATATTTTTTGGTTGATGGATTAAAGAATCGGAGAGTGGCTTCACTTACAGCTCCTATTCCGGTAACTTCTCCTGCCTGAATATTTTGGTTTTGAATAAAGTCCGTTAAAGCTTCCACAATGTTGGAATGATTGGTAAGGCTTACTATATAAATATGACCCACTTTTCTTGCAGACCAATGTTTTCCTTTATAATTCATGATCTCCTTATTTATTCTATTGTTTTAAATAATTGATGATTCCTATTACATCATCCTGACCAAAGCCTTTATCATGGGCATTTTGATAGGTTTGAATCAGAGCTTCAGACAGAGGATAGTCTGCACCTGCATTTTTAGCAAGAAGAATATCTTTCAGCATCAGATCAAGGGCAAATGCCGGAGCGTACTGGTCTGCAATCAACAGAGGTGTTTTTACTTTGGTAGCACCGCTTCCACTGGCACTTTCATTGATGATTTCCAGCATATCTGATCGTTCAATTCCTAATTTTTCTGATAATAAAACCGTTTCCGCCAGTCCCTGATAAATGGTTGACAGAAAATAATTGATTGATAGCTTTCCTGCGATTCCTTTTCCATTTTCACCCAAATGTTTTACAGATTTTCCCATTTTCAAAAGATAAGGCAGGGCACGCTGGATGTCTTTTTCTTCACCTCCTGCCATAATGATCAGTGTTCCTTCCTTTGCTGGCTGGGTGCTGCCTGCTACGGGAGCATCAATAAAGGAGGCTTCTTTTATTTTGAGAGCTGCTGCCGTTTCTTTTGAGGCTTCCGGGGAAATGGTACTCATGTCCACGAATAATTTTCCCTGAATGTCTAAAGGAAGAATTTCTTCGTATACCGCTTTTACAGCACTGTCGTTGGTCAGCATTGTGAATATAATATCACTGTTTTGTACAAGGTCTTTAATTTGAGTAGAGACTGTAGATTTTTCTTCAAAATCTTTAGTTTTTTCCAATGATCTGTTATAAACCGAAAGTGGAAATCCTGCTTTTTCAATATTCTTTGCCATTGGATGGCCCATATTTCCTAATCCGATGAATCCGATTCTTTCCATTGTCCTATCTTTTATTTTGTTATTAATTAAGCTTGTATATTGTCAACCTTCTGAATGAAAGGGAGTTATTTGAAAGTAAATAAATGAAAATATAAAATACGTCTGTTTTGCAGCAAAATATCGACCAAATGACTCCATTACAAAATTAAGTTTTAATTATATTTTTAAGCATAAGTTTTTAAAACCGGAGAAACTTTCAGAAATTTGCAGCAAATAAGAATCAATGAAGATTGTAGATATAGAGAACTGGAACAGAAAAGAACATTTTGAATTTTTTTCTAATATGGCAAGCCCTTATTTTGGATTTACAACAGAGGTGGATTGTACAAAAGCATATGCTACTGCAAAAGAAAAAGGGTATTCATTTTTTGCTTATTATTATCACAAATCTATGGTGGCGATCAATAGAGTAGATGAGTTAAAACTCAGAATTATTGACGGGCAGGTGATACAGTTTGATACGGTTCATGCCGGCAGTACAATCGGAAGACCGGATGGTACTTTTGGGTTTTCATTCACTCCTTTTTCAGAAGATTTTGAAACGTTCAATGCTGCTCTGCAGGAGGAAATAAAAGGGGTACATGAGACTTCAGGCTTGAGATTAAGTAATGAAAGACTGGGAAAAGATCATGTAAGACATACTACCATTCCATGGAATTCGTTCAGTGCAATATTGCATCCTACAGATTTTAATACCACAGAATCAGTTCCTAAAATTGCTTTTGGAAGGTTCAATATCAAAGAGGGTAGAAAATATCTTCCGGTTTCTATTGAAGCTCATCATGGATTGGCAGACGGAATTCACATCGCTCAATATCTTGAAGAGTTTCAGAGACAACTTGATCAGGAGTAGAACATACAGACAGTATTTTAAAACTATCATATAACAAAAGCCGGGTTTCGATCCGGCTTTTTATGTTTATTTTCGGTATGAATACGCTGAAAACATTGATCCAGATCATAAAAAGTAAACATAGGAACCTATTACATTTACAATTATAAAATGGCAAAGCAGATAATGAAGAAACGGGCTGATAAAAGCAGTTATGATATTTTAGCTCAAAAGATAACGTGGTATCTATGTGGTACACGGTTTTAACAAAATTTTAATCATTTTTTCTTTCTTTGCCAGTATAAAAATAAACCGAAATTTATAGGTGATGTTTTTTTACTTAATCATTTGCTGAATACAACTAAATGTTATTTATCATTAGATTACGTTAAAAAAAACAATTAATTTTTGAATATATAGAAATTATTTTGTTCACGATATTATATTATCAGGAAACAGATTGATCAGATAAAAAAACTTTATACTGATGCTCAAAAGTTATTGCATCTGAAATAAGTAGAGATGAAAAAGTATTATGAAAAATAGAAAACCTGAAACTAACTTAGAGGATTTAAAGCAAAAGATTCTTGTACAAGACGAGATAATGGCATTAGCCAAGTCGAATTCTCCTCGTCTCTTGAATAAATTCAGACTAGTTTATCCTGATTTTTTTAAAAAGTTATCCGATATACAGCCTTCCCTTAAAAATTCTGAATTGATCTTTTGTATTTATCTTAAGCTCAATATGACTACTAAGGAAATTGCAACTTATATTTTTGTAACCCCAAAAGCGATACAAAACAGGAAAAACAGGATCAGAAAAAAACTGAATATTCCTTCTGAATTTGATATTTATAAATGGTTTAATGAATTTTAAACCATTTTTTTCTGTATTTAAACATTTATTATGGCTTTGTCCAGATCATGATACAAAAGAATTTTCCAATTGTTTTCTCTTGCTTCTTTTTCCCACTTAAGCCTTAGTTCCATTGCTTTTCTGCCATCAAAATCACTTTTATAAGCTAAATGATATTTTAAATAGGAAGCCTGTGGCAGATCATCAGCACCATAGAAAACCGTTTCTTCATTTTCCTTGATCCAGAAAACCTGCATGAAAGGGGTATGCCCACCAACCACTTCATAGGAAATTTCATCTGTGATCTGTCCCTGATCTTCATTCATCCATATAATATTTGGAAGTTTGATAAGTTTTTCCAATATCTCAAAATCAAAAGAAGGATTGCCTTTCTTTTCCATCGCAAAATCCAGTTCGCGTTTTTGGATATAAATCTGGGCATTCGGAAAAGCAGCCTCGAAACCATTTTCTGTAAGTTTTACAGCTCCTTCAATATGATCTTTGTGAAGATGGGACAACAATAATTTTGTGATCTGTTCCGGACGGATATTTTCTCTTTCAAGAATTTCTGAAACCACTGTTTTTCCGGAGTCATTTTTCCAGCCAATTCCAGCATCTAAAAGAATATAGTCATTTTCAGTAATGATAAGAAACGGCTGAACAGACATTTTAATTCCTCCGATATTATCAAAATTTTCTTCGGTTAAAAGGGTAAAGTCTTTGGTTTTACTTGCCGAAAAATTGCCTTCTTTGAGTGGAATGATTTTCATGTTGCAAATTTCCTTAATATTTCTAATATTTAAAAGGATTTTCGTCAATATAAATCATCAATAAAAACAATCATAGAGGCAGAATGCTGAAATTATTCTACTTACTGCAAAATCCTGTGCTATTCATGAAAATGTAAAGGAAGGAAGCTGATTAATTCTTTTTTTAATGATTATCTTTGATCTCTTAAAAATCCGGCGGTAGCTGCCGTTGGATTACTTTCAATTCAAATAAAAACTTTATACGTAATGCAGGAGAGTTCTTCCCATGGTATTTCCCGAACTGTTATCTGGCTTATGGCCATTATTTCAGGGCTTGTGGTGGCCAACAATTATTATAACCAGCCTTTACTGGCGCTAATTTCTGAAGAGCTTCAGGTTTCTGAGAGTGCTGCAAGTAAAATCTCTGTATTGACACAGATAGGCTACGCTTTGGGACTGCTGCTGATTGTTCCGTTGGGAGATAAATTTTTCCGCAAGAAATTAATTTTAATTGATTTGTTTCTGGTGTTCGGATCACTTTTATGGATGACTTTTGCTACTCAGTTGTGGATGCTGTATGCTGCCAGTTTACTGATTGGAGCTACATCGGTTATTCCGCAGCTGTTTGTACCCATTGCCGCAGAACTTTCGTCAGATAAAGAAAAATCATCCAATATCGGACTGGTCATGTCAGGATTATTGCTGGGAATTCTTCTTTCCCGTTTTATAGGAGGAATTGTAGGAGAGGTTTGGGGCTGGAGAGCTATGTTTGGTATTGCTGCAGGACTGATGATTCTGGTTTGGCTGGCTGTCTATAAAATGCTTCCTGAAATGTCTCCTAACTTTAAAGGTACCTACAAAGAACTGATGCGTTCTGTTGCTCAGCTTGCGAAAACACAGCCTGTTCTTCAGCTGGCTTCTTTCCGTGGAGCTATGGCATTTGGGTCTATGTGTGCTTTGTTTACCACACTAGTTTTTCATATGGAGAAACCGCCTTTTAATGCCGGATCATCCGTAGTGGGAAGTTTTGGATTAGCTGGCGCTGTAGGCGCTTTAGCTGCGGCCAAAGTGGGAAAATTGCAAAAGTATCTGGATATCAACCGGATTATATTGTACTCCTTATTGATTGTTATTGGAAGCTGGGGCTTTACTTATTTTGCAGGAGAAACATATTGGGGACTGATTGTAGGAGTGATTCTTGTGGATCTGGGAGTACAGTCGAGTCACATTATGAACCAGACCAATTATTTTTTGATTAAATCAAATGCTGTGAACAGGCTAAATACCGTGTATATGGTTTCTTATTTCATCGGAGGATCATTGGGAACCTGGCTGGCTTCTATCGCCTGGCAAAAAGCTCAGTGGACCGGTGTCTGTTTTGTAGGGACTGTATTTGGTGTATTGGCTTTGATAGCACATGTCTTATTTTGTAAAAGAGTCAATAAAGCATAAATCAGAATTTATTTCACATTTCTGATTCTTTTAAGTTTCGGGGGATTTTATCTGCGATAAAATCCCCCGAAACTTTTTTATGATCATTCTTCTGCATCTTCCCGTGCCTGCATTAATTCTCTGTGTCTTCCTCCCCATTCGTCAAGCTGCTTCCAGATAGGAATCAACTCTCTGGCAATAGCTGTCAGTTCGTAATCTACCCTTGGCGGAACTTCTGCGTGAACTGTTCTCTTTACTAAGCTTTCTTTTTCCAGCTCTCTCAGTTGAAGCGTCAGCATTCTTTCCGTTATTCCGGAAATAGAGTTTCTAATTTCGCTGAAGCGCAATTTTCCGTCTTTTAACTTGTTTAAAATAATCAGCTTCCAACGTCCCCCGATTCTGCATACTGCATAGCTCAGATCGCATCCCTGAATATACTTTTTGTTGATATTATTCGTTGAATTTTCTTTTATCGTTCCCATTACTTACAAATTTGTTAGTACCATACATTTAGCTGTATACAATGCAAATGTAAGGTTTGAGATTTAATTTTGTTCATCGAAATAGAAAATATCCTGCCTAAAGAACAATAGCGCTCATGTTCTCCGCAGGAACAATAACTTAAATCAAAATAAAAATGCAATTAACGCCTAAAATAACACAGATTTTAAATCATTTAGAAACAATACAGCCTTTCAACCCACAGGATTCTTTAGACGGTGCAAGAAAATTTCTTGAAACCATGTCTCTTCAGCTTAGTGGGAAAAAGGAACCAGTGGCCATGATTGAAGAACTAAGTATTCAACAAGAAAATCATCAGATTCCCATCCGAATTTATCGTCCTAAGGGAAAAGATATTCAACAGTCATCAGCTATTATTTATATTCATGGAGGCTGGTTTATCGCTGGTGGCTATGAAACTCATGATGCTGTAGTCCGTAAACTGGCTAATAAAACAGGATCTGTAGTGATTTTTATAGATTACCGTCTTGCTCCGGAACATCCTTTTCCAGCTGGTTTAAATGATTGTATTGATGGGGTAAAATGGGTATTCGACAATGCAGAATCTCTGGGAATTGATCCTGATAAAGTAGGAATCATTGGTGACAGTGCAGGTGGTGCTTTGTCAACGGCAGTTTCTACTCAGCTAGGAAAACAATTGAAATTTCAGGTATTGATTTATCCTGCGGTAGATAATCAATTGAACTCAAAGACATGGGAAATCTATGAAAATGGTCCGGTTCTCAATAAGCAGGGCGGGATAGAGGCATGGTCCGGTTATCTTCCGGAAGAAGAAAAAGATAATCCTCTTGCGATTCCTGTTTTGATCAAAGATTTTAAAGAAACACCGCCTACCTTAATCATTCTGGCAGAGCATGATCCTTTATTGGATGATGGAAAACAGCTTTCTGAAAATATGAAAAATGCAGGAGTTGATTTTAAAACAAGCTTTTACAAAGATATGGTTCACGGATTTATGCACATGGGGGAACTGTTGGAAGAAGTACAGTCAGCAGTAGATGAAATGGCTTCTTTTGTCCATCAAAATTTAAAATCTGACGAATAAAAAAGATCATGAAGAAATATGCATACATTGGATGTCTGGGATTTATAGCGGTTATTACAACAGA
Source organism: Chryseobacterium sp. 'Rf worker isolate 10' (assembly GCF_050753305.1). Classification (NCBI taxonomy): domain Bacteria; kingdom Pseudomonadati; phylum Bacteroidota; class Flavobacteriia; order Flavobacteriales; family Weeksellaceae; genus Chryseobacterium; species Chryseobacterium sp. 'Rf worker isolate 10'. Next base: position 1,339,588 of record NZ_JBOZOF010000001.1, read on the forward strand.
ATTTGGGGTCATCGGGATTCTTCCGCAGATTGCAGAGCATTATAAGATCAGTATAGACAAAGCAGGGTATCTTTTAAGTGCTTTTGCTTTAATTATTGCACTTACAGGACCTTTTATGACTTTGCTCACATCAGGTTTTGACCGTAAAAAGATAATGCTCACTGCTATTTTCATGTTTCTGATTACAGGATTTGTATCTTCTTTTTCACCGCCTTTCTGGCTGTTGATGCTGGTGAGAATTTTGCCTGCATTTCTTCAGCCGGTGTATATTGCGACAGCATTATCTGTGGCAGTATCTCAGGCAGATCAACGAAAAAAGAACGAATTGATGGGAATTGTTTTTAATGGGGTAGCCATTGCAATGGTAACCACAGTTCCTTTTGCCACGTGGATTGCAGGTCTGGGGTCTTGGGAATATTCATTCATGATACAGACAGTAGTCAGTTTGATTGCTTTAATTGTTATTTATTTTCTTCTTCCTTCAATGCCTGTAAAAGAGAAAAAATCCTATGGAAATCAGATCAGAATATTGAAACAGCCTCCATTTGTTCTGAGTACGCTGACTAATTTTTTCATGATTACCGCATGGTTTTCTACCTACAGTTATTTTGCAGATTATCTGAACAAAGCCAAAGGAATGGATACTTCAATGGTAAGCTATATGCTTTTGTTATTTGGAATTATTGGAGTGACGGCCAATGGAGTTGCCGGAAAAATGCTCAATAGAAATGTAGCAGGTACTACTGCTATTTTTCTTTCCGGAACTATTATAGTGCCGGTTCTTCTCTATTTTTCTGATGGAAACTTATGGGCAACAATTGCCGTTATCGGAATCTGGGGATTTCTATATTCTCCAAGCTTTTTGAATGCATCCACTTATATGATTTCTTCAGCTCCTGAGTCACTCGAGTTTGCCAATAGTCTGGCCACATCGTTCGGAAACCTTGGAGTAACAGTAGGAACTACAATCGGAGGATGGGTGATCGTTACAAAAGGTGTAGAATTTATTCCATGGATAGGTCTTGTTTTTGGGCTTCTTGCATTTCTGATGATGATCTTAAAAGTGATAGTAGAGAAACGTAGTCAGGTACTTTCCAGCTGTCAGAGTTAAACTGTAATAATTTTTGTTACATTAAATAAAATACACTATCTTTGCACTATTAATTTGATGTAAAATTAAATACAATGAAAATAGAAATCTGGTCGGACGTTATGTGTCCGTTTTGTTATATCGGAAAGAATAATTTTGAGCAGGCTTTGAATAAGCTTCCTTTTAAAGATGAAGTAGAAGTGGAGTGGAAAAGCTTTCAGCTGGATCCAAGTTTAGATCCTAAAGAAACTCAGGATACCCTTCAATATTTTAGAGAAAAAAAAGGTTTCCCTGAAGCTCAGGCTACCCAAATGCTTGGTCAGGTAACTCAGATGGGAAAAGGAGCCGGAATTGATTTTAATTTTGAAAAAACTCTAATTACCAATACCTTCAGTGCTCACAAATTGCTTCATTTGGCTAAAAAGTATAACAAGTCTAATGAAATGGAAGAAGCTTTATTCATCGCTCATTTTATTGACGGTAAAAATGTGGGAGATATAGAGGTTTTGGTTGATCTTGCTGAAAGCTTAGACATTGATAAAGAAGAGGCAAGACAGGCAGTTAAAACAGATCAATTGGACGATGAAGTCAACCAGGATATTCAGGAGGCAAGAAACAATGGCATTTCCGGAGTTCCTTTCTTTGTTCTGAATGGTAAATATGCCGTTTCTGGTGCTCAGCCTGCGGAAATATTTGAAAATGCACTTCAGCAGACTTACAAAGAAACCGTGAGTCCGTTTAAGGATCTTTCCGGTGAAAACGGAGTCTCCTGTGATGCAGACGGATGCAGCATTTAATTAAAAACCCTAAAATAGTTTTATTTTGGGGTTTTTAATTAAATGGAGTCTCGTATCTTTGTCATACAGTGGTAATAACTGTATAAATCTAATTTCTCAATGATAAAAATTAACAACGAAAGTCATTATTCAATTGATGATACCCTTTTTGTTTTTGCATTAGATTCCGAAGCGGGAACAGTATTCGATGATAAAAATAAATTAATTACCGGTATCGGAAAAGTAAATGCAGCGATTGAATTAACCAAAGAAATTCATGCAAGAAAACCTAAACTGATTGTGAATTTAGGTTCTGCTGGTAGTAAAGGATTTCACAAAGGCGAAGTGGTATGCTGTACAAAATTCATCCAGAGAGATATGGATGTAAGAGGATTAGGATTTAAATTGTATGAAACCCCGTTATCCGGAGTGCCACCTGTATTGGAATACGGTCTTAAAATGGACACCTTGAAAGAAGGAATCTGCGGAAGTGGTGATAGCTTTGAAATGAATCATTCCGAAACCGATTATAATATTGTAGATATGGAAGCCTATCCGCTTGCATTGATTGCCCAAAAGGAAAACATCCCGTTTCTATGCCTGAAATATATCTCCGATGATGCCGGAAGCGATGCTGCAGATGACTGGAGCGTACAGGTACATCTGGCTTCTGAAGCATTTAAGAAAATTCTTTTCTCATAATATTTATTCTTACCATCATGAGTTCAATTATCATTAACAAAGCCTCGGCTGAAGACGTAGAAATTGTGCAAAGTTTAGGGACACAGACTTTCTCTGAAACTTTTGCAGAAGATAATACGGAAGAAGCAATGAAAAAATATCTGGAAGAAAGCTTCAATACTGAAAAGATAAAATCTGAGCTCAATAACCCTGATTCTCATTTCTATATTGCCTGGGAAGAAGACAATCCTGTAGGATATCTGAAAGTAAATACCGGCAACGCACAGACAGAACTTCAGGATGATGCCAGCCTGGAAATTGAAAGAATTTATGTAAAAAAAAGCCATCATGGAAAAAAAGTAGGCCAGCTGCTGTATGATCAGGCTTTGGAAACTGCCCGACAGCTTAGTAAATCCTACTTATGGCTGGGAGTATGGGAAGAAAATCTGAGAGCTTTAAACTTTTACAAGAAAAACGGATTCGTTGAGTTTGATAAGCATATTTTCAGACTAGGAGAAGAAGAACAGACGGATTTGATGATGAAAAAAATGTTGGATTAATTTTTTTCTCCCACAGATGACGCAGATTTTCACATATGATTGGGTAATACAATTCTTTATACCTTTTAAATACCAAAATGAACCATTCAGAATTTGTAAAACATATTAATCAGTATTATCCTTTATCTGAAGAAACGGTTAAAGATTTATTGAACATTTGTACAGAAGAATATTATCACAAAAATGATCTTCTGCTGGAATCCGGTTCTATGGCGAGATACTATTATTTCATCAAATCCGGACTGATAGGGTATTATACCGTAGATGAACAAGGGAATAATATTTATAAAATCTTCTTCGAAGAAAACAGTTTTGTTGCTTCCACAGCAGCCATTATTAAAAATGAACCCAGTGATTTCAATATTATTGCACTGGAAGACTGCTCCGTGATACAATACCCTGCAAAAGCCTATCGTGAGTTGATGGAAAAACATCATGATCTGGCTCTTTTTCATCTGTATTATCTGGAAAAAAACTGGGTAGTGAAAAAGGAACCTCTGGAAGTATCTCTGAAGTATGAAACAGCAAAAAAAAGGTATTTGCAGTTATTGGAAAACCAATCTTTATACAACAGACTGAAACAGCACCACATCGCTTCTTATCTTGGAATAACGCCTACACAGCTAAGCCGGATAAAAAAGGAAATTAACTAACATTTCTAAATCTAAGTGGAAAATAAATTAAAAAAAGCCTCAACATATGTTGAGGCTTTTTTTCTTTTTCTCCTGCAATTTTGCTGTATCAAAAGATCATTGGTACATTATATGTTTTATAATATGAAACCTGTGATTATCATTAATTAAACATTTTTCAACATGAAGAAGCTTATCAACATTGTATTTGTACTGACTGCATGTATTCAGTTATCAGCACAAAAAATTATTCATCAGGAAATTTTCAGTCCGAAAATGAATAAAAAAATTAAAACAGTAATCATTACCCCTAATCTTCAACCTAATACAACCTATCCGTCGGTTTATATCCTTCATGGTTTCAGTGGCAATCCGGACAGAATTATTAAGCAGGATATTCCGGATCTGGTAAAAAAAGCACAGGAACTTAAAACAATCTATGTACTTCCGGATGGTAATTACAGCTCATGGTATGTAGACAGTCCGATCGTTAAGGATTCACAATATCAAACCTTTATTGGGAAAGAACTGGTAGAATTTATTGATAAAAATTATCCGGTGAAAGCAGAAAAAAAATCCCGCGGAATTTTGGGATGGAGCATGGGAGGTTATGGAGCTACCAATATTGGAGTTACTTATAATAAAACATTTGGTATTGTAGGAAGTTCTTGCGGAGCGCTGGATTTCAATTCATTTGGAGAAGGCTATCAGAAATATATGGTGAATAAAGTGCTTGGGCCATTTGAATCTATTAGTCCCAATTTCCTTACAGACAGTAAAATAAAACTGATGGCAGGAGCAGGACAGCAATATATTTTCGATTGCGGAACAGAAGATACCCAAATGATCAACATGAATAGAAATTTTCATAAAAAACTGACAGAAATGAAGGTTCAGCATCTCTACACAGAATCTTTGGGAGGACACGTCCCGGAATATTGGAGCAGATCATTATCTGAGCAATTGTCTTTGTTTGACAGGTTTTTTAAACAATAAATTATACCCCTTGTCAAGGTTTCAAATCTTGGCAAGGGGTATAACAGTTGATTTTAGGTTTCGGCTAAAGCCAAAGGATTTATTTTATATTTATTTAAACGGGCTAAAGCCCGTTCCTATTGAATATTGATTAGTTTTTATATCAATAGGAGTGGGCTTTAGCCCGCTTGTTTTTGTTGTTAATATAATATTGGCTTTAGCCGAAACTTACCTCATTAACCTTTAACAAGGATTAACCAAATAAAAAAATCCTTTTTGAGCCATGCCCAAAAAGGATTTCGATTGATTGATGTTCAAAATGCTAACAAGTCAGCATATTAAAAGTGTTGAAAGTTTTTACCCAAATGTTCTTCTATCACAAAGAACGGATCTTCTGTAAGTGTATGTGCTCTCATATCAATAAGGCTCACTTTACTCATCATACGAAGCATGATTCTTCTCTCGCACGGATGTTCTATTCCGTCAATATTTCTTACTCCCGCACGGAAAGCCGATCTCCCGTGAGCACATAAATGATTGTTTACCAGAATAACGTCTCCTGCCTGGGGCGTAAATCCTGAGTAAATCAAATGTCTGGCTTCTTCCCAGAACTCATGCAGCGTACTTTGTGCTTCCTCCGATTGTCTTATGCTGGAATTAAAAAGCTGTTCTGCAGCGTCAAATCGCATAAACGGAAGACTATAATTACCATACAGTACAGAATCCAATGTCTCTTCTTCATTATCTCCCGTTTCCAGGTTGGCATCTTTCGGAATTTTATAGATACGCTCAAAAAGAGGTCTGTAATTGTCCCCGATAGATTCATGAGAACGGATAGAATAAAGAGTAGAAGGAACCTGCTCCTCATTTCTTACATACATAAAGCTTAAGTAGTCAGCCTGATGTTTCAGAAAAGCATCTTCTGTGTGTACATACAAGTCTGTTGAAGACCCTGATCCGGTTTGCGTTTCCTTCATTTTTTCATCAGGAATGATGGCATGGATCAGTCCGCCTCCTTTACGCTGTGAATAATATTGTACAGGCTTTGACGGAAGTGCCCCATGGATAAGTGCACATGCAAAACCATATAAATTAAATTTTGAATAATCAGCCGCCTGCCAATTGGGAGGGGTAGATCCTATATCCTCCTGATCGATATCCATTAATCCTGTAAAGATCAGTGCACCATACTGATTTTTTGAAAAGTCACTTGCAAAATCAGCCGCTATATTTAAAATTCTCTCCGGTAAGAAATAAGACGCCAGCTGATGTACATGCTTTATAAAATCACGGTTTTCATAATTGTCATACTTTTTCTGAAGATGCAAAGCCGCATCTTTTATCATTCTTCTTTCCTGAGAGGTGACTTCTATGACCGTAGGAAGCAGTTTTACCGCTGTTGAACAGTCTTTATCTAAAATTTCTGTAGAATTCATTAAAAAAAATTTGGTGTTAAGTAATAATTTTTATCTTTGTTTTTAATTATTCTAAATAACAATAGCTGGTTCAAATTTAGTAATAATTACTCAATCACCAAATAAATTATAATAAAAAATGTAAAATTTAAAAACCTGACTATCAGATATATATAATAGTATATCGAAAAAACCACAACAACTCACAGATTTAAAAAATCACATTACAAAACTTTTATGAACAACAATTTAATATCCCTAGAAGAGCTCGCAAGCACAACTTCACCTCACATTTCGGGGAATTTTGGGAATATTTTTCATCCTGACAATTATGATCATTATCGTAATGCTGTCAATAGTACTTTAGACCTGGTTCAGGAATTTCTTCACAGAAACAACAAGCCTTTCAGTGGCATAGAAGCCAAAACAATGAAAGGAATGGTGCAACAGATTGATCTTAATCAAAAACTTTCCAATTATAACGAGCTTCTGGCAGAAGTAGATGATATTTATGTAAAACATGCCACAGCTTTTCACCTGCCACAATATGTAGCGCACCTTAACTGTCCTGTAGTAATCCCGGCATTGGCAGGAGAAATCCTTGTAAGTGCCATCAATTCTTCACAGGATACTTATGATCAGAGCGCAGGCGGAACTTTTATGGAAAGAAAACTGATCGACTGGACTGCTGGTCAGATCGGATATAATACGAATGAAAGCGACGGTGTTTTCACAGCGGGGGGCTCACAGAGCAATTTAATGGGATTGGTCATGATGCGTGACTGTTTTTCTCAGAAAAGATATAACCACAACATTAAAATGGATGGTCTGCCAGCGGAGGCAAGCCGTTTCAGAATATTTGTTTCAGATAAATCTCACTTCAGCAATCTGAAAAATGCTTCCATTATGGGACTGGGTGAGAAAAGTATTGTTAAAGTACCTACTGATGACCGTTTCCGTATGGATATTTCTCTTTTGAAAAAATACATCAAGAGAGAAGAACAGCTGGGAAATATCCCTATTGGTATTGTAGCAACAGCTGGAACCACAGACTTTGGAAATATCGATCCACTGGATGATATCGCGAATATTGCAGAACAATATAACATCTGGATGCACGTAGATGCAGCTTACGGTTGTGCTTTATTATTAAGTGAAAAGTACCGTGATCTGATCAATGGTATTGAAAGAGCAGACTCCGTAACGATTGATTACCACAAATCATTCTTCCAGCCTATCAGCAGCAGTGCTTTTATTGTTAAAAATAAAAAAGAACTGCTGATTCTTAAACACCACGCCGATTATCTGAATCCGAAAGAAATGGACGAAGAAGAAATTCCGGCACAGATCAATAAATCCATTACGCAAAGTACCCGAAGATTTGATGCTTTAAAACTTTGGTTTACCATAAGAATGATGGGTAAAGAACAATTAGCAGAATACACAGACACCGTGATTGATCTTACCAAAGATGCAGCCGCAATGATTACGGAAGATGCAGATTTTGAACTTCTTTCAGATTCTGACTTAAGTGTTCTTGTTTTCAGGTATATCAATCCGGAAATCAGTGATCTGAATGCATTGAATCAATACATCAAGATGAAATTGTTCTACAGTGGAGAAATCCTTGTAGCAAGTACAAAAGTGGATGGAAACTTCTATCTGAAGTTTACGTTCCTGAACCCGATTACGACTACAGAAGACATTCATCAAATTCTCACCACAATCAAAAATCATGGAAAAGACTTTAATTCAGAAAAATAAAACGGGAGAAAAAGCCCGGGAAATTACTTTCAGAATTCTGTTGAACGGAATGCTGAGAGAACTGGGAAACGGAAAATTCTATCAGGGCGTTCCGAAATATGATCTTCTGACAGCAAAGGCTCTTCAAAATAGCGATTATTCATTGTTTATGAGATTTGAAATGAAGAAAAGCGGACTGTTTTTATTTGCTCCGGTTTCCTATCGTTCCGAAACTCTTTTTCATGAATACGGACCTGTTTTGTGTGCGGTAGATCACCAAAATCAGGAAGTTTTTGAAGTTAATGATCAAAAGCTTACTGAACTGGTTTACAGAGAACTTTCTGAGACTACAAACGAAACGGGTTTCAGAAACTTTGTGGAAAGAATTCAAAGCAGCTTAAGAAACCTGGAACTGACAACAGAAGCCTGTCTTCAGGATGATCAGCTGTTGACCTATTCTTTCCTTGAATCTGAGCAAATGCTTCCTGCCGGACACAATCTGCATCCTTTCACCAAATCAAGAATGGGATTCTCTGAGGAAGAACAGCTTTTATATGGTCCTGAATTCGGGAAAGGATTTCAGCTGGATTATTTCCTGATTCACAAAGACTGCATCACGGAAAAGTCCCTTCCAGGAATTTCTGCAAAAGAAATCTTTGAAAATTGGACTTCTTTACCGGAAAGCTACGATTTTGAAAACACAAATGATTTTTATATAGTTCCATGCCATCCATGGGAAGCACAGTATCTTTTATCAACCGAAGAATATCCTGAAATGCTTGGTTCCGGGAAAATCATTCACATCGGGCCTTTAGGAGAGGATTTTTATGCGACATCTTCTATAAGAACAGTATATAATCCGGACTTCAGTTGGATGTTAAAGTTCTCTTTGCATGTTTTAATGACAGGTTCTGTAAGAACGAATAGCTTAAAAGATCTCAACAGAGGATATGCTTCCGCAATCTGGTGGCAGCATCAAAAAGCTTCATTTGAACAAAGTTTCCCAAATTTTAAATTATTGCTGGAACCTTCCACGTTAAGCGTTCACTATGAAGGAAAAAATATGGACAGTCTGAATATACTGCTCCGCGAAAATCCTTTTTCCAATGAAGATAAAGTGATTCTATTAGCAAGGCTTTGCCAGGATGAATCTACAGATGGTTTCAATTTTACGACGCACTTCTTTAAAAATGTAGCCAATCAATTGGGTGTAGATGTAGAAAAAGCAGCTATTATCTGGTTTGAAAAGTATGTAAACCTGTTGCTTTCGCCTTTAAACAGATTGTACAATCAATTAGGTATGGCGCCGGAAGTTCATCAGCAGAATCTGCTTGTTCAGCTGGATAATCAATTGCTTCCTCAATCTATTTACGTAAGAGATGGGCAAGGATATTTGATCAAAGACAGTTTTAAAGGAAAATATGAATCACTGATCAAAGATTATCCTGAAATTGAAGATCTTTTCATCAGAGATGAGCGTCTTCTGGATATTATTTCACACCATCTTTTGGTAAGTAACCTGAGTGCACTGATTGCTTCCATAGGTAAAACAGGTCTGGTTAAAGAAAGAAGATTAATCCATATTCTGTACAGAGAGTTTGAAAATCTTCATGAAACTGAACCTTCATCGTTGACAGATTATGCATTGAATCAAAGATATTGGGCGGTAAAATCAAACCTTCAGTCGGCGGTTGCTGATGTAGATGGAGGTGTAAATGCTTCTTCAATTTCTTATGCTAAAGTTCCGAACCTTCTTCACAAACATTTTTTCTCGGATCAGTTAATCAATCCACAGGGAACAGAAGTTTTCTTTAAAAGATATTTCCAGAAAGAGGATGTGACGATGAGTATGCGTCCTATAGATCTTGAAAATGACCTTGAAATGCTTCATGAATGGTTCAACCGTGAACATGCCGTAAAAATCTGGCAGATGAACTGGCCGATAGATGAGCTGGAAACCTACTATAGGCTGATGCTTCCAAGTGATGAAGCGCACAGTTATATTATTGCAGGAAACGATGAACCATCATGTAATATTGAGGTGTATTGGGCTTGCAGAGATATCGTAGGAGATTATTATGACGTACTGCCTACCGATTATGGAACACACCAGTTTATTGCACCTATTGATCCTAAAAAGAAATTTGTATCTCCATCCACTCAATCTATGGTTGATTATGTTTTTGCACAGCCACAGGTAGGAAAAATGGTAGGAGAAGGGTCTGTAGACTCTCTTGCGTCTATGATGAACAAAGCTCATGTAGGCTTCAAAGTAGATAAAGTAATAGAAATGCCTCATAAAAAAGCCAATCTGAACTTCTGTTACAGAGAATGGTACTGGGAAAAATTCCCACAGAATAAAGAGGTACAAATCACCACAAATATCACAAAAAATGACTAACGAAGCCGTATACAATGTAATAGGCATAGGTATAGGCCCCTTTAATCTGGGACTTGCCGCATTATCCAATCCGATTTCGGAACTGAAAACCCTTTTCCTGGACCAGAGAGATGGTTTCGACTGGCACCCGGGATTGATGATTGACCATGTAACCCTGCAGACCCCATTTTTATGCGACTGTGTATCTATGGCTGATCCTACCAATCCTTTAAGCCTTTTGAACTATCTGAAGGAAACCGGAAGACTGTATAAGTTTTTTATCAGAGAAGATTTTTTCATTCCGAGAAAAGAATACAACCGTTACTGCCAATGGGTGATTGCACAGCTTCCACAATGCCGTTTTTCTACTCAGGTAGTGGATATTACTTATGAAGATGGTTTATATCATGTAACTACGATTCACACCAAAACCAAAGAAACTATGGTTTTCAAAACGGAAAGACTGATTTTAGGAACAGGGACACAGCCTCATATTCCTTCTTTCATTCCGAAGGATGATTCCCGTGTTATTCATACAAGTTCTTATCTGTACAGAAAAGAAGAGCTTTTAGCTCAGGGTAAAAAGATAGCCATTATCGGTTCTGGCCAGAGTTCAGCAGAAGTTTTTTATGATCTTCTTCAAAACAGGAGTGAAGAAACACAACTGGGATGGTATTCCCGTCCGGACAGATTTTTCCCTATGGAATATTCTAAGTTGACGCTGGAGCTTACTTCACCTGATTATGTAGAATATTTCTACAACAGAAGCGAGTCTGCAAGGAAAACCATTTTAAGCAAACAGCAGGCTCAGTTTAAAGGAATCAATTATGATCTGATCAATGATATTTACGACTTTATTTATGATCTGAATATCGATAATGCTGATCCTAATCTTAAAATTATTCCAAACAGTCAGCTGAATAGAGTAGACAACAGTAACCTTGATTTCATCAATCTTGAATTTACCCAACTGGAACAGGAAGTACCTTATGATCAGGAAGCGGATTATCTGATTCTGGGAACAGGATATCGTTACCACGAGCCTGCATTCTTAAAGAATATTCAGGATAGAATCAAGAGAGATTCCAGCGGACTGTTTGATGTCAATAGAAATTATTCAATAGACCACAACGGAGGAGAAATTTATGTGCTTCATGCTGAAGTTCATACCCACAGCTACATTTCTACGGATCTGGGAATGGCTGCGTACCGTAATTCCTACATCATCAATGATATTCTGGGAAGAGAGCATTATAAAATTGAAAAGAAAATTGCTTTCCAGGATTTCGATGTAGAAAAATATGCTGATTTACCAACTGCCAAAATTTAATCAAAAAATGAACACCAACTTAAAAAATACAGTAAGCCAGGAAAACTGGAATCAGGCCAACAGAAACCTAATGGCCAAAACGATCGCAGAACTGATGCATGAAGAGCTTCTAAAACCTGTGGTGACCTTTGAAAATAAAAACGGATATACTGTTTTTACCCTTGAAACCGGAGTTGAAAACATTATCTACAGCTTCCGCGGACAGGAAAGAATGATGGATTACTGGCATATTGATAAAGACAGCATTACAAAAACAGAAAACGGGGAAGATTTGTCTTCAGTAGATGTGGCGGCTTTCTTCCTTGAAATGCAGTCTGTATTCGATTTAGATCCTTATACCATTGCAAGATATACAGAAGAATTACTGCACACGCTGTATTGTGATGCTTTAATCTTATCAAAAGGAGTAATGTCTTCAAAAGTGCTTGCAGATGCGGATTATCAGACGGTAGAGCATAATATGACCGGACATCCATGGGTAATTGTAAACAAAAGCCGATTAGGTTTTTCTCCAAGAGATCTTAAAACATTTGCTCCTGAAGCCGATGAAAATTTAAAAGTAATCTGGCTGGCTTCTCATAAAAGCAGATCGTCATTCCAGGCTTTGGAACACATTAACAGAGATGAGTTTTACCGTTCTGAAATAGGAGAGGATTTATATAATGATTTTCAACAGCAGTTGTTGAGCAAAAGAAAAGTTGTTGAAGATTATCACTTTATTCCAGTACATCCATGGCAGTGGGAGCATAAGCTTCAGATTCATTTTGCGGGAGATATTGCTTCCGGACTTTTAATCCAATTGGGTGAGGGTAGTGATACGTACAGTCCGCAGCAGAGTATCCGTACTTTATTCAATGTAGATCATCCTAAAAAGAGATACCTGAAAACGGCTGTTTCTATTCTGAGCACAGGAAATATCAGAGGATTATCACCTAAACAGATGAAAATTGCTCCAGCCATTACAGATTGGGTAAAAGGCTTAATTAAAGATGATGCTTACCTTGAGAACAAAGAGACTATTTTCTTAGGAGAAGAAGCTGCCATCACCTATCTTCATCCACAATATGGAGCCATTGCGAGCGTACCTTACCAATATAATGAATTCCTTGGCGCATTATGGAGAGAAAGTGCTGAAAATTATCTGAAAGAAGATGAGCAAATGGTAACCATGGCTTCTTTACTTTATGTAGATGAAAATGGAGTTCCATTGGTTCAGGCATTTGCAGAAAAAGCAGGTGTAAGTATCAAAGAATGGATTGAAAGCTATCTTGATGCTTATCTTACTCCATTATTGCACATTTATTACACGCATTCATTATGTGTAACACCACATGGAGAAAACATTATGGTTGTTTTGAAAAACGGAGTTCCGAAGAGAATCGTAATCAAAGACTTTGTGGATGATATCGTTTTAACAACTGAAGCAAGAGAAAAACTTCCTGCACACCTTGCAGACGGCTTAATCCAGTCTTCCAACAAAGAAAATATCCCATTGTTTATTTTGCTTGGCGTTTTTGATGCCTTCTTCAGATATCTGTCGAATGCTCTGCATACCTATTCCAACTTTAATGAAGAAACATTCTGGGAACTCGTTCACAACTGTGTAGAAAATTATAAAGCGGAGAATACCCACCTTCAGGAAAGATACGAAAAGTATGACCTGTATGTGCCGGCATTCAAAAGATTCTATATCAACAGCCTACGCCTGAAAAATAACGGTTACAGTGAAAATAAAGCATTTGCCATTCCGAGAAAAGACGGAGCACTGCCTAATCCGCTGTATCAGATTGCCAATAAAAATTCAGTAGCAGCAGTATGAGGAAATTCCTGCATATACTAAAAGAAGGAGCGGTTTTTACGTATGGAGCCATAGCCGGAAAAAAAGTTGAACTGACTTCCGGAAGTATCAACCGTTCCATCTTTAGTCTTGCCATTCCCATGGTGATGGAACTTGTCATGGAATCTGTTTTTGTGAGTGTCAATCTATTGATTATTGCAAAATTAGGCGACAAGGTTCTTGGACTTGTGGGAATTACAGATAACTACATCAACTTTGCCTATGCCATCGCAGTAGGTTTGGGAATTGCAGCAGCAACCCTTACCGCCAGAAGAGCGGGTGAAAAAGATAAAGAAGGGATGGGCAGAACAGCCCAATATATCATCTTGCTGGCTCTGTTTTTTGCAGTGCTTATTGGTGGAATTTCCTGCTTTTTCGCATCAGAAATTGTTGATTTTTTGGGAATCAATGCCAGTACGGTAACTGAAGGCGTTTCTTTCTCACGACTGGTCTTCCTGAGTATCGGGCTTGTAATTCTTCGTTTATCTGTAAATGGACTCTTCAGAGGGGCTGGTGATGCTGATATTGCAATGAAATCACTTTGGATCTGCCATATTTCCAATATCATCTTTGCAGTGATCCTTGTTTTCGGATTAGGATTTATTCCTGCTTTTGGATTGATGGGATTGGCGTATGCTACAGTTTTATCAAGGCTTTTAGGGGTTTTATACCAGGCTTTTGTGTTGATGTCCGGAAAAACCAGCATCAGCATCAGAGTTCCTCTTCAGCTTGATATACCCTTATTGCAGAAGATTCTGAAAATAGCTTTTGGAGGATTGGTTCAATATATCATTCCAACATCCAGCTGGCTGATTATGGTGAAGATCATCTCCACTTTCGGAACCACAGCACTTGCAGGATATATCATTGCCCAGCGTATTGCTTCCGTAGCTACGATGCCTGCCTGGGGAATAGGAAATGCAGCCGGAGTTCTTACAGGTCAGAATCTGGGTGCCGGGGAACCTGAACGTGCTGAAAAAACAGTTTGGAGAGCCGGAACCATCAACATGACGTATCTGGTACTTGTAGCCTTATTCTGGCAGCTTGCAGCGGAATACGTGGTGAAATTTTTCACTACAGAACCTGAAGTTGCAAGATATGCAGTGCAGTACATTCATGTAGTCTCTATGGCGTATCTGCTGTTAGGATTCACCATGGTGATCAGCCGTGCTCTGAATGCGGCCGGAAACATCCTGCAGGTTACTTTATTGTACCTCGTGATGTTTTATGTGATTCAGCTTCCTCTGGCTTATCTCTTAGGAGTAAGGTTTCAATGGGAACTGAGAGGAATATTTACCGCTATTGTTTCTTCGGAAATAGTTTTGGCTGTACTATTCCTCATGATTTTTAAAAATGGAAAATGGAAAACTATAAAAATTTAAAATGAACACTACAGAAGAATTTTATGAAATTATCGCCTCTGCCATCGCAATAAAGAAAGAATTGGTAGATGAAAAACTAACATATCAGGAAATCCCGGAATGGGATTCTATGTCTCATCTTCTTATCGTAGAAGCACTTGAACAGTTTTATCAGATCAAATTTGATTTTAACGATATCCTGGAGATGGGAACCGTCGGAAAGATTCGCGAAAAAATGAAAAAATACGAAGTATTCGTAGAAAACTAAGCATATGAAAATTTTAGAAAATGTAATTGCCAACAAGAACTTGGGGTTTACAGATGCTTCCACCGGTACAACAATACCGGTGGGAACACTGTACCGGTCTTTAGGCTTAAACCCGGTAGAAAAAGGACTGCTCTTTTTGTACAATGACAATCAGCTGTCCAGCATTGAGGTGCTTCTCAATTTTTACGGAACAGCATACACGATTGCTGTATTAGGGCAGAAACTGCATGAAGAATTCAAAGAGCGTATTGAGGCAGAATACCGTCCAAAATACATCTTTGATCCACAAAGAGAAGCCATTGAAGGATACAGTCTGAAAGTATTCTCAGACAACATCAGCATCTTTGCAAAGGATGATTATAAGAGTGAAGTTACCATTCACCCTGACATCAAAATCCTTTTGAGTACTTCAGGGACAACAGGTGTTCCGAAACTGGTTAAATTATCTGATGAAAGCCTTTATCAGAATGCATTGAGCATCCTTCAATATATGCCGATTCAGGGAACGGATGTAGTTCCTTTAAATGTTCCGATCAACTTCGTATATGGATTTTCTATTTTCACTACCAATTGTATGCGTGCCGGAAGAATCGTGTGTACAGATAAAGACATTATGCAGAAAGCATTCTGGGACGAAATGGAGGAGTACGGCTACAGTACGTTGGGCGGAGTTCCTTTCCTTTATGAAAACCTAAACAGAATAGGGTTTTTCAGAAAAGATTCTCCAAGCCTGAGGTATTTTACCCATACCGGAGGGGTGATCAACGCTGAATTGAGAAAAACTATTTTCTCTTATTGTCATGAATTTAAAAAGGAATTCTTTGCACAATACGGACAAACGGAAGCAGGAGGAAGAATGGCTTACCTTACTACAGAAGGATTGCTGGAAGAAGAAACATCAATCGGAAATGTGGTAGAAAGAGGAAGCTTCAAAATTGATTCTGAAACGGATGAATTGCTGTTTTCTCATGTCAGTATTTTCGGAGGCTATGCCAATAAACTGGAAGATCTTGCTACTTATGAGCAGCCTTCTGTACTGCATACCGGAGATACCGCAAGAAAAGGTGAAAACGGAATTTATTATATCACCGGAAGAATAAAACGTATCATGAAGCTTTTCGGAATACGTCTTAATCTCGATGAGGTAGAATTTATTCTTAAAAATGAAATGCAGGGTAATACCTTCGTGTGTCTGAATGCCAATGATAAAAAAATCGTGGTATTATATGACAATCCGGATATTGATCCTCAGATCATCACCGAAACCATTAAAAACAAACTGCGTATCAACCCGCAATATGTACGCACCGAACTTATAGAATCTTTCCCATTATCACAAAACGGTAAAATAAACTATCCCCTGTTACAAAAATTACAGCATGAAAACATCTAAAACCCTTATATTACTTCTTGGTCTTGCTTTATCTTCAAACTCGCTATCTGCACAACAAGGCGACAGAATTCATGGCAAGATCATGCTGACTGAACAGGCACCAGTAAAAAATGCTATTTTAAGACTTGTCAACACGTCTTATCAGGCAAAAACCAATAATTTAGGAGAATATTACTTTGAAAATGTGCCACCTGGAGAATATACGCTTCAGGTGGTTTTAAATGACATTGAACTGATGAAGGAACCCATCCACATTCAGAAAGATGTCTATGAAATTCCTGCGATCTATGCCCCTTTACACAATAATGTAATTGAGGGAATTACAGTATATGCAGTGAGCAGAAATAAATTTTTGGATAAAGACAGTACTTCAGTGGCTAAAATGCCTTTGAAAGTTCTTGAAAATCCACAGGCTTACACAAGCATCAACCAACAGATCATGAAGGAACAGCTTACTTACGATATTTCGGAGGTATTGAAAAATGTTCCGGGTATGGTAAAAATGCAGGGAAGCCCGGGAAGAGGTTCCGGAGACGGAAGTTTCTACTACAGCCTTAGAGGATTTCCTACCAAAGTATCTATGGTAGACGGTGTTCCTGCAACCACCAACGGAGAAATAGATCCTGCCGATCTTGAACGTCTTGAAGTGATCAAAGGTCCTTCAGGAACATTGTACGGAGGTGCCGTAACTTCCTTTGGAGGTTTGATTAATGCTGTAACTAAAAAACCAAAAGATTATTTCGGGGGAGAGGCTTCTTATCTGATGGGAAGCTACAACCTGAACCGTGTAACGGCTGATGTGTACGGCCCAATGACGGAGTCCAGAAAAATGCTGTTCCGTTTGAATGCCGCTTATCAGTATCAGAACGGATTCAGAGATTCTGAGTTCAGAAAATCATTCTTTGTTGCTCCTACCATCAGCTATGAAGTGAATGACAGATTGAAATTCAACTTAGGCGCTCAGATCTATAATTATGAAGGAACCAATACACCGATTATTTTCCTTGCGAGAACAAGACCTTACTTCGCCCACAATCCGGACGAGCTAGGCTTCGATTGGAAAAAATCTTACTCCAATAATGATATTACTTTAAAAGCACCATCTATCAACGTAAAAGCGGAGGCGAATTACAAAATTTCAGATAAATGGACTTCACAAACCTTGCTTTCAAGAAACTTCAGAAAGACAGAAGGATTGTATCAATATCAGTTCATCAGAGGAAATGTAAATGATGCTACGCTGGAACGTAATGTACAATGGCAGAACTCAGAAGCTTCTTCTACAAGTATTCAGCAGAACTTTAATGGTGAATTTAAAATCGGAAGCATTAAAAATAAAGTGTTGATTGGATTAGATTATTTAAATCAAACCATCAATAACAACCATTCCCCAATTGTGGTGTATGACAACATCAACGGGCAAACTTTAGCCGGTTATGCCAATATCACGAGAGATTTAGTGCTGCAGAAAATCCAGACTTCTACAGCTCCTTTGGTAAGAAATAATTCTGCTTCAAATCTTTATGGAGCTTATATTTCAAACGTTACTTATATTACGGACCGTTTGATTACGCTTTTAAGCTTACGTATGGATCATTACGAAAGTAAAGGACAGCTTAACCTGAATAACAATACCAGAACCGGTGATTTTAATCAGACTGCATGGTCTCCTAAAGTGGGAATTGTATATCAGATTCTTAAAGATCAGTTATCTGCTTATGGTAATTATATGAACGGTTTCAGTTATACAGCACCTGTTGCGCAGCAGCTTCCGGACATTAGCGGAGAAATGAAACCTCAGATGGCCAATCAGTGGGAAGTAGGATTGAAAGGAAACCTTTGGAGAAACAAGATTAATTTTACCATTTCATATTACGATATTCTTGTTGACAATATCCAGAGAGGAAGCGGTGTAATCCGTGACGGAAAAGAATACAATATCGTTGTTCAGGATGGAAAACAGAGAAGTAAAGGTATTGAAATTGAAACCATCATGAACCCTGTTCAGGGATTAAATATTATGGCCGGATATGCCTACAATCACAGCAGATATGAAAAAGCAGACCCAGCTGTAGACGGGCGTCGTCCTGAGTCTGCAGGTCCTGCGAATGTATTCAATTCATGGATCAGTTATATCCTTCCAATCAAAGGACTTCAGGGACTTGGAGTTGGTTTTGGAGTAAACCGTGTTGGAAAACAGATTACCGGAAACAAAACCGTTACCGGACAGTTTGCATTCCCAGCCTATACTTTAGTGAACGCTTCCATCTCCCTTGAAAAAGAAAGATACAGATTAGGATTTAAAATGAATAACCTGGGCAATGTACAATATTTTGCAGGGCAGGGAGTGGTAGTCGCTCAGATGCCTCGTAATTTTGTTGCTGAGGTAAGCTTTAAATTTTAAGAATGAAACTGAAGTTTAGAAAAATTGCATATCAGTTACATCTATGGCTCGGACTAACGTCCGGGCTTATAGTTGTTATCATGGCCGCTACGGGATGTATCCTGGCTTTTGAAGAAGAATTAAAACATATTGTTCACCCCAACAGATATTACGTTGAAAATATCGGAAGAAAGAAACTTTCATTGTCTGAACTTACGGAAAAAGCAGAAAAAGCACTTCCGGAAGGCTTAAAGGTCAAAAGAGTTATCATGCCTTCTGATCCCTCACGAACGTATATATTTCGTACCTTAAAAATGGATAACGAAGCATGGACGTACTGGGGAACTTATCTTTATTATTATCGAATTTATATAGATCCTTACACCGGAAAAGTACAGGAAGTAGAAGACGCCAAAAAAGACTTCTTCGAAATTGTACTGGATCTTCACAGAAGACTTCTGCTGGGTGAAAAAATCGGAAAAGCGATTACCGGTTATTCCACATTGATATTGGCTATTATACTTTTATCGGGGCTTGTGATATGGTATCCTCGCAAAATGAGTAAAGCCATGCTGAAAGGAATGTTTTTCATTAAAACATCCGCCAATTGGAAAAGGATTAACTATGATGCTCATAATGTGTTGGGATTCTATGCCATTATTCCTTTGCTCTTAATCTCTTATTCCGCATTGATATGGAGCTTTGAAGATGTAGACAAATGGGTAAAGAACACGCTGAATGGAAATACTCCCACAGAAAAGAAAGCCAAAAATACCATTCCTTCCGAAGAATTTTCAAACCGTGAAAATATCCTCAATCTCATCGGAAATACTATGGAAAAAGGATTGAAAGACAAGAAATCAGCCCTTGTGAATTTTCCGAGATCGGAAGAAGGAACCTATTATGCTGAGCTGACTTATGACGGAAGGCAGTATAGAAATGAACATTTTAATTTTGATCAATATTCAGGAGAAATTTTAAAATCTCAATCTTATAAAAACAAAAATATCGGATATGGAACCGCGTTAAGAGAAAGAAATTATGATCTTCACACCGGAAGCATCCTGGGACTGACCACCAGAATTATTTATTTTCTGGCAGCGCTTATAGCACTATCACTCCCAATTACCGGTTTTATTATCTATTTGAATAAGAAAAAGAAGAAACCAAAACATAAGAAAAACAAAGTTGTTTTTCCTACTCACAATTGATAAAGAGAAGTAAAGGTATTCATTATCAATTTTATCGGAGATAAAATCCTAGCGCCTTAAAAACAAAACGTTATAATCTAACTTGCGCCTTTGCGTTCTAAAACTAAAGTAGACTCTTTGCTTAAATTTTTTTTGAAAATCGCAAAGGCACAAGTTTTTAATCTCTATACTTTTTTAAGACTCAAGAACATTTCGACTTCGCTCAATATTAGATTTTCAGCAAGATAAACTGTAATTTATTCAATCAGTGTGATATTTCATCACTCAAACAATCCCTTTACATTCTTCGAAAAAACCTCAATTCCTTTGTTCATCTCATCAAAATTAAGATCTCCAAATCCTAAGCGCATCGCTGTAAGTCCTTTATTCTGATACAGCAATGTTTTGGGAATGAAAAGATTGTCTTTTGCACAGTTCCTGCTCAGCTGCATCAGATTCAACGGAATATTCCATTCCAGCCATATGGCCAATCCTCCGGAAGGTCTTTGAAAAGTAATATAATCACCCAGATTCTCTTCCAGCAACGCAGAAAAATGGTCACGTCTTTCCTGATATACTTTTAAAGATTTTTTCAGATAACGATTGATTTCCCCTTCTGCAATCATCTCTCCAAGCGCTCTTTCCATCAGGATATCTCCCTGACGGTCTATAATTCCCAGATATTTACGCATCTCTGTCATCAGATTCTCCGGAGCAACAATAAAACCTGTCCTAAACCCTGGAGCTAAAGACTTTCCGAAAGAACCAATATAAATTACCATTCCGTTTGTATCAGCACTGGCCAAAGGAAGAATCGGACTTTTGTCGTAATGAAACTCATAATCGTAATCATCTTCCAGGATAATAAATCCGTATTCGTTGGCCAATTCCAATAATTCAAACCTTCTTTGGGCACTCAGTGCAACGGTAGTAGGATAGTGGTGATGAGGGGTTAGATAAAGCATCCGTATTTTCTGCTTTTTACAGGCTTCACGTACGCTTTCTACGATAATTCCTTCCTCATCAATGGGAATAGAAACAATATCGACCCCAGCTTTCATAAAGATCATATTGACGGAGAAGTAACTCAAAGCGCCTACCAGTACAGTATCTCCAGCAGAAAGAAGAATTTCGGAAACAATATAAATACTCATTTCCGTACTTCGGGTGATGAGGAGATTATTCTTAGAAATAGGAAGTCCACGGGAAAGATTCAGGTATTGGGATAAATGTTCTTTAAAAAATTCACTTCCGTCATGATTATAATGTCCTAAAGCTTTCTGGTTGGATTTACGTTTCAGGATAGAACTGTAAAACCGCGAATGCTGCCCGATTTGGGTTAAACGGATATCCGGCACCCCATCATTAAAGACATACTCACAGTCTGAATGTTCAAAAGGATTATCGAGAATATTGGATGTTTTGAATGAAAAACCAGTACAAACAGGGTAGTTTTGAAGGTTATTCTGTTCAAAATTGTTCAATTTGACAGGTTTTTCCTGATCTTTTCCGATCACAAAAGTTCCCTTATTCGGAAAACTTTCTGTCCAGCCCTGAGCCGACAGTTCATCATACACCGCAACTGCTGTATTTCTGTGGATTTCCAGCATTTCACTGAAAGTTCTTGTTCCCGGAAGCTTGGTTCCGAAAGGTAAAAAGCCTCTCTGAATCGCATTGATCAGTTGATTGGCAATCTGTAAATAGATAGATGTCTCTGATTTTCTATCAATCTTAATAAAACTTTCGTAAGGAATCTTAACCGGACTATCCATAATATTAAAACTGGCACAATGTAACCATCCGGCAATATACTACTTT
This sequence comes from Chryseobacterium sp. 'Rf worker isolate 10', assembly GCF_050753305.1. Classification (NCBI taxonomy): domain Bacteria; kingdom Pseudomonadati; phylum Bacteroidota; class Flavobacteriia; order Flavobacteriales; family Weeksellaceae; genus Chryseobacterium; species Chryseobacterium sp. 'Rf worker isolate 10'. Next base: position 1,361,420 of record NZ_JBOZOF010000001.1, read on the forward strand.
TGACATCAAAATAAAAATCTATGGAATTTCATCATCTGTTAAAAAAAATTGTACAGGAAGGAAACACCCACGCCAAGTGGCTGAACACACTTTCTTTTATGGAAAATGCCGGTGCAAGAAAAATATCAAAATGTGAACATCCTACTTTGGTTTCTCAGATCCAGCTGAAACATGCCGCTGAAGAACACCGCCACGCTTATTACTTAAAAAAACAGATCGGGAAAATAAATCCTGAACTCTGCAAAACCTACGAAAGTACAGAACTTCTGGCTCCTGTAGCAACAAGCCAATATCTTCACTCATTGGATATTAAAGCCTGCCGCTATCTTCAGGAAGCTTTCAATCTTGATAAAGTAGATATTAAATATGCAGCTTATCTTTTTGTAACCTATGCTATTGAGGTTCGTGCCGATGAGCTTTATCCTGTATACCAGCAAGTACTTACGGAAGCTTCTTCTAAAATTATGGTAAAATCGATCATTCTTGAAGAAGAAGGACACCTGGAAGAAATGATTCATCAGCTCAATGAATTTGCTCCAGACTGGAAGCATCATGCAGAACATATTTTAACCATAGAAAAAGAATTGCATGAAGAATGGATCAATGCTGTTACCCGGGAAATTGCTCAGTTGAATTATGCTTAGCAACAGCTTTCGTTTTCAGGAATCTCTTGACAAAAGAAAAGAGGAGGGAACGTTAAGGCGTTTAAAGCTTCAATCTAATGGAATTGATTTTTATTCCAATGATTATCTCGGGTTTGCAAAAAGTAAAGAACTTCAATATTTACTCTTGCAAAAGGTTGTGAATAATCCTCAGCTGCTTTCCGGAAGTACAGGCTCAAGGTTAATCAGCGGGAATAGTGAAATTGCAGTTTCTGTTGAAAATGAAATTGCACAGAAACATCAGTTTGAATCTGCATTACTTTTTCCATCTGGATATAATGCAAATCTGGCCTTGTTTTCCACACTTCCAAATCGTCATGATGTAGTTATTGTGGATGAACAAATCCATCGTTCAGTACATGATGCCTGTAAGCTTTCAAATGCTAAGAAATTGAAATTTAAGCATAATGATACTGAAGATCTTGAGAATATTTTAAAAAAGCAGGAAAGTCATTGTTATATCGCGATAGAAAGCCTTTACTCTATGGAAGGAGATTTTGCTCCAATTGAGGAAATTGCTTCGATTGCAAGTAAATATAAAGCCTCTCTGGTTGTAGATGAAGCCCACGCATTTGGAATTTTCGGATATGGATTGATTGAAAAATATCAATTACAACATCAGGTTTCAGCAGCAGTTGTTACCTATGGAAAAGCTCTTGGAGCCCATGGAGCGGTAATTCTCTGTAATGAAAAGGTGAAATCTTACCTTATCAATTTTGCAAGCCCGTTCATTTATACAACATCAGCACAGGATTTCCAGTGGATGAGTATAAAAACAGGATATGAATTTTTAGATCAGCATCATGAACTGGCGGTAAAACTTCAGGATAATATTAAAATTTTCCGAAGCCAAAATCTACAATCTCCATCGGCAGAAACAAGCCCGGTTCAGGCTATTGTAATCCCGCATAATCAAAGATTGAAAGAATTACAGGGCACTTTATCTGAAGAAGGATTTTTAACCTACGCCATATACAGTCCAACTGTAAAAGAAGGAGGCGAACGGTTAAGAATATGTCTTCACAGCTTTAATACAGAAGAAGAAATTATGAAACTGACAGAAATTACTAAAGAATTTGTTTAAAATAAAAAGGGAAAATAAAGCAATTTTCTAGGAAAACTTCCAATCACGAATCACGAAAACATGAAATTATTTATAACAGGAATAGGAACCGAAATCGGAAAAACAGTCTGTTCAGCTGTTTTGGTTCAGCATTTTAAAACAGAATACTGGAAGCCCATACAGTCTGGAGATCTTCATTATACGGACAGTCATAAAATTGAAGCCTGGACAGATACCGAATTTTGCCATCCGGAAACTTACCGTTTACAGCTGGCAGCATCACCACATCAGTCCGCAAGAGAAGAAAATATTACCATCAATCTGAATGATTTTCAATTACCAAAAACAGCAAGTCCATTAATTGTAGAAGGTGCCGGAGGTCTTATGGTACCCATATCCGACACTACTTTCATGATAGATTTGATTGAAGAATTGAACCTTCCTGCAGCACTGGTCGTCAGAAATTATCTGGGTTGTATTAATCACAGCTTATTGTCAATCATCGCATTACAGCAAAGAGATATACAACTGGAATATTTAATTCTTAACGGGAATTTCCCCGAAGATACGGAAAGAGTGATCTGCAGTTTTATCGAAAAAGAAACAAAAATTATAAAGATTCCCGAAATCAATACTACCGATAAGGAATCTATACAGCATGCTGCAAAGCAATTAACAATAACAAAAATAGGATAATGGATACAAAAACAACATTAAGAAACAACTGGACTAAAGAAGAAATTGAGGAAATTTACCACCTTCCCCTGATGGAACTGATCTATAAAGCAGCCACCGTACACCGCGAATGGCACGATCCTTCTGAAGTACAGATTTCCACTTTATTATCCATCAAAACCGGCGGATGTCCTGAAGACTGCTCCTACTGTGGACAGGCAGCCCGTTATCACACGAATATTAAAGTACAGGCTTTATTGCCTACAGAAATTGTAATTGCCCACGCCCAGAAAGCAAAAGATTCCGGATCATCCAGATTCTGTATGGCAGCAGCATGGCGTGAAGTTCGTAACAACCGCGATTTCGACAGGGTAATTGATATGGTAAAAGGAGTAAACGATCTTGGTCTGGAAGTTTGCTGTACACTGGGAATGCTTACCGAAGAACAGGCTATCAGATTGCAGGAAGCAGGATTATATGCTTACAATCACAACCTTGATACTTCCGAACAATATTATGAAGAAATCATCTCTACCAGAACTTTTGATAATAGAATCAATACCATCAATAACGTAAGAAATGCAGGAATCACCGTGTGTTCCGGAGGAATTATCGGACTTGGTGAAACCCATAGAGACAGAATTTCAATGCTTCTGACGTTGGCAACAATGCCAAAACACCCGGAATCTGTTCCTATCAATGCATTAGCGAGAGTTGCAGGAACACCTTTAGAAGACAATGAAAAAGTAGATACCTGGGAAATGGTAAGAATGATTGCTACCGCAAGAATTGTAATGCCTTCTTCTATGGTGAGATTAAGTGCTGGTCGTATAGAAATGTCGGAAACAGAGCAGGCGTGGTGCTTTATGGCAGGGGCCAATTCTATTTTCACAGGAGAAAGAGAAACGTTATTGGTAACACCTAATCCTGGAGTTTCCGAAGATATGCAGATGCTTCAGACATTAGGACTGAAACCTATGATGAAAAAAGAAACATGCTGTTAGATAATTATGAATTATAAATGATAAATTATGAGTGATGAGTTGGATTATTGTTATGATAGCACTTATTATAAAATTGGTTTTTGAATTTTTATAAACTGCTGTAATCGGATATGAGTTGGAAAACGCAAAGACGCAATGATTTTTAAAATATTAGCAATCGATGATAAATTTTGCGCCTTTGCACTTAATCTAACATTTAACATATTCAACTAAATTATTGTTAGATCCAATTTCATCACTCATTATTACTTTTTTACATCAATATATGAATACAATAACAAAAGAAATCAGCCTGCAACAGAGAGATAAAGCAGTCAACTGGCATCCCTATACGCAGATGAAAACAGCTGACGATATTATTCCCATTGTAAAGGGAAAAGGAGTTTACCTTTATGATAATGAAGGAAAACAATATCTGGATGTTGTTTCATCTTGGTGGGTAACGCTTCATGGGCATTCTCATCCTTATATTGCACAACGTGTTTTTGAGCAGTTAAACACGCTGGAACAGGTTATTTTTGCAGGATTTACGCATGAACCGGCTGTAAAGCTTTCAGAAAACTTACTGAAGCTGCTTCCGGCTGGTCAGGAAAAGGTTTTTTACTCCGATAATGGTTCTACAGCAGTAGAAGTTGCATTAAAAATGTGTATTCAATATGCATATAATCAGGAAAAAAAGAAAACCAAGATTTTAGCTTTTAAAAATGCATATCACGGAGATACCTTCGGAGCTATGTCTGTAAGCGGAAAGAGTTTCTGGACAAGACCTTTCGAAAGCATGCTGTTTGAAGTTGTTTTTATTGACACACCCAATGCTGAGAACCTGGATAGTTTACATGCGCAGATTAAAGAATTAGCCGATGAAGTAGCCTGTTTTATCTATGAGCCATTAGTTCAGGGTGCTGCCGGAATGTTGATGTATAAAGCTGAAGATCTCAGCCAGTTGATGAAATACTGCAGGGAAGAAGGAGTCCTTATGATTCAGGATGAAGTGTTTACAGGATTTGGGAGAACGGGTAAGCTTTTTGCAGCAGATTATCTCACAGAAAAACCGGACATTATGTGTTTTTCAAAAGGATTGACAGGAGGAACAATGCCTATGGGAATCACGACCTGTTCCAATGAAATATACAATGCTTTCCTTTCTGATGACCGTTATAAAACCTTATTTCACGGGCATTCGTTTACAGCTAATCCTTTAGCATGTACCGCAGCTCTTGCCAGCATGGAACTATTACTTACAGACGAAACTCAAATGAATATCAATCGCATTACTCATCAGCATTCTGAGTTTGTGAAAGCACTTGCTTTTCATCCTCATGTAGAAAAGGTTCGACAAATCGGAACTATTTTAGCGTTCGATTTTAAAACCGGGAATGATACTTCTTATTTCAATGAAATAGGGAAGAAGCTTTACAATGAATTCTTACAGAGAGGGATTATCATGAGGCCGTTGGGAAATGTAATCTATCTGGTTCCTCCGTATTGTATTACTTCCGAAGAATTAGACTTTGTATATCAGAATATTATGGAAGTTTTGGATCTGTTTAAAGAGTAAACGATCCGTTTTCCGGTAATAATTATTTTTAATTTTTTTAATGTACCTTATAGGTTTCCAGAACCTATAAGGTTTTTATGTTTAATGCTGGTGCCAGTATTTTTTAAAGTTCCTGTTCTGCTTTCTTCAATACACTAATCAGCTCTTTCAATTCATCTTTATTGAATTCCAGTAAGTTCTGATTAAAATAATGAGACGGAATTTTTATATAATTAACCCAAGAAGAAAGTTTTTCCCGATAAACACTTCCAAATTCAATATTACTCATCGTAACAAACTTGTATTTGGTTTCCTGATTCGCCTTTTCATTTTCTCTCTGTTCAACAGTCTGAAGAGCCTGAATCAGTTTTCCCAGTTCATTTTTATCAACGGTGAGTGTTTTTTTTGATATTTCATCAAACGTTTCGTATTCATACATGATTCCCAGAAGAGATTCTGATGAACTGTCAGACATATCTTTTGTTACAATTTTTTGAATAATCAGGTTTTTAAACTTACCCAGATTGGTGATTTTTTTCTCAATTAATGTGCCTTTTCTTGAATTGACAGTAAGTCCGCGGGATGTGGTATTTGATCTTTGAATCGTTGGCGGAGGCGCTATCTGTGCACCTGCCCATGTACCTAGTACACAGGATATCAAAATAATGATTCTTTTCATTTGTAAAAATTGGTATTAGTTTTTATACACTTAAAATTATACTGTAATATTCGACAATATATAAAATATTAATCAAATAGTTTTAACCAAGATCATTTCCCCAGGAATGAAGTTCGGAAAGAATAGGTCCTAGCTTTTGCCCTTTCTCCGTTAGTTTATAATAGACTTCCGGCGGAAAATTATAAACTTCAATCCGTTCAATAATAAGATCCTCTTCCAGCTGCTTCAGCTGCTCTGCCAATACTTTCTTGGAAACGCGGGGCATATTTCGCCAAAGCTCCACAAAACGCACCTGATCTTCTTCCAAAAGATTGTGCAGGATAAAAGGTTTCCATTTACCCGAAAGAATTGTCAGGCTTCGTCTTAATCCACAGTTTTTATATTCTTCAAAATTCATAAGTCCATTGAATATTTATGGTTAACCTTTTGGTAACCTTCGATTGTTTTACCCTCATTGGGCAATAGCTTTGCTATACAAACTTAAGTAAAATGAAATTACAATTATGGCGCAATGCAACATTGCTATTGAATATTGACGGGATTTCCATCCTGGTAGACCCAATGTTGGGTGAAAAAGGTTCTATGGGAAAAATACCAATGACAGACAGTGAATTACTGAATCCCCTCGTAGATCTGCCTTTCAGTAAAAAGGAATTAAATAAAAAATTAGAAGGAATTGATGCCGTTGCTGTAACCCATCTTCACCCTGATCATTGGGATACTGAGGCTATTGAGCTTCTTGATAAAAATATTCCAATAATTTGTTCAAATGTTATTGCAGACCACATTGCAGAGCAAGGATTTACAAATATTATTACGGTGAATCATACTCTTCAATGGAAAAATATTGAGATATCTACAACCAAAGGTCAGCATGGAACCGGAGAAATCGGAGAAAAAATGGGAATCGTAAATGGTTTTGTTTTTAAAAAAGAAAATCAATCTGTCTACATTGCAGGAGATACCATCTGGTATGATGAAATTGCACAAGAAATTGACAAACACAAACCACAGCACATTATTGTAGCTGGGGGAGCTGCTACTTTTTCCGTAGGAGATCCTATTATCATGACCAGTGAAGATATTATAAAAGTCTGCAAATATGCTCCGGAATCCACTGTTTGGGTAACCCATCTGGAATCCGTAAGCCATTGCAGAGAAGACCGTCAATTTATTCAGGCAAAAATTAATGAAAATGGATTAGAGAAAAGATGTTTTGTTCTGAATGACGGAGAAGAAGTTGACCTTCATTTTTAATTTAAAGGGCTCTTAAATAAAACAAAAAAAGGATAGAACTCATTTCTATCCTTTTTTATTTATCAAATGGTAATTTTAATCTTCTACACACTTATTTCTCGCAGCTTTCAATCCAAAATAGAACATCAGCAATACCGCACAGCTTAATAAATAAAATGAACTGTTCCAGGAAATATCCCAATCATGCAGTTTTCCAAACAATGGAGGCCCGAATGCGGCAATCAGGTATCCTACAGACTGCGCCATTCCCGATATCTTAACTGCATTGATACTGCTTTTCGTTCTCGTAGAAAAGAACAGAATCGACAGGCTGAATGACAAGCCATTAGAAATACCAATAATAACAGCATTGAGATAGATCCATTGGGATTTCAGGAACACAAACATCATCGTACTTCCAAACATCAGAGCACATATAAAAAGGATCATAATCCTCTGGTCTTTCATTTTACTGGCAATAATCGGGCAGCAGAACGTCACAGGAATCATCGTAATCTGAATCACAAAAAATACCCAGCCGGAGCTTTCTCCCTGCATATGAAAATCAGCAAGAAATGAGGGAAGCCAGGCTACCAGACAGTAATAAAATAAAGACTGTAGTCCCATGAAAATGCTGATATTCCATGCCTGAGCAGATTTGAACATATTAAAATCTGAAGTACTGAGTGCCGTTTTAGGTTGATTTGGATTTCTTTTATTAAATATAAATTCCAATGATAAAACAAGAAAACCCAATGCTGCAATCACGAGCCAGATTCCCAGGGAACCTTTCCATCCAAAACCAGTTAATTCTCCGATTTTCACACTGAATCCGGAAGCCAAAGCTGCAGTAAGATTCATGGATACAGCAAAAATTCCTGTCATAAGACCTATCTGTTTCGGAAAATTATTCTTAACATATCCTGGAGTGACCACATTTCCGATACATATTCCTAAACCAATAAATATCGAACCTAAAAATAACAGCCATAGAGATCCTGTAATCCGCAGAAACAATCCAAAACTTAAAATAATCAGAGAATACATCAGAAGTTTACTGATCCCCAACTTATTAGAAAACCTGCTTACAAGCACAGAACATGCAGCAAACATAAACAGTGGAATAGAAGTAAGCAGGCTCACCTGAAAATTATCAAGCTTCAAAGCATCTCTTATCTCTCCCAATACAGGAGCCACCGCCACAATGGGCGAACGCAGGTTGCTGGAAATTAATATAACAACCAGAACATTAATGATTAATAAAACATACGAAGCATTCTTTTTTACTTCATTCTTCATCATAATAAAAACTTTTGTACAAAATTAGCACAGTAATTTTGTTTAATTTTGCCAAAGTTTTAACCTAAAACGACATGAACATCAACGAAAGTATAGAAATAGATGATCTGAAGAAACCCTATTTTGTATGGTTTGAAGAAAACTGGGTTCACGATGATGTTCTCCATCATCACCAGAAAGGCCAGCTGGTGTATGTAGAAAGCGGTTTTCAGTATATTACCATTGAAGAAAAAATATACCTTCTTCCTCAGAATCATGCAGTATGGATTCCTCCCTATGCTGTCCATAAGACCAATTCCCATTCTGAAAAGATCAAGCTGATGATTATGTTTGCAGATGTCAGTACAAAGGAACCTTTCTATCATGAAGTGAGTGTGTTTTCTGTTCCTCCGGTTTTAAAAGAAATGATAAAATATGCAGAAAAATGGTCTAAGCTGATGACTTCAGATAACGATGAAAACCTATTTTTAAAAGCCCTCTTCAACGAACTGCCAAGATTTGTAGAACATTCTCTGACACTTCATATCAGTCTTCCAAAAGACAAGCGCCTTACCAAAGTCATGGAATACCTTCACAGCCATTATCAGCATGAAATTAAGATGGAAGATCTGAGCGATGCCGCTCTGTTGTCTTTCCGTACCCTTGAGCGCATTTTCAAAAAAGAAACCGGACTCACTTTAAGTAAATACCAGCAAATGCTTCGTATTATTAAAAGCCTTGAGCTTTTAAGCTCGGAAAATCTTACTATTTCTGAAACAGCCTATAAAGTTGGGTACAAAAGTGTGCAGGCATATACAAGAAGTTTTTTTTCTGTAATGCAGTTCAGGCCAACAGATTTTATTAAAACAATTTAACAGCCGTTTAAAGCACCTACAAGCAGTATTCAAATATAGTGAAAAAGGGATTTATAAACCTGTTAAAACTTATGCTAATCCTTTATAGAAAAGAGATTGAGTCGTTTAAAAAATAGAATATTTCACATTTATATAAATTTTCCACTTCAATAGCCTATATTCAATTATGAGATCATTGAAAACAAAAAGGTCTCCACGAATGGAGACCTTAAAAAAACACAAATGATGAAAAAAAATTATTTCGATTCACAAATATAAGCAAAAACTCCGTTATACAAGACATTATAAGTTCATTTTTTTTAAAAATTATTTATTTTAAGTAAAAATAATTATTCTCTAAATGATTTTAGTTTTCTTTAGGATTCCGGAATTCTTTATGTAAAAATGTTCACTATCAAAGATAATTCGCCACCTGATGAATTGTATGCTGTTTTTTTACCAAAATCAAAGAATCGCTAAAAGTGAATTATTATGGAAACACAGTATATTTAAGTTTATCTTTAAACAATTGTTTAACTATTTTATGACGCTGCTCATAAAGTTCAGTACGGTTTTTGTAGTAGTTTCCCAAAACATATAATTGCATGGGTCCAAAAACATTCAAGGGAGTTCCAACACAAAAATTCGGCGGTTTTCATGATACGGAAAGCAGAATATTATTTAAACAGGAATTGATTCCGTTGAAGTTTGAAATATTGAGAGAAAGATTTTTTTCAATCAATAAGTGGAAAGATTATTCCGGTGAAGCATTTGCTGCTTTTAAACTGTATGACTTCAATGGTCATCCGGTAGATCGTGAACCTCAAAAAGGAGATTTTATCCGCATTGATATTCCGGGACCTGGAGAACCTGAAGCCAAAGGATATGATTGGGTAGAAATTACTGATATTTGTTTCTATCAGGACAGCTTTTCCGAAAGTATATCGATGATCTGCAGACCATCCAGAAATCCTGAAAATAAAAAAAGCCGGCATGTTGCTCACTTTTACAGTGCTGCATCCAGTTCTACATTTATGATATCCAGAAACCCTGCCCATTTAAAAGCAGCTGTATATGGGCGAAATGAAAGACCAAATTTCAATGCAAATTTCTTTAATGTTATAAGAAACCTTACCATTGCCCCCGGAGGAATGATGGGGGCTGCCAAAATACAATGGAAGCAGCTTACTGATGGCTTTCTAAATCTTGATTAAAATTTTTCTGCCTTTTTTGATCTAAGTCAAAGTTTTTTATCTGTTGTACCGGGACCTTTGCCCCCGAATATTTTAAACAAAATTTATGAGTACAACATTAGAAAAAGGGCAGACGATTAATTTCTATCAGGCAACCGCACCTATTATTATTTCAGTATTTGCGGTTTATCTTACCATAGGAATTGCTTTGGGAGTACTTCCCAGTTTTGTTCAGAACACTTTGGGCTTTGACAGTATTATTGTAGGTCTTGTTATTGGATTACAATCGCTGTCAACACTTTTAACCCGCGCTTATTCCGGTAAAATCACAGATACAAAAGGTGCCAAGAAAAGTAAAATGTCCGGTGTAATGCTAGCTGTTATTGCAGGAATTGTTTATGTCTTGGCAGTATCACTTCAAGCTCATCCGGTTCTTGCACTTACTTTTCTTATATTGGCGAGAATCCTTCATGGGGTTGGCGAAAGCTTTCTCGTCACCGGAGCATTAACCTGGGGAATAGGTCTTGTAGGTACTTCCAGTTCCGGAAAAGTAATGACCTGGAATGGTATTGCCATGTATGCCGGAATTGCTATTGGAGCCCCTCTCAGTATCTGGCTAAGTAAAGAATACAGTATCCTTCCTGTTTTTGTCTTTATTGCCCTGCTTCCGCTTGTAAGCTGGCTTTCTACAGTACAGCTTCCATCAATTCCTGTGGATAAAAATCATATACGAACACCTTTCTACAAAGTCATTGGTGCCATATCAGGACAGGGGTTGAGTCTTGCCTTTTCATCAATGGCTTTTGGGTGTATTGCTACTTTTATTGCTTTATTTTTTTCAGAGAAAAATTGGGGTGATGCTTCACTGGCTTTTATGGTGTTCGGAATATGCTATGTGCTGACCAGAATTTTCTTTGCTTCCTTTCCTGATAAATACGGAGGATTTACAATTGCATTAATCTCTCTGATCATAGAAGTGGCAGGACAGATGCTGATCTGGACTTCAGGTTCAAAAGTAGCGGCTATTATCGGATGTGGATTAACAGGCGTAGGGTTTTCATTGGTTTTTCCGGCGTTGGGAGTTCTTGCGATTCAAAAAGTAAAACCGCAAATGAGAGGAACCGCTTTAGGAGCTTATGTGGCTTTTGTAGATCTTTCATTAGGACTGGCAGGTCCCATTGCGGGATTAATTGCCAGATGGTTTAATTATCAGACTGTATACTTATTTGGAGGAATCAGCTGTGTCTTTGCAATGGTTATTTTACTATTTAATAAAAAATAAAAATGGAAAACACTTTAACAACCCAAATAAAAGAAACGAAAAAAATACGTTCTGTATTTACCGTTAAAAAGAAACTATTGATTACACCACATCTTATCCGTGTTGTATTTCATATTGGTGAAAACCAGGCTGAATTATTAGCCAATGTTAAATCCGGTTCTAATAATAAAATCTTTATCCCAACTGAGGAAAACAGCACTGTTATGAGAACTTACACCAACAGAAAAATTGATCTTGAAAAACATGAATTGAGTATAGATTTTGTTGCTCATGGTGATAATGGTCCTGCCTCTGCCTGGGCATTGAAAACTAATCCAGGAGACCTTTTGGAGATAGGAATGAAAGAAAGTATAAAACCTTTAGTTCCTAATGCTGATTTTTATCTGCTGGCAGGAGATGCAACAGCATTACCCGTTATTTGTGCCATTGCAGAGCAACTTCCATCCTATGTAAGTGCAAAAATAGTGTTGGAAGTGGCAGGTAAAGAAGATGAACTTATTCTGTGCTCCGTTGCAGATGTATCAATAGAATGGCTGCATAATCCTCACCCTGAGCAGGGAAGCAGGCTTGCAGAAAAAGTGAAATCTATTGATTTTCCATCCGGAGTATTGAAAGAATATGTTTACATCGCAGCCGAATACACCACTGTAAATGAGCTTCGTTCTTATTTCAAAACGACACTGGAATGGGATCCGCATGGGATGTACATTTGCTCATACTGGAAAGCCGGACAGGCAGAAAACCCGTAGATAGTAGAGATGAAAGGGTGTAAGCAAAGCCATTTATTACTATTTTTGCTTACATGCAGGAACTTTTAACTTCATATATCAACAATAGAATATCAGTAACGGATAAAGAATTGGAAACAATTCTTTCTTATTTCAGACCTGTTCAGTTAAAAAAGAATGAAATGCTGCTTTCCAACGGGCAGAACAGCCAGAGAACTTTTTTTGTAGTCAAGGGCTGTCTCCGTATATTTTTCATCAATGAAGAAGGGCAGGATTCCACCCGGTATTTTGCATTTGAAAATCAGTTTGCAACAGCACTTACCAGTTTTATTACTTCTGAACCCTCCGAGGAATTCATAGAAGCTGTGGAGGATTCAGAAGTATATTATATTACGCATAAAAATTTTTATCATCTTCTGGACATTATCCCGCAATGGGAAAAGTTTTACAGGATCTATCTGGAAACTGCCTATGTAAACAATACAAAGAGGCTGATGTCTTTCCTTGTACAGGATGCTCTTGAAAAATACCGTCAGCTGCTGGATGAAAATCCTGTTGTGGTAAGAAGGCTTTCCAATAAATTGGTAGCTTCCTATCTTAATATTTCACAGGAGACACTGAGCAGATTGAAATCCAGGCTTTGATTTTTGTTTGATGAAACTAACATTTTTACGAAGAGCTATTATTTATTTAAACTGCTTTTAAACTGGCTAAAATTCTCAAAAAATTAATACTACAGCCTGCTCAGGAAAAATTTAAGCCTTATATTTGCATTCATGTTAAAATGGTTCTCCATATTATGTTCAATGATGTATGTTCTGGCTACCACCAATGCGGGGGAAGTACTGAAGGTGCCTATGTTTGTTGAACACTTCATGGAATACCATGGAAGCTTTTCAGAATTTGTAATGGAGCATTATGATAATCACAAGGAGGATTCTGACTGGGATGCCGATCAGAAACTGCCGTTTATCAATCCGCCAATTGTACTGACTGTACATGCACAGCTTCCGGAACTTTCATTCGAGATAAAAAAACCTAAGGAAATTACTGTTTCAAAGAAAAGCAGTATCTACAAGGAAAAAGATTTTTCCAATCAGTATCTTTCTCAGATTTTCCAGCCTCCACGGCTTTCTTAATCAACTTTATATTGAAAATTAATACTTTATGTTTTTACTTAAAGTAGTCAATTCTTGTTACATATCCATTAATTCGTAATGCATTGTATTGGTGCTTAAACCTTAGCTAAAAAAGTTGCAAACACTTTGTTTTGAACGCTTAAGTTTTGGAGAGATCCCAGCTTTATAAAGCATTCCGGATTACAATTAATAGTTTTTCCATGTTAAATAAAATCATTGAGTTTTCTGTAAAGAATAAACTCATCATTGCTCTGTTTACAGTAGCTCTTATCTTGTTGGGAGTCTATGAAACCACCAAGCTCCCCATTGATGCTCAGCCGGATATCACCAACAATCAGGTTCAGATCATTACGACTGCACCTTCTTATGGGGCGGCAGATATAGAACGTCTTGTAACCTTTCCTATTGAGCAAGCTACCAGCAACATTAGCGGAATTAAAGAACTGAGAAGCTTTTCACGTTTTGGACTTTCGTTAGTAACTGTCGTTTTTGATGATAATACCGATGTATACTGGGCCCGACAGCAGGTTCAGGAGCGTTTACAGCTTGTTCAGGACAATATACCGGACGGAATCGGGAAGCCGGAATTAGGGCCTATTTCAACCGGACTGGGAGAGATTTTCCAATATGTGGTGAGAGCCAAAAAGGGATACGAAAGTGTGTATGATGAAACTGAACTGAGAACCATTCAGGACTGGGTGGTCAGAAGGCAGCTTCTCGGAACGAAAGGGGTGGCAGATGTCAGCAGTTTCGGAGGAAAATTGAAACAATATGAAATTGCCATTAATCCTAATAAATTACAGGCGTTCAACATCAATATCAATGATGTTTTTGCAGCGCTGGAAAAGAACAACCAGAATACCGGAGGCGCTTATATTGAAAAGAAAGAAACCGTTCTGTTTATTCGAAGCGAAGGTCTTCTGGGAAGTACAGAAGATATTGGAAGTATTCAGGTAGCGGAAACCAAAGATGGCATTCCTGTACATATAAAAGATGTAGCGTCTCTAAAGATCGGTTATGCGACAAGGTATGGCGCTATGACTTATAATGACACTGGAGAAGTGTCCGGAGCTATTGTTCTGATGCTGAAAGGAGAAAATGCCAATGTAGTGATCGGAAATATCAAGCAAAGATTAGAAAAAATTCAGGAATCATTACCGGAAGGAGTGGTGATTGAACCTTTCCTTGACCGTGCTAAAATGGTGAACAATACCATCAGTACAGTAAAAACAAACCTGATGGAAGGTGCTTTGATTGTCGTTTTTATTCTGGTTTTATTTTTAGGAAATTTCAGAGCAGGATTACTGGTGGCTTCCGTTATTCCTTTGGCCATGCTTTTCGCCATTATTATGATGAATATTTTCGGGGTTGGAGGAAATCTGATGAGCCTTGGAGCACTGGATTTCGGTCTTATTGTGGATGGAGCCGTCATTATTGTGGAAGCCGTGTTACATCAACTTGCCCATAAAAAGCATTTTGGAAAAGACAATATGCTAAGCAAAAGAGAAATGGATGATCAGGTTTCAAGCTCTGCGACCAAAATGGTTAACAGTGCAGTTTTCGGTCAGATCATTATCTTAATCGTATATCTTCCGATTTTTACGCTTCAGGGAATTGAAGGAAAGATGTTCAAGCCTATGGCTCAGACCGTTGCTTTTGCTTTGATTGGAGCATTTATTCTTTCCCTGACTTATATTCCGATGATGAGTTCTCTGGTATTAAGCAGAAAGAAAAAAGAAAAAGAGAATATTTCAGACCGCGTCATGGGTAAAGTGGAAACCGGACATCAGAAATTACTGATGAAGGCTCTTAAATTCAGAAAAACAATTATCATAGGTGTATTAATCCTCTTTGCAGGCGCTGTTTTTATCCTTTCCAGAATGGGAGGAGAATTTATTCCGTCTCTGGAAGAAGGTGATTTTGCGGTTGAAATGAGGGTCCTTCAGGGAAGTAATATCAGCGAAACCAAAAAAGCCACTACTCGGGCTGGACACATCCTTTTAACACAGTTTCCTGAAGTAGAAAAGGTGGTTATGAAGATCGGTAGTGCCGAAATTCCTACGGAACCAATGCCGATGGATGCCGGAGATATGATTATTGTTTTGAAACCTAAAAAGGAATGGACTTCTGCAAAATCATTTTCTGAGCTTTCTGATAAAATGAGTAAAGCATTAAGTGTTATTCCCGGGCTGACTACCAGCTTCCAGTTTCCCGTACAAATGCGTTTCAACGAACTGATGACCGGGGCAAGACAGGATGTGGTCTGTAAAATTTACGGTGAAGACCTGGACAGCCTTGCTACCTATGCGAAAAAGATTGGAAGCATCATCAATACTGTAAAAGGGGCGCAGGATCTTTATATCGAACCTGTAGTAGGTGCTCCGCAGGTTGTAATCGATTATAACCGTTCTGAGCTGTCCCGATATAATATTTCGGTAGCAGATATCAACAGGGTGATCAATATGGCTTTTGCCGGCCAGACTGCCGGAGCTTTGTATGAAGGAGAAAAGAAATTTGATATCGTTGTCAGAATGGATAATGAGCATAAAAAAGATATTACCAGCATCCAAAATCTTTTGGTTCCTACTTCTTCGGGAGAACAGATTCCCTTGTCACAGCTTGCTAAAGTAGAGCTTAAAAACAGTCCGAACCAGATTCAGAGGGAAGATACCAAAAGGAGAATTATTGTAGGATTTAACGCAAGAGGAAGAGATGTTCAGAGCATTGTGGAAGAGCTTCAGCAAAAAACAGGTAAAAGTCTGAAATTATCACCAGGATATACCATTTCTTATGGAGGTGCTTTTGAAAATTTAAATGAAGCCAAAGCCAGATTGGGTGTAGCTGTTCCCATTTCGCTAGTGATGATTTTCCTGTTATTGTTCTTTGCTTTTGGATCTGTAAAACACAGTCTGCTGATCTACACAGCCATTCCATTGTCTGCGATAGGAGGTGTGTATTTTCTAGCGTTGAGAGGAATGCCTTTCAGTATCAGTGCAGGAGTGGGATTTATTGCTTTATTTGGGGTTGCCGTACTTAATGGAATAGTTTTGATATCAGAGTTTAATCGATTGAAAAATAACGGAATAGCTAATACCAACAGAATTGTGCTCATAGGTACAAAAATCAGGCTTCGTCCGGTTTTAATGACCGCTTTTGTAGCATCTCTGGGGTTTCTTCCCATGGCGATAAGCAACGGAGCAGGAGCTGAAGTACAGAGACCTTTGGCAACTGTAGTTATTGGAGGACTGATGCTTGCAACCCTTTTAACCTTATTTGTACTTCCAATTTTATACGTCCTGTTTGAACATATTAATAAAGATAAAATGAAATTCTCAAAAAAACTCAACTATAAAAAACTGTCTGTTTTCTTATTGTTAATGGTCTTCGGAATTGATCAGGCTCAGGAAAACATCACCTATGACCAGGCTTTGGAAAAAGCATACCAGCAGAATGGTACTCTTAAAAACTCAAAATTAGTATCAGATTATCAGGAAAAACTAAAGGCCAGCTATCTGGATATTCCCCAAACGGAAGTTACGGGTGGATTTGGACAGATTCAGGGAGAAGAAACGGATAATTCATTTGGAATCTCTCAAAGGTTCAGCTTTCCGACAGTGTATTCAAAAAGAAAGCAAATGCTGGATGCTGAATGGTCTGCTAGTGTCATCAATCAGAATCTGACCAAAACACAGTTTACCAAAGAAGTTACAGACGTTTTCTACAGGATACTGGTGCTTCAGGAAAAGAAAAAAGTCTTGGAATACATCAGCCAGCTGTATAATAATTTTGCAGAAAAAGCAGGATTAAGATTAAAGAAAGGAGAGGCCAATATTCTGGAGGAATCCACTGCTGAAATTCAGAAAGAGCAGATCAAAGTACAGTTGAATACCCTTGAAAATGATCTGAACATCGCAAAACTTCAGCTTCAATTATTATTACAATCTACAACTCCTTATCAACCCATTGCAGACCAGCCTACAATGAACATTGGTCTACAGATTTCTGAAGAAATGGTAAAACAGCACCCTGAACTTCAATATCTGCAGCAACAGATTAAAGTAGGTGAGGCAGAAGTACAACTTGAAAAAAGCAGACTGCTTCCGGATCTTCTTATAGGATATACCAATCAGAGTATGAAAAACATCAATAATAATCGTTTCAACTCAGTTCAGATGGGAGTGGGAATTCCACTGTTTACCAAAGGACAAAGAGCTTTAGCCAAAGCAGCACAAGCTAAAATCGCCATCTCCGAAAATCAATATCAGAGAAAAGAAATTGAGCTTAAAAACAGACTGAATCAACAGTTAAATAATTATATGAACCAACAGCGGATCATCGAAAATTATCAACAAAAACAGCTTCCAAAATCTGAAATTATTTTAAAAACAGCCCAGAAACAAATGGAAGTAGGGGAAATAGATTATCTGAACTGGGTAATACTGGTGAATCAGGCCGTAAAAACCAAGGCAGATTATATTGATCAGCTGGAAAAACTTAATCAGATCGGAGCCGAACTTCAATTCTTAATTTCAAAATAATACATCATGCATTTCAAGAATATATCACTATACAGCCTTGCTTTCATCCTTACTTTATCTTCATGTTCAGGAAAAAAAGAAGAGGAAAAAACGGTTTATGAAAACACCAAATTTTCTAAAAACGACAAAAACTCCGTTCATCTTACAGAAAAACAGATTCAGTCTGTAGGGTTAACAACCACCACCATTCAAAATAGGAATATGGAGAAACTGGTAAGGCTGAACGGAAAAGCAGAAATTGCACCTTCCCACATTAGTTTGGTTTCCAGTATTATGGGTGGACATATCAAGTCTATCAATGTCATTAATGGAAGCCATTTCAGTAAAGGACAGGTACTCGCTGTTGTGGAAGATCCTCAGTTTATACAATTGCAGCAAGATTATCTGGTGACAAAAGCTCAGCTCGAAGCGGCAAGATTGAATTTTAACCGTCAGAAAGATTTGAATACAAGCAAAGCCAGCAGCGATAAGACTATGCAGACCGCTCAGGCAGATTATTCTACTTTGAACGCTACTTTAAAAGGGTTGGAAGAAAAGCTGAGAATCATCGGAATCAATGCCAAAGGTCTGAATACCGGAAATATCAGAAGTAAGATCAATATTTATGCTCCGTTTACAGGTTTTGTAAGCAAAATTCTTGTGAATAACGGACAATATATCAACCCGGCAGATACTTTGTTTGAACTGATCAATCCAGCTGGATTACTTTTAGAATTAAAGGTTTTTGAAAATGATGTGAATGATGTAAAAGTGGGTCAGGAAATTATAGTGTACAACAATCAGAATCCGGATGTGAAATCCAATGCCAAAATTGTCAGCGTAGTTCCTAGTATTGAAAACGGAGGCTCTGCAACGGTAATCGCCAAATTATCTTCTGTAAATACTGAATTTGTAAAAGGAATGTATGTGAATGCCGAAGTAAATATCAGCAGCCGTTATACACAAGGCCTTCCCAACGAAGCGGTAGTCTCTTTTGAAAACAAAAATTATGTTTTTGAAGACCTTGGAAAATCCAATTACAAAATGATTCCCATAGTGACCGGAATTTCAGATGACCAGTTTACAGAGGTATTAAAAGCTGATTTTTTAAAGGATAAGAAAATTGTACAGAAAGGAGCTTACAGCCTTCTGATGATGCTTAAAAACAAAGCAGAATAGTATTAAATAAATTCTATATTATTAAAAAAGATCATTCTTTCGAATGGTCTTTTTTATTTATTATGACTAAAAAATCAACGTAAAGTTATCATAGTTATGTATTATAAAGTAAAGAGAACAAAGGGAGAATCAATTTTATCGATTTATTTAATTAATGAAAATAGAAACATGACATTTGACATGTTTTACATATTGACAAATGCTATTTTATGCATAATTCATTTTAAAATAATATTTTTAGGAAGTGAATAGTTGTAAAGGATTTTTAGATGAATAATAAAAGAACTTTTATCAAAAACTTTATGACAAAAAAACCTTTGCACAATTTCCATATTCCGGTAATGGGACTGGCTTACACCATAGACAGCCCAATTCGAGTTGCCCAATATGGAATTTCTTCTGTGATCTCCATCATTGATGATGAAATCCTGGAAAAGATGAAGAACTTTTACAATAAAAAGTTCAATCTTGATTATTTCGGAATTTCAACAAAAACAGAGGATTACAGAGCAAAAAGAGTTACCGCTTATCTGGATATGGTAGATGATATCGTGAATGAGAAATTTGAATCTTTCAAACAGGAAATCAGCAAAAATAAAGAGGCTTTGAAGGACTTCATGGCCATGCTTCCCAATACTTCAGATCTCAAAAACAGCCTTCAGAATCTTATTAATCAAAAGGATGAATGGAGTTCCAATATCAAAAACTTCATTGAATCCAATCTAAAACCGGGAAGTATTGATGTCAATATCATGACGAAAGTAGATAAAGACAATTATCAAAATAACGAACAGCTTCCTGTGATGTACAACGACGCCCATGCCTCACTGCGTGGATTTGCCAAAAGTAAATTATCATCATCAATGGTTCTTTCTGCAGGCATGAATCCTCGTTTGTACAGCTATATGGAAGAGTTCGAAGATTTTTTCCCGGATGAAAACGGAAAGATCAAAAAGAAAATTATTCTTAAAGTAAGCGATTTCCGTTCTGCCATGATTCAGGGGAATTTTCTGGCAAAAAAAGGATTGTGGGTATCAGAATATCGAATAGAATCCGGATTGAACTGTGGAGGGCATGCTTTTGCAACCGAAGGAATGCTTCTTGGACCCATTATGGAAGAATTCAAGCAGAAAAAAAATGATCTGATACAATCTGCTCATACTTTAATGACAGCTGCTTTAGAGCAAAAAGGAAAACCCACAGTTTCTGAGCCTTTAGAAATGAAAATTACCGTTCAGGGTGGAGTAGGAACTTCCGAAGAACATGAATTTTTATTGGCTCATTACAGTGTAGACAGTGTAGGATGGGGTTCCCCGTTTTTACTGGTTCCGGAAGCAACCTCTGTAGATACCGAAACCCGAAATTTACTTGTACAATCAAAAGAACAGGATTTTTATCTGAGTAATATTTCGCCATTGGGAGTGCCTTTCAATACCGTAAAAGGAACTTCCAACGAAACATTGAAGTATGAAAAAGAAGCAAAAGGGAAATACGGAAGTTCGTGTCCCAAAAAACTTCTGGCATTAAGCAAAGAGTTTTCTCAGGAAGGAACATGTACCGCATCTAAAAAGTATCAGGATATCAAACTGAAAGAACTATACGAAAATAAAGATGTATTCACTGAAAAGGAATTTGATAAAAGAAAATCAGAAATTACTGATAAAGCCTGTCTTTGCGTAGGACTTGTGAATGCTGCATACATGGAGCAAAACCTTGAAATTAAAGGTGAGAAACAGGGTGTTGTAATATGTCCGGGACCTAATATTGCCTTTTTTGACAAAGAAGTTTCTCTTTCAGATATGGTAAAACATATCTACGGAAACAACAATGTTCTTTCAGATAATCAACGCCCGAATATGTTCATCAACGAATTGAAAATGTATGTGGATTATCTGAGAAAAGAAATTACAGAATCTACTGTGCAGATTACCCATTCGCAGACCAAAAAATGGAATGCTTTCAAGAAAAATGTTCTTGAAGGAATAGAATATTATCATGAGCTTTTTAAAGCATCATCATACTTCAGCAACGGTTTATCAACCATCAACCTGCAATTACAGGAATACAAACTTCAGCTTATTGCTATTGATGTTCCACAGGTTGAAAAATAACCGTATTTTTAATTGATAGATAATAAAAACAGCTTTCAAATGGAGCTGTTTTTATTTTTTTAGTTGTTTTTGTTGGAAAACGCAAAGGCGCAAGGTATTATTTTATACAATGTTTACTTTAAGGCGCAAGAAAATCGAAGATTTTCAACAAGCGAGGTGTTAAGAGTTTTTACAGATTTTTTGCGAGAGATATAAGATAAACAGTATTCAATTTTATCGGGGATAAAATCTTTGCGTCTTAAAGCAGTTAGTTTTTAATTTATTTGCGCCTTTGCGCTTTTCCAACAAATATTTAGTCAAAAAAAACGAGGAAACATCAGTATTTTCATTTATAATAACTATAGCATGAATGTCTATTTTGAATATTCTCCGGGCTTAATATTCCTTACCTTAGAGCTCACTTAGTAAATTATTTTTATGGAAAAAAGAAAGATCAAAAACACCGATTTATCGATTGCGCCGATCAATTTTGGAGGAAATGTTTTTGGATGGACGCTGGACGAGAAACAGTCTTTTGATATACTGGACCGCTTTACAGAAGCAGGATTCAATTTTATAGATACTGCAGATACCTATTCATGGTGGGTAAACGGAAAAGGAGGACAGTCTGAAGAGATCATCGGAAAGTGGATGAAGAGCAGAGCTAACCGAAATGATATTGTTTTGGCAACCAAAGTGGGTTCAGAAACAAAAGAACACGGTTATGATATCAGCAAAAAGCATATTCTAAAATCTGTAGATGAGTCTTTACAGAGGCTTCAGACGGATCATATTGATCTTTATTATACTCATTTTGATGACAATACCACTCCGGTAGAGGAAACACTTGCAGCATATGATGAGATCATTAAAGCTGGAAAAGTACGTTATATTGCGGCTTCCAACTTATCTCCGGAACGTTTAAAAGCATCCTTTGAAGCTGCTGAAAAGAATAACCTTCCTAAATATGTTGCATTACAGCCTCATTACAACTTAATGGAGAGAGAAGGTTTTGAACAAAATTATGCCCCGCTGGCAGAGCAGTTTGATTTAAGTGTATTCCCGTATTGGTCTCTGGCAGCAGGCTTCTTAACAGGTAAATACCGTGATGAAGCAGATCTTGCAAAAAGTGCAAGAGGTGAAGGAGTAAGAAAATATTTAAATCCAAAAGGACTTGAAGTCTTAAAAGCACTGGATCAGGTAAGTGCAAAACACAATACCACTCAGGGAACAGTTTCTCTGGCATGGCTGTTGTCCAATCCTTTGATCACAGCACCGATTGTAAGTGCTACCAGTGCCTCTCAGCTTGAAACGGTGTTCAATGCACCAAAACTTGTTCTGGATCAGGAAGATATTGCATTGCTTAATAACGCAAGCAACTAGTTTTTTTCAACTTTATTATAGATTAAAATTAAATCCGTTCATTACTGAACGGATTTTTTATGGTTCGACGATATTAACCACCCCGGCAAAAATTCTTTGAATTTTCGCCACCCCTCCAAAGGATTGGAATTTAGGTTTTCGGTTGTTATATTCGGTTTTTACTATTAATCGGAATATTCTTTCAGAAGCTGTCTGTAGCTCATTAATATTGAGGATTTTGAAATAAACCCGATAAAGTCATTGTTGTCATTTATTACCGGAAGATTCCATACTCCAGTATCATCAAAGGTCTGGAGAATATCCAATGGTTTATTCTCGCGGTGAAGAACGGCTGGCGGAGCTTTCATAATCTGGGTAACCGTCTGGGAAGTTTCCATTTCTTTGTTGAATAAATAAGGTCTTATATCATCCAGAGTAAGAACTCCTTTTAGTTTTTTGTTTTCATCCACAACAGCAAAAATATTTTTATCACCATTCTTTATCATTTCAAACAGTTCAGTAACAGAAGCGTTTTCATTAATGGTCTGGGAATATTTATCAATAAAATCTTCGGTTCTTAAAGCAAAAAGGAGGTTTTTATCATGCTTATTTGTAAATATTTTCCCTTCATCGGCTAATGATTTTAATTCCGGAGAAATCGGAGAGAACCATTTGGCAATAAGATAGGAGATTATGGAAACAATCATCAGAGGGATAAACAAATCATAACCAAAACTTGATTCTGCAATCAGAAATATAGCCGTAAGCGGGGCATATAATACACCACTCATGGCGCCTGCCATCCCAACCAGTACAAGATTGGTCACCGGAACGTCTGTAAAGCCAATATGCTGGCAAACCAATGCAAATAAGTATCCCAAAGTTCCACCGGCAAAAAGAGAAGGGGCAAAATTACCTCCGTTTCCGCCGCTGAATATAGTAAATGAAGTTGCAAATGCTTTTAAAAGCAATACCAGAACCAGGAAGATAATAATCGTCCAGTCACCGATCTCAAAATATCTGAAAAAACTGTTTTCAATAATAGAGTAGGTATTTCCGTTGGTAAAAGCCTTTACCGTTTCATATCCTTCCCCAAACAGAGGAGGAAAAAGAACACATAATAGAGAAAGGACAGCTCCTCCGAACATCGCTTTACGCATTCTTGAAAGCTGAAGCCCTTTTATAAAATGCTCCACTTTTTGAGAAATAATGACAAAATAACGGGCATACAACCCTGTAACAATTCCTAAAATAAGATAATACGGAACATTTTTATAGTTGAATGGATCTCTGGTATAAAATCTGAAAAGAACATCTTCCTGAAGCAAAATCCTCGACAAAAGACTTCCGCAAACCGCAGCCACAACTAAAGGAATAAAATCTGTGAAGACGACTCCAGTTAAAAGAATTTCAAAGGCAAACATAATCCCGGCAATTGGAGCATTGAAAGCAGATGCAATCCCTGCTGTAGCACCAGCAGCCAGCAATAAAGTACGTTCTTTGTAGCTTAATCTGTATGTTTGTGCATAGTTGGAACCAATGGCAGCTCCGGTAACGGCAATAGGACTTTCCAATCCTGCTGAGCCTCCCAATCCTACGGTAACAGCACTTTGTATTACCTGAGAATACATTTTAACGGACGCTACAATACTGGAGTTCTGTGCAATTTCATATAAAATGGCTCCAATCCCTTTACGATCCTGACCTTTAAATATTGTCAGAACGATCA
Source organism: Chryseobacterium sp. 'Rf worker isolate 10' (assembly GCF_050753305.1). NCBI lineage: Bacteria > Pseudomonadati > Bacteroidota > Flavobacteriia > Flavobacteriales > Weeksellaceae > Chryseobacterium > Chryseobacterium sp. 'Rf worker isolate 10'. Next base: position 1,385,627 of record NZ_JBOZOF010000001.1, read on the forward strand.
TCGTAGTGAGAACAATTCCTAAAAAAGGAAAAACAATATAAAATAATATCTGATACTCAAAGTGAACTTTATTGGTAATGAAATAATGAATATTGTGTACCAGAGTTTTCAGAATAACTCCTGCAAGACCCGCCGTACAGCCTACCAGAATTCCGGAAAGAACAAGAAATTGGTTTCTGCTCAGCCTGTTGTTCAGCCAATGCAGAATAAGCTCATAACTGCGTGCTTTTTCTAGTCCGTATTTTTGGAAATCTCTTTTAAATTTAAGGAAGTTAAGGTACTTTTTTTTGTTGTGAATTTTCACCTTGGAAATATTTTACACTATCATCAGATTGATAAAGCAGCGTAAATTTATGAAATATATCACAAAAAACCTCATTTTGGAGCTATACACTTGCTCTATCATTTCTATTTTTGTAATTTATATTTTAATTTAAAATTCAAAATTTCTTCTAAATTTGGTAATAGATTTATCACATGAAAATTCTCATCATTGAAGACGAAGCGGCTCTTGCTCAAAGTATTTCCGAATATCTGTCCGGAGAAAATTACCTCTGCGAATATGCCGATACATTCGGTGAAGCCATGAGTAAAATAGAAACATTCGACTACGACTGTATTTTACTGGACATTATGCTTCCGGACGGAAATGGTCTTACAATTTTGGAAGAATTAAAAAAACAGCAAAAACAGGACGGTGTAATTATTATTTCCGCCAAAAATGCTCTTGATGATAAAATTGAAGGACTGAAGCTGGGTGCAGACGATTATCTTACCAAGCCTTTTCACCTTTCTGAACTTATGGCAAGGGTATATTCTATTATCCGGAGAAAGCAGTTCAGTAGTTCCAATGTGGTGAAACAAAATGAACTTCAGATCGATTTATTAGCCAAAACAGTAGCGGTAAATGATGAAGTAATTTCCCTGACAAAGAAAGAATTTGATCTTTTAATTTATTTTATCGGTAACAAAAATAAAGTCATCTCTAAAAGTACCCTGGCAGAACATCTTTCCGGAGATTTTGCAGATATGCTAGATAATCATGATTTTGTATATGCTCATGTGAAAAACCTTAAGAAAAAGCTGTATGACGCCGGATGCGGGCATTATCTTAAAACAGTATACGGAACGGGGTATAAGTGGGAAAGCTAGAGTAATTATGAATGATGAATTATAAATTATGAGTGAAAAGAAAAATGTATTGAAAGATAAAAGTTTTAGTTTTGCAATAAGGATTATTAATCTTTATAAATATCTCTCAACTGCTAAGAATGAATATGTTCTGAGTAAACAACTATTAAGAAGCGGAACAGCAGTGGGAGCCTTAATAAGAGAATCGCAGAATGCAGAAAGTAAGGCAGATTTTATTCATAAACTCGCTATTGCCCAAAAAGAATGTGATGAATCTATTTATTGGATCGAGCTTTTATTTCATACCAATTATTTATCATCTACTGAATATGAAAGCATAAGCAATGAAGCCACTGAAATATTAAAAATAATCCGAAGCATCATCATTACAACAAAAAATAAAAACAGAAGTTAAAACTTTGCTGTTTTTCGAAGGAAAACAAGAATTCATAACTCATAATTTATAATTCATCATTATTGTGAAGCCTCTACTTACCAAAACTACCAAACCCTTTCTTATCTACGTACTTATTGTACTGATGATCAGTATTCCTGTGTATTATTTTGTGGTGGATACGATCTGGAAAAATGAGCTGGATGAGCACAATCAGATTATTGTAGAGAAAACAGCGTATGAATTCAACCAGTTGCAACTTTCGGAAGAAGCGCTCGATAAAAGCCTTGAATTATGGAATCACATCCAGCCAGAAACCAATATTGAAAGAATTTCTCCCAGTCAGGTAAAGCGGGACAGTGTTTATACTTATGAAAAGCATCTTCCTTTTATTTCGGAACAGAAAAAAGAGCGTTACAGATGTCTTGAAAAAGTAATTTACATTCATGGCAAACCTTATCTGTTTACCATACAGACCAATATTGAGGAATCTCATGAAACCATAGCCGTCATTGCCATGATTACCATCTTCTTTTTTGTGATGATTGTTGTCGGCCTTTTATATCTTAACAGAAAGCTTTCTTCATCTATCTGGAAACCATTCAGAAGTACATTGGATCAGCTGAAGACTTTTAATCTTAACAGTCAGAATACGATAGAATTTCCGGCTTCTGATACTACTGAATTTGAAGAACTCAATCAGTCTCTTTACAAGCTTATTGAACGCAATGTGTCTACTTATAAAACACAGAAAGAGTTCACTGAAAATGCTTCTCACGAATTACAGACTCCGCTTGCTATTATTAAAAACAAACTGGATCTTTTACTTCAGGATCAGAACCTCACCGAAAAACAATACAGCATCGCAGAAGATATGAACAGGGCGCTTACAAGAAGTTCCCGTATCAATAAAAACCTTTTGCTGCTTGCTAAAATTGAAAACAACCAGTTCGACAGTTCAGAAATCATTTCGTTTGATAATTTGCTTCATCAAAGTATTGATATTCTCGAAGAGCATTTTGAACAAAAAAATATTTCAGTTACAGAACATATTTCGACCGCAGTAGAGGTAAGCGGAAATAATATTCTAACCGAAATATTAATCAACAATCTTATTATCAATGCGATTCGCCATACATCTCCTGGAAGCAGCATTTCCATACAGCTTACCCATTCTGTTTTCGAAATTTCCAATTCCGGGACTGAAAAGCTGGACACGAATTTGTTATTCAAAAGATTCTCCAAGCTTTCAACGGATAACAGCGGAAGCGGGCTTGGCCTTTCTATTATACAGGAAATCTGCAGGTTTCATCATTGGACAATCAGTTACAGGTTTGAGAATCAACACCATGTTTTCTCTGTTAAATTATAATTAAAAAATCCCTGGTTCCGGCAATTCTAAATTTCTTCTAAATCGGTTTGCACCTTTGTAAATAAATACGATTAGAAGAATGAATAAAACAGCCCTGTTATTTTTTCCGACCTGCATAATGGTTTCTTCTCTTGTCTCTGCGCAGACAGCTTCTGTAACAGCCTCAGGAAGAATTATCGGTAAAGACAAGACAGCATTACCATATGCTCACATCATTTTAAAAAAAGAAAAAGACAGCACTTTTACAGCGGGAACAATTACCAATGAAGAAGGCAGGTTTTCTCTTACGGGGATAAAACCGGATCATTATCTTCTGGAAACCTCGCTCAATGGATACAATACACAAATACAACCTGTTTTTATAGGAAGCCTTTCAGAATTTCTGGAAATCCCTACAATTGAGCTGGTTCCACACCAGGAAACTGAAACCAAAATAGAAGCCATTACGATTACGGCTTCCAAAAAGAATGAAATAGACAGTCGTCTTGATAAGAAAACCTACTCTGTAGCAGATAATATCAGTCAAAGTGGTGGTTCCGTATTACAAAGCATGCAGAATCTTCCAGGAATTACCGTACAGGATAGCAAAGTGCAGCTTAGAGGAAATGATAAAGTAACAGTTCTGATTGATGGTAAACAGACCGCTCTTACAGGTTTTGGAAGCCAGACCGGACTGGATAATATTCCAGCTTCCGCGATTGATAAAATTGAGATCATCAACAATCCTTCCTCGAAATATGATGCCAATGGAAATGCCGGAATCATCAATATTATCATGAAAAAAAATAAGCAAAACGGATGGAACGGAAAAGTGGGGTTTACCACAGGCTTAGGTTCGCTTTGGGTAAGAAAGGAAAATCTTCCTACGATAAGACCGCAGTATACGCTTACTCCTAAAATTAATCCTTCATTATCTGTTAATTACAGGAAAAACAAAGTCAATATATTCTTACAGGCAGATAATCTTTATACGGAAACACTTAACAAGAATGAATTTGTAACACGTACTTATGATAACGGAACAGTGATCAATTCTCAGCTGAAAAGAAACAGAAATACCAATTTCTTCACCACCAAAGCCGGAATCGACTGGAATATTGATCCTCAAAATACCTTAACCATTTCAGGAATGTACGGAAGTGAGAAAATTATCGACAGGGGAGATCAGCTGTTTTTCAATGGGGATATGTCTCAGCGTCTGCGTCTTTGGCAGTTTCTGGAGGATGAACTGAAAACAACCGTAATGGGGACAGCTTCTTATCAGCACAAATTCAAAGAAGCCGGACATGTGCTGAATGTAGGATTTAATTATACTTTCCATAGAGAGGATGAAAAATATTTCTATGATAATTACCTGCCATCTTCTACCGGAACTGATGCTTTTAAGTTATTATCTGATGAGCAGGTGTATGATTTCAATGTAGATTATGTAAAACCTTTAAAATATGGACGAATTGAAACAGGAATTAAGCTGAGAAGCAGAAGTATTCCTACCAATATGAATTTTATTCCGGGAGCAAATTCTGTTTTGGATGTTTCTGCAGGTGGAAAGGCAGATTATAAAGAGTTTATCCCTGCTGTGTATGGAAATTATGTTTTTGAAAATGAAAAATGGGAAGCCGAATTGGGACTTAGACTTGAATATGTAAGAATTCAATATGATGTAAATCCTAACCATCCAACTTATAAAAGTGACGGATACAATTACACCCAGCCATTCCCGAATTTCAGACTTGCATACAAGCTTGATGACCGTAATAAATTTTCTGTTTTCTATAACAGAAGGGTAGACCGTCCCAATGAAGTAGATATCAGGATTTTCCCAAAATATGATGATGCAGAAATTATTAAGGTAGGAAACCCTGCATTACGCCCCCAGTTTACGAATTCCGTTGAACTTGGATATAAACGCAACTGGGATAGCGGATATTTATATTCTGCACTGTATCACCGCTTTGCCAATGGAACCATCACCAGAATTTCCAGTATTGTTCCGGACAGTACGCTTATTTATGCCATTTTCCAAAATGCAGGAAAAAGCTATAACACAGGGCTTGAAACAATATGGAATCAAAAAGTATCTGATATATACTCTCTGAATGTCAACGGAAATATATACCGTAATCAGATCAATGCATTTACCGTACAAAATCTGTATCCTCAGCCCAATACGTTCTCTGCAGACCGACAGACTGCTATCTCAGGGAATGTTAAGATGAATAACGTTTTCCGTTTCTCAAAAGGATTGGATTTACAGTTTACCCTTGTTTATCTGGCACCGGATATTATTCCGCAGGGAAGAATACAGTCAAGATTCTCAATGGATGCAGGGGTAAAAAAAGCTATTCAGAAAGGGAAGGGTGAACTCTTTTTAAATGCAACAGATTTACTCAATACAATGGTAATCAAGAAGTCTGTGCAAGGAAACGGATTTGCCTATACCAGCAATGATTACTATGAAACCCAGGTAGTTCGCTTGGGATACAGTTATAAATTTTAATACAGAATCGGATAATTTTAAATGTGATTTAGAATGAAAAAGCACTTTCAAAAAACACTGGTCTATATAATGATTTTGAGTTTAACATTAGGTAGAATTAATGCTCAGAATACCAATGATACAGTTAAAGTTCAAAAGCCCGCACAGGACAGTATGATCACGACAGAGCTTAAAAAAAGCACACTGAACTATAAAAGTCTGATCATTCCCACTGCATTCATTGCCTATGGAGTGGCAGGTCTTTCCATCAAGAATCTGAAACAGCTTAATGTATCCACAAAAGTTGAAATCAATGAGCATCAGCCAACACAGATAAAACTAGATAATTATACCCAATACGCTCCTGCAGTAATGGTATATGGGCTGAATGCAATGGGAATAAGGGGAAAACACAATCTGAGAGACCGTACCATCATTTATGCTTCCTCACAACTGATTGCCGCAGCCTTTACAATGCCTTTAAAATACCTGGTAAAAGAAGAAAGACCGGATAAATCAAATACCTTGTCTTTTCCTTCAGGGCATGCCGCCACAGCATTTTCTTCAGCACAGTTTATGTTCCGGGAATATAAAGACACTAATTTTTGGCTCAGCATCTCCGGATATCCGTTTGCGATTTTCACCGGAGTATACAGAATGCTGAATGATAAGCACTGGCTGGGTGACGTTGTGGCAGGAGCCGGATTCGGAATTCTTTCTACAGAGCTGGCCTACTGGCTGTTTCCAAAAATTGACAATTTATTACGTGGAAAAAATAAAACTAAAAGTTCGCTGTCTTCTACAATGGTAATGCCGTTCTATCAGAATAAAATTGTAGGAATAGGGCTGGTAAAAACCTTTTAATCTCAATTTCTTCATTATTAAAGCACTATTCATGATTGAATGGTGCTTTTTCTTTACACCACTTTGGCCTTACGGATTATTTTGGCTAATACATTTGGAAAGAATCTTTTGAGATAAACGGCCATTACTTCCTTACCGCCTATCGCTTTTTGTTTTCTCTGTTTTTCAATGGCATGAAGCATCTTTTTTGCGAAAATAGCTACAGGCATACCATTCTTTGTGGCATCATCCATTGTCCCCTGTAACGAGCCGTTTCCGGTAACAGCATTAATGGAAATATCAGTCTGTATAAAACCCGGACAAATGATCGTGATTTTAATATTCTGACTGAATAATTCTGCCCGCAATGCATCAAAAAAACCATGTAATGCATGTTTGGCGCCGGCATATCCGCTTCTCATAGGAGCACCGAATATTCCCATAAGACTTGATACAACAGCAATCTGCCCTCCTTTATTTCTGATCATATAGGGCACAACAGCTTTTGTAAGCGCAACAGTTCCGATATAATCAATATCTATCAGCTGTTTATCCACTTCAATATCCGTTTCCATCGCTAATGAACGTTGTGACAATCCTGCATTATTAATCAGAATATCAATCTTTCCGAACTGTTCTGATGCTTTTGCTGCTAGGCCAGGCATTTCCCTATAATTTTTAAGATCCAAAGGAATTACCGTGTACCGATCTGCACTCAAACCAGCATTTTCAGCTACCGAATGAAGCTGTTCTTCTTTTCGGGAGGAAAGAATCATTTTTGCATTGCTGCTTTTTGCTAACTCTTTTACCAAAGCCTCTCCAATGCCTGATGATGCTCCTGTGATCCAAATGACTTTATGATCAAAATAACTGCTCATATTCAATACATTATTAAATTTAAAGTCCGGCAATATATTTACCGGCTTTCATTCCTGAAAAGATACAGCCTCCTAAAAATGTTCCTTCTAAAGCTCTGTAGCCATGCATTCCGCCACCACCAAACCCTGCAGCTTCTCCAGCTGCATAAAGTCCTTCAATAATGCTGTCATCATCTCTTAATACCTGACTATTCAGATTGGTTTTTATTCCCCCCAACGTTTTGCGGGTTAAAATATTAAGACGTACAGCAATCAAAGGTCCGTTTTCAGGATCTAAAATCTTATGCGGAGCTGCAACACGTCCTAGTTTATCCCCTAAATAATTTCTGGTATTCCGGATATAATTAACCTGAGTATCTTTTGAATATTTATTGTCTAATTCTCTGTCTCTGGCTTCAATCTGAGATTTTATGTTTTCATACTTCAACAGGTTATTTCCTGCCAGTTCATTCATCCTTTTAATCAGATCTTCCAGATTATCGGATATGATAAAGTCTTTTCCATGTTCCTTAAAAGCTTCTACAGGACCGGGGGCTTTTTTACTGAAAATTCTTTTCAGAAAAAGAGAATAGTCTTTATTGGTAATATCCGGATTTTGCTCTGAACCCGAGAGGGCAAATTCTTTTTTGATAATTTTCTGTGTAAGGATAAACCAGGAATAAGAAAACCCTGTTTCCTGGATATACTGTAAAGTTCCCAACGTATCAAATCCCGGAAGGAAAGGAGCGGGGAGACGTTTACCTTTTGCATCAAACCATAGCGATGAAGGCCCCGGAAGTATCCGGATTCCGTGTTTTGGCCAGATTGGATTCCAGTTTTGCAGCCCTTCTGTATAATGCCACATTCTGTCCGGATTAATGATATGAGCTCCTGCATTTTCTGCAATATCAATCATTTTGCCATCTACGTAAGCAGGGACACCGCAAACCATATTTTCAGGTGCTTTCCCCAATCTTTCCGGCCAGTTTTTTCTTACCAGCTCATGATTGGCTCCAATTCCTCCGGAAGCAATGATGATATTTTGGGCTGCATATTCAAATGTTGAGATTACATTTCTGTTGGTCTCAGCACCTCTTTCCTTCGTATCATTTTCCAGAATATCTCCTTTAAGACCTTTTATCTTTCCGTTTTCTGTTATAATTTCAGTTACCCGATGTCTGAATTTCATCTGAAGGAGTCCTTTTTCCTGAGCTTTGTAAGCTTTTTCTACAAAAGGTTTTACAACTCCCGTACCTGTTCCCCAGCTGACATGAAAGCGAGGTACAGAATTCCCATGACCCGTTGCCGAACCATCTCCACGCTCTGCCCAGCCTACCATAAACATCAGCTTGATTCCCAGTTTGGAAATGTATTCGTATTTTTCACCAGCAGCGAATTTGAGATAAGCTTCGGCCCATTGACGGGGCCAATAGTCTTCCGGACGGTCAAAACCAGCTGTTCCTTTCCAGTCTTGCAATGCGAGTTCATAAGAATCTTTAATTCCCATTCTCCTTTGCTGGGGTGAGTTAATCAGAAATAATCCCCCGAATGACCAGAATGCCTGTCCGCCAATATTCTGTTCAGTTTCCTGATCCAAAAGCATTACTTTTTTTCCGGTATTGGTAATTTCCATGGCAGCAGTAAGTCCTGCCAGTCCGGTTCCGATGATGATTGCATCAGGCTGGAATCTTTCTTCCATTGTTAAAATGTTTATGATAATACTTACTATAAATGTATTAAATATTTACACTTCAGAGGGATAAAATAATTCAATACCAGTAAATTACTTAATCTAAAAGAAATTCATTCATCGATATGTATTGTTTATCTTTACTTTCAAAAGTATTAATTTATTAAAAAAGCAATGAATACAATCCATAAATATCAGGCATTTGCTGTTTCAAAAGACGGAACAAGGCAACCCATTGAAGCTGAATCAATCATCATACAGCTTGAAGAAGACATTGAAATTTCACTTGTTCCTCCTCATCCTGTTTTTCAGGGAAAACTAACCCTTGCTACAGGATCAGCCATTCAAGGAAGGGAAAATGAAAGAGATGGAGGAACTCAACTTATCATAGAACCCGGTGCCTCTAATGTGATTCATATTACTCCAAAAAGATTCTGATTTCTGTAAAATATCTTTAATAGAGCTGTTTCTCTATAGGCAGACTCTACAAAACATTTTTATCTTTGTGAAAAATAGAAGTATGAAGTATTTGTTTATCATTGCTTGCTTTGTCTGCTCGGTTTTCAGTCAGGCACAGCAAAAACAGGATCCATGGAAAGACAGCCAGCTGATGGATCCCGCGTTACTGGCTTCCAGAATTGAAAAGCATAAAGTAAAAGATCTTGTGATCATTTCGGTAGGCCCTGAAGCAATTATCAAAGGTTCTGTTGATATTGGACCAACGCATGAGCCTGAAAATCTGGAAAAACTGAGAACTTATCTTAAAGATGTTCCAAAGAACAGAGAGATTGTGATCTACTGCGGATGCTGTCCTTTTGTAAAATGTCCTAATATACGTCCTGCTTTTGCATTGCTGATGGAAATGGGTTTCAAAAATGCGAAACTTTTAAATCTTCCGAAAAATATTAAAACAGACTGGTTAGATAAAAACTATCCTACAAATGACTAATATGAAGACCGGTTTTACCATACTATTTTTAATACTGTTTTCAGGATATATTACAGCACAAAACAAAATAGAAATAGGGAAAAAAGCGCCTGAAATTATCATGACTAAAGCAGATGGAGCCTCATTTTCGCTTTCATCATTGAAAGGAAAACTGGTTCTGATTGATTTCTGGGCAACGTGGTGTGCTCCATGTGTAGAGGAACAGCCTCAATTGAAAACAATGTATGATACCTATTCAGAGCAGGTAAAAAATAATCAGTTTGAAATATTGGGCGTTTCTTTAGACAAAAATAAAGAAAGCTGGCAGAAAGCAATTGACAGATTTCATATCAACTGGATACAGATCAGTGATTTAAAATTCTGGAAAAGCCCTGTAGCCAAACTTTATGAAGTTGATGAACTACCTTTTAACGTCATTATTGACGGGCAGGGAACTATTTTAGCTAAAAATCTTCATGGTAAAGAGCTGGAAGAATTGATAAAGGAAAAACTGACTCAAAAGTAGAACAGAATTTCTCAATACAATGTAAAAAGAGTGGTAAATTGTTTTACCACTCTTTTTGGTTGAAAAAGATAGAAGCATTTGTGTATTAGAATCGTGTCATAATAATTTAATATTATTTTGTAGATACAGATTAATGATTATGAGGGAATCAATCATCGTATCCGATCTTAATGTAAATATAATAAATTATCTTTATTAAATCACTAAATATTGAAATATATTAAATATTTAATTTCTTATTAAAATTCAGTTCAAGAATAAAACCTAATACTGAAACTTTTATCCCTGCTTCCAAGTTGTTGATATACAAAATACTGAGTACTTGTTTTTGTCTTCTAATTTTGTTGGCATGATAAAGAACTTTTACCTTCGATTGGCCCTTTCAGTAATATTACTAATGCATAGTGTGATTTCTATTTTCAGTGGAGATGTGAACAATTTTGGGAATATTTACCTGAACAGTTTAGGATTCAGTCCTATTGGGATTTATGTAGCGTGGGCCGTAAAACTGACTCATCTTTTCTCAATACCATTACTGTGGATTGACAGATGTATCAAACCAGTAGCATTTTGTAATATTCTCATTTTTGCTTTTGGAATTTATTACGTTCACTGGCAGAATGGATGGTTTGTGGTAGGAGGCGGCACCAACGGAATTGAGTACAATGTTTTGCTGATTTTCAGTTTTTTTAATCTTATGTATCCTGAAGTATATTTAAAGTTTAAGAATAAAAAGAATACTTAGATCTCCAACAATGATCTCCTTTACCAATCTTTATTATTTAACATGAATCAAAACGAGTAGTTTGTAGATCATTGTGTTCATTTGCTAGACTTATATTTCTATATTTGACTGAGTAACCGGTACTTTGTACTATTAAATCATTATAAGCTTGAAACGAAACAGCAGATCTAAGTTACGGGTTCATTTGCTTTTTTGGATATTGTATTATATTCTGGAAGTTTACCTTGACTTTTACTGGTCGCGGTATCAGTTTCCTGATTTTAAATGGCAAATAAGACTTCAGAATACGCTTATGTTGGAGCTTGGTTATCTTTTGATCAAAATGCCTCTTGCTTATGCATTACTGTATGTGTACGAAAAGATTCATAGTAAAGAGATTTTCAAATACCTTTTCTATATTCTTATTGCAATAACTGCTGTTTTGGGACATCGTTTTTTCACTCACTTTATCATTTATCCTTACATTTATGGGGTTACAGAAACTTTGGATGGAAAACAGGTTTCCGGATTTATGAATGGCTATGTAGCTTTCAATTCTTTTATGGATCTTATTTTTATGGTAGGACTGATCTTCGGAGTTGAAATTACACGGCAAAAAAATGTTCTAAAAGAGCAGATGTCTCAGTTAAAATCAGAGAAGCTGGATCAGGAACTTACCATGTTAAAAGCTCAGATCAATCCTCACTTTCTTTTCAATACCCTCAATAATATCTATGGAATGGCTCTGAAAAAAGCGGATGAGACACCAGATGTTATTCTACAGCTTTCTAAAGTCATGAGATATAATATCTATGAGGCGGCAGAAAAAACCATTTCTATAGCAAAGGATATTGAAAACATCAGGGATTACATCCAGATCCAGAAAATCCGCCACCATGATCTAACCTTAAATTTCACGGAAAATATGGATGATCCTTCTCAGGAAATTTCTCCTATGATATTGATACAGTTTGTAGAAAATGCTTTCAAGCATGGAGCTTCAGAAAGTTTGGGAAATACATTCATTACTATTGATATTCAGTTAAAGAAAGGAATTCTCACTTATTCTATAGAAAATTCCAAGGAAGAAAAACCTCATGCACATTCCACAAAGATAGGACTGAAAAATATCCGTAGACAGCTTGAACTGCTTTATCCTCAACATATACTTTCTATAGAGGATAAAGTCGACCGTTATATTGTAACATTAACCATAGATTTCCATGACACACGAACCCTCTAAAAAATACAACTGCATTATTGTAGAAGACGAGCCCATTGCCTCGGAAATTCTGGAAAATTTCATCTCCAGAGATCCGGAGCTGAATCTTGTAGGAAAATGTGCGGATGCAGTATATGCCAGCAGCCTTTTAAGCATACATGATGTAGATCTGATGTTTCTGGATCTTCATCTTCCGGTAGTAAAAGGTTTTGATTTTCTCAGGAAAGTAAAAAATCCTCCGTTTGTCATTGTTACCACAGCCTATCATCAATATGCAGTAGAAGGCTATGAACTTGATATTACGGATTATCTGATGAAGCCTATTCCATATGAGCGTTTTCAGGCGGCTATTGGCAAATTTAAACATCTGATAATGGCAGAAGATGCTTTGCTGGAAGTATCTGAACGTGATTTTATTTTCATCAATAGTGGTAAAAAGCAGATTAAGATTATCCTGCAGGATGTTTTATATATCGAAAGTTTAAGAGAATACATCAATATTCATATGAAAACAGGGACTTTCACTTTTAAAATGCCTATCAGCAAGATAGAAGAGGCTTTAAACCCTAAAATATTTACCCGCATTCATAAATCCTATATTATATCCCGATCAAAAATAGAAGAAAAGTCTGCGAATATCATTCAGATCAATGGGAAAAAACTTCCTGTGGGAAGAACTTATAAGCCGTTGATGGAGCTTTAGGGGAGAAAAGTGAAATCATGCTTTAGACCACCCCGTCAAAAATTCTTTGAATTTTTGCCACCCCTGCAAGGGAGGGGAATTTTAAGTCCTTCGATTCAATGGGTGGCAAATATAAATGAAGATAGTCTATTATTTGAATGTTGAATAATGTTTTGGCTTAATGATGAGTGATCATCTTAAGCCAATTTTTTATTAGAATAGCTTAAGACCAACGATTCCTACAACAATTAGCAATGCAGAAAGTAATTTTAAAATACTGGCTGAATCCTGAAAAAACAGAATCCCTACCAATAAAGTTCCTACTGCACCAATTCCTGTCCAGACTGCATATGCCGTTCCGATAGGGATGCTTTTCTGGGCATACCAAAGAAATCCTCCGCTTATCGTCATACATAAGATAGAGAACATGATCCAGCTCCATTTATTATTTTCCGGCTGTTGAGAGAGTTTAAGCCCCAAAGGCCATCCGATTTCAAAAATTCCTGCGATAATTAATGCAATCCAGTTCATACTATTTGTTTTAATGATGTCTTAAAATGGGTTCTTTACTATAGAATATCACATCATAATTACTGTCACAAAATTACCGTTATCAATTCATATTGAATACCATAAAGTAGGTGACACCGCAAAAACTGGAGATAAAACGTCTTTTAAAGAAGATGAAACGTACCGTATTTTTAAATAAAATTTATCTTTGAATCCTACAAATATTGATACCTTTAAGCTGTAAATTAATCTTTTATACAGACCAATCTAATGCTTACAGATATTATTTCAAATCATCTCGATGTTATTTTTTGCGGAATCAACCCTGGTTTAAAATCATCCAATGATGGCCATCATTTTTCCGGAAGGAGTAACCGTTTTTGGAAAGTATTGCATCAATCAGGGTTTACACCGTATGAAATAGAAGCAGCCAATGATACTTCTCTTCTGGATTTCGGATATGGACTGACGACTGCCGTAGCAAGAGCAACTTCGCGTGCAGATGAGCTTTCTAAGGAAGAATTTGATGAATCTCTTGAAAGTTTCAAATTAAAAATAACAAACTATCAACCGAAATATATTGCTTTTCTTGGTAAAGCAGCTTATAAGGCTTTTTCTAAAAAGAAAGAAATTCTGTGGGGAGCACAGCCTGAGGATTTCTGTGGATCAAAAGTATGGGTTTTACCCAATACCAGTGGTTTGAACCGTGGTTTTTCTCTTGACAGCCTGGTTATTCATTATAAAGAATTTTATAATTCCGTTCATGAATCCTGATATTTATACTTTATTGGGCTTGCTCACATATTTGTTTCCTTTTACAAAGAAACGCCATGGTAAAAGTGCATCTTCCTGTGCATAAGCAACACCTATACGAGGTCCTGTAATGATTTCGTCCGGAGTATATGAAATACCATGATCCTCAATCCATATTTCATTTTGCGTTAAATCTTTTTTGTTGAATGACCGATCAATCCCCAATGCTTTGGATGCTGATCCCGGACCTGCAGAAATGGCTGGTTTAGAAGCCGGCATATTTCTCCTTCGCTCCATGATTTCTTTACCTATCAAAGGTTCTACAGCTCTCACCAGAACAGCATGAGGATCATCTTCCACAGAAGTTACTACATTGAAAAGATGGTGAATTCCATAACATAAATATACATAAGAAATTCCGCCCTGGCTGTATAATGTTTCTGTGCGGTCAGTTCGTCTTCCTCCATACGCATGGGAAGCTTTATCCTTAACTCCAAAATAGGCTTCTGTTTCTACTATGATTCCGGCTGTTGTTTCCCCATTGAGTTCTGTAAAAAGTACTTTTCCCAAAAGATCCTGAGCCAGAAAAAGAACTTCCTGATTGGAGTAATAGGAGCGTGGTAGTTTCATGAATGATTTTAGAAATTATTCATTCAAATTTAGGGATAATCTTGTAAAAATAGAAGAGCTATAGGATTAAGTAAAAAAAGATACCACAAAAAGTCACATTTCATAAAATAGTGATTAATTTGGCACATCCATTGTTTCTTATTATTTAACATCATTTTACACCACTATAAAAATTTATAGGTTTTGACACTTATTTTTCCCTGGAGCAATCCGGGGAATTTTTGTTTAATCCTACAACAAAAAAGTCCCACATCGCTGTGAGACTTTCATTATTTATCTTGCTCCCGGAGGGCAGTGTTCTTTCAGATATTTTGTAAACATGGTCGTCAAATGCAGAGATGTTCCTTCTCCTTCATTAATAGCGTGGGTACGGTTAGGATAAGACATCAGCTGAAACTGTTTGTTGTATTTTACCAGTTCATTGATGTATACTTCAGTATTCTGATAATGTACATTGTCATCACCTGTTCCGTGAACTAACAGAAGGTTTCCTTTTAAGTTTTTAGCATAAGATAATGGTGAACCCTTAACAAAATCTTCTCTGTTTTCCTGCGGAAGTCCCATATAACGTTCCTGATAGATATTGTCGTAGAACAACTGATTAGCAACCGGAGCAATTGCAATACCCGTTTGGTAAATATCAGGATATTGTCCCAAAAGGTTCAGGGTAGAAGAACCTCCACCGCTCCAGCCCCATACGGCAACTCTCGAAGTATCCACATAAGGCCATTTTGCGAATAAGGCTTTGGCTCCCATTGCCTGATCACGGATATTCATCTGGCCTATCTTTCTATAGACAGATTTTCTCCACTCGCGGCCTCTTGGAGCGGGTGTTCCACGGTTTTCAAGAGAAACATATAAATAGCCGTCTTCCGCCATATCTCCGGCATATAACCAATTCCAACCGGTATAAAATTCGTCTGTTACCGTTTGCATAGCAGGCTCTCCATAGACTGTAAAAACGATAGGATATTTTTTATTGGGATCAAAATTTTTAGGCTTCACTACCCAGCCATCCAATGTAACACCATCCTGTGTCGTAATTTGAAAAAATTCAGTTTTAGACTTAGAAGGATCAGCTTTTGCAGATCTTTTGGCAGCTACAAGCTCTTTATGCTCCGGAAGTGATACCACTGCATCTGCGGAAAATGCATTGATACTGTTATTGGTAAACATAGCAATTTTTCCATTAGGAGAAATGGTATATTCGTTGGATCCTTTATAGGCTTCAGGGGTCACTTTTTGAGCATTTCCTCCTTTCATGCTTACTTTATACAGGTATTTCTGAGTGGCGTTATTTGGAGAAGCTAAGAAGTAAATCTGTTTGTTCTGAACATCAAAAAACTCAGGCTTAATCACATCGAAGGCATCTTTCGTAATCAATGTTTCTTTACCGTTCATATCTATTTTATAAATATGTCTCCATCCGTCTTTCTCAGAAAGCCATAAGAATTCTTTTCCATTGTCAATCCAGTCCCAACCCTTTGGATCGTTATCATTCCAGCGGGATTTGATATCAATCCATGCAGCATCGGTTTCCGTATGAATGGTTTTACTGCTTCCGGAATTGGCATCTGCCAGAATAATTTTGCTCTGATTCTGTTTTCTGTTCAATTGCTGCAGAATAATAGATTTGGAATCCAGTACCCATTCCATTCTTGGAATATAGTGTTGCATTTCATCACCTGCAATTTCAGCTTTCTTTGAAGATTTGGAAGCAAGATCATAAAACCAGATACTGCATCCCGAAGGGTTTTCGCCCACCTTTGGATATTCTACCGGAATGGTAAATGAATACAGGCTGTCGGTATTATTGATCATCAGGAAGTTTTTCGTTCCTCGTGCGTCCAGTTTCCAGTAAGCGATTTTATTCCCATCAGGAGACCATCTGAAGCCGTCCTGAGTTCCAAATTCTTCTTCATATACCCAGTCAAAAGTACCATTGATCATTCCATCCGTTCCATCTGTAGTAATTTTGGTAAGCTGATTGTTGGAAAGATCTTCAACATAAATATTATGCTTGGACACGTAAGCTACTTTTTTACCGTCCGGTGAATATTTTGCAAACATCAGTGATGAAGATGGTAAGCCTTTCCCAAGTTGGGTAAGTTTTTTAGTGTTTTTATCAAAAATCCAATAATCTCCGCGGGTATTATCTCTCCATACTTTTTTGGTATTGGCAAAAAGCAATAAACTTTTATCATCAGGGGATACCTGAAAACTCTGTACCTGAAGTGCTTCAGAACTTCCTGCAGGAACCAGCTCACTGCTGTTTAAAAGCGTCTGGTCTTTTCCGGGATGCAGTACATCCACAATTTCAACTCCTTTTTTAGTAAATGAATAATACGCATTGCCATCTGGTGTCCATTGTGTTTTTTGTGCTGCAAAAGGCGATAGACACAGAAAGTACAATGCAATGACTGTTAGTTTTTTTATGTTCTTCATAGATATTATTGGGATTAAGCTAAATGCTCAGTTCTGTAATTTTCAATGTCTTCAACGGTTTTAATCAATCCGTTACCCAGAAGCCTGTAGCTGTCGTCTGTAATCAGGAAGTCGTCTTCAACACGAATTCCTCCGAAGTTTCGGTATTCATTTACTTTATCATAATTAATAAAGTCTGCATTTTTATTTTCGGCCTGCCACATGTCAATGAGTTCCGGAATCATATAGATACCTGGCTCAACCGTTACTACAAATCCGGATTCCAAAGCTTTTCCTAAACGTAAAGATTTCAATCCAAATGTTTTGGTATCTTTTGGTTCTGCTTCAGTGTAACCAATATATTGCTCACCAAGATCTTCCATATCGTGTACATCAAGCCCCATCATATGCCCCAGTCCGCATTGGAAAAACAGGGTATGGGCATGGTTTTTTACAGCGTCTTCAGGACTTCCTTTCATCAGTCCAAGATCAATAAGTCCTTCTACCAGATGCTGTGCAGCCTTCAAGTGGATATCTTTAAATAGGATTCCCGGCTTCAAAAGCTGTTGGGCATTATTAAAAGCATTCAGAACCACTTCATACATTTCTTTTTGCTTTGTCGTAAAAGTCTTGCTCACAGGAAAGGTTCTGGTAAGATCCCCTGCATATCCCATCGCTGTTTCCGCTCCGGAATCATTCAGAAACAAATCTCCCTCTTTCATCGTATTAAGACGGTAATGATTATGAAGAATTCCCCCATTTATCGTTACGATTGGAGGGTAAGACATCTGGCATTCTTTATTACCTGCAAGATGCTGGATGGCATTGGCAATTTCATATTCTTTCATTCCCGGTTTCGCTGCAAGCATTGCCAACAGATGCATTTCATTGGATACATTTACTGCCTGTTCTATCTGAACAATTTCCTGAGATTCTTTAATGGAACGTTGCTTTACAATTGCTTTGATCATTTCTACAGAAGGTTGTAATTCAGCAATTTTAATCCCAAGAAGATCCGCCAGCAAAATTTTATTGAAAGGCTGATACGGAGGAAGATAATGCACTTTTCTTTTTGAAGTCAGTGCTTTTAGAATATATTGAGAAAGTTCCGTATAAGGACGTGTTTCCTGTACACCGGATTTCAGGCTTTTTTCTTTCAGGGTTTCCTGTCTGCCCATCCATACGATATCATCTATACTTAATTCATCTCCGAAAATAATGGTCTTATTCTCATCAATATCAATAATGGCCGCAATATGGGGTTCCTGGATTCCGAAATAGTATAAATAGGTACTGTCCTGACGGAAATAATAGGGGTTGTGCTCAAAGTTCACAGGGTTTTCGATATTTCCCAGAAACAATAAAATTCCGCTTTCTAAATTGGCTTGCAATACGGCTCTTCTATCCTGGTAGGTGGTTGCTGAAAACATATTATGAGTAGTTTTTTATTTAGAGGTTTAATGTACGATTTGTATCGTTGAAAGACGTCTTTGTTACAATAAAGGTTAGATTTTTATGATAGGCTCTTAGTTTATTTATGTAATTTTAGCGTATTGCCCAATTTCATTATAAATTTACAATGCATTATAAAAACGACACCATCATCATCCGCGAATTTACTCCTGAAGAATTTTCTTTATTTTCCACTCTTTTTCAAAATGAAAACGTTACCCGATATCTTCCTTACAAGACTCCCGAAGAATATAAGGAAATGTTCGATAAAGCATTAGCCGATTATAAAGAAGGCTCCTTCAGCAGATGGGGAATATTTAATGCTCAGACTCAGGATTTTGTAGGAATGTGTCTTGCCAGAGTTTTTCTGGACAACCCTGAACAAATAGAAATAGGGTATACCCTGGGAGAAAATTACTGGGGTAAAGGACTTGGAACCGAGGTCTGCAAAGCACTTGTTGACTACTGTTCCTCACTAAATCGTAAAAAAGATATTGTTGCAGTAACCGATCTTGATAATATCGGATCACAAAAAGTACTTCTGAAAAGCGGCTTCAACAGAATTGAAAATCTGATTCGCGAGGATAAAGAACTTGCTTACTTTATTTTACAGAAAGAGTAAACTTGTGTCTCATATTACAAACGAAAGTCTTTAAATTCCCCTCCTGTGGAGGGGTGGCGAAAATTCAAAGAATTTTTGACGGGGTGGTTTTATATACTTCCACTTTCAACTCCTTCACCATAAAACATTTCATTTATCAGATAATTTATCATAACTTGCAGAGATTATGATGTCGAAACGTTGCAAATATGCGCTTAAAGCAATGGTCAGATTAGCAAGGAATTATAACCAGGGCTTTCTGCCAACCTCCGTTATTGCACAAGACGAGAACATTCCCAAGAAATTTCTGGAACAAATTCTTCTCGAACTTAAAAGAGCCAAACTTGTCAATAGTAAACAAGGTAAGGTAGGAGGGTATTACCTTCTAAAATCACCCGATGAGGTCTCGTTAGCAGATATTTACCGTATTTTCGATGGTCCTATTGCGCTTACCCCATGTGTTTCTTTAAACTTTTACGAAGCCTGTGACGATTGTGTAGATGAAGCAGTCTGTTATCTGAGAAAAGAATTAATGATCGTTCGTGAAAAGACCAGAACAAGCATGATGGAAGCCACTCTGACTAAGTTTATCAATAACAAATAATTTTTTTTCATTTAAATTCTACCATTTTGATAGGAGTTATAGAATTTTGTATATATTTGCAAGAATTAAATCTCAATTCAAAATGAATAACAGTCTGAAAAATGAATTCGAAAATCTTGTAAAAGAGTCTAATGAAGCTTCTTTTCAAACTAATGGACTGCAAATACTGACTGAAAGATTCCCGGACAAAGTGATCTTCTCAACCAGTTTCAGTTACGAAGACCAGGTCATCACTCATCTGATAAAAGATTTAAATATTGAAATATTCACCCTTGATACGGGAAGACTTTTTGAGCAGACCTATGAAACCTGGACATCCACTAAGGCTTTTTTTAAAAAAAACATCAAAGCCTATTATCCGGATATGGAAGAGCTCAGAGAATTTGTCACAGAAAATGGTCCGGATTCTTTTTATCAATCTGTAGAAAAGAGGAAAGCATGCTGTACCATCCGAAAAGTTCATCCTTTAAAAAAAGCACTGGAAGGCTATGAAGTATGGATTACCGGTCTGAGATCTGAACATTCTGCGAACAGAAAAAATATGCCTCAGCTGGAATGGGATCCGGATAATAAGATTATTAAGTATCATCCTATCCTTCACTGGACGACAGAACAGGTGACAGCGTATGTAAAAGATCATCATCTGCCTTACAATCACCTTCATAAAAAAGGATTTGTAAGCATAGGATGTGAACCCTGTACCAGAGCAATCAAAGAAGGGGAAGATTTCAGAGCAGGCCGCTGGTGGTGGGAAGATGCCAACAAAAAAGAATGCGGTCTGCATATTCATCAATAAAAAAAGAAAAAAATGTCAATACATCAGTTAAACTATTTAGATCAGTTAGAAGCCGAATCTATTTATATATTAAGAGAAGTAGCGGGTCAGTTTGAACGTCCGGCTTTATTATTTAGCGGAGGAAAAGACAGTATTGTTCTGGCTCATCTGGCGAGAAAAGCCTTCTTCCATGGTAAAATCCCATTCACATTTGTTCATGTAGATACCGGGCACAATTTTCCGGAAGTATTGGATTTCCGTGATCAGCTGGTAAAACAGTTGGATGTTAATCTGGCAGTCAGAAAAGTGGAAGATACTATTAAAAGTAAAAAACTGACTGAGGCTAAAGGTAAATTCCCCAGCAGAAACTGGCTGCAAACGTATACACTTCTTGATACTATTGAAGAATTTGAATTTGATGCCTGTATTGGAGGAGCCAGAAGAGATGAAGAAAAAGCACGTGCCAAAGAAAGAATATTCTCAGTTCGTGATGAATTCGGGCAGTGGGATCCTAAACTTCAGCGACCAGAGCTTTGGAATATTTTCAACGGAAAAATCCATAAAGGAGAAAATGTAAGAGTTTTCCCTATCAGCAACTGGACAGAGCTAGACATCTGGAACTATATCCGAAGAGAAAAAATAGCACTCCCTTCCATCTATTTCTCGCATGAAAGAGAAGTAATCGACTTTAATGGGCAGTGGCTTGCCAATTCTTCACACGTGTTCTTAGAACCAGAAGATATTATCACAACCAAGAAAATCCGTTACCGTACCGTAGGAGATATGACATGCACTGCAGCTGTAGAATCTAATGCCATAACAATAGATGCTGTAATCGAAGAAATTGTAGCCACTAGAATTTCAGAACGTGGCGAAACCAGAATTGACGACAGGGTAACAGAAGCCGCCATGGAAGACCGAAAAAAAGGAGGCTACTTTTAATCAATGATAAAAGATAATTGATCAATGATTACACAAGTATTTTCATCAATTATCATTCATAATTTATCACTTATTATTTATAATTAACATCGTATGGATATATTAAGATTTATAACAGCGGGAAGCGTAGATGACGGTAAAAGTACCCTTATCGGCAGACTGCTTTACGATAGCAAAAGTATTTTACAGGATCAGTTGGAAGTCCTTGAAAAACATTCTAAAAACAAAAATGAAGATGGAGTAGACCTTGCCCTTTTAACGGATGGTCTGCGTGCAGAAAGAGAACAGGGAATAACGATTGATGTTGCGTACCGCTATTTTTCAACCGCAAAAAGGAAATTTATCATTGCTGATGCACCAGGACATGTGCAGTATACCCGCAATATGATCACCGGAGCGTCAAACTCTGATCTGATGGTTATTCTGATCGATGCCCGAAAAGGGGTGATTGAACAGACCAGAAGACATTCCATCATCGCTTCTTTATTACAGTTGAAAAAAGTTGCTGTAGCCATCAACAAAATGGATATGGTAGATTATTCCGAAGAAATTTTTGAAAATATAAAATCAGAATATTCGAAAATTGCGGAAAATTTAGGATTGAATGACGTTAGTTATTTTCCGATTTCAGCGCTGAAAGGAGATAATATTGTCTCAAAATCTTCCAGAACAGATTGGTACGAAGGAAATTCACTTCTGAAATACCTTGAAGAAGTAACGATTAATGAAGAAAAAAACAACGGAAGCCGTTTTCAGGTTCAGTATGTAATCCGTCCTCAAACTGAGGAATTGCATGATTACAGAGGATATGCCGGACAAATATTAAGCGGAAAATTTACAAAAGGAGACAAAATTCATATTCTTCCGGCAGAACTGACCACTGAAATCACTAAAATTGAGATCAATGGTGTTGAAAAAGAAGAAGCCTTTGAAGGCCAGCCAGCTGTGATCCACCTTGCTCATGATGTAGATATCAGCCGGGGAGATATTTTTGCCACGGAAGAGCATGTTCCCACAGTTGAAAAAGACCTTGAACTTCTTTTATGCTGGCTAGATCAGAAACCGTTGCAGCCAGGGAATAAATACCTTCTGCAGCAAAACAGCAGACTTGTAAAAGCAGTTGTAAAAGAGGTAGATTACAAAATCAATGTCAACACCCTGATCAGGGAACAGATTGATGGCGAAATTAAACTGAACGAAATTGTAAAAGTTACACTCCGTACAGCACAGCCTCTGGTGTATGACAGCTTTACCAATAATAAAACAACCGGCTCGGCTATTTTGGTAGATGAAACGTCCAATTCAACGGTAGCAGCCTGTATAATTCAATAGAAAGATGCCAATTTCCGATCAATTAATACAAAGAATTCACCAGACCAAACAAAATAATATTCATGGATTCTTTGATAAAATAAAGACCAAAAAATGGGTGAAGGATTTGTACGAAACACTTTTCCTTCCTCAGAATGAGAATACTGAAGATCAGCTGAAAAGAAATTTTGAAGCATTACAGGAAACACATTCAGACCTTATCAATACGGTAACAGGAGATAAAGACCTTACTGAAAAACAGGTCAGTCAGTTTTTTGAGGCTTTACCGGAGCTTTATAATCAATTGGTTCTGGATGCAACATCTATTTTGGAATTTGATCCGGCCGCAGATTCTCTGGAAGAAGTATACCTGGCATATCCCGGCTTTTTTGCCACGTATGTCTACCGTATTTCGCACCAGCTTTGGACTCAGAAAGTGAAAATTTTACCCCGTGTCATTTCTGAATATGCCCACAGTAAAACCGGAATTGATATTCATCCGGGAGCCACCATTGGAAAGTCTTTTTTTATTGACCACGGGACAGGAATTGTGATCGGAGAAACTACCGTTATCGGGAACAATGTCAAAATCTATCAGGGAGTCACCCTCGGAGCTTTGAATGTTTCCAAAGAAAAAGCCCATCAGAAAAGACATCCCAACATTGAAGATGATGTGATTATCTATTCGGGAGCCACTATTCTGGGAGGTGAAACCACCATTGGCAGAGAAAGTGTCATAGGAGGAAATGTGTGGGTAACACAGGATGTCCCCGCCAACTCTCTGGTCTACCATAAAAGTGAAATAAAAATAAAGGATAATAGCTCATTGCCGGAATCATTAACCTTTGTGATTTAAGAAAAAACAAAAATAAAAAGTACATTGATATGAAATTTCAGAATGCATTAGAAACGATTGGAAATACACCCGTCGTAAAAATTAATAAACTCTTCAATTCAGATCATGAAATCTGGATCAAACTTGAAAAAAGCAATCCCGGCGGAAGTATTAAAGACAGAATTGGCCTGGCCATGATTGAAGATGCAGAAGCCAAAGGATTATTAAATAAAGACAGCATTATCATAGAGCCTACCAGTGGAAATACAGGAATAGGACTCGCTTTGGTAGCTGCTGTAAAAGGATACAAACTCATTCTTGTCATGCCGGAAAGCATGAGTATAGAGCGCCGCAAAATCATGGAAGCTTACGGAGCGGAATTCGTATTGACTCCAAGAGAAAAAGGAATGAAAGGTGCTATTGAAAAAGCGAGTGAATTGGCTGAAGAAACACCTAATTCATGGATTCCAAGACAGTTTGACAACCCTGCCAATGTAAAAGTACATGTAGAAACCACCGCTCAGGAAATTTTAAAAGATTTTCCGGATGGTCTTGATTATATCATTACAGGAGTAGGAACCGGAGGACACATCACCGGAATCGCAAAAACGGTAAAAGAAAAATTTCCTAACGTAAAAGTAATTGCTGTAGAGCCGGAATTATCCCCTGTATTAAGCGGAGGAAGCCCGGCACCACATCCATTACAGGGATTAGGAGCAGGCTTTGTACCTTCCATTCTGGATATTACCCTTCTAGATGGAGTGATTACAGTAGGTAAAGAAGAAGCTTATGAATATGCCCTTAATGCCGCTAAAAAAGAAGGTCTTTTTGTTGGAGTTTCCACAGGAGCCGCTTTAGCAGCCATCGCCAAACATTTACCGGAAATACAACCTAACGCTAAAATCCTTACCATCAATTACGATACCGGAGAAAGATATCTGTCCGTAGAAGGACTCTTCTAAATCCTTAATTAACACCTACTTCAATGAAAACAAATATAAAATCACCAAAGGTCTATCTTATCGGTGCAGGGCCCGGCAATCCAGAACTGATCACTGTAAAAGCAGTAAAAGCTATTGCAGAAGCAGATGTCATTTTATGTGACCGCCTTGTAAGTCCGGAAATTCTGGAAACCTACGTTAATGAAAACACAGAAATCATTTATGTAGGCAAAGAATGCAGCAAAAATGCATCCACCCCTCAGTCTCATATTAATGATTTGATGGTAGAATATGCCTTTCAGAATAAAACTATTGTAAGACTGAAAGGAGGCGATGTTTCCATATTCTCCAATATTCTGGATGAATTGCAGACTTTAAAACAGAATAATATTCCCTACGAAATTATTCCGGGAATTACAGCAGCTTTAGGAGCAGCAGCATTTGCAGGGATGCCTTTAACAGCCAGAGGATATTCCACATCCGTTCGTTTTCTGACGTATTATAAATCAGAGATCGTAAGTGAAGAATACTGGAAAGAGCTTGCTTCTACCAATGATACCCTTGTTTTCTATATGTCTAAAGGAAATCTTACCCCCCTAGTGGAAAAATTGAAAGCACTTCAGATTTCAGGTGATAAAAAAATTGCAGTCATTGAACAGGCTACGACTCCTTTTCAAAAAGTATACATATCATCATTTGATGATTTTAATGAAAAATTTGGAGATAAGAACTTTGCTTCACCTTCTTTGGTTGTTGTGGGTAAAATTGTGAATCTCCATGAAGAGTTTTCATGGCTTGAAAATGCAGAGCAGGAAGGTCTTTATTTCAAATCAGTGGAAAACGGAAGTCTAATCCCTACAACTCAAAATTTCTTTGAATATGCTGTCTGAAACTAAATTAAATGTATTAAAACAAATATCCGGAGACCTCTCCAGAGACGAAGCCATCTGGGCCAGCGGATATCTTGCCGGCATTGCCGGAGGATCTTCACTTACAGCCGTTCTGCCACCACAGGAAAAGAATACTATTGCACAGAATGCTGTAAAGAAAATAACGTTGGCTTATGGTACGGAAACCGGAAACAGTAAAAAGCTCGCTACCACGCTGGCAGGTATCATTAAGAAAAAAGGGCTTCAGGTAAAACTGGCTGATCTTTCCCAATATAAGCCAAAAGATTTAGCTAAAGAAGAATTCTTTTTCGTAGTCATCAGTACTCAGGGAGAAGGCGAACCGCCAGCCCTTGCCAAAAAGTTCTACGATTATATCTATGAAAATGAAATAAATCTTAGCGGACTAAAATTCGGAGTACTGGCGTTGGGAGACAGCAGTTATCCTCTGTTCTGCCAAACCGGAGAAGATGTAGATTCACGTTTTGAAATATTGGGAGCACAACGTATTATTCCATTAAAAAAGTGTGATATTGATTATGAGCAGGAAGCTTCTCATTGGATAGAGCATGTATTTGAAACCGTTCAAAAAAATGCTGGTCAGAGTATAAAAAATGCTTTAGCTCCAAAGGTTTCTACCGGAAGAAAGAAGTTTCAGGGAAAAGTTTCAGCCATCATTAATCTGAATGATATTACGTCTGAAAAAGAAACGTATCACATTGAAATTGAAACAGAAGAAATACTTGCATATCAGCCTGGTGCAGCTTTGGGAGTGATTCCATTCAACTCGAAAGAAGTAGTCCATGAAATTATTACTCTGACAGGAATTGATCCTCAGAAACAGATCGAAACAACAAAAATTACGGATACCGTAGAAGAACTTTTGTACAAACATCTTAGCATCAGTTATCTGCTTAAATCTGTGGTAGCACAATATGCAAAAATAACGGGACATTCCATTCCGGAAGTCAGATTAAGTCTTCTTGATCTGCTTAGGATTTATCCTGTAAAAAATGCGGATGAATTTGAAGAAATTATTCAAATATTGACAGCGCAAGCTCCACGTCTTTATTCAATTTCTTCCTCTGTGGAAGCTCATGGTGATACGGAAATTCATATTACCGTCGCAAGATCAGAATTCTTTATTGACCATCAGAAACACAACGGATTATGCAGTGGTTTTCTGAGCGAATTTAAAGAAGGAGAAGAGGTGGAATTTTATATTCAGGATGCAGGACATTTCAAACTTCCGGACGCCAATAAAGATATCATTATGATTGGTCCCGGAACAGGGATAGCTCCTTTCAGATCATTCCTTTGGGAACGTGATGCTACAGGAGCAGAAGGAAGAAACTGGCTGTTTTTCGGAGACAGAAACTTTGTATCAGATTTTCTTTATCAGGCAGAACTTCAGGATTTTCTTAAAACAGGCAGCTTAACGCATTTAGATCTTGCTTTTTCCAGAGATACAGCCGAGAAAGTATATGTTCAGCACAGGTTAGAACAAAAAGCACAGGAAGTATTTTACTGGCTGGAAGGTGGAGCATCTGTGTATGTATGCGGAGCCAAAGAACCAATGGCTTACGACGTAGAGCAAACGCTTCTCACCATTATACAAAATGAAGGAAAACGCAGCAAAGAAGATGCTGTTGTTTATCTGGAAGATATGGAGATGAGCGGCAGATATGCGAAAGATGTGTATTAAAAAGAAGTACTCGTAAAAATTAAAGGAAACAATTATGAACAATGATAAAGAAAACCTTTCACCGGTAGAAAGGATTAAAACCAGCAGTAATGGGCTCAGAGGATCTTTAAAAGAAAGCCTTGCTGATCAATTTACCGGAGCCATAAGGGAAGATGACCAGACTCTGATCAAATTTCATGGAATGTACCAACAGGACGACAGAGACCGAAGGGAAGAGCGTGTCTCCAAAAAACTGGAATGGCTGTATTCTTATATGATCAGATTAAGGCTTCCCGGTGGCTTTTTAACTCCGGAACAATGGGTAGGGTTGAATGAAACAGCAGAAGATCATTCCACAGGAACCATTAAAGTAACGACAAGACAAACGATTCAGCTGCATGGTATTTTAAAATCTCATTTAAGACCTACCATTCAGAGCTTCAATCTTCAGCATCTGGATTCGATTGCAGCTTGTGGGGACGTCAACAGAAATGTAACCTGTACAGCAAATCCTTCGGAATCACCTTTGCAACAGGAAGCTTACGAACTGGCTGGAAAAATCAGTGAAATGTGCCTTCCAAAAACTAAATCTTATTATGACATCTGGATTGATGATGAACTTCTGGTTGATCGTAAAGCAGAAGAAGATCCTTTATATCAGGACAGATATCTTCCGAGAAAACTGAAAATAGGAATCGCCGTGCCTCCCAATAATGATGTGGATGTATTCATTAATGATATTGCTTTAATTGCGATTATTGAAAATGATAAAATTGTTGGCTATAATATCGCTGCCGGAGGTGGATTAGGAGCTACGCACGGAAATGAAGCTACTTATGCCCGTCTTGCCTCTGTACTTGGATTTGTAGATACCGAAGAAAAAGTATTGAAGGCTGTGTACGAAATCATCACGGTTCAAAGAGACTTCGGAAACAGAAGTGATCGAAAATTATCAAGATTAAAATATACGATTGATAAATTGGGTATTGACCAATACAGAGCTGAAGTAGAAAAAAGAACAGGTTTCAGTTTTGAACCTGCCAGAGAATTTAAGTTTGAACAGCGAAAAGACCGCTACGGCTGGATTCAGAATCACGAAGGAAAATGTTTTTATACCGTATTTGTAGAGCACGGAAGAATTCTTAACACAGCGGAATATCCTTTAAAATCAGGATTATTAAAAATCGCACAAACTGGAAAAGCTAATTTCCGTTTTACTTGTAACCAGAATCTTATTCTTGCTGATATTGAGGAAAAAGATAAACCAGAAATTGAACATATTTTAAAAGAGCACGGAATTTCAGAGTATACCAATGGAGCAAGCGCCCTGCGTAAAAATTCTGTTGCCTGCGTGGCCTTAAACACTTGTTCACTGGCTTTAGCAGAAGCTCAGCGCTATCTGCCATCCTTAGTTACCAAAATAGAACCTATTCTTGAAAAATATGGTCTGCTGGAAGAAGACATCATCATTCGTATGACCGGTTGTCCTAACGGCTGTGGAAGATCCCCTAATGCTGAAATCGGATTTGTGGGGACAGCTTATGGGAAATATAACCTCCACATCGGAGGAGACCGTTTAGGAATGCGACTGAACACAAAATTTAAAGAAAATATTGGTGAGGAAGAAATTCTTACCACTCTGGATGAACTTTTCGGGATTTATGTACAGAAAAGACTTACAGAAGAAACATTTGGCGATTTTTCATACCGTTATTTACACACCTTAAATTAATTATATGGCTAATTTTCATTATGATCTGAAAAAAAACAAAAAAAATCAATCTCTTCTTTTAGGCGGACGAATGTGTATGTGTTGTTGATTCTTAAATAACAATACAATCAAAGCTGTTTGAAATTTTTGAATCATGGAAGTCTAACAGACTGTCATTGCGAACCGAAGGTGAAGCAATCTCAGCAATAATATTAATGGCTTAAACCACCCCGTCAAAAATTCTTTGAATTTTCGCCACCCCAAAAAAAGAGGGGAATTCTAAGCCCTTCAATTGTAATATTATCCAATATAGAAGACTTTCATCATAGAAGTAAAAAATTCAGACAGCTTCATTCTCAACCTAAAAAAATGAAGAAAAAATGAAAAACAAAAAGCAGGGAAATTTTCTGCCAAAAGCAGGTATTATCGCATTCACATTTCTATTTTTTAACCTGGCAGAAGCACAGCAGCAGCTTATAGAGCTTAGCGGAAGCATCAAAAATACAGGTACACGCAAAGGTCTCGACTCTGTAAAGGTGCAGATCGAAAATACACAGGATACCGCATTAACGGATCAGCTGGGCAACTTTAAGCTCAGAACAAGAGTTACCATTCCATTCCGGGTGGTCATTCAGAAAGATGGTTTCACAGGTCAAACTGTCGAAATACTTTCGCCTTCCAACAAAATAACGATAGGGCTGAACCCTCAAAATACAATCATCGATGATGTGGTAATCTCAGCTTCCAGAGTTCCGGAAAAGATATTAAGATCTCCGATTGCTATTGAAAAAATTGATATTAAAACCATCAGGGAAAGTCCTGCTGCCTCATTCTATGAAACATTGGAAAATGTAAAGGGGTTACAGCTTTTAACATCAAGTCTTACGTTGAAAATTCCTAATTCGAGAGGTTTCAATTCGCCTAATAATTTCCGATTCATGCAGCTGGTAGATGGAGTAGATGTACAGTCGGCAACGTTGGGAGTGCCATTGGGAAATGCAATAGGTCCTACCGAACTCGACATCCAGTCTATGGAAGTCACTCCCGGAGCCGCTTCAGCATTGTACGGGATGAATGCCATCAACGGATTGGCAAGTTTACAGACCAAAGATCCGTTTACTTCTGAAGGAATAAGCCTTTATTTCCGTGGCGGGGTGAATCATGTAGACAATGTCAATCATAAAATAAGTTCTCTGGGAGAAAGTGCTATCCGCTTTGCAAAAGTCATCAATAAAAACTTTGCGGTAAAAGTTAATGCATCCTATTTCAGCGGAACAGACTGGATCTCCAACAATTTGACTGATCAGAATCCAGGATCTTTGGTTACAGCCAATCCTAATTTCGCTCTGGCCAATAATCCGGCAGAAGACCTTTGGAATAAATACGGCGACGAAAGAAATAACCGTGTAGCTGTAAAAGTAGACTACAATGGGAAACCAACTACATTTAATGTTTCAAGAACAGGATATCTGGAGAAAGATCTTGTAAGTCCGGATGTGAAAAATATAAAATTTGATGCTGGATTATACTACCGGTTCGGAGATCAGTGGAGAACATCTTACGTGTATCGTTATGGTTTACTGGATGGAACTTTCCAGAGAGGAAATAAAATCCGTTTGCAGAATGCTACTGTTCAGAACCATAAAATAGAACTGACAGGAAAGGAATTGACCTTCAGGGCTTATGTATCGATAGAAAATACAGGAGATTCTTATAATCTGAAACCTTTGGCAGATAATCTTGATCTCACCAATCTTTCCAATACCAACTGGAAAAATATATTCCAAACAGCTCTTCAGAATAATCTGAATGCAGGAGCCAATCTTAATGACGCTTTTATTCTCGCACGTCAGCAAGCAGATAAAAACAGAGCCGTACCGGGAACTGCAGCCTTCGAACAGTTGAAAAACACCATCATCGGAATCAACAACTGGGATTCAGCCAATGGAGGAGTAGCAGGAGCTCCGGCAACAGGAGGAGCTAAACTTGAACAGAAATCCCGTTTCTATCAGGGCGAACTTACATACGATTTCAGCAGGTTTGTGAAGATCTTTAACCTTCTTGCTGGTGTAGATTACCGTTTGTACAGCATTACTCCGGATGGAAACAATTTTGTTGATTTCGACCGTCCTGTGAATGAAAGAAACATTCCTTTAGCCAACGGCACCTTTGGGAAAGATGTTATTTATCAGAAATATGGAGCTTTTGCGCAGATTACCAAGCTTTTCTTTAATGATAAATTAAAAATCAACGCTGCTTTACGGATCGACAGAAACCCGGAATTTGAAGCCAAATTAAACCCAAGGATAAGTGTTGTTTTTTCTCCTGTTAAAGAACATAATTTCAGAGCTTCTTTCCAGAACGGATATCGTTTTCCATCCTTATTTGAAGCCCTTTCTTTCGTAAATAACGGAAATGTAAGAAGAGTGGGAGGTCTTTTAAAAGTAAATGATGGATTAGGCTATCTGGAGAATTCCTACACATTAGCTTCCATTGATAGATTCAATTCAGCAGTAAACGCAGATGTAGACGCCGGAAAAACCCAGGCTCAGGCAGCTCAGGACAACAAGCAGCTTTTAACTGTAGCCAATCTGCAGAAGTTACAGCCGGAAAAAATCAATTCATTTGAAGTAGGATATAAGTCTACTTTTTTCAATAATAAACTGGTACTGGACTGGGATTTCTATTACAACATTTATGAAGGATTCCTTGGGCAGGTAGAAGTAGCGGTTCCAAAAAACAGCCAGGTAGGAAGCAATACTGCTGTTCTTGCAATGCTCGATAGAAGCAAACAGGACCGATACAGGGTATATACCAACAGCAACAACACCTACAAAAGCTATGGAACCTCTTTAGGAATTCGTTATAATATTACAGGAAATTATAATGTGAACACGAATGTTTCTTATAATGATCTTGCTTCCAATAATAGTTCAGACCTGTTTATCACCGCTTTCAACACCCCAAAATGGATGGTAAATGTAAGTGTTGGAAACAGAGAAATTGTTAAAAATATAGGGTTTACCCTTGTGGCAAGATGGCAGAGTGGCTTTATGTGGGAAAGTCCTTTAGCATCAGGAGCAATTCCGGCTTATTACACGATTGATGCCCAGGCTACATGGAAACTTCCTGAAATTCGCGCGAATATTAAAATTGGAGCCACCAATTTACTGAACCGCCGATATTTCCAGTATGCAGCAGGTCCTGAAATCGGAGGACTGTATTATCTCGCTTTTACTTATGACTTAAAATTGTAATCAGGATGAGCAATTCATTATATCCCATATTTTTAAAACTTGAAAACCTTTCACTGCTGATCATCGGCGGCGGCAAGGTCGCTCTTGAAAAACTGGAATCCGTATTGGGGAATTCTCCAGAAACGTCTATCAAACTGGTGGCAAAAGAGATTATTCCTGAAGTCAGAACCTTACAAACTCAGTTTTCCAATATTACACTGTACGAAAGAGCGTATGATGATCATGATTTTAATGATACCGATCTCGCCATCATTGCAGTGAATGATATTGAATTAGCAGGGGAAATCAGAGAAAAAGCCCAGAAAAAAAATGTGCTGGTCAATATTGCAGACAAGCCGGATTTGTGTGATTTTTATTTAGGTTCCATTGTTAAAAAAGGAAGTCTCAAAATTGCCATTTCCACCAACGGAAAGTCCCCGACCATTGCTAAAAGATTAAGGGAAACCTTTACAGAAGTTATTCCAGATGAAATGGATCATGTATTGGATAATATGCAGAATATTCGCAATCAGCTCACCGGAGATTTCAATTATAAGGTTAAAGAACTCAACAAAATTACTACAGAATATCTGTCAGACGGAAAAACTGCTGCAAAACCGGACATGGAAATTGAAAAGCTGATCAATATTACCAAAACTGCCCAGAGAAAAGCTAATATTTACCTTGCTATTATTGGAGTTTTGCTCCTTTTTGGATTATTTGGACTTGTGGTGTACCAGTTCAATCTTTCCGGTGATATTCAGTATTTTCTGAATAAGGATGGGCATATTTTTTATTGGATGCTGTTTGCCGGATTTATGGCAGAGATTGTTGCCGGATCTATGGGAATGGGATATGGCGTAATATGTACCACAATTCTTTTACTGCTGAATGTTCCGCCACCTGTTGTGAGTGCAAGTATTCATTCCGCGGAGTCTTTTACTACTGCGGCCGGAAGTTTCAGTCATTATAAACTGGGAAATGTCAATAAAAAAATGGTATGGGTCTTGTTCCCGCTGGCTATTGTAGGCTCTGTTATCGGTGCTTTAACGCTGTCTCATTATGGCGAACATTATGCTCATATTGTAAAACCTATTATAGCCTGCTACACATTATACCTTGGGATTAATATCTTAAGAAATGCATTCAAAGATAAAAAATCAAGGCAAGGTAAAACCAAACGAAGAACTAATCTCAGAGTATTGGGACTGATAGGTGGTTTTATTGATTCCTTTGCAGGAGGCGGTTGGGGGCCATTGGTGACCGGAACACTGATTAAAGAGGGAAGAATTCCCCGTTATGTAGTAGGAAGTTCTACAGTTGCCAAGTTTTTACTGACCATTACCAGTGCCATTACATTCATCTTCACAATAGGCATCCATCACTGGAATATTGTATTGGGACTTTTGCTGGGCGGCGTTTTTACAGCTCCGTTTTCAGCAATGCTTACCTCAAAACTTCCAACGAAGAAAATGTTTGTTGTGGTAGGAATAGTAGTGATCCTGATGAGTCTTGTTACCATAATAAAATCAATTTTGTCATCATAAACCGATCATAATCAAGCTTCGTAAAAAGCGTGTTTTTTTAACGCAAAGTTTTTAATGTTTTACTTTATTTTGAGGCATCACAGGGGAAAATTAATGATACAGTCTGTTGACATTATATCATTACTCATTTTTAGTAAAAATCTGAAACCATTAAAACTTTGCGTTTTTTATTTTTAAATACTTTTTAACTTTATAGTTCTCTGGAGGTTCTGGGTATGCAAAGGCGCAAAATGATATCAAAAATCTGCTGTTAAGACGCAAGAATTTTATCTCCGATAAAATTGAGTACCATATATTTCTTCTAAATCTTTAAAAAAGTCTATATCATATCCAACAAAAAAACAGCTCCCAAAAAGAGAGCTGCTTAAGGTAATTAACTATTTACGGATTTTGATTTCAAAAAAGAATCAATTCCAAATCCTGAACATCCCTGAAATAAAAACAGGAGCAAAAACAGAAGATACAGGGTCTGAGGCAGATAAAGAAAATAGCTCAGCCAGGTAAATGGATCCATTTCATACACTCCGGTTTCGGATTTTATAGGAATAAGTTCCTTTGGAATGGAACTCAGATCATGAGTAAATAAGGCAACAAGTATAATGATGATTAAAAATACAGAGTTTATTCTCGTCCAAAAACCCAGCATTAAAAATAAACCGAATATACATTCACAAAAAGCAGTAAAATTGGCGGTAAACTGAGGAAATGGAAATCCTATAGAACTGATGGTGTTGAACATATATCCCTGGAAAATAGGATGAAAAAGTTTGTTGAAACCTGCTATAAAAAAGAATAATCCAATGAGTATTCTGCAAATTACATAAATGTTGACTGTATTTTTTTCGAGGTTTGATAGTATTGTTTTCATTATTTTTTTAATTCATTGATTGATTACATCAACATGACAAAACCATGAACAATAGCTGGTCATGTGATTTTGATTAGATATTAGGATTCTGCGTGTCAATTTCAGACCGTGTTCATTACCGGCATCTGAAATCTATATTTTTATTTTAGGAGGAATCCAGATAGAATTAAAAAATGAAGAATAGGGTGGATCATCATACAAAAAATAGCGGTTATTGATTTCCTGATCCATAAATTTTTCAAATGCAAAAGAATGAAAAGAAGTGGTAAAAAACAGAGAAAAGCCGGAACAATAATTACTGTTGCACTTTATTGGAGTTCTGTTGTTTTCTTCGAGATCAATTTTATTGCATTTTTTATGAGATGCATCTTCCTGACTGTAATTTTGTTTGATTTTGATAGAAGAAAATTCGGAATTTTCAGTTTTTAGGATCACCAAATGAATCAGCATTAAAAATACATTAAATACCTGTATATACTGCCATAGTCCATTTCTTTTCCCCATAAATTCCATAGAATTAAAACAAATATAGTAAAATATTTATAGCTGCCTTCTACATGAATGCCTGTTTTTCAAGTTCAGAAACAACTACTTTAGCCATTTCTTTAGAGCTAAACGGATTTTGTCCGGTAATCAAATTGCCATCAACCACAACGTTGGAAGTCATAGGAATAAATGCTTTTCTGTAATGTACATTCCGCTGTTTAAGAGCTTCTTCAAGATTAAAAGGAACTTCATTTTTTCTTCTTGCCAATGTTTCTTCAAACCAGTCGAATCCGGTGATATTTTTATCTTTAATCATATACTCTCCATCGGAACGTCTTACATTCAGTAATCCTCCGACTCCATGGCAGATCGCAGCAACCATTTTATTGCTTTCATACTGATCTCTGAGAATCTCCTGTAAAGTAGTATTATCAGGAAAATCATACATGGTAGCATGTCCTCCTGTAAGGTAAATACAGTCGAAGGATTCATTTTTTACCATATTAAGGCTTTTTGTATGAGCCAGTTCATTCATAAATCCCGGATTATTATAATACCCCTTTGAAATACTGTCAAGTACCAATGGTTTAAGACTTTCCGGATCAATAGGAGTGTTTCCTCCTTTAGGAGAAGCTATGGTAATTTGCCATTCTTTTTCTTTTGCCTTGTGATAAATATGGGTAAGCTCACTCAGCCATAAGCCTGTTTTAAGGGCACTATCGGCATACTGGTTTACATTCGTTACAATGAATAATAAATTTTTCATGACGGTAGTATCAATTAAAAGATTTTCTGAATTCTAAAGGAGAAACAGCAGTCTGGTTTTTAAACAAGCGGTGAAAAGACTGAGGATGTTCAAATCCTAAATTATAGGCAATTTCAGAAACGGACATTGTGGTGGTAGAAAGCAGTTCTTTTGCCTTTTCAATCACTCTGTTCTGAATATGCTGCTGCGTTGTCTGTCCCGTATGAATCCGCAGCATATCACTCAGATAATTAGGACTTATATTCATTTGTGCTGCTACGAACTGTACAGTGGGAATCCCATTAATCAACAGTTTTTCATTTTTAAAATAGTCATCAAGTAACGTTTCAAGCTGGGTCAAAAGATCATGATTCACTTTTTTTCGGGTTAAAAACTGACGGTTGTAGAATCTGTCACAGTATTTTAACAACAAATCAATATTGGATACCAATAAATCCTGAGTGAACCCATCCATATTGGCTTCAATCTCCCTATTGATATTATCCATGATATCCGTTACAGATTTTTCTTCTTTTTCAGAGAGATACAGTGCTTCATTGGCAGTATAGGAGAAATAGCCATACTCTTTTATAACAGAAGCCAATGGATATCCCTGCAGGAAATCGGGGTGAATAACCAATACATTTCCCCTAACTTCAGAAAGCAGAATATCTTCAAACTGCAGAACCTGATGAGGAGCAATAAAATACATGATTCCATCCTCAAAATCATAATAGTGCTGCCCATATTTGCATCTTCCTGCACAGTCTTTTTTAATGGAAATCACATAAAAATCTGTAGTCACGGCACTCAGAATAGTTTCCGGATCTACATTCACTTCATTAAAATCAAACACACTGATCAAAGGGTTGGAGGGTCTTTTCAACTTCAGATATTTGTGTAGTGCAGTGATGGAGGTTACTTTTTCGGGAGCTTTCATTTTATATCTTTTTTGACACCCTTCCAAAGGAGCGGAATGTTTTGCACTTCGGGTGTGGTATTAGTGTTTCTAAGTTACCTATTTTAAAGCGATTATTTTGTCGTTTGCTGTTCTTTTTTAATCTGCTCGATTCCCTGTCTGTAAGTGGTTATCTGAAATTCCGGGAATCTTTTCCTGAATTTTGAATCATCAAAGAGATTGTCATATTGATATCTCGGAAGAAGCTCCTGTAGCTCTTTTGCATTTTTGTTGAATAAAGAACCTATTGTAAAAGCAACTTTCGGGATTACAGAATACCTGAATTCTTTTCCATAAATCTGAGAAGCCAATGCAATGAATTCTTTGTATGTCAACTTATGATTATCTACCGGTAAATGCCATGTCTGCCCATAAGCATCCGGTGCATTTCCGATTAAAGCTGTTGCCCGGCTTGCGTCCGGAGTCCAGATCAGGCTTCGAACTTTATCATCTCTTAAAGGAACTTTCAGTTTTTTATTTTCTTTAATAGCATTGAAAATAAGACTATTGGTAATACTCTGTGTTTTTCCGGGACCATAAAATTCAGGAGCTCTGCAGATTACGGCCTCTATTGTTCCGGCTCGCATTTCTTTTAAAAGCATATCTGTCATTTTTTGCCTTACAATTCCTTTTCTTCCTACGGGATTAAATCCTGTTTGTTCTGTTAATACCTTATTATCTTGAGGATACATATAGGTATTGTCAAAAAACACCAGTTTGGTACCATTGATTTTACAGGCTTCAATAACATTTTTCATGATGGTTAAAAATTGTTTTTCCCACAAATCTGTATCCATAGGAAGTCCAAGAGTAAAGTAAGCAATTTCACTTCCTTTCACGGCTTCAATTGCCTTTTCTCTGTCTGATAAATCTGCAGAGAAAACGGTGTCAGTATCATTTACTTTTTTAGCGTTTCTGCTGACAATACGGATGTCTGATGTATAATTTCTTTTCAGTTCTCTTGCCAGTTCTTCACCAATCTGTCCATTGGCTCCTAATATGGTTTGCATCGTTTTCTATTTTGAAGGTTATGTGAAGCATTGAAAATAAATGGAATACTTTCAATTGCTTTTATTTCTGATGCAAAATTCGGGCATAACTATAAAAACAGAGTAGCCGAATCTATGAAAGTTGTAACATAATCTCTGACGACATACAAAAACCGGAAAAGAAAAGTTTAACAATGTTCGAATAATATAGTATTCTTTTCCTTTACTTTTCCGGCTCTTAGAATTTTCTTTTATCATTTCCTGTCTAAAGCCAGATAATTGTCATCTATTCTGCTGATCAGAATGTAAAACAAACCTGCATAGATCATCTGAATACCCATTGCTTCCCAATTTTCGATGGTACTGCTTCCAAAAAGCAGCAGAATAATCAGAGAAGCTCCGGCTATAGTGGCGATACGGGTTTTAAAACCAATCATTAACAGTAATCCGATGATAAATTCCAAAAAGGGGAGTGTAACTCCGAACAGATGCACCAATGGCTGTGGAAGCCAGCTTGTTTCAAAACCTTTCATCATTCCTGATGCAAAATCCTGTAGTTTTACAAGACGAACTAATCCATGTCCTAAAAGATTGATTCCCATCGACACACGGAGGAAAAAATAGGCTGTTTTTGTATTCATAGAATTCCTTACTTATTATATTTTTCTTCGCTATTATCAATTGGAGTATCAGGATCATTCATCACCATTTTGGCAATATCATCTTTTCTCATAAAGACTACACCCTGTTTTTCTTTAGTATATTTAATAAATTCCTCCATTGCATGTATCATCGCAGGTGTTCCACCGATTCTGTCATGAAAACTGATGCTCATCATTCTTCTCTTCGAGGCACCTTCTTCATAAAGGTGGTCAAATTCAAACTTCAGCTGGGCTAAAAACTGATCAGGACTCCAGTGCTTTCCTTCAATATTAACAATATCATTATTACGTAATGTATAAGGAATGACAACGAAATTTTTCCCTTTTACTTTGGTAATGAAAGGCTCATCACGGCTTAAGTCATCTATGTGATATAGAAAACCAAGTTCCTGTAATACTTTCAGAGTGTTCGGACTTCTTCTGAGCCAGTTAGCGTTATAACCAACCGCTTTCTGACCTGTAATCTTTTCAACAACATCTACACCTTTCTTTACAAAACTAAGTTCCTCAGTATAGCTTTTATTCCACTGATTGTCCCAGGTAAAACCATGAGCTGCGATTTCATGTCCTCCTTTGGCTATAGCTTTAGCAACTTCGGGATACCTTTCAGCAGCTGTTCCTACTACATGAGAGGTTACTTTAATGTCATATTTTTTCCATAAATCAAGCATTCTGTAAATTCCTTCATTTCCTCCGTAGCGGTACCAGCTTTCGGCCGGAAGATCGGGTTGCCCTTTAGGCAGGGGAGTTGCGCTGAAAGGACTTTCTGCTCCCTCCGGTTGTCCGCCTGTTTCAAACTGCATAGAAACAGAAATAACCAATTGAGCTCCATTAGGCCAGTTTTTTTTAACTAAAGCCAGTTTTTCATGCTGATGCTTTTTTTCTGTTTTATCCCTGTCATGATAGTCAGAAAAGGACATCAAAACAATTGTTGAAGCAAGCAACAGCACTGATTCTTTTATGTATTTCATTTTTAATGTATTGATAGAACAAAATTGAGAAATAACCCATCAGTATTTATTGTAAAAATTAATGGTAAATTTGTAAAAATCCATTTTTCCATGAAACGAATTGTTAATTTCCACTCTTTTAATGTTTTCAGTATTGAAAAGGAAATCTGGGATGTAGAATATCACAATCATAACTTTTATGAACTGATTATTATCGAAAATGGAAAAGGATTTCATCATCTTAATAATATTACTTTTCCATATAAAAAAGGAGATGTTTTTCTCCTAAGACCCAGCGATGGTCATGAATTTTCGATTAAAAGCAGAACAAAATTCATTTATATAAAATTTACAGAACAATATATCTGGGAAAACCTTTTGTCTAATAAAAAGAATGAACTAAAAAAGGTGGTTCAGCTCCTGATGGAAGATCACTCTTTTGTGTATGAATCGGTGATTAAAAGTAAAACAGATAGAATACACCTGTTACAGCTTGCCCGAATCCTTCTGCATGAATTCAGTCATAAGAGCACGTATAATAAAGAAATAACGACTGATCTTTTTTCTGGAATTATTACCATTCTTATTCGAAATACAATGAACAATGTCACTATTAAAGACTGGGTTATACAGAACGTGAGCAG
The DNA here is from genome assembly GCF_050753305.1 of Chryseobacterium sp. 'Rf worker isolate 10'. Lineage (NCBI taxonomy): Bacteria > Pseudomonadati > Bacteroidota > Flavobacteriia > Flavobacteriales > Weeksellaceae > Chryseobacterium > Chryseobacterium sp. 'Rf worker isolate 10'. The sequence continues at coordinate 1,425,620 of NZ_JBOZOF010000001.1, forward strand.
GATTGAAAAAATCCTGTATTATATGAATGTCAATTCTTTGGATGCAGATAAAATGAAAATTGAAAACCTGGCCAAAGAGTTTATGCTTTCACCAAATTATATCAGTATTTATATCAAAAAGCAAACGGGCTTCTCTGTACAGCAGCATATTATGCAGCATAGAATAAAAACAGCAGAAAAACTGTTACTCCAAAGTCATTACAACATCAGTGAAATTGCTGATAAGCTGGGCTTTAATGACGCCAGTCATTTCAATAAAATATTCAAAAGGTATAAAGAAATGTCTCCTTCCGAATTTAAAAAGAGATCAATAGCAAAGTAATTGGTTAAGAGATATATGGGTTCAGGAATTCAATTTATCTTTTGATACCAATCGCCTTTAATGCACTGGATGTTAAAAAGATATCATCAAAAACAGTAAGAGATTCTACATCAATGAATCCTGAAGGAATCAGATCATTTTTATTAAAAGACAATTCAATGGAAGGGTCGTATGCAGCAACGATTCTCACTTTTGAATATCCATTATAATCTACTTTGAATGCTTCAAACATACAGTTTTGCTCAGCCTTCTGATATTCAGCATATTCTTCAAATCCCGCAATGTCTGTTCTTTTTCCGTCATTATGATCGAGAGATTTCCACTCAAAATAATTTTTAGGCTCTTTCAGAATATTTCCTTTTGAATCTACAGGAACAAACATTCCAAGGGTCAAACGCTTCTTTAAAAAATTGGCATAATTATTCATCAGATTTAAAATCTGAAGATCGGCATATCCTTCGTGTGAATAGTATTCCAGCACGAAAGTGGTCATCGGAATCAGCTTATGAGAAGCATCAGTCGGCATATAGAGTCTTTACTTTTTGGCCGATAAAAATAGTATTTTTATTTACGTTACCCAACGGAAGCAGGTGAATAGGATGGAATTTATACCGATTCTGAATAACAATAACTTTGGAACAAGTCTCCATTTTCAGTATTTTTGAAAGAATAACTATCTCAACCATTATAAACCCATCTGCAAAAAACATAAAATATTTTGCATTACCAATCACAATATGTTGAATAAGATACTATTGGCAGCCGGCATCATTCAGGGCTGCTTTTACAATATTAAGGCTCAGAGTTCTGGAGCACATCCTGTCTATACCTCAGAATGGGGTCACCTTTATCGTGAAAATGGCAATAACAAAGATCTTCTGGGAATATTCTCCACTGAAGCTCCTGTTTATGTTCTGGATTCTACCCAAACACAATATAAAGTACAGGTAAGCAATGGTGATATTGGTTTTATAGACCGCCAGCCTTTGCAAAAATCCATGCGTGGAAAGAAATCCGATGGTGAACCCGCTCAGTATTTCTATAGGGGAATACAAGGATATCAGTGCCCGCATTTCTATGTTCAGGTATCAGAACTTCGGGTAAGAAAAGCTCCTACAACAGAAAGTATGGCCACCCGAAGAGCTCCTTTGAATGAACTGGTATGTATTGATTATGTTCCTTTGTATCAGGATGGCTGGGTATATATTGGTGATCATTTCCATGAAAATCCTGAATATATTCAAATGAAATATCTGGGTGGTGAACTCAATTATGATAAAGTTCTGAAAGAATATCTTGCTGCGAAGAGCAAAAACAAGGAAAAAGAACTGACCCAAGTTGGAAGATTACGTGAAATAGCATGGACTGAAGATAAAAACCTCAAACAGGCCTTAAACTATTGGAAAGAATCTTACAGCAATTCCGGAGTAGAAAACCCAAAAGTAAATATTGACTTTGAACTCCTTCTGGCAGATCAATTTGCCAAAAAGCCATCAACAGAAGTCTATGAGAAAAAACTGAAAGCTTTGAATATGCACTTTGTATGGAAGGAATCCCAACTTTTTGACGGGAAAATCACAGATGCCCAGATGAAACAACTGGAGATGCAGAAAGTCAAAGACATTCCCAATATTCCGGAATGTGGCTGGGAACCTCAATACTTTTATAGAACCGCTAATATCATTGTTGCTTTTGAAGAATATAAAGGAAAGGTCTACGGAAGTATCTACAAAATGTCTTTTACCAATGGAGAAGCTGTGGTTCTAGGAAATGAACTCATGGATTCTAATTATGATGAAAAGAATTTTGTAACCCATTTTGGAGATTTACTTTCTTCACGCTGGATTTCCTCCCCACATGAATATCACATTCAGAATGGGGATGCCGGACTCTTTATTTTTACCTTTAAAGATGGAAAGCTTTTCAGTTATGAATGCATGTTTTATTGTTAGAAAATTTTTATCATTTTGATCAATAGGAGCGGATTTTTTAGCCCGCTGGTTTTTTATTTCCATATTAAAGGCTTCAACCAAAACTTTACAACTATTAAGTTTTGGCTGAAGCCATAGGATTTTATGCATATTATTAAAACGGGCTAAAGCCCGTTCCTATTGAATATAATAACTCCTTGGATATTTTATTGCTTATCTTTTTTTCCTTTTTAATCAATTGTTAACAATAATCTTTCAAATGAATTTATATATCAATGGAGGCAGGTTTTAACCCGCTTAATGTATTATTTGCCATAAAAAGAGCTTTAGCCAAAACTTGAAATATTTTCAAACATCGGTGATTAAATTTTAAAGCTGTATCTTTACCTCACCAAACAAAATATTACAATATGTCATTTATTACACCGGAAGGAGCCAGGAAGGCTCAGCTATCCCTATCCGAAAGGGCACCCGTTGCTCATGCCATTCTCTCCGGGGAGGAGAATATTTCGAAATACAACAGTGGAGTATGTCATGATGTGGTAGCTTATGCATTGTATATGCGTGGCGCCAGAATAAGTCCTACTCAGCTTGCAGAATCAGCAGGACAGAAATGGTTAACACTATTCAATTATCCGGCGGGAGAAAAATGGGATGGATATTCACCTATTCCGGCGGGAAAAGCCATTGGTTTCTACAGACTTATTGATAAAACCTTCTTTCATTCAGCCATAACTACAGGAAGTGGAAATGAAATAAGATCCGTTAATGGATTTTCATTAGGATCTGCATGGTCTGTACCTGTAGATATGAAATGGGTATTAGGCAAAAGAAATTCTGACGGTACCTTCAATTATGACGGAACCAAAATAGAAGTTTACATCTCTTCTTTATAACACCTTATAAAAAGGTAAAAAGGCAGAAAAGCAAATTCGTTTTTCTGCCTTTTTATTTTTATGCATCAGCACATTTCGGGCAGATCCCGCTGATAATAAAATTATATTCCTGTGCGATAAAATGCTCCGGTAAACTGATTTCCGGAATAGCATTTTCAATACACGTTACAGAATGGCATTCCTTGCAGTTGAAATGAACATGATTGTGAAAATGCTGTTCATGGCTGCATTTTCCACTGCACTTTGCAAAATTCACCACTCCGTCGATATTAACGATCTTGTGTATAGCACCTTCGTTTTCAAGCCTTTCCAAAACCCTGTAAATGGTTACTCTATTGCACAGATCTCCCAGCTTCTTCTGAATATCAGAATGGGTAAGGGCTATATCTGAACCATTAATAAGGTTTAAAATTTCAGTTTTGGCATGTGTATTTCTAACCTGTTTCATATTTTAATGCAACAAAGTTGCGTTATTTAATTTTTTATCTCTACTTTTGCAACAAAGTTACGATAAGAAAATTAATCCATACTATTATGAAATCAAAAATTCTTGATGCTGTAGGAATCTCCGCTGCTGTTTTATGCCTGATTCATTGTATTATCTTCCCATTATTACTGATTGTTCCATTGGGAATATCACACAATCCCTATATTGATTTGGCTTTCCTTTGCATTGGAGCCGTTGTCGTATTCAGAATAACAAAAAAAATAGAAAACCGGTGGCTGAAATTTCTATTCTGGATATCCATTGGCCTTATTTCCATTTCTATACTGGCAGATTTCCTGTTTGAAGTACATCTTCCTTTAATTTATGCCGGAGCTGCCGGGTTAATTACTGGTCATATCATCAATTTTAAAAATCATAAACATTAAAAACATGACTAAGAAACTTCCTGTAACGGTACTCAGCGGATTTTTGGGAGCTGGAAAAACTACATTGCTAAATCATATTCTGCATAATAAACAGGGCTTAAAAGTAGCCGTTATTGTGAATGATATGAGTGAAGTCAATATTGATGCCCGCCTTGTTGAAAACCAAAATACTCTTTCAAGAACAGAAGAAAAACTGGTGGAAATGAGTAACGGATGTATTTGCTGTACACTCCGTGAAGATCTGATGGTGGAAGTAGAACGTTTGGCGAATGAAAACCGTTTTGATTATCTTCTTATCGAAAGCACGGGAATCAGTGAACCCATTCCTGTTGCTCAGACCTTTACATATATTGATGAAGAAAGTGGAATAGATCTTTCCCGTTTCAGTTATGTAGATACCATGGTAACCGTAGTTGACTGTTTCAATTTTAGGAAAGATTTTGGTTCTAATGAATTGTTAATGGATCGTGATCTTACTGATATGGAAGGAGATTACAGAACAATTGTCAATCTTCTGACGGATCAGATCGAATTTGCCAATGTGATTATTTTAAACAAAACAGACCTTATCAATACTGAAACGCTTGGTTTTTTAACAGCTGCTATAAAGAAATTGAATCCGGAGGCTATGCTTTTACATTCAGAGTTTGGAAAAATAGAACCTCAAAAGATTTTAAATACACAGCTTTTTGATTTTGATAAAGCCCAGTCTTCAGCGGGCTGGCAAAAGGAATTACAATCTGAACATCACATCCCGGAAACTGAAGAATATGGAATAAGCTCATTGGTTTTCAGAGATAAAAAGCCTTTCCATCCTATGAGACTTTGGGAATATCTGAATCATCATTATCCCGAAGGAGCCATCAGAGCTAAAGGTTTGTTCTGGCTGGCTTCAAGACCTAATGATGCGTTGAATTTTTCTCAGGCAGGAGGTTCTTTCCGTCTTGAAAAAGCAGGAGTTTGGTGGAGTAGTATGCCTATGAATCACAGGGTGCAATATTCTTCATTTACAGAAAATCAAAAGTTTATAGAAAGCAGATGGGATAAAAACTGGGGTGACAGAATTAATGAGCTTGTGTTTATCGGACAGAATCTGGACAAAAATCAAATGTTATCTGACCTTCAGGACTGTCTTATTAATGATAAAGAAAAAGACATGTTTGATCAAAAACTAACTTTTGAAGATCCGTTTCCAGAGAATATTTAAAATTAACCTTTAATTAATGCAACTAAGTTTCAATAGAAAACTAAATACAATACCTTACAGCATTATTTTAAAAACAATATGGACAGAAGAAAATTTCTAAAAGGCTCAGCACTACTTTCAGGCTTATTGACCTTATCACCATCTGATCTCTGGAGCTTCGGGAAGAACACCGAACTGCATCAGAAAGGAAAAGCCAAGAACATCATCTTCATGGTAAGTGACGGGATGAGCCTTGGGACACTTTCAATGGCAGATTTATATTCACGGAATATTTTGGGAAAAGGAAGCAACTGGATGAATCTGTATCATGACAAAAAGGTAACCCGTGCTTTGATGGACACTGCTTCAGCTAGCTCAATTGTAACAGATTCAGCTGCCGCAAGTTCAGCTTTCGGAGGAGGAATAAGAGTAAAAAACGGAACCCTGAACATAGGAGTCAACGGAGAAAAGCATCTACCTATATGGCAGAAATATAAAAAAGCGGGTAAGAAGGCAGGTTGCGTAACAACAGTTACAATTACTCATGCTACGCCCGCAGGTTTTTGTGTCAATTCTTCGAAGAGAAATGCTGAACCTCAAATTGCTGAAATGTATGCTGAAATGGAACTGGATGTACTTTTAGGAGGTGGCGACGAGTTTTTTAACCCTGCTAAAAGAGAAGATAAAAAAGATCTTTATTCCACCTACCGCCAGAAAGGTTACCGGATTCTAAAATCACAAACCGATCTGAAAGAAACCAGAAAAGGAGAGAAGCTGTTAGGAATATTCAGTACAGGAGCATTGCCTTATAGTATTGACAGAACCCATCTTCCGGAATTCAAAAATACACCGACTCTTGCTGAAATGGCCAATACAGCTATCAATCAAATGAAAGATCATCCTGAGGGGTTTGTTCTTCAGGTAGAGGCTGGGAAAGTAGACTGGTCTGCCCACGCCAATGATGTAGCAGCTCTTATTCACGATCAGCTGGCATTTGATGAAGCCGTAAAAACCGTTATGGATTTTGCCGAAAAAGACGGAAACACTTTAGTGATTATCACTACAGACCATGGAAACGCCAATCCGGGAACAATTTACGGAACTGATGCAACCAAGAATTTTAACAGTATTTCAGACTACAAATACACCAATGAATATATTCTGAATAAGATTCATAAAGAATATTCAGCAAAAGATATCAAAGACTGGATTTATGAAAGCAATAAGATGGTTCTGAATGATGATGAAGCCAAACATCTTCTGAGTTTTTACAACGGTCTTGAGAAAGAAGAGGGATTGTATAATTATAAGAAACTTCCTTTTAAACTTTACTCGGAAATTCAGAAAAGCAGGAACTCTGTAGGATGGATCAGTATGGATCATTCCGGAGATTATGTGGAAGTGGCAGCATATGGTCCAGGAAATGAACTTTTGCAGCCTTTTATTAAAAATACAGATTTGCATGATTTAATGCTTAAAGCCTGTACAATATAAACATTCATATTTTTTCATATTTAATTATTTGGGAGATGCGAGGCGGATTGATTGTGTCCGCCTTGTTTTTTGTATATAAAACAAGCTCCCATATAAATTACATTTTAAGTATTTTTACTTATTTCACATTAAGTAGAAATACTATTGTGGTATTCTGTCAATTGAAGTAACTTTATAGTACCATCAATAAAAAAAACAACCTTAAAAACAGTACTATGAACCATGTAAAATACAGAGTGGGGAAATGGCTGCCTTCAGACAGAAAGTTCCTCAATACCTGGCTGGAAAAAAAAGTAAAGCAGGCCCAAAACAGCAGACTTCCAATGAATCCTGCCGTTGCAGATCTCAGGGCTGCAATCTATAATGATCCTGTTTTATATATGAGCTTTACCAGCATGTATGATGAGATCCCACAAGGATATAATGAGCCTGTAAAAAACTTCGAAACTATGCTCCTTATTATCAATCAGGTTTTACAGGAAGCTCCTTGCTACAGTGTAATAGAAGATAATATAGGACTTGTAGGATTTCCTATTAATGCTATTGTAGACTGGGCTATGGGAACACAGGCAGGATATTTAACATTTCTCCATCCTGAAGTTAACCAAAAACTAAGCGTTATTTTAGGAGAATGGAAAACTTTTCTGGAATCTCCGGCATCACAATATGTACTCGTGGATGGTCCTGTAAACCAGCCACAACCTGATTATACCAATCCTTTAGGCTGGTTTTCGCCACAAGCCCTGGAAGCAATTGCCGCCATGGATCCTTTAAGAGGAAAAGGGAATAATCCTGAAGATCCTTTGCAGAATTTCATTTATAATTATCAGTGCCAACCTAATGAACCTTATTTTGGGTTCAAAAGCTGGGATGATTTTTTCACCCGTCAGTTCAATCCAGGAGTAAGAGAAGTAAGTGAGGAAGACAAAGATCCGTCAGTTATTGTTAACGCCTGCGAATCGGCTCCTTATAATTGTGTTACCAATGCTCAGATGAGAGATAAATTCTGGATGAAAGGGCAGCCTTATTCTTTGTTGGATATCATGAACCATCATGAACTGGCTCAGAAATTTGGCGACAACAGTACCGTTTACCAGGCATTTCTTTGTGCTAAAACCTATCATCGATGGAACAGTCCGGTAGATGGCACTATTGTAGCCATTGAGAACGTTCCGGGAACCTATTACGCTGAAGCCCCTATTGAAGGTTATGATCCTTCTGGTCCTAATGATTCTCAGGGGTATATCACAGAACTGGCTGCACGCGCATTGATTTTTATCCAGTCCGATAATGATAAAATAGGATTGATGTGCTTTGTTGCTGTTGGAATGGCTGAAGTATCCAGCTGTGAAATTACTGTAAAAGAAGGGGATCATGTCAAAAAAGGAGACCCTATAGGTACCTTCCATTTTGGTGGATCTACCCACTGTCTTATTTTCAGACCTGAGGTCAGTATTAATTTTGACTTCCATGGGCAAACTCCTTGTTTGAATACTTACAACATTCCTTTGAAAGCAAGAATTGGAGTCGTCACTAATTAGATCATACGTCAGAATCATATTTATCAATCATAGAAACAGAAAATAATCTTCTGCTTCTATCATTTTTTTATAGAGTTGTAAAGCAATAAACTTTTTAACAGTTCTATCCTCAAAATAGATGAGGGACTTTACAATCAAACAATTAAAACATTGATTATAAAGCAAATAAAAATACCTATGTGAAATTTAATCAAATGATTAAATTATTTGATTAAATAATGAATTTTGTTTATATCTTTGTAAGAGAAAATAGTAGGAATGAAAAAAATAGATACCAGTACAGAGGAAAAAATCAAAGAAGCAGCCCGTATTGTTTTTTATAAAAAAGGGTTTGCAGCGACACGAACCCGGGATATTGCAGAAGAAGCGGGAATTAATCTGGCACTGCTCAACTATTATTTCAGAAGCAAAGCAAAGCTTTTTGAGATGATTATGATAGAAACCATGGCTGGATTTTTTCAGAACTTAATGATGGTGCTCAATGATAAAAATACCAGTATTGATGAGAAAGTGGAGGAAGTAGTAGGAAAATATATTGACATTATCATCAAAGAGCCTGAAATTCCGACCTTTATTATTAGTGAACTTCGTAATAATCCTAATCTGCTTTTACAAAAGATACCTCTAAAAGAAGTAATAGAAACCTCTGAGTTTTTAAAGCAACATCAGGAAGCTGTAAAGAATGGAAGCATTAAGGAACCCAATCCTTTACATTTTCTGATCAATATCCTCGGACTTACCGTATTTCCTTTTATTGCCAAACCTATGCTCCTGGGAAGCAGTAAATTAAATGATAAAGAATTTGAAAAGATGATGCTTGAGCGTAAAAAACTTATTCCTATGTGGATAAAAGCCGCCATGTCAGCAGGATAATTTTTTTATCCTGAATTTAATCAAATGATTAAAACCCATGAATAATAAAGACAAAATTGATTTTAACTTAAATATCAATTCTTATGTGTAAAAAATTTCATATCTCTATTATAGTTTTTTTGAGTTTAGGTGCTGTTATTCCTCTGAAAGCTCAGTCCAGATCCTTAACACTTGAAGAATGCTATCTCCTTGCAAAAGAAAACTATCCCGAAATCAAAAAATTAGGAATTATAGCGAAAACTGCAGAGTATACAATAGACAATGCCAATAAAGGCTATCTGCCCAAAATTTCATTTTCCGGGCAGGCTACTTATCAATCCCAAACCGTTAGCTTTTCTGATGCTTTAAGTACTCTTCCTATAAGCACATCACTTCCGTCATTAAGTAAAGACCAGTATAAAATTCAGGGAGAAGTAGACCAGTTATTATATGACGGAGGTATTATACATAATCAAAAAGAGCTTACAAAAGCCAATAATGAACTGCAGACTCAGAATATTGAAGTTTCCTTATATACATTGAAACAGAGAATCAATGCTTTATTTTTCTCAATTCTTTTAACCAATGCCCAGCTCAGACAGAATGAAATAAAAAAAGCAAACCTGCAGACACAGGTACAGAAGGCTGAAGCAGCTTTGCAATACGGAACCGCTTACCGCAGTAATGTAGACGAATTGAAAGCAGAAGTTGTGAATACAGATATGGCCAATACAGAGTATATATCCAATCGTAGTGCCTATCTGAAAATGCTCAGTATCTTCATTGGCAAAGAGATTTCCGATTCTTCAGTATTGCAATCTCCGGAACCTGAACTTTTGTCTTCAGAGATCAACAGACCGGAGCTGAAAGGTTTCGATCTTCAAAAATCGGTTTATACATTACAGGAAGAGCAGCTCAAATCTGATCTTATGCCTAAGGTAAGCGCCTTCTTTCAAGGAGCATATGGAAGACCTACTCTCAATATTATCGAAAATAAATTCGGGCCATGGTTTATTACCGGAGTAAGGTTCAGCTGGTCCTTAGAAAGTTTATATACCTCGTCCAATAAAAAACAAATCCTGGAGCTGAACAGAAAAGCTACAGACACCAATAAAGAAACATTTTTGATCAATACCAGAATGGATCTGGCTCAACAAGAAGAAAATATTAAAAAATATAACCATCTGCTGGAACAGGACAGATCTGTAATTGACCTTCGTCATTCCGTCACCCAATCAGCAGAAGCACAGCTGGCAAATGGAGTGATTACTACTCATGAATATATCCAGAAACTCAATACAGAACATCTGGCTAATCAGACCATGATTCTTCATCAGATTCAACTGTTACAGGCAAAATACAATCAGAAATTTATTTCCGGAAATTAATAATCCTCGAATCCTATGAAAAAAGTTATCATCATACTAAGTGCTTTTATTCTGTTAAGCGCATGTACACCTAAAGACGATTTTGACGCTTCAGGAAACTTTGAAGCAGATGAAGTTATTGTTTCTGCCCAGCAAAACGGGGAATTAATTTCTTATTCCATACAGGAAGGGAATCAGCTTAAAGCAGGAGCGCAAGTAGGGCAGATTGATGTTACAATTGCCCAACTTCAAAAAGCACAGGCTGAAGCCAGCATTGACGCTTTACAGCAAAAAACAAGCAACACCAATGAGCAGGATTTGTTGGTGAAAAAACAGCTGGCCGTGCAGGAAGCACAGCTGGATCAACAGCTCCATGAACGCACGCGTACAGCAAACCTTGTAAAAGCAGATGCAGCAACCCGGAAGCAGTTAGATGATATTGATGCAGCCATTGTACAGCTTAAAAAGCAGATCGCCGTTACCCGACAGCAGCTTTCTGTCAATAACTCCAACAACAGTACTCAAAACAGAAGCATTTTAAGCGAAAAAGCACCGCTTGAAAAAACAGCGGCACAATTCCAGGAACAGGTTAATAAAGGAAGAATCATCAATCCTATTCAGGGAACTGTATTGGTAAACTATGCGCTGAAAGGAGAAATGCAGACAATTGGAAAACCATTGTATAAGATAGCAGATATCAGCACTCTTGACCTCAGAGCTTACATTACCGGAACCCAACTACCACAGGTAAAGCTTGGACAGAAAGTAAAAGTAAGAATAGATCAGGGAGAAAAAGGATTTAAAGAATATCCGGGAACCATTACATGGATTTCAGACAAGTCAGAATTTTCTCCAAAAACCATCCAGACTAAAGACGAAAGAGCCAATCTTGTCTATGCCCTCAAAATAAGGGTAAAAAATGACGGCTACTTAAAGATAGGAATGTATGGGGAAACATTATTTTAAGAATTAAATAACATCCATCAGAACATGTTTTCCATTACCGTAAAAAATATAATCAAAACCTACAACGGCGTAAAAGCAGTTGATGATGTTTCTTTTGATGTAAAGAAAGGAGAGCTTTTTGGCCTCATCGGACCTGATGGAGCCGGAAAAACATCCTTGTTCCGGATTCTGACGACTCTTTTACTGGCAGACAGCGGATCGGCAGCAGTGGAAGGCCATGACGTAGTAAAAGAATATCAGACCATCAGAAATAAAGTAGGGTATATGCCTGGGAAATTCTCCCTTTATCAGGATCTTACCGTTGATGAAAATCTGAAATTCTTTGCAGCTATTTTTGAAACCAGTATTGAAGAAAATTATAATCTGATCAAAGATATTTATGAGCAGATCAAACCATTCAGCAAACGGCGGGCGGGAAAGCTTTCGGGGGGAATGAAACAAAAATTAGCACTATGCTGTGCTCTAATCCATAAACCGGAGGTATTATTCCTTGATGAACCCACAACCGGAGTGGATGTTGTTTCCAGAAAAGAATTCTGGGATATGCTGGCTAAGCTGAAAGAGCAGAATATTACCATCCTGGTATCAACTCCTTATATGGATGAGGCAAGGCTTTGTGACCGTATTGCTTTGATGCAGAACGGAAAAATAATGTCTGTAGATCAACCCGAAAATATTGTCAACAGTTTTCCCAAATTACTTTTTGCTGTTAAGAGTAAAAATATTTACCCGCTTCTGGAAGCTCTTCGTACAGATAAAGATGTTGAAAGCTGCTATGCATTTGGAGAATACCTGCACCTTACATTAAACGAAGATGGAAAACTACAAGCTGTAATAGATATAGCCAGCAGATATCATCCCGAACATTTGGAAATTTTGGAAATAACACCCACTATTGAAGACAGCTTTATCCGGTTGATGCATGAACAAAAAGAAGTAAATCATGGAAAATAAAGCGATTATATGCAGAGATCTCACCAAACAGTTTGGAGACTTTAAAGCTGTTGATGCTATTTCATTCGATGTAGATCAGGGAGAAATATTTGGTTTTCTTGGTGCTAACGGAGCGGGAAAAACTACTGCAATGCGAATCTTGTGCGGATTATCATATCCTACATCAGGAACAGCATCAGTAGCTGGATTTAATGTTTATAAACAACAGGAACAGATCAAAAAAAATATTGGCTACATGAGCCAGAAATTCTCTCTGTATGATAACCTTACCATTCTGGAAAATATTGAGTTTTATGGTGGTGTATATGGCGTATCCCGTAAAGATATAAAGACAAGAAGTACTGAACTGGTTTCTACATTAGGTTTGGAAAACGAAGCTAAAAAACTGGTAGGATCCCTGCCATTAGGATGGAAACAAAAACTGGCATTCTCTGTAGCCGTCTTTCACAGACCTAAAATTGTATTTCTTGATGAGCCAACGGGAGGTGTGGATCCTATTACCAGGAGACAGTTCTGGGATATGATTTATCAGGCCGCAGCAGATGGAATTACCGTGTTTGTAACGACTCACTATATGGATGAAGCAGAATACTGCAATCGGATCTCTGTCATGGTAGATGGAAGAGTAGAAGCTATGGATACTCCTTCTAATCTTAAAAAAAAGTTTAATACCCATTCAATGGATGATGTATTTTATGAACTGGCCAGAGGAGCCAAAAGATCAGGAGATTAAAAACAGGACTAAAGATCTCAACAGATAGGAGATTGCATAAAAAAGAGTAAAAAATGAAACAGTTATTCGTATTCATCAGAAAAGAATTCTATCATGTATTCAGAGACCGGAGAACACTGCTGATTCTTTTCGGTATGCCCATTGTTCAGATCATCCTTTTTGGGTATGCTCTGAGCAGCGAGGTCAAAAATATCGGGATTACTGTTTTGGACAATTCGCATGACATACAGTCTGAGCAAATTATTTCAAAAATAAGATCAAGCTCTTATTTCCGGATGCAGGAACCATCGCTAAAGTATCCGGATATTGAAAGACAATTCAGGGAAGGAAACATAAAATGTGCGGTTATATTTCCTGTAAATTTCGGATCAGACCTTTATACTGCTTCCGGAGCGCAGATCAGGATTATTGCTGATGCTTCAGACCCGAATACAGCAAATATTCTTACCAATTATCTCAATGCGATGATTGCAGACTACCAGCAGCAGCTCAATCCCAATATAAAACCTTCCTATCAGATTATTCCCGAAATGAGACAACTTTATAATGAAGAGCAGAACGGATCTCTCAATTTCATCCCGGGTGTCATTGCATTAATTTTTATGATTGTAAGTACCGCCTTAACATCTGTGGCCGTCGTTCGTGAAAAAGAACTGGGAACTATGGAAATATTACTGGTATCTCCTTTTAAGCCCGTTATGGTATTGGTAGCAAAAGCGATTCCTTATCTGGTTCTTTCTCTTGTCAACTTTATCATTATTCTCCTTCTTTCTGTTTATTTATTACATGTGGAGATTCGTGGAAGTCTTGTTTTGCTGTTTGCGGAAAGCATATTATTTATTATCACTTGCCTTTCATTAGGCTTATTAATATCGAATATTACCAATTCCCAGCAGACTGCTATGCTGATTTCCATGATGGGAATGATGCTCCCTACCTTATTATTAACCGGTTTTATGTTTCCGGTAGAAAATATGCCCATCATTTTTCAGGTGATATCCAGAATTCTTCCCTCCAGATATTATTATGATATTGTAAAAGCAGTCATGCTGAAAGGCCTTGGTTTCAGATACGTATGGAAAGAGACACTTATTTTACTGATTATGTCGGTAGGATTGCTGGCACTTGCACTCAAGAAATTTAAAATCCGTCTGTCATGAGAATAATGATATTCATATTGAGAAAGGAATTTCGTCAGATATTCAGGGATAAAACAATCCTTGCCATGATGTTTGTAATGCCTATTGTACAGTTGATCATTATGCCACTGGCCGCCAATTTTGAAGTAAAAAATGTTAATGTTGCTTATGTAGATCATGATCACAGCAGTTATTCCCAGAAATTGCTTCATAAGATTGCCTCTTCCGGTTACTTTAAACTGGCCGGAAATCCTGATTCTTATAAAAAGGGATTAAAAATGATTGAAGAAGGAAATGCCGATCTTGTTTTGGAAATTCCTCCCGGATTTGAACGAAGTCTTGTTCGTGAGGGAAGTCAGAAGGTAAATCTCTCTGTAGATGCAATCAATGGAACAAAATCAGCACTGGGAGGAAGTTATCTCCGCTCTGTCATCAATGATTTTAACAGCAGTTTAGATGTTAATATTAAATTATCTTTCAGAAAACCAGATCATACTCCTGCCAAAATCATTATTAAAGAGACCAATTGGTACAATCCGAGAGCAGAATATAAATATTATATGGTTCCGGGTATATTAGTATTACTTCTTACCCTGATCGGAGGCTTTATCACAGCATTAAATATTGTAAAAGAAAAAGAAATAGGAACGATTGAACAAATCAACGTAACTCCTATAAAAAAATGGCAGTTTATCTTAGGCAAGCTGATTCCATTCTGGATTGTAGGAATGACTGTTTTTACGATTGGGCTCATCGTAATGTACGTGATTTATGGTATTTTTCCGGAAGGAAGCCTTCTCACACTGTATGTTTTTGCAGCCGTTTATCTTATTGCTTTACTGGGATTGGGACTGCTGATATCTACCTTTGCCGATACACAGCTGCAGGCCATGTTTATTGCCTACTTTTTTATGATGGTATTCATGCTGATGAGCGGTTTTTTTACCAATACGGAGAGTATGCCAGACTGGGCACGAAAAATGTCAAACCTTACGCCGGTAACCCATTTTATCAAAGTAGTAAGGCTCATTGTACTGAAAGGAAGCAGCTTTTATGAAGTACGAACCGAATTTTTCTATCTGATTGGCTTTGCTGTTTTGCTCAACGGTCTTGCCATCTATAATTACAGAAAGACCAATTAAATGTAATGGGGTGAAATTTAAATTTCACCCCATTATAAATATATTTTCATAGTAGGAATATTAATTCCTGCTCACTATTTAAATGTTAAGACTGTTTACGGCGGCGTCCTGAAACCTTTTTATCAAGATCTCTGATGTCCTGTCTCAGTTCACGGAACATTTCTTTAAAATTGTAGCTTTCATAATCACCCGGCTCAAAATCTTCCGGGAAAATTCCTGAAGCATACTGCCAGATTTCCACAACTTCTTCAAACGGAATATCATAAGGCTCATAAAAAGAATTGTCCGCACTTACAGAAATTGCATTTTCTTTTCTTTCTTTAAAACGTTTGTAGGTAATTCCGTCATTCAGGGTCACAAAAACATAGGTTTTCCCTTGTTTCAATTCATTGATCCCCTCTACATATTTTCCTACAATATAAGAACCATTTCTAAATGGCGGCATAGAATCTCCATCTGCAGGGAATGCTCTGTACTTCCCATTGGTAAGGAAGGGAAGGGCAATACGCTGAAGGCTCTCTATATAATCTATATCACTATAACCCTCCAGGTATCCCATTGAAGCTTTCTGAGGGATAATTTCTATCGTATCATTTCCCTGAGTATCAACTGCAACTGGAAGAACAATCCTGTTGTCCGGAAGTTTTAACATTTCATCCATCGGATGCTTCTCAAGATCCACAGACAGCATAAGATCAATGCTTACATGAAAATACTTGGCGATTTTTACTAGCAGCTCGATAGGAGGCTCGGATATTCCGTTTTCGTATTTCGAATAGCGCACCCTGGAAATCATCAGTTCGTCGGCCACATTCTGTTGGGAGAGCTTTCTTTTAGCTCTTAAAAAGCGTATATTATTTGAAAAAGTTGACATTGATAAAAGTATGTCAGCAAAAATACAAAATTTGAATGCGTTATCAACCTACCAGGGCAGGTTTTACTATAAGATATCAGGAAATTTGATTGGTATGATCTCTATTTCTACCAAAACGAGGAAGTTTTAGTGCCTCAGTGACCAATTTTATCAGACTAAAAGTTGGTTTTTGACCCAATATAGAAGGTTTTGCATAGTTTATACAATAGTCATCAATAAATAGAATTTAGTACAAAAATAATAACTCTAAATTTCCCAAATTGAGTTATTATTTTTAACATTTAGTAAATCAATCACATATAAGTGAAAATCATATTTTCATTAAAATACACTTATATTAATGAAATATTAAATAATAAAAATATATGATTAATTTATCAAAAATAATTTGCAATTGTAATATTATTATTCATATATTCGTGATGTAATAATCATATAAAATTATAGTTATGAAAAACTTAAAAAAATTAGACAGAAACGAATTAAAAACTATTTCAGGTAACGGATTACTAGATCCAATCGGCGGTCTTCTAGGTGGACTAGGAGGTGTAGTTGGTGGTGTAGTAGGAGGTGTTGGAACTATCGTTGGCGGTGTTGTTAGCGGTGTAGGTTCTACAGTAGGTGGAGTAGTAGGCGGTGTAAGCACTGTTGTTACTAACGCTTTATGCCAGACACAATGTGTTGTTAATGGTGTAATCCACATCAAATTACTTGAGTGCGGTTCTACTTGCTAATAAGTAAACATTGACATTAAAAAATTTAACCGCTCTTTTCAGAGCGGTTTTTTAATTTTTCCATTGAGAATAACAAAATTACATTATTGTTTTTCAAAAACTTAAATTCATTCTAAAGTCTTTTTATAAACAATCAATAAAGCAACAATGTTGCATTAGTGGATTTAATTATCTAGCTTTGCCGGATCATTAAAGTATATGCACATGAAAAAGACCGTTTATTTTTTGATGGGAAGCACACTAATATATTCCTCATCCATTCTGAAGGCGCAGAAGCTTAATTCTGAAAAAAAAGTAATAAAAGACATAGAATCTGTTGAAATACAGGGAAAAGCCAATTACAGTTCTGTAAATATTTCCAGAAAAAAGCTGGATTTTATTCAATCCAATACATTAGGAGAGACACTGAGTAAAATTCCCGGGATTCAAAATTCGGGTTACGGTCCTAACTCTGGTGCACCTGTCATCCGAAGCCTGAGTGGAAACAGGGTTAAAATACTGGAAAATGGAACTGCAGTGAATGATCTTTCAGGAATAAGTCCTGATTTTAATACGGATATAGAAATGAACAGTGTTCAAAGCATTAATGTTTATAAAAATTCGGCGTCCGTTTTATATGGTGGGAAAGCCATTGGAGGAGCTATTGACATCGAAACCAACTATATTACCAGGCAATTACCCGATAAAAAGTTAAATATAACAGGACTTCTTGAAGGAGGAAGTAATAGTGGACAAAAACAGGCATTTTCAGCCAGAGGGATTATCGCTAAAAACTGGGTATGGGCTGTAGGAGGAAGCAATCACAAGCAGGATATAGTCAGAATTCCCGGAAAATCTAAGGATAGCAGATGTTATGATCCCAATCTGATGGGTTTCAACAGTATTTTGCAGTTATTGTGCCAGGTAGACGTGGATTCCAGACGAGTTCTGAATAAAAGTCTTTTTCCTTACATCAGCCAGTTTGCCAAAGATCATATGATAGATTATGAACTTTCTGAAGATGACCTTTATACTTTTAGCCCCACTTATTATAATCCGGCTGATGGTAAAAATTATCCCAATCCAAAGAATGATCTGTACGTTCCCGGTCAGGATCCATCGAAAGACCGCTACAAAAGTGAGGTAAACGGGATCAGGGATTATGTAGAAACAAAAGACGGAGTTATCCCAAACAGCCATTCAGAAAGCAACTCATTTTATGTTGGGACCAGCTATATCGGAAAATCCTTTTATGCTGGAGGAGCTTATCAGAATTCTTATTCCTATTTTGGAGTTCCGGGATATGCAATTGCTAAAATCCCCAAACATACTCATGGAAAACCACAGCAAAAAATAGAATATCTTCCTATCAATATAAGAAGTTTATCCCATAAAGCCATGCTTGAAGCGGGTTATAGATTTACAAATTTCCCAATTTCCAGTATCAAGCTAAATTATATGGGAGTATTCTCAAAAAATGCAGAACTTCTTGATACTTTCAGAGCCAATCAGTTTGCCGTAAACCAGCACAATGGACGACTGGAAATCTCGCAACAGAAATTAAAATTCCTGACAGGAACCACAGGTCTTGAAGTACAATACAGAGATATGGAAGGAACCGGAGGTCAGAGATACTTACCTAATAATATAAGCCGCGAAATCGGAATCTTTACCATGCAGCACCTTGATTTTGATTTCATTCAGCTGGATCTTGGATATAGAAATGATCATGTACAACGCAGGGCAGAAGCAGACAGCAAGTACGTCAGAAGCCGCGGACTTTCCGGTGGAAAGCTCAGTGACAGGGACTTTACCCTTCACCAATTCCATAGTTCCGCACAATGGAATATCTTCAAAAAAGCCTATCTGAAAATACAATACAATCATTCCGAAAGAGCACCGGAAGTGAATGAACTCTACTCAGGAAACAATCATTTTGCTATTCTGACAGAGGAAAATGGCGATGATAAGCTGGACAAAGAAACCGCAAATACAGTTGAAATAGGAGGAGGCTTCAATCTGCAAAACTTTAGGGTATCTGCCAACCTGTATCATACTTTTTATAAAAATTATATTTATCTGGCTCACACAGGGCTTTCCAGAGAGATTTTCCTTGTAAAAGAATGGCGTTCTGATGATACAGAAATCAACGGAATTGAAGCAGAAGCCGCTTATAAAGCTGATCTGGGGAAAATAGGGAAGTGGGAGATAGGCGGTTACTATGATTTGGTGAGAAATATAAGTGTAGCCGACAGTTCCATAAGAAAATGGAGTGATGGCGATTATATGCCCAATATGCCTACAAGCCGTTTTGGATTCAATCTGGAAGGAAACATACAGAACTTCAGCCTTAATGTAAGTTTGGACCATTATTTAAAACAAAAATATTTAGGAAAAAATATTAATCCTGAGCTTCCTATGCCGGCATTTTCATTACTGAATGTCCGGTTAGCTTATAAAGACAACAGTTTAGGCATAGGTGACCTGGAATATTATATCATAGGAAATAATCTGCTGAATTCTGAAGCGAGACTTCAGAACTCTCAGTTAAAATTTTTGAGTCCGCTTCCTGGAATTAATATTTCAGCGGGTATAAAAATCACAATATAAATCAATTTATTTCTGCAGCTATTATCCAATGATAGCTGCAGATTTTTTTTATGCAATAAACGTGGTTATTTATTATAACTGTCTGTTTCCAGAAGCTTCGAAAATTTACTATCAATCTTACTGTTATCAATAGCAGTAGGAAAGTCTATATTCGCTGTAATCCTATTAAAATGATTTTGAATTGCACTGTCAATTTTTTTTTCATTCAGCTTATCTACCCGGACAGATATATTCATAATATCTGACTGAATTTTTTGAAATTCTTTTATTTTAAGCATATTAGCATTTATATTATCCTTATTACTCAAAACATTAGGAAGAAAATAATACACAGATCCTAATATAATATTGGCCAATAAAAATGTCTTAAGAAGAAGACTTGAATTCTGCCAGCCTTTATTCACCATAAGAAAAACAGCAACTGTAAGCAGGGTAACAAATACAATGGCACAAATGGAAAATGAATAATAATTGACATAATACGTTGTTCCCAATTGTCTGTAATATTTTTTTACCTGATCACTCATCAGATACTGGTTCTTTAAAGTTAAAATTTTAACAGATGATCCGGCGAGTGATCTGTTAATTATTTGATTTTGAATTGAATCAGCCGAATCTAAAGGCTTCAACACTTTTACAGATGCTTCTTTCATAAAGCAGACAGACTTTGTTTGCACAGTAAATGCCAAAGCACCAAGAACCAAACAGATCAGAATGGCTTGTACATTTTCTTTTTTCAGAAAGTTTTTGATTGTTGTAAAGGTTTCCATGATGATAATTTTCTCTCAAAATTAGCCTTAGAATCTAAAGAGTACAATCACCATTTCGGGTGGTTTTTACAAGGCTTATTTATATAAAAAATAACCCAAAAAAAACTTTAAAAAAGAAGTAATACCTTTTTAATACGACAAGTTCTGTCGCCGTGCACCTATATCTTTGTAGTAGAGATAAGAT
The DNA here is from genome assembly GCF_050753305.1 of Chryseobacterium sp. 'Rf worker isolate 10'. NCBI lineage: Bacteria > Pseudomonadati > Bacteroidota > Flavobacteriia > Flavobacteriales > Weeksellaceae > Chryseobacterium > Chryseobacterium sp. 'Rf worker isolate 10'. The sequence goes on from NZ_JBOZOF010000001.1 coordinate 1,446,167, forward strand.
AAGAATCCCGGGAAATTTATTGTCTTAGTAAACCAAATTTTAACCTTAAAAAAAACTCTTTTTAAATTATGTGTAAAAAACAACTAATAATCATTTTTCTCTTTTCATTTTTCATTTCCTATGCGCAGAATGAATTTATTACTCTGTGGAAACCTAACGCAACTGGCACCATTGATAATTCAATAACTTTTGGTGGTACCGGAACAAGTTATACCATTAGCTGGGAAGAAGTAGGTTTTCCTCAGCATGGCGCAATTATGACTTCTGTGACATCTAACAGTAACAATCCAATTACCATTTCTTTTGGTACCGCTTTAAATATAAATCCTCTCCAGGCCACTTATAAAGTAAAAGTTTCAAATGGCAGTGGGTTATTTTACGGATTCAGGGCCGGCACAGACTCTATCAATCCTAATGCAAATCCTAAGCTTACCGAAATTAGCCAATGGGGAGATATTATCTGGCTTCAGCAATTTAATGCGGGATTTGCAGGCTGCCCAAATCTTAACGTAACTGCTACAGATACTCCCAATCTGACACAAATAAACAATCTATCTCAAATGTTCTTTAATTGTTCGTCTTTGATTGGAAATAATTCATTTTCTAATTGGAATACAAGCACAATTACAAATATGAACAGCATGTTTAGCAGAGCAAAGCTTTTTAATCAAAATATCGGAACCTGGAATACAGCGAATGTAACGGATTTTAGTGGAATGTTTTCTTATGCGTCTGCCTTTAATCAAAATATTTCGGGCTGGAATACAACAGCTGGAACCAACTTCTCTGCAATGTTCAAAGATGCTGTAGCTTTTAATCAGCCATTAAATTCATGGAATACAAAAAATGCCACTAATTTCAGGTATGTATTTTCCAATGCTGCAGCCTTTAACCAACCGCTTAATAATTGGAATACAAGTAAAGTAACGGATTTTGAGTATATGTTTGAAAATGCGGTATCATTCAATCAGCCCATTGGAAACTGGGATGTAAGTAAGGTCAATTATTTTGCAGGGTTTAATATGTTTAATGGTGCTACACTTTTTAATCAGGATATTTCTACCTGGAACATCAAGCTTCAAAACTTTGCATGGAGCTCAATATCTTTCGGCTTTAAAAACTCAGGGTTATCATGTACGAATTACAGTAATTTTCTGGTTGCACTGAATAATAATCCTACATGGACAAACTCAACCATAACATCTGGAACAATAGATGCAACGGGGTTAGTTTATTCTACACCGCTAGCCATTATGGCAAGAGCTCAATTGGTTAACAAAGGGTTTAACATTATTGGAGATTCTTATAATTCCGGTTGCTTTTTGTCAACAGCAGAGGCTTCGGTAAAGCCAAAAACTCCGGCTTATCCAAATCCAACAACAGGAGTTATAACTGTGGAGTCTACTGAAAACGAAAACGTTTATTTATATGATATCACCGGTAAAGTCATTAAAAATATGACTTTAAATAAAGGAAAAAACAGTATTGATCTTACTGGCTATCCATCAGGAAGTTATCTATTAAAAGGGAATAGTATTTTCACTAAAATAATCAAGAAATAATAGGTCAGTCGAAAGGCTGCTTTATAAAATTAGCTCCAAAGTCCTTGTACTTTGGAGCTTTATAATTTTCCATATTTTATATATAATTTATGATATATAAATGGTATTATATTTGTTGGGGACTAAAAATTGAAATCCAATATTAAAAAAAATAACATTTATGAAAAAAGCAATTATTTTATTTACTATTCTTTTATCGATAGCAAATATTCAAGCTCAAGAAAATATTGATTTATTGACATACGAAAATACACAGGATATTAATTTTTTTAAAACTATTAAAAATGGTGCTCCGGTTAAGGAATATATAACAACGAGTAAAAATAGTGTGAAAGTGGGGGATACTTTAATATTAGGATCTCCTACCTCTGAAGAACTGAATACAAGAACTTATTCAGGGAGTTATGGAAATAAAGCAAGAGGGGGTATTTCACAATCAAGAAGTACTTCAAAAAAAACTTATGAATTTATACAGATGGGAAGACCAGCTGGATTTGGAAGTATTATGTCTGCTATGGGTGGTGAAGCACAGGATATGGCAGATAACAGCTTAAAAAATACTAAAGTTATTGTCAGAGAGATAAAAACATATCACAGAGGCAGTAAAAGTAAACCTTTGTATGTAGTTATGGTTTTGGGAGAAATAAATGATAGAGCTTTTGGAATCAATAAATATTTAAGCGTCATGGATACGGAGCTAGGGATTGAGTCTGGTGAAATTCTTTTAAAAAATAGAAAAATGACCAGAGATGAAGCGATTGCAAAATTAAAAGAAGCAAAAGAACTGGTGGAAATAGATATGATGAGCAAAGAAAAGTTTGAGGAATTAAAAAAAGAACTTGCTCCGATTATTAACAATAATAACTAAGAAAATTAACAATCCCTTTCATATCCAGAAAGGGATTGTTAATTTTAAGATTGGTTTACCAGGCAAAGTATACTTCAAATAAACAGACTTTAACATTAAATCATTGTTGGATAAAGAAATATTTCTAATATAAACAGATTTAATAGGTGTAAAATCAAAAAATGTTAACGAAATTGCATCGATTTTATAACTAACCATGAACTGAGAATTAATGACAGAGAAATTTCCGACAATAAACAGTACACTTTCACCTGATAGACTTGGTCAGCTTATTCAAGAAAAATTTGGACTAACTGATAAAACGGAATGCAGCATATTTCGGCTTGCGATGAACCATTTATATATTGTTCATGATGGCGAAAACAAATATGTTTTTAGAGTTTACACCCATCATTGGCGGACTCAATTAGAAATTGAAGAAGAATTAAGACTTCTAAATTTTCTAAAAGAAGCAGACCGGCAGGTTGCTTTTCCAATTGCTGACAAATCAAACAAATTCATTCAGGAAATTGAAGCTCCGGAAGGGACAAGATTTGGCGTTTTATTTTCGTTTGCTAAAGGCATAAAAACAGCAAAATTTTCACCCAAAACAAGCTTTCTGATTGGGCAGGCATTAGCAAAAGTTCATCAATCCACAGAAAATGTCGAGCTGATGAGAATATCTTACAATGCTCAAAACCTGCTCAAGAACCCTGTTATAAGAACAAAAGAGTTCTATAGTAAAAATACCGGCGAAATAGAATTTTTAGAAAGCCTTTCTGAATTTTTAGCGTTGAAAATGGAAAATATAGACCATCAGAATATGAGATATGGAGCCGTTCATCTCGACGTTTGGTTTGATAACCTGCACATTGACAATGAAAAAGAAGTAACATTTTTTGACTTTGATTTTTGTGGCAACGGTTATTTATGCTTTGATATTTCTTATTTTCTATTTCAGCTATTTACAACCCATTTGAACGAAGAAGAGTATAAGGAAAAAGCAAATAGCTTCATAAGAGGGTATGAGACCGTAACTAAAATCAATGAAGAAGAAAAAAAGTTTTTACCTTTCGCATGCTTAGCCATTATGACCTATTATATAAGTGTTCAGTGCGACAGATTTGAATATTGGACCAATATTTTCCTGAATGAAGATCATTTAAAAAGAATGGTTGGAAATCTCAAGCGGTGGATTGCTTATCATAAAATTGAGGTAAACTAACGAAAGAAAACTTACCGGCTTTCCTATCCTTAAATAAATATTGTTAATATGGATACAAAATCTATCAATTTTCCCAATCAAAGAAAGCAAAACGTTGTACTGCATTTCCTGCATTTGTATGTTATTTCTTATATCTATCTTTTTATCTTTACCTCCCAGTTTTCACCTTTAGAGGGAATACATAAGAGTGGAGTCTTGTGGTTGTGTAAAAATGTTTTTCAGCAGCCGCAGGTAGAACATATTAAGATGACTGGCAGCGGCGATACTACATTAGATTATTGGGTAGTGATTGTAAATATTGGCTTAGCTCTAATGGCTGCACTCATTATACTTCTTGCAGATAAAAAACAGCGGACCTTTAAAGATCTTCATTGGTTTACAGTAGTAGTAGCACGTTATTATGTAGCTATGATAATGCTTTCGTACGGTTTTGCGAAACTGCACGACGGACAGTTTCCTGCTAACTCAATTGGCAGGCTGGAAGAAAGAGTTGGAGATATGTCGCCAATGGGTATGGTATGGACTATGATGGGAGCTTCCAGTGGTTATACATTTGTTTCCGGATTGTTGGAAGTTGTTGGTGGACTTTTGCTTCTTTTCAGAAGAACCAAAACTTTTGGTGCTCTTTTTTCCATGACAGTGATGATCAATGTGGCTCTGTTGAATTTTTTTTATGATGTGCCGGTAAAAATATTTTCCAGTCATATTGTTTTGTTTTGTCTTTTTATTGTCAGCGGTGATGCAGTTGCTTTATATCGTTTTTTTATCTTGCATCAGCCATCACAATTACGCTTTCAAAAAAGAACATCAGACAAAAAGTGGAAGAGGATTACAGTTACTGGACTTAAGTGGCTCGTAGTAGTTTTTTTCGTATTGAGCTCGTCATCAGCACTGTTCTATAAACCTCCAGTTGTCCCAATGGAGGGTGCCTATATTGTTGATAAATTTATAATAAACAATCAGGAAATACCATCCAACGATTCTATTGGCTGGAAAAAACTATTGATCAGTTCTCCAGGCCGGACAACTGTTATTCTTAATAATGACAGTACTAAAGCGTTTCAGAGTGTTTTAGATACTGAAAAAAAAATACTTATGCTTCGTAAAATAGATCAACAAGACCTATATGCTTACCTGCATTACAATGCTCAAAAAGATAGCATCATTTTTACGGGAAATAAGGGTAGTGATTCTGTAAAAATAAAAACAGTAAGAAAGAAAAAGGAAGATTATCCTTTAAACAAGAGGAGTTTTCATTGGATTAATGAATACCCATTCAACAAGTAAGAGACCTTACATGAAGTAACACAATGGCTTTAAGAAAGTTATATAAATAAGATTGACGCAATGCGTAAATTTGAAAGTTAAGAGACATTTTAAAAACATAACCTAAAAACATCTAAAATTTAACCATTAAATACAGAAAAAATGAGAAACAATATTTATGTTTTGTTATTATTATTTTTATTCACAAGCGTTAATGCCCAAGAATATTCAAAATTAATAAGTGAAGCTAATAAATTATATGAAACAAAAGACTATAAAATGTCTACTGATTTATATGATCAAGCTTTTAAAATTGAAAGTAAAAATCCAAGTCACTTATATAATGGTGCATGCGCATCTTCTTTAGCAGGAAATACAAAAAAAGCTTTTAAATGGCTGAACTTATCAATAGAAAATGGTTGGACAAATCTAAAGCACTTAAATTCTGATACTGATTTAGAAAATTTACATTCAAAAAAAGAATGGGGGAAAACAATTGAAAGATTAGAAAAAAAATTAGAGCTAATAGAAGCAAATTATGACAAACCATTGCAGACTGAATTATTGGCAATTCTTGAAGAAGACCAAAAATATAGAAAGCAAATGAATGAAACTCAAAAAAATTTCGGTTCAGAGTCTAAAGAAATGAATGACCTTTGGAAAATAGCAATGCAGAAAGACTCTATTAACTTATTAAAAGTAAAAAAAATATTAGATGAAAAAGGTTGGGTGGGTAAAGACAAAGTAGGTGCACAAGCCAACAGTGCAATATTTCTTGTCATTCAACATTCAGATTTGGAAACGCAAAAAAAATATTTACCCATGATGAAAGAAGCTGTAGCAAAAGGAAATGCAAGTTCAGGTTCTTTAGCTTTGTTAATTGACAGAATAGAAATTCGAGAAGGTAGAAAACAAATATACGGAAGTCAAATAGGAATCAATCAAAATAATAAAACCTACTATGTTTTACCTTTAATTGATCCAGACAATGTAGATAAAAGAAGAACAGAAGTTGGCTTAGGACCAATCTCTGATTATGTTAAAAATTGGAGTTTGATTTGGGACGTTGAAAAGTATAAAAGAGAATTACCTGAATTAGAAAAATTAAATAAATAGAATTACAAAAACGGCGGGTTTAAGGCTTCCTTAATCCGCCGCTTCTAAATCTAGAAGTTATTGAGCATAACCTGGGATTGAGTTTATTATTACTTGAAAAATTTGATGTAATAATAGAGAGTGTAAAATAATGAAATCGAACATGTTATGTGAATCTGTGAAACCAAAACAATATACAATTTAACATAATATAAATTATAGGATTTTATTATAGTACCAAAATAGAGTATTAACTGCCCTCAGAATGCTTTATTTCCCAAATTTTCCAGCCAAATACGCTGTAACGGTTTCTAAGAACTCTTCTTTTGTTAAGCCGCTCAAGAAACTTTTCTAAATTTCCTTTATTACCGATTTCCTGAAAATAAACTTCATGATCTGTACTGTACACTGTTGGATTGTTCTGATCAGGAAATCCATCTCTTTGCCTTCTACGATTTTTTTTACATCATATTCTTCTACAAGTCCTTCAAGTTCCTCGTAATCGTCTGTACCTTCCTTAAACGGTCTGAAAAACCAATCTCTGAAAAAATATTATCCGTACGGCAGTTCATGGTCAGAAAAATAATGTTCCAGTAAATTTTTATAAAAATTTTCCTGCTCATCATGATATAAACTTTTATTGTTCTCATAATATTGATCAATTCCATAGTCATCCCAGTCTTTGTCATATAGATAATGACCGAATCTGATGCTCTGCCAGTTTTCAGCAAAACCCTCCTAACTTTTTGATTCTCTTTACAATTCGCTCATTCATTTTCGCTTATATTATGTTAAATAGAATAATAGTAAAAATTTTCTCTTAGCTCCTAAAAATACAAAATCTTGCCACATGACAGCTTTTATCATCATAAAACACAATACCTTTACTCTAACCAAAAAATAAAATAATATGAAACCTAAAATGATCTGGGCCAATCTGGCCGTAGCCAACCTTGAACGCACAGAAAAATTCTATACAGAACTGGGATTCAAGCCCAACAACCCACACAGTTCTAATGAATTGGTAAGTTTTTTTATGGCAGGAAATGAATTAATTGTCCATTTTTTCTTAAAAAACGTCATAGAAAACAACCTGAAAAGTATGAAATTTGGAGATCCTCAAACTTCTAACGAAATTATATTCACTCTTTCTGCGGAAAGTAAAAATCAGGTAGATGATTGGGCCGAAGAAGTAAAAAATGCAGGAGGAACCATTGTTTCAGCGCCTGAAAGCTTTGGAGAAAACTATTATGGTTTTGTGTTTGCAGATCCGGATGGACACAAGTTTAATGTCTTTTTTATGTAGACTTATAACCTATTTTTCCCTATATTTGACATTCAACAGATACATATGAACCGCGCGAACTGTCTGCCTCCTCCGGCACCTTAATATTTTCAATTTAATTGGAAGCTTACTCATGTCGTTAACTCATTAACGGCCAAAGTCTTTATGCTTCTCATTCTAAAAAAATATTAATTCAAAACTTTACAGTTCATTCTCTAATGAAAAAATCATATTTATTATTACATCTGGCCGTGATATTGGCCGGATTTACAGGTGTATTCGGAAAACTGATCACTCTTAATGAAGGCTTATTAGTCTGGTACAGACTCCTCTTCTCCTCCATTATTCTATTCTTTATTTTAAAACTCTTAAGAATTCCAACAGATATTCCTTTTCGGGAAAAAATTAAGATTTCAAAAGCCGGATTGCTGCTTACGTTACACTGGCTGCTATTTTATGCCAGTATAAAATATGCCAATATATCTATTGGTGTGGTATGTTACTGCCTGACAAGCTTTTTCACAGCAGTATTCAAGCCTGTAATTGATAAGGAGAAATTCAAGCTTTCAGAATTACTTCTTAGTATGCTTACAATTTTGGGAATTAGTTTAATATTTCATTTTGATACTTCTTATCAATTAGGAATTATTTTGGGTGTATTTTCATCAGCATTCGGTGCTCTTTATACTATTTATAACAAGCGTTTGGTAGACCATTTCGACACGAAATTGATCAACTATTATCAGATGATTGCCGGTACTTTATGCTGGGGAGCATTTTTGCCCTTATACCTCCTCTATTTCCAGTCAGATAGCATAGTCCCTGACTTGAAAAACACTGCTTATTTGGGCATTTTATCACTTTTTTGTACAGTTGGCTTATATGTGATGTTTGCAGAAGTTTTGAAGAAAATTTCTGCCTTTACAGTTAATTTAACCTACAATCTGGAACCTGTGTATGCTATTATTATGGCCTTTTTATTTTTTGGAGAAAGTAAAGAGGTCAATCTTGCTTTTTATATAGGATTGGTATTTATTATTTCATCTGTGGTTTTACAGACAGTAATTTCTTTGAAGAAAAAAAATTAGAAATTCCGGACCCTAATAAATAAAATATACTAAAAATAGCCTACTCACAGTTATTTTTTTAATCAAAATCCTATATTTGCAGTCAAACAAAAATAACTGTGAGTAGACCTATTATATTTGGTGAGATTGAAGGTATTGAAGAAGGTTTTCATTTTGATAATAGAAAAGAAATGATGCCAACAAGCTTTCATAGAAATTGGGCAGCAGGAATTGACGGAAATGCAAAAGAAGGCACTGCTGCTATCGTTCTTTCAGGAGGATACGAAGATGATTTAGATTTTGGAGAAGAAATCATTTATACAGGATCAGGCGGTAATGATGGCAATACAGGAAAACAGGTAACTGATCAAGTATGGGAAAAAGGAAATGCCGGGCTTCTAATAAGTATGGATCAAGGATTACTTGTAAGAGTTATTCGTGGATCAACACATGAGTCTGAACTTTCGCCTCCAAAAGGTTATACTTACTCTGGATTATATAGCGTTGTTGATGCTTGGCAAGAAATTGGTAAAAGTGGTTTTAAAATCTGCAGATTTCGTTTAGAATATTCGGGTAATAATCAATTAAAAAAGACTATTCAGCAAATTGAATTAGATTATTCAAATAGGGCTAAAAAAAGAATAGAAAGTACAGTTCTAAGGATTGTACGAGATACAAAAATAGCATGGCAGATAAAAAAATTATATGATTTCAAATGCCAAGTCTGTCAGACTTCTATTCCAACCAAACTAGGTCATTATGCCGAAGGCGCCCACATCAAACCATTAGGAAAACCTCATAATGGTGATGATAATCCTGATAACCTTATTTGTCTTTGTCCCAATCATCATGTTATGTTTGATAAAGGAATGTTTTCAATTACTAATAATTTACAATTAATTGGCAATCTATCAGGCGATCTATTAATTCATGATAATCATAAATTGAGCCTTTCAAATCTAAAATATCACCGTCAGGCACACGGTTTTGAATAAAAAATGCCTCTCAAAAAATAATATCTTGAGAGGCATTTTCATTTAATCTTGCATAACTATTTTTTTAAAACTATCCATTCATTCCCAAACTGTTATACAGCTGTACCTGCCATATTCCCAGAACCTCTTTCAGCATCACAAATGTAAATGCGGCATTATAGCTGTTCGGAAACAGCGTTATTTCAGTATCTATAAAATCTGAGGCCTGTGGAACAGGATTCAATCCAAATGTCTGAAACAGAGAAACAGATCGCTTCATATGAAACCCGGAAGTTACCAGATATACACTGGAAGGGGTCATCTGCTTTAGTATCTTGCTGGAATATTTTGCATTTTCATAAGTATTCATGCTTTTATCTTCTTTGATGATATCAGCATCCGACACGCCCATTTTCTTAAAATTTTCACTGAACAATTCTGCTTCGCTTTTGTGTCCTCTTCCCTTTCCGGAAATTAATATCTTACAGGGTAGATTATTTTTCTTGTATTCATTATACAATTGATAAGCTGTAACAATTCTTGAATAAGACATGGTATGCAGTTTCTCTGTATTGTCGAAATCTACAACTCCTCCACCTAACACTACAATGACAGGTTTCTGAGCAGTCATATTCTTAGTATTAGAAGTATTCACATAGCTTTTCTGCAAATATTCGGAAGTTAGTTTACCCAGAAAGCCGTTTCCAATAAAAATGATCATTAAAACGGTCAATACACCAATTCCTATCCTAAGGTTTTTGCGCTTATTTTTTCTTTTTAATAAGGTTATCATAACTATCGCAAGAAATACTAAAAAATAAGGTTCTGTAAAAAGCTGGAAAACACGGAATAAAAGGTCTAGTAAAAATTTCATCTTCAAATAATATGGATTAATGTATAGAAAACATCGAGACCACAAAGATAAAGGAATTTCCTGAGTACAGCTTTTGACGGCAATAGACAATTAACAATTATTTAAAATAATTTAGCCTGATTTATCTTTCTGTTTATACAATTATTGTATACATTTGCAATCAATAAACAGCACACTCTTTAGTGTGTTAATAAAAAACAATACCTACCCAAATGAAAAAGCAGAAAAGAATCGCCGTTTTTATAACCGTACTCCATATATTTTTGGACAGACATTTTTGTAAAGAAAAAAACAAAAACTCGTCCTTACATATAAAGAAACAACTACAACATTAAACAATTGAAAAACAGGTATTTCTGTAATGAAAATTTGAACTATTAAGAAAAGATTAAGCTGTTAAGAATATTAATTAAATATCTAGAGATATTCAAAAAGCAGAACGCTTCACTCAAATTGATTTGAATCTTAACTTTACTTAAAACCTTAAGTCCTCCTTAATGGTTCAAAAAATAATCTATTGCTGATCAAACAGATATCGCAGATTATCATATCCAAAAAAATCTGCGCAATCTCCTAAATCTGCAAGAGACTACCATCCGCTCCATCAGGCAAGTTTGCGTGCTTATCATTAACTCATTAAAAAAATCAAATCATACTTTTAAAATTTTACATTTACATCAGAAAATACAATTTATTGTTGACTAATTACCGTTTATATCATTAAAAAATTATAAACAAATTTGATTTCAAAATTAATGTTATCTCAATGCAATATGGTTTTTAATAAAATACATTTGTCTTGTAACTTTAATACAATCAATCACATGTCAACAGTTCTTAAAACATTTGTAGCTTATCTTAAAAGACCTGCTCTTTATCCTGAACTGGGCAGAAAAATCATTAAAAATACGATCAACAGAAGAAGCCCGTTTAAAGGAAAGGCAAAAACAAATTCCTGGGCTGCATCCATAGCGGTATCTCAAAAAGAGGCTGTTTCCAGACTTTTCTCAATGGATACAGATCATTTCAGAGAAATATATGCTGATACTCTGGAAAAAGCAAACTTAAAAGAAAAAGAATGCCCTATTACAATGGGTGGTCCCGGCGCACTGGAGCTTATTTACTATGCATGCGAATTCACCAAAGCACAAAACGTTCTTGAAACTGGTGTAGCTTACGGATGGTCTTCTTTAGCCATACTGCTTTCCCTTAAAAAAAGAAATGGCACGCTATATAGCTCAGATATGCCTTATCTTGCTCAGGATGGTGACCGTTATGTAGGATATGTTGTTCCTGAAAACCTTAAAAAGTTTTGGAAGTTATTCCGTTTTGCAGACAGAGAATCTCTGCCTAAAATTTTTAAAAAAGTATCCTCTTTTGATGTTTTCCACTATGATTCTGACAAAAGTTACTACGGAAGAATGTGGGCTTATCATCAAATTTATAAAAGATTGAAACCCGGAGCAGTATTTATCAGTGATGATATTGGTGACAATTCTGCGTATCAGGATTTTTGTAATAAGAAAAAGATTAAGACTTCTGTAGTAAGATACAGCGGAAAATACATCGGAGTTTTTATAAAACAATAAAGAAAAACTATCCATATCGCGCTTCCTCAGGCAAGTTCACTTGCCAATCTTAGCTCCCTAAAAATATAAAAGCCTTCCTCTAAAACTTTGCGCTTAAAATTCTAATAAAATATTTGAATTAAGGAAATAGAAAAAAATCCCGGATCATTAATCCAGGATTTTTTTATTATTCTTTTTAGAAATTGAAGTCTATTTTCATTTACTATTCTAGTTTCCTTTAATTTTTACACCAAGGCCAAACTTAGGGTTGCTCATTTCTTTACCATTCTTATCATGATATACCATAGGATAAGTTTCAAATACAGCCTTCTCTTTTGGAATGATAACATAGTACTTTCCTTTTCCATAGGAGTTAAGTAAATTAAGAAAATAATAAGCTTTTATTGATTGAGCTGCATCATAAGTTTCTCTGTCTACAGTGGCCTTTTGAAGCATAGAATAAACAACTTTTTTATTCTTAACAAATAAAAACATTGAGGTATTATCAGACTCCCAGGTAAAATCATCACCTATAGGTAATTTCATTCCTAACTCTTTTTCCGCTTCCTCATTTAAAGAAATTGGCATCATAATAAGTAAAGAATCCCAATCAAAACATTGAGTATCTTCTTTTAAATTAATCACTTCTCCAATTTTATTTTCAGCATTTACTTTTGGAGACAGTTTTTCTTTAAGTTTTATTAAACATTCCGGATTATTTTGTCCTTTACAGGAAAATAGAAAGAATAGTAATACAAAAAATATGGATCTGGTACTGACGTTATTTCTCATTATTGATTAGGTTGAGTTTGAATCTGTCCGCTATTGACTGCTGCGAAAAAATCATAAAGAAACTTATCTATATTATTATCCGGGTTACCATTCTGTGAATACCAATTAAATCCCCATTGATTATTGTGTAAATCCATAGCATTTGAACCGTCGGAAGCCGGATTTGCCGTTTCATGCAATGTATGAAATTCTTTGGCTTTATTCAATCCTAAATCGGCAGCATCTAAAGCAGACCATAGAGAATGTCTTAAAGCATCACCAAGACCATTATGGAACCCTGGCTGAGTATTTGCATAAAGATTGGCTTTTTTTACATTATCCCTCATTTTATCTCTTTCAGCTGCAGATGTATTTATTAATAGCCATGCTAATTCTCTCGCTGAAGGAATTTCAAGTATTCCGTCCGCCGCTCCAGCTGTTGCAGTCGTTCCTCCAGTTCCTCCGCCTCCGCCAGAGCCTCCAGAAGAACCATTTCCACCTCCGCTATTATTACATTGCCCATACATTTCGCATTGTCCCGGACCTATTATCCCCATATCATCTGAAGGGTTTGAAGGACCTGTAATTACAACTTCCTCAATATCTGTAACTCCTTGACCTCTAGAAAACATGTTCCTATTAGAACGATTAAATGCTATCTCAAATGCTGAAAATATATCATTATATTCGGGGATAGTATTTTTTAGCTTATATAATCCTAGAATAGTATTTTCTTTGTTAATAGAAGAGAAATAAATATCAGAAACTTTTTCATTCTTCATTACCGGAAAATACATATATAAATTCCCTTCTTTATCTTCAATTATTTGAGAATGTACTATGAAATTAATGTATGAATTTGAAATTGATGATTTTATATTAAGTCCTGTGTAGTTTGTCCCATTTTTTAGATCATAAGAGTAATAAGCTTGTAAAAAATCTAAAGCATAAGATTTGCTTAAAAAAGAGTTTTCTTTAGATATTTTGGATTGTTTATAACTTTCTTTATTAAAAAGTCTAAATGTTTTTTCTTGCTTTTTACTTTCTAATGCTGTCTCCTCTTCCCTACAAGAAGAAAGTCCTATTATTAGAAATAGGACGTAAATACACTTTCTCAATTTGTGCTTCACTTTTTAAATATTATAATTAATTTTTCAAATATAAAAAATTATTCTCGATATAGAGAAATTTATCTACCTCCTAATTCAGTAATACAGGAGGAAATGCAATTACATTGCTCTTTTTCACTATTTTATATTTGCTAAATATTTATCCCCCATAATCCACTTCTCTTTCCAGGATAATCTGGTTTCTGCATACGGTAACCAGTATTTTTTCTCCTGCCTGAAAGCCGCATTGCTCTACCCACTTCCCTGCTATTCTTATTTCCGGGAAGTACACTATTTTGCCATACGCTCTTGAAAACGATTTGAGGGAAACCGTAAGGTTACGATTGCGCAGTTCATTATATTTGCTGCGGTTCATTCTTATTTTTCTTTTCATATTTGTTATTTTTCAACAAATGAAAACATAATCAGGAGGATATGCCAGTTGAGGAAAGGATAATTTATTCTGAAAGAGAGATATTTTAGAATAGTATTTATTTTAAAACAGAGCTTTATTTTTTTGTTCTAAAGCTTTATATTTGTTATTATGAGTTACACAGATATGCAAAATAAGAAAATACATCAGGGTAGAAATATAAAGCGTTTCCGCGAAATGCTGGGGATCAAACAGGAAGCATTGGCTTTTGAATTGGGCGATGACTGGAACCAAAAGAAAATCTCCCTTTTAGAGCAAAAAGAAACAGTAGAATCTGATATTCTGGCGCAGGTAGCTCAAATTCTGAAAGTTCCTGCAGAAGCGATTGAGAATTTTGATGAGGAACAGGCGGTGAATATTATTTCTAATACCTTCAATACACATGACCACTCAAATGGTGTGAATGTTCAACCTACTTTCACTTTCAATCCTCTTGATAAGATGGTTGAGCTTTATGAGCGTATGCTTCAGCAGCAGAAGGAAATGATTGACAAGTTGGAGAGGTTGATTGAGAAGGAACAATAAAAAGGTTGGAAACTTCAAATACATCATACCTACAAAACGATTTTTTATCACCAATTTTCTTTTTTATTTTGAAAGAGGAAAAACTTTAATACTAAGAAAAGTATGATTGAAAAATTATCTCCTAATATCCAAATATATTTTGCTGAAATAGCTGAACGATTATGGTCTGGGCATGCCTCTATTATGATTGGTGCCGGTTTTAGCAAAAATGCACTTAATACATTATATCCAACAAAGAAGCCTCCAAATTGGTCGGAATTAGGTGATACTTTTTATGAAAAGCTTTACGCAAAAAAACCAGAAGATATAAAGTATACAAGTTTGTTAAAACTTGCTGAAGAATTTGAAGTCACATTTGGTAGACCATCATTAGAACAGTTTATTACAAAAAAAATTGCGGATGAGGAGTATGAACCATCCGAATTACATAGAAAAATAATGGAGCTACCTTGGACAGATGTATTTACTACTAATTATGATACACTTCTAGAAAGGAGCTCTAAAGATATTACATCAAGAAGATATAATGTTGTTATTAATAAAAATGATTTAAGCCATTCTAGTAAGCCAAGGATAGTTAAATTACATGGTAGTTTACCTTCAGAAAAACCATTTATAATAACTGAAGAAGATTATAGAAACTACCCCAATAAACAAGCTCCTTTTGTCAATACTGTAAAGCAGTCTTTATTAGAAAATACTATGTGCCTGTTGGGATTTTCTGGTGATGATCCAAATTTCCAACAATGGATAGGATGGATTAATGATAATATGGGAAAAAATAACACTTCCAAAATTTATTTAGTGGGAGTTTTAAATCTACCAGAATCACAAAAAGCACTATTAAATAGCAAAAATATAATACCTGTTGATCTATCAGGTTCATCAATTGTAAATGGAGATCACAAGAAAGGAATAGAAATATTTATTGAATACTTAGAAAATCAAAAATTTAGACGGGATAATTTAGGTTGGCCTCTATCAGAAGATTTAAAAACATACAAGAGTTTACATGAAGAAGTAGATTTTAAACCTTTAATTCAAGAATGGCGTAACTGTAGAGAAAAATATCCAAACTGGTTCATATTGCCTCAAGCACAACGAGAGAAATTATGGATGTTTACTGAAATGCATAGTGTAAGTATTTATGTTTTTAAGAACCTTAAAGAATTTGACGACTTAGAGTATATCTATGAATTAAACTGGAGATTAGAAAAATGCTTATTTCCAATTTATAACGATATGGCATCTTGTTTTCAAAAAATATTAGATAAGTACAATCTATTTCCTGAAAATATATCTGAAAATAGAGAGATAAATATTCTAGAAAAAAAATTGAATCAAAATGACAAAGGTAAATATCAACACTTCTGGAAACAAATATCCTTATCATTATTAAGATTTTATAGAGAAGAAAATTTTGATCAGGAATGGGATAAAACATACAATACACTTAATTCAATTAAAAATCAATTGTCATCTGATCAATTATCATTTTTCTATTACGAGCAGATACAGAGAGCTCTGTTTAAACTGAATATTAATGAAGTTAGAAGGATATTAGATGAGTGGTCGCAAAATAATATTTCTATATTTTGGAATATCAAACGCGCAATGTTATTAGGTGAATTTGACCAAATAAAGGTAGCTCTAAAGCTTTTAAATACAAGTCTTCTGGAAATCAGGAAGAAACTTCATTTATCACTACAAGAAGATGATTATACATGGGTATCATTGGAATCATATACAATGTTTTTAATAAACATACTGCAAGGAAACTTTCAGTTTGAAAAAGGTGAAATCAATAATAATGATTATAAAGAACGTTGGAATGATGTACTACAATACAAATGTGATCCATGGGGAGAACAAAAGTATTTTGATCTAATGTTACAAAAACCATATTTTCAAAAAAACAACGTTTCCAATAATAACGATTTTGAAATAGGTACAGTTACACGTTCATTTACTCTTGGAAGATCGTCACAAGACTTTATAACAGCATATACTTTCTTACGTTTTATTGAAGAATTAGCCATCCCATTAAGCTTATCTCGTTTAAATTTAAGTGACAAAACAATTAATGGAGCTTTAGAAAGAATTAAGCTAGTTTCACCACAATGGGGAATTGCAATAGTAAATCGATGCAGAGATGAAAAAATTGTTGATACAGTTTTTGATCGTATACAACTACTTAAGTTATCATCGTCCATAATAGATTTATATACCGAAGAATATATCAGAAAATTTTATGAGCTTTTACCAGAACAGTCAAATCCAATTGCGAAAGTATTCATTCGTAAAGTACCTTATTTACTTTCAAGGCTTTGTACAAAATGTAATGATTCGTTAAAATTAGACATCTATAAACTATGTTTGGACTTATATATTAAAGAATTAGATTTACCAAAAACAGATAAATTATTAAGTAATTTAATTAATTCGAGCAGTAAGAATTTATTGAATAAAACAATGGAAATTTTGTTGAAATTTCCTATAATAGATTCAGATTTGGCTATTTCATATACTCTGCAAGAACCATTTGACTTCATTAATAAATCTGAGATAAAATATGAAATAAAACTTAAAAAAGAAATTTTTGAAGATTTAATTGAAAAAATTAAAGGAGAAAAAGGTATTAGAGAAAATGCTATGAAACGATTGATATTTTTATACAATTGTAAACAATTAAACAAAACCCAATCTCAAAAATTATTTAATACAATTTGGAGCCAAACAGATGAAACATTTGGGTTTCCAAAAAATACAGTTTATTATCATTTTGCTTTCATCAATTGGCCTCAACCAAAGAATAGAAATGCAGAAGGAAGATTTAAAAAATACATCAATGATGCTAACTTTAATATTCAACAACAAAGAACAGAAAAAGGAATTGGAATGTCAAGAGGAAATGATAGATATTTTGAAGAGCTTTATTATGGTTCAAAAACAATAAATAATGATAATGGTGTTGTTTGGAGTATTGAAGAATTAGAAAATATTTTAGCTAAATGTGAAACGTGGTGGAAATTAGATAAGTTTTATCTTCTCGATGAAAAATATAAAGATGAGGGATTTGGTGGTAGTATATATGAAGAATTTGTGAGTAGATTTAATAAATTACCTGATATAATTTCTAGAGTTTTAGGTTTTTATAAGGATGATCTCAATAATGATACTATTCATAAAATAAAAATTATATCTGAAGAATTAGAGTCTAATAACATTCCCGTTTTAAGGATAAAAGTTGTATTTAATTTTTACAATGATTACGAAAATTATTTATCAGATCTTAAAAAAGGTTTAAGATCAAATAATAGAAGAATTTTATTAGATGCATTAAATTCCGTAATACTAGCAGTCCATTGTAGTTCATATGTAAATGATATTTTTTTCATAAATCGTCTAATAGATATTTTATCGGTGCCTCTGCAATGGAAAATGCTAGATTTATTAGGAGATATTTTTGATATTTTTGATGATTTTATCAATCATAGCAATATAGTTTCAAACTCTGTTAAAGAAGAGTTATATGATTCTTTGCAATATGTTTTACATCTTTCAATTGATGATAAAATAAGTATTGATGATTTTTTATTATTAAAACAAAAATCAATCAAATTAGCAAGTAGTATATATAAGAAAAACCTTGAAGACAATTTAAGCATACCTCAAATAATAAATGATTGGAAAGCAATAGCGGAAAATAAAGAAGAATTTGCAGATATTAGAAATAGATGGTAAATTAAAAATCACTTTATTAATTTTACATCCTCTTTTCTATTATTTGTTGAAAGAGGATGTATTTTTATGCCAGTCATAATTAAAATTATAAACTTAAAGAATACAAACCATAAACTTATCTTAAAATCCTACTCTACAACTACTTATTATCAATATTTTTCATACATTCACATGATTTTTATAAAAGCACATTGAAAGCTCTTGTTTACTACTATTTTTAATCAAAAAATTGAAAATAGATTCATTAATAACAACAAAACAAGTATAGTTTTCAATTAAAAGCACAATCATATATATGTTGAAAAATTTTAAAACCATTCGTTTTTTACTTCTTCTTCCGCTTACATTTTGTGTGTTCGGTTTTCGTCCTCCCATCAATGAAGAAGAAAAGATGCAGATCATCATGGTCAATACAAAGAATATTTTGTCTTATCTGCATTACAGCCCAAAACCTATTAATGATGCGTATTCAAAAGAAGTGTATAAGCAGTATTTTGAATCAATAGATCCTACAAAAATATATTTCCTGCAATCCGATATGGATGAGTTTCGTAAATACGAAACCAAGCTGGATGACTATCTGAATACCGGAGATTTGACTTTTTATAAACTGACAGTCGATAAATTGTATCAAAGGATTGATGAAATTGATAAAATGACCAAGGATATTTTCAGCAAACCGATCAATCTGGAAGAAGATGAAATCCTGACTTTGGAACCCAAACTGAAAAATGCGCCTGCCAACAAGCAGCAGCAGTATAATGAATGGAGGAAATATGTGAAATACAATATTCTGCAGGAAATAGAATCCATGAACAGGAAAAGCGAAGAAAAAAAGAAGGAGGATAACAAAGAAAACAGCAGTAAGCCTGAAGTACTGACCCAAGATGAAAAGGTAAAAAAAGCAACAGAAAATGTTAAAGATCTTCTGGAAGATAAATTTATCCGGTTCAAGAAAAGACAAAAAATGGATTGGTTTACCGTATATATGAATGCCTATACTCATATTTTTGATCCACATACCAACTATTATTCACCGCAGGGAAAGAAAGATTTTGATACGGACTTCACAGGAAAAATAATCGGAATAGGAGCCGTAATCCAGGAAAAAAAAGGAAACCTCTTTATCGGCACACTATCCATTGGAGCTCCGGCATGGAAGACCAAGCAACTGACGGAGGGTGATAAAATTTTAAAAATAAAATCTACCCCCGATACTGATCCTGTAAATGTTGTGGATATGCTTTCCAGCGAAGCCATAAAATTAATCAGGGGTGAAAAAGGAACTCCCATTACTTTAACGGTACAGAAAAAAGACGGAACTATTCAGGATGTGACAATGATTCGCGAAGAAATATCGATTGAAGATACTTTTGCTAAAAGTATAATCGTAAATGCATCCGATAAAAAATACGGACTGATCAATTTACCAAAATTCAATGCTGATTTTGAGGATAAAGACGGCAGAAATGCATCTGATGATATTAAAAAAGAAATCATCAAACTTAAGGAGCAAAATATCCAGGGAATTGTTCTTGATCTTAGAGATAACTCCGGAGGCTCATTAACGGAAGTTGGAGATATTATGGGGCTTTTCATGGATGCAGGTCCTTATGTGCAGGTGAAGGATGGAAATGGAAAGATTACCACTTTAAAAAATAAAAATGAAGCTCCCATATGGAACGGCCCACTTGTGATTCTACAGAATGAATTATCCGCTTCTGCGGCAGAAATTTTAGCCGGAGTAATGCAGGATTATGGAAGAGCTGTTATCATGGGATCACCTGTTTCGTATGGAAAAGGAACCGTGCAGGTATTTGTAGATTTGAACAGGTTTCTCAATACTCAGGAAGACTTTGGTTCCATAAAACTAACCATTCAGAAATATTATAGAATCACCGGAGAGTCTACCCAGAGAAAAGGGGTAAGCTCAGATATCCAGATGAAAGATGTTTTTTCTTATGCGGATATAGGTGAAAAATATGATGACTATGCATTAGCCTGGGATAAAATACCGGGAACAAGCTTCAACAAACGAAACTTTCTCAATATTCAGGCTTTGCAGAAAGTAAGTGAAGAAAGAATTTCTAAAAACGATAATTATAAATTGTTACTTGAATATGCCCAATGGAGAGAAAATCTGGGTAAACAAAAAACAGTACCTCTGAGCATGCAAAAATACAGCGATCTGATGAAGCAGAGAAAAACTGAGGATGATAAATTCAAAGTTTTAAAAACATTAGAAAGCGGACTTCAATTCACCCTATATCCGAAGGATATTGAAAGAGAGAAAATTGATGCAGCCTTCAAAAATAAATCTGAAGTATGGGTTAAAAACCTGAAAAAAGATCTCTATCTGCAGGAAGCCATACATATCGTTGAAGATCTGGAAGTAAGATCATAAGCATACTTCTTTATTCAAAATTTAAATTTATAAAGCTCAAAAGTGTATTTTCCTACATTTTTGAGCTTTTCTTTATTAAAATCAAAAATTTCTTATAAAATATTTGTGTAGCTAAATAACTACACATATATTTGTAGTCAAATAACTACACGATGAATTTAAGAAGAGATGTATTTCAGGCGATAGCAGATCCTACAAGACGATCTATATTGATGTTGGTAGCAGCACAGTCGATGACAGCTGGAGCCATTGCCTCCAATTTTGATACGGCAAGACCTACCGTTTCAAAGCATCTCCAGATCCTTACAGAATGTGAACTGCTGAGATCTGAACAAAACGGCAGAGAAGTTATCTATCACCTAAATCCCAATAAAATGAAAGAAATAGCCGATTTTATAGAACCTTTCCGCCAAATGTGGGACGAAAAATTCAACAAACTGGAAAGTGTGATGAAAGCGTATCAGAAAAGAGAAGCGTGAGGCGAAATACGTGTTTCGGGGTATTGAGTTTCGAGATGAATTGGATAAATGAATTGCAATTTAAAATAACTAGAAACTCGTAAACACAAAAACCCGGATCTCGCATCCCGAACCTTAACTCTCCTACTCTAAAACCCTCCCACTCAACAAAACTCAAAATATGGAACTTAAAACAAAAATCCAGGCCGAAGACGGAAAACAGGAAATCTTCATTATCAGAGAATTTGATCTTCCTGTAGAACTCCTTTTCAAAGCCTATACAGAAGCTGAATTTTTCGAGCAATGGATGGGAACGAAAGTAACCAAATTCGAAAACAGACAGCATGGAAGTTACCGTTTCGAAACTTCAAACCCGCAGGGCGATGTGGTTTTCAGTGCCAATGGAACCATTCATGATATTGTTCAGAATGAGAAAATTATAAGAACCTTCCAGATGGAAAACACTCCATTTCCGGCTCAGATTGAGTTTTTAGAATTTGAGAAATTGACAGATACAACGAGTAAAATTACCATTCAAACCATTTATAAATCTGCAGACATCAGAGACCAGCATCTGAAAATGCCTTTCGCACAGGGTATTAATATGGCGCATAACCGTTTGCAGGAATTATTAGGTAGCAGGTAGCAGATAATAGGTGATAGATAAGAGATAAGAGATAAGAGACAATGGCAGTGAGGTTCAAATTATGAATATCAATGTCAATAGTGAATTTTGCTTTGCAAGTGAATCGTCAGTTATTAGTGAAAGGAAAACCAACCTTGAACCTTGAATATTAAACATTAAAACACATGAATCCAAAAGTTAATTTTTTCTTTAACGACGCCAAGCAATGGAAAAAAGAATTTGAAAAGCTGAGAACCATTGCCCTAAGCACTGAGCTTGTAGAAGATTTAAAATGGGGCTGTCCCTGTTATACTTATGAAGGAAAAAATATTTTCCTGATCCACGGTTTTAAAGAATATTGTGCGCTTCTCTTCTTTAAAGGAGCTTTGATGAAAGATCCTGATCACATTCTGATTCAGCAGTCAAAAAATGTTCAGGCAGCAAGACAGATTCGTTTTACGGATATAGAGCAAATCAATGATTTGGAGAAAATTCTTCAGGCTTATATGTTTGAAGCTGTTGAAATTGAAGAATCAGGAGCTAAAGTTGAAATGAAGAAAACAAAAGAGTTTGAAATGGCAGAAGAGTTTCAAAGTAAACTGGATCAGGATCCTGCATTAAAAGAAGCTTTCAAAGCATTAACTCCAGGAAGACAAAGAGCCTACCTACTCCACTTTTCCTCTGCAAAACAGTCCAAAACCCGTGAAGCACGGATCGAAAAATGCATTCCACAAATCATGGACGGAATAGGATTAAACGATTAACCATAAAAAACCTCATCATGAACACACAACCATCACAAAAAAGAACAAAGATCATCTATTGGATATTTACCCTTTGGATGGCGCTGGGAATGGTTTCCACCGCTATTGTACAACTCATGAAAAGTAAAGATGAATTGCTCAACTTTACCAATCTTGGCTACCCTTCTTATCTGATGACCATCATCGGAGTATGGAAAATTCTGGGCGTTATTGCTATCTTAATTCCTAAGCGCCTGCTGTTGAAAGAATGGGCGTATGCAGGATTTTTCTTTGTCATGTCAGGAGCTGTAATTTCCCATCTGATCGTTGGAGACACAGCAGGAAGAACTTTTCCGGCAGTATTATTATTCGTGCTGGTTCTTATTTCCTGGTATTTCAGACCTGCCGACAGAAAAATCATTATTATTGATTAATAATTTTTAATATCAAAAGTCAGAAATTTTATCTAAGATAAAATCTCCGCGCCTTAAACAAAACCTCATCAGCAAAACTTGCGTCTTGCGATTTCCAACAATACAGCACAACAAACTACAAAACAAAATTTGACATGAAAAAGAAGCTTACTCAGGAACAAACCAACGAGCTTTTAAAAACACTAAAAGTCCGTTTTGAAAAAAATATGTCCCGTCATAAAGATCTGAAATGGGAAAAAATCCAGCAAAAATTGGAAGCCAGCCCTGAAAAACTCTGGTCTTTACATGAAATGGAAACTACAGAAGGCGAACCCGATGTCGTAGATTATAATAAAAAAACAGATGAATATTCATTTTTCGATTGTTCTCCGGAAAGCCCAAAACGTCGAAGCCTATGCTATGATTATCAGGCCTGGGATTCCAGAAAAGCCAATAAACCCGAAAGCAATGTTATTGATACCGCTTCTGAAATGGGTATTGAACTTTTGACAGAGGAACAATACCGCCATCTTCAGGAACTGGGAAAATTTGATCAGAAAACCTCAAGCTGGATCAAGACACCTCAGCAAATTCGTGAATTGGGAGGCGCTATTTTCTGCGACAGACGATACAATACCGTATTTACTTACCACAATGGCGCAGATTCTTATTATGCAGCGAGAGGTTTCAGAGGAGTATTAAAAATATAAAGGAGAATTATTATTTGGAATCTCTCAACCAGGGAGATTCCACGCTCCAGAATATGATTTTCACGCCAAGGTAATTTTCAGCGTATTCTGTAAATTCTTCTTTGGTAAAAGGTTTTTTAGTTTTAGGATTTTTATACGTAAGGGTCGGCTCCTGAACCGCCATTGCGACCAAAGGAAGCTTTCCTTTATATTGATTGAAAAAAGGATAAGAATTTTTCATTTGTCCTTTTTTATTCGGAACAATATCAGGTCCGCCCAATCCTATATTATTTTTATAAGCGAAATCAAACAGTCTGGACATATATTGATGGTCATTATCCCATTCACACGGAAAGAAATTCACATATTGCAATACGTAAGAATCATGAAAAGCACTTCTCGTAAACTTTAGATTTTCCAATTCTGCTTCAAAATAACGATCACAACTGAATCCTGTTTTATCCTTTTTCATGTCAATATCTATAGCAGTTTCCGGAAGATTAATTCCCTGAATTTTTCCGTCAAATTTCTTTGCCAGTTCTCCTATCAGCTTTTGAAATCTCATTCGGACAGCTGGATTCCATTGCTGGGTAGCCCACCCGCTTCCAACAGGTTTATTTTCACCCGGATTATCATATTGAGGAACCAGCCCACCTGTATATTCTTTATCATTCAAAACATAATCAGGAATATATCTTGCCTGTGGCTCAAAGAATCTGTCCTGAAGCTGAATAAATAGTTTTTTATTAAGGCTCGTAAGATAACTCAGGTCTTTCTCAATGACAGAAAAATCATACACATCTTTTGATTTTTCCAAAGTCCTCCAGTTGTAGACAATCTGGACTCCGCTAATATCTTCCCTCGTGATCATCTTTTCAATTTCGTGTAGGTCTCCCGACGAAGTATAAATGTAATTTTGAGGAGCCTGTGCTGTTGCAAATTGTAAACCTAAAATAAATAATCCCAATCCCAGCACTTTAGTAATCTTTTTCATTAAAATCAATTTTAAAAGGTAAATCATTTTTCGTGCCTAAAAACATTTATCATTTTTAAGACCGTTGAAAATTATTCTTATTTATCAACAATATTCTTTAATATATAAATAGTATTGTTATTTTTGAAAGGTAAAAATTTGATTTTAACAATTAAGGATATGAAAAAATTAATCTTATTGGGTGCTGTATCAGCTTTTTTAATCAACTGTAATAAGAAAACTGAAACTCCGGCTCCCAAAGTAGAAGCAGACACCATTGCTGTGCAAGAACCTGTAATTGATACTCTTGGACCAAAATCTTTCTGTTATATTGGAGTAACAGGAAAAGACAGTGTTTTTGCTTCTATTGATGACAACCTAGGAACAATCACCGGAAAATTATCTTATAAAAACAGCGAAAAAGACAGCTCAAAAGGAGATGTAACCGGTTTCAAATCCGGAGACACCCTGAAACTGACTTACGAATTCAGTTCTGAAGGTAAAAAAAGCAAAAGAGATATCTACTTCCTGCAGAAAGACAATGCTTTGACAGAAGGTATTGGAGATCATAAAGATGAAGACGGGCAGTCCAAATATGCTGACGATAAAAAAGTAAGCTATAAAGACGGACAGAAACTCAACCCTGCAGATTGTAAAGTTGTTAGCGAAGCTTTGAAAAAATAATTCATCATAAAAACAAAAACAGCCTTTTTTCAAGGCTGTTTTTTTATGCTAATTCTGTTCAATAATTTCAATAAAACGATTCACAGCTTCATCTCCCGTACTCCAAGAAGTAATAAGACGAATGGCTGAAGAATCTTCATCAATCTTTTTCCATACAAAAAAATCAAAATTTTCCGACAAAACCTTAATAAGATCATTACTTAAAATAGGAAAAATCTGGTTGGTGTAAGTATCTGAGAGAAATGCAGCTCCTTTTTTCTGCAGTGCATTCTTAATTTTCATTGCCTGCTGATTGGCATGTCTTGCAAGATCAAAATACAAATCATCTTTCATCAGTTCCATAAACTGAATTCCCAACAGTCTTCCTTTTGCCAGCAATGCTCCTTTCTGTTTGATATTAAAAGCAAAATCCTCCTGAAGAACAGGATTATTAATCACGATTGCCTCACCTATTAAAGCTCCGTTTTTGGTTCCTCCAAGATAAAAAATATCGGTCAGAGCCGCTACTTTTTCCAGGGTAAGATCACTGATTTCTGCTGTTAAGCCGTGTCCCAATCTTGCTCCATCCATAAACAGATACAGTTTATTTTGTTTACAAAATGCTGAAAGCTCTTCCAGTTCTTTCGCCTGATAGACTGTTCCCAGCTCTGTAGAATTGGAAATATACACCATTTTAGGCATTACCTGATGCGGTACATTACTATGTCCTTCTAAAATTGGGATAATGTCCGATGGTCTTATTTTGCCGTCTGCTGTTTCAATGCTCAGTATTTTATGACCTGTAGCTTCAATAGCTCCGGTCTCATTATTCAGAATATGTCCGGGAGCGGCAGAAATCACACACTGATAAGGTTTTAAGATCGCAGAAATAACAATTAAGTTAGCCTGCGTTCCTCCTGAAACTAAAAAGACTTCCGAATCCGGGTTGTTGATTTTTTCTTTAATTAATGTTTTAGCGCTTAATGAATACTCATCTTCTCCATATCCGGCCTGCTGTTCGAGATTATGCTGTAAAAGAGCCTGTAAGATATTTGGGTGGCATCCTTCAGAATAATCATTTTTGAATGAAAATTTCATAGAGTAAATGTAAAAAGAAAATCGTTCTTATGAAACAGATAACTCAATACAATATCAGCAAATAGTGCATTTATTTAATAGCATCATTAGGCTGCCCGACCTGTAAATCTTTTCCTGAATTGATATATACCTTATATTTCTTTTTACATTTTTTTTCCAGTGGCTCAATAAAATAAGAGATTCCATTCTCCATATAAGCTCCTGTTAAATTACCGGAAGCAATAGTCAAAGTAATAAGCTTTGTACCATCTTCAGATCTCCCTTTAAAACTGTATATTTCATTTTTTCTCAATGCTTCGGATGTTCTGTCTGTCGTTATATATTTTGTTTCCTTACCATTGATATCATATAAATTAAAAATAACCTCTTTTGTTCCTCCCTTATTCAATTTATTTTCTTTTATAAATTTTTTAGGATTAAAATCAAATGTAAAGCTTCGGGATTGTCCCGCTACATTACAAAACAATATAAAAAGCAGAAATAGTATAATGTTTTTCATCTTCTTAAATAGTATTTTATAGATACTCATACAAATTCTATACAAAAAAGGAGCTATAATGATATAGCTCCCTTTAAATATATAGTATCGATTATTTCTTAATAACTTTTGACTGATGAATCAGTTTTTTATTATTCAATAATTTTAACATATAAACACCGGTTTTAAACTTAGTGAAGTTAATAGCTGAATTATTCATCGTATTACTCTCCATTAATCTTCCCGATGCATCATAAATTTCATAATGAGTGATTTTCTCATCACTGTATACCTGAAGAAAATCTTTTACCGGATTCGGGACCAAACCAATTGGCTTTTTAGAAAGCTCTTTGGTACTTAATACAGAAGTAATATTTAAAGTAATATTGTTTCTGCTTAATTGATAACAAACTTTTGCCTGATTAAGTTCCGCAATAGTCTTATTAAGTAAAGCACTTTCTGCTCCTGTAAACGAAATACCCTGTACCGTATATGTTCCTACAGGTAAAGTCGTAAAGTTACCTGTTGAACTTGTAGCAATGATTGTATTGGTTGTTGTATTAATAGCTGCATAAGTAAAACTAACGCCTGCAGGTAGACTTACAGTATCATAGAATTGTCCAGGTCCATTAATGCTAACCACAACACTTGATCCTGCAGGAGTACTGCTCAGATTTCTTGAAGTCATGAAGTACTCCACGCCCTTTTCTAAAGTTACAGTGAATGTTCTGTAATAAGTAAAGCTGGTTCCTGTTCCTGAATACACAGCATTTGAAGTCAGGAAATTAGCTGTTCCTGTCTGAGTTCCTTTATATAAAGTAATAGCTACACCACTTGGAGAAGGATAACTTAATGTATAGCTTCCTGTTTCTGTTGCTTTGAATTTTAAAGTCAGCATACTTGAGCTTGCATTAAGCAGATAAGGAGCTGTTTGTGCCTGATTAAATATATACCAGCTATTGGCTGTCATATTCGCAGCATCGAAAGTCAATGTTTTAGAATTATATGTATCATTAGATGGGGTTTGTGGTACCAGATTAAGGTTAGCCTGTGCACTTCCCTGTATTGCTGTTACCACTTTCGGATTGTCTACCATAATGGTTTGGAAAGCATTACAGTTGGAACTGATAATAAAATTAGTATCGGAAACATCAAAAAACTCTGCATAATCATTGATTACTGCCGTAACTTTAATTCTTGCTTTAGTCGTATAAGGAACATATGGCAAAGTTACCGCTGCTGTCCCATTATTAGGAACATTGGAAGCAAGTACATAAGGGAAAGTATCTCCTCCATCCGTAGAAAGAAGAACATTAACTGTATTCTTCAGAACATTGGTCTGGTTTACATCCCATGTTACATTGATATTGGTTTCAGCATTCACTGTCACATTTGAATTAGGATAGGTCACCGCTAAAGGTCCCTGATCAGTTACGGTCACTGTAACCTGATCAGAATCAGCCCCGCCTGAAATCACACTGTTATCTCTTACAGTAAATCTCATTTTCATGGTTCTTGCTACCAAAGGAAGTGCCTCTGCTTCATTCACAGGAGGATTATTCTGGTTATTCAGAACAAATTTCATTTTTGGGAAATATCGTTCTGTAGTCGTTGTACTCTGCTCAGATCTGAACAATGGCGCTGTAGTACTGTTGACTGCAGAATATCCACCACTTCCGTTAATAGTACTTCCAAAAGCTCCTTTATCATTAGCGGTAGCAACGTCTACCTGATCCCAGGTATAAGAAAGGTTGGTATCTTCGGCATCACTTGCGATCCCTTTTAACTTAAAAGGTGTATTTTTTGGAATGCTTATAGCCGTATTCCCCGGGTTAGCAGATGGTGGCGTATTATTTACTGCCACAGAAGTATAGCAGGTAGAAGACACTGCAAGAGTATTTAAAATCTGATCAATACTTTTAGCATGGAAATAATTCAAACCGTTATTTCCCGTATTGGTTTGATCATTAGGAGTGGTACAGTTGTTTTTATAAGCCATAATAGTAGATCCTGAACCTGGCTCTGTAGCTGCGGCAGAATTCCATCCTGAAGTACAGAATGTAGGACTTGAAGGCGTTCCCCCAATCGCATTATAAGTATGCCCTGCTCCAAACTGATGCCCCATTTCATGAACGATCAGGTTGGCAGACAAAGATTTTGGCATAGAGAGCGTCCATTGGCTCCAGGCTCTCGCTTTAAGAGATGCAGTACACGGACGAGGTCCCGCCTGCCCCTGAGCACTTCCTCCCGCTCCCGGCATAATATTAAAGGTATGACCAATATCATAATCTGCATAGGGCAGCGTTCCGTTGGTATTCATAATGTCAAACCCGGATTGTGAATTGGCTGCTGAAGCAAAAGATGGGTCTATTGTAAAAGGGTCTGTAGCTCCATCAGTAAAAATCAGGGTTTTATTGGTTGTTTTATCAATTAATGTAAAAGAAATGGATAATTCTGATTCATATATCTGATTGATCAGGTTCATCATTGCGACCAATTCTCCAAGAGCAGCATCCTGATTTCCTAAAGCGGTTGTAAATTCACCTGTCGTTGCCACTGCCATTCTGAAAGTTTTCAATGAGCTTCCATAAGGGAATCCTGATACCGACTTCTGAACATTCAGCCCTTTGGCCACAGCCTCCAAACTTTCTTTAAAGTCATTTTCATCAGTTCCGCACATGAATTTTTCACCAAACATTTCAAAGGAATTGTAAATACGATATTCTCCTTTTTTAGTTTTATAAGGTTCTATAATATAATATCCTGTACCGGATTTCACCATTGCAGAGATCTCATTTCCAACCAGGGTAAGTTTTATTTTATCCTTTTTGTCCTTTGAATAACCATCAAAGGTGACAATATTGTCAATTTTCCTGTTTAAAAGATTATTTTCAGATAGAATAAACTCTTTTTTAGTCCCATCAATAAGGGTTAATACAATAGATTGGTTGCTAATTTTTTCAGAATTTTTTCTACTGATATTTACAGTTCTTTTAAAATCATCAATATTAAGTTTAAAAGTTGTTCCTGGAAGATCGTCACTGCTTAAACTGCTGGGTTTCAATATCTGCGCATTCATAAAAAAGGATGCACAGAGTGAAAGGAAAGTAATTTTTAATTTCATTGCTCTATTTTTTACGAAGTTAAGATAAGTAATTAATCAATAAATCACTTAAAAATGAAAATAAATACACATTAATTACCAATACCTTAAAAAATTACAAATATTTCTAATTATTAAAAAAAATATTAATTAAAAATTGAATAAATAAAAATATAAAAAACATCCAAGCTCATATATAACACTCTCATTTATAACTAATTTTAAATTCCATCATTATTAATTTACTCACAATTCTATTTTTTTATTAAAATAATTTACAGATATTTCAAATTAAATTTTATTTTGTTAGATTTGTAGTGAAAATCATCTAACATTTTGAAAACAACCCTAACAGAAGAGAATTACCTGAAAGCTTTGTTTCATTTAGTTGACAATGAAGGTAAGGTTACAATTAATGAGCTCAGTAAATTTTTGAATGTCAAAATGCCGAGCGTCAATAATATGATGAAGAAATTTGCCGACAAAAAATGGGTCATCTATGAAACTTATAAGCCATTAATTGTTACAGAAAGCGGAAGACGTGAAGCCTCTCTGGTCGTTCGTAAACACAGACTTACCGAAATGTTTTTAGTCAAAAAAATGAATTTTGGCTGGGAAAATGTTCACGAGATTGCAGAGCAGCTTGAGCACGTACATTCTCAAATCTTTTTCGATAAAATGGACGAAATTCTGGATTATCCTAAATTTGATCCGCATGGAGAACCTATTCCTGATAAAGACGGAAATATTATCTCTCAGGATTTACAGAAGCTCAGCCATTGTGAACCTGGTGAAAATGTTACTTTCGCCTCAGTAACTCTTTCTGATGATGCTTTCCTGACTTATTTGACTGACAGAAAACTGCTGCTCAATACCAAAGTAAAAGTTGTAAAAGTTGAAAGTTTTGACAAATCAATGACGATTGAAATTGACGGTAAAATAGAAATTCTAAGCAAAAAAGCGACTGAGAAAATATTGGTAAAAAAATAAATTTACATATACACAAAAGGTGGTTAAATAACATTTAGCCACCTTTTGTATAGTATACTAAAAAGGAACGATCAATTTTAAAGAAATATTTCTTCCCATATTATAAATATTTCCTAAATATTTTAAACGGCTGAGATGTGACTGATAAGCACGGTCAAATACATTATTCACCTGAAACTGCAGAACTGCAGAATGGTTTTCAGAATAGTGTATTGCAACAGATGCACCGATATTAAATAATGTATAATCCGGTGTTGCAGTTTCTGTATTATCTAATCCCATATACCTGTTCTGTGCCGCCGAAAACTCTACTTCTGCTGTGGGAGTTACTGATGAAATCAATTTTGACGGGATAGATATTTTCTGGGATAGGTTTCCAGATAGTTTCAATGGAGAAATCAAAGGAAGATATTCTCCCTGAGTCTCTTTATTTTTGAATTTCTTATCACGGTTGAAGCCGTAAATAACGGATAAGCTTGTCTCAAAATTAAATCCTTTCCATTTCTCAGGATGCAGCGATACCCACGCCTCCATCCCATAAAGCTGGGCAGAAGCCTGCTGATACTGATAGGTTTTATTTCCTTGTGTATCGACAACAGGATTTCCCTGTGCATCTACAAGTAATGACAGATAAATATAATTCTGAATATTATTATTAAACCAGCTTACATCCGCTGAAAAGTCCTTAAATCTTGTACTGATTCCCAGATCTTCCTGTAATGAAAACTCAGGATTAAAATCTCTGTTTCCTTTATAAATAATGTGGGCTCCGGGATCCAGTCCGTTCGAACCAATCTCTGTAATGTTTGGTGCTCTGTAACTTCTTCCAATATTGGCTTTAAGGCTAATCTGTTTTGTCAGTTGAAAAGCCGATCCGATACTGGCTGACAGACCGCCGAACGTTTTGTTGTAAGAAGCAAACCCAAGCCTGGTATTGGAAGATGCCTGAGCAGCATGTTCTTCAAATTGTGTTACCGGATTAGTCTGTATATAAAAATCATCCCAGCCAATCATTCGGATATCATAACGGGCACCACCACTTATATTCAATCTTTTGTATTTCCATTTGATATAGGTATAGATTCCTCCTTCACTTAGGTCGTAATCAGGAATTGGAAAATCTGTTGCTGATTTATTTTTATTGTTTTGAACCATTCCGTTAATACCCGCAGAAATTTCAACTGATGAAAATTTAGGAAAATTATAGCGTATTCCATAGTTTAACGTATTAAGCCTTACATACATTCCGGGCTGTGAGGGCACAGTGGGATGATTGTATTCTCTACGGATATTTTGCTGTAAAGCCAACTGAACATCCAGATCTCCTTTCCCAATCTGTTGAGTATGCTGTGCGTATAACCTGTAATGCTGAATTCTTTGGTGTAAAAGTGAAAGCGTGTAGGAATTAAGATTTCTCTCTGAAACTACAGGTCTTTTCCCAAAATCATCATCGTCTCCCTCTCCTATCTGATAGGTAAATTTTCCGGTATTCGGATCACGGCTTCCATCAGGTATTCCCTGCAGATTATCATATAATGTAAAATTGATTTTTGAAAAGCTTGTATTTGTTTTTCGTCCTAAGAGAAAAGAAAGGTTTTTTTCTTCAAAATTGGTATTGTATACTCTGTCATCTACAGCATTCCTGTAGTTTTTGGCCATTCTATAGGAAGCATTTAATGAAGCTATTAGAGAGTTCTTTTTATAGCCTAACTGCATCCCGTTTCCGATAAGACTATTATTTCCCTGATATTCACTTGTTATTTTTCCATGCACAATACCGTCATTTTGAGAAGGCACATAGGGAAAAAGACTTACCACTCCTGCCAAAGCATCAGAACCGAACATCAAGCTGGCAGGCCCTTTTATAACCTCTGCCCGTTCTACAATATAGGGAGCTACTTCTATACCATGCTCATCTCCCCATTGCTGGCCTTCCTGGCGTATCCCATCATAAAGAGTCAGTACCCGGTTATAGCCTAATCCCCGGATAAAAGGTTTTGAAATATTAGGTCCTGTTTCCACAACGCTTAATCCCGGAGCGGATTTCACCAATGAACTGATGATATTGGTAGCCACAGTTTTTTCAATTTGTTTAGAAGAAATACTGAGCATGGCAACAGGTGTTTCTTTAATTAAGGTTTCCCTGGAAACCCCTGTTATTGCTATTTCATCAATGGTGTTGCTATTGCGGATGAGTATGATATTTGGAAGCTGCGTAGTCTTTTTCTCTATGGAAATGTTCTTTTCAAAGTCTTCATATCCTGTCGCTTTTACCAGGAGTATATAATTTCCGGCAACGAGATTTTTGATTGTATAATTTCCATTTTTATCAGCCGTAGTTTTTATTGAAGTTCCTTTAAGTACTATTTCAGCACTTGAACTGCCTCCGTTTTCAAAAAGTACTTTCCCAGCCACTTCTGTCTCCTGAGCATTTACCATGGAAGTAATAAAGATTACAACAACCGGCACCATCAATCTAAATTTCATATATCTAAGATTTTTATTAAGCTTTTTAAATTTGAAAATGGTTATTAATAAAAATCAAAAGTAGTAAAAAAACAACTATTGCAACAATGTTGCGTTATTTAATTTTAAATTAATTTCTTTAAAACTTATATGAAGAATTTTTTTGAAAGGCAGCCATTGACCAACTGTTAAAAAACGGTTAAACTCTCTTTCCGGAAATACCTGAAAATTTATTTTTAACTACGTTTGCAAAATCTTCCAGAGGTTTTGTCTTTCCGACAGATATTAACCTTTAATTATTACTTAAAAAAATTATGAAAAAAAGCATTCCATTTTTTATTATTTCGATGTTATTAAGTCCATTGGCAAATGCGCAGACCACTTCTCAGGTAAGAGATTTTGTTATTGAGCCCCAGATTAAACCTAATTTCTATATTTATAAAACTTTCGGAGTATTCGGTGGGAAAGAATACTCTACCAATGCAGTTTATCTGGTTACCAAAAAAGGAGTTGTTTTATTTGATGTTCCATGGCAGAAAACGCAGTATCAAAGTTTATTGGATACAATCCAAAAACGTCATAATCTTCCTGTCATAGCAGTATTTGCAACCCATTCACATGAAGACAGAGCCGGAGATTTAAGCTTTTACAATAATAAAGGAATCAAAACGTATGCAACTGCCAAAACTAATGAACTGTTAAAGAAAGAAGGAAAAGCTACTTCTACAGAAATTATAGAAACGGGAAAAACATACCGTATTGGCGGAGAAAAATTTGTAGTAGACTTTCTTGGTGAAGGACATACTGTTGACAATGTAGTGGTATGGTTTCCAAAATACAATATATTGGACGGAGGATGCCTTGTAAAAAGCAGAACAGCTGAGAATTTAGGCTACACCGGGGAAGCCAATGTTGCACAATGGCCACAAACAATGGCAAAGCTGAAATCCAAATACTCACAGGCTGCTCTTGTTATTCCAGGTCATGATGAATGGAAAGGTGGCGGACATGTAGAGCATACACTGGAACTTTTGAACAAAAAATAATCATATAATATAGAAAAGACCTGACTTTTGCCAGGTCTTTTTTTGTAAGGCATTTATTTACCTGAAAGATATTTTATAGCTTCCCCCATTACTCTATCTGCAAATGTTTGCGGATTATTTTTCATTTGTGCAACTTCAACATCCGAAGGAGGTGTCACATAAATATCCGGCTTCACGCCAATCCCTTCTATGACTTCCTCATTAAGATTTTTAGTGGCCATCAATGGCATATAAAATTCTAAAATCCCACCGGCTATGACATCCTGGGTTCCACCGTTAAATTCATCTGGTCCTCCCAAACCTGCAGTAGCTCCCGCACTGTAATCTCCTATTGAGACAGCATGAGGTCCCTGACTTTTAAGCATCAATGTTGACATTTCCGACATACTATAACTTCCTTTATCCGTTAAAATAACAATAGGAATATCTTTGGGAATTCCAAGCAGATGGGGTTTTACCTGTACCGGAACCCACGGAGTATAATTAAATTGTCCGTTCCCTTCTTTTGTTCTTTGATAAAATGCCGTTGTACTTTTAGTGATCAATCGTTCTGTAAAAAATCTTGCATCAACAACTGCACCACCACCGTTACCTCTTAGGTCAATAATCAGTTTTTTAATCTCTCCTTTATGCAAAGGATTCAGAAATTTTCTATAAAAGGGAGCACTTGTCAGTATTTTGTTTGCTGCATTCTGAAAGATATCTAAGCGATACCCCCATTTTACATGATCATTCATTTTAGCAATAAACCATTGGATATAAGGAAGATTTTCACTATTTAACACCGTTGAATAAGTTGCCGGGCTATTATATTTTACAAGATTATTAGACTTGGTGAGTAACTGCTGGGTTATATTTAAAAAAGAGTCTGATAAAACTTCTGTACTTTTAAACGCTCCGATCTGACTATTGAAGGATTTCATTTCATTTGAATTCGGAAATGAATTCCATTCGTTCAATATATTTATAGTGAAATTTTTAATTTCATTTCTCTTGTTAATATCAGCAATTGCATTGAGCTCTGCACTGCTTTCAATAGTTGCAGGTGTAAGAACCAGAGAATTTCCCGGATCAGGACTTACATATTTATCGGCAAGATCAATTTTAAGAGATCTTGTCAGCATAAAGCTACTGTATGAAAAATAGTAGATGTCAGGATTAGACTTTAAGCTTCCCATAAGATAGGTCATACTTCCGTCGGAATACGTATAAGTCCGAGACTCTACATCATTCAGTCTATCTTTCATATATCCGTATTTTGCATCAAACGGATAATAATTAGATTTCTTTTCTTTCATTCCACCAGAAAATTTATAAGTAATGCCAACACCAGAATTTGAAACAGGTAATCTTATTTTCACAGAAAAATGCCTGTCAATAATAGGATTGACGATTTCTGTAAAATACCCATATGCTTTTTCAGCATCTGCCAGCATATCCGTATCACTTACTCCAATACCATTATAAGATTTTAAAGCAGCAAATTTGGGGTAATATTCTTTGTATATAGCATTCCAGTCCATCCCTCCTTTTTCTTTCTGTTCATAAAAATAATTATACCGTTGATCCATCACTGTCCAGAATACTTTAAAAAGATCTGCATAAGATTTTATATCATTGCTTGTATATCGCGTTGGTTCTTTAATGGAAGACTCGTAATC
The DNA here is from genome assembly GCF_050753305.1 of Chryseobacterium sp. 'Rf worker isolate 10'. Lineage (NCBI taxonomy): Bacteria > Pseudomonadati > Bacteroidota > Flavobacteriia > Flavobacteriales > Weeksellaceae > Chryseobacterium > Chryseobacterium sp. 'Rf worker isolate 10'. Next base: position 1,482,322 of record NZ_JBOZOF010000001.1, read on the forward strand.
CTGTACACAGGAATTGAATATTGCTGATGTTGAAAATAATGCAAGTCCTAAATAAATGATATTTTTTTTCATTTTCATATATTTTAATTGATAAAATTTTTATTTAAACTTATAAGAAGCCCCTAAAGAAATCATATAAGACCTGATCGTAGACTTACGGTCTTTATCATCATTTGCCATATTGATATCCGAAAGGCCATACTGATAATTGTAGGAACCATATACATCAAACTTTTTGAAAGAATACCCTACCTGTAACTGTCCTGCCAGTCCGTATCCCCATCGGTTGAGCTGGTTTTCATTCTTTTTGAAATCATAGGTATCCGAAACTTCTGTATAATTGAATGTCCCATTTTCCTGCAATTCGTTGAATACCGGATACCTCCCTTCTCTTTTCATACGAAGCCAGTAATCCGTATACATTCCTCCGGCAACCTTGATCCACACTCCGGTAGTTTCATGCGGATTGTTCAGAATATATCCCCCAACCATTAGAGGAAAGGTCAAGAAGTCATTCGTATAATTCGTATACCATCCCGCCCGGTTCCCCGTTCTCTCAAACTTATAATTCTTTTGCTGGAAGGAAATTCCTGTAGAAACGAAAAGTGATTTCCAGATCATATACTCCCCGGACAGGTTAACTCCGAAACCAGACCGCGTTGTGTATCTTGAATCAATAAGATTCGAAAGATTGGAATGTAATACGCTGTTGGTATACCCCGCATCAAGACTTACCTTTAATTGATTCTGCCCCATCATTGCCGTTCCGGTAAACAAAAGCCAAAGGCAAATGGTTTTAAACATTTTTTTTTTCATAGATCTTTTTTAAAATTATTTCATTAGTAAGCAATCATCATTTTAAGATTTAACATCATTCTTCTTCCAGAGATTTTGTATGTATTGTTCTTTGAAAAAACAAACATTTAAACATTTATCAAACAAAACCTGAAATAGGTAACAGATTCCCACAATATTATCGTTGAAATCCATAAAATCATTAAAAAAAACCTACTACATAGATACTTTATTAAACAACATTCTAATTATCAATTTATTAAGAGTCGGTGACGATAGTATTTTCACTCCAATTGAAGATGTGAAGAAGCACCATGTAGAATATGATGTAGAATACATGTAGAATAGGTGATGTATGCAAATAATGCAATCTATGGAGGTCTAATCCTTTTATTCAGGTACCAGAACAATTTTATAAAGCAGTTTTTCTTGCCAAGACCCCATAAAAAAAATCCCGAATTTTCATTCGGGATTTATATTTTAAAATAGTTTGGATTAATCTAATACACTCCAGCCTCTCTTAGGATTTGTATTGGTAGAAACTTCCTGCTCATTAACAATGATATTTTCTTTTCTCTGCCCAATGTAATCAAGTTCGCTCAGTTTTGAGAAAATGATTTCAAGGCTTCTCAGCATCTGTTGGATGTACAGCAAAGGCTCACCACAGTTATGATGATCATAATTAGTTTCTGCTACAATAGAAAGCTGATTTAGCAAAGTATGAGGAGCAATTTCACTCCATTCAAGACTATAATTCAGCATTTCTTCCAATTCTGCAGGAACCAGAAGCTGAGTTGAATTGTATAAATGAAGTGCCAGCCTTGCAAAAGACTCAATCAAAAATACAGGTGGCTGCCAGGGAGTAATATTTCTAAACTGGAAATACATATCTCCAAAAGTATTCACCATGGTAGTACACAAAAACTTAACGTTTTGTGCCAAAGCAGTATTCTGATTTTTATGGGAAGCTTTCTGAATAATTTTAAAAGCATACTGCTGAAGATTTCCTATAGATTTCGCATAGCTGCTGTAATACTCTACCAAAGCCGGATGACTCTGTACAGAAGTACAAGGCGGAATAAAATTGGAATCTACCTGAGCAATATTTCCTTTTAAATCTACTTTCCCGATGATAAGATAATTCCCTCCCGAATAACTGCTGTTCAAAGAGGTTACAGGAAGCAGTTCAATATGGTGATTCGGCTGTGCACTTGGATGGCGTGGCGGAATTTCCTCAGGATCAATATCTCCAAAAGGCACTTTATCAAAAGGATTTACAGAGATCAGGATATAATATTCACCATCTGCCTGTTCTTCGTTCATAGATTTCGCCAAAGACTTCACACTGATTCTTCTGTCTGTAAGCTCAATACGGTAACCTGCCATTGTAACTGCACTGCAACGTTTGATTACAAGCTGTACGTCATTGGTTGCTGTGTTATGAACATCAAAAATAGTACGGTCTGTAAATTCATTGGAAATGGGTAAAAGTCCGTAGTTATATGTAGTAATTCCAAGGGAATTGGAATCTCTGATGGTATCAATTAAGAAATTATCCTGATCATTAAGGTGTCTCTGGGAAACTTTCATCCCATCCACCCAATTGATTGCAAAATGTTTAATAGGCTGTATCATGTTTAATACTTTTTAGATTTTTGTGTTATTGTTTTTTTGCGACTCCCTCCTCTTCATGCTGAATAACTCTTTTACAAATCACCACTTCATTTTCAGAAATGCTGTTTGTCGAAATGTCGTGGTCGAAATCTATATATTTTCTGAAACTGAAAAACGATTTTTTAGTGTAGAAAATCCAGTAGTAAGGCTCATTTCCTTCGTCTGAAAGATGGATAATAGAACCGGGATTCTTGTGGTTGTAATCATCCACCACTCTATAGAACCAGTCTCCGAAAGTAACTCCTGTCGGAAGTGTTTTTGCTTTAATTCTGAAACGGTTGGTGTCTTCTAATTTTTTACTTAATTCAACATTCAGTACCATTAATCTGTCAAAATCTGCTCCTTCAAAATCAGGCAGTTTCTGCTCCGGTGAATATCTCCATGTTTTATAAATATCAAAAGGGATACTGATAAACTGAATATAGCAGTAATAAAATACCATCGGAACCACAAAAATAAGCATACTTGTAGCCGCCATTACAGCATATCCTGTTCCTTTACTCATCCAGTTAAAAAGCAAAGTGAAAAGATATCCTCCCAAAGCAATACATGTCAAAGAAAGTATTGATTCAAACAGAATACTCATGGAAAGGGATTCGATGTGTTTTTTGAAATATTTGTGTAATAAATTCACATGAATAATCCCAAAAATAAGGTAAATAACCTGCGCGATAAGATACCAGTACGGATTAAAAAGATTTCCGGCAAACCCAAATACGCCTGGAATAGCGAGGCACAGACTGCACAGAAGCACGTATATAATAATCACTTTAATCTTGATCGCAGGTTTATTTCTCCTGATTATACCCAGTATAACCATCATAATAATTGCGATTAAAGGCATTAAGATATACCTTAAAAAAATACCTTTTACTGAAGAAATTTCCATTTGTTTCTTTTCGAATTTATACTTTGTTGGTAATTGTAAATATAATAAAATAATTTAGAGGAATGTAGAGTATCCTAGGCGGCTGGCATTTCTTTCATCATCCTCCAGACTGAATGAATATTCCTCCTTCTCTGTAACAAAATTCTCTTCCACATCCACTGTTACCGGAAGAAAGTAATCATACAGAGCTTGAAGTACATTTCTGAACGGGCTGCCCGGAATATATTTTTTCATGTCTCCATAAGGAATCGGGCCAATATTTACAACCCAGTTTCGCTGCCCGTCCATATGCGGACCACTTGGAATGTAAGTTACCCCTAATCTTGAATTTCCCAATAACATGGAATCATCGTTCTTCTCCATTTCATCGATAATATTGGGTGAAAAAGTAACTTTTACCGGCACCTGCAGAAAAGCTGTCATACATCTCTCAAACCATCTTTTGTCTCCTCTGATCTGATGGAAAAAAGGTAAAATATGCATGAAGATATAAGCACTCTGCCTATCCAGCATCTTTATCAGAGGCCAAAGCTCACTTACCGTTTCCAGTAAAGAATCCGTATTGCTCGTAATATCAAATTCTGATTCCTTAAGCAAAGCACTGATCTCCGTAAAAAATACCTCCAGTTCAAAAGGACGGAAAAATTTTCGGGCATCATCTTCTACCCTTTTCTGTTTCCGGATTTCTCTTACCACAGTATCTACATTCTTTCTGGAAGCCCCAAGAGACGGCGGATGGAACAGTCCTTCCGGAAGGTAATCATAGATACCTTCTCTGTAACTCTCTATGGTAAATACTTCCTCATCAAACCCTAAATAACTGCTCGAAATACTTTTAATATCCTTAAGATAAGCACGGTCGTTCACTCCCACACGTTCTATGAAGATATTGCTTACCGCACGATGGTATTTCAAAAGGTTAACAGCCACAGCTTCAGCCTTAAAGTCTGTCTGCAGCTTATTGTAATGCATATCTACAATATTATTCTCATACATAGTGTTTCCTCTGATTATGACTTGTAAAGATAATATATCTCATAAGTTTGAAAAAATATTTTGACAATAATTTTCTCCTAAAAATAATAATTTATTGACATTAATAGGAATAATTTACTACAAATTCCGTGAAAATACGGTAAATACCCTATTTATTTGTTTTTTAAAATTTAAAATTAACTATTCAAAATCAATTGTTTATAATTTAATGTTTAAGATTCAAAGTTTAAAGTTGATGGATATGATTAAGTGTTTTACTTTGATCTTCATACTCTTCCGGTTGTTTTATCTGAAAATATTAAGTTTTCAAACCTGGTAATAAGGTCTGTTTTATTTAGATTAAATTTTATTAACATCATCTTATGGAATAAATTCAGGATAATGCATGCTCATTCCGAAAGCGGACCGTATCTTTGCAGACTGAAAATTGTTATTTAAAATGAAAAGTATTTATTCTAAAATTCTGATTTTAGCATTCATGGCCTCTTCACTTTATTCTTATGCGTGGGGATTAACGGGACACAGGGTTATTGCAGATATTGCACAGAACCATCTTTCCCGAAAAGCAAGAAGAGAGATTAAAAAAATTATGGGAAGAGAGCGTCTGGCTTATTGGGCAAACTGGCCGGATTTCATCAAATCTGATACCACTGGTACCTGGAAGCAGGCTTCATCATGGCATTATGTAAACATTGATCCTATGACGGATTTTAAAGCTTTTGACCAAAACTTAAAAGCACAGGCGGGACCAAGCCTTTATACTCAGATAAATACCCTGTCTAGCCAGATTAAGGATAAGAACACGTCTGAAAAAGACAGAAAAATTGCTTTGATCTTCCTTATTCACATCATGGGAGACCTTGCACAGCCACTTCATGTAGGAAGAGCAGAAGATTTGGGTGGAAACAAAATTAATGTTACCTATTTTGGGGAGAAAACTAATCTTCACTCAGTTTGGGACGGAAAATTAGTGGATTCTCAAAAATACAGCTACACAGAATATTCTAAGCTTTTAGATATCAAATCTAAAGAAGAAGTAGCACAGATTCAATCCGGAACACTGGAAGACTGGTTGTACGATTCTCATAAAATCGCTAATAAGATCTATGCACAGACTCCTAACGATTCTAAATTATCTTACGATTACCAATATAAATTCAACGATACAGTAGAAAGACAACTATTGTACGGAGGATTAAGACTGGCAAAGGTTTTAAACGAGCTTTTCTAAATAAAGGTTTCGGGTTTGCGGGGTACCCAGCATAGCCCAAAATAATACTTTTAGATATAAAACGGGACTTAGGTTTCGTTTTTTTTGGTTTAAGGTCTAAGGAAGTTACAGGGGTTTCAAATGAATTCTGGTCTTTTGATTATTAATTTATATTTCATTTTTTAAGCGAATATAAATTTATATTACTCAATATCAGCAAATTAAATAAATTAATACATTTTATATGATATATTAATACAAAAAATATTGAACCATGTGTAACCTTTTTACCTTTTCATACGTATATATTATAGTAACTCTTTTTTGAGGAAAAATAAATGAGACAATTAAAAATCACTAAGCAGGTTACCAACAGGGAAACTGCTTCATTAGACAAGTATTTGCAGGAAATTGGTAAAGTGGAACTGATCACTGCGGACGAAGAAGTAGAATTGGCACAAAGAATACGTGCAGGCGACAGAGCCGCACTTGAGAAATTAATCAAAGCCAACCTTCGTTTCGTAGTTTCTGTATCCAAGCAATACCAAAATCAAGGTCTTTCTTTACCCGATTTGATCAATGAAGGTAACTTAGGATTAATGAAAGCGGCAAAAAGGTACGATGAAACTAGAGGTTTCAAATTTATCTCTTATGCAGTATGGTGGATCCGTCAATCAATCTTACAGGCATTGGCTGAACAGTCAAGAATTGTAAGACTACCGTTGAACAAAATTGGTTCTATCAACAAAATCAATAAAGCATACGCTCACCTTGAACAAGAAAATGAAAGACCACCTTCTCCGGAAGAATTGGCTGAAGTTCTTGACATGAGCGAGGAAGATATTAAAGAATCTATGAAAAACTCCGGAAGACACCTGTCTATGGATGCACCTTTAGTAGAAGGTGAAGATTCTAATCTTTATGATGTATTACGTTCAGGAGAATCTCCAAGTCCTGATAAAGATCTGATGCTGGAATCTCTACAAATTGAGATTGAAAGAGCGTTGAATACTTTGACTCCGAGAGAGGCTGACCTGGTAAGATTATACTTCGGACTGAACGGAAAACACCCAATGACTTTAGAGGAAATTGGTGAAACTTTCGATCTTACAAGAGAGAGAGTTCGTCAGATCAAAGAAAAAGCAATTAAGAGACTAAAACACAATACCAGAAGCAAGATCCTTAAATCTTACCTGGGTAAATAATTTTAGCGTAAAAAACTTTATAGGCGGAGTCTGTTTTCAGGCTCCGTTTTTTATTGTAATTCATCAATGAATCGACTTATTTATGCGCGATTGTATAATTGATGTAACATTTTTCATTTCGTTCAAATACATCAATCTATTTCCTTTGAGATCAGTTACATAAAAAACCCGGAGAAAAACACACTTCTCCGGATAATTATGTACCATGTAATTATCGTCAATTTATTCGGAGACGATATCCGATTTCAGAAAAACAAGCTGGTTATAATCAATTCTTGTAACAATTTATTGAGCCACACAGCCCTGTTGTAGGATTATCTTTAGCTCCGTCAACATATAAGATTACCGTATTGAACCAACTTGGGAATATGCCAATGATGAAATCAAAGAGCATATAAGAATAAATCTTTTTTTCATTTCAAAAGTGCATTTGTCTTATCTTTTTTCACATTCTATATAGAAGACCACAAAAGTGCAAAAAATATCGATGTTGGATCAAAAAAACACTATTACACACATATGACACAATGTAAAATCATTGATAATCAACAATAAATTAATCTGAAAAAGCATAAATAAATATCTCCGATGTGAAATATAAAAAGGAAATACAAAGATTCCAGGCTACATTTACTCTATTCTATAAGCCTCTGTAACATTTTTCAAAGTTTATGCAACTAATTAAAATCATATCTACCCGTCATTTGTATTAGAATTGAAATGATTAACTTTAGTTGGTTTGGGTATAGCACTGATTTTCAACCAAAACAAGACATGTATGAAAAAAATACTTTTCGCCTCCACTCTGGCATTATCTTTACTTTCCTGCAGAGAAAATAAATCGCAGCAAGCTCCTGCTGTAGAAAATGCAGTTGATAAGGCTGAATCTTCAGTTTCCAGTTCTATTAAGAAAAATACCCGATCTTATGGAAATCTTGTCCATGAAATTTATGATGAACTTTTAAAAAATAATAAGCCTTTACAGGAACTCGACCAAAAAATAGAGACTATTAATAAAGAAACCGAAGAGACGATTGCCGAATATGATAATGTAATCGGCAAGTCAGAAACGTATTATAATGATGCTGTGACCCTGTCAAATTCAGTAACTGATTCTATCACTAAAAAGCAAATTGAGCAAGAAATTAAAACCAGCTCTGATCGGTATAAACTAAAAACAAAGACCATTAAAGATTTAATTGATAAAATCAGAAAAAATAATGCTGCTATCCTTGACCATTACGTTGCATTCAAAATCAGAAAGACTCTTCCTGAAATTGAAAAATACCAAAATGCTCATCCTTTGAAAGCAGACAGTCTTAATCAATTTATCAACAAGCAAAATAAATTGCTGGAAGAATTGAAAAAATTAAAATAAATACCATTACACCTCATGAAATATACTACCCAATGGCTGACAGATAAAAGCCGCGTGAAAGAGCTTGTAGACTTTTTTATTACCCATAAAACAGATTCTTATATTTCTCATGGCGAAATGATGTCTGGAAGGGCTATAGATTCTCATCACTGGAATCCCGATCTTGAAGTGATTCTTACAGAACAATTAATTTCCGATTTTAATTCTGACGGTAATTCCAAACTGAATATTCTGATTGCAGAAAATGAGAACGGAGAAATTGTCGGAATGATGGTTTTCAATGTGATCAACAGTCCATTTAAAAAATATGCAATTTTGGAAGACATGCTTCTGGATCAGTCTGTGAGAGGCCAATCCCTGGGAAGTACACTTTTGGAAAAAGCCATTCATGAATCTAAAAACTGGAATATCAGCTTTATTCTGTTAGAAAGTGGAGTCAACAATCATGGTGCTCATAACTTTTTCAGCAAATATGGTTTCAAAAAAGTATCAGAGAGCTATATTTTGCCGTTATAACTTAAAATAAGCAGAGTCAAGTTTTATTGAATATAAATTCTATTTGTCTAAAAAACTGCATAGCAAGAAGAATCTTTCTTGTTTTTCAAAATTAATACTTATGAACACCATTTCAATCATCGGAGCCGGAATCGGAGGACTTACCCTCGGAAATGTACTGAAACAGCATCAGCATGATTTCACGATCTACGAATCTGCTCCCGAAATAAAACCTGTAGGAGCCGGAATCATGATGGCCGTAAACGCAATGCAGGTTTTTGACCGATTGGGTTTAAAAGAAAAGATTGAAAATACCGGCAATACAATCCACAGGATTGTTATCGCCAATGAATCTCTACAGCCTATCTCCAAAACAGAAATCCTGGAACTGGAAACTCGGTACAATTCCTGTAATGTTGCCATTCATCGGGCTGAGCTTCAGAAAATCCTGGCTGAAAATTTAAATACTGATTCTATAATACTTAACCATTCATTACAAAAAATACGAAAAGAGGAAAACTATATTTTAGATTTCGAAAATGGAAAACAGATTGAAAGCCAAATTGTTTTTGGAGCAGATGGTATTAAATCTCCTGTGCGAAATCAGATTTTAAAAACCGGAACAATACGAAACTCCGGACAAAAATGCTGGCGTGGTCTCGTAGATTTTGATCTGCCGGAAAAACATCATCAGGAAGCTTTTGAGATGTGGGGAAAAGGAAAACGTTTCGGATTTGTAAAAATTTCCGATAAAAAAGTCTATTGGTATGCCTGTGTCAATGAAAAAAGTTTCGGGAGACATCTGCAAATTGCTGATATTTTTGATGACTTCGATTCTTTGGTTTTAAAAATTATTGAAGCTACATCCACAGAAAATATCATCTGCAATACCATTTCCGACCTTACCCCTATTCCTCAATGGTATTCTGAAAATCTTTGTCTGATCGGGGATGCTGCCCATGCTACCACTCCTAACATGGGGCAAGGTGCCTGCCAGGCGATTGAAGATGCATATATTATTGGTAAATTACTGGATAACCATCAGGATTTCAATGCTATTTTTGAAAAGTTTCAAAGCATCAGAAGAAAAAAAGTAGATTATATTGTCAGTACCAGCCGGACTATTGGAAAGGTTTCTCAATGGGAAAAGGGAAATTCTCTCCGTAACTTCCTGATGGGCTTAATTCCGGAAAGTATGAATCAAAAAATGGCGAAAAGAATCATAGAACTGGAAATGTAATATCCTGTTTAAGCAATATAAAAATTTAAAGAAATTATATTCGATTTATTAATCACATCTAAAATTAAAAACATGAAAAAAATCTTTTATGTATTACTCCTGTTGATAGGAGTTCATACAGCCCGAGCTCAGGAAGTCCCGGTATTGGACAGAGGATTATTCTTTGGAAACCCGGAAATAGCCGGAGGACAATTGAGTCCGGATGGAAAATGGATATCCTTTATGAAAGAATATGGAGGTATTATGAATATCTGGGTGAAACAAATTGATGAACCTTTTGAAAAAGCACGTCCCTTAACAGACAGCAAACGTCCGTTGAATGGTTATTTCTGGTCAGAAAACGGAAAATATATCCTGTATGTAAAAGACAATAATGGGGATGAAAATATGAATATTTTTGCAGTAGATCCTATGGCAAAAGTGGCAAAAGGAGTTCCGGAATCCAGAAATATCACCCCACTTAAAGAGGTAACGGCTCAAATCTATATGGTAAGCAGAAAAGATCCGGATCTATTGATGGTTGGATTGAATAATCGTGACAAAGCATGGCATGATCTATATTCACTGAAAATTTCTACAGGTGAAATGAAAAAGATCTACGAGAATAAAGACCGCATCACAAGTTATGAATTTGACTGGGATGAAAAGTTAAGAGTTCTTTCCAAGACTGATGATAAAGGAACTACTCAATTCTTTTACAAGGAAGGTGATAAACTGACTCCTATTTACGAAACATTAGTAACAGAAAGCGCTTATATCTCAAACTGGAACGAGGATAATTCCAAATTTTACCTGGTAACGAATAAGGGAGATCTGGATAAGTCTACCTTATTCCTGATGGATCCAAAAACCAAACAGATTACAAAAATAGAAAGTGATCCTAAAGATAAAGTAGATTTCGGAGGACTGTTTCTTGACAGAAATACCAGAAAGATGATCTATACCTCTTACACTGGAGATAAGACCGAATATTATTGGAAAGACAAAACATGGGAAGCTAATTATAAATTCCTGCAAAGTAAATTCCCGGGAAGAGAAGTTGGTTTTGCAAGCTCAACCAATGATTATTCTAAATTCCTGGTTTCTGTAGGTGGTGATAAATATGCTTCTGAAGCGTATTTCTTTGATGCAAAAACCCAAAAGCTAATCTTTCAGTATACTCCAAGAGCAGAACTGAAAAAAGTTGAAAAATATCTTGCCGGGATGACTCCTATCAGCTATAAAAGCAGCGATGGGCTTGAAATTCCGGCATATCTGACTTTACCAGTGGGATCAACAGGAAAGAATGTTCCTGTTATAGTTCTGGTTCACGGCGGCCCTAAAGGTCCAAGGGATTATTGGGGGTACAATTCAACAGTACAGTTTTTAGCCAACAGAGGATATGCTGTGCTACAACCGAATTTCAGAGCTAGTGGCGGATATGGTAAAAAATTCCAGAATGGTGGTGATCTTCAATGGGGAAAACTCATGCAGGATGACATTACATGGGGCGTAAAATACCTTATAGATCAAGGAATTGCAGACAAAAACAAAGTGGTGATTATGGGAGGAAGTTACGGCGGATACGCAACACTGGCAGGTTTAGCCTTCACTCCGGATGTATATGCTGCCGGGGTAGACATTGTAGGACCAAGTAACCTATTTACTCTACTCGATTCTGTTCCTGCTTACTGGGAAGCTGCACGTGCTTTCCTTTATGGTATGGTAGGTGATCCAAAGACGGAAGAAGGTAAAAAACGAATGCATGATGCAAGCCCATTATTTAGTGTAGATAAAATCAACAAGCCATTATTGATTGTTCAGGGCGCTAATGACCCAAGGGTAAAACAGGCGGAGGCAGATCAGATTATAATTGCTCTTCGTGATAAAGGTAAAAAGGTTAATTATATTCTGGCTGATGATGAAGGTCATGGTTTCCGTAAGCCGGTAAACAGCATGGCAATGTATGCCGAAACAGAGAAATTCCTTTCTGAAGTAATTGGAGGAAGATACCAAAAAGATATGCCAGACAATGTAGCAAAACGACTGAAGGAAATGACTGTTGATATTTCAAAAGTGACGTATACTCCTGCAAAAAGTGAAAAAGCTGCAGGAACTTCTAAATAAAAGTATTTATAAATAGCCTTCCAGATTATTATAAGCAATAAAAGAGCGGAGCCTGAAAATCAGGCTCCGCTTTTACGTACTTAGAAAGTAATTTTTATTTTCTACTCCTCAATCAATTCTTGTAAGAGTTATTCTATAGTCTCTTGTTATATTGGAGTTGTTTACTACATTTAAAGTTGTCGCATTAGGCATTGTTAACGTATAGTTAAATGATGTACCATTACCTCCGTCAGCACAAGGAGTAACAGCTGTCCATGTTACAGCTACACTAGCGGTACCTGTCTGCGTAAAAGTGGGTGCATTAGAAGCAAGAGGCACTAGTCCCGCTGTACCCTTAAGGCCATAATAATTGTTAATGGAACTAACAGTAATAAAAAATTCTGTTGAAGCGTTAAGCCCACAAGCATTCCAGGTTACAACGTTAGCCTTATAAGCTCCATCAGCTAAACCTGTTAGAAAAGCACCTGTAGCACCACTTGCAATGGTAATAGTATTTGATCTCAAACCACCATAAGTTGCTGAGGTAGAAGATTTAATAACCACTCCTGTATTATCTACATACAGAGGAGCTACTACAGCTGTACCTGCACCTTGATTAATAGTTCTTATTCTTGTGGTTCCATTAACATCCAAAGTATTCGTTGGAGTTGTGGTACCAATTCCCACACTTCCTGTAGAAGTTACAGCAAAATCATTAGCCTGTTGAGCTGCTGAAGGAGCTCCTGAGGCAGGGTTGTCTTTACCTCCATCAACATGTAAAGTAGTTTGAGGATTAGCAGTATTAATTCCAACCTGAGAGAATGCCAGTGATGAAACCAGCAGAGAGCCAATTAAAAATTGTTTTTTCATTTTTGTTATGTGTTTAAAGTCTGGTGCAAAAATCAGAATAACAAAAATAAAAGCAACTATTACATAAGTGCTACACACAATTGATATACATATTACACCAAATAAAAAATATTACTAATCAAACGTTTACAACATGATTATTTCACAATAATTTATAATATCAGACATGATTTATTAACCATAACAAAATAGAAAACGTCTCAAATGAGACGTTTTTATTCTATTTAATAGGTTAAAGTAATACCTGTATCCCAACCCATTTCATTACTACAGTTTCCGGAAGGGACAACCATTTTTGAATACTATCCCGGAGCCCTGAGATCTCCGATTGTGCATTAGGTAGTCGTTATTTTCATCAGCAATGTTAATTAATTCTTGTAAGGGTTATTGAATAAGCTTTTGTTATATTTCCATTATTTGTCACATTAATCGTATTTGCAGAAGGCATTGACAATGTGAAATTAAGTGCTGCAGAATTACTTCCATCAGCACAAACAGGAACGCTGGTACTATTCCAGGTTACAGCAACACTAGTGGAACTCGTCTGGGTAAAAATTGGGTGATTATTTGCAGTGGCGATGATAAGCCCATCCTGTCCATTAAGCCCATAGTAACTGTTAAATGAAGTAGTACTAATAAGAAACTCTACTGAAGCTGAGAATGCACAACCATTACCAGTAGTAACAACAGCCCTATAAACACCATCAGTAACACTGCCAGCGAGCGTTCCAGTGCCACCGCTTGCAACGGTAACAGAGTTGGATCTTACGCCGCCATAAGTTGCTGAAGTGGAGGATTTCACTACAACACCGGTATTATCTACATAAAGAGGAGATATCACACCGGTACCCACACCTTGATTAACAGTTCTTATTCTTGTAGTTCCATTAACATCCAAAGTATTGGTTGGTGTTGGAGTATTAATCCCAACTTGGGAAAACGCCAATGATGAGAGCATCAAAGAGGCAATTAAAAATTGTTTTTTCATGTTTTCTAAATGTGTTAATATGTATGTAAAATTAAAAAAAAAATACATACAAGCATGTTAAAATTATAAAAATCAACAACATATGTTCATATATTTTATTGACAATCGACACATTACAGGCAATACAGTTTACTGATTTTTATTGTAATAAAAAAAACGCCTCAAAAAATGAGACGTTTTTATTCTATTTAATAAGTTAAGGTAATATCTGCACCCCAGCCTATTTCATTGTCATAGTTTCCTGAAAGGGACATCCATTTTTTTAAAAATGTATCTGACTTTTGTGGAAAACTACAATTTTATTTAAATTTTTTCTTTAGCTCTTCGTTCTCTGCTTTTTGCTCTTTAGAAAGAGGCGTTGCTTCTCTGGTTTCCGAAATAGGTACATTTACATTTGCATCATTTACAAAATAATAAACACAGCCTGTCGTATCCCCATTTTCATTCCATAGCTGGTTTAAATTTTTATCCGAAACCTGAAAAGCATTTTCAAGCGACTTGCCATTATTTAAAATATAAACAGTTCCATATTTTTCAGATTTCTTCACCGTAAAAGAACCCGTATTATTTATATTCTCTAGTTTCTTACCCTCATACGTACTTCCTTCAGGATAAATCACAGAACTTTTAAATTCTCCACCATCCCTTTTTTCATTCAAATCTAAAGAAAGCGTTTCAGTTCCTATCACATCCATAATAGTTGTAAACCTGCTTTTATAGATTTTAGTTTTGAAAGCAGCAGGCAGGTTTTTAACATTAGATCCAGCCAAATTTTCGTTTTGTTTTTTTTCTTTGCAAGAAAAGAATAATACTACTGAAAGGCCAGCTATAATAACCGGCAGATTGAATATTTTTTTAATCATAATTTTTTGCATTTTCAGCTAGAAATGTCAAAAAATATGCCGATCCAATCAAAAAACTAATAAGTCAATGTAACACCTGCACCCCAGCCCATTTCATTGTCATAGTTTCCGGAAAGAGATAACCATTTTTGAACGATGTATCTTACTCCTGTAGAAAACTCTCCGTCTGAATTGACACTGAAGTTCCCTCTCAGTCTTCTGGAAAGCGGAATATCTTCACGGCTCAGTTCTAATAGCACTTTTCCGTTTTGATCTACACTTGCATCAGCTGTAATCAACATGGGTAATACATACTGCATACCGACCATCAATGCAAATTTGTTTTTTGAAGCTTTCTGCTGTCCGAACCAGGTCTTTTTACCATGAAAATCCATTCCCATATCTTCCGACATCTGTCTTTCCATGATCTCATGATTTTTCTGAACTCTGATTCCTGCATAAGGAAGTGCCCATTGAAATTTTCCTAAGAAACGGCCTACTTTTGCGCTTCCTTCAAGGTGATCAAAATTCCAGTTGGAATGAAACTCATTCAGGTTTGCCCATCTTGGTCCAAACATTGTCATTGTTTCTGCATGAATTTTATTGCTTGCAACATCCAGCATCGCCATAGAACTGGTCATTTTATTATCTTGTAAAAAGTTTTTCCAGGCCAACTTTCTGTTCGGAAGCTCTGGATTGGGTTTTGAATTTTCATAGCTGAAGATTCTTCCCATTCCTGCCATCATATGGTATAGAATATGACAGTGGAAAAACCAGTCTCCATCCTGATTAGCTGCAAATTCTATTGTCACGGTTTCCATCGGCATA
The DNA here is from genome assembly GCF_050753305.1 of Chryseobacterium sp. 'Rf worker isolate 10'. Taxonomy (NCBI): domain Bacteria; kingdom Pseudomonadati; phylum Bacteroidota; class Flavobacteriia; order Flavobacteriales; family Weeksellaceae; genus Chryseobacterium; species Chryseobacterium sp. 'Rf worker isolate 10'. The sequence goes on from NZ_JBOZOF010000001.1 coordinate 1,497,817, forward strand.
ATATCTACTACATTTTTCAGGGGAGAATACTCTCCTTTTGAATTGATTAATCTGAAATCGTGACCATGAAGGTGCATTGGGTGGCGCATCATAGAATTATTATATAGTTTAATTCTAAGAACCTCTCCTTTTTTGATCATTATTTTATCTGTTTCCGTCACAGTTTTGTTATCCAGCGTCCACAGATAATGGTTCATATTTCCTTCCAATGTAAATTTCATCTCACGGATACTGTCAGTAGGGAGAATTGTTTTTTCAGGAGACTTTAAAATATTGTAAGACAATCTCTTGATTGTTTTTTCTTCCTTCATATCCATTTCTGAGTGTTGAGAATGATCACCTTTTTTATCTTCTTTGGTTTTTATTCCCATCATTTCGTTGATGTGCTTTGCTGTAGTTTTTCTCTGACTTTCGGATAATTCCGGATACATTACTTCATTCATATCCATCATCTGATTTCCCATCGTCATATTCATCGGTTTCATATTTCCGCTCATCTCCATCATCCCATTCATCATTTTCATTCCCTCAAAAAGCATCAGCCTTGGAAGATTGGGAGCTTCTATCTTTTCACCTGAACCAAGCCAAAGCGAAGCATGTCCTATTCTATCTTCAGAAGTCGCTCTGAATTCAAAGCTTTTATTCTCAGGAATAGTGACCTCAATATCATACGTTTCGGAAACGCCTACAATCAGGCGGTCAACTTCTACCGGTACCACATCATTACCGTCATTTCCGACTACTTTTATCTTTCCTCCACCATAATTCAGCCAGAAATAGGTAGATGAGCCTCCATTAGCGACTCGCAATCTTACTTTGTCACCTGCTTTTAGATTAGAATAATCCGAACTGGGAGTACCATTGATTAAAAATTTATCGTAATAGACATCACTTACATCCATAGCTTCCATCCTTTTCCATTCATTCAAAGCCTTTGTCCCGAGGTTTCCGGATTTAATAGCTTCCCAATAACTCTGTACTGCATTTTTCTTTACAGCATACCAATCTGTGTTGGCCATATGAAGTCTTCTTGCAATCTGCATGGGATCGTCATCACTCCAGTCTCCCAATAATACCGGAATTTCAGCGTTATATTCTGCTTTCGGTTCACCTTCTCTTTTTTTGAAAACCAGAATACCATTCATTCCAATCTGTTCCTGAAGTGCTTCATGAGAATGATACCAATAAGTTCCGTTTTGAGAAACTGTGAATTTGTATAAATGAGTTTCTCCCGGCTTCACAGGTTTTGTGGTAAGATATGGAACTCCGTCCTGTTCGTTTGGAAGAATCACCCCATGCCAGTGCAGTCCAGTATTTTCCTTAAGCATATTGTGCAGGTAAATCACAGCTGTATCTCCTTCCGTAAAATACAAAGTCGGAGCCTGAAGTTTCCCGTTGATTGCAATTGCTCTTCTGTTTTTTCCAGTAAAATTTACAATGGTATCTTTTACATAAAGGTCGTAGCGAACCGTTTTTCCTCCGAAAGTAATTCTCCCGTTTTCAGAGTTTCTTTTTAAAACAGAACCTTGTGCCTTCGGTTGATCTGTAAGAGAATGATTTTCTTTTTCCTCAAGTTCCATCCCGCATTTAGGACATTTTCCAGGTTTGTCTGAGATAACTTCCGGATGCATCGGACATGCATAGGTAATTTGAGAATGTGTTTTATTTATTTTTGTTTCTGAGGATTTTGCTTTTACCTCTGTTATAGATTTCGCTTCCTGTTTAGTTGCTGCTTTTGATTTTATGGCAACAGCTTTCTTCTCCAGAGTCATTCCGCATTTCGGGCAGTCTCCGGGTTTAGATGACACCACTTCAGGGTGCATCGGACAGGTATAAAATGTTTTTGTTGTTTGAGCGAAAGTAAATATAGAGAACAAAAGTATCAGAAACATTATCAGTTTTTTCATAATATTTCGAACTTTTTAGAAGTCGCACAGCTTAAAGTTAATTATACATCAAGCTATGCAACTATTTATATTAAAGAACATTACGGTAACTATTTAATTTCCGATTTTACACTTCCGCAAGAAAGCATAGACTTTCCGTAGTATGGATTAACGATCTGTTTTTCATCGCTTAGCCAGCTTCCGTCTGCCATTGGGCAATACTGTACATAGACTGGTTTATCAGAAAGCTTAAACTGCTTAGTCAGAGCAATCATATTGTCCGAAAGATTTAAAAATGTTTCTCTCTGTGCGGCAACATTTCTTGCTTCAGAAATTGCAGAAGCATCTTTTCTGAGAACATTAAGATTTCCTTCAGAAACTACTTTGTAATCGATAACAGATGCTGTTTTAATGAATTCTGTTGCGGCTTTTGAAGTTTTGTCAGCATCATCTGAAGCTAAAGCTGATTTGATAGCAATATAGTTCTGATACAGCTTAGAAACCTGAGCATCCTTTTTAGACTGTGCTGATAATGAAACGATTGAGAATAAAGATAAAGCTGCTGTGATGATATATTTTTTCATTGTTTTAAATTTTAGAATTAATTTTAATAAAGAATAAGGCATAACGCACAAGTAAATGCGTCAGAACACGTCGCCTGTAACAGTATAAAATTTTATTACACCGGAAACGACAGACGGATTCTAAATTCTAAAATTACAATGATTGATGTAAATGGGTACCGGCTGGTATTCAGGCGGCGCATTGATCTGAATTTGAGTATATTTCGTTGCAGAAAACGATTTGTCAATAACAGTAAACTGATGTTTTGCCGGAATTTCTGTAACTACACTTAAGAAATCAACATTAAGAAGATCAGATTTTTGGGAATCGTCTACTTTTACGATTTTGATTTCTGTTTTGCAGCATCCTTTTTTGTCTTTAACACCACATTTTCCACAGATGTCATCCACCTTCTGGCTTACAGAAACAAATTCTTTCATACAATAATGAATGCTAAAAGCTGCTCCGGAAGAAAATCCGAAGTAGAAAATAGAAAACAATATGGCAAGAATCTTTTTCATTGGTAAGGCAAAGTTAAAAATATCTCTGAGACCGTTGTTATAGAATTTGGTAATGTTGTTATAAAATTCTGGAAAATAAAAAACTTCCGGATTTTCCGGAAGTTTTCTATTGTATTATTTTATCTCGCAGATTAAGCAAATTTTAGTGAAGGCCTTTGCTTACATTTCAATTCTATAGTCTGAATTCCAGTTTCACATTAAAGAAACGTCCTGTTAGACGTACCGGAACAGGATACATATAATTGCTGTTATAATCTGTAATCCATTGGTTCGCTACCGTGTTATTGATATTGAATGCGTTGAAAACCTGAACACCTAATGTCAGTTCTTCAAAATTACCCCAGAAACCGGATCTCTTATTTTTCTCTTTCGGATCGATAAATACTTTTGTCAATCCCAAATCTACTCTTTTATAAGAGGGAAGCGTCTGCTGATAATTATAAGCGGCATTAAAATCAGGCTGCCCGTTACTGTTGAACATTACAGGAGCCCCTGTTGGCAACCCCATCGCATATACCAAAGTAAGGTTTACGCGCATAGAAGGGAAGCTCGGCATATAATCCTGATAGAACATGGCAAACCTCAACCTTTGATCTGTAGGTCTCGGGATATCCCCTTTCCCATCAATATTTTCATACACTCTGGCATAACTTGCAGACAACCAAGAATCTACACCCGGAACAAATTCTCCGAATAATCTTGTATCAATACCATACGCATATCCTTTAGAGTTGTTCTGCCCAGAATAACGGATTCTTACATTATCCATATAATACGGAATCAGATTATCCATTTTCTTATAATAAAGTTCCGTAGTCAGTTTAAATGGCCTGTCATACATCTGGAACTCGTAATCATTGGCAAGAATTACCTGGATAGAGCGTTGTGATTTTATATTAGAATTAAAATTACCGTCTAAATCTTTGATCTCTTTATAGAAAGGAGACTGATAATAGATACCCCCTGAAATTTTGAACAACATATCGCTGTCCCAATCAGGTTTTATCGCAAATTGAACTCTTGGAGAGAAAATAGTCTCCTTATTGAAGCTCCAGTTGGCAACACGTACTCCGGCATTCACAAATACTTTACTGGCTCCCCAGTAGAACTTTTGTGAATATTGAGCATAGGCAGACAATCTTGTAGGTTCAATATTATTTTGTCCTGCAATATAGTAAGCAAGTTTAAGATCTCCTGTATTTCCGGTTCTCGGATCAATAACTTCCGGTCTTGGAATACTGTATCCTGCAGAATCTACAAGCTTCCATTCATTGGTAAGATCTTTCAGATTTTCTTTTTCATATTTAAATCCAACCTCAAAGTCAGTATTTACATTGGGAGAAAATTTAGCTCTGAACTGGGTTCCATATGTTCTTACAAATAAATCGTTTCTTGCATGCTCTATCTGCCCTCCAACATCAAAAGAGGTCACAGGTTTCTGTGTTACCGGATCAAAAGTCTGCAATTCATATTGCGACTGTATAGTATAATATTCTCTTTCTCTGTTCTGATAAGCAAAAGCATCCAAAGTAAGCTTCCATTTGTCTGTCGGCTTATAATTCATGGAGAATGTACCCATCATATTTTTATACTGGTCATTTTCCTGACCTCCATATCCAATATTTACAGTAATTGGCTGCTGGAGACTTCCGAACGTAACACTTTTCGCTTTAGGAATCATCTGATAATCATTCTTGGAATAGTATCCAATGAATGACATGGAGAATTTATCACTGACATGATAATTCAGATAAGACTGGAAATCCCAATATGTTGGGTTAAAATCTGTGTCTTCCTTTAATGTATTAAGAACAAGATTGGTATTTCTGTATCTTCCGGAAAATAGGGCTGTAAATTTTTTATTTTTTGAAGCCAGACCTGTTGTCAGCCTGCCTCCAATTAAACTAGCCTCTCCTGAAACTTCAAATTTTTCAGGTTCACGGTAATAGATATTTAAAGCAGAAGACATTTTATCTCCATACTTGGCTTCAAATCCACCTGCAGAGAAATTCACTGCAGACACCATATCCGGGTTAATGATACTCATCCCTTCCTGTTGAGAGTTTCTGATCAGGAAAGGTCTGTAGATCTCAATATCATTAATATAGATAAGGTTTTCGTCATAGTTTCCACCACGAACCATATATTGGGAAGACAGCTCGGTATTGGAATTTACGGAAGGGAGTGTTTTTAGCAATCCTTCAATTCCACCATTGATAGAAGCTACTGATTTCGCTTCTTTCGCTGAAATTCTCACATTGGTAAGGTCATTGGTTCTTCCTGTTACTTTTTTCTGGAAGACAACTTCCTCTATATCGGTCACTTTAGTGGTCGCTGTATCTTTTTTTCTTTGTTGGGAGAAAAACAGTACAGGGACCATAAGGCTTAGCGGTAAAACTAGTTTTTTCAAAAGAAATGTTTTAGAATTTCTAAAATTAATGTTTTTTTAACAATTACAAAATTGATTCTCTAATTCTTGTCAATTTTTGTAACAAATCTTCTAATAAATCTAATCTTAACATATTGGCACCGTCAGATAATGCGGTTTCCGGTGTTGGGTGTGTTTCAATGAAAATTCCGTCCGCTCCTACTGCAATTCCTGCTTTGGCAACAGTCTCAATAAGATCCGGTCTTCCACCTGTAACTCCTGAGCTCTGATTCGGCTGCTGTAAAGAGTGTGTAACATCCAGAATCACAGGAGCATATTCTCTCATCGTAGGAATTCCTCTGTAATCCACGATCAGATCTGTATATCCGAAAGAATTTCCTCTTTCAATAATGGCTACTTTCTCGTTATTGGAATCTGTAATTTTCTGAACAGCAAACTTCATCGCTTCCGGTGAAAGAAACTGTCCTTTTTTCAAAGTCACACATTTGCCCGTTTGAGCTGCCGCTACCAATAGATCGGTCTGGCGTACAAGAAATGCAGGAATCTGTAAAACATCCACATATTGTGCAGCCAATGCTGCATGCTCATTTTCATGAATATCAGTTGTTGTAGGAATATTGAAGGTCTCTCCTACTTTTTTAAGAATTTCAAGAGATTTTTCTTCACCAATTGTGGTGAAAGAATCTACACGGCTTCTGTTCGCCTTTTTGAAGCTTCCTTTGAAAATATAGGGAATGTTATATTTATCTGTAAGACTGATTACTTTTTCAGCAATTCTTAATGCCATATCTTCTCCTTCAATAATACAAGGTCCGGCAATAAGGAAAAAGTTTTTTGAATCTTTGTGCGAAATATTATCTAAATACTGAATCATTTTGTTATAATTAAAAAGTTCAGTAAAAATACTGAGAAAGTTTCACAAATGGAAATTATTTGATTGCTTTAACAGGCTATGATTGCAATAGTCTTTGAGTCTTTTAGATTCTTGAATTTCCTATTATTAAATTGATAGATGCTTCGACAGGCTCAGCATGACAACCCTAATGCTATCTGTATGCAAACATTAAAACTATGATAACCAAATAGTAATAAAAAGACTCTTGAATCACTGATTATTAATGGATAGATGCTTCGACAGGCTCAGCATGACAATCCTAATGCGATCTATATGTAAACGTTAAAACTATGATAACCAAATAGTAACAAAAAGATTCGTGAATTTCCGATTATTAATGGATAGATGCTTCGACAAGCTCAGCATGACAACCATAATGCTATCTGTATGCAAACTTTAAAACCATGATAACCAAATAGTAATAAAAAGACTCTTGAATCTCTGATTATTAATGGATAGATTCTTCGACAAGCTCAGTATGACAATTCTAATACTAACTTTTATAATAGCATAAAAACTGTGACAACCCATAAATACAACAAGTGTAGGAAACACGTTGGAGTTCACGTTACATTAAAAGTTAATTTACAGCGATGTCATGCTGAGCCTGTCGAAGCATTGCGATGATTTATTTAGAATTTCTTCAGAACCTTCTCAAACGTATTCACATTTCTGCTGGTAAACTGATCTTTAAGATTCTTCTTGCCCAGCACTTTTCCAAAGGTAGAATCTAAGGTATTTCCCTTTGGAACCTGCCAGTAAAATATTTCATTGATGATTTCTGCCTTTTCATTTTCTACCTGACCCGCTTTTTGAAATTCTTCCATTAAAACTTTTTCTACGCCCGGAATTCCGACAAAACCATAAATATGAAGCGCATCATTCTTTTCAAAAGGAATACTGTTCCAGAAAACCTCTGTCTCTGCCTGAGATTTTACAAACAAAAAAGCTTCATAAGAAAAATGATCTGACATGGCTTTTTCCAAAATGGTCTTTAAATCTTTCCCATTTTTATCTGAAGAAAAAACAATATTTCCGGAAGCTAATATTGAACTCACATCTTTCATACCTGCATCTTTAAAAACCTGGCATACATCAGCCATTTTCATATTGGTTCCTTTTACGTTGACGCCGCGGAGAAAAGCACAGTATTTCATTTTTTTAGGTTTTAGTTTTTAGGTAATAGATTGCAGTTTTTGAGCCTTAGAGTTTGAGAGTACTAGAGCGATTATAAATCTTTTAATCAACTCTAATGTACAAATTATAGTCTGTTCCGGAAGGTTTCAGGTTGTATATTTTTTCTAAAATTTTATTGTCACTTTTCAGATGATCTTTCACACGGAATTCTTTCAGAAGTTTATAATGAGTTTTATAATATTCTGAATTTATAGTACTTTCTTCGTATAGATTCTGGTAAGAAAGAAGATACTTAGGTTTTCTTGTCTTTACAGTATTGATCCAGTAATTTACTTTATCCTTTTTAATTTCTTCCTGAATCTGTTTATCTACCAGCCCAACCTCATCAATTGTTTTTAACCCTGAGAAATAAGGGACATAACCAGCCGGTTCCAATAAAATCCACTGATTTTTATCTTTTTCATATTGATTCAAATAGGTTCCAATCGTTCTTCGATAGTTCCATTCTCCATTTCCTGTTGCAATACAATGAACAGTCTGGAAAACAAGCATTGGGAAAATATAAAATATTACCAGTAATGAAAGCCATAGGTTTCTCTTCTCTTTCTGCTCTAATACAAAAATAAGAACAGGAACGAAAAGTAGCAGCTGTGGTACCCAGTAATACCAGTCGAACAAGCTTTTCTGAGAAATAAAAATAATCTGTTTTGCCCATCCGAAGAGAAAGATCATCCATAAAAAATAGTTTCTCTTTTCTCTTTGTCTGATCAGATAAATAAAGCAAAGCAGCTCAAAAATCAAGATAACAACAGTCATAGGATTGAAATCTCCGGGTACTTTAAGCATTCCCCAGAAGTTTCCAAAACTTTTAAAAAAATGCCCAATCTCCTGTTGGATTGTAAAATTTTTATTGTACAGAAGTTTTTTAGCTGTAATCGTATTATTCACCAATTCTCCAAAGTAGAACCAATTGAAAGCAACCGTTGATAAAACGCCCAAAATTCCTCCAAAAATATAATTCCATCTGATTTTTTTGTTCCAGAATATATCTACAAGGAAGACAATTCCAAGGAAGATCACGGTATCAATTCTGGTAAACATAATCAATATCGGAAGAAGGATCAACACCCATTTTTTTCCTTTGTTAAATCCGTAATACAGCAATGCCATCTCCAGAAAAAACAGGATTCCGTACTCCATTCCGAGAATTGAAATTTTAATAGATGGAGGCAAAATACCGATCAGAAATATAAAAATAGCTTTATGCCAAGGGTTTTTAAGAACCAGATGAGAAAGCAGTAATGTTCCTATTGTAAATAATAGGGAATTAAAAATCAAAAGAGGTTCAATAAAGTTTTCTTTTCCAAAAACAAGATTGAAAAGATAAGACACAAAAACATATAAATGTGTAGTAGACGCAGAAATTTTGGTATCTCCATTGAAACCAATTACTCCGTAGTCAAGAAAATTTTGAGCAACTCTCCAGGTAATAAATGCATCCTCCTGGATATAGTGCGTCAGTAAAAAAAGAAGCTTAAAAGCAACTGTAGCAATTACAGCATAGATTGGGAACCTGCTATTTTTTGTTTCAGCCATTATGTATTTTTAATTGTACAAATATAATCTTAATATTCAGGATTCCCAATAATAAAAAAACGGGACCGAAGTCCCGTTTTACAATATGTTATTTTGTTGCTTTTATAATTGCTGTGGTGATCTGATTTTCTTTTTCTTTTGAATAAGTAGAATCATAGGGTTCCATCACATCAAATAAATACTGGTAGAATGGTGCGATCTGCTGTACATTTTCAGACTCTTTCATTGCCTTTTCTTTACCCATTTCCTGAAGATCTTTGATAAAGACATTGAACTTCTTGTCAATTGGCTCAATAGATTTTATCAGGTAAGCATACCCTTTTTCTTTTTGTCCGATCTTAGTATAAGCATCCGTTACTGCAGAAACAACAAGAGAATATTCCATCGGTTTTGTTCTCATTTGTCTTCTCAGGTAGCTTTGATCTGCTTTGGAAAGGCTTAAATAATAATCATATTCTTCAAAGATTCCTTTTTTAAGTACCTCAGCAAGCTGAAGACCTTTTTGCTCCTGACCTGCGATGATGTATCCTGATACAATTGAGCTTAATGAACGAGGATCGTTATATTTCTCAGCAGGAATTTCTTTGGCTGCAAGATCCAGAATTTCTAATGCTTTAGCTTTCTGTCCGCTTAATGCTAGTGCTGCTGCAGCTCTGCTTGCTGACATTCTATAGCTGATAATGTTAGAAGTAGCCGTTTCATCAAAGTGAGCATTTAGGTTCTTAAAGTTCCCCCATCTGAAGTTTTTCACTACGTTGTAAAGAGAATTGGCATCTACTCTTCCCATATCTCCATCAGCTGTAGGAGGTGTTTGGATAGGGATTAATCTATAGCTGAACCCGTCAAACTGAAGGTAATCGTTCAGATAGAAAATATTCTCACTGTCATAGATTCCTCCTGAAGAGAAGTTGATTGGACGCTTCCAGTCGAAGTTCGCCAAAAGATCCATCAGAATCAGGTTATTCTTATAAAGAGTGTTTCCTTTGTAAGTAATCATGATCTGATTCGCTACATTCGGAAGATCTTCTTTGTTGATGATTCCTGCTTTCAAAGCATTTTCTTTATTTACAGGAAGAATGAATTTGTTTACAGGAAGAATATTATATTTTTCATATTTCTCTTCTCCGAAGTACATTTTCAACAATTCGTCTTTTTCAGGAGATTTAAACTTAATGAATTCAATAGCCTGTTTCAATGTTAAAGAATCCTGAGTAAGATATTTTCTGAAAGACTGGAATTCTGTTTCCGGAGCACCCTGTTCTTTCAACATAGAGAAAACACCTTCCCAATCTTCTTTCTTCATCATATAGATCTGATCATTTACACCATCTCTGTAATCGTCATGTGTCAACTGGCTAGGAATTCCCATAGCGTTGTACGTTCTTCTTTTTACCTGATCAAGATTCCATGGAGTTGAAGCAAGGGTAAAGTTCACTACCTTCACATCATCTCTGAACTGTTCTGTTTCCTGGATCGCCCAAACCGGGTAAGTATCGTTATCTCCGTAAACGAAAAGGATGTCGTTTTTCGGTAATGATTTTAATACAGAGTACGCATAATCGTAAGCCGTATATCTGTTACTTCTGTCATGAACATTATAGTTCTGGAAGCCCATCATAAAAGGAACTCCTAATAAAACGACTCCTAAAGCAATGTTGGCTCCGTTTGATTTTATTTTAGACTGTAAGAACCACAAGATGGCTCCGGCTCCCAAACCAATCCAGATCGCAAATGCGTAGAATGATCCTACCATCGCATAATCTCTTTCTCTTGGTTCAAAAGGTTTTACCCCTGTATAGAAAACAATACCTACACTTGTTAAAATAAATAAAGACAGTAGTGCATAGAATCTTCCGAAATCTCTGTTTAATTGGAAAAAGAATCCTATCAAACCTAAGATTAATGGAAGGAAGAAGAATTTTACCGTACTTTCATTCATAAATTTAGCAGGCATCTTGTCCTGATTTCCTACTGTCACATTATCGATGAAAGGAATTCCGGAAATCCAGTTTCCTTTCGTGCTTTCCATATTTCCTTCAAGGTCGTTCTGCCTTCCTACAAAGTTCCACATCAGGTATCTTACAAAGTAATATCCGTTCTGGAAAGAGATGAAATAATCCATATTCTGAAGGAATGAAGGCTTCTGAACATTGATCAGGTTATATGGTTTTACTTTCAGATAGTCTGCAGCGGTAATCGATTTATCTTCATATTTCGCTCTCAATTCATCAAAGATCTGCTTAGCCTGTGGATTATCTGCCACATCTTCATTACCATAGTTGAATGTAAAATCAGGAGCACCATACATAGAAATATAGTTCGCCATTACATCCTTGTCTTCGTTGAACATTCTTGGCATTAAGCTTACCTGAGACTTGTTGAATACATAATTGAAACGGTCTCCGGTTTTTCTGTATGTTCCGGTTTTTTCATCTTTTTCGTAGATTTCTCCGGTTTTTTGTGTCTTAAAGCTTCCATCTTCATTCTTCTCAATTCCGTTAGCATCAAGGAATGCCGTATAGTTTTGTCCATAGATTGTAGGCCAGTCACCATACTGCTCTCTGTTATAATAATCCAGCATACCAATTGCCGTATCCGGATCATTAAGGTTCATTGGCGGATTAGCATTCGCTCTGATAGGAATAACCATCCAGCAAGAGAATCCGATCATCATGAAAACTACAGATAATGCAGCCGTCTGGTAGATGTTTCTTTTTGCTTTTCTTGCATACTTGATTAAGAAATAGCAGATCGCTACCATCAAAACAAAAGCCGCAATAGTTCCGGAGTGGAAAGGAAGTCCAAGACCATTCACGAAGAAAATCTCAAGTCTTCCGAACATAGTCATTATTAAAGGGAAGATAATTTTGAAAACGATAATCAAAATCCCTAATGTGATAAGGTTTGCCCAGATAAAGTTTTTCCAGGTAAACTTATAATTTCTTGCATAGTATACTAAACATACTGCAGGAATTGCCAGCATACACATCATATGCACTCCCACAGAAAGTCCTAAAACAAAGAAAATAAGAATAATCCATCTTTCACTGTCTCCCGCTTTATACTCATTCTCCCATTTGGTGATTAACCAGACCAAAAGCGCAATAAACATAGAAGCCATAGAGTAAACCTCACCTTCTACTGCCGAGAACCAGAATGTATCTGAGAACGTAAAGCAAAGTGCTCCTACTGCTCCGGCAAATAAAATAGAAATTTCCTGATGTTTTGTAATTTCTTCAAAATCTTTGTTTAAAAGTCTTCTCACAAAGTGTGTGATCGTCCAGAACAAAAATAAAATAGTCAGCGCACTGAACAATGCAGACATCGCGTTGATCACGATAGAATAATTTTCGCCTTTTCCTAATGCAAAAATGGCTGCCACGGCACCCACTATCTGGAATAAAGCAGCTCCGGGAGCGTGCGTTACTTCAAGTTTTACTGCAGAAGAAATGTACTCGCCACAATCCCAAAAACTGAAATTGGGTTCTATGGTGGACAAGTACGTGAAAAACGCAATGACGAAAATCACCCATCCTGAAACGGTGTTCCATTGCCTAAAAGTCCAATTTTTCATAGTATTAAATCAATTATGCGAAAATAAGGCTTTTATCTTATTTTATGCGGGTTTTAACAAAATTTAAAAATTTTGGCGTAGTATTTGCGATTATAGACGTGTCAAAACTGTAAATACGAAAATAACTTTTTACAAAACTATGCCCTAGAAATCAAACAAAAGTTTAGTAATTATTTATTTTTTTGTATTTTTGCAGTCAGATTTTTATTGAAAATAACAAATAATGAGTAATGTTTACGATAATATTCTTGGCCTGATAGGACACACTCCGATGGTGAAGCTAAATACTGTTACAAAAGATATTCCAGCAACCGTTTATGCCAAGTTAGAATCATATAATCCTGGACATTCCACCAAAGACCGAATCGCACGTCATATTATAGAAAACGCAGAAGAAAGAGGCCTTTTAAAAGAAGATTCTGTAGTTGTAGAAACTACTTCCGGTAATACCGGGTTTTCTATTGCGATGGTATGTATCATTAAGGGATATAAATGTATTCTTGCAGTAAGTGATAAAACAAAACCTGAAAAAATTGCTTATCTGAAAGCATTGGGAGCTACGGTGTATATATGCCCAGCCAATGTGCCGGCGGATGATCCCAGATCATACTATGAAGTTGCTAAAAGAATCGCTCAGGAAACGCCTAATTCTATTTACATCAATCAATATTTTAACGAACTTAATATTGATGCGCACTATCAGACTACAGGTCCTGAGATCTGGGAACAAACGGAAGGTAAGATCACTCACCTTTTTGCCTGCACTGGAACTGGTGGTACGCTATCCGGTTCTGCCAAGTTTTTGAAGGAAAAAAATCCGGATATCAAGATCATTGGTGTGGATGCTGATGGTTCTATACTGAAGAGCTTTCACGAAACAGGAGAAATCCATAAAGAAGATGTACATCCTTATCAGATTGAGGGAATGGGTAAAAACCTTATTCCTGCTGCCCTGCTTTTCGACAAGGTAGATGAATTTGTAAGGGTAAATGACGAAATGTCTGCCTACAGAACCCGTGAAATTGCTTTGAAAGAAGCTATCATGGGAGGTTATACTACCGGAGCTGTAACGCAGGGATTGATACAGTATGCTCAATCTCATGAGCTTACAGAAAATGACTTAATTGTTTTAATATATCCTGATCATGGTTCCAGATATATCACTAAAGTATATAGTGACAAATGGATGGCCGAACAGGGATTTGTCAACAACTGTGTTCACAATTATGACGAAGTTTTCAAAACAGAGTTCATCAAATAAGAATAAATAAAATCACAATACAAATAAAGCCTTTTGCGTGTTCTACAAAAAAGGCTTTTTACTTAAAAATTACGATACAATGTTGGATATTTTTGAAAGAATAAAAGAAAATCCAGGACCACTTGGACAATTTGCAGATTATGGTGAAGGCTATTTTATTTTCCCAAGATTAGAGGGTCCTATCGGCCCTAGAATGCAGTTTCAGGGTAGAGAAGTAATTTTCTGGAGTGCCAATGACTATTTAGGATTGTGTAATCATCCTGAAGTTATAGAAGCAGATGCAAAAGCGGCTGCAGAATACGGAATGTTCTATCCAATGGGAGCAAGAGCGATGTCTGGAGAAACAGATCAGCACCTTCAGTTGGAAAGAGAATTGGCAGACTTCGTAAAAAAAGAATCAGCATATCTATTGAATTTCGGTTACCAGGGAATGGTTTCTACCATTGATGCTTTGGTAAGCAGAAATGATGTGATTGTTTATGATATGGATTCTCATGCCTGCATCGTGGATGGAGTAAGACTTCATTCCGGTAAAAGATTTACCTACAAGCATAATGATATGGCAAGTCTTGAGAAGAACCTTCAGAGAGCAACCAAGGTGGCTGAAGAAACAGGAGGAGGTATTCTTGTGATTACGGAAGGGGTTTTCGGAATGAGAGGCCAGCAGGGAAAAATTAAAGAGATCTGCGATCTGAAATCAAAATACCAGTTCAGACTATTGGTAGATGATGCACATGGTTTCGGAACCCTTGGTACAACAGGTGCCGGTGTGGGTGAAGAGCAGGACTGCAACGATCAGATTGATGTTTATTTTTCTACTTTTGCTAAATCTATGGCAGGTTTCGGAGCATTCCTTGCGGGTGACAAAGAAATCATCAGATATCTGAAATTCAACCTGAGATCACAAATCTTTGCAAAATCTCTTACGATGCCAATGGTAATCGGAGGATTGAAAAGACTGGAGCTATTGAGATCAAGACCTGAGATCAAAGCTAAACTTTGGGAAAATGTTGAAAAACTACAAAACGGACTTAAAGAAAGAGGATTCAATATTGGAGATACCAACACTTGTGTAACTCCGGTGATGATGCAGGGAACTCCGGTAGAAGCAACTCTATTGGTGAAAGATTTAAGAGAAAATTACGGAATCTTCACCTCTGTGGTGGTATATCCGGTCATTCCGAAGGGAATGATTCTTTTAAGACTGATTCCTACCGCTTCTCACACAGATGCAGAGATCAATGAAACTCTGGCAGCATTTGAAGCAATTCATGATAAATTAGTAGGTGGCTACTACAAAGAGCAGGAGCAAAAATTACTGCAGGAACAAGGATTAAGTTTTAAACCGATTTAATCTTAAAAAATAAAAAAAGCCACTGATTGATTCAGTGGCTTTTTTGTTTAATAACTATAAAAGCAAATGAAACTTAGAGGTTACACACTGGGAATTCTGTCAGCCGTTTCATATGGTCTGATTCCGATCTTTATTCTGCCTGTCAAGCGGGCGCATTTTTCAATGGATATTACCCTGTTTTATAGATTTTTCTTTTCAGCTTTAATGGTGGGAGGATATTTGCTATATTCCAGAGAAAGTTTTAAGATTAATAAAAAAGAAGCCTTAATTCTGGCAATCCTTGGAATCTGCTATGCCCTTTCTTCTGAATTTTTGTTTGTAGGGTATGATTTTCTTACCGCGGGAATTGCCTCTACCGTTTTATTTATTTATCCGATCATTGTAGCATTGATCATGTTTTTCTTTTACAAAGAGAAACTTACCAAATTATCCGGAGCATCTTTACTGCTTGCTTTCGCTGGAGTAATTGTTTTATGTTTAAAAGGAAACGGACTGGAAATCAACTTTGCAGGATTGGGAATTGTAATGCTCAGCTCATTGTTTTATGCTTTATATATGGTGATTGTCAACAAATCCAATATCAAAGTTTCCGGATTTAAACTTTCTTTTTATTCTATGCTTTTTACCTCAATGTTCTTTATGACGAAAGCTTTGATGTCGAATGAGTCGTTTGCTATCCCTTCAACGGAGATTTTCATTAACTTCCTTATTTTTGCATTTCTCACTACGGTTATTTCCAGCTTATGCCTGGTATTTGCAATCAAATATATCGGATCTACTCCAGTTGCCATTTTAGGCGCTTTGGAACCCGTGGTTGCCGTACTGATCAGTGTTTTGATGTTTCATGAAAAATTTACTCAAAATCTGTTTATTGGGATTACTTTAATTCTTTTTGGAGTTACCCTTAATGTTATTAGTGATCAAAAGAAAATAGGTCATGTTTAAATGATATAAAAAATAATACAAAAGCCGGACTTAGTTATGAGTCCGGCTTTTTATATAACTTTAGTAAGTATTTTCTATAATTTTGATTGGGCTTCCGAAAGGCTCACTGTTTTTCCAAGTGCTCCAAATTCATGCAGATCTCCAAAAACTTCAATACGGATCGACTGATCAATCCCTCCTACTTTTAATGGATCAAATCCTGCACTTTTAATCACATTTTCCACATCTTTATCAACTGAGGTATCATCTGAAGCATAAAACAATACTGCCTTTTCAGGGCTATTGTTGGAAGCAACCGCAAGACTTCCTGCACCTAATGTCCCAAATGCTTTTACAAGCTTAGCACCTTGGGGAAGCACTGCTCTGTTAAGTTCTCCGGCAGATTCTTTTTCTCCGATAATCTTTTTGAATCCACCATTTCCATCAGGAGTGATAGGATTTGAGACATCAATAATGGTTTTTCCCTTCAGAATTTCTTCATGATCATTGAAGAATTCTTTAAAAGCACCAAACCATATTGCCGGAATAATAATGTCTGCAGTATTAATTGCCTGATCAATATCCATACTTTGAGCAAGACCATTAGACTGTTGAGCAAAATCAGCTGATTCTTCATTATTTCTTGAAGCTACAATCACTTCGTGGCTGTTATTAATTAAATCACCAGCAATTGCTTTTCCAATATTCCCTAAGCCAATAACGGCTACTTTTTTTAATGTTTCCATTTCTTTTGATTTTTAATATTTATCTATGTCAAAATTAGGTGGAAATCTATTCAGAAGATGACAAACTAGTTTAAGAACTCATCTTGACATTTGGTAAGACAAATGATGAAACTAGTTTCATATAAAAGTGAATATGATCAACTTTTGATTCTCCGCTGCCGGATTTTACTTAAAAATTGAGGAGTAATGCCTAAATAGGAAGCAATCTGTGTATTGGCAAGCCGGTTAGCCAGCTGAGGATAATGCTTCAGGAAAGACTCATACTTTTCTTCTCCGGTAGCACTTATATTCTGAAGCACCCGATTTTGAAGTTCAATAAATTTCTGTTCGATAATCACTCTGAAATTTCTGTCGAATTTCGGATAATAGGTATAAAGAAACCAAAGGTCATTTTTTTCTATTTGCAAAACAGTGGAAGTTTCAAGAGCTGAAATATACAATTGACTTGGTTTCTTATTATGAAAACTGTCTATATCCACAATCCAATCGTTTTCTGCGGCAAACTGAAGATTATGTTCTTCTCCCTTACCATCTATATTATACATTTTTAAGCATCCTGAAACCACAAACGTATAATACTGACAGATCTCATTTTCCATTAGTATAAATTGTTTTCGTTTAATTCTCCTTTCAACAAACCGTTCGTTCAAAACCTCAATTTCTATCTTTGAAAGCGGAATATAGCTTTTAAAATATTCTACAAGCGGAGTGGTTTCTTTTGACATTGTAAATAAAATGTACTTGTTATACAGATTTTGAGTAAATCATTATTACAATATATCAAAAAAAACTGAACATTCTAAGGATGAATGACTCTAAAAAACCAATATCAAAAAAATATTTTCATATCGTTCTTTTTTGTATCAAAAATAATAAAATACTGCACAGGAGTTCGTAGAAGTCAGTTTATTGATAAAATAATATCATATTAAGCTAAAAAAATATTATGTCAGAAAACATTTAAGAAAATAAATTCTTTACTTTCTGGCATAACAAAATTTATCTGACTATATTGCATCTGTCTATTAATAGGTGTTTCCTCCACTGAACAGACACATGTATATACTTTTAAAAGCCGATGAAAGAATTGCAAAAACTTACTAAAGATCAATTATACAAAAAGCTCAAAGAAAATTCAGAAAATCTATATAGCATTGCTCATGAAGCCTTGGAAAACAATTTTTTCAATGAAAGCTATTTAGATGAAGAAAGTCTTGCTGAATTTCTAGAAATGCTGGACGATGAAACAGCAGAAAAAATAAAAGATGCTTCTCTGCACATCAATAATGAAAATGACGCCCCTGAAATTGTTCTTATACAAAATGAAAGCAGCACTTCTCTGGAGCTGATTACCCGTGAAGATGAAGGATATAAAATCATTCTTATAGAAGGTGATCTTCACTTATCGGAAAAGCTTTTTGTGGAAGATTATATTGTTCTGATTGTTAGCGGCAATATTCAGGCAAAAAATATCATCATCAATGGTTCGTTCTACTGTTCTGGAAATGTTACCTCCAAAGTATTATTCGGGGCATCGGGTAATGACAATGAAACCTACATCGGAGGAAGTATAATGACCTCTCTTATTGCAGAAAATGGGCATTATACAGTAGCTGAAGGAAATATATATTCCAGGTATTTAATTAGTTTTCATAACGAGATAACTGGAAAAACCGGAAAGTTCATCGAGAATATCAGTATTGAAAAACCTGGCGACATTGGATTATTGAAATCTGAAATCATTGATGAAGACGGATATTTTGATGAAGACGCTTTTTTAAACTTTATTGACGGAAATTCTCCGGATGCTTTATTTAATAAACCGGCTAATTTATTTTAAGATATATTAATTTCATACAGATTGTAATACCATAGAATTCTAACCATTTTTCTTCACTGTTTATAATCAGGGGAAAAAATTTTTTTCTAAAAAAACTTTAGAATAACTTTGCAAAAAATTTTTGTTGAAAGACCTGCTTCTTATTACTCCGCCTTTTACCCAACTTAATACCCCTTATCCTGCAACGGCTTATATTAAAGGATTTTTAAATACCAAAAATATTTCCGCTTATCAGGTAGATTTGGGGATCGATGTTATTTTGGAATTATTTTCAAAAGATGGAATTCAGAAAATTTTCAGCAAAGAAATTGATCTTCAGAATGTATCTGAAAATTCTCAGAGAATTTATGCTTTAAGAGAAGAATATTTAAAAACCATAGATCAGGTCATTATTTTTTTACAGGATAAGACCCCTACACTGGCAAGACAGATTTGCAGTATGAATTTTCTACCCGAAGCTTCCCGTTTCAATCAGTTGGATGATATGGAATTTGCTTTCGGAAATATGGGGCTCCAGGACAAAGCCAAGCATCTGGCAACGTTGTATTTAGAAGATATTTCAGACTATATTGTAGAAAATATTGATTCCGATTTTGGTTTCAGCAGGTATGCGGAACGTCTTGGAAAAAGCGCCAATTCTTTTGATGAATTATATTCAAAATTATCCGGTGATTCCACATTTATTGATGAGTTTACATTAAAAATTCTTCGTGAAAAAATTGAAACTGTTCAGCCGAAACTGGTTTGTTTTTCAGTACCGTTTCCCGGAAATCTGTATTCAGGTTTCAAATGTGCCCAATGGATCAAAAAACATTACCCTCACATTAAAACCGCTATGGGAGGAGGTTTTCCCAATACAGAATTAAGGGAGGTCAAAGATCAGAGAGTATTTGAATTTTTTGATTTTATTACTTTAGATGATGGTGAGCTTCCGCTGGAACTTCTTCACCAAAATTTAGAAGTACCCTCTGAAGAAGGTGAGTTTAAAAGAACTTTCCTTCTCGAAAATAACGAGGTTGTCTACAGGAACAATTCTAAAAGACATGATTACAAACAGTCTGAAATCGGAACTCCCGATTATACCGATTTAAAACTGGATCAATATATTTCCGTTATCGAAATCGCCAATCCCATGCACAGTTTATGGAGCGACGGAAGATGGAACAAACTGACGATGGCTCATGGATGCTATTGGGGGAAATGTACATTCTGTGATATTTCTTTAGACTATATTAAAATCTACGAACCTATTTCTGCAAAAATTCTGGTAGACCGGATTGAGGAACTAATCCGCACCACTGGCGAAACAGGATTCCACTTTGTGGATGAAGCGGCACCGCCTGCTTTAATGAGAGAAGTTGCTCTGGAAATTCTACGAAGAAATCTTGTCGTTACCTGGTGGACGAATATCCGTTTTGAAAAAAGTTTTACCCGCGATTTATGTTACCTCCTGAAACTTTCAGGATGTGTTGCTGTTTCCGGAGGACTTGAAGTAGCCAGTGACCGATTGTTGAAATTAATTGATAAAGGAGTTTCTGTAGATCAGGTCGCTAACGTAACCAGAAATTTTACTGAAGCCGGAATTATGGTTCATGCCTATCTGATGTATGGCTACCCTACCCAAACTGTTCAGGAAACGGTTGATTCTCTGGAAATGGTTCGACAGATGTTTGAGATGGGAATTCTTCAAAGTGGATTCTGGCATCAGTTTGCAATGACTGCCCATTCACCTGTAGGAATCAGCCCGGAAGATTTTGGAGTGATTCCTGTAAAACAGGAAATCTTATTTGCCAATAATGACATAGATTTTAAAGATAAAACCGGAATTGACCATAACAAATTCAGCTTCGGATTAAAAAAATCTCTATTCAATTATATGCATGGAGTCAATTTTGAAATGCCGCTTCAGGAATGGTTTGATTTTAAAATTCCAAGAACGACAATTCATCCCGATTATATTCACGACTGTCTTTTGGAAGATGGACAGTTTAGTCTAAAAGCAAATTCCAAAGTTATCTTTTTGACCAAAAACGTAATCGCTGAGAATCGTGTAAAAAATAAAAAGAAATACTCTGGTACTTATACGTTACTTACATTCCACTTAAAAACCAATATTGTAAAGGTTGAGCTGGAACAGGAAAAGGCAGAATGGCTGATGAATGTGCTGGAAGAGAATGCTATTGAAAATTCTAAAAAACCTACAATTCAACAACTTAAGAATCAATTTGAAGAAAATTTTGAAGATTTTGAGCTATTCTGGTTCTCAAAACCGATGCAGCAATTGAAGGAAAATGGAGTGATTTTGAGTTTATAAAAATTTTCGTTTTTTTCTCAGAGATTTTTAAAATTGCAGAATTTTTGTGAATTTTTATTTTTCTGAACGAATAACATCTGTTTCTATTGAATTATAATCTCCCACAGATTACACAGATTTTGATTTAAGAGAATGAAATATTTTTTTTCATTTAGAAAGAATTTTTATAAAATATAAATCCTAATTTCCAACCACAATATATAAAACGGCTAGATATTCCCATCCTCTGGAGGGGTGGCGAAAATTCAAAGAATTTTTGACGGGGTCGTTTAAAAGTATGATTATATAAGTTTTGGCTAAAGCCAATAGAAATTAATATTTAATAAATGAACGGGCTCCCTTCGTCTATGCTCAGGATATTAACCCGCCCCTATTGATATAAAATATTTTTCTTTTAATTAGGAGTCTCCTTTGATACAGCGCCTACAGATACTTTTTCCTGTATTTTAATAAAATTAGGATCCATAATTGCCATACGCTCTGCAAGTGCTTTATAAGTTGGGAACTTTAAGATAGATGCTCTGCCAGACATTTCCTTGTATATGGTAAAAGATTTTCCGCCAGCTGTTTTTAATTGCTTTGTGGTAGTAATATATCTTCCGATCAATTTACTCTTAGCATCATAGATCTCAATATCTATAGAGGTTTTGTCCATGATGGTATCTTCTGAGCCAAAGCTTACAGGTAAATTGGTAAAATATCCTACCGGAACGCCATTACTAAGAATCTCTCCTACTTTATTGACCTCGATATTCATCTTATCTATTTTCTTTCTTATAGTATAAGCATCTTTGGTTTTAGTGTCCAGCTTTCTTTTAGGAACATTGGAAAAAAGTTCATCAAGAGTTTTGACATTGATCCCTTTATTATCAATAATTTTAAGATCTTTAACGGAAGTAAACACTGCTGATTTCTCTTCTCCTGAGAATGCAGAAGGTGATGAATAATCAATTTCAATCGTCTTATCCCTGTTGTATACTCTATTCATACTGATATAGCTGTCGCGAACGGAGTCAACGACGCTTTTATCAATGAATTTTATAGTATAAAGCGGCGTCTCCTTCAGATCCATAAACGTATATTCGCTGGATTTGCTGGACAGCTTAGCTACCGGAATGCCGTCAAGATTGATAATTCCTCTCTTAGTTTTGATATTCTGAGCATGGAGGAAAACACCCAGAACTGTAAAGAATATGATTATGCCTTTCTTCATACAATCAGACTTTTACATAAATAAAAAAAGTGTAACACAAAGTTACACTTTCTTGAAAATATATTTAGCTTTTCATTTAATTATTCACAAAGGATAATTCCTTTATTATGATTAAATTCTACAACACCGCTTTTGATAGCATAAGCAAAAACAGAGTCTTTTCCGGATTCTTTGGTGAAATTTTTAGCAAAAGCTTCATCAATAGAATTAGCAAAAAGCCTTACCTCACCTCCGATTAAAGAAGAAACGATTCCTGCGTGGTTTTTCATGATGTGAAATTCACCATTTTTTCCAGGCAATAATACTGAGTCTACTTCTCCTTCAAAAACTACGTATTCTGGTGTTAAAATTTTTATATTCATTTTAATTTAGATTTGAAGATTTCAGATTTCAGATTTCAGACAACCTAAAAGTCTCATGTCTGGTATCTGCTATCTTTATGTCTAATTATTAAGCGTTTTCAGCTAACATTTTTTGTCCAGCTTCGATAGCTTCTTCGATAGTCCCTTTCAAGTTGAAAGCTGCTTCTGGTAAGTGATCTAATTCACCATCCATAATCATGTTGAATCCTTTGATAGTATCTTTGATATCTACTAATGATCCTGGAATACCTGTAAACTGCTCTGCTACGTGGAAAGGCTGAGATAAGAATCTCTGAACTTTTCTCGCACGGTAAACAACAGATTTATCTTCTTCAGAAAGTTCTTCCATACCAAGGATTGCGATGATATCCTGAAGTGCTTTATATCTTTGAAGAATTTCTTTTACTCTTTGAGCACAGTTGTAGTGATCATGACCTAAAATTTCAGGATTTAGGATTCTAGAAGTAGAAGAAAGTGGATCTACCGCTGGATAGATACCTAATGAAGCAATCTTTCTGTCAAGTACTGTAGTTGCATCCAAGTGAGCAAACGTAGTTGCAGGAGCCGGGTCAGTTAAGTCATCCGCAGGTACATATACCGCTTGTACTGAAGTAATTGAACCATTTTTAGTTGAAGTAATTCTTTCCTGCATCGCACCCATTTCAGAAGCAAGAGTTGGTTGGTAACCTACCGCTGATGGCATACGACCAAGAAGTGCAGATACCTCAGAACCAGCCTGTGTAAAACGGAAGATGTTGTCTACGAAGAAAAGTACATCTCTACCTTGCCCGCTTTCTCCACCATCTCTATAGTACTCAGCCAATGTAAGACCAGAAAGTGCTACTCTAGCTCTTGCACCTGGCGGCTCGTTCATCTGTCCGAAAACGAATGCAGCTTTAGAATCTTTCATAGCTTCTAAGTCTACTTTAGAAAGATCCCAACCTCCGTTTTCCATAGAGTGCATGAAATCATCACCATACTTGATAATACCTGATTCCAACATCTCTCTCAAAAGGTCATTCCCTTCTCTCGTTCTTTCACCTACTCCGGCGAATACAGAAAGACCTCCGTGTCCTTTTGCAATATTGTTAATCAACTCCTGGATCAATACTGTTTTACCTACACCAGCACCACCGAACAAACCAATTTTACCTCCTTTTGCGTAAGGCTCAACTAAGTCGATTACTTTAATACCTGTAAATAAAACTTCTGCAGAAGTTGAAAGTTGATCAAATTTTGGAGCTGGTCTGTGAATTGGAAGACCACCTTCCTTAGAAATATTTTGAAGTCCGTCGATAGCATCACCAACAACGTTGAATAGTCTTCCGTTTACAGCCTCACCGATAGGCATCATAATAGGATTTCCGTATCCAATTACGTCCTGCCCTCTTTTAAGACCGTCAGTAGCGTCCATTGCGATACATCTTACTGTATCTTCGCCAATATGTTGTTCTACTTCTAAGATTACTTTTTCACCGTTTTCTTTTGTAATTTCTAACGCGTCATAGATTGCTGGAACAGCTTCCACATCTGTGAAGACAACGTCGATTACCGGACCAATAATTTGAGAAATTTTACCTTTAATTTGGTTTGCCATTGCTAAATTTTTTCTTGGTGCAAATATAGTGATTCTTCATAAACCCGCAATTGGTAAAAAAAAGATTTTTATCATGCTTTTTGAGAATAGATTATTTTAGTAATATCCCGATATAGCACTATATCTGGGTAACAATGTTAAGGTTACAGGTATTACTCTATTGTTATATTGATACATTGGTACATTATTTCTATATTTGCAATCAAATTTTTCCGTTTTGAAAGTTTTCAAGAATTTTACAGATTATTCCTCACAGAAGCCTTTAGCACTGTCTTTAGGTATGTTTGACGGAGTACATCTCGGGCACAAGAGTATCATTGATGAACTGACTAAAGTAGGTACAGAGAACAATCTGGAAACCGCTATCCTTACTTTCTGGCCGCATCCAAGGTTTGTTTTTAATCCTAATGAAGATTTAAAACTGTTGAACACGCTGGAAGAAAAGAAACAGCTGGTTGAGAAATATGGTGTTGATAATTTGTTCCTGAAAGAGTTTGATGAAGAATTCAGAAACCTGACCGGAGAAGAGTTTGTGCGTCAGATTTTAATTGATAAGCTCAATGTAAAATATCTTATTATAGGCTACGACCATTCTTTCGGAAAAAACAAAAGCGGAAATTTCGAGCTTCTTCAAAAACTATCCAAGGAACTTGACTTTGAAGTAGAACAAATGGAAGCCATCAACATCCACGAAAATAATATCAGTTCAACAAAAGTTCGTAATGCTCTTTTAACCGGGAACATCCAAGAGGCTAATGAGATGCTGGGGTATCCCTACTCAGTATCCGGTATAGTAGTTCATGGTAAAAAGATCGGAAGAACAATTGGGTATCCAACCGCCAATATTGATACAGAATCTATTAAGCTTTTACCTAAAAAAGGAGCTTATATTGTAGAAGTATTGATAAAAGGCAACCAATACAAAGGAATGCTGAGTGTTGGAACCAACCCTACCGTAAACGGAGAAAAATTAACTGTTGAAGTTTATATTCTGGATTTTGATGACGATATATATGATGAAAAAATAACAGTCAGGTTCAGAGATTTCCTTCATGATGAAATTAAATTTGAAAGCTTAGAAAAGCTTATCGAGAAACTGGACCTGGA
Organism: Chryseobacterium sp. 'Rf worker isolate 10'; assembly: GCF_050753305.1. Classification (NCBI taxonomy): domain Bacteria; kingdom Pseudomonadati; phylum Bacteroidota; class Flavobacteriia; order Flavobacteriales; family Weeksellaceae; genus Chryseobacterium; species Chryseobacterium sp. 'Rf worker isolate 10'. The sequence continues at coordinate 1,523,097 of NZ_JBOZOF010000001.1, forward strand.
TAAAAAACACACCCAGGATTATGATTTCAAGAATCAACAATTTTGATTTTCTGAGACTTGTTTTTGCAAGTCTTGTTATAGTAACCCATTCCTATTCTCTTTCGGGAGCTGCTCAAGGTGATCCTTTATCACAGCTCACCCATGGCCAGATGGAATTTTCTTATCTTGGAGTTCATGGCTTTTTTATTATCTCCGGATATTTAATTTTTAAAAGTTTACTGCGCTGCAAAGGTCTCGCTGATTTTTACTGGAAGAGACTTTTAAGACTTTTCCCTGCCTTATTAGTTGTCCTTTTCCTTACCGTTTTGCTGGCACCGGCGGTTTATGAAAGCTCTGTTCCTTATTTGCAGAACAAATCCGTATACACTTATATTCCTCAAAATTTAACGCTATTCTTCCGTCAGAAAGGTATTGACGGCGTTTTCGAAAGTAATCCTTACAAACATAGCATCAACGGAAGTTTATGGACCATATGCTATGAATTCAGTATGTATGTGATGGTCTCCATGCTATTCTTTATCAGGAAAAAAGCTTTTGTAAAAACAGTTGTTATTCTGTTGTTTATATCAAGCTATTTCTTCGCTATTTTCAAGCCTTATTTTCTATATGGGGTGTTTGTGAAAATAGGACTTGGAAGTAATCATTTTTATAACCTGATGTGCTTCTTTGCAGGTGGAATGGTATTAACTTATCTGAAAATTAATAATAAAAGAACTGAAAATATCATTATTTTACTTTCTTTTATTGTTCTTATCATCAGTCTTTATTTTAATATTTCCAAGTATACCTGCTATATTACACTGCCTTTACTGGTTATTATTATTGGTAAGAAATCTACTCAGTATCTCAATAAAGTAGGAGAAGTAATTGGGGATACTTCTTACGGGATTTATATTTATTCTTTTCCTATACAGCAGGCTCTGATGTATTTTTTTAAGCTTGATACGGTTATGTTATTCATACTTTCATTACCACTTTCAATTCTTCTGGGATACATTTCCTGGCACCTGATTGAAAAGAAAGCATTACAACATAAAGACTTATTTGCTAAAAAGGCTATTCATCACTGAATAGCCTTTTTATTTATTTCAATACTTTCAAGTATATTTTCTGAGGTTCATTAGTAAGTTTCACGTTAGGAAACTGTTTATCATAATCAATAAAGATATCCCCTTTTTCATCTGCTTTTCCGTTTCCGTCAGAATCCCAGCTTATTGTTACATAATACTTTGCTGGACCTGCAGGTTTAGGATTGATCTTACTTTCAGCATCTTTAGGCACCGGAAGATCAATGGTAAATGGCACAGTTTTCTGCTCAAACTCTTTTTCTGTAATTAAGGTCGCTGGAGCATCTGCGAGTTTCTCATCCATGCCATATAAACTTACTTTTAATTTTGGATTTTTAATCGTAAAGTTCTCTGTTCCTGAAAATTCAAGTTTAATATTTTCAGAAGAAGTTTCAGAAGCCGTGGCTGCCGGAGCTGTATTTTCTGCAGTACTTTTCTTTTCTGGTTTGGTGCAGCTTGACAGCATCAATGTGCCTGCTGCTACGAATAATAAAAGGTGGTTTCTCATTTGTTCTTTATTTTATTAACGTTAAATATATATTTCACCGATAATAGATAACAAATTCCGTACCTCAATCTTTTCTTATATTCTTATAAAGAATTTACTTCATTCTGAGCTTTCTTTCTCAGAGATTTAAAAACCAAATCATACGACTGATCAATAAGTTTAAAGATTAAATCTCTTTTCAATCCATCCAATACTACAGAGTTCCAATGGGTCTTGTTCATATGATAGGCGCCTGTAATCTGAGGATATTGCTCACGGAGCTCTGCACTCCATTCAGGATCCGTTTTTACATTGATTGCCAACGGCTGTCTTTCAAGCCCCATCAGTAAGAACATTTTGGTGTCTACTTTCAGTACAAGTGTTTCGTTATCAAACGGAAAGCTTTCCGTAACTCCTTTTTTAGCAAGACAGTAGTCTAAAATTTCGTTGGCATCCATGCAATTATAAGTAATGAGTGATGATTAAATGATATAATTCTTTAATCTTTGATTCAAATTTAGTAAATTTAAGAAAGAAATAATCCCGCAAAATCACAATTATTATGAAAGCTCTGGTAATAGGTGCTACAGGCGCTACAGGAAAAGATCTTGTCAATCAGTTATTGAATGACAAAGAGTTTGATGAAGTGGATATTTTTGTCAGAAAACCTATTGATATTCAGAATGATAAGCTTAAGGTTCATGTTGTGAATTTTGAAAACCCCGAGGAATGGAAAAACATGGTGAAGGGAGATGTGGCATTTTCATGTTTGGGAACTACCTTAAAGGATGCCGGAAGCAAGGAAGCCCAGAAAAAGGTGGACTTTGATTATCAGTATGAATTTGCGAAAGCAGCAAAAGAAAATGATGTAGAAGATTACATTCTGGTATCAGCCTATGGTGCGAATCCGCAGTCTAAGATTTTCTATTCAAAAATGAAAGGAGAACTGGAAGAAGCTGTAAAGCAGCTGCATTTCAATAAGATCACTATTTTCAAACCAGGAATGCTTGAAAGAAAAGATTCTGAAAGAACCGGAGAAGTTTTAGGCAGCCGAATTATAAAATTTGCGAATAAACTGGGCTTATTGGAAAGCCAAAAGCCTCTGCCAACCGATATTCTGGCAAAGGCGATGATTAATTCTTCAAAAATAAAAAGTAATGGCTACTCCAGTATAAAACTTGGAAATATCTTCTGCTTTGCTGAGAAGACTAATGAATGATTGGAATGTGGGGTTTGGGATGCGAGTTAATGGGGGTCGTGTTAAAAATGAGAACCTTCTTAGTAATTTTCCTAAAACCTAATCCCTGCTACCTATCATCTATTACCTATTTTGTAGTTTTGCTGTTCATTTTCTGTCCCAATTTTTCGTATTCAACATCGTTAGGCTCCCAAAGTTCTATTTTGTTTCCTTCAATATCCATGATATGGACAAATTTCCCATATTCATAAGCCTCTATCTTATCTACTACAGTTACATTTTCTTTTTTTAACTGCTCAACCAGCCTTTCAAGGTTTTCTACACGATAATTGATCATGAAATCTTTCTCAGAAGGCTGAAAATACTTTGTCTTTTCACTGAATGGGCTCCATTGGCTAAATCCTTTTTTAGAGTTATCAGCTCCCTGAAACCATTCAAATACGGCTCCATATTCATTAGTATTGAGACCAAGATGACTTTCATACCATTCTCTCATTTTTTTAGGATCTTTACATTTAAAAAAGATTCCGCCAATACCGGTTACTCTTTTCGTATCATCAGACTTTTTTTCAGTAACAGCTTTAAAAGCGAAGCCTAACATAAAAGAAGCCAGGACACAAAGGGTAAAAATTACTTTTTTCATAGGGAACATTTATTGGGTTTAAAAATAAAAAAAGTGGATGTATAACACCCACTTGTAAAAATATAATTTTTTATCTTTATCTCAGATACTTTGTAATCGCCTCACCGTTAGGATTGGTAGTACTTATAAAAGTGTCTATCAGTTTCCCGTTTTCATCTACCAAGAATTTGGTGAAGTTCCAAAGGATGCTTGTACTTTTTACTCCGTTCAGTTCCTTTTCTGTTAAATATTTAAAGATAGGTGCTGTATCATCTCCTTTTACAGAAACTTTAGCTGCCATTGGAAATGTTACTCCGTAATTTTTCTGGCAGAAAGTCCCAATTTCAGTATTGGTTCCTGGCTCCTGTCCTCCGAAATTATTGGCTGGGAAACCTATAACGACCAATTTATCTTTGTATTGTTCATATACCTTCTCAAGATCTGCATACTGAGGGGTAAATCCACATTCTGAAGCGGTATTTACAATCAGGATTTTTTTCCCTTTGAAATCTGCAAAATTGATTTCTTTACCATCTAGACTTTCTACTTTAAAGTCATATATTGTTTTTCCCATAAGTTCGGTGGTTTTGGCTTTAGAAATTTCACTTTTTTGATTCGTGCAGCTTTGTAGAAATGCAACGAAAGAAAGCAGCATTAAAAAAATTTTTTTCATTTTTTTTCATTTTGTACAGCGGGCTGCAATTGAATTAAAACTTGAAAATATTAGCCGGAAATACTTTATTGATGTCTATTTTGTTTAGTAACATCACATAATCTCCGTCTTTTTTAGTACTGGAAGATTCTATTCTGAAAGGCATTGTAAGGTTTCCTACTTTTTTAAAATCAGAATAGACAAGCGTTTCATCTTTTTTCACTTCTTTTATCAGCATATAAGTTTTTGTATCAAAATAATACATATTCTTATTAACGTTCTTCGTAAGTTCCACTTTATGACAGTAGATCTCTCCTATTTTTTCTTTTCCAAGGTATTTGGCATCAAACCCTTTGTTTTCCCAATCAATGAAGTCATTATCAAAATTTTCCGGCACATACTCAGGGTATTCCTGAAGTTTGTTTGCGGCATAATTCATTGCATAACCTTTGGAACCGTCAAAACCTTCAATCGCGGTTTCTTTTCCTCCGGTAGTAATCAATGTTTTAGTAAGATTCGGACGTTGCTGAAAAATTCTTATCGGATATTCATCTTTGATTCCCAATACTACTTTTCCCTGAAGCAATACTGAGTTTAATAATTTCCAATTGGTCAGCCCTCCGGATAATTCAATGTTTTTGTCAATTATTTCCTTTGCGGTCTGTCCGAATATCACATGCGAAAATACCAGTCCAAATACTAATAGTAACTTCTTCATTAATTTTATTTATAAATTCAAATATAGGTGGATTTATGTGAAATTGCAAAAAGACAGGAAAGTGGAAACGCTTATTTACCTATTTGTTTACTGCATCCGGCAATTTTAAATTAACTTTCGGGCTTTTTCCAGATCTTCCGGAGTATCTATTCCTACTCCTACGAAATTAGTTTCTATCATTTTGATTTTCATTCCGTATTCCAGATAGCGGATGCATTCAATCTTTTCAGATATTTCCAATGGTTTCATAGCCAGTTTTGAAAACTGCAGCAAGACTTCTTTTCTGAAAGCATATACTCCAATATGTTTAAAATAACTTACATCATAAGAAATTTCTCTGTGAAAAGGAATTACAGAGCGGCTGAAATATAAAGCGAAACCATTATTATCGGTAATCACTTTTACGTTATTTGGGTTTTCAATTTCTTCTTTTTCGTGCAGTTGAATTTTTAAAGAAGCTAAAGAGATTTCCTGCTGATCATCATGTTTAAAAACTTCGATCAGCTGATGTAAAGGTTCCAGTTTCAGAAAAGGTTCATCTCCCTGAACATTGATCACAATATCACAGTCTATATTCTGTACTGCTTCAGCAATACGGTCACTTCCTGTCTCATGCTGACCTGTCATTACAGCTTTCCCTCCGTTTTTTACAATTTCATCAAGAATAATTTCAGAATCTGTGGCGACAAATACTTCATCAAACAGTCCGGTTTCCACTACGTTCTGATAGGTTGTGGTAATAACGGTTTTTTCTCCTAAAATCTGCATTAATTTCCCCGGAAAACGGCTTGCTTCGTAACGGGCAGGGATGACAGCGATTATCTTCATTCAATACGATATTAAGTAATTCTTTTAAAATCAACAGGTTTCATTCCGGCATTTACAAAATTCCGGATGATCCTTTTATCCTGAGATCAAATGTAGTGAAAAGTATCTTATTTACTCTACAAAACGGAGATTTCAGCGGTTTAAAAAGAAAGTTTTACTCCTACCATATTGTATTCCCATTGGCGGGATGCAACAAAGTTGAGATTATATTTTGTCTTTCCTATAGTTCCTTCTGATGATGTATATCTGCTTTTTGAGATTGTTTTTCCAATGAAATATCCCATTAATAGAGCTAAAGGATAATCTGAAGCCCAGTGAACTTTACTCTGCATCATTTGAAAGCATAATGCTCCTGCTAAGGTATATCCTACCGGCTTGATCCATTTTGCATCCGGATAGTTGTCTGCAATCACGGTGATACCCGCCATAAAAGTGGTTAAATGTCCGGATGGCATCGCATCATAATTCGAGGTATTTTTTCCAAAGGCTGAGAAACTTGGGAAGGGGTTCCATGCTCCTCCTTTATTACCATTTATCTCTGCAATAAAAGGGCTTTCTCTTCCGGTAATTCTTTTAATAGTCTGGGTAAAAACTCCGGAAAGAATTAAACTTTCCATTAACCCACTGGCTGTAGCCTGTGCTCTGTAATCATTTTTGATCAATCCATAAGTCCCGAAACCAATTCCCAGCAATACTAATGTAGAACCGTTTCCTATCAGATACAAGGTAGATCCGATATCTTTCGGGATTTTAAATACACCTCCAACTTTGGTGTAGTTATTATCTTTGTCCATTCCCCATCTTTCTCCCAGCTCTCTTGAATTGTCGATCAGTTTCTGATCAACTGGTAAAAGAATCAATGTGGCTGCAACAGCTCCTCCCAGATAATAAGCATGATCCTGGGCTACAAAATCTTTATTGGTATTGATAAAGTTTCTGGGTAATTTGGTTACAAAATCTAATAGTTTAGGTTTTGGGTACGTTCTGACAGATCCGTCTTTTAAGGTGTAGGTTTGTACTTTTGGAGACTCGAGTTCCTTTGGAAGTTCTTTTACTTTCAGCGTATCAATCTCTTGTGAGCATACCAGTATTGAAACTGGTAAGAGTAGAAATCTCAGTTTTTTCATCGTGTAATTTTCGACTTTATTATATTTAGGTGTGTAAAAGCCCCAAAGGTAATTCCTAGTTGAGCTTACTACAAAGAAATTATTTGATTTTTAATATTTATTTAATTTTTTATAAACAAACGTCATTTCAGTTTAAATATTTGATCAAAAAAATAATTCCGTATATCCAGGAAATATAAAGAAAAGAGTAAAAAAGTCCGAACCCAAAGCTTTTTAATAAATCTCCTTTACATTTTCCTGAGTTTTTGAAGACCAATCTCAATGCTCTAAAAAATATCCAATACAAAATAGCCCCCAGTAATAATACGGCTGACCAGAAGAAAAGGCCAAAGAAATAGGAAAGAAAAATGAGTAGAATAGAAATTGCAATCCATGCAAGAATGGAAAGAATAACTCCTCCTATCCCATCACCTGCATCAGGAATATCAATATCGAAACCATCAAATTTTGGTGTTTTATCAGCATATCTTTGTAATCTTTCTTTGTTTAAAATATTTCCAACATTGTCTTTTAATTTCAAACCAAAATACAATCCCGCGCTTATAAATATAAAAAATGTTCCAGCCAAAACAGATGTTGATAAGATTGAATTCAGAAATAATGAACGATGATCTGCTTTTCCTGAGAGCCAAACACTTAAAATTACTATCGTAATAATCGCTAGCATTGAAAAAAATAAATATTTTGTTTCAAGAAAAGATTTTCGTGGACGTTTCATGGTTTTGTGTGTTGTGTAAAAAACGCTTCGGCTCAGCTCAGCATGACATAGCTAATACTCTTTTCGAGATCAAACAGTGTCATGCTGGGCAGAGCCGAAGTTTATATTTTATTAGAAAATTACTTTAAATTGTTCAAAGCACTTTCCAGTTTTGGAAGCATTACTTTGATCTCATCTACAGCTAATCCTCCTACAGAAGCACGGAACCAAGGTTCTGATTTTTCTTCTCCGAAGGCTGAGAATGGCACTAAAGCCACTCCTGCGTCATTGATTAGATAGAATACTAAATCTGAAGAGTTTTCAATGACAGCTCCGTCTGGTTTTGTTTTTCCGATATAGTCTAATTTAATAGTAAGATAAAGAGCTCCCATTGGTTCAATGCTGTCTACAGAAAGTCCTTTTCCTTTTAAATCCTGAACTCCGTTGTGAAGAACTTTTAAGCTTTCTTCAAGTTTAGCTTTAAAATCGTCAACGAAAGTATTTACATTCTCTGGATTTTCATAGAATTTAGCAGTTGCTTCCTGCTCCGGTTTTGGTGCCCATGCTCCAACGTGTGTAAGAAGTGCCTTCATCTTGTCAAGAATATGAGCAGGCCCGAATCCCCATCCAACACGTACTCCTGTTGCTGCAAGGCATTTCGAAATACCGTCGATGTAGATCGTATAGTCTTTCATTTCAGGGAAAAGAGAAACCGGATCTACGTGCTCAGCGCCGAAAGTAAGGCAAGAATAAATCTGGTCATACATTAAGTATAATGGTTTTTCATCTGCGCCTCTTTTTTTGTTTTCAGCAATAACCAGTTCGCAGATCTCTGAAAGCTGTTCTTTTGTAAACATGGTTCCGGTAGGGTTCAATGGTGAACACAGTGCTAATAACACAGCTCCATCCAAATGAGGTCTTAAATCATCTGCCGTCGGAAGGAAGTTGGTTTCCGGTTTTGTTTTTACTTCTACAGCGTTGACTGAAGTAAGGTAAGCATAGTGATTGTTGTTCCAAGATGGTGTAGGATATACTACTTTATCTCCTTCGTCTACAATGGTTTTGTATACGGCATAGATCAAAGGTCTTGATCCAGCAGTGATTAAGATATCTTCCGGAGAATAATCAAGGTTCCATCTTTTTTTAAGGTCTTTGGAAACTTCTTTTCTTAAAGATAAAAGTCCGTTTGCAGGAGGATAGTTCGTCAGATTATTCTGATATGCTTTCTGAATCTCTTCCTTCAGCAATGCCGGAATAGGATAGATATTAGAATTCAGATCACCAATAGTAAGATTGGCAATTTCTGCTCCCTTTGCTTTTAGATCATTTACTTCGTTACCAATTTTTACAATTTCAGAACCGATCAGGTTCGCTGCTAATTTTGAAACTTTCACTTTTTTTCTTATTTAAAATTTACTAATATTATCGTTCTCCATTGATTCTCTCATCTATTTGATCTACCGGCATTTGTGCATCAAAAAGAGTGATTACTTCTTTTGCTTTTTTTGCGGTATTGGAATTTGGATATTTTTTAATGATCCTATTGAATTCCGCTCTGTTTTCATCGTTTAGTTTTCCGGTTCCATTGTCCTGTTCTCTTTCGTAGGTAGGTGTATTATCCATTCCTAAAAGATAGTCGGACAAATAGTAGTTATAGTCCTGTTTTACTACTTTTATCAGCTTGCTCTTAGGATATTTATTCATAAAATTTTCCCAGAACATAAGCCTGTCTCCCAGCTGTTCCCAGGAAATTATCAATCCTGCGTCTGCGGCATAATTGGTTTCACTTTCTTTATCGGTCTGTGAAATGTAGACTTCATAATCCGGAGTCACTTTATTCTTAAAAATAGTAGAATAATATCCCGGGATGGTCCATATTTCGGTGATACCTTCTCCTACTTCTCTGAATTCAAGACCTGCTTTTTTTAGTTCTGAAGCTATTTTTTTAACATTATCTGGAAGATTGTACTGATCCTTATCATAATTATAATAATTCACATATTTATCCAAAATGTTGCTATGCAGGTTCATCAGACATTCTGTATACTTACCTCTTATTTTTAAATAATCTTCGTATACTTTGTCATTCTGTTCCGGACTGTTTCCAGTCATTTCTTTGTCGATTTTGGTACGGTACCATTGAAGAGATGTAATATAATCCTCCGTTTTGTTGGTGGATGAACAAGCTGTGTCTATAGGCTTGTACAGATCTTCTTTGGATTCAGTTTGAGTAATCGAATCGTTTACCGGTTTTACTTCCGAAACTGCAACTTCCTTTTTACAGGAAACTACAGCTGCAGACAATAGGCAAACTGCTATTATTCTTTTGATCATCTGCTGTTTTCAGAGAATTAATCCAGTTTTAAATCTGTTTTTACCGCTCCGATTTTAGCTTCCAATGATTTTAATTTATCTCTGAAATCTGCTTCTGAAGTAATAGAATCCTTTACTGAAACATAGAACTTAATTTTTGGCTCTGTTCCGGAAGGTCTTACACATACTTTCGTTCCATCTTGTGTGTAATAGATCAATACGTTAGACTTCGGAATATCGTTCATTACTTTTTTCTCATTCGTAGAAATGGTAAGACTTGTCTGTTCTTTGAAATCCTTTACTTCTTCTACGAGTGAACCAGCCAATTCTTTTGGAGGATTTTCACGGAAGTTTTTCATCATATTCTGAATTTCTTCAGCACCTTCTTTTCCTTTTCTTACAATATTGATTAATCCTTCGTAATACATTCCAAGATCTTCATAGATCTCGATCATGTACTGATACATTGTTTTTCCGTTGGCTTTGCACCATGCGGCAATTTCACAAGCTACAAGGATACTTCCGCAAGAGTCTTTATCACGAACAAAATCTCCGGTCATAAATCCGAAACTTTCTTCACCACCGCACACAAATTTCTGTGTTCCTTCTGCTTCGCGAATCATTTTTCCGATCCATTTGAATCCGGTAAGACCTACTTTGCATTCTACTCCGAATTTCTGCGCAATATCAAAGAAGATATCTGAAGTTACGATGGTAGAACCGATGAATTCTTTTCCGGTAATTCTTTCCTGTTTTCTCCACTCATTCAGAATGTAATATGTAAGGATTGTGTTGGTTTGGTTACCATTTAAAAGCTGCATTTCACCATCAAGGTTTCTTACTGCAATCCCTAATCTGTCTCCATCCGGGTCTGTTCCGATCACGATATCTGCATTGGTAATTCTTGCCAGATCCATTGCCATTTCCAATGCTGCAGGTTCTTCCGGGTTTGGAGAATCTACTGTAGGGAAATTTCCACTTGGAATCATCTGCTCCCTTACAAGATCTACTTTTTTAAATCCTGCTTTTGCTAAAGCTTTTGGAATGGTAGTATAGGTTGTTCCGTGGATAGATGTGAAAACAATATTTAAATTTTCTTTTCCAACATTCTGATAGGTAGAGTTTTCAATACAGGCATCGATATACACATCGTCCTGCTCCTCTCCGATCCATTCGATCAGATCATCATTCCCGTTGAATTTAATTTCTTCGAATTTTACAGAATATACTTCATTAATAATTGCTTCATCATTAGGCGGAACAATCTGTGCACCATCGTTCCAGTATACTTTATAACCATTGTATTCCGGCGGGTTGTGAGAAGCTGTCAATACAATTCCTCCATTACATTTTTTATCACGAACTGTGAAAGACAATTCAGGAGTGGGTCTGTGATCTTTGAAAAGCAATACTTTAATTCCGTTGGCTGTCAAAACATCTGCTACCAGTTTCCCAAATTCTTTTGAGTTATGACGAACATCATAAGCAATGGCCACTTTTATCTCTTCACCTTTGAACTGCTGCAGCATATAATTGGCCAATCCCTGAGTAGCCTGTCCCAATGTATATTTATTCAAGCGGTTGGTTCCTACTCCCATTATTCCACGCATACCTCCTGTACCAAATTCCAATTCTCTGTAGAAAGAATCTTCCAGATCCGGGGAATTGCTGTCGATCAATGATTGTACAGCATCTCTCGTTTCTTTATCGAAGGTATCACTTAACCAAAGTTTCGCTTTTTCTAGTGTATTCATATTTGTATTGTTGTTCTTTTATAGTTTGTAAAGTTCTTAGTTTCTAGTTTAAATAATACTGTTTTTTAATCCAGTTTTTTGTTTTCAACTTTCGTCGTTTTATCAATCTTAAATGCTCTGATTGGATCGTTATAATAGATAAATTTTGCAGTGTTCTGAATATGTCCTTTTAACGAATCTTTTACATTTACTTCTGCATAATTTCCATTTTTAGAATCAATGTTCAGGTTGGTAATTTTCCAGTAAGGAGCAATTAAACTTGCTGTATCTGAAATCTTTATAACGGCATCTTTAGACAATCCCAGGAAATTGGCCCGGCTTCTGTTATGCATTTCCACTACTGCTCTTCTGGTGTTCACAGATCCCATGAAGCTTGCATTATTTTTCATATTAAGTCTGAAATTGTCTGTTTTGATTTCACTTGAAATATTCATTTCAACAGAATCAGAAACGGCTACTTTTTCCAGGTTATATTTTGAATAAATTGTCACGTTATAAAAATCAACTCCCTTTGTACCTCTTTTTTCTTTGATGAAAAGTGTCTTGTCTTTTACATCTACATCAAGATTATTGGCCACGTTAGGATAAGTCTCTATTTCTACAAAATTTTTCGGACCTCTGGCATAAAATACACGGAATTTCCCTTCCAGATCCAGGTTTACAAACTCCGAAACATCCACATCTTTCTTTTCAATATTTCCTTTCGGAGAAACTTTTCCACAGGAAATTACTGCCATCAACATTAATGTGTATACAACTTTTTTCATATTTAATTTTAAATATTCTATATTATAATCGTAACGATATGTACTGAAAATCTCTGGAAACTTTTTCATGTCTCTCACAAGGACTTTCAATATTACTTTGAACAAAAATAGGATTAAAATTTCTAAAAATCTTTGTCTTTTGACAATAAAATACCTGATAATTTTCAAATTTTGGGATTTTTAGGGAAAGACTATTTCTTATTGTCTCTTTCGTTTACTTTTTATCTGATAGATTCAAAAATATAAAAAGCACTCTGTTTTTTGCAGAGTGCTTTTTATTATATTTCATTATTAGCCTATAATAATTGATAAAAGGTATAGTTTTTTGTTCTAGCTATTTTCAACTGAAGCGCCATAAATGATTAAAGCCAAAAGGATTGCAACAATAACAATCCCAATAATCAAGGGTTTCCATATCGCTTTTTTTGAATACCTTTCTTCATCCGGAAAATATTTTGGCATAAAGTAGTAAGAAAGTAAGCATCCGCCTCCAAGACCACATAAATAAGCAAGTGAACTTTTAGGCTCTTCCGGGATGTTTACAATAATTCCTGTGATAATAGTCAACAGAATAGAAATTGCCAATACCGTATATGCTTCTTTCTTTTTGTTAACCTCAATTAAATTTTGATATAACAAAACCCCTCCGAAAAGCGTTGAAAGACAAATAGAAAATCCTAAAATAGCTTTTTTAGAATAAATTTTTGGCAGCTTTTCTTCCATTATATCACTTCGTCAATATTATAATTCTTGTGTTCGCGGTTCGTTCTGATAATCATTTCTCCTAAGAATCCTGCTACAAAAAGAAGGCTTCCCATAATCATCATTGTTAATGCAATAAAGAACCAAGGATTATTGGTAATTAAATGCCCGTAGATTCCTCTTGCTACATCAATAAGTTTGGAAATTCCTAACCAAAGTGCTGAAAGAAAACCTACAATAAACATTAAAGTCCCAACAGCTCCGAAGAAATGCATTGGCCTTCCTCCAAAACGACTTACAAACCAAAGCGTTATCAAATCCAAAAATCCTCTTACAAATCTTTCAGTTCCGAATTTTGAAGTTCCGTAAGGTCTTGCCTGATGCTGTACTTCTTTTTCGGTAATTCTTCTGAAACCTGCATTGGCAGCCAGAACCGGAATATAACGGTGCATATCTCCGTATACATCAACAGATTTCACAACCTGTCTTTTATAGGCTTTCAAGCCACAATTGAAATCATGAAGGTAAACTCCTGAAACTTTTCTCGCGGCTGCGTTGAATAGCTTTGACGGAATATTTTTCGTCATTACATTATCAAAACGCTTCTTTTTCCAACCGGAAACGATATCATAATTATCGTTGATTACCATATTATACAGTTCCGGAATTTCTTCTGGGAAATCCTGTAAATCGGCATCCATTGTAATTACCACATCTCCATTTGTTCTTTCAAAGGCAGCATGCAGTGCCTGTGATTTTCCATAATTTCTGGAAAATTTAATAGCGTGGATCTGAGGATGCTGAACTTTCATATTCTCAATAATACTCCACGACAAATCCGTACTTCCATCGTCTACAAACCAGATTTCATAAGATAAATTGCTGGCTGTGCATACTTTATCAATTCTTGAAAAAAGCTCTTCCAGAGAGTCCTCTTCGTTCAGTAACGGAATAACTATAGATAAATTCATTTAATTTTAATAAAAATTAGGCTTGATTTGTTTCTTCGGGCTGATGTATCGTTCTTGTTCTGAAAAACGCTCCAAAAAACACCGACAAAACTACGTAAAATATAAGAATTGCTGCAAAATATCCTGAAAAATGACTCGCGGTAAGCATATCTTTTCCTTTAACCGCCTCAGGAGTGAAGCTTTGTAATCTTTCTTTGTACTTCTGATCCAGCTCATCAATATCTTTCTGATGTTTCAGAATTTTTCTTGCAGAGGTATATTCTGTATCCAGTTCTGATTTTTGTCTCTGAACATATTGGTAGTTCAACAGCTTTTTAGCCGCCGGATCTACAAAGTTTAAAAAGGCATAAATACTGAAGATGGAAAGAATTCCTCCGACAAACATCGGAACGAATGCTCTTTTGAAAGCTTCTTTGAATTTTACTACTCTATGGTTGTTCCAAAAGGATTTCACAGACCAAAAAGCAGCTCCGGCATAGAGAAGAGGTAAAACAAAAGCATTGGCTTTCAAAGAGATATCAAAATAATTGATTCCTGAGAAAAAAGTGTACACTACAAAGAAAACGATCATTGTAGCGATAAAAAGTATAATTCCTAGTGTTGATGGACTTTTCGTCATATTTAAATTTTTAGAAAAAAGTTGAAAAATTTTCCCTCTAGATGTCAAGCGTTTAGCTTTATCACTGCTTTTTTTCGACTAATTTTCTTTAATAAAGTTTTGAAGTTTATAAAATATTCCTACCTTTGCAACGGCAAGTCCTAAACAACCAGCTCCTGAGAATCCTCCAGGGTGGGAACGCAGCAAAGGTAATTGGTCGTAGCGGTGTGATTTAGGTAGCTTGCCATTTTTTTTTGATCTAAAGTAAGAAGAGAGGTAATTTGATAATTATCTTTTTTTGTTTTTAATACCTTACGCATCATTTTCATTTTTCTAATTTTCAGATTACCTCCGGTTCAGTTATTGATTAAAATTCGAATGTCTCACCTAATGTTGGTAAAACAAGTTCTACATTTTTATCTGCAAAATGCTTTAGTGCACTTTCATGATTGATTTCAATGGCAGGGAAAGTATCAAAGTGACATCCGATTACTTTCGGTGTTTTCAATAGCTCTGCAGCTGCAAAAGAAGCTTTTCTAGGACACATTGTGTAGTGGCTTCCGATAGGAAGAATAGACAGGTCTATATTTCCGTATAATCTTGGGAACAGTTCCATATCAGCCATTACTCCTGTATCACCTGCCAAATAGATGTTTTTACCCTCAGGAAGTCTGAAGATATACCCTACCGGAACGCCTCCATAGCTTCCATCCGGGAAAGAACTTGTATGGTGAGCAGGAACCATGGAAATTTTAAGATCGTCGATTTTTGCCGATCCTCCTAAGTTTACATCGTCTCTGTTTTTAGCCTGCTGGAAATAACCACATACTTCTGGAACTCCAATCACGGTAGCTTCCGGATAATGCTGCAACACCTCTGCTACATCGGCAATATGATCACCGTGCGCATGGGTCAACAGAATGTAGTCGATTTTTTGAGCAGCGATATCAAAACCTGATTCTGCTTTTTTGTAATTGTAAAAAGGGTCGCTCAGAATTGTTTTGTCCTTGTAGGTGAACAGGAAACAATTTTGCCCTAAGAATTGTATTTTCATTTTAAATTTAGTTTCAATTATTATTAAATACAAATGACTCAAACAGTTTCACAAATAACACAATGAGATTAGTGATATTTGTGAAAGCATCCGTGCCATCCGTGTTTTCTTTAATCTATTATTTCTGCGGAAATTTATCCTCAATTAAGTTGAGATTAATTCCATGTTCCAGATAAGCTTTACACCCATCTAAAACTGTTGTAAAACCTCCTGTATTGTCATTAATTACTTTTAACAGGTCTTCGCCAGTCTGGCTGAATCCATAGCTTTTAATGATAACAAGAGTTCCTTTTTCCATGGTTTTGAATTCATAGTCTACGTTTGTTGAAGGTTCTCCCCATTCTGTTTTGATCAACTGGTTCGGAATAATCTGATGAACTTTCACCACAGATTTTACTCCGTACATTTCCCATTCCCAGGTAACTGTCTTACCTTCTTCTAATTTTCCGGTAGATTTTGTAAACCAGAAATTAATAGTTACTTCCGGATTGATAAATGCTTCAAAAACATCTTCAACCGGCTTTCTGATAAGCATTTGAGCTTCAACATAGACATTAGAACTCATGATGTAATATTTTAGATTTAGTTAAATAAATTAAGTCCAACTGCCGTAAGAATGGCCATTACAAACGTCATGATCCCGACCTGTTTTAAATACTGGTCTAATTCTTTTGGTTCTTTTACGGATAAAATCTTTCTTCTCAATTTTGACAATGGGAATAACAGAATCATTACGATGAAAACGTAGTAGTTTTGTCCCTGCATAAATCCATTTATTCCTAAAAACATAAGAATAAGCAATAATGGAAGCTGTAGCAGCACCATTTCATAGATCATTGCATTTCTGAATCCGATTCTCAATGCAAAGCTGTTTTTTCCTGATAATTTATCGCTTTCGATATCTCTCATGTTGTTCAGGTTAAGAACCGCCATACTCATCATTCCGACAGCTGTCCCTGGTAATAATATATCCCAGCTGAATGTTTTTGTAAACAGGAAATAACTTCCACATACGGAAACAAGCCCAAAGAAGATAAACACGAAGATATCTCCCAATCCCATGTATCCGTAAGGTTTTTTACCTACTGTATACCCAATGGCTGCAAGAATACATGCTACTCCTAATCCTATGAAGATATAGAATTCATTCATATAGTTTGGAATGAAAGCAACATAAAGCAAAGCAATAGTTGCAATGAAAGATAATGCTGCGAAAAGGATCACTGCATTTTTCATCTGTTTTGCAGTAATTTTCCCTGATGCTACAGCTCTTGCTTCAGCTTCATTGATTCTATTTGCATCGGTTCCTTTTACTCCATCACCATAATCATTGGCATAATTTGATAAAATCTGGTATAAAAGGGTCACCAGAAGAGCAAGCGCAAGGATCTTCCAATCCCAGGTCCCCCCTTCTCCGTAAAGTCTCCATTTTGCAATGAAAGCCCCCATAATAATCCCGCTTAAGGAAAGCGGTAAAGTTCTTAGCCTTGCGGCTTTTATCCAATCCGTCATAAATTTATCATTGATAAGCGATAATTGATAAATGATAATATCAATCATCATTCATCAATTATCAATTATATTTTTAAGATATCCATTGATCTTCTCCGAAGTTGGGCTTTCTTTTTTCAAGGAAAGCATTTCTTCCTTCCTGAGCTTCTTCTGTCATATAGGCAAGACGTGTTGCTTCTCCTGCGAAAACCTGCTGCCCTACCATACCGTCGTCTGTAAGGTTCATGGCGAATTTCAGCATTCTGATAGAAGTCGGAGACTTGGCTAATATTTCCTGAGCCCATTCGTAAGCTGTATCTTCTAATTCTGCATGTGGAACTACCTTGTTCACCATTCCCATTTCGAAAGCTTCCTGAGCGGAATAGTTTCTTCCTAAAAAGAATATTTCACGGGCTTTTTTCTGTCCTACCATTTTAGCAAGATAAGCGGAACCGTAGCCACCATCAAAACTTGTAACGTCAGCATCTGTCTGCTTGAAAATAGCATGTTCTTCACTTGCTAAAGTAAGGTCACATACTACGTGAAGTGAGTGTCCTCCACCAACTGCCCATCCTGGAACCACTGCGATTACTACTTTCGGCATGAAACGGATCAGACGTTGAACTTCAAGGATATTCAAACGGTGTCTTCCGTCTTCTCCTACGTATCCCTGGTGTCCTCTTGCTTTCTGATCACCTCCGCTGCAAAATGCCCATCCTCCGTCTTTAGGACTTGGCCCTTCTCCTGAAAGTAATACAACCCCTATTGAAGGATCTTCATAGGCGTCATAAAAAGCATCATATAATTCTGAAGTTGTTTTAGGTCTGAAAGCATTACGAACCTCTGGTCTGTTGAAAGCAATTCTTGCTACTCCGTTAGATTTTTTATAGGTAATATCTTCGTATTCCTTGGCGGTTTTCCACTCGATCATCTTATAAAAATTTTTCTCAAAGATACGGAATTACAGAGAATTTCCACAGGTGAAATTTACTGATCATTGCTATAAAGAAGAGAAATTCTGAATGATAGATTTTCGACCGTAAATATTCATAAAGAGAGTGCTTTTAGAATAAATAATAGAGGTTTATTAGAAAAACAAAAGCCGAAACATTGCTGTTCCGGCTTTTTATTGTTGAGTTATCAAATGATTACTTGGCAGCTGCACTCAGTTCAGCTTCTTTTGCTTTCATTTCTTTAACTTTATCCATGTTTTTAGTTACTACATAAATTTCTTTTAATGCAGAAACAGCGTCAATACTCTTTGGATTTGCTTTATACCATCCTTCAGCGTACGGCAATGCTTTTCCAAATCTTTCTCTTCTTGCATCAATCAATTTAGAAGCTTCATCCGGCTTGTCTTTTCTCAATGCATTGATCTCTGCTACTACTTTAGAATCATCACCAATAGTAGTATATACTAGGTTTTGGTATGCATCAGAAAAATCAGGCTTAAGCTCGATTGCTTTTTTGAACGATTCTACAGCATCATTAACAGTAGCCGGGCTTTTAGCCTGCATTACTCCAAGGTTGTACCAGTTTGTAGGATCACTTGGGTTTTTAGCCAATTGTTCTTTTAATCCTGAAACAAACTTATCTGTATTTCCAGACTGAAGATATGCTGTAGTCTGAGCTTCTTTAAGCTTAGCACTGTTTGGAAATTTCACTAATCCTTTTTCAATAACAGCAAGAGCCTCAGGTCCTTTTTTAGCGTTAAGAAGTAATGAAGCCAAAGTTTCATACAAATCCGGTTCTATGCTTTTTGACTGTTCAGTTTTAAAGTCAGAATAGTCAGAATTTTTCTTCATAAGCTCCCAAGTGGATTTATCAAGATTTACAACCTGTTCTGTTTTCTTTTCTTTAGCAGTGTAAGTAGTTTCTACTCCTGTAAATCCTGAATTAACAAGGTCTGTATAGATTTTGATAGATTGGTCGCTATTATTAGCTAATGCGTGGCTAAGTCCAGCATAATACATATATATTTTGTTGTCCTGACCGCTAGACTTTAATAAGTCGTAAACTTCAATAAACTTCGGTGCTGCAGCTGCATAATTTTTTGCATTGTATGCATCCATAGCAACTTTGTTAGCTTCCTGAAGCTGAGCATTCAAAGCATTCGCATCTTTTTTCTGCCCAAAAGCAAAAGCAGATGCTACGATAGCCATTCCTAAAATTAGTTTCTTCATAATAACTATTATATTTATATTGTACAATTTATTCTTCAGAATCAGAATTCTCATTTTCCTCTGCTGTATTTTCATTTTCAGCCTGAGGTGTTGTATCGTCTTCCTGGTTATCAGTTACAATGTCTGTTCCTTCTTCAAATTCCCCAGAATCATCTTCTACATCTTTATCCATTTCTACTTTTGCAATGGCTGCAATTTCGTCATTTTTCTTAAGGTTGATCAGTTTTACTCCCTGCGTATTTCTACCCATTACTCTCATTTCATCCATTCCCATTCTGATGGCAACACCGGATTTATTGATGATCATCAATCCATCTTCATCTGTTACGTTCTGAATAGCGATAAGATTTCCTGTTTTTTCGGTAATATTCAGGGTGATTACTCCTTTTCCTCCTCTGTTGGTAATTCTGTAGTCTTCTACTGCAGTTCTCTTTCCGTATCCTTTTTCAGATACTACAAGTACTGTTTCGTTTTCTACATCGTTCACAACAATCATACCAATAGCTTCATCATTGTCTTCCATCGCGATACCTCTTACCCCAATAGATCCTCTACCTACTTCTCTTACTTTTTCTTCAGGGAAACGGATACATTTACCATTTTTGGTAGCGATCATGATCTGAGATGTTCCATTGGTAAGGTAAGCACCTAATAACTGATCATTATCTCTGATCTCAATAGCATTTACCCCGTTTACTCTCGGTCTTGAATAGGCTTCTAATGATGTTTTCTTGATTGTACCGTTTTTGGTTACCATCACAACACTCATTTGATTTACATATTCGGAATCTTTAAGGTTGTTGGTTCTGATATATGCTTTGATCTTATCATCCGGTTCAATGTTGATAAGGTTTTGTACGGCTCTTCCTTTTGCTGTTTTGGAGCCTTCCGGAATTTCAAATACTCTCAGCCAGTAACATCTTCCTTTTTCTGTAAAGAACAGCATATACTGGTGGTTGGTAGCAGAAACAATATATTCAAGGAAATCGGAATCTCTTGTTGTTGCTGCTTTGTTTCCTACACCTCCTCTACTTTGGATTTTATATTCTGAAAGAGAAGTTCTCTTGATGTATCCTGCGTGAGAGATAGTAAGAACTACAGATTCATTCGGGATAATATCTTCGATAGACATTTCTCCTCCTGAGTAATCAATTTCTGTTCTTCTTTCGTCTCCATATTTTTCTTTTACTTCAATCAATTCGTCTTTGATGATCTGGAATCTTCTTGGCTCGTTGGCTAAGATGTCTTCCAAATTTTCAATTTCTTTCATGATTGCATCGTATTCATCACGGATCTTATCAAGCTCCATTCCTGTAAGACGAGCCAATCTAAGATCTAGAATTGCCTGAGCCTGAATGTCTGAAAGTTCAAATGCTTCGATCAAGCCTTCTTTTGCAGCCTGAGGGTTTGCACTGTGACGGATAATAGAAATTGCTCTGTCTAAAGCATCCTGAGTTCCTATCACTTTCATGAAACCTTCAAGGATATGTGCTCTTTCTTTTGCCTTCTTAAGCTCAAACTGAGTTCTTCTTACGATTACCTCATGTCTGTGCTCTACAAAGTGATGAATGATATCTTTAAGGTTCAGCTGCTCCGGTCTTCCGTGTACCAATGCAATATTGTTTACACTGAAAGAGGTCTGAAGTGCTGTATATTTATATAATAGGTTAAGAACAACGTTCGGGATTGCATCGTTTTTCAATTCGTATACAACACGAAGTCCTTTTCTATCCGATTCGTCTCTGATCTCGTGGATACCAGTGATTTTTTCGTCTTTTACAAGTTCTGCTGTTCTGGCAATCATTTCAGCTTTGTTCACCTGATAAGGGATTTCAGTAACGATAATAGCGTTTCTGTTTCCGATTTCGTCAAAGTTTACCTTAGCTCTTAAAACAACTCTACCTCTTCCTGTATGGAAAGCATCTCTTACTCCGTCATATCCATAGATGATCCCCCCTGTAGGGAAATCCGGTGCAATGATGTGCTGCATCAGCTCGTCTATTGTAATTTCTTTATTATCAATATAAGCGCAGATCGCATCTACAGACTCCGATAAGTTGTGTGGCGCCATATTGGTTGCCATCCCTACTGCAATACCTGAAGTACCATTTACCAAAAGGTTAGGGATTTTCGTTGGCATTACCGTTGGTTCCTGTAAACTATCGTCGAAGTTATTCTGGAAATCAACTGTTTCTTTGTCTAGGTCTGAAAGTACCTCATCAGAGATTTTTTTCAATCTTGCTTCGGTATAACGCATTGCTGCAGGCGGGTCACCATCCATTGAACCGAAGTTACCCTGTCCGTCTACCTGAGGATAACGTAAGCTCCAGTCCTGGGCCATTCTTACCATAGCATCGTATACAGAGGAATCTCCGTGCGGGTGATATTTACCCAAAACATCTCCAACAATTCTTGCAGATTTTAAATATTTTCTATTAGAAAACACCCCTAATCCATACATACCATACAGTACTCTTCTATGAACGGGCTTCAAGCCGTCTCTTACATCCGGTAACGCTCTTGAAACGATAACGGACATCGAATAATCGATATAAGACGACTTCATTTCATCAACAATGTTGATAGGAATCAGTCTTTCTCCTTCTTTTTGCATAAACAAATTTTATTGTAATGATATTCAAACTCTTAGCTGTAAGTCTGAAAATTATTTATTTCCAATTTTTATTAACGGGCTAATTTACGAAAAAAATGCCGATTTTTGCTGTAGAATTTATCCAAAAAAATCTTAAAAATTCATAAAAATATGGGCATATTAAGTATAACTTTCCACTGTACAAAAGATAACCTGGAAGAATGGGAAAATTATATTGATGAAACACTGGTTTTAATGACTGAAAACCTGATGGATGTCAACAAATATATCCTTTCTGAAGTACACAGTGATTATATAGAAGATGGTAAAAATTACAATCTCCTGTTAATTTTCGATAATGAAGAATTGCGGGAAGATTTCATACAAAGCGAACTTTTAAACATTTCAGAAAGAATTGAGAAAAAGTTCGGGCAGGAAGTAATGATCTTTAATACTTTCCTGAATCCTAAAAAAACAAGATTATAATTTACAAATAAAAAGCACTGAAGAATTCAGTGCTTTTCTTTTTTTATCTGTGATGCCCATGACCACGGCCTCTGTGATGATGGCCGCGCTCTTCATAAATATACACTTTCTGAACATGGCCGGGTGCATAGTATCTTGCACTTCCGCCATAATATCTTTTTGCGTGTCCTGGCGGCATTCTTCTTCCATAAGGTTCCTGCACTACACAAGAGGACAGCATAAATAGGACCACACCTGCCCCAACAATTTTCAACATACTTTTCATTACTTTCACTTTTTCAATTTCGATAGCAAAATATCTCAATATTAATGCCAAAAAGAATGGAAATCTAGCTAATGTATGTTAAAACCAGCTTCTAATTTTGATTTTAGTTCCTATTCTGTTAATAGCCATTTCTTTTTTTCACCTGACCCGGAGCATAATCTTTTGCGCTTCCGCCATATATTTTTTTAGCCTGTCCGGGAGGAAGTGTTTTGGCACGGTTTCCATTATCATGAACTACACAAGATGAAAGCATAAATATCACAATAAGTACTCCAGTAACTTTAGTTAAATTTTTCATTATTTCTACTTTTTCAACTTTATGTAATATTACAATGGTAATGCCAAAAGTTCAAAGTTTAAGGTTTAAGGTTTAAGGTTTAAGGTTTGAATATACAGCCTTTTCTTGTCAATGGTTAATTTTGTTTCGCAAGTTAATGATGAATTTTATTATGGAGAATTATTGTGCTTATCAAACAAATTCATCATTCATCATTCATCATTCATCATTCATCATTCATCATTCATCATTCATCATTCATCATTCATCATTCATC
>NZ_JBOZOF010000001.1:1546323-2232222 GCF_050753305.1 Chryseobacterium sp. 'Rf worker isolate 10'
CATCATTCATCATTCATCATTCATCATTCATCATTCATCATTCATCATTCATCATTCATCATTCATCATTCATCATTCATCATTTATAATTTATAATTTTTTAAATGACTTCGCTTCTTTTTTCCATCAATACAAGATCTTTCCACTCTCCGTTGAGCTTTCCGATTTTCTTGCGGATTCCCACCATTCTAAAGCCGTTTTTCTGATGAGATTTGATAGCCATTTCATTTTCAGAGAAGAGATTGGTCTGTAATGTCCAGAATCCGTGGTCTTCGCTGTCCAAAATTATCTTTTTAAGCAATATGGAACCCAATCCTTTCCCCTGGTATTCTTTATCAAAATAAATGCTTACTTCTGCAACTCCTTTAAAACTTTCTCTTTTGCTGATTGGTTTCAGGGCGCACCATCCTATTACTTCATTATTTTCATTTTCAAGTACCCAGCGGCAATCGTTGAAATATTCCATGCTCCAGGCTTCGGCTGTAGGAACTTCTGTTTCCAAAGTAGCGATTCCACTGTCTACTCCCTGCCGGAAGATCTCCAGTACTCTGGCTTCGTCATTGGGAAGCATTTCTCTTAATTCGTAATTCATCGTATTTAATGGTATTTTCTTTTCATTTTTCTTTTAATTCTTGAATAGTGGGTCTGCTTACTCTTCTCGTCCTGGGAAACGACACTGATATTCCCATCAACTTCCAGAACGGAGAGTTTTACATTGTTTATGTTTTCAATCCCGTGTTCTCTTATGGCTTCTTCCAATTCACTTTCGGTAATTTTTACACGGTTCAGGGCAGCCTGATCCGCAACTCCATCTCTGATAAGAATTACCGGTTCATCTTCCATAAAAGTCTGAAAAGAACGATTGGAAAACATTATCCTTTTTAAAATAAAATTAGCAGCAAACAAAACCAATGCCGCAATAATCCCTCCCTGCAAAGAGGTATCAGGACCTACCATAGCGTTCTGAACAGCATTTGAAATCAATAATAACAATACAACATCTCCCGCATTGAGCTGAGAAAGCTGATTTTTTCCAAATAAACGAATAGCAATTACCATGAAAAGGTAAACGCACAAGGAACGGAGGGCGACGTTAAGAATAGGATCCACAATTTTTTTATCTACTCAAATGTATTGATTTTTGTTATTCGTAAAAAATATTTTATTAACAGATTTTGGTATATATTTTGACATTACGATTACAATTACAACACAAAAAAAATCAAATGAAAAAATTATTTCTTTTCCTAGGAGTTTTCCTCTTCTTTGTATCTTGTAAAAAAAGCGAGACCAAATCAGCTATTAACGCTGATGAGGAAATCACTCAAAAGATCAATCTGCTTTACAAAACATATGGCAAGTCTAATGAAACTATTTACAACCAGCCTATTCCTGATAATTTATTTTATTCAGATTTAAAAAACACTTTGGAGGATGCAATAAATGCATCAAAAGCCGATATTGAAAAGGTAAAAAAAAGTGATCATCCCGATGAGAAGCCTTTAATCTTTGAAGGAGCTATTTTTTCCAGTTTGTATGAAGGATATACAAGCTATAAAATAAAATCAATTGACGTCATGGAAAGTACGAAACCATTAGGCTCACAAGCTGACGTAGCTGTTGAATTTGAATATTCCCATTCTTCACCAAAAGTTATATGGACTGACAAAATACATTTGATCAACGCTTTTGATGCAGGTTGGAGAATTGATAATATAGTTTTTGATACAATAGGAAATTCTAAAGATCTTAAGACTAGCTTACAAAGCTTTATTAAGTATGCAAAAGAACAAAATAAATAAAAAAACAAAGCCGCTTATAAAAGCGGCTTTGTTTTTTTAAGGGCATTGAACGATTGGAACATCACTGCAAATTACTTTATTTGCCCATTCGCAAAACGTACAGTATTTCTTTGGTTCTCCCCCGTACACTGATTTCAAATCTGATTTCGTCAGTTTCTTTACATTTTTCATATAGTTTTAATTTTATGGTAGCCCAAAATTAAAACCTTGCTGTTTATTCTTTATTACAACTTAATCTGATAAGTTTTCATTATTCACACATTATTGAATAATATGATATAAATACTATCTGCTGTGGATCTCCACTGTTACAGGCATTACGTAAGTGTAAGCAACCATGTTATCAGTTAGTTTTTTACGATCTACTTTATAATCAAGATCGCTTAATACCATTTCAATTTCTTTGCTTACGGTTTTGCAATCTCCACTGGAGTGAACATTAACAATTTTTCCGTTTTTTGCAATATCAAATTTCACCACCGAATTTACCGTTCCCTGTTTATAATCAGGATTGGTAAGATCAAAATTGGCTTCTAGTTTATTTCTGATATCATTAAAGGTTTCACTCCTGTTCAGTTGAATTTCCTGAATGGTATTATGATCTGTTGTCTGTGCTTTGGCAGTGTTCAAAACGGCAGCAAATCCGCAAACGAAAAGTGAAGCCAACAATATTTGAATTCTATTTTTCATAACTAACTGGTCTTAAATATTATACTAACCTATTTTTGTATCTCTTAACCAAAGTTATTAAAAATAATTCATATTAATTTTACATTGAGTTAACATTGAGTTAACATTAGAATTTAATTAATTGATTATCAATACTATAAATTTTAAAAATAATTGAAAATTTAATATTGGGATGCTATTTTTAAGTATAAAAAAGGCTAAACTTGGTTAGTTTAGCCTTTTTTATGAATTTTTATTCTAATATCTATTCCAGTTCCCTCTTCAAGAACTTCCCGGTCAAGCTTTTCTTAGATTTCACAATTTCCTCTGGAGTTCCCTGTGCTACAATCTGCCCACCATACTTTCCTCCTTCAGGTCCTACGTCGATAATATGGTCTGCTAATTTGATGACATCCATATTATGCTCGATGATGATGAAAGAGTTTCCAAGTTCTACCAACTGGTTGATGGCATCCATCAGGATTTTTACATCTTCAAAATGAAGTCCTGTTGTTGGTTCATCAAGGATATAAAGGGTGTTTCCTGTTTGTCTTTTTGATAATTCGGTTGCTAGCTTGATACGCTGTGCTTCACCTCCTGAAAGGGTTGTCGACTGCTGTCCAAGGGTTATATATCCTAAACCTACATCCTGTAATGTTTTTACTTTCGCAAAAATCTTAGGAATCGGCTGGAAGAAATCTACCGCTTCATCAATCGTCATATCCAATACGTCAGAGATTGATTTTCCTTTGTAACGAACTTCCAGCGTTTCTCTGTTGAAACGTTTTCCGTTACAGGTTTCACAATGTACATATACATCCGGAAGGAAATTCATTTCGATCACTTTTAATCCTCCACCCTGGCATGTTTCACATCTTCCGCCTTTTACGTTGAAAGAGAATCTTCCAGGCTTATAACCACGGATTTTACTTTCCGGAAGTTCGGCAAAAAGATTTCTGATATCGGTAAACATTCCGGTATAAGTTGCAGGGTTCGAACGAGGAGTTCTTCCGATTGGAGTCTGATCTACGTCTACAATTTTATCAATATTATCTAATCCTTCAATCTTTTTGTATGGTAACGGCTCCTGAACCGCTCTGTAGAAATGTTTGTTAAGGATCGGATATAAAGTTCCGTTAATCAGGGAAGATTTTCCACTGCCGGAAATTCCGGTTACTACTACCAGCTTTCCAAGAGGAATATCCAGCGTTACATTTTTAAGATTATTCCCTGTAGCTCCTTTTAAAAGAATATTTTTCCCGCTTCCAGTTCTTCTTTCTGCAGGAATTTCTATTTTTCTTTTTCCGTTAATATATTGAGCAGTGATGGTATCTGCTTTCAATAAATCTTTTGGTTTTCCCTGCCAAAGAATTTCTCCACCGAATTTTCCAGCTCTTGGACCAATATCCAGAACCTCATCAGCTTCCATGATCATGTCTTTATCATGTTCCACAACCAATACAGAGTTTCCGATGTCTCTAAGGTTTTTCAGGGAATGGATCAGTCTTTCGTTATCTCTCTGGTGAAGCCCGATACTTGGTTCATCAAGGATATACAATACATTGACCAATTGCGAACCGATCTGTGTTGCCAGACGAATTCTCTGTGACTCTCCTCCTGAAAGGGTTTTTGAACTTCTGCTCAAACTTAAATAATCCAAACCTACATCCAGCAAAAACTGAAGTCTGGTTTCAATTTCTTTTAAGATTTCATGAGCAATGATTTTATTTTTTTCTGAGAATTTATCTTTAACATCTGCTAACCAATCTTTTAAATCTGCTAAGCTTAAACCGTTAACCTCAGCAATATTCTTTCCGTCAATTTTAAAGCTTAAGCTTGAAGGCTGAAGACGGGTTCCATTACATTCCGGACAGGTTTCTTCTGTGGTGAAATGTCTTTCCAATAAAATGGCTTCATAAGATTCTCTCTCATCAATGATTTCTTCCATGAAAGCAATCAAACCATCAAAGCCAATCTTTATTTTCTTGGTAATTCCCGCGTATTTAAGATCTTTATTGAATTCTTTATGACATCCGTTGTAGATATAATCCAGTGCTTCTTCCGGAATATCCTGCAAAGGAGTTGTTAATCCCAGCCCAAAGATCTCAAGAATATTTTTAATCTGAGAAAGAATCCATTTGTTCGACTTGATGTCTTCCAATGGTAACAATCCTCCCTGGTTAATTGACAACTTAGGATTATCTATAAAGTAATCGGTATTGATCTTTTTAATTGTTCCCAGTCCTTTACAGTTCGGACAGCTTCCTTTTGGAGAGTTGAATGAAAAAGTATTCGGTTCCGGTAGTGCCAAAGAATGTCCGGTTTCTGCATCCATCAGATTTTTGGAAAAATATTCGATATCTGTACCTCCCAGCTTTTGAATTCCGATAATCCCTTCTCCCATTTCCATTGCGGTACGCAGGGATTTTTCCATTCTGCCTTCTGAGGCATTTTCCCCGATAATCCAACGGTCGATAACAATGTCGATGTCGTGGGTTTTATAACGGTCAAGTTTTAAATCATATTCAATATCCTGCAGTTCACCATCAATTCTTGCCTGTCCATAACCTTTTTTAGCCATCTGAACAAAGAGCTCATGATAATGTCCTTTTCTGGAACGTACCACTGGCGCCAGAAGCATTATTTTCTCTTTTTTATAGTTTTCTTTGATGGTTTCAAGAATCTGATCTTCAGTATAACTTACCAATTTCTGTCCTGTAGACAAAGAGTAAGCATCTGAAACTCTTGCATACAAAAGACGCAGAAAATCGTAAAGCTCAGTAACCGTTCCTACGGTAGAACGAGGGTTTTTATTGGTCGTCTTCTGCTCGATAGCAATGACAGGAGAAAGCCCTTCAATTTTATCTACATCAGGACGCTCCAGCCCGCCCAAAAACTGACGTGCATAAGCAGAGAATGTTTCAATATAACGACGCTGGCCTTCTGCAAAAATAGTGTCGAAAGCCAATGACGATTTTCCACTTCCGGAAAGGCCTGTAATAACGACCAATTCATTACGTGGAATTTTAACATTAATATTTTTAAGATTGTGTTCACGTGCTCCGTAAACTTCTATATATTCTGTTGATTTGCTCATAATTTGGAGTGACTTTGCCTGAAAATCACGACGTGCAAAAATACGGAATTTTATGGAATTTTTTTGAATTTAAAAGGGATAAAAGTTTCATAAAAAATTCTTAGGTTTTGTTAATGTGCTAAACCAGACCTTATTGAATTTTGATTTTGAGTAATTAGGTTTTGGCTAAAGCCAATAGGTTTGTTTTTAAAATAAAAACGGGAAAGCCTACTCCTGCTGATATAACTCAATATGATATTAAAAATGCCGTAACAGATACGGCATTTATATTTTAACTGATATTGATTTTTTTCAAAGAAATTTACATATCCTGAAATTCAACATCTTCATTGTTGATCTTTACAATATATTCAATTCCATCAATGGCCTTGGCGATAATCTGATTTCTGATAATGTTCGACATGTTTTCCCAATAAGCTCTTCCATAGAAAGAATAGTTCTGAGGAATGATCTCGACCTCAACCGTTCTTATAAAGCCTTCTTTAGGTTTATTGCTGATCATTGTTCCTCTTCTTACCCTTACTTCTCTTACCTCATCTTTCAGAATCATTCGGCAATAGTTTTTAACATCTTCCAAAGAAATGATTTTATCTCTGGTTGTGAGTGCATATTTATAAGCCTGAATACTGTCTGTTCCTTTCTGTTCCTCCGCTCCGCCTAATGTCTCCGTGAGCAATACAACGGTTTGAGACTTCAATTGATTGGAAAGTTCAGTTCCGGGACGCATATGATTGGCAAGCGTACAGTGTGTTACCCAGAAAGCAGCATAGGTATGATCTGTTTTTTCTACGGGTTCCATGATAACATAGTTCAGTTCCTGTCTGATATTCCTTTTGGCATTATTTACTTTTTGTACCATGGTTTTCATCTTATCGGACATTTCGCTGAGAACTCCTTTCACGTTGTCTCTGTTCAAAAGGGAGAATGCGGCAATTTCATCTCTTGTCAGTTCCAGAACATTAGCAATCATATCTACTGCATTTCTGCTTGTGAAGCGTTCCATTCCTCCTTTTCTTACCGTATACAATCCTTTTTTAAGATCATCTGCCGGTGTGAAAGGGATTTCGGTGTACTTTCTTCCGTCACCATCCTGCACTTCATCTACATAAAGGAAATGCTCACCTTCATCTGTTACCAAAGGAATATTATTCCCCATGATATCAAGGCTGTATTCTGTTTTTTTCCAACCTCTGTTGTATACCGGAAAGGCATTCAGAACAAAGGAAAAATTATCAAGGATTTCTGCTGAAAATTGGGGTGGAAACTCAAAAGTAAGCCACAGATAACTTTTATTATCAAGGAATTTTGTGATCTCTTCTTTTCCTGCAAGGAAATCAAGATTCTGTGGAAGCTGTCCAGGTTCTGAGAACAGGCTTTGAGAAGTTCCTGTTACTTCGATAAATTTGTGGCGGTAGATACTCTTAATATCCTCAATTACTTTATTTCTGATAGACTGCTCTTTAAACATCTGTTCGTAGCCATCATTCTGATTTTCCGTAAGATAACTTAGCCCTTCTCTTACAAAGAGAGGATTACCGTTGCTCGTCACGTTGATATACGGCAATAATTTATACACGAAATCAAGGTGTTCAAAAGCCGGATTAGAGCAGAATACGCTCAGATATTTTGGAAAGTTTTCACTGACATATTTGCTGACATCTACTCCTATTGTAATTTTTCTGTAATCTTCAGGTCTTCCCTGAAATCTTGCAATAGGAATTTTATTGAATCTGTCATCTATACTGTAGCAGGTATTTCCTACAAACATGATAGAGGTGTGAACTTTGTTGATTCTTACATTTCCTACCGGAGTAAAAGGAATATTCAACTGTTTATCAGATTCTGATTTTACAGTGGAAGTCATCTGTTTACGGAAGAAAAATTCCGTATGTTCCAATAAAACTTCAGAAGACTCATAGGGCTGTGTAAAAGCCACAGAATGAGCCGGAATAGGATGTGTATAAATGGACGGTGTAAGAAGTTTTGCCAGTTTTTCCAATATACGGGCATTCACCGTTTGTATTTCATTATTCGCTTTAAAAACTTCTGTACTGAATGCGTCTATCAATAGTTTTACAAAAGGATCTAAAGACTGTGGGCTTCTGAGTCCCCATACCTTAGTTGCATTCTGCAGCATTCTTGCTTTTACAGATTCTTTGGAATATATATTCTGATCTAGATTCATAATTTTCTTTCGCTGTTAAAAATATTAATCAATAGACATCGGGCTTAGAAACAGTTCTGTTGAAAAACTGAAACGTTCTCCTGTTTCTTCCATTTTTGCATTGATGGCAATTCTTACCTTCTTTTTAATTTCGGTGTGTTCTTTGGTATCGTAGCTGTGCTCTACAAATTGTATATGAGCATCAATCTGCGGGTTTACGATTCGGGGTTCATATTCCTGAATCTGTCTCCTTAGGCTTTTGATAAAAACGCTTTCCCAGATGGCACTTGTTACTCCATTATCGAATTCAAGGTTCCAAACATCGTTTCCATAGTTTTCATCATATCTGTTCTCCCCTTTTTTGGTGGTGATCAGCAGCATAATATTGTGGGCAATACTTTCCCCCATATCGCAGGTATCGATACTTCCGCCTTCGGTCATTAAAGTAGACGGTACGAAAGGCATTCTGTAATTTGGTGTATCCATAACTTTTAGTTTTTACTTCATGGTCCTGTTTATTTAAAAACAGAATACCAAAATACGCATTTTCACCAAATAATGATTATAATGTTCTAAATATTATTCAAAAAGAAGGGCCTTCAAACTGAATTGAAAGCCCTTAATCTGTTGTATTTTTGATTTTATTTTAACTGTCTATTTTTTCCTGTTAATAAAGTAGTACACCGGAAGTCCCAGTAATACCAATACAAAACCAGGCCATGTATATTGCTGTTTATAGATTAGCAGTAAAATACAGAAACACGTTCCTATTACAAGATAAATAACAGGGGTTACCGGATACAGCCATGTCTTATATGGTCTTTCCAGATCAGGCTGTTTCATTCTTAAATAAATCACTCCAAAAACTGTAATCATATAGAACAGAACAATCACGAAAGAGATCATATCCAATAAATTCCCATACTGCCCGCTCAGACACAAAATGGAAGCCCAAACTCCCTGCATCCATAAAGCATTTTCCGGAACTTCATTTTTATTATTTTTTTCTGCTGACTTAAAGAACATTCCGTCTTTTGCCATTGTCTGGAAAACCCTTGCTCCAGCCAGAATCAATCCGTTATTACATCCGAAAGTAGAAATCATAACCAATAAAGCAATGATAATAGTTCCTGCACTTCCAAAGATATTCTGAGAGGCTGCTACTGCTACCCTGTCGTTGGCAGCAAAAGCAATTGCATCTCTGTCTAATGCATTTAAGTACACATAGTTGACTGCTATATAAAGAATCATTACCGCAGAAGTACCATAAATCATCGACTTTACTACATTCTTTTTAGGGTTTTCAATTTCTCCGGAAACAAATGTTACACTTTCCCAAGCCACAGAACTGAAGACAGAACCTACCATTGCCGCAGCAATTCCGCCTAGAAGAGTCATTCCACCAATAGGTTCCCAGCCTTCTTTAAGAAAGTTACCTGTAAAATCTTTTTTAAGATTATTAAAAGAATCTGTACCCCAGCTAAAGTTTTCTGATAAATGAGAGATATCAACCAATATAAAACCAGCAGCAATTAAACCTAATAATGCAATAATTTTAGAACCTGTAAAGATATTCTGAAGGATTTTGCCGCTCTCTACTCCTCTGGTATTGATATAGGTAAGTAAAACTATAACGGCAATCGCTAAAATCTGTATCCAGGTAATCTTAAATTCACCGCTTTGAAAAATAGGTGCAGCATCGTTGAGTGAAGGAATAAGATATGCTGTAAATTTACCAAAAGCCATTGCCACAGCAGCAATCGTTCCTGTTTGTATTACCGTAAACAATCCCCATCCGTAAAGGAAACCCATTCTTTTACCGAAAATTTCTTTCAGATAGGTATATTGTCCTCCAGCTTTTGGAAATAATGCGGACAGCTCTCCATAGCTTATGGCTGCGGCTACCGTCATTATTCCTGTGATAACCCACACCACAATCATCCAATATCCGGATCCCAGATTCCTCATCATGTCGGCACTTACAATAAAGATCCCGCTTCCAATCATAGATCCCATCACGAGCATGATGGCATCCCATAGTTTTAATTTTTTCTGCATAGTCAAGTATAGGGGTCAAATATAATCAAATCTGTCTTTTATTTTCAATTTTGTTGAAAATTCATTAAAACACCTGTTTTTTGTCATTTTTTATTCCTTTATGATTCAATTTTAATTAGTATTTTTGGAAAAAATATTAAACATGAAATTTAAAGCGATATTATTTGGTGCAGCATTAACAGCTTCTTCATTAGCATTTGCTCAATCCGGACCACCAGAAGGAAAAGCTTTGGTAGGTGACACTTACGGAGATCAGGTAACTTCTTCTGCTGAATCCAAAGCGGTTTCAGTAGATAAATTGAATAAACAGCTTAAAAAAGATAACAAAAAGGTTGAAAATGTATCTGTTAAAGGAAAAGTAACTGATGTATGCGACAAAAAAGGATGCTGGCTTACGATTCAGACGGAAGATAACTCTAAGTTTTTTGTAAAAATGAAAGACTATGCTTTCTTTGTACCTACAGCCCTAAAAGGGAAAAATGTAGTGTTGGAAGGGAATGCAGAAATAAAAGTAACTTCTGTGAACGAGCAGAAACATTATGCAGAAGACGCTAAGAAACCTCAGTCTGAAATTGATGCGATTACTCAGCCAAAAGAAGAGATCAGGTTTGTAGCGAACGGAATTAAAGTGGTTAACTAAGCTTTAATTATTGAATAAAATCTATATTCTAGAATTAGGTTTTGGCTAAAGCCAATTGAATATTTTATTTCATTATAAATGGGCTAAATCCCATTCCTATTGAATAATAACCTTTGTAAGTTTGATTGGACAAACATTCCAATTTTAGAAGCCAGATATAAAAATAAAAAATTCGGCAGACCTACAGGTCTGCCGAATTTTGTTTTTATGAGAGCTATTTTATAAACTCTTTTTATTTTTCAATTATTTCTGATAAGTAGATATTACCAACCTACTTTAATCTTCAATTGTAAAATCCACCACAGCATCCAGTTTTGGATATTTAGTGGCAGAAATAAATTTCTTTCCGGTACAGTCTATTTCCTTCCAGCCTTTTCTTTTTTTAACGTCTCCGGCTTCCATTACAAAAGGAATAAATGAAATCTCGCTCTTTCCCTCTTCTTTTATTTCTCTATACTGAACGGCTATATCCAAAATACATTCATGATCTGTATTCAGTTTTACATTTCTATAGATAAGATCATAATGGGTTTCCTGGTTTTCAGGGATTTCAAGGTAAGTTTCCCAACCTGTAATATCAGAGTTAAGCTCACTGATAGCCTTCAATGCATAATAAAGAGCAATCGTATAATATTTTCTTGTTCCTGTTCTGGTATAATCATCTACAAAGTGACCACCTTCAAATAAGATGGTCGGCATTCCGGCTTTAATAAAATTATCTCCTGTAGAAGTCGGGTAGAATTCATCAGAATATCTTCCGATCTGGTCAGGAATCATTTCCTTTAAATGGTTGTATACACTTCCGATTACCGCCATACATTTTTTTCTGTTTTCGGTAACAGTACGTTCTACGTTTTCGGAAGGAGCCAAAAAGGAAAGTGTAGCAGGATGAATACCATCAGTAGTAAAGATGGTTCTCTGCTCATGAAGGTTTAATGCGTAATCATACTTCCTGGAAGCAGCTGCCTTTTTCAGGAATTTAATCTCCTTGCTTGCTTCATTGTGAAAGTCTCTGTTCAGATCAATATCGGCAGCATTCAGTCGGGTCCATCTTTCAGATCCGTCCGGGTTCAGCATGAATATAAAATCAAGTTTTATTTTACTGAATAGATTCTCTTTCATTTCTGGAGCTTTATCAAGGCTTACCAAAAGGTCGAGCATAGCATGAGTAGCGTTGGATTCATTTCCGTGCATCTGCGACCAGGCCAATACCTGTATGTTTCCGGTTCCGATGCTTAACTGATAAATAGGCTTATCTAAATAGGATGTTCCGATCTCCTGAACATAATCGCTGAGATTGGTCTGTAGGTAAGAAAATAATTTTTCAGGAGAAATATAGCGATTTGAAAAATCGGGGGCTTGTGAATAGATCTGTTCAAAATTCATTTTAGGAATAATTTACAGGAATCAAATTTAGCCATTTTTAGTCAAAACTTAAATTAACATTTGTAAATATTGGCAAAATTCACAAATTTACATTTGACATCTGTTTTGCAATTTGTTTACAAGGTTTAAATTATGTTATTTTTTAAATATAGATACAAGTTAACATCTGTAATATTGCTAAACAGCACCAGCAGACAATCTGTCTGTTGATAAAATTGTGGATTGCGAATAATTTAATTCAATATATTTAAATATCTAAAAATCAATCATTTATAAAATTCACTTCAATCTTGTTTGCAACAGTACTTTAAGTCTAAAAAAGGATGTATTTTACCATTTGAGGGTTATTTTGTTAAACATAAAAATTGTGGAAAACTTAGCTGTGTAACCTAATATACATATGTAAAATATTAAATTTCTTCCTCAAAACTTTATCAACCTTTGTTTTTTAGAGCATTTCAGCCAGTGTTGAAAATTGTTGATTAGTTGAAGTACTATTTCTCATCTACCAGGTCTTATATTGGCTTAAAACTATATGTTTACATCAGTAATTTACCAATGTAACAGCCCCAAAAATAGCTTTATAAAGCATTAAACAGGTATTTAGCAGCAATTATGTTCAAGGAAAGAAGTTTAAGGGATTAGTAATGTAAACAATGATTTTAATGAGGTTTATCAAATAAAATAACCGGATAAATTACCTGAATTTACATTTATAAACTAGTATATTGAGAAAATAGCAGCCAGATAATTAATATAAAATGCTTGCTGAAAACTGGTATAGTAGTTAAGTATAATAGCTAAATACAATTGTAATTTAATCATAAAGCATTGATTTATAAAATATTATACACTAGTTACAAATGTATACAAATAATATTTTCAATTATTTACATTTATATTTTGCATTTGTAAACTATATGAGTTACATTTGTAAAATAATTAAAGGCTTATTTTTATGAGTTTAAATGAAAGAATTTCCAAAATTATAGAGTATTCTAATCTTACTCCTTCTGAGTTTGCTGATGAGATTGATGTACAACGTTCCTCCATTTCGCATATTACCTCAGGAAGAAACAAACCATCTCTTGAGTTTATCATAAAAATAAAATCCCGTTTCCCGGAACTTCTTTGGGACTGGCTGGTTACAGGAGAAGGTGAGATGCTGAAATCCCAGTTACCCGAAACAGAAATTAACGAAGACCATACCGAAGAGGAGAAAATAAAAACAACTCCACTACCCGATCTTTTCACCATGATGAATGACGACGATGAATTCGGGAGTGATGAAACGGAAGCTGAAGCTCCAAAATCAAGTTCTGGAGAATCGTTTATACCGGCCCAAGATAAAGCTCCTGAAAAAATATCGGATTCTCAGCGATTAGAAAATTCCAGTGATCAGATTTTAGGACAACTATTTGGTAATCAACAAAGTAAAATAAAACGTATTGTTTTGTTCTATGAAAATGGGAAATTTGAAAGTTTTGAGCCCTAAAAAACCTGATCAAAGAAAATGATCAGGTTAAAAAATATTTGAAGAAGAAAACTAAAGCTATTGCTTTATTTGTTTTTGAAATGTAATGGAAGATTCAGATAATGGAGTTTTATCTTGTCGATTATCTGTTCCACGTTATGCTTTTCTAATTTAAGTTATTGATAAGGGGTAATACTTTTGTTTATTGTATTGTAGAGAAATTGATACAGCGCAATATCATAGTAGTAAATAACATATTTTCATGTATTGTTTTTTTATGGCTCTATCAAATATAAATATTTAAAATCAAATTAACAATAAAAATAGAATTATTTTAACATATAATTAATGTAAATAAAAATTGTTTTGATTATTATTAATTTTGGTTAATAATCCAAACCTATAAATTACTGAAATTAATTCCCATAAAAAAGGCCCGCAAATATGCGAGCCTGATAATATATTAAGAGCAATCCTTATTGCTTCTTTCTTCTTTCCAGTTCATTTTTGATCAATCCCAGCTCTCTTCCTGTTTGTCCGGCTACAGAGGTATTTTCCTGAGCTCTTCTTGTTAAATAAGGCACAACGTCCTTTACCGGTCCATATGGAAGATATTTAGCCACATTATAGCCTTTATTAGACAGATAGAAAGTGATATTATCACTCATTCCGTAAAGCTGTCCGAAATATACATGAGGATTACCCGTTTCCAGAGATTTTGCTTTCATTTTATCCATAATAAGCTCTGAAGAGATCTCGTTATGGGTACCAAAAAAGGCTGAAACTTTATCCAGATGATTCATTACGAAGTCAATTCCTGCGTTATAGTTCTTATCTGAAGCGTCTTTGGTTGGCTGGATAGGATCCGCATAGCCCTTTTCTGCTGCTCTCGCTCTTTCTTTCTCCATATAGGCACCACGCACGATCTTATATCCGATGAAGTAGTTCTTCTCTCTTGCTCTCTGAAGATGAGCTTCCATATATTCCAGCCTTCCCGTTCTGTACATCTGAATCGTATTCCAAACGATAGGTTTTTCCTGGTTATATTTCTCCATCATCTCTTCGCAAAGGTGGTCTGCTGCATCCTGCATCCAGGTTTCTTCAGCATCTACCATTACTTTTTTATCATTTTCATGGCAAAGACTGCATACTTCATCAAATCTTTTCACTACTCTTTCCCATTCTTCTTTTTGGCTGGTAGTAAGCTCTGCCCCTTTTCCAACAGCTTCATAAAGATCAATCCTTCCGAAAGCTGTAGGTTTAAATACAA
Source organism: Chryseobacterium sp. 'Rf worker isolate 10' (assembly GCF_050753305.1). Classification (NCBI taxonomy): domain Bacteria; kingdom Pseudomonadati; phylum Bacteroidota; class Flavobacteriia; order Flavobacteriales; family Weeksellaceae; genus Chryseobacterium; species Chryseobacterium sp. 'Rf worker isolate 10'. Next base: position 1,560,884 of record NZ_JBOZOF010000001.1, read on the forward strand.
TAAAAGGAATCGCCGGATTTCCCACTGAGAATCTAACAATATCTTTAATTTCTTTGCAAACCGCATCAAAAGTTGCTTCATCTTCTTTTCCCTCAATAGAGTAATCGAAAATACTTCCAACTCCTCTCTTGAACAGCTGCTTCACAACTTTCATACTTTCTTCGCGGGTTTCACCTCCACAAAACTGTGCAAATAAGGTATTTTTTACAATTCCGGTAACGAAAGGAAAATTGTTGTGTACTGTAAAATTCAGGACAGATGTTCCAAGGCTTGTAAGAGCGGGCTGTTCAATCATTTTAAACATCCAGTAAGCCTTTTTCAATTGTGCATCAGACTTGTCTGCAAATGCTACTTTTGTATCGTTAAAAATGGGCATTCCTATTTATTAAATTTAGTTAGGCAAAGGTAATAATAACCTCAGTTTATTTAAAGAATTTTTTTTATAATTTATGCTCTATTCCATTTAAAAGCATGGCAATAATTCCTACAAAAACCCAAAAACGTAACACATTTAATGTGAGAAAGTTAGCTCTACGGGAAGCATTAATAAGAAGATAGATACACAGTATCATGATAAAAAGACCTCCTGCAAAATAATAGGCCATGAATCCGGTAACACCCGTTTTAGTGATGATCTTCATAGAAACCGCCATGGTAATCATCAATAAAACTGTCAGGATAATTTTTGTATTTCTGGTTTTGAAATAATTGGGAATTGTGATATAACCAAATGTTTTATCTACACTTCTGGTAAGGGTATCTTTCACAATATCAATACATAGCAGGATAAGGAAAAGAAAAACAGCCATCAGAAACACCTTTTTGGAAAAGGTTTCATAATATACCATCATTCCAAAGAATGGATATAGAGTGAGACTGACAAATGTAAGATTGTTTAAGATTAATATTCTGCTCAGTTTATGGCTGTAAAACCACATAAAGAATTGATATACCACAAAAAAAACAAATACATTATGAGAAATCATCCATGCTACTCCCAAAGAAATAGCACTGAGTGCCAGATAAGCATATAAAAAATATTTCTGCTTGATAAAACTCTGAACCCTCGTTCTAAAAGGTTTTACGATATGGTCTTTTTCCAGATCATAAAACTGATTAATAATACCTCCTGCCAGTATGGTAAGAACTGTACAGAAAATAATACCGTGTACTTTGAAATCAAATACGAATTTTTGGAAAGATTCATCCTGGTTGAACAGGAAGAAAGTAGAAACATAGAGGGCAAACGTCAACAGAGCTGCTACAAAAAAGCGTGCTCCAAGCAGAAAGCCTACGAATTGTGAAAATCTGTAAAATAGAGATTTTGATACATAGTTTTTAGATTGGAAAGTTTCTTTTTCAGAATTCATTCCAATCTATTTAAAATCTGTAAATCACTTCTTTTTGGAAGCCTTCAAGCATTTTTTCTGCTTTTGCATAATCTTTGGTAAATCCTAAGATATAGCCACCGCCGCCGCTGCCGCAGAGTTTAAGATAGTAAGCATTAGAATCCAAACCTTTTTTCCAGATATTAAAGATACTTTCAGGAATCATTGGACGGAAATGTTCGTATGCCCAGTGAGAAAGCTTTTTAAGATTTCTGAAGAAAGGATTCATATCTTTTTTAAGGAAAGATTCGATACATGCGTTGTTGTAACGGATGAACTCTTCTTTCAGGGTTTTACGGAAACCTTCTGTTTTCATTTTTTCAAAGAAAATCTGAATCATAGGACCTGTTTCTCCCGTGATTCCGGAATCGATCAGGAAAATTGCTCCTTTTCCTTCTTCTCCTTCGGGAATATTTACTCTGTCTAAATTTTCTTTATTTTCAATAAGGATTGGTAAATTCATGTAACAGATCAGTGGATCCATTCCTGAACTTTTTCCATGGAAATAGCTTTCCATTTCACCAAAAACAGCTTTTAATTTTTTAAGATTATCTTTTGAGATGCTCTCAGGATTCAGTTTGCTGATTGAATATTTTTCAAAAATAGCAGCTACCAAAGCTCCTGAACTTCCCACTCCATATCCCTGAGGAATATTGGAATCAAAGAAAAGTCCGTTTGAAATATCATTTTTAAAACTCTCAATATCCAATTTAAAATCATCGGAAAGATCAAGTGCTGTAAGAAATTCAGAGTATTTCTGCAGATGCCTGTTGGAATTAAGCTCAAAATCAGAACTCAGATCTGAAAATTTCAAAGTTCCTTTATAGAAACTGTAGGGTACTACAAGTCCTTGGGAATCTTCGATCATTCCATATTCTCCGAACAGAATTATTTTTGCATAAAATAAAGGGTTGGTCATGTTGACAATAAATCTTTTTGCAAAGTTAAAAATTATTCCGCTGAATATAAGCAAAACTCAGGCCGAAATTTTTCTATGAAATATAAGAAAAAAGCCTGATATTCTCAGGCTTTCATCATAAAATATTTAAAAATTACTGTTTGATCAACTTTTTGTTGATGGTTTGCTTCTCTGTTTCAACCGTAATCACATAATTTCCGGTTTGAATTGAGGAAAGGTTTATCTCCTGTTTATCCCCTTTTAAAGAAGAATCTGAAAGGACCAGTCTTCCGGCTTCATCATAGATTTTATATCCTTTTAGCTTTTCTTTGGAGGAAAGGATTATCATATTTTTGGCGGGATTCGGATAAATATCGATTGAATTATTTTTTATATTGATATCTTCTACTGCTAAAACATTGCAAGAGAAATTCACTTTCCAGCCATTTCCTGTAACACCTCCATCTGAAACAAATTTTACGGTAATGGCACCTGAAGGATGCGTAGATGTGAACGGGCCAGGTAGTGTACTTCCACTTAGATTATTCCCATTTGCAAATAGTGGTGAAGCTGTAGAAGGGCCATTATATACATACATGAAATCGTATCCCTGTTCAATATCAAATGCAGTAAATGCCATTGTCATAGCTGAACCGGAAGTTGGATAAAATGTTTTTACCAATTCTTCATTATCTCCATACTGCCCTGTTGCACCTCCTGTATCTACGAATTGAGTTCCGTCACACCATGCGCCATCAGTTAAAAATAATTGTGATAACTGGAATGCATTAGGTCCGCTGCAATCTGTTCCAACACTTAATCTATAATAGGTAGCCGGCTGAAGATTTGTAAAATTAAAAGAAGGTGTATTTGCATTTCCGGAAGATATTGATGCTCCATTACTTGTTGTTAATTTATACTTCCATGAGGTAGAGGCAGCATCTGTGAAAGCAGCATTTGCAGAGCTCTGTGTGATATTGTTAATGGTAAAATTGGTAATGGATGTAGGGCATGATGTGGTGCAATTGGTTCCAAGGCATCCTTTTGAATCAACCGTATTTCTGATCAATGTTGCTGGCTGTACACCAAAACCATTCGCAAAATTAATCCCTACACTGCTTACCAAATGGCAGTAGCTCATAATGGTACCACCTCCCGCCGGAGGAAGCGCTGCAGTACATCCTTCGTTATTTCCTGACGCAGGTCCACAACCGTCAATAGCTGTATTGTTTCCATTCCAGAAGCAAGAGTGAGTATGTGGTGAGCCTAAATTGTGCCCAAGTTCATGCGTCATTACTTCTATATTCCAGGAATAAGTAGGTACGTTCTGATAGTTTAAATTCATCCCGCAATAAGAATATTTGTAACTTGTACATAATGAATTGACATAAGCAATACTGGTTGTGGCAGGGTTTCTTAATAACTGTGCCACATCGCCGTTGAAAGTTGTTCTTGTAGTTCTGAACTGGCTCAGAATTGCACTTGGTGATCCTGTATAAGGATCGGTGGTTGTCCAAACAAAAACTTCACTTAAGGCTACATTCACGTTCTCATTGGCATACAGCGTTGTCACATTATTATGCATGGCGGTTACCCAATTGGTAGTAGTGGTTGTATTGCTTCCATTTTGGGTATAAGGACCAAAACCTGCTTCATAGTATATTCTTACGCAGTTGTCTGTTTTCTTTTTACTGGTATTTTTAGGGTTAAAAACCGGTCTTTGAACCTGATTTTCTTTTAGTCCGTCTACATCACAGGCAAACGGATTGGAACCTGTTAATTTAGAATCTGAATAGCTTACAAAATCTTCAGAATTTCTAGCTTTTCCTACCACAACATTTCCTAATTCTAGTGTAGAAGCAACCCCTACAATATCATCATTAAAAAAGCTAAAGGCTACAATAGAGGCATTATCTCCTTTCACAATTCCCTGATAATAAACTCCAGGTGTATATTGTACGGTTGTCCCCTTATCTGTAACTACTTTAAAATCGTTGGTCAAGATCTGATGTTTGTACATTTCAACAGTGATCTGTCTGCCACCATCAAAGGGGAATGAGATTTCAAGAAAGTCAGGTTTTTCTTTGATCAACCTTTTCAATTCTGCAGGTTTCAAAGACATCACGGTGATATCTGTTGCAGCTTTTTGATATTCAGCAATTTTATCAGCAGTTTTATTTGTCTCAAATAAACTGTAGGTTTTAAGTTCTGTTTTCCGATTATGAAATTCCGAAACTTTTTGTGCAACTGGCTTTAAATTTTGAGAAAAACCAAGAATAAAACATTGCAGAAAACAAATTAGTAGAAATTTTCTCATGATTTTGATAATTTTATCTATGTTTTGCAAATAAACAAAAAAAATCAACACATAGTGAAAAACAACTACTATATTCTAGTATTTGTAAGAAGTATATAAATAAATTAAACCAAACTATAAAACAAAAGTTTTTTATTCGTCAAAATAAAAAAAGACGTTAAAAATAACGTCTTTTAAATTTTATAATGTTTCTCTGTCTGTCCGTATTTTGACTTTCAGGAATCTGATTAAAACAAGTCCTGCAGCGAAAAATATAGTCATTGATAATGCTGCAATACGCATATTATTGAAATGTTCAATCAATGTTGCAAATATAAATGTTCCGATGATGATGGCAATTTTCTCCAATACATCATAGAAACTGAAATATGTAGTATTTTCCATTGAGTTTTCCGGAAGCAGTTTTGAATACGTAGATCTGGACATCGCCTGAAGTCCGCCCATTACCAATCCTACAACTGCAGCAACCCCATAAAACTGGTATTCTACTGTTGGATTTTCTTTGTTCAGGAAATAAGCCCACAAACAAGCTACAATCCAAAGTATGATGGCAATTGAAATAACGTTTCTGTTACCAATTCTCTTGGATAATCTTGAGAAAATAACTGCTCCGATGATAGCCTCAATCTGAATTACCAAAAGGGTTCCGATCAACTTATCCTGAGCAAGATTGATCTCACTCTTTCCGAATAAGGTAGCCATAAGGAAAATCGTCTGCATTCCCACACTGTAAAAGAAGAAACTGGACAGGAAAAATTTCAGGTTTCTGTCTTTGAAAAGCTCTCCTCCTACTTTAAACAGTTCATGAAAACTTTCCTTTGCAATATCTTTATAGAAGCTCAGATTATCTTTAAATACTTCAAAGAAACCTCCCTGCTCTTCATGTTTTTTGAAGATGTTCTTATAATTCAGTAGTACTAAATCTTTAGGAAGCTTATCTTTCACATCCCCAAATTGAGGAAGGTGTTTGAATGTATATTGGGAGAACCCGAACCACCATGCTCCTGTTAAAAGGAAGCTGATTCTTGTGAATAGTAACTGCTGAGCCGCTCCTTTAGCAAAAACCTGAATCAAAACTAAACAGATTACTACTAAAACTACGGAACCAATATATCCGTAAACATATCCTCTGGCAGAGAGTGCATCCTGCCGGTCCGGTGTTGCAATATCCGGAAGGAACGAGTTATAAAACACCAAACTCCCCCAGAAACCTACACTGGCTGTAATACTGAATAAGAGTCCCAGAAATACATTATGCATCCCTGTAAACATAGCTAATCCCATACAAGACGTTGCTCCAAGGTAGCAGAAAAACTGCAGGAAAGATTTTTTGTTTCCAATAGTATCTGCTAAAGAAGATAAAAACGGAGACAATAATACTACGATAAAGAATGATATGGTAAGTGAATATCCGTATACGGCATCCGGCTGATATCCTTCTCCAAAAATTTTGATTGTATGCCTTACTGGGACATCAATCCATGTTTTGGTTTCGGCTATGTATTCCTTTTTCTCATACGCTGTGGTAAGGATAGAGTAATAAATAGGGAAAATAGTAGAGGTAATGACCAGGGAATACACGGAGTTTGCCCAGTCATATACAGCCCAGGCTTTCATAATCTTCGGATTATTCTTTATGTTTTTAGGCTGTCGATTCTCAGTTTCAGACATTTCAAATATATATTAGTAGCACAAAAATAGAAAAACCATTAAGAAATGGATAAGTTTTTAAAAAAATTATCAATTCCTTAATGGTAATATATTCGTAAACAGAATATTAGATATTTTCAATCACGATAGCGGAAGCACCTCCACCACCGTTGCAGATTGCTGCAGCACCGTATTTTGCATTATTCTGCTTCAATACGTTGATTAATGTAACGATGATTCTTGAACCAGAACTTCCCAGTGGGTGTCCCAGTGCTACAGCACCACCGTTTACGTTTACTTTAGCCGCATCTAAACCTAAGATTTTGTTGTTAGCCAATCCTACTACTGAGAAAGCTTCGTTGAATTCGAAGAAATCGATATCAGAAATCTCTAATCCAGCCTTTTTAAGAGCGATAGGTAAAGCTTTTGCAGGAGCTGTCGTAAAGTTTTCAGGTTCATGTGCTGCATCAGCGTAAGAAACGATTTTTGCAAGAGGCTTCAATCCAAGTTCGTCCATTTTTTCCTTAGAAACAAGGATCAATGCAGAAGCACCATCGTTCAAAGTAGATGCATTAGCTGCTGTTACAGTTCCTTCTTCTTTTTTGAATACAGTAGGAAGTGTTGAAATTCTGTCGAAGTTTACTGCTTTGTATTCTTCATCTTCAGCAAAGATTACAGGCTCTCCTTTTCTCTGAGGAATAGAAACCGGTACAATTTCTTCATTGAATTTACCTTCGCTCCAAGCTTTTGCTGATCTTTTGTAAGATTCTACAGCGAAGTTATCCTGATCTTCTCTTGTAATATTATAGTCTACAGCACATTTTTCTGCACATACTCCCATATGTACTTTGTTGTATACGTCTGTAAGACCGTCAAGTACCATTCCGTCAAGCATTTTGATATCGCCTAACTTTGTAGCTACTCTTGCATTGTAATAGTGAGGAACTAAAGACATGTTTTCCATACCTCCTGCAACAATTACTTCTGCATCACCAGCTTTGATCGCCTGAGCAGCCATTGTTACAGCCTTCATTCCTGAAGCACACACTTTATTTACTGTAGTAGAAGGTGTATTGATTGAAAGACCTGCTCCTAAAGCTACCTGACGAGCCGGTGCCTGGCCTTCTCCTGCCTGAAGAACATTTCCCATGTAGATTTCCTGAACAGCATTAGGATCTAAACCAATTTTATCTAATGCTCCTTTTACGGCAGTTGCTCCCAGTTTTGTAGCCGGAACTGTTGATAAGCTTCCCATAAAACTTCCCATAGGTGTTCTTACTGCGGAAACGATGAATACTTCTTTCATGTATATAATTTTTATTTAGCTAAACGGAACCAGTGTTCCATTTTTATAGTTAGAATTTATTTTACTTTTACGTATACCACATCAAAGGATGTTCCTTCAATCTTAGTATTTACTTTCAGAAGATTATCCTGAGTAGCTACTATTTTATTGTTGAAAACATCTCCTACCTGTGCGGGATCATTTTTATCGGATTTCTCCATTACAATAGCTTTGTAATTGCAATCATCTACAAAAACCAATGTTGATTTGATAAAGTCTTTTCCATTATTGAAATATTCAGTCTGAACATTATCTTTAATAGTCATATACCAAATAGCTTCCGGGTAATTGGGTCTTACAAATTTACCTTCTTTGATATTGATACATTTAGCCGGGTTATCCGGTTTTTTCTGCTCTGTTGTCTGAGCCTGAATTTGAATGGCTGTCATCAACAGAATTCCTGCTGAAAAGAGTTTTAAAAGATTCATTTTTATATTTGTGTTTTGTTATCTGCTTTTCTGTTTCCCCCTGCAAAAACCAAGAGAAAAGCTCCTAAAAATTCTATAACCCAACCCCATTTCAATGTAACGATTCCTGCAAAAGTTTCCTGCCAGGATTTGAATGGTAAAAAGCTGAAATATTGTAAAGACTTCATTTTTACGGCGAATAAGGTAAATGCAAATAAAAAGATCAGCAGAATACCAAAAAATCTTACAATTTTCCCACTGTTATTAACAATCCCAAAAACAGCACATGCTGCAAAGATCCAGCAGGTAATCGCCAGATAATGATCAAGTTTCCAATAGTTCCAGTTCCCAATTACAGGGACATGGACTAAGGGTAAAAAACTACCAACAATTACTAAAAGTAATCCTAATAACTGAATATTTTTCATATTTACTAAAGTGCCAAAATACAAAAAAAAACACACTTTTAAATAGTGTGTTTTAAAAATAGAAATTTCGCTTCCGAACACTTGTTAGTTATAAAAAATATCCGATATTTCTAATTATTACATAAAGAAAAAAGAAATTTATTATCAAATTAAAAATTAACATTGGCTATTTCTATACCGATCTGAAGTCCATATTTTTTCTTCAGCAAAGCATTGTCATTGAAAGCCGGAGTAAAGTCTTTCTGAACAAACAGATTAAACCCTGCATAGCTGATCCCGAATTTTCCTCCGAAAACAAAATCATTCACACCATGCATCACTTTTTCCCTTTCCACAATTCTATCGGAAAATTCATTGGAATATTTGGTATAATTCACACTTCCTATTTTAAACCCTCCATAAATACCCAGAATAATGCACAGCTGATTTCGGTTATTATCCAGATATTTTACCCCTTCATAATCTCTGTATTTTGGATTTAAAACAAATTTCAGATCTATGGGAACCGTTAGATAAGTATTGTAAAGCATATTTTTTTTGAGGTTTCCGCGGTTGAAATCACCCACAAATAAATTGTATTGATCCTGTTTAAATGCCTGTCCGTATTTTGGGGTTAACTGATCTGATCTTACACCCAATCCTAAACGGTAGAAAAAAGGGCTGGTATAGCTTCCAATCTGATTACCATACCACAATGCAAGCTGCCAGGAGTTGATAACACTGTTTTTGATATCAGAATTCTTGTTATAAAAGCCAAAAGGTTCATTCTTTGACGTTAATCCTGCTCCTCCCATACTTACAGTAAGTTCTAAAGTCTGGAGGTAATTTTTAGGATTATTTCTTTTTTTCTTCTCGTTGAGTTTCATATTAAATCCATTGAGCCCCAGCCAAAATTGATTTTTTCTGGATTTAATGGTGTCTTCAGATTTAAAGACAGCATCCTTCACCAATTCTCTGGTGGCAATTTCAAGTTCCTGCTTTTGGGAATCTATTTTTTCATTAATAACCTGTTCATATTTTGAGGCAATTGCTGTACGCTGTTTTTGTTTTTCTTCGGGTGTGATCTTCTTTTCTTTAAAATCTTTGTCAATTTTATCCAGTTCTATATTCATTTTCCCTTTTTCACCAATGACAATGCTGTCAATTTTTCTGGAATAGATACTCAGGTTATTCTCGGGCGATTCCTGTGCAAATCCATAGCTAAAGACGGCTAAAGCACCTATTACTATCAGTTTTGATTTCATATTTTTATTTTTTTAAGGCAATATTTGATCTCTGTCTCAGTATAGAGGCAGTTTTTCTGTGATAAAAAACAATTGATTATTTACTTTCTAAAGAATCGGAATAAACAGTCACACCAAAGATTTTAAGAGAATTTGGGCTTTTAACCTTAATTTTGGTCATATCAAGAGTGCCAAATCTTTTAACATCCGATCTGTTCTCTTCTCTTTTTTTCTGGAATTCTCTGCCCTGCAGAAGTTCATCAGCATTGATGTATTCAGTTTTTTTACTTTCTGTAAGAGAGATTTTATCCGGAGCAAAACCCATATTTCTGTCTAATACCGGAGCTTTAATTTCATAATCAGTAAGTATAATTTTTTCATCTTTAATCTGGCTTACTTCATTTTTCTGCAACATTTCTTCCGGTTGATTCATTTTAGAAATAGTCAGGGGCTCTTCCATTTTCTTTTGACCTGTGCTGTTATCCTTTTTCGTGCTCCCGGCTGCATGGATATCCGGATTGGGCAATGTTATTTCAGTATTCTCTTTTACTGTTTTGGTATGCACTATCGGATTTTCATTGATACCAGCAGGATGATCCTGGTTAAAATAAAGCAATGCACATACTGAAAACAGCACGACCAGTACAGCAGCGTATTTCCACCACTGGAAAGCCTTTTTAGAGCTCGTAACAGAAGTTTCTTCATTTTTCTGGTCTATTTGCTCTATCCTGCTCCAAAGATCCGCAGAAGGCTTTATTTCAAGCTTTTCGTAATCAGATTTTAACTGTTTCAGGAGTTCTTGTTTCATTTTCTTTTGCTTTTAAAAATTCAGCAAGCCATTTTTTGGACTTACTCAACTGGCTTTTGCTTGTTCCTTCAGAAATATTGAGAATTCCGGCAATCTCGCTATGCTTTTTATCCTCAAAGACATACAAATTAAAAATCAACCTATATCCTACTGGCATTTGAGAAAATATTTCTTCAATATTGAGTTCTTCCGGATATTCTTCATCAGCTGTTTCACTATAATCATCAGCAATTTCAACATCAGCATAAAGAATATTTTTATTCTTCCGGATGAAGCTAATAGAATCATTAACAATGATTTTCCTCAGCCAGTAGGGAAAGCTTTCCCAATTTCTACACTCGTCCAATCTGGTAAAACATTTCATAAAGGCATTCAGTAGGATGTCTTCAGCATCATGAAGGTTGTTGACATAAGAATTTGCAATGGCCAGCATTTTGGGAGAAAACATCTCGTAAAGAGCTTTCTGCCCTCTCCGATCCTGTTTTTTAGCCAATAAAAAATTCTCTTCGATGTTCTTCATGGGACTGTTTCTATCTATAAGACGATATATTTTGCAAAAGGTTGCCTGAAAAATAAAAAAATTGCATTCTTTTTCAAAAATGCAATTTAATATCTTAATAAATATAAGTTTAGATTAATGTTTTACTGAAGAAACATCTTCCGGATTATGTTTGTGTTTGAACAATACAGCAAAGAAAATCGCCAGTACCAACGCATAGATTGCGAAAGAAAGCCATATCTGCTGCCAGTCTTTTACCATCACCACAGAGGAAAGGGTTCCGTCTGAATTAACAGCTGCATTGAAACTGTTCTTTAAAATCTCCAGGAAAGTAGGATTATCAGGTGTCGTTTCTAAGTAAGTAGACAGATCTGAAGCCGTTGTAAATTTATGAGTAAAGAATTTATCAATAGCCCAGCCTGCAATATAACTTCCAAAAACAGCTCCAAAACCATTGGTCATCATCATAAACAATCCCTGAGCTGAAGAACGGATCTTTTTATCAGTAGTTGTTTCTACGAAAAGAGATCCTGAAATATTGAAGAAGTCAAAAGCCATTCCGTATACGATGCATGAAAGAATGATTAATGAAAGTCCAAATCCATCCGGAACACCATAGGCAAAGAATCCGAATCTTAAAACCCAAGCCAGCATAGACATCAGCATTACTTTTTTGATTCCGAATTTCTTCAGAAAGAAAGGAATTGCAAGAATAAACAAGGTTTCTGAAACCTGAGAAATAGACATAATGATTGTAGATCTCTGTACTACAAATGAATCTGCATATTTAGGAAAATGAGCAAATTCACTTAAGAATACATCTCCATAGGCATTGGTCAACTGAAGTGCAGCGCCCAAAAGCATTGAAAATAAGAAGAATAATGCCATTTTATAGTTTCCGAAAAGCTTGAATGCATTCAATCCTAATTGTTCGGATAATGGTGAACTTTTATCAATAAGTTTTTGCGGAGGGCATTTTGGTAGTGTAAGGGCATAAATTCCCAGAAAAATAGCTACAGCACCTCCAATATAAAACTGTCCTTCAGTCGCTTTATTTCCACTAAGGTTTGTGATCCACATGGCTACAATAAAACCAATGGTACCCCAAACACGAATCGGCGGAAAGTCTTTCACTACATCCAGATTGTTGCTTTTCAGGATAGTATAAGAAATTGAATTAGCCAATGCAATGGTAGGCATATAGAAACACATTGCCAAAAGCATTACCGAAAAGAAAGAATTCGGGTCTGCGGAATGAGGTAATATGAAAAGAATAACCCCATAAAGGATGTGTAATACTGAAAATATGCGTTCCGCATTGATCCAGCGGTCAGCGATAATTCCAGTAATGGTTGGCATAAAGATGGAAGCAATTCCCATTGTTCCGAACACAGCTCCAAACTGAGTTCCTTCCCAATGTTTGGTGCCAAACCAGAAGTTTGCCATCGTAATCAGCCATGCTCCCCACACAAAAAACTGGAGAAAACTGAGGATGGTCAGTCGTAATTTTAAATTCATAGTTTATATAAAAAGTATCTCTTTAGTCAATTTTCTTTTTCCTCCTCTTGATTTCTTCCTGGATTTCAAGGGCAGTATCATAATCTTCTTCTTTTACGGCATCATCCAATAATTTCTGAAGCTCTTCCATAGAAAGAGATTTTAAGCTATCTTCTGTCTGCACAGTTTCTGAGAAAGATTGTTCTTCTTTTGAAACGTCTTCCAGCTCCAATAGAATGCCGGCTTCGTTTAAAACCTGCTGTGTAGTAAATATAGGCGCATCAAATCTTACGGCCATTGCAACAGCATCAGAGGTTCTGGCATCAAGGATCAATTCTTCTTCATTCACTTTATTTTTAAAGTTGATATTAGAAAAGAATACTCCATCTACAATCTGATAGATGATGACAGAAACCAACTCATAATTGGCGGAAACTATAAATTTTGTAAATAAATCGTGAGTAAGAGGACGCGGTGGATGAATATCTTTTTCCAATCCGAGAGAGATAGACTGGGCTTCGAAATTTCCTATAACAACAGGTAATTTTATGTGTGTTTCTTCATGTTCCAGTAACAAGGCATAAGCCCCGGACTGAGTCTGGCTGTACGATATTCCGCGAATAATTAGCTGCTTATAATCCATAGCTACAAATATAGATTAATTTTTTATTGTGATTTCACTTTTTTACGCAAAAATAAAAGCCCGGAAAGCCGAGCTTTTATTGATATATTGAAGAATCGTGAATGGGCAATAGTAAACTTTTGCTTCGCAAGCAAATAATCAAAAATTGACAAGCAAAGTGAATTGACTATTTTCCATTGACTTTTATCCTTTTATTGCTTTAATTTTCTCTGTTAATGCAGGAATAATCTGGAAAGCATCTCCTACTACTCCGTAGTCAGCAGACTTGAAGAACGGCGCTTCAGGATCACTGTTGATTACTACAATAGTTTTTGAAGAGTTTACTCCGGCAAGGTGCTGAATTGCTCCGGAAATCCCTACTGCAACGTAAAGATTAGGTGAAATCGCTTTACCTGTTTGCCCTACGTGCTCTGTGTGAGGTCTCCATCCGATATCAGAAACTGGCTTAGAACATGCTGTAGCAGCTCCTAAAACGTTTGCTAAATCTTCAATCATACCCCAATTTTCAGGTCCTTTCATCCCTCTACCGGCAGAAACAACAACTTCAGCTTCTTTAAGGTCTAATTTTCCTGAACTCTGTTCGTGAGAAATCACTTTCGTATCTTCATTAGCTACAGATAAGTTTTTTACTTCTTCTGAACCTGATACTGCATTTTCTTTAACACCGAAAGCATTTTGAGAAACGGTAACGATTACTCCGTTTCCTTCTGCTTTAGCATGCATGAAACCTTTTCCTGAGAAAGCTCTTCTTTTTACCTGGAAAGGAGAAAGGCTTTCAGGAGTTTCCAATGCATTAGTGATTAAAGAATAGTTCTTCATTACAGCAAGCATAGGCGCAATGGAAGAAGCATCTGTAGTGTGAGGGAAAACGATAATATTTCCGTCTGCTACTTCGCTTACAGCCTGAGCAAATGCTTTTGCTGAGAAGTTTTTAAGACCTTCGTCTTTGATATTGATAACATTTGATGCTCCATATTTGTATAATAAATCTGAAGAATCTGTTGGGTTTACAGAGATTGCCGTAACGGTATCTCCAGCTTTATCAGCGATAGCTTTAGCATAAGAAACTGCTTCGAAAGCTGCTTTTTTGTAAACTCCGTTTATATTTTCTGCGTATACGAATACTGCCATTGTTTATATTTTTTAGGTTGTAGGGTTTAGGTTGTAGGGATTAGGTTTAAGAAGTATGTGTAAAAACGGCTGCCTATCACCTCGTACCTGTTATCTTTATTAGATTACTTTAGCTTCTTCGTGAAGTAATCTTACCAATTCATCCAGATTGTCAGGAGAAACCATTTTCACAGCAGCTCTTGGTGGAACGCTGTCATAAGATACTCCCTGAACTTTTACTTCTGAAGAAGAAGGCTCTACTACCTGTAGAGGTTTTGTTCTTGCAGACATAATTCCTCTCATATTCGGGATGATAAGATCTTTTTCATCTACTAATCCTTTCTGACCTGCAATAATTGCCGGTAATTTTACAGAAATAGTTTCTTTTCCTCCTTCAATTTCTCTTACTGCAGTAGCTTCGCTTCCGTTTACGTCTAATCCTACTGAAGCGTTTACGAAAGGCTGGTTCAATAGCTGAGCCACCATTCCCGGAACAGATCCTCCGTTATAATCGATAGATTCTTTTCCACAAAGGATAAGATCATATCCTCCGTTTTGAGCTACAGCTGCAATTTCTTTTGCTGTAGAATAGCTGTCTTTCGGATCAAGATTTACTCTTACAGCATCGTTAGCACCAATAGCTAAAGCTTTTCTGATTACAGGCTCTGTAGCAGCATCACCTACATTGATTACTGTTACTGTAGCTCCCTGAGATTCCTGAAGTTTAACCGCTTTTGTTAACGCAAATTCGTCTAATGGATTGATTACCCACTGAATTCCGTTTTTGTCGAAAGCAGATTTATCTGCTGTAAAGTTAATTTTGGAAGTAGTATCCGGAACACTACTAATACAAACTAATATTTTCATGTGTACTATTTTATTTTTTCCCTTTAATGCATAAAATCATGACAGTTTATGCAGAGATTTTGTTTGAATTAATTTTTGCTAATATAAATAAAAAATATATTATGCATGCATAATACTTATTAAATTATTATTCAATACATTAGATGTAGTTACTTAGCTGGTTTTGTTGCCCTAAACTCTATTTTACTAGGCAAAACTCTTGGATTCATTTTCAAAACATCCAATATAAGATTCCCCATATCTTCGGGCTGGATCTTCCAATTGTCCTTTTCCGAAGGAATGTTTCCATTAAAATGAGTGGCTACCGAACCTGGCATAATCACGGTGGATTTGATATTATACTTTCTTAAATCAATCATAGCCGCCTGGGTAAAACCTACCACCCCGAATTTTGAAGCGTTATATCCTGTTCCGTTTTCAAAGAAGTTCGCTCCTGCCAGACTGGAAATGGTGATATAATACCCTTCTGTCTTTTTTAATTCTTCTACAGAGGCTTTTAAAGTATAAAAAACACCTGTAAGATTAGTTTCTATCATATCATTCCATTCTTCTGCAGTCAGTTCATCTACGGGCTTAAAAATACCCAATCCTGCATTGGCAATGATATAATCCAGCCTTCCGAATTTTTCTACCGTATATTTTACAGCCTCCTGCTCGCTTTCCAGACTTCTTACATCAGAAACAATTCCTAATACATTTTCTGAGTATTGCTTAAGTTCCTCTTCTGCCTTCATGACATCATCCCTTTTTCTTCCTGAAAATGCTACAGATATACCATTTTCAAGTAAAATTTTCGCAATTCCGAAACCGATACCTTTGGTTCCTCCTGTTATATAAGCTGTTTTATTTTCTGACATATGCTTCAAATTTTAATTCTCTAAAATAACAAAAACGCCCCACTTGGAGCGTTTTGCTGATACTAAGATTTATCAGGATTTATTTTTTAATGAATTTCTTATTGAATCGTCCTTTTTCTGTATCGATGATTAAGATATAATTTCCGGCAGTTAGCTCAGACACATTTACAGATGCGTTATTCTTCTTATCACTGGATAATACAGTTTTTATTGATTTTCCAG
Organism: Chryseobacterium sp. 'Rf worker isolate 10'; assembly: GCF_050753305.1. Classification (NCBI taxonomy): domain Bacteria; kingdom Pseudomonadati; phylum Bacteroidota; class Flavobacteriia; order Flavobacteriales; family Weeksellaceae; genus Chryseobacterium; species Chryseobacterium sp. 'Rf worker isolate 10'. The sequence goes on from NZ_JBOZOF010000001.1 coordinate 1,577,043, forward strand.
TCATATCAACAATACTCACCAGATTAATTTTGGCTTCTTTTGAGGTAACATTGATAACATCTGCAACCGGATTAGGATAAAATGTTATTTCTCTATCACTTAAATTAGAATCTTTTACATTCATGAATTGTAATTCAGTATTAATTTTAATATTATCAATATAAGCTGATCCCAATGCATTATTATGAACAAAACGCAGCTGATTGATATTCATAGGGCCCGCAACTGTTCCTGTGTAAATGAGGCTATCATTAAGGTAATATCTGACATCTGCAGCGGTTCCTACGACCTTAAATCTATACCAGGTGTTTGGCAGCCAAGCTGAAGGTACAGCGATCAGATCCTGCACCCCTGATATTGTATTCAGAATTTTCACCAATCCGGTTTTATCAAAATCCAACCTTACAACAAACTGATCATCAACATTATTCACTCCCTGAAAACCAAAATCGGAGCCATTAAGTTGTGACATATTGATGTCAAATGATACGGAAAAGTTATTGTAGGAAAGAGGGGCTGCTAGGTTATAAAAGCCTCCGATAATGGGATCCGGCTGGGTTCCGTAGGTAGTTTCTTTAACAATTTTGAGAGAACTGCTTCCATCGCTGGCTTTATCTGCGCTGATAGTCTGATGGGTTATATTCTCAGGAATTCCTCCTGTGGGAGTACTGATCCATCCTGCCTGTCCGTTGATATTTCCGGTATTAAATCCTTCATTGGATTCAAAAGATACTGCCTGTTGTGAGAAAACACATATTGACAACATCAAAAATACAATTGAGTAGTATTTTTTCATAGTAAATCAAGTTTTGTATTAAAAATATAAACTTTCCACGAATAGTGAAATAACTTATTGCAAATAAAGATTAACGTTTTTGTTTTCAGCGAATTTAATTTTTAAAGTCACAAGAAAGGACTTCTGAAAAGGTCATAACAACAGTGTATGAAGCAAAAAAATAAGGTATCTCTTTGCAGAAATACCTTACTATTTATATTTTTCGTTGAATTATTTTGAATAATTTTCAAAAAACAACGGAATACTTTCAATTCCTTTATAGAAATTAAATAATCCGTAATGCTCGTTTGGAGAGTGAATTGCATCAGAATCCAACCCGAAGCCCATCAATACAGATTTAGCTCCTAAAACCTGCTCAAACATAGCTGTGATCGGAATACTTCCTCCTCCTCTGTAAGGAAGAACTTCTTTTCCGAATGCAGATTCCATTGCCTGTTTTGCAGCAGCAAATTCTTTAGTATCTGTTGGCAAAACGTAAGGCATACCTCCGTGGTGAGGGGTAATTTTTACTTTTACTGTATCCGGAGCAATTTTTTCGAAATATTTTGTGAATTTCTCTGTAATCTCCTGAGGAGTCTGGTAAGGTACCAAACGCATTGAAATTTTAGCAAAAGCTTTTGATGGAATTACTGTTTTTGCGCCTTCTCCTGTATAGCCGCCCCAGATTCCGTTGCAGTCTAAAGTAGGACGGATAGACGTTCTTTCTAAAGTTGTATATCCTTTTTCACCTTCAATATTGCTTAATCCGATTGATTTTTTGAACTCTTCCGGATTGTCTTTCAATTTGTTCATTTCAGCTCTTTCCGCATCTGAAACCGTATCAACGTTGTCATAGAACCCGTCAATTGTAATATGGCCGTTTTCATCAATCAGATTCGCGATCATTCTTGAAAGAACGTGAATAGGATTAGGTACTGCTCCACCATAAAGACCTGAGTGCAAATCTCTGTTTGGACCTTCCACTTCTACTTCTACGTAACTTAAACCTCTTAATCCTGTTGTAACAGTAGGTTGTTCGTTGCTATAAATGTGAGTATCGGAAATTAAGATACAGTCGCAAGCTAATTTCTCTTTATTTTCATTTACCCAGTCTCCTAAGCTTACGGATCCTACTTCTTCTTCTCCTTCTAAGATAAATTTAACATTGCAAGGCAGAGCATTGGTTTTCATCATGGCTTCAAAAGCCTTCAGGTGCATGAAAAACTGTCCTTTATCATCAGCAGAACCTCTTGCAAAGATAGCTCCTTCAGGGTGTAATTCAGTTTTCTCAATATAAGGTTCAAAAGGCGGCTTTGTCCATAATTCCAATGGATCTGCCGGCTGAACATCATAGTGCCCGTATACCAATACTGTAGGTAAATTTTCATCTAAAATCTTTTCCCCGAAAACAATTGGATACCCTTTTGTCTGGCAAACTTCCACATGATCAGCCCCTGCATTCTTAAGGTGTGCCGCTACTACATCCGCACATTTCAAAACGTCATCTTTATACGCCGGATCTGCAGAAATAGAAGGGATTCTCAATAACTCAAATAATTCATCCACGAAACGCTGTTTGTTTTCGTTAATGTAATTTAATGTCTCTTGCATTGTAAAAATTTATTTTGTTAAAATTAAAAAAAATGGCCGGCAGGGGCAAACAAAAAGGCAGTATTTTCAAAACCTTGTGTTAATGAGTCCTTTAGTCAGATTTTTTAATAAAAAATGCCCTGCAGAAACAGGGCACTTGTATATTGTATACTACTAATTAGTGTTCAGCTTTTGGAGCTTCTTTTGCTTCAGCAGGTTTTGCAGCAGCAGTACTGTCTGTTTTATGAGCTTCAGGTTTTGCAGCTTCTTCTTTGTGTCCTTCAGCTGTTGCAGCAGCCTCATGACCAAGTCCATGAGCCTTTCCACCTTTCTGAACGTCATCAGAATATCTTTCTGCTCCTTCTTCTAGTTTTAGAGTATTTTTATTCCCTCCAGCAGATATTTTTTTACAGCTAACAGCTACAGTTGCAATAGCTAAACATATAATCAATTTTTTCATATGTACAATTTAATTTTTTAAAAATCATATGAAACCGCACTATTTTTGGTTATTTAAACAGCCTGCGATTTCATGCTTAAATTTTTGATTGCCCAAAATTAAGAAATCCTGCATTTTTCAGCAACATTTTTATACTGATTTTAAAATAATTTTCCCTTTTTTGGATTGTGTAAAAATAAGGTATTGTTTTCCTCCATCTTTCAATCCGTATTTCTTTTTGATATCTTCTGGCTTTAAAGGGTAATTTTTTGAAATGATATTGAACTGATCTTTCTTCTTAATATTTTTAGAATCAACCACTTCCATTTCTAAAATTCTTCCAGGAAAGTTTTCATTTTTTTCATCCGAAGTATATAAATGGCTGTTAGGATGCAGTTTTTTCAATCCGAATTTTTGTGAAATTAAATTAAAGACTCCAGCTTTCAAAATGGAATGATTGGGGATATAAATGTATTTTTCGGGTTCAGAATATTCTGATTCGGCAGTTTCTTCTTCCCCAAAACTGAATGTAAAGACAGCTTCACCACTTTCAAGGTTCACACAGTTGCAGATAATTTCAGCCGTATTTTCGTTGGATAAAAATACGACAACTTCCTTTACGTCATTTTTCAAGGCAATAATATCAATCCTTGAAATACTGGGGAGTACTGAAATAAGATATTTAAGATCAATAAGCGGGGAAAGCTTAATAACCACCTGACCGGAAATAGAGCGTAATTTTTCCTGAATTTCGAGAATATCAGGTGACAGGTCTTCTAGAAGAAAAACTTTGTTTTTTTGCTCGTCTCTTCTTGCCGGATCAAGGTAAATAACATCGAAATGTTCCTGATTGGTCTCCAAAAAATCTTCCAGCTTAAGATTAATAAATTTTGCTTTTCGGTTTAATATAGTCCAGTTATTTTCAACAATCTTTAAAAGTTCGGTATTCTGTTCTACTAAAGTGATGTTATCAAAGTTTTGAGACAGATAATAGGCATCAATACCAAAACCGCTTGTAAGGTCAATAAATGTTTTTCCTTTTAAAATTCCAGATTTGTATAAAGCTGTTTTTTCTGAGGACGACTGCTCCAGGTTAAGCTGCGGTGGAAAAACAATGCCTTCTTTTAAAAGAAACGGAAATTTTCTCTCTGCCACTTGTTTTCCTTTGATCTGCTGTACAATTTCCTGCATAGAAACCTCTGGAAATGGTGATTTTTTCAGCAGTAATGTGTGTAAATCTGTATTCAGATTTGCATTGACATAGTTTTGGATTTCTTTGTTTAGTAATTTATTTCCCACAGATTGTGCTCTTTTTACATTCCTTTAGTTAAAATGCTTCGACTCCGCTCAGCATGACAACGCTAATACTAAGTGCTTAATTTATAATTGAAAAATTAAGACAGTATTTTTAACAGTGCCATACTGAGTGGAGCCGAGGTATCAATATCTTAAAATTATCTCTTATAAAATATATAGTCAGTCAATACCGGTATTATACCGTTCTGCTTAAACAAAGAGTTGATTTGCCCTCTGTGATAGGTGGAGTGATTTACTGCATGAAAAAGCATTTCAAAAATGGTATTTTCAAACTTTGTTCCTCTTGAATTCTGATATTCTATCTTTGTGTCTAAATCAAGATTGTTAATAATATCAATGCTTTTAAGAAAATTCCCATGATTGATTTCTATCAGAGATTCAAAAGGATTGATCTGCCAGACTTCAAAGGTGGTCTCTCCCAGTATCCGGGCATTCCAGATCTGTTGTGCGTTAAGAGTATGATTAATGAGACTAATTGTTTTATCATCTACAAGTTCTCTGTTTTCAGAGATCACTTTAATCATCTCAATATTGAAAAGATAAGTGTATTCAAATAAATCAATCAGTTTTTCTTTCATTATTAAAAACTATAAGTCTTTTTCTCTATGCAATGTCATTACATTTGGAGATGTAGGATCAATATCCGCTGGGTTTTCATTTTCAAAGTCGAAGAACAGTAGAAATTCATCTTCATTAATAAATTTAATGAGTCCACTTAAAAATTTACTTTCTTCAAGTTTATTATTGAAATTATCGTATGATGCAATTAGATTGAATTTGATAATTTTTTTTGAAAAATCAGCAGTATATTTCACATGTCCAATTTTACCTTTATTTGGTCCATCAGGAATTACATGATTTCTACCATCAATATTCAATCCATCAAGCTCTGCTTTTACATAACCGTCGGAAAAAAATGTAAATGAGCCATAGTTCCCCGCATCTGTTCCTACCCATTTTCCATACAAATCTTTCTCAGTTTGAGAAAAACATAATCCGAAAAACAATAAAAGGAAAACTAAGAAACTTTTTTTCATGGTATTATTAGTGTACTATTCAAACATTTCTGCCCAACGTACGGCTTTTATTTCTTTTTCGTTGTAAAGCTCTGCGATAGACTTTTTAACGTCTAATTTAGGGTATAAATTAACTCCGATCAGCTTTATTTTCCCTTCTTCAATCCATTGCTGCTCTTCAATAGCATGATCATAGATCTTTTTCTGGATAATTCCCTGCTTTAACAACTCAAGATACCCTCCTGCTTCTTCTATTTCAACAAATAAAGCCCATGATTTCTCTGCAAACTGACGGGTAATATCTTCTACATAATAACTTCCGTTAGAAGCATCTTCAAATACATTGATAATACTTTCGTAAGCCAGAACAATCTGCTGTTTGAAAGAGATTTCCTCTGAGTTATCAGTACTTCTGCCTACAAGATAATTATTAGTGAAAACCGCATCAGCACCTCCAATCATTGCAGAAGCAAGCTCCAGCGTCGAGCGGATCAGATTATTTTCATTATCAGAAACCGCTTTATTACGCAGCGAAGTCTCTGCGAAGATATAAGGAATTTCATCCAGCCCATATTCTTTGGAAAGCTGATTAAAAACGATTTTAAAAGCTCTCAGTTTAGCCATTTCAAAGAAATAGCTTCCTCCGACTGCTATTCTGAAGATCAGTTTACTTAAAATTTCAGATCCGTATGCTTCTATCAATTCCTTAGCTTTTGCCAGGGCAACACCAAGCTGTTGATAAATAGCGGCTCCGGCATTCTGATGCAGAGAAATATCAATACAGATGCTTCTTTTAAATTCTTTTGCCAATAATTCTTTTACCAGCTGATCATCAATGCTTCCTTCTTTTTCATTAAAAACATCAATCAATGAAAAATACTGGTCTTCTTCTTTGGGGCTGATGTGCCCTGCAAGTTCTTTGTTATTAACAAAAATGGTTTTCTGATCAAGATTTTCTACATTCTGATCAAGTACAAATGCAAATACTTCGTCTTCCAGACTTTCATGGTATCTTGCCACCAGATGGGTGCTTTCTTCAACTCTGGGAAGGTTTGACAAAGGTTTCTGAACTTCTGTATAAAAAGGCTTCACCTCTACTCCTTCCAGATTCTGTTTTTCTAAAACAGGATAAATATCCTCCGTTTTAAGCTGTTTTTTGACTAGATTTTCCCAGTTTGAAAGTATATCTGTATTTGACATTAGTTTTAGTTTAAATTGTGAATTTTGCTTCACAAGTGAATAGCACCATCAAACAAACTTAATTGACTATTCACTATTGATGCTTTTAGCACGCTTACTTTTTAGCAACCTTTGTGCTGTCTACCACCAAAATGAATATCTCTTCATTTGGCTTTTTCATAAAATAATTTTCTCTTGCATACTTTTCTTTTTCTGACTTGTTGTTCATCAGTTTTTTATAAAAAGCATCATTTTTCTCATATTCTTTTTTATAATAATCCAGCTGGTCTTCATACTTATGAATCTCTCCATTCAGTTCATTAATAACAAGAAATGAGGTTTTATCGAAAAAAACCATCCATACCAAAAACAGACAGATCGTAATGGTATACTTATTCAAAACATATTTCTGGATAAGTTTGAATGTTTCAGATTTCGGCTGAATGTCTTTGATAAGGTTGTTTTCTTCCATTTTTTAATGTTTTTTCAAAGAATTTTTAATAACGGTAGTTAAAAAATCAATGGCTACGGAATTCTGCTTCATATTTGGAATAATAAGATCGGCATCATTTTTAGACGGCTCGATGAATTCCTGGTGCATTGGTTTTAATGTGGTCTGATAACGGTGTAATACTTCGCTCAGATCTCTTCCTCTTTCCTGAGTATCTCTTCTGATCCTCCTGATCAGCCTTTCGTCAGAATCTGCATGTACAAATACTTTCAAGTCAAATTCTTTAAGTAATTCTTTGTTGGTAAGAACAAGAATTCCTTCTACTACCAATACATTTTTAGGTTCTACAGTGACATGATCTCCTGTTCTGGAATGAGTAACAAAGCTATAAATCGGCTGTTCAATAGATTCATTATTTTTTAAAGCTTTTACATGTTTTATCAGTAGGTCAAAGTCTATGGATTTCGGATGGTCATAGTTTAGAGCTTCTCTTTCCGTTAATGTAAGACCTTGGTTGTCGTGATAATAATTATCCTGAGAGAGGATATTCATTCCCTCAATATCAAGCTGCTGAAGTATCTTATCAACAACTGTAGTTTTGCCGGATCCTGTACCACCGGCAATTCCTATTACAAGCATTGTTTTTTTGTTTCTTTATAGTTGGTACAAATATACTATTTTAGATAAAATATGACAATGTAAGTGTATTGAGAAATTAAAAGATTAAAGTATTTAAAGATTAAAAGATTGCCCGGATGCCCGTTAGTCTTTGTCATTTATCATTATTACTCAACTTTCCTATCCGGATTTAATAAAAAAAACCGACAAATTAATTGTCGGTTTTTTATTTTATACGATTTCGCTTGTTAATTCGCGCGAAATTAATTTTTCATGCATGGGCTTCAAAACATCCATTGAACCTGTTTTTACGGTACACTTGCCTTTGTAATGAACCAACATGGTACATTGCTCAGCCTGTTCCAATGTATGCTTACATATTTCGATCAGGCAGTCTATTACGTAATCAAATGTATGAATATCATCATTATGCAATACCAGTTTATAAACTTCATCTGTATCATCCAGGACAAGGACTTCCTCCTCATACTGGCGTTTTGGATTTTCGTAGTCTTTTATGCTGTTATAAAAACTCATTCTAATTCTTTTAAACTTCTCCAATTTTATCTGCTAAATTATCAATAGCATTGGGTTCCTGATATACCAGCTCCACCAGTTCTACACTCTTATTATTCATTTTCAGAATCTTGAAGTGATAATTTTCAAGATCAAACTCCTGGTTTTCTTCAGGAATTTCTTCCAATTCATAAAGAATAAATCCGGCTAATGAATTGTATTCACTTTCTTCGGAAAGAGGAAGCCTTTTAGGTAAAAATTCGTTGATTTCGTCCAAAGGCTGTGTAGCCTGTACCCAATAGGTATTATCAGCTATTTTATCAACTATTTTTTCTTCGTCATCTTCTTCATCCTGAATTTCTCCTACAAGTTCTTCCAGGATATCTTCCAGGGTAATAATTCCTTCAGTTCCTCCAAATTCATCAATAACGATGGCAATATGTTGTTTTTTAAGCTGGAATGTTTTCAGTAAGTCTGAAACTTTTTTACTTTCTACCACGAAGAATGCGTCACGCATTAAATCTTTAAGGTCTTCGTGATCCAGATCTCCTTTTCTCTTCACAAATTCTCTTATAATTTCCTTTGTGTAGAAAATTCCGATTATATTGTCAATAGAGTCAATGTAAACAGGAATACGGGAGTAACCGCTGTCCATGATTTTGTTGATAATATCGTTGACATCTTCTTCAAAATCTATGGAAGTAATATTCTGTCTTGGAACCATGATCTGCTTGGCAGAGTGATCTGTAAAATCAAATGCATTTTTGATGATCTCATAGTTTTCTTCTTCAATCTCACCACTGTCTGCACTTTGTTTTACCAAAAGCTGAAGTTCTTCTGTAGAGTGAATTTCCTGTTCGGAAGCAGGGTGAATTTTAACCAGTCTAAGGAAACCGTTTGACATCGAGTTCATCAACCATATAAACGGTTTAAAAACCGTATAAAAAACTCTCAACGGAACTGCAGTTGCCATTGTAGTCGCTTCAGATTTTCTGATTGCGATTGATTTTGGAATAAGCTCACCAAATACAATGTGCATAATGGTAATTAATACAAAACTGGTCACCACTGAAATTGTAGTAATTGTTGTCTGAGTAAGATCAATACTTAAAGACGTGAAAATATTTTCAACAATATGATGCAGGGCACTTTCTCCCACCCAACCCAGGGCAAGGGATGCCAATGTAATTCCTAATTGTGTAGCGGAAAGATATTCATCAAGATGCTTGATGATATGTTCTGCCTGTTTTGCCATAGAGTTTCCTTCTGCGGCCTTTAACTGAATTTGTGAGTAACGAACTTTAACAATTGAAAATTCTGCGGCTACGAAAAAGCCATTTAGTAAAACAAGAAATAAGGCCAGCAAAAGCCTGACTATGTCCGAGTCCATTTAGAGATTGTATATATTTTATTAGCTACAAAGATATGTAAAATAAAAATAACCTGAATCCGGGATTGATTATTTCAATTAAGGATTTTTTTAAGAGAAAAATGAAGTGATAGAATACTGTTATTTTTCAATAAAAAAAATAATTGGAATACTTCTTCATTTCTTTGAAAACAGAAGGTTTTTGAGTGGTAAAAAGCGATTTTCAGACTTTTATAAACAAAAAAGCACCGAAATTATCGGTGCTTTCATTTGTATAGTAAAATAATTCTTTAAGAATTTTTCAAAGCTTCTGCTCCGGAAACAATTTCCAAAATTTCATTGGTAATTGCAGCCTGTCTTGCTTTGTTGTAGAAGATCTTAAGATCATTTCTCAAAGCCTCTGCATTATCTGTCGCCTTGTGCATTGCAGTCATTCTCGCTCCGTGCTCAGATGCTACTGAATCCAGGATTGCTTTGAAAACCTGAGTTTTGATAGACTTTGGAATCAAATTATCAAGGATCTCTGTTCTGTTAGGTTCAAAGATATAATCAGTTTCAACTTGTGGCTCAGTGTTTTCCGGCATTGAGATCGGAAGAAGTTTTTCTGTAGTTACTTCCTGAGTAGCAGCATTAACGAATTTGTTATAGATAACATAAACTTCGTCAAATTTACCTTCCTTGAAGCTTGTCATTACACCTTCAGTGATATGAGCAACTGCATCAAAGCTCAGATTATCATAAACAGAACTTCCATTAGCATATACCGTACGGTTTCTTCTTACAGCATCATATGCTTTTTTACCTACAGGCAGAATTTCAATCTCATATTGAGAATTGTTCTGAGACTGAAGATTAAGCTCTTTTACGATAGAAGAGTTAAAAGCTCCCGCAAGACCTCTGTTTGAAGTAACAGCGATGAATAGTACTCTTTTAACCTCTCTTTTTTGAGCATATACAGAAATCTGATCAGGATCAGAGCTAGAATTTACATTCTGGATAAGCTCCTGTAATTTTTCAGAATAAGGTCTTAACATTACGATTGCATCCTGCGCTTTTTTAAGTTTCGCTGCGGAAACCATCTTCATAGCACGTGTAATCTGCATCGTAGATGAAATTGACGTAATTCTGCCTCGTATTTCTTTTAAGTTTGCCATTAATTTGGGTTCAAAGTTTAAGGTCTAAAGTTTAAGGCTTAAAACGCTATATTTTAAACCTTAAACATTGAATTTTTTAGTTGTATTTAGAAGCTAAATCGTTAGCAGCCTGCTTAAGAACACTAGTAATATCGTTATCAATTTTTCCAGACTTAATAGCAGCCATTGTATCAGGGTGCTTAGATCTTAGGAACTCGATATACTCGTGTTGGAATTCTTTAATCTTGTTTAACGGAACGTTTCTCATTAAGTTTTCTGTTCCAGCATATACGATCGCTACCTGACTGTCTACAGGAAGTGGTGCATTTACCGGCTGCTTAAGGATTTCTACGTTTCTTTCTCCTTTAGAGATAACTGCTAAAGTAGAAGCATCAAGGTCAGAACCGAATTTAGCAAACGCTTCAAGTTCTTTATATTGAGCCTGGTCAAGTTTTAATGTACCAGAAACTTTTTTCATTGATTTGATCTGAGCATTACCTCCTACTCTCGATACAGAGATACCAACGTTGATCGCCGGACGAACCCCTGAGTTGAATAGATCAGACTCCAAGAAGATCTGTCCGTCTGTAATAGAGATTACGTTTGTAGGGATATATGCAGAAACGTCACCAGCCTGAGTTTCGATAATTGGAAGGGCTGTTAATGAACCCCCACCTTTGACGATTGGTCTAAGAGACTCTGGCAAATCGTTCATTTGCTTAGCAATGTTATCATCAGCGATTACTTTTGCTGCTCTTTCCAATAGTCTTGAGTGAAGATAGAAAACGTCTCCAGGATAAGCTTCACGGCCCGGTGGTCTTCTCAATAGTAGAGAAAGCTCACGGTAAGCAACAGCTTGTTTAGATAAATCATCATAAACGATAAGCGCTGGTCTACCAGTGTCTCTAAAGAACTCACCGATAGAAGCTCCTGCCATTGCAGAATATACCTGCATTGGAACCGGATCTGATGCGTTAGCCGCAACGATTACAGTATAAGCTAAAGCTCCTTTATCAGAAAGAGTTTTAACGATTTGTGCTACAGTAGAAGCTTTCTGACCAATAGCAACATATATACAATATACTGGGTTACCAGCATCAAAGAATTCTTTTTGGTTGATGATCGTATCAATTGCAACAGTAGTTTTACCTGTTTGTCTGTCACCAATGATAAGCTCTCTCTGACCTCTTCCTACAGGGATCATCGCATCAATTGCAACGATACCAGACTGTAAAGGCTCAGTTACCGGCTGTCTGAAGATTACTCCAGGAGCCTTTCTTTCCAATGGCATTTCGTATAAATCCCCAGTAATAGGACCTTTACCATCGATAGGGTTACCAAGAGTATCTACTACTCTTCCTAACATACCTTCTCCTACTTTGATAGAAGAGATTCTGTTTGTTCTTCTTACTGTATCACCTTCTTTTACTAACTTACTTTCACCAAGTAGAGCAACACCCACGTTGTCTTCTTCAAGGTTAAGTACAATACCTTCTACATCACTAGAAAATTTCACCAACTCTCCGTATTGTACGTTTTCTAACCCGTATACACGAGCAATACCATCACCGATGGTTAAAACTGTACCTACTTCCTCAACGTTTGATTGAGTATCGAAGTTGGCCAATTGCTGTTTTAAGATCGCAGATACTTCTGCCGGATTTATTTCTGCCATTGTATGGTTGTTTTTCTTAATTTAATTGGAAATCTTTTTTAACTTGGTTAAGTTTTGTCTTCACAGACGCGTCTACCTGCTGGTCACCTACTCTTAGAACATATCCTCCAAGAATTTCAGGTTTAACATTCACTTTCAGATCAAAGTTTGAATCAGCATTGACAAGATTGGTAGATCTTAAAATCTGATCAAGATTTTCTTTTGAAAGCGGAGTTGCTGTAGTAAGTGTTACTCTCTGTACACCACTAAGGTCTTCAACTTTGTTGATGAATTCCTGAGCAATATTTTTCAATTGGTTTTCACGACCGTGCTTAATCACCAATCTGATTAGGTTCTGAGAAGAAACAGATAAACCTTTGAAAATTTCGTTTGCTACTTCTATTTTCTTTTTAGAATCGATGTAAGGAGTCATGAAAAATTTATTTAAGTCCGCAGACACTTTCATGATCTTTACTACATCTTTCATTTCAGAAAATACAGTAGCCGTTTGACCTGACTCGTTTGTGAAATCAAGTAAACCTTGTGCGTATCTTTTAGCTACTTTAGATGTAAGCATTCTTAGTTAAGGTTTGATTTGTTTAAATAATTTTGAACTAATTCGTTTTGAGCTTCGCTGTTGTCTAATTTTTGTTTCAAAATAGACTCAGCAATGTTTACAGATAAAGTACCAATTTGAGTTTTGATGTCTGCCATAGCAGCATTTTTCTCAGCATTGATTGTCTGTTTAGCAGCTTCGATCATTTTGTCTCCTTCAGATTTAGCAACATCTTTAGCTTCCCCTACGATTCTGTCTTTAATTTCTCTAGCTTCTTTAAGGATAGCATCTCTTTCGATTTTAGCTTCACGAATGATTCTTTCGTTATCCTCTTTTAAAGTTTCCATTTCTTTTCTAGCTAATTTAGCTTGATTAAGAGCGTCAACAATAGATGTTTCTCTGTCGTCGATTGACTTTAAAATAGGCTTCCAAGCGAATTTACCTAACAAAAATAATAATGCTAGAAAAATTACAGACTGGATAATAAATAGTCCTGATGAAAACTGATGAATTAATTCCATTATATAAATGTATAAATAATTATTACTTTTTTTTTTAAAATTAACATTGCTGCAGCCAACCGCTGCAACAATGTTTTTTGTTTTGATTGGCTTATGATGCGAATAACGCAGCAAATGCAACACCTTCTACTAGTGCAGCTGCAATAAGCATAGCAGTTTGGATTTTTCCAGATTGCTCAGGCTGTCTAGCGATAGCTTCAAGAGCAGCAGCTCCGATTTTACCAAGACCGATACCTACACCTAGTACGATAAGACCTGCACCAATAATTCTAGGGATTTCCATAATATATAATTTTAAAAAATTGTTTTAATAGTTTGTTTAATTTCTCTTTTTACTTTTGATTAGTGAGCAGCGTGATGTTCGTGCTCATGCTCTTCTACTGCCATTCCGATAAACAGCGCTGATAACATGGTAAAAATATAAGCCTGTAGGAATGCTACCAATACCTCAAGTAAATAAATTACTAATGTAAGGAATGGGAATGCAACACCTGCGATCCAGTTTTTGAAGATATAGATAGAACCAATCAAAGTCATTACTACGATGTGTCCTGCCGTCATGTTGGCAAAAAGTCGGATCATCAAAGCGAAAGGCTTAGTAATTGTTCCTAACAATTCAATTGGCAACATAATAAATTTCATTGGCACTGGTACTCCCGGCATCCAGAAGATGTGTTTCCAGTAATCTTTGTTAGCTGAGAATGTTGTAATCAAATAAGTAAGGATTGCAAGGAAGAACGTCATGGTAATATTACCTGTAACATTGATCCCGAAAGGCATTAATCCTAAAACGTTAAGGAAAAGAATGAAGAAAAATACAGTTAATAAATAACCCATAAATCTCTTATACTTATGTCCGATGTTTGGAAGAGCAATTTCATCTCTAACAAAGATAACCAAAGGCTCTAAGAATTTCGTAGCTCCTGTAGGAACAACTGATTTCTTATAAGACTTAGCCATTCCAACAAACAATACAAACATGAAAACCGCCACTAATAAGATTATCAATACACTTTTCGTAATTGAAAGATCTAAAACTCTTTCTTGTGTTGGGTGATGATCTTTATCTAAAGTAATCGTTCCTTTTTCATCTGTTTTATAGATTTTCTCATGATGTAATACATAATAAGCTCCATCTACTTCAGTAGGTTCTCCGTGCATAAAACCTTCTTTGTTACTCATGAAAGAATGAAATCCATTATCATAAAAAATAACAGGAAGTGGAAAACCAATGTGGTGACCTTCTTTATCAACCATCAATGTGAAATCATGAGCGTCCAATAAGTGATGATCGATGAACTCTTTGTTTTCTTTAGTTACTTTGTCTTTCTCTGAAAGCTCTTTAGCAGGAGCCTCACCAGTGGTGGCCTCACCGTGCTGTGCAGACACTAAGTTTAATACAAAAATACTGTAAAATAAAACTGCGAATTTCTTAAACATTGATAGGTTTTTTTCGTTGTGCAAAAATATGATAATTTTTCTAGTTTCAATAAATAATTTTACTGTTTTTTATCATGATTAATTAGCCCGATCGCGTAGTATGTAAGCAGGGCTGTCAGGACAAAATAGGGAATGATAAAATGAAATTTATAGTCTGGAATCACTTCAAAGTTCAGTTTCTTTCTGATTAAGTACATTAAACCGAATTTTAAAAGAATCAAACCAATGACAGATAATCCTAAAAATTGAGGTGCTACTCTATTGATTAAAATTACAAGAGTAATCATCATCATAAACATGACACTCAGAAAAAGATAAAATTTAATGATCACAATTTCGTCTAGGTGAAAAACAAATTTCCAAAGAGAAAAATGCACCAGAAACGTCAGGAAGAACAAAATGACAACAAGAATATTGGGATTAATTTTCATTCTAAATTTTAATTGACGCAAAAATAGACTTTTTCTATCGTATTATGATAAAATTTGATATATATCATTTTTTCTTATATATATAATATTACGTCCCGGACACTTTACATATGCTAAAAATTCCTTATTTTTGCAAACCTATAATTTACAATAAATATGTTTAATAGTTTACAGGATAAATTAGATAAGGCATTACATAATATTTCCGGTAGAGGAAAAATTACTGAAATCAATGTAGCGGAAACCATAAAGGAGATCCGTAGAGCATTGGTAGATGCCGACGTTAACTATAAAGTTGCAAAAGATCTTACTAAAAGAGTTCAGGATAAAGCATTAGGAGAGAATGTTCTTACTTCCCTTACTCCGGGACAGTTGATGACAAAAATTGTTCATGATGAATTGGTAGACCTGATGGGAGGTTCTCAGGAGGGAATCAATCTTTCAGGGAAACCATCCGTAATCCTTATTGCTGGTCTTCAGGGATCTGGTAAAACTACTTTCTCAGGAAAACTTGCTAATTATTTACAAACAAAAAGAAATAAAAAACCTTTATTGGTAGCATGTGACGTTTATCGTCCTGCAGCAATTGACCAGCTGAAAGTATTAGGAGGACAGATTAATGTTCCTGTTTTTACTGAAGAAGGTTCTACGAACCCATCTACGATTGCTGAAAATGCGATCAATTTTGCAAAAGCAAACGGTCATGATGTTGTCATCGTAGATACAGCAGGTCGTTTAGCTATTGATGAGCAAATGATGAACGAGATCAAATCTGTACATTATTTCATCAAACCAAATGAAACGTTATTCGTTGTTGACTCAATGACTGGTCAGGATGCTGTGAATACTGCCAAAGCATTCAACGATGCATTAAACTTTGACGGAGTTGTTTTAACAAAATTAGATGGTGATACAAGGGGGGGTGCTGCACTGACGATCCGTTCTGTTGTTGAAAAGCCGATCAAATTTATCTCTACAGGAGAAAAAATGGAGGCTCTGGATCTTTTCTATCCGGAAAGGATGGCAGACAGAATCCTGGGAATGGGAGACGTTGTTTCCTTAGTAGAAAGAGCTCAGGAACAGTTTGACGAAGAGGAAGCGAAGAAACTTCACAAAAAAATTGCTAAAAACGAGTTCGGTTTTGATGATTTCCTTAAGCAGATCAACCAGATCAAGAAGATGGGTAATATGAAAGACCTTATGGGAATGATTCCTGGAGTTGGAAAAGCAATTAAAGATGTAGAGATCAGTGATGATGCATTCAAACACATTGAAGCGATCATTTATTCTATGACTCCTGAAGAAAGAAGAAGACCTTCTATCATCAATACACAGAGAAAAGGTAGAATTGCTAAAGGTGCTGGAAGAAAGGTAGAAGATGTAAATCAATTGATGAAGCAATTCGATCAGATGGGTAAAATGATGAAGATGATGCAGGGACCTCAAGGAAAGCAAATGATGCAGATGATGAGCAAAATGCCAAATATGCCTGGAATGGGCGGAATGTTTGGAAAATAAGAAAGACAAAATCATTCATAAAAAACTCTCAGAATTTCTGAGAGTTTTTTATTTTTATATGAGGATTTGTTTATTTAAACTTATACCCTATTCCCAGCTGGAAGAAATTCATTTTTAGTGTTTCGCCATCTACAGGATTTTTGATCATATTGCTAAGACCAAAGCTATAGCGCGCATCTACGAATAATCCTTTATGAATATTGTAATCTGCACCTAAGAATAAACCGAAATCTGTAGATTTTAAAGTATCATTAAGGTACTTTTCTACAAAACGCTCTCCCTCTCTGATTCCTGATGGGTCTACCATCCCTGCATTAGGACCGCTCATTTCAAATTTCACCTTGTTATTGGTCTTAAAACTCACATACGGACCTGCATAAATACCCAATTCCGGTGTTACATAGTATCTTGCTGATATTGGAATTACAATTCTGTTAAGATTCATCTTTTCTGTTACAGTAATACCAGGCAGTGAAACTTCCGCTTTCCCTCCCAGATTAGCATATTCCAATTCTCCCTGAATAGCAAATTTATTATTGAATTTATGTTCAACCAAACCTCCGATATAAAATCCGGATTTAGATTTCATACCGCCTTCAATTCCGCCAAATTCAAAATCGCCTTCATTGGATTTCAGATTTGATAAAGCATAACCGGCTTTTATACCGAATGTAGTTTGTGCATTCAGGCCTGCAAATAAAGCGATTGCAGACGCCAATAAGATTTTTTTCATGGTTATTATATTAAATAGTTTTTAACTTAAAAAGCCCAAGAGAGCTTTCCGCCGGCTAATGTATATATTTTGTGTATTATTTTGCAAATATATATTTTACTCCAAAAGTCACGGAAGCCAGATTAACATCGAATTTGTAACTGTTGTTTCTTTTAGCTCCGTCAATATCTCTTTTGGATGTATTGTATCCAAACTCCCCTATTGTAGCTTCAATTGACCAGTTTTTACTGACAAAGTAATCTAATCCAGGTTTGATATTCACTCCAATATGGGTATAGTTGTTTTTTCTTGAAAATGAAGGAGCAAGAAGAGGATCCCCCATGTAAACTTCACTGTTTGAATCCTGTTTTTCCTGGCCAAACTCCAAAGGAACCTGCAGTTGCCCGAAGATGTACAGTTTGTCGGATAAAGTCCAGTATTTTCTCATAAATGGAGCAACAACAAATGCATTATCTGTATATTTTATTTCCAGCGCATTACTTAAAAAATCACCTCCTATTTTGTACTTTGTAACAGCACTTTTATATCCTGCACCTAATCCTATTGCCAGATTAGTAGTCACGAAATACCCTGCCGTAGGAAGGATTTTAATAACATCATCTTTTTTGTTGTTGTTATAATATTCGTTATTTTCACTGTGATTATACTCTACCTGTCCTGAAAGGTAAGTTGTTCCTTTTGCAATCTGTGCGTTTGATAATCCAAAAAGCGCAACAGCGCCTATCAATACGATTTTTTTCATGATTATTATATTAGTTTTTAGATAGAAAAAAAGCCCTAAGAGGTTTCTCAGGGCTTTCTTATTATATGCTTTGTTTATTACTTTGCAAATACATATTTAACTCCGAAAGTTACAGAAGATAAATTCAAACCGAAGTTATAGTTGTTTGTAGCATCACCATCTTTTGGCTTGTAGTTGCTATAACCGAACTCACCGATAGTAGCTTCGATAGACCAGTTCTTGTTTAAGAAATAATCTAAACCTGGCTTCACAGTAACACCAATTTTAGTGTATTTAGCTTCAGTAGAAGTAGAGTTTGAAACAACAGTGTTTCCTGTAGTAGCTACAGAGCTGCTTTCAACCTCAGTTTTTCCGAACTGCATTGGCACTGCTAATTGTCCGAAGAAATATAGCTTGTCAGATAAAGTCCAGTATTTTCTTACGAATGGAGCTACAACGAAAGCTGGAGTTTTAGTTACGTTTTCGTTTACAATTGTAGTGTTTCCTAAAGTTGTAGTAGTAGATACAGTGTTCTTTTCAGTTTGGTATCCAATTCCTAATCCAACTGCTAAGTTAGTGTTTACGAAATATCCAACTGTAGGTAATACGTTGAAGTTTTCTTTTTTATCGTTACCGTTGTTAGATTCTACTTGAGAATAACCAACAGATCCTGATAAATATGTAGTTCCTTTAGCAATCTGAGCGTTAGATAAACCAAAAAGTGCAACAGCACCCGCTAATAATATTTTTTTCATTTTAAAAAATTTTAATACTTTCTGAGGGCAAATTTACAGTGGTCTCCACTAATATTAAAATTTGTTAATGTGATTAATATCATTGTTAAAATTTGGACTTTTACAGAAATAAATCCTAGTTAAGAGAAGTTATTGAGTTTTTCACAATATTATGAATAAAAAAACTCTATTTTACTAACAAGAGCGAAATATACTTGCTTTTTTAAATTTTACAATTATTTGTAAAACCCCATGAATTCAGGGGAAATGCTAAAATTAATTAACCTAAAATACTAATATCTAAGTTATTAACTCTTAAAATTTAAACATTTGTTTATATTCGGATTCATTTTCACTATTTTCTAATCGCTATAAATACGTTATATCAAAAATTTCTGATAATAAATTTATGCAGCTTATTGATGAAGTATCAAAAAAACTCCGGCCTTTGGCCGGAGTTCTCAATATGCAATTGCGTTCTTATTTTATAAAGAAATTATAACCAAGGTTTACAGCGCCTACATTCCAGCTGTAGCTTCCCCATCCTGGAAGGTCACGCTTGTTGCTGATTGACTGGTACCCTATGTACAATTCTCCTTTAGACATTTGATATCCAAATTTAGGTTGTGCATAAAAACCACCGTCTACTCCATCTTTAGTAGAAATACCATACCCAAGATCTAATCCTACAAAAATAGGTGCTCCAGAGAATCTGTATTTACCGGAAACCGCTACAGGAACAAATCCGAAATCATCAAAATGATCTTTTCCAAAGAAATGGGAATATCCTGTAGTTACTCCAAGATCAAGACCTTTAGCAATATTCCACATATAAGCAGCGTCTACTCCTAATGTAAATGAAGATACATCACTTGCATCAGACACAGGAATACCAATATGTCCTCCAATTTTAAAACCTTCCTGTGCTTGAGCAGCACCTCCTAAAAGTGCAAAAGCACCTAGTAATAATAGTTTTTTCATTTTTTTAGTAGCTTTAAATTACGATACAAAAATACTAATTATTTTTCATCATATAGAGGAATCACATGAATGAAATGCTATACAATAAAAAAGCAGAACAAAATTGTCCTGCTTTTTTTATTATTTCTTGATAATATTTTCAGATTAGTTTCCTCCGAATTTGAAACCTACACCTACTTGTACAAAGCTGTTTGTCAATTTCTCATTTCCTTCTGCATGCTTAGCAAGGTTAGAAACACCAAGATTATATCTTGCATCAAAGAACAATCCGTTTTCCAATGCATATTCAGCACCAAGGAATGGAGCGATATTCAAAGTATTCATCTGATCTTTGATATCTCTTTCATCATTAGCATCAATCTCGAATCCTGGAATACCGAATCCAAAATCAGCAGTAAGCTTTTGCTTTGCAGAAAGAATAACTCCGAAGCTTGCTCCTGCAGAAACTGATAACCCTTCAGTGATAAAATACTTAGCAGAGATAGGTACTAATAAAGTATGATAAGTCTGCTTTGCTTTTACATTTAAAAAAGTAGTCGGATCATCCGGATCAGCTTCAGTTACATTTACTTTTCCTCCTAGTGGAGAGTATAAAAGTTCTCCCTGAAGAGCAAATTTATCACTCAGTTTATATTCAGCGATACCACCAATATAAAATGTGTGTACAGGATCTGAAGTTTCAGACTGTCCGTCTCCTTTTAATTTAATTGTAGAGTAAGAGTATCCGGCTTTTGGACCAAATCGAAATTCTTGTGCGTTTGCAGAAATTCCCATAACAGCGACTGCTGCAACTAGTAAAAGTTTTTTCATGTTTAGTTAGTTTTTACATTTAAGGACTGCAAAACTAATTAAATTTTTCAAATTAACAAATTTTAGCTAACCAAATCAAGGTTAATAAAAGGTTAATAGAAACTTTTACCTATTCAGAACTAGTCGTTTCTTACTCTTTTATCCTCATCGTTATAAGCCAGGATAATCTTTCTTACCACCGGGTGTCTTACCACGTCTTCTTCTGTAAGATGTACAAAACCGATCTCCTTTACTCCATGTAAAATCCTCATAGCCTCTTTCAGCCCGGACTGTTGGTTTTTCGGAAGGTCGATCTGGCTCGGATCACCTGTGATAATGAACTTGGCATTCATACCCATTCTGGTAAGGAACATTTTCATCTGCGCATGAGTTGTATTCTGTGCTTCATCAAGAATCACAAACGCATCATCCAGCGTACGTCCTCTCATAAAAGCCAAAGGAGCTACCTCAATTACTTTTTTCTCCATGAATCCCTCAAGTTTTTCATGGGGAATCATATCACGGAGAGCATCATATAAAGGCTGTAAATACGGATCCAGCTTTTCTTTAAGGTCACCAGGCAAAAATCCTAAACTCTCTCCTGCTTCTACAGCCGGCCTTGTCAGGATGATTCTTTTCACTTCTTTATCTCTCAAAGCTCTTGCTGCCAATGCTACGCTGGTGTATGTTTTTCCGGTACCTGCAGGTCCAATGGCAAACACCATATCCTTTTTCTCAGTTTCCTTTACCAGCTTTTTAAGATTGGTTGTCTTAGCTTTAATAACTTTTCCGTTAACTCCTTTTACGATAATATCCTGATCAAAAACAAGTTGTTTCTCGTTCTCGTCTTTAATATTCAATATATTTTCAACGTCTTTTAGTCCTATTGAATTGTTTTTGGAGATAAAACTGACAATATCATCCAGTTTTCGCTTCAGTATATCTAAAGCTTCCTGATTTCCCATGGCAAAGATGAAATGATCTCTTCCTGTAATTTTAATGGTTGGAAAGCTTGATTTTATTAAGTTGAAATATTGGTTATTAACTCCATAGAAGATTTTCGCATCGATATCTTCCAAATCATATGTTAATTCAAACATGCAGTATTTTTATTTTTAGATTTTAAAATTAAAGCTTTTTTTCAAATTTTTATCAAATTCTTTTCTACAATCTTTCCGCCTTTTCTTTTTATTTTAAATAACTTTGCAATACTACACTATTCTAGAAATTGCTCATGTCAATTATTACCCTTACTTCGGATTTCGGAAATTTAGATTACAGAGTTGCCGCTGTGAAAGGCAAAATTCTGTCTCTAAACCCTGAGGTTAATATTATTGATATAACCCACGATATCCAGGCATTCAACCTTATACAGACTTCGTATATTGTAAGAAATGCTTATAAATATTTTCCTAAAGGAAGTATTCATATCCTTTCGGTAGATAGTTTTTACCACAAATCAAGAAAAAATATCATTTATAAAGCCGACGGATCTTATTTCCTGGCGGCAGACAACGGTCTTTTAAGCCTTATATTTTTCGATATTAAACCTGAAGCGATCTACGAGCTTACGCTGAACAACCGTTTTGATGATGTCATCGACTTTACCTCTACAGATATTTTTGTTCCTGCAGCGGTACACCTTGCCAACGGCGGGCTTCCTGAAGTAATAGGACGAAAAATACATTCTGCTAAACAACTGATGTTCCCAAGAGCCGTATACAATGAGTCTGAAGGCATGATCATTGGTGAAGTTACTTATATTGATAATTTCGGAAATATAATCTCAAATATCAACAAAGATTTTTTTGAAAACATCAGTAAAGGTTATGGTAGTTTTACCATAAAATTTAGGAATTTAAGCCTTTCAAGAATATTTTCCAGCCATACGGAGGTGGTTTCAGACTGGGAAAGGGAGACAGAATTCCATGGGCAGTCTGCTGCAATCTTCAATGATAGCCAATTATTGGAGCTTACGATCTACAAAGGAAGCAAGAAAAACGGCGCTAAAAGCCTGTTTGGATTGAATGTAGGCGAAAATATTTATATTGAATTCAGCTAAGATTATATATTTCATAAAAAAACCGATTTTTTTTATATATTTGTCAAAATCTAAAAATCAAAAATGGCAGAATACAAATTATTGCTTCCTTCCATGGGAGAAGGGGTTATGGAAGCGACAATTATCACTTGGTTATTCAATGAAGGTGATAACGTAAAGGAGGATGACTCCGTAGTAGAAATTGCAACAGATAAAGTAGATTCAGACGTTCCGACACCAGTTTCGGGGAAAATCGTAAAAATTTTAAAGCAAAAAGATGAAGTTGCAAAAGTAGGTGAAGCCATTGCTATTTTAGAAATTGAAGGAGAAGGCACAGCTTCAGAAGAAGTGAAAACTGAAACTCCGGCAGCGACTCCGGATGCTGACACTTTAAAAGCGATTGAAGAGCCTTTACAAACAGCTGCTGCTTCAAACATAGAATTCTCAGGAGACCTTTATTTATCTCCACTCGTAAAATCTATCGCACAACAGGAAAAAATTTCTGAAACTGAACTGAAATCTATCAAAGGAAGCGGTTTAGAAGGAAGAATTACAAAAGAAGATATATTAGCTTACGTTGCTAACAGAGGAAGCCAGCCAGCTCAGGCAGCTCCTGTACAGGCGGCAGCTTCTACTCCAAAACCAGCCGTATCTGCACCAACAGCTACAATTCCGGTAAGCGCAGGTGATGAGATCATTCCAATGGACAGAATGAGAAAAATCATCGCTGAAAACATGGTAAAAGCAAAACAAATTGCTCCACACGTTACTTCTTTCATCGAAACAGACGTTACCAATGTTGTAAAATGGAGAAATAAAAACAAAGCTGTATTCGAAAAACGTGAAGGTGAAAAACTTACGTTTATGCCAATTTTCGTAAAAGCTGTTGTGAAAGCAATCCAGGATTTCCCAATGATCAATGTTTCTGTAAATGGTGAAAACATCATCAAGAAGAAAAACATCAACATTGGTATGGCTACTGCCCTTCCGGACGGAAACCTTATTGTTCCTGTCATCAAAAATGCAGATCAGTTATCTCTTTCAGGATTGGCAAAAGCAATCAACGACTTAGCTTACAGAGCAAGAAATAAAAAATTAAGACCTGAAGATACTCAGGGTGCAACCTATACAATATCTAACGTAGGAAGCTTCGGAAACCTTATGGGAACACCGATCATTCCACAGCCCCAGGTAGCTATTTTAGCAATCGGTGCTATCGTTAAGAAGCCTGCAGTTCTTGAAACAGCTGACGGTGATGTAATTGCTATCAGAAACTTAATGTTCATGTCTCACTCTTATGACCACAGAGTGGTAGACGGATCTTTAGGAGGAATGATGCTGAAGCATGTTCACGACTACCTTGAGAACTGGGATCTGAACACAGAAATATAAGTAATGAGCAATCAGCAATAAGTAATTTGTTGATTTTAAATACTAAACCTTCGAATTTTTCGGAGGTTTTTTTATTGGAAAAAACTGTAACATTTTATACAAATATTCAACACACCATGTAACAGAGCAGACTGCTCAATTGTCTTATATAAAAACAACAACCTGAATTATCTCAAAATGAAACATATCCTTCTGGCAGCATTTGCATTACACATTTCCACAACGGCTTTTTCTCAGCAAACCAATCAGTCTAAACTGATTGACAGCTACGTAAAAGAGGCCATGAAAAACAATAAAATCCCTGGATTAGCTCTCGGAATTATAAAAGATGGTAAAGTAATTTT
Organism: Chryseobacterium sp. 'Rf worker isolate 10'; assembly: GCF_050753305.1. Classification (NCBI taxonomy): domain Bacteria; kingdom Pseudomonadati; phylum Bacteroidota; class Flavobacteriia; order Flavobacteriales; family Weeksellaceae; genus Chryseobacterium; species Chryseobacterium sp. 'Rf worker isolate 10'. Next base: position 1,601,301 of record NZ_JBOZOF010000001.1, read on the forward strand.
TGAACAATATTACGGAACAGAAAACCTGGAAGATCTTAAAAAGGTGAGCCCAACTTCGATGTTCAGGGTATATTCTACTTCAAAATTAACAGCCAATGTCGGTATTTTTCAACTGATTGAACAAGGAAAGTTATCTTTGGAAGACAATATCTCCAAATATGTTGAAAATATTCCTAAAGAATGGCAAGAGGTAAAAGTAAAAAACCTGTTGACACATTCTTCCGGAATTCCAAATTTTATTGCTTTTGAGGATATTCCTGTTGATGATTCCAATGCAAAAGTGATTGAACGTCTTTCCAAAGAAAAAATGGAATTCAAAACAGGAAATGAATTCAGATACAATCAAACAAATTATATGCTCCTTACCATGATTATTGAAAAGATTACAGGACAGTCTTTCAATAATTTTATCATTAACAATCAATTTTCTGATTCGAAAAATCAGGTTTATTTCTCATCAAATTCTCTTGAGCAGATTCCCAACAGAGTTCAGAAATACAACTACAACAATCAAACAAAACAATATGAGCAAACGCCATTTGACAACGGTGTAAGATCACATTCCGGAAACGGATTAGCCATTACCCTTCCTGCCTTTTTACAATAGAGCAGCCATCTTAGCAAAAATGATCTGTTAAATCAAAAAACAATGGAAACGATGTGGAAACCCTTTGATTACGGCAACAAAAAAGATGTTTTTGCCTATGGCTGGGAGATCAATAAAGCGAATGATATTTCATCTTACGGATTTTCTGGTGGAAATGTTAGTGCTTACAGAATATTTCCACAAAATAATATGGCTATTATTATGATGTCGAACGGATATAATTTTTTCCCGGCACAATATCATATTGTCAATCATGTTGCAGCCATCATTGATAAAAAGCTTTCGGATGCCTACTCTATTGCTGAAGAATCCATTATTACCGGATTTGCCAAAGCCAACAATCCAAACGCAGAAAAAAACTACTATGCTATTAAGGCCAAGAATCCAAAATGGGATTTTGACGGGACATTGAATAATATTGGGTATATTTTAATAGGAAATTCCAGAGCAGATGAAGCCGTTAAGGTATTTGAAATCAATGCAAAGGAGCACCCACAATCCGGAAATGCATTTGACAGTTTAGGAGAAGGATATTTCCACGCTAAAAACTATCCTTTGGCATTAAAGAATTATAAAAAATCTCTCGAACTGGATCCGCAAAACACGAATGGTTCTAATATGATTAAAAAAATAGAAGATCTTATAGCTCAGAAAAATTAATTAAAATTATATCAATTTAATAGAGAAAGTCCTGACGGAAGTCGGGATTTTTTATTTGATTTAAACATTATTCATTTTATTAAAAACTCATACTATTTGATTTTTAAATTTAAAAATAATTTAAACAAAATAAAAATTTAATACGATATCAATAATTAAAACTGATTCATTTTACATTACAATCACTTTCTTGGATGTTTAAGTTATTAGTATTAATTTTAAAACAAATATTATTTGAAAATAGATACCTATTATAGAAGATCCCGTATTTTTACACCTCTAAATTACCAAATGCTGAAAATTTTCGCCCTCATCAAAAAATCTCTTAAAAATTCCTTCGATAATATCAGGAATGAACAACTGAAGAACAATCTCCTTCAGGCTATTCCTTTTTGGATAGGTTCTGTGATTACAGGTTTTTTTGCCGTTATGTATGCACAGGTATTTGCCTGGGGCGAGCATTTGATGAATTTTATTTTTGACTGGCATGCTTGGATGATTTTCATTATTGCTCCCATCGGATTTGTTTTATCCTGGTGGCTGGTGAAAGAATTTGCTCCCAATGCAAAAGGAAGTGGTATTCCTCAGGTGATGGCAGCTGTAGAACTTGCTAATCCGAAAGAGCATCGGAAAATCAGGAATCTTTTAAGTATTAAAATCATCTTTTTTAAAATCCTATCCTCTGTTATTCTGGTCATCGGAGGAGGTGCAGTAGGACGTGAAGGTCCTACGATTCAGATTGCAGGCTCTGTTTTCAGAAAGGTAAATGAATATCTTCCTGAATGGTGGCCGAAGATCTCTAAGAAAAACATGATTATGACAGGCGCAGCGGCCGGACTGGCAGCAGCATTCAATACTCCGCTTGGAGGAATTGTTTTTGCTGTGGAAGAACTTTCAAAAACCCACATCAATTATTTTAAAACAGCTTTGTTTACAGCGGTAATTATTGCAGGTCTTACGGCACAAACATTGGCTGGGTCCTATTTGTATCTGGGATATCCGAAAACCAATGATGTTTCTTTAATGGTGATGTTTCCGATCATGCTCGTTGCAGGTACTGCCGGTATTTTGGCCAGTCAGCTCTCAGTTATTATGCTTAAAATCAATGGCTGGAAAAAGAAAAAACTGAAAACAGATAAAGCCAATGTCGTTTTCCTGATCATTTCTGCTTTAATTATTGCTTCCATTGCTTATTTCATCAACAGAGAGATTCTGGGCTCAGGAAAAGAAATCATGGAACGTGTACTTTTTACCAAAAATAAACACGAAGACTGGTATGTTCCGATTTTGAGGATGCTGGGTCCTGCCCTTTCTTTCACTTCAGGAGGTGCCGGCGGAATTTTTGCTCCGGCTCTTAGTGCAGGAGCAAGTATAGGCTCTGTTATTTCTGGAATCATTCATTTAACCCCCAACGAAACCAATGTGGTAATCCTTGCCGGAATGGTAGCTTTTCTTACCGGAATTACGAGAGCTCCGTTTACTTCAGCTATTATTGTGCTGGAAATGACGGACAGACACTCATTGATATTTCACTTAATGCTTGCCGGAATGGTATCTTCCATTGCTTCGATCCTTGTAAGCAGACATTCTTTGTATGATGTTTTGAAGGTGAATTTTCTAAAGGAGTTGAGAGAGAAAGATTAATTCTAAAATGGTTCAACTTAGAAATTTTAAGCAGCAGTTATTAAATAAGAAGACATTTCTACTCATTTTCCTTCAATCTTCTTGTATATAAGAAATATATTTTCTACTTTTGCACCTCGAAATAATTAACAAATTCATTTAACATTATGAACAATTACGAAACTGTTTTCATTTTAACTCCCGTTCTATCTGAGTCACAGGTAGAGGAAGCAGTGAACAAGTATGTAGATCTTATCAAAGAAAAGAACTGCGAAATCGTTGCTAAAGAAAATTGGGGATTGAAAAAGTTAGCTTACCCTATCCAATTGAAAAAGAATGGGTTCTATACTTTAATCGAGTTTAAAGGTGAAGGTACTGTAGTTGCTGATTTAGAATTAGCATTTAAGCGTGACGAAAGAGTAATCCGTTACCTTACTACAAAACTTGACAAGCATGCTATTGAGTACGCTGTAACAAGAAGAGCAAAAGTAAAAGCAGCTAAAGCTTAATTATTAACCCTATTTTTTAAAAAAGACAAGACATGGCAATAGATGAAATGGCTAAACAAGCCTCAGCTGGAGGAGAATCAGAAGTAAAATTCCTTACTCCACTTGATATCAATACAAAATCTGAAAAGAAATATTGTAGATTCAAAAAATACGGAATTAAGCACGTTGACTATAAAGATGCTGATTTCTTATTACAATTTGTAAACGAGCAAGGTAAAATCTTACCAAGAAGATACACTGGAACTTCTTTAAAATACCAAAGAAAAGTTTCTGCTGCTATCAAAAGAGCAAGACACCTTTCTTTACTACCTTACGTAGCTGACTTATTGAAATAAGACAAAAAAATAAATAAAAGAAGAGGTCTCCTCTTCTTTTGTTGCTGAATAAATAATTAATTCTAACTTGATTTTAGATTACTCTAAAATCCCAAAAAAGGACAACAACAATGGATATCATCCTAAAACAAGACGTAGAAAACTTAGGACTTGAGTTTGATACAGTAAGCGTAAAGCCAGGTTATGCTAGAAACTTCTTACTTCCTCAAGGAATTGCACTTTTAGCTACACCTAAAAACAAAGCAGCTTTAGAAGCTACTTTAGAAGCTAGAAAAGAAGAAGAAGCTAAATTAATCGCTGCTGCTAACGCTGTAGTTGAGCAATTGAAGAAAACTTCTATCACTATTCCTGCAAAAGTAGGTTCTGGTGATAAACTATTCGGATCTATCAACAATGCAGATCTTTCTGCTGCTCTTGCTAAAGCTGGAGTTTCTGTAGAGAAGAAATACATCAAAATTCCAGGGAACACTATTAAGAGAACTGGTAAAGTAACAGCTAACATCAGATTACACAGAAACGTTGAGTACAATTTCGAATTCGATATCGTATCTGACGCTCCAGTTGTAGCTGCTCCTGCTGCTAAGAAAGAAGAAGTTAAATCTGAAGAAGCTTAATATAAGCGACTGAGATTTTCTCACAATACAGACCACTTCAATTTATTGAGGTGGTTTTTTTGTGTAATTTGGAAAAGATTGCGCATAGAACTAACCCGTCTTTTTGCTTTGCAAAAATCCACCTCTTCAGGGAAGGGGAATGTAGAAAACCTTAACTGTTATTACTCATTAAATTAGCTTTTTCGCAGCCTTACACGTAAGAACAGCCAGGAAACCTTATCCCACATTATAAAACTCGTTTCCATACAACCCATAACCCGAATCAGGAATCTTAAACCCTCAAACGCTCCCACTCACTATTTATCCCCTCTCAACTTCTGCTGATATTCCGTAGGAGCAATACCAATGATCTTTTTGAAAATATTGCTGAAAGACGACAGGCTGTTGTACCCTACCATCATTGCTATTTCGTACATATTGTATTTATCTTCCAGCATTAGCTCAAGTGAACGGGTAATTCTTAATGCTCTTAGAAAACGGATGTAATTCATGCCCAGAATCTCTTTAAATTTCCTTGAAAGGGTTCTTGTACTCATTCCGAATTCTTTTGCTGTAGATTCGATAGTAAGGGGCTTTTCAAGGTTGGCATGAATATATCGTGCAATCTTCAATAATGTTTCATCTTTAGGAAAAGGATGCTGTATTGGAAACGCAAGATGTTTGTATTCTTTCTCTTGTAAAACGCCTTTCAGCGCTTTGAGAAAAAAATATTTGGAAGTATCATTTTTTGTGATTTTCCCATCCCATTCTTTAGTATACAAAATCATCTCTCTGAGTAAATCATTAACAGAATAAATATTAATTTCATCAAAGAAGCCATTTTCACCTTCTTCTTTTTTAAAATAAAAATTATATAAATCCACTTTAGGACTGGTAGAAAAAATATAATGAGGGGTTCCTGCGGGAATCCACATAAAACATCTCGCAGGAAGATACCAGTGCTTCTGATCAGTAAAAACATGTACAATACCGCCTTCTGCATATACTAATTGTGCAGAACTGTGATAATGAATTTCCGTAGTTATATTCCCGGTAAGGACATGATAAATGTAAAATTCGGTATCATCTTCTTCTACTTCTTTAAAATGGCTGTTGTTCATCCCATAAAGGTAAGAAGAATTTTCAAAATGGCGTAAATGAGCAAATCTTTTTCTGTTTTCACAAATAGAGTCTGTGGCTCCTCATCGTAACTTTGCTGCATCAAAATCATTTTAGCAAAAATCCTTTAATTAATTTATGAATATCATATTGAACGCATACCGATATCGGTACATTGCGTTGTGCTTATTATTGAGCACCTTTTTACATTCACAGATGATAGATTACCAGCATCTCGGCTTACAGCAGGCTGTTGAGATTGGTCTGAAAAACAACAAAAACATACAGATAAGTCATCTGAAACAGGAAATGTCCGTTACCAAAGAGAAAGACCTCAAAATGGAAAAACTGCCGGACATTGAATTTCATACAAGCTATAATCAGGTTACAAACCTGTTTCAGCATCAGAATGGCGTCTTCAACAAAGCTACCAAGTATGATGTGATCAATGGGATGTATGATTTTACCTTATCTGCTTCCATTCCGGTGTACATGGGTGGCAAAATCAAAAATACAGAGAAGAAAGCGGCTATTGATACTGAAATTTCAGCTTTAAAAACGCATTTGGATGAGAGACAGCTTAAAATGGCAATTATCACAGCTTTTCTTCAGATCCACCATTTAAAAGAACAGCAGAGTCTTATTAATGATAAAATGAAGGAAGATTCTGTCAATATTAAGCAGGTAAAAGCTCTGAAGGCCAACGGTGTTGTTACTGTAAATGAAGTCTTAGGAACTTCCCTGCAGCTTTCCAATCATAAAATGAGCTGGACAGAACTGGATAATGATATTCAGATTGCAGAGCATAAACTGAAAACGATTCTTTCGCTTCCGGAAAGTCAGGAAATGCATGTGAATACGGAAGATCTTATTTCTGACAATGCTTCGATTCCTTATTTGGATGAACTGACAGAAACCGCTTTAAACAAAAATGAATCTGTTGAAATCACTCATAAAAACCTTTCATTAAAGGAACTGGATCAAAAGATTACCAAAGCGAATTATTTACCCAAAATTACCGCCGGCGGAGAATATTTTTTAAAGTATCCGAATATGATGTTTTTTCCTCCCGAACCCTATGCATATCGTCTGGGAATGGTGGGTGTGAACCTAACTTATCCTATCGAAAATCTGTACAAAAATAAGTACAGAATGCAAGAATCACGGGAAAATATTGATCTTGCCAAGCTTCAAATTGAAGAAAATGAGGAGAATGTAAGACATACTGTGTATGAAGCTTACAAAAAGTTTGAAGAGACAGACCAGAAGATAAAAATTGCTGAAGAAGCGATTAATCAGGCTAAGGAAAATTACCGTATTGTAAGAACAAAGTATGCGAATAAGCTAAGCCTTATCACTGAACTGATCGACGCTGACAATACTTATCTGGAAGCAGAATCTAATCTTATTTCCGTAAAAATCAACAGACAACTTAAATATTACCAACTCCAATATACGATTGGAAACTTATAAAAACTATGGCACAGAAACAATTGACACAAAAGGAAAAAAGAATCAACAAGTCCATTACTTTACTGGCCTGGATCCTGATCATCAGCGGAATTACGGGAATGGTCAGTTTTTATCTTTTTTCGAGAAAAAATGTTACGACAAATGATGCACAGATCGAGCAATATATAACGCCTGTATCCAGCAAGGTTTCAGGGTTTATCAAATCAATACAATTTAACGAAAATCAATTTGTACATAAAGGAGATACTTTAATTGTCATAGACAACAGAGAGTTTGTAAATCAGGTACACATGGCAGAGGCTAATCTTCACGCCAATGCAGCAACCATCGGTACTATTGAAAGCGGTGTCAGTACCAAAGAAAGTGATACAAAAATCATTGATGCTAAAATTGCTTCCGCAAAAATTGATATCTGGAGAACAGAACAGGATTTTAAAAGATATAAAAACCTTTTAACAGAAGATGCGGCTACAGAACAGGAGTTTGAGAATGTGAAAGCTTCTTATGAACAGTCAAAAGCTAATCTTTTAGCATTGGAACAGCAGAAAAATGCAGTAAGAGCTGGAGCCAGTGAGCAGCAGACCAAAGTGGCTCCTGTAAAAAGCCAGATTCAGCAGAGTTCAGCAAGTCTTAACAATGCTAAACTCTATCTTTCTTACACAGTGATTACCGCTCCTTATGACGGATGGATAGGAAAAAAGACCATTCAGGAAGGACAGCTGATTAAAGAAGGTCAGGCTCTTGTACAGATTGTCAGCAAAGAAAAATGGATCATTGCGAATTATAAAGAAACACAGCTTGGGCAGATTGATCAGAGCAAGGAAGTCATTATTACTGCAGATGCTTATCCTGATGTGGAATTTAAAGGAAAAATACTTTCTGTTTCACCTGCTTCAGGATCTCAGTTTTCATTGGTAAAACCGGATAATGCAACCGGAAACTTTGTGAAAATTGAACAGAGATTTCCTGTGAAAATTATTCTGGATAACAATAAAGACAACGAAAAACTGCTTTCCGGGATGAATGTTCTGGTGAGTGCGAAGAAAATATGAGTTTGAGTGTAGGAGGATTTTGGGTTTTAGAGTTCAAAATTAACTTCCAATCAACCTATCTCAAATTTTACGAATAAATTATTTTTTTAGCGAAAAGGCAAACTGCAAAATAGCGAATCTGCAAATTTTTTCTTAAGCATATTTGCCATTTTACCTTTTACTTGTTTACACCTTTGCCCTTTGTCTTTTCGCATTTTTTAAATCCGGTTTAATGACAAATTTGTTCATTTTCCATCTCCTTTTTCTAAGCTTAATGCTTACAAATTATGCAACATAATACAGTTTATCATAAATGGGTACCACAATGGCTGAAACTGCCTCTTCTTATACTGGCATTGTTTCCCCACCTGATGTTGTTGTCGCTTTTACATTCAAACAGCGCCTTCACATCTTCTTTTATGGATGTAGATTCAGATGACATCCAGTATTTAATGATTTTGATGTACGGGACATTTGTGGTTACCCTTTTAGTTTTACAAAGATTTATGGCCTATTTCAGTGTCAAATATTACGTATTACTGATGGCTTCTATTTCCGTTATTATTCTTTACGTCTTATCAGTGACCCATGATTATCATGTTATATTGGTGATCCGGTTTTTAGAGGGAATTTTCGGGTTACTGGAAGGTGCTATTTTCCTGCCTTTGATTATTGCAGAATTAAAAACAAAACACTCCAAAGTTTTAGCCTATCTTTTTATGTATACGATTATGCTGACCGGAGGAACCATCACCACTTCCCTTTTAAAATCAAGCATTGAAGATTACGATTTTCAGCATATGATCCTGATGATGGTGTATTTTCATGTGTTTGTCCTGATTATTGGTATTGCCCTGTTCAACAAAAACAGATTCTTTCCTAAAAAACCTCTGTACCAATTGGATATTACCAGCTGGTTTTTACTTTGGGTCTGTCTGCAGGCTGGCGGTTATGCTATTATTTATGGGAAAAGATTGATGTGGTTTGAATCTGATACCATTATCATGTGTCTGTTTATATTTCTTCTTTCGGGAGGGTTATTTATGCTCAAACAAAGAAATTCTAAAAGGCCATTGTTTCATTTTGAGGTTTTCAGTTCAAAAAACGTGATTGCAGGAATGATTCTGTTTTTTATTTTTTATCTGATCCGCTCCGGACTGAATAATGTCTACAGCATCATGGCGACAGTCTGGAAGTGGCCGTGGGATTATATTGTGAACATCCAGTACTGGAATGTTGCAGGAACTCTTTTGGGAATAGTATTATCGGGAATCTGTCTGGTTCGCGGGATTTCCTCAAGAATTGTTTTCTTTACAGGCTTTCTGTTACTGGCCATTGACTGTGCATGGTTTACCTATACTTTTTATCCTGACACTACCCTTTCTACGATCTGTCCGCCATTATTTCTGCAGGGAGTTGCTCAGGGATTGTTATTTACCCCCCTCGTTTTCTTTTTGATTTCGGGAAGTCCGGAAGAATATGTGGCTAATGCTACAGCAATGGGAACAACAACCCGTTTCTGGACTACCGCTATCGGATATGCCCTGATGCAGAATCTGATGTTATTTTTAACATTAAAACATTCTGATACACTCAGCGCCAACTTTACTGATACCAATCCTGTTTTTTACAATCAATGGAATCAACTTTTCGGAGCTAATATTTCCAAACTTTCAGTTAATGATTCTTTATCCATGACAGCAGGAGCTTTCAAAGCCAAAATAACGGCTCAGTCTATTCTCCTTTCCAATATGGAAATTTTCACAGGATTATTCTGGCTGGCGCTTGTTACAGCAATTGGTCTGCTGCTCTATCATCCTGTAAAAATAGCAGTGAGGAATATTATGTAGAATTATTCTCCCCAGAAAGACCAGACAGTTCCGTTGAAAACGGCCAATTGCTTTTTCTGGGTATCATATACCATCATTCCGGCGGCTGGTGAAATAATATTGAGATGCGGAGAAGCTACTTTCGGTAAAATCATAGCTTTATTTGCATCTTCAAGCACCAGAATTCCGGAAACGGATGAAGGTGTTCCCACGGAAACTTTTGCGTCAGGCTGATCTGTTAAACTATCCTGAAGACTGGTATCTGCAATACCCGTTCCATCTACTGAAAGGTCTTTCCAAAGATTATTCTGATAAACTTTCACCTTCATATCTGAGGTATCAAAAATCAGAGTACCATTCACCGCATTCAGAATTCCGGAGGTGTTTGCAGCCCATGGAAGAACAAACCCTCGGTTTTCATTTCCAAACTCAATAGATGATGAAGCTGATTCTAGTGTCGTTTTTCCAAAAGCAATCTGAGCATTAATGTTTCCAGATACTATTATTGTAAAGATTAAAGTAATTTTTTTCATAACTAATCAGTTTTCTGTTAATCCGGACAAGTTTGGTTATTAAAGCATTTCCAGCCCGTAGAAGTACCGTCAATATTGACCTGCAGACAATTTTGTGTCGTATTATAAACAATCATTCCTTCTTTAAGATCGGCCTGTAGAATTGCTGCGACCTGTGCATCCGTAAGCCTGTTAAGAACAAAACCTTTACTCTTTGATTCCAATACAGCCCACGCTCCTTTTCTTACTCCAGGCCAATTGCTTCCTCCTCTATCTGCTCTGCTTAAAGAAGTAATTCCAAAATTTGAAGAAAGTACTGTTCCTGCTGTTACCGCAGGTTTATAACAAGGCACATTCCCCTGAATCGTAACCGTAACTGTTGCTGTATCACAATTGGACGGAGAAGCAGTCTGGCAGATCTGATACACCAAAGTATACGTTCCCGGAGATGCTCCCGAAGCTACAAGAATATGGCCGTCAGACGTATTCAGTGAAATATTGGGGTTTGAAGTGGATATCTGAGACAAAATAACATTGGAAAGGGTTGCCTGTGCTCCGCCGTAGGTTTCAAAGTCATTATCCAGAACAATTCCTGTAGAAGACCCTCCTGCAACAATAGTATACAAATCATCTACCGCCATTGGTGGTAAATCGCCGTTAATTGCAGGACAAAATCCCGGATTAATGATCAAAGGTGCACTACAGCTGTTGGTAGAAGCACAATCATAGGTAACATTCGTCAGGAAGCTCGGATTACTGTTCATAAAAACTGTACTTGGATCAGAAACACCTGTAGTCATTCTGAAATCGAGATTAGGCCCTACAGCCACATTTCCAACCTGTATGGCATTCTTCAACACTACATATCCTTTTTTGGCAGATGAAGAAGGCCCCTGAATGGCAGCATTTCCTCCCTGAAATTGGTTTAATGCCATTTCTCCTTCATTATAAATAACTGCATCAGCAGGTGCATTATTCATATTTCCGTTGGAGGTAAAAAGCCCAAAATTGTAAATTTCGCTGCTGCTTCCTGATAAATTAATATCTCCTCCAACAGTAAAAAATCCGGTATTGATAATTTTACCGCCATTGATATTAAATCCGTTCTGAGATATAATAGTACCACAATTGACATAGACACTCTGCTCACTATTCCCATAATTACCGCTGAGTAATATCAGTCCGCCTCCTTCATTCCTGAACAAAGTAGTTGCAGAACTGCTCATATTCAGGTTTCCGTTAATATTCAGGTTTCCATAATTATCAATTGTATTAGTGGTGTTATCTCCTAACTGTAAAACTCCCAGCTCAATAAGCCCTTCATTTACAATTTTATTAACCTGTCCGTTAATCGTTAAATTGCCATTTCCTCCTCCTACCGTTATATTTCCAGTGTTGTAAACATGTACATCAAGATCGGCAACAGCCGTTAACGTTTGGTTAAAATTTAATGTTCCGTGAACTTCAAAACTCACCGGAGCATTGGTAACGCCACTGATATTATTCTGAAACTGTAAGGTAACACCCGAAGCAATACAAATCTTAGAATTGATTCCAAAAGTCGGATTATTGAATGTCATATCGGAACTAAAACAAACTGTTGTATTATCGGGAAAATGATAATTAGGATCTGTAGGGTTTTGAATGCCGCAGTTTGTACATTGCGCGTAACTGAAATAACAAAAGAGTAAGGGGAACACATAGAACAATTTTCTCATCCTCAAATTTTAAATAATTAAAATTACAATATTTTTTATCACCAACCAATGAGTTTTCTAAAATTCGCTATTCTATTCATTAAAATACAATGTTATATAATTTTTTATTAAATTAATATCTCATTATTATTAATAATTTTCCAATCAATACTATCTTGGAAATAAGAACGTTTAATATAAAAATCACCCATGGAAATTGAAAGTATTCTACTGAAGCAACGAGATTTTTTTGCCACACAGCAAACCAAAAGTCTTGCTTTCCGAAAAATGTATCTTGAAAAGCTTAAAAATCTTATTATTTCTAATGAGAATATGTTGTATGAAGCTATTAACAAGGATTTTGGGAAATCAAAATTTGATACTTTCACAACAGAATTGTCCTTTATTCTGAATGATATCAATTACTATATCAAAAACTTAAAATCCCTGTCAAAACCTAAAAAAGTAAGTACTAATCTTGTCAATCAATTGGGGAGCAGTAGAATTTATGCTGATCCACTGGGCTGTGTTTTGGTCATCGGAGCCTGGAATTATCCTTACCAGTTATCATTATCTCCAATCATTGCCGCAATGGCTGCCGGAAACTGCTGTGTTCTTAAGCCCAGTGAAATAGCTGAAAATACCATGAAAGCAATGGCATCCATTATCAATGAAAATTTCCCGTCTGAATATCTTTATGTGTACGAAGGTGGAATTGATGAAACTACAGCTCTTCTACAATTAAAATTTGACAAAATATTTTTTACAGGAAGTACAAAAGTCGGAAAGATCGTTTACAAAGCAGCAGCGGAACACCTAACCCCTGTAACCCTTGAACTGGGTGGAAAGTCTCCGGCTATCGTCACCAAAAACGCCAATCTTGAAATAGCAGCTAAAAGAATTGTATGGGGAAAGTTTCTCAATGCAGGGCAAACCTGTGTGGCTCCCGATTATCTTTTGGTAGAAGAAACCATTCAGGAGCAGTTTCTGGAAATGATCAGAAAATACATCAGGCAATTTAAATATGATCAGGATTCTGAACAGTACACAAGAATCATTAACCAAAGAAATTTTCAGCGCCTTGTACGCCTTATTGATAAGGAAAAAATATATTCCGGAGGTCATTTTGACGAAGAAAAACTCTATATCGAACCTACGATTCTGAACCATATAAACTGGAATGACGAAATCATGCAGGAAGAAATTTTTGGTCCTCTCCTTCCGGTCATCAGCTTCCAAAGTTATAATGCAGCATTAAACGCTGTCTTAGAGCTTGAAAAACCATTGGCTGCTTATCTTTTCACCAATGATTCTGAAGAAAAAGAGAGTTTTACACGAAAATTATCTTTCGGAGGAGGTTGTATCAATGACACAGTAATGCATTTAAGCAATGACCATCTTCCGTTTGGAGGAGTGGGAAGCTCAGGAATAGGAAATTATCATGGTAAATATGGTTTTGAAGCCTTCTCACATCAAAAAGCAGTTCTTGATAAAGCTACCTGGGGCGAACCGGATATCAAATATCCTCCTTATTCTGAGAAGAAATTAAGCTGGATTAAAAAGCTGCTGTAAATTCTGCAAATAGTATTTTCGCAAACGCTACAAAAAAACAAAAAACTGCCTCATTTCCGAAGCAGTTTTTATTGTTTTATCCTTTTTTAGGAGCCCATGTAGTAAAGAATTCCTTTACTTTATCTTTACTGTATCCTTTTCCTTCTTCCAGCACATCACTCTGCTGAACTTTGATCATTTTTCCGTTTTTATCTAAAATAATAAATACCGGATAGCCAAATTTTTCACCCGGATTACCATATTGGGCAAAAACTTTTTCATTTTTATTCTCCGGAGAGAAATTCAAATGATAATATTCGTAGTTTTTATCAACAATATTTTTTAATTCCGGAGTTGTTTGCACAAACTGATTGAATCTCAAGCACCAAATACACCAGTTTCCACCCGCCTGGATTATGATATTTTTACCTTCTTTCTTTGCTTTTGCAATCAATTTATTAATGTCTGCCTGTGCATCTGCTTTTGGATCATAAGGCTTTGGAAGTTTTGCTTTTTCTTCTGCTGCCTTTTTCTTTGCTTCTATTTCAGCATGATCAGTTTTTACTAAAAGTGCATTATCACTTTTCTTCTCTTCCAGTGGTTTATTGGTATTCTGCGAAAAAGCGAAAGCACTTAATACCAAAAAAGCTAGTATTGTCAATTTTTTCATAACATAAAAGTAAAAAAATAATATATATCCGTCAGCAAAAATAGAACCATAATTTTATTATCACTAAATTTGCCTGTTTTATGAATTTCTTAATCAAAATATTATACTTAGTCTCTAAGCTGCCGCTTAAAATATTATATATTTTTTCGGACGTCATCTTTTTCCTTAATTACTATCTGGTAGGATACAGAAAAGAGGTAATCACCCAAAATCTAAGAAAGTCTTTCCCTGATAAATCGGAAGAAGAAATTAAAGAGATCCGAAAAAAATTCTACCTTAATTTTTCAGATTATCTGGTAGAAACTATAAAATCTTTCAGTATTTCTGAGACAGAAGCCAGAGTGAGAATGCAGCATATCAATCAGGAACTGTTTCATGATGCTAAAAAGGAAGGTAAAAATATTATCCTGCTGGCAGGACATGTTTTCAATTGGGAATGGATCAATGCATTGGCAAAGATTGTTCCCCAGGCTCATTGCCATCCTGTATACAGAAAAGTAAACAGTGATTTTTGGGAGAATCAGATGAAAAAGGTCCGAAACAAGTTCGGAAACGAAGCACTGGAAGCCAATGAGGTGATCTTGAATATTTTCAGATCTAAAAACAACGGAGATTCTGCTTATATGTTTGTAGCAGATCAAACGCCTCACCATGCTCATGTCACTTACGGATTAGAATTTTTGAATCAAAGAACTCCTGCTTTTATAGGATATGATAAACTGGCCACAAGAATGGATCTTGTTTTTATCTATTGTGAGATGAAAAAGGTGAAACGTGGTTATTATCAGGTTAATTATCACAGAATATATCCGGATGGTGAAAAGTTCACAGAAAATGAAGTGGTAAGAAAATTCCATAAATTACTGGAAAATACTTTGCACAAAAATCCTGACAACTATCTTTGGTCACACAGAAAATGGAAATATCAGGACTCTATCAAAAATTTTGATTCTGAAAAAAAATAGATTGACATGCAGAAAAAACTGGCAGTTGCCATCTTAAACTGGAACGGCAGAAATTGGCTTGAAAAATTTCTTCCGGGTGTGGTTCAATTTTCTCAGAATGCTGATATCTATGTGATAGACAACCTTTCTACGGATGATTCCGTTGAGTTTCTGCAAAAGAATTTCCCCACAGTACACATTATTAAAAATGATAAAAATTATGGGTTTGCAGGCGGTTATAACGAGGGATTAAAATCCATCAAGCATGAATACTACTGTCTTCTCAATTCTGATGTAGAGGTTACAGACAACTGGACAGAACCTGTATTGGAACTGTTGGAAAAAAATCCTTCAATCTCAGCAGTACAACCTAAAATTTTATCTTATCACAATAAAAGTCATTTCGAGTTCGCTGGTGCTGCCGGGGGCTTGATAGACAACCTTGGATATCCTTATTGCAGAGGAAGGGTCTTTGATGATCTGGAAGAAGATAAAGGCCAGTATAATGATGAAAAAGAAATCTTCTGGGCTTCAGGATGCTGTTTTTTTATCCGTTCAAAAGATTTCTGGGATCAGAATGGCTTTGATGCAAGATTTTTTGCTCATCAGGAAGAAATTGACCTTTGCTGGAGGCTTATTAATTCCGGGAAACAAATTTATTATACCGGAAAAGCCCATGTATATCATGTAGGTGGTGGAACACTCAATAAGCAGAGTGCACAAAAAACTTATTTAAACATCAGAAATAACCTTTCCATGATGCTTAAAAACCTTCCTTTTCCTCAATTGATCTGGTTGATCTTTTTCAGATTATGCCTGGATGGTGTTGCCGGGATTTACTTTGGTTTAAAACAAGGTTTTCCACATCTGTGGGCGGTTGTAAGAGCTCATTTTGGATTTTATACTCAGCTTTCCGGAACATTGAAACTTCGTCAGCAACATCAGAAGAATCAGTTTTATCAATCGAAATGGCTGATTTTTAAACATTTTTTAGGTGGCAGATGATAGATTAGGGATTAGTTGAAAATTACGACTTTCTTACTTATCAT
Organism: Chryseobacterium sp. 'Rf worker isolate 10'; assembly: GCF_050753305.1. Lineage (NCBI taxonomy): Bacteria > Pseudomonadati > Bacteroidota > Flavobacteriia > Flavobacteriales > Weeksellaceae > Chryseobacterium > Chryseobacterium sp. 'Rf worker isolate 10'. Next base: position 1,617,503 of record NZ_JBOZOF010000001.1, read on the forward strand.
GAACTAAGGATTCATTAGAGTAAAAATTCATAACTTCAATTAACATTAAACTTTAAACCCAAAACTTTGAACATTAAACTCTAAACCTGAGAACCAGCAACTATACCCCAACAACAATCAACAAATTATAATTTTAAAACAATGGATTTCTGTGCAATAGATTTTGAAACAGCCACTCACGAGAAAAGTTCAGCTTGTGAGATGGGAATCTGTGTAGTACAGGATTCTAAAATTGTGGAAACAAAGACCTGGCTGATTAAACCTCCGAGTTTTCCTTATTTCAGCAGATTCAATATTGCCGTTCATGGAATTCATCCTGAAGATGTAAAAGATGCACCGACCTTCGACGAAGTATGGTATGAGGCTCAGGAAATGATGTATGGCAGTCTTATGATTGCTCATAATGCAGGATTTGATGCTTCTGTTTTAAGAGGATGCCTGGAGCATTATGGAATGTTTACCCCCAAATTAAACTATTTGTGCAGCATACAGCTTGCCAAGAAATCATGGAATTATCTTCCGAAATACGGTTTAAAACCTTTGGCTGAATATCATAAAATTGATTTCACCCACCACAGAGCGGGTGCAGATGCTGAAGTGTGTGCAAAGATCTCGCTGCTGGCTTTTGAGAAACTGTTTCTCACCAGCAATGATGAAGTAAACGATTATATGAAGGCGAAAATAAAAAAGCTTTAATAAGAACCCGGGTTCTTAGTCTGCCATTTATTAATCATTAATTACTCAACACTTCAGACAATAGATTGAATTTTGGAATATCAATCTCAAATGTCTCCTGTGTCTCCAGATTTTTAACGAGGTATTTTCCGCTCATATTTCCTACTCCGGAACGAAGCATTACATTGGAGAAGTAAGCGAAATTTTCACCTGTTCCTATTTCAGGAGTAAGGCCGATAACGCCATCACCTATAATCTCTGTGTATCCAAATCCTACATCAAAAATTAACCATTTTCTTTTCAACACTTTGATAGGAAAGCTTCCGTCATTTTCTATCGTGATATTGTATTTAAAAACGTAACGGTTTTCGGATGGATAACTGTTTTTACTATCATATTCAGGTATAACTGAAACTTTGATATTGGAAGTCATTTTTGAAAACATCATTGTAGCATTTTCTTAATAAATACAAAAATCTCGCCTTTTTTATAAGGCGAGATCATATATTTACATTATAATTTTATTAAAACTATAAACCAAGGCCTTTTCTTTCGTCACCTCCCAATAATATTTCAACTGGATTGTCGATACCTTCTTTTACCGCAACAAGAAATCCTACAGATTCTTTACCGTCGATAATTCTGTGGTCATAAGACATTGCAACGTACATCATTGGTCTGATTACTACCTGCCCGTCAACAGCTACTGGTCTCTGGATAATGTTGTGCATACCTAAGATTGCAGATTGTGGAGGATTGATGATTGGTGTAGACATCATAGATCCGAAAGTACCACCGTTTGTAATTGTGAAAGTACCACCAGTCATTTCGTCAACAGTAATTTTACCATCTCTTACTTTGATAGCAAGATCTTTGATATTTGCTTCTACGCTAGCAAAAGACATATTTTCAGCATTTCTCAATACCGGAACCATTAATCCTTTAGGACCAGAAACGGCAATTGAAATATCGCAGAAATCATAATTTACTTTGAAGTCTCCGTCGATAGATGCATTTACATCCGGATACATTTGTAATGCTCTTGTCACTGCTTTTGTAAAGAAAGACATGAAACCAAGTCCAACTCCGTGTTTTTGAGCAAATTCTTCTTTATATTGCTTTCTTAATCTGAAGATTTCAGACATATCCACTTCGTTGAAAGTCGTCAACATTGCTGTTTCATTCTTCACAGAAACCAATCTTTGAGCGATTTTTCTTCTTAAAACTGAAAGTTTAGTTGTAGTGGTAGTTCTAGCACCTGTAGCAGTCATAGGGCTTCCTCCTAATGCAGGAACTGCCGCTAATTCAGCATCAGTTTTAGTGATTCTTCCGTCTCTTCCTGTTCCTGAAACCTGAGCAGCATCCATTCCTTTTTCGTCAAGGATTTTCTTAGCAGCCGGAGATGGAGCTCCTGTTGCATAAGTTTGTGGAGCAGCTACCGGAGCAGCTGGTTTTGGAGCTTCCTGTTTTGGAGCTTCAGCAGCAGGTGCAGCACCTTCTGGTTTTTTAGCATCCATATCAATTAAACAAACTACCTGACCTACCTGTACTACATCACCTTCTTCTGCCTTTAAAGTGATAATACCACTTTGTTCTGCCGGCAATTCAAGAGTTGCTTTATCTGAATCCACTTCGGCGATAGGTTGATCTTTTTCTACATAATCACCATCTTTTACAAGCCAAGTTGCAATTTCAACTTCTGTAATTGATTCGCCCGGTGAAGGAACTTTCATTTCTAAAACTGACATATCGAGTATTTTTTATTTTTTAATTGGATATTATTTAAATTAAGCTGTAACTGGTCTTTTTGCAGGAGCATCATCTCTATCAAAAACTCTGTTGATCACTGCATTTTGGTTTTTCTCAAACATTTTGTGGCTACCTGGAGCTGGAGCACCGCTTGGTACCGGAGCAACTACCTGGATTCCTGTATCTCTGAAGTTTCTCAGGATATAAGACCAAGCTCCCATGTTTTCAGGTTCTTCCTGAGCCCAAACCAATTGTTTTTTGTTTTCGTATTTGTTGAAGATCGCTTCAATAGCATCTGTCTGTAGTGGATATAACTGCTCGAATCTTACTAATGCAATATTTTCACAGTTCAGTTCTTCTTTCTTCGCTAATAATTCGAAGTACAGTTTACCTGAACAAAGAACTACTTTTTCTACTTTTTTAGGATCTGCAGTAGGATCATCCAAGATTGGCTGGAATGTACCGTTTGCAAAATCTTCAATTGGAGAAACTACTTTAGGATGTCTCAATAAAGATTTAGGGCTCATTACGATTAATGGTTTTCTGAAGCCCCATTTCAACTGTCTTCTCAATAAGTGGAAGTAGTTGGCAGGTGAAGTAATATTCGCTACTACCATATTTTCATTAGCACAAAGAGTAAGGAATCTCTCCAGTCTTGCTGAAGAGTGCTCAGCACCCTGTCCTTCTGAACCGTGAGGCAATAACATTACCAATCCGTTCTGGATTTTCCATTTTTCTTCTGCAGCAGCAAGATACTGGTCAACGATGATCTGAGCACCGTTCACGAAGTCTCCGAACTGAGCTTCCCAGATGGTTAATGTATTTGGAGATGCCATTGCATATCCGTAATCGAAACCTAGAACCCCATATTCTGAAAGGTGAGAGTTGAATACATCAAATCTGCTTTCTGATACGTGTCTTAACGGGATATATTCTTCTTCTGTATCTTCTGTTTTTACTACCGCGTGTCTGTGAGAGAATGTTCCTCTTTCCACATCTTCTCCGGAGATTCTTACATTGTGACCTTCCACAAGAAGTGTAGCATATGCTAACCACTCTCCTAACGCCCAGTCTAATGAGTTTCCTTCAATAGCTTTGATACGGTTTTCGAAAAGTCTTGTAATTTTATTGATGAACTTTTTATCAACAGGAAGTGTTGACATTTTAAGCGCTAATTCTTTAAGCTTTGCTGCATCATATTGGGTATCAACCGGCAACTGAACTGCTCCTCTCTTTCCGATTGGATAGTTCGTCCAGTCTTCAGCCATAAACAGATCCATTACGTTTTTCTCAATCTCTTTAGAAGCATCAAAATCTTTGTCCAGAAGAGCTTTGAATTCCGTTTCCATTTTAGCAATTACGTCGTTTGAAGTAATGCTGTCTTTAAGCAATTTATCTTTATAAATTTCTCTTGGATTCGGATGTTTTGAAATGGTTTTATATAGGTTAGGCTGAGTAAATCTTGGCTCATCACCTTCGTTGTGACCATATTTTCTATATCCTAAAAGGTCGATATAAACATCTTTTCCGAATTTTGCTCTGAAGTCAGCAGCAAAGTGGATGGCATGAACAACAGCTTCAGCATCGTCAGCATTTACGTGCATTACAGGAGATTCTGTAACTTTTGCAATATCTGTACAGTATGTTGAAGATCTTGCATCCATATAGTTGGTTGTAAATGAAACCTGGTTATTGACAACAATATGAACTGTACCACCTGTTCTGTATCCTTCCAAAGTCATCATCTGAGCCACTTCGTAAGCAATACCTTGTCCGGCAATAGCTCCATCACCGTGAATGATGATTGGCAATACTTTAGAATAATCTTTGTATTTATCGTCTACTTTTGCACGGCAGATACCTTCTACAAGGGCGGCAACGGTTTCAAGGTGAGAAGGGTTCGGAGTAAGGTTAATACAAACTTCTTCTCCGGAAGCTGTTTTGATTTTTTTAGATGATCCTAAGTGATATTTAACGTCACCAGAGAATACATCCTCTTCGAATTCTTTTCCTTCAAATTCTGAGAATATCTGCTTGTAAGATTTCCCAAAGATATTGGTCAGTACATTAAGTCTACCTCTGTGAGCCATTCCCAATACCACTTCATCTACTCCTAGCTGAGAAGATCTTGAGATCAATTGATCTAAAGCAGGGATTAATGTTTCACCACCTTCTAATGAGAATCTTTTTTGTCCTACAAATTTTGTGTGCAGGTAGTTTTCAAAAGCAACTGCCTGGTTTAATTTTAATAAGATTTCTGTTTTTTCGTTTGCAGAAAGACTTGGATGGTTTTCGTTTACCTGAAGCCATCTTTTGATAAAATCTTTTTCTTCAACGTTGTTGATGTGCATGTATTCTACTCCGATAGAATCACAGTAGATGCTTTCAAGGTGCTTGATCAAATCTGCTAAAGTAGCAGGTTCTTTCATTCCTGTTTCAACCGCGCAGTTGAATTTTATATTTAAATCTTCTTTAGAAAGACCGAAGTTCTCGATGTCTAAAGTAGGTGTATAGTGTCTTCTTTCTCTAACCGGGTTAGTTTTTGTAAAAAGGTGCCCTCTTGTTCTGTAAGCCTCGATAAGGTTTACTACTTTAAATTCTTTCTTGATGTGCTCAGGAACTTCTCCATTAGATACTGCCTGAGAAATCTGTTGTTGTACTGCCGGAGCAGCGTTGGCTGAAGCCTGAATAAACTGAGTGTTATCGTCATCTCCGTAGTTCTCCAAAGCAAAATCGAAGCCTTGAAAGAAGGCTTTCCATGATGGTTCTAGGGAGTCCGGGAATTTTAAGTACTGTTGGTATAAATCCTCAATTAACTGAGAATGAGCTGCGTTTAGGAATGAAAATCTGTCCATTATTACAGTTTATCTATTTATTAAAATTTATTTGTAGAATTAATCTTCAAATTTAATAAAAAAAACCGAGTTAGAACAGTCTGAAACCGTTAAAAAAACTTAAGAAAAAAATAATTAAATAAAAATTACTTATACACTGATAATGAGAGCTTAACGTTTACCTCCTGACCTTCCATCGGACGTTCAATAAAGGTCTGGCGGATATCTCCGAAGCGCATCTCGTCTTTTTTGGCTTTCTGAATGAGCTGTTGAATTGCCCGAATTCGGCCCTCATAGTTCCCTTTGTAGTACATTACGTAATTTTGAGACGGATTTACGGACCTAAAATTGAAATTATTATCCGATACTCCAATTTTCTTAGAAAGTGGAATTCCGAGGAAATAAGAAACCTCCTTGTCTTTGTAATTATCTGCATCTGTGATTAGGATTGGATATCCAAATTCATCATCTCTTTTCCCAAGGTCCATCGTCACGAAATTATAGACTTTGTTATAATTCATAACGATATTTTTGTAAAGTGCATCTTTTTTGTTCGAAGTACTTACATTGATTCCCAATAAAAGTTTGTCTTCTTCATTTTCCACCATCAGACTGTCGTATTTGATGGCTGCCATCTGGTTGTCTTTTTCTACTTTATTTCCTAAAGAATTTTTAAGATTCACCATACTTTTGTTGATATTTTCAGCAAAACGGTCTTCCGTCCAAAAGTTTCCTACTCTTTTCCAGACAGATAATTTCGGGGTATGTACGTACCAGATAATTTTTGTTTTTTCAGCAGAAACGGGCTTAAATTTAACATCAACCAGCGTTGGATTTTCGTTTTCATCCTCAAAAAGCTGGTATTTCAGGGTCTTATTAAGGTTCTCATACCTGATGAACATTTCTCCATCGGTATCATTTTTAGGATCTACATAGCTGATGGCACTTCCCTGCCCTTCATATGGCGTATAATAATCAATATCGATAGATTGTGAACTGGTAAAAAAATTGTTCCATCTTGTAAAATTCTGCAGGTTATTAAACTGAGAAAAAACTTTATCTACCGGATAATCAATCTCTTTTTCAATAGTAAAATTTTTACTTTCGTCCACAAAATAATACATGGAAGCCGCATAAGCTCCCCCCAACACAATAACGATAAAAGTTAATATCTTAAAAATACGCATCGCACAAAAATAGTATAAATAAAAAGAGTGAACAATATGCTGATCACTCTGATTGTATGTTTAACAATAATTAACCTAGTTGAGGGCGGGAAGCTGGGTGAGGGATGCTGAAGGGGACTGTTGGGCAGAAATCGCCTGTAGACTTTTGATTGAAAATTCTTCAAACAATTGCTTAAACCACAATTTCATATAAAAAGATTAAAGTTCTACCCTAGCTTTCATAACTTCCATTTTCTAACATCGATCTCTCATTATTTTTTGTTAATTTATTCTTCGTTTTTCTCATAAGCCACCTTCCAGATTTTCACTAAATCTTCTGCATATCTTCCCATTATTGGAATAGCTTTGTGATCCTTAATATCATAATGTTTTTCAGGAAATTTATATTTTCTTAATTGAGCAATTTGCTCTTCAGATAAATCATTGGGCAAATCAAAACTGACAGATTGATCAAATTCTATTTTAGAAGGTGTATATTGGTCAAGTTGATATATCTGTTCTGCTTTAAGCTTCACTGGGGTTGCCCATCTTCCATCAGCTGTTTTGTATAAAGGAAAAAACTGATATTTCAAATGAATTAAATCACCGCAATATTCTCCCACAAAAACTAATATATGATCATAGTTTCTAAAATCAAATTCATACGTACTATTGTGGTCATAAGCTGTAAAAACAATTTTTGAAGAAGGACAATGTTCAGAAAACTCCTGTTCAATTTTATATTCGGCTTTATATTCGCTATCCATCATTTCACCACAATATTGAGATCTGTCTACAGAAGTAACATTTATTTTTTCTCCTACGAAAATATATAACTTTGATGGAATTTTCTGATTACATTCTTTATTAGGAATACATTGTGCGCGATTTAAATGAACCTGAATATTATTCTTTACTATATCTGCAACTTTATATTTTTGGGTGACATACTTTCTTTTAGAAAAATACAATGTATCTGTAACCTTTGCTGTTATGACATAGTTGCCAGCAGAATCAGGTATTGTATAAAGATTTTTATTAGTAGCTAGCGCATCATATCCTTTCCAATCATTATTTTCAAATGCTTTATCTCTAAACTTTCTTATTGTATCATTTACGCTAATTGCTATAAGGTTATTTGAAGAATCTCTGGCTATTCCTCGAACGGTAACTGTTTGTGATGCAAAGCATTCAGATATTAAAGTAGTTAAGATTAAAAGTGTTTTAAAAAGAGCTTGTTTACATTTCATTTAGAATAGCTTTCTTTTTTAAATTGTGTTTTTATTGGTTGTCAAGAATCAGAATTATTGAATTGTATTTCTTTACAATAAAAAGAGTGAACAATATGTTGATCACTCTGATTGTATGTTTAACAATAATTAACCTGGTTAAAGGCGGGAAGCTGGGTGAGGGAAGCTGAAGGGGACTGTTGGACAGAAATCGCCTGTAGACTTTTGATTACTTTCTGGCTTTGCTCTTGCTTCCTCCTCTTCATCCGATATGTGTTCCCGGCGCAATTACAGCTCCTTTTTTCACAACCACAATCCCATCCTGAACGGAATAAGTTCCATAATCACCATCAGGAATATGTTTACCACCGATGATCTTTACATTATCACCAATGTAACAGTTTTTATCAAGAATTGCTTTTTCTATGTAACAGTATTTTCCAATTCCCATATTAGGACGGCCGCCTCTGTCATTAAGGACAATTTCTGTTGTATTTTGGTAGAAATCGGCTCCCATAACGTAAGAATTCACGATGGTACTTCCTTTATCTATTCTTGTTCTGTTTCCAATCACGGAATTTTCAATTTTATCTGCCATGATGATACATCCATCTCCAAAAACAGCTTTACTTACGTATGAACCATTTATTTTTGATGGCGGAAGCATCCTTGCTCTGGTATAGATAGGAGAAGAAGAGAAAAGGTTAAACTGAGGCAGATCCAGACAAAGGTCAAGATTGGCTTCATAAAACGATTCTATAGTTCCGATATCTGTCCAGTAGCCTTCATACTGATAGCTCAATGTCTTGTATTTTCCGATGGAACTTGGGATGATATCTTTTCCGAAGTCATCACCTGCTCCTTCTTCAAACATCTTTTTAAGGATATTCTTAGTGAAAATATAGATTCCCATAGAAGCAAGGAATTCTTTTCCTGTATGTTTATTAGCTTCTGAAACTTCAGATTTCATCCCTTCCAGCAAATCATAATCCGGCTTTTCATAGAAAGAAGTGATGTTTCCTTCATCATCCGATTTTAAGATTCCAAAACCAGTGGCATCTTTTGCATTCACCGGAATGGTAGCAATGGTAAGATCTCCTCCGTTTTCAATATGAAAATCCAGCATTTCTCTGAAATCCATCTGATACAACTGATCTCCTGAAAGAATAAGAATATAGTCATAATCATATTTTTCAAGGTGCTTCATCGACTGACGTACAGCGTCTGCAGTACCCTGATACCAACTGTCATTTTCTACATTCTGCTCTGCTGCCAGAATATCGACAAAGCCTTTGCTGAAAATATCAAAATGGTAAGAGTTCTTAATGTGTGAATTGAGAGAAGCGGAATTAAACTGTGTTAAAACCAGAATTTTATTCAGTCCTGAATTCAGGCAGTTTGAAATTGGAATATCTACCAGTCTGTATTTTCCCGCAATAGGAACAGCTGGTTTTGATCTGGAATACGTTAACGGGAATAGTCTTGTCCCTCTGCCTCCTCCTAAAACAATGGAGATTACATTTCGATTCATAAATATCTTGCGTTTTTTTATTTTATTAAGTTTACTGTTCGGTTCTTAGTGTTTACTGCTACTTTAAAGCATTCTTTATTTTCATATTTCAGATTTGAATTAACTATTGCCACTTCGTATTCTCCCTGATCATTAAGTTCTTTAACCTGTTTATCCACATCATCAATAGGAATATTGTGGTCTTTCAATTTGCTTCTGAACATTTTATTTACAATCAGCACATCCATTACATCTGCGCTTTTCAAGGCAAAATTTTCTATATCCTTATCATATTTTGTTTCCCAGCCTTTACCATATTTTTTTGTAATAGCGGCTAGTGTTTTTTTATTCGCCCTGTTTATCTTTTTTTCCAGCTCGTCATCAATAATACATCCGCCGGCATCTACTGTTTTTATTTTCCATTTTTCAGAAATACCATTGGTCGCTTCTTCTCCATATCTATCTTTAAGACCAGCCCCGTATAGCCAGAAATAACCATTACGGAGTCCGTCATCTTCTTTTTTACAGGAAGAGACTATAATTATTATTAATAGAAATGAAAAAAGCTTTCTCATATTTAGCTATTATATAAAGCTATGTATTTTTCTGCAGATTTCTCCCATGCAAAATCAAAATTCATGTTGGCATGAATAAGTTCTTCCATCATTCCCTTTTGATTATAAATTGCCATTGCCCTGTTCATCGCATGTACAATATCATCTACACCCGGATAAGTAAAATTCAGTCCTGCTCCTCCTGTTGAAATATCTTCTACGGTATCTCTGAGTCCTCCTGTATATCTTACTACAGGAACGGTTCCGTATCTCATAGAATACATTTGATTCAGTCCGCAAGGCTCTACCCTGGATGGCATCAAAAGAAAATCTGCCGAGGCATATATCTTATGGGAAAGATGTTCTTTATATCCCAGATCCAATGCAAAATTGGTGTAGGTATAGTCGTATTCTTTCAATTTGTTTTCAATGTAGGTATTTCCTGAGCCGAGAATCATAATATTTAAAGCTCCGTAGCTTTGTTTAATACTTCTCCATACTACATCCGGCAGGAAATCTGCTCCTTTTTCTGTAGCGAATCTTCCGATAAAGGCAAATAAAGGGAGTTCAGGTTTCAGACCATATTCTTTACAGAGCTTTTCTTTATTTTTCTTTTTCTGAGCAACTGCATTTTTACTGTTAAAATTAAAATCCAGCATCGGATCGGTTTCTGGATTCCAGACTTCAGTATCAATACCATTGATGATTCCATACGCTTTCCCGAATTCCTGGCGAACGAGACTTTCGAGTCCTCGGAAGCTGATAAAAAGTTCTTCAAGATATCCTTCGGAAACGGTAGTAAAAGCATCGGCACATTTAATCATACTGGCCAAAGGGTTCATGAATCCGTTCCAATCCATCAATCCCCATTTGTAAGCATCGAAAGAAGGCATATAATTGGCCATATTCCAGCTCATCATACCCTGATATTCTCCGTTATGGATGGTTCCTATTGTTTTCACTCCTTTCAAGAATCCGAATTCCGGGCAGTTTTCTACCATAAAAGGAACCAGACCGGTATGATAATCATGGCAATGCAGTACATCCGGACGAATTTTCATGGCAGACAGCCAATGCAGTACCCCATGTTGAAAAGCCAGAAACTGAAAGCTTTCATCCTGATATCCATAAGGATTCTCTCGATCTAATAATCCGGGAATTTTCACCATATACAGCTCAAATCCCAACACATTTGTCTTTTCTTTCAGCACCTGAACCTGCAGCATATTGGTTCCCTGATGAATAAACCCATCAAAAACCAATTCAAATTCATGATCATAAACAAAGGTTTTATTATACCATGGCATTACTACCTTAGCATCTATTCCTTTTATTTTATTCTGATATTTCGGAAGTGCTCCCACTACATCCGCCAGGCCTCCTACTTTTGCTACAGGATAACATTCTGTACTTAAATGATAAATAACCATTCTTTATCTCTTGTGTTTAATTCTGTGTAATTTATACTTTTTATCTTTCTTCTGTCGTAAAATAATTCCCGCCAATGGTGGCAGCTTCACTGTCATTGTTTTTGGGTACCCTCTCCATTCTTCATATTTCTCTTCCACTATTTCAGGTTCGACCCCGCTTCCGCTGTATTTTTTATCATCGGAACTTAAAACAACTTCCCAATGTGTCCCTGCAGGAATCCCAATTTTATAATCCAATACTTTGGGTGCCAGATTTAAAGCAACCATCAAGACATCATCTTTTCTTTTCCCTTTTCTCAGATAGATATACACCGAGTTTTCGAGATCATCGGCTTCCACCCATTCAAAACCATGTTTATCAAACTGATTTTCGTAAAAAGCCGTTTCAGATCTGTACAGATGATTCAGTTCTTTTACAATTTCCTGCATTCCTTTGTGAACGGGATATTCCAGCAAATGCCAGTCGAGACTTCTGGTAAAATTCCATTCACTGGTCTGCCCGAATTCATCCCCCATAAAAAGAAGCTTGGCTCCTGGGTGGGTATACATATATACATATAGAGCCCGCAAATTGGCAAATTTCTGCCATTCATCACCCTTCATTTTATAGATAAGACTGGCTTTTCCGTGTACGACTTCGTCATGTGACAAAGGCATCATATAATTTTCATTATACATATACATGGAAGCAAAGGTGAGCTTATGATGATGAAACTTACGGTTAGGAAAATCTTCTTTGAAATAATCCAGTGTATCATGCATCCAGCCCATCATCCATTTCATTCCAAAACCTACGCCGCCATCATGAACGGGTTTTGTAAGAATAGGAAAATCTGAACTTTCTTCTGCTATCGTCATGATATTATCACCAAATTCCTTGTAAACGGCTGTATTAAATTCCTGCAGAAAAGCTTTAGCCTCCAGATTTACATTGGTTCCATAAATATTGGGTTCCCACTCGCCTTCATTTCTTGAATAATCCAAATGAAGCATTGAGGTGACTGCATCCACACGCAATCCATCTGCATGATAACGATCCAGCCAGAACATGGCATTGGAAATCAGAAAAGATTTCACTTCATTTCTTCCATAATTGAAAATATGTGATTTCCAATCAGGATGGAATCCTTTTCTCGGATCTTCATGTTCATACAGATATGATCCGTCAAAACGATGAAGACCATTAGCATCTCCCGGAAAATGGGATGGAACCCAGTCCAGAATGACACCAATTTCGTTTCTATGAAGTTCATCAATAAGAAACATCAGATCCTGTGGTGAGCCAAAGCGTGAAGTTGCCGCATAAAAACCAGTGATCTGATATCCCCAGCTTGGTTCGTAAGGATACTCCATCACTGGCATAAATTCTACATGGGTAAATCCCATTTCTTTTATATAAGGAGCCAGTTTTTCAGCAATGTCTCTATAATTTAAAAAACGTTGGGGCTGGTCCCCCTCTCTTACCCAAGACCCCAGATGCAGTTCATAGACTGATATTGGAGCTTCAAGTCTGTTTTTTTTCCATCGGCTGTCCATCCATTCCTGGTCATCCCACTCATACCATGTAGTAGAAACCAAAGATGCAGCCTGAATATTCTGTTCCCAGCTCAATGCATAGGGATCACTTTTTTCCAGAATCTCGCCTCCGGGAGTTTCAATAGCATATTTATATAATGTACCCCAGGTTAATCCCTCAATAAATCCTTCCCAAATTCCGGATTCATCCCATCTGGGAAACAAAATATGATCTTTATGATTCCAGTTATTAAAATTTCCGATCACGGAAACTTTCTTTGCATTAGGTGCCCACACTGAAAAGTATACGCCCTTCACGCCATCTTTTTCTGCAGAATGAGCTCCAAATTTGCCATACAGCTTATAATGTCTACCTTCTTTGAAAAGATATACATCATGATCGGTGAAAAGCGTGTAGGTTTTAACAGAATTCATCAAGATCGGTTTGTATTTATAATTTCCCTGAAACTACGAAAAATACTGACAATAGCGATTAATTATTCATCAAATAATTATCAATATCATTTCGTGTTTTGTCTTTCAATCAAATATATCATTTTTTAGCTCACATTTTTATGATTTCAAAACAATCTTTTTTTATAAATTTAGCATCACTATTTTATTAAACACATACGATGAGGTTTGAACTTTATACAGAAGAAAAAGACGACAGACCGGTATTTATCACCGGAAATTTCAACAGCTGGAATCCTAAAGATTACAATTTCCAGCTCCAGCAAACAGATCCCTCCAATTATTTTATAGAAATTGAAGACCAGCTCCTTGCCGAAGAAATCGAGTACAAATTCACAAAAGGAGGCTGGGAGAATGTGGAACTGGATCAGTATGGAAACATAACGCCCAACCGGAAAGTAAAGAAATCAGTGGGTAAAACTTCCGATTCTGTACAAAAATGGAGATTAAACTGGGGACCGTTCAAAGAAGAATACTATCCTATTGCAGAAGTCATTTCCGAAAAATTCTACATTCCACAGCTTGACCGTTACCGAAAGGTTTGGGCAGTTCTTCCTTATGACTATCACACTACCGACAAGAGTTACCCCGTACTGTATCTGCAGGATGCACAAAACCTATTCAATGAAGGAAGCGGATTCGGCAATTGGGAAATCGACAAAAAACTCTCTATCCTTGCAGAGTATGGCCGTGGAGATCTTATTATCATTGCCATAGAACATGGCAGCGAGGAAAGAATTAAAGAATATATTTTTGATAATGATCATGTGGCCAATGGTTCTGAAGGAAAAAAATACATCCGCTTCATTGCGGATACTTTAAAACCTTTCGTAGACGAAAACTACAGAACTAAAAAAGACCGCGACAATACGGGAATCGGGGGCAGCTCATTGGGCGCACTGATCAGTATATACAGCGGGTTTCTTTATCCTGAAGTATATTCCAAGCTATTAATCTTCTCTCCGTCTCTTTGGGTAGAACCGAACAACAACTTCCCGATGATGAATTTCAGAGTTCCGTTTAAGACCAAGATTTATCTGTATGGTGGCGGCCAGGAAGGCTCTAAAATGGTTAAAAGGATTCATATTTTTGAAGAATACCTGAAAAGATGGGAAGAAAAAAAGCTTTTCGATTTTGAATTTAAAACCAATATTAATCCGGAAGGCACTCACAATGAATTTTACTGGTCACAGGAATTTCCAAGGGCTATAGAATGGCTGTTTTATGACAATACAGAAAACCCTGTAGAAGTAAAACCCCAACAACAAAGCATTAAAAACTAAGCATATAAAATCGCTGAAGAAAATTTTCAGACAGCAATGATCTATGACTTTAGAAAAAATAACATCTATTTATGAAATTAATCAATAAAAAAAACAAAAATTACACTCAGGTTTTCCATCTGTTCACCGAAGAAGAATGGACAAAAACCAGTAAAAATTTCAATAAAAACATTTCCACTTTCTTCACAGGAAAGAAATATGAGGTTTTTGTGAATGCCCATGAAGAAGGAATTACTTATTTCATCGGATTAGGAAAATCTACCTTACAAAATTTCGAAATCCAGCAGGTGGCTGCTAAATTTTCACAGACACAGAAAGAAAAACTGCAGGCAGTCCCTACATTAGCATTAGCAGATTTCCTGAACGAACAACAGTTCGAAGAATTTGTAAAAGGGCTTTTAGCAGGAACTTACAACTATCCATTTGATAAAAAACATGCTTTCTGGAATGTAAAATTTGAATTGCACTTTGAAAATTTAAGCCAGAAAAAATTAGACCATATCAGCCAGAAAACAGAAGCTCTGATTAACGGACAAACTGCCTGTCAGGAATGGCTCAACAAACCTGCCAATCTAAAAAGGCCGGACACCTTAAGTGCATATCTTAAAAATCTGGCTAAAAAATATGAATTAAAACACACCGTTTTTAACAGAAAGAAATGTGAGGAACTTGGATTGGGAGCATATCTTTCCGTTAATCAAGGAAGTGCTTATGATGCCGCTTTCACTATTTTAGAATATAAAACTACGGTTAAAAATGCCAAAACTTTCGGACTGGTAGGAAAATGCGTCTTGTTTGATACGGGAGGAATATCTATTAAAAGTTCTGCCAACCTTCACTATATGAAATCTGATATGGGAGGTGCTACAGCTGTTATAGGAGCTCTAATTTATGCCGCTGAAATGCAGCTTCCGGTGAATATTATTGCTGTACTTCCTATTACAGACAATGCTGTTTCAGAGAAAGCCCTGCTTCCGAGTGATGTGATCACAGCCTACAACGGAAAAACCATTGAAGTACTTGATACTGATGCAGAAGGCCGATTGATTCTTGCAGACGGACTGTCTTATCTTTCTAAAAACTACAAAACAGACTTCCTGATCGATCTGGCTACCTTAACGGGAAGCTCAGTAAGAATGTTTGGAGACACCTGCGCCGCTATGTTTTCCAATAATGAAGAATTGAAAAACAATCTGATCAAAACCGGAGATCTAACCAATCAGAGAGTTTGGAATCTCCCTCTATGGGATGTCTGGAAAGACGATATTCAATCTGATGTAGCGGATATTAAAAACATCTCTTTAAAACCGATTGGAGACTGTATTATTGCCGCAAAATTCTTAGAGCAATTCATTGAAAGCCACCCTAAATGGGCGCATTTGGATATTGCCGGAGTAGCCTTTGGGAATGTAGGCTATGCCAGGGAAAAAGCAGCAACAGGTTATGGGGTTCAACTGCTCGTGAATTTAATTGAAAATTATCACTAAAAATTAGTTTTTTTAAAAAAAACTCTGTATACTTGATTAGTGGATTTTCAAAAACGCACGATATTGTATTTTTTACTATTAATAAAATAACAAATAAATGCTTTTATTTTTGAAAATACACTAAATCTTAAAAAACATTATATGGAGAAGAAAACTATTGTGTGTATTTCGTGCTACTACAAGGGCTACGATTTTATGGACGAAATGAAGAAACTCGGCAATAAAATCATCCTCGTAACTTCGGAAAACCTCAAAGAAAAGGATTGGCCCTGGCATGCCATTGAAGAAACCTTTTATATGCCTGAACTTAAGCCATCTGTATGGAATCTGGAACATCTTATTCAGGGTTTTTCCCACCTGATGAAAACCAGAAAAGTAGATGCTGTAGTGGCTTTGGATGATTATGACGTAGAAAAAGCAGCACTCATCAGGGAAACATTCCGCATTCCGGGCATGGGACAGACTACCCACCGATATTTCAGAGACAAACTGGCTATGCGCCAAAAAGCAAAAGATTCCGGGATCAGTGTTCCTGAATTCACAGCGGTATTCAATGACGATGAGGTGAATGAATTTACAGACCGAGTTCCTGCACCATGGGTACTGAAACCCCGTTCTGAAGCTTCCGCATCGGGAATCAAAAAAATTACATCCAAAGAGCAGCTTTCTGAGGCATTAGAAACATTGGGCGAAGAACGTCATCTTTTTTTACTGGAAAGTTTTAAACCAGGAGACGTTTATCATGTAGACAGCCTTACTTTTAATAAAAAAATTATATTCACTTCTGCCTCGAAATACCTTGCTCCTCCTATGCAGGTTTCTCATGAAGGTGGAGTATTCAGATCCAAAACCTTAGGCCGGTATTCTGAAGAGTTTAAAGCATTGGACGAAATTAACGCCAGCGTACTTTCCAATTTCGGACTGATTAATGGTGCTACCCATACAGAGTTTATCCGTGGAAAAGAAGACGGAAAATGGTATTTCCTTGAAACCTCTTCAAGGGTTGGCGGAGCGCATATTCCGGATCTGGTGGAAGCTTCAAGCGGCATCAATATCTGGAGAGAATGGGCAAAGATTGAGGATGCTCTTTTAAGGGGTAATGACTACAATGTTTCACCACCTACAGGATACTATTCCGGGCTGATTGTTGCTCTGATTAAAGATAAAGAACCGAACTACAGCAATTTTGAATGTGAAGAGGTTGTAAAATTCCTTCCAATAGATTATCACGTCGGGATTGTTTACAAATCCAGCGATGCTTCAGTTGTACAGGACAGGCTGGATTCTGCTGCAGAAATGATTCATGCGGATATGTTGAACATCCTGCCTCCCAAAAGCAGCAAGCTCAGCTCCTAAATCATAAAGCAAGATACTGACTTTCAAAATATTATTGAATTCATAATATACAAGCTGCAGGAAGAACCTGTTATAAAATGTAATTTAGGAAATCGGTTCTGGAAAATGGCAAAACATATTACCAATTTCATTAATCAGCCTGAAGGAATTGAATTTATCAAATTAGCATCAATACAATTTTAAAATTAAACACGGAAAAATGCCTCATATAGAACATACAGATTATTATTCAAATATATTGGGAACAAGTCTCAAGGTAGAAGTGACCGGGCATTATGGTCATCCTATCATCATGTTTCCTACTTCCCAGGGTCAATACACCCAGAACCATGACTTTCATCTTAACGGAAGTATCAACTGGTTTATTGAACAGGGAAAAGTAAAGCTTTACAATGTACAGACCATCGACAGCTGGAGTTTTTATGATGACAAAATATCTCCTCAGCAAAGAATAAGAAACTATGAGCGGTATGTACAGTTTCTGATCAAAGAATTTGTACCTTATATTCAGAAACTTCACAAGACCCATCGCGTAGCTGTAGCCGGAGCAAGTTTTGGAGGGTATCACGCTGCCAATTTTGCTTTCAGGTTTCCTGATGTGGTTTCCCACCTGTTTTGCCTTTCAGGCGCTTTCAGTATAAGAAACTTTATGGATGGCTATTCTGATGATCTGGTATATTTCAACTGTCCACGAGAATTTGTAAGAACTGATGAGGCATGGAAATACAAGCATATGCATATTGTACTGAGTACTTCTGATCAGGATATCTGCAAAGAAAAAAATGTAGAAATGGCAGAAATCTTAAGAATAAAAGGCATAGACTTCTGGTATGATGAAAGAAAATGGATAGGCCACGACTGGCCGTTATGGAGAATGGTTTTCCCTACATTTATAGGAACATTCTTCTCTTAAAAAAACAAAAAAAGACAAATAGAAAAAATATACATCCATCTTAAAAACAAAAATTATGGCAAAAAAAGTAGGAATTCTTTTCGGTATGGAAGACACGTTTCCCTGGGCATTTATAGACAAAGTGAATGAACTTGGAGGTGGAGAAATCGTGGCTGAACCTGTTAACATAGACAAACTGGAACAGGGTGCAGATTATGGCTATGCAGTGATCATCGACAGAATTTCGCAGGACGTTCCCTTTTACAGAGCTTATTTGAAAAATGCAGCACTTAACGGTACTTATGTAATCAACAATCCGTTTTGGTGGAGTGCAGATGAGAAATTTTTCAACAATGCCCTAATGTCTAAACTGGGAATTCCGCTTCCTAAGACAGTTTTGCTTCCGTCACACGAAAGACCGGACAATACTTCCGAAACTTCATTCAGAAACTTGAAATTTCCTCATGACTGGGAATATATCTTCAATTATGTAGGATTTCCGGCATACATGAAACCTCATGACGGCGGCGGCTGGAAAAGCGTTTACAGAGTTGAGAATCCGGATGATCTTTGGAACAAACTAGGAGAAACAGAGCAACTGGTGATGATGGTACAAGAAGAAATTATTTTTGATGACTATTACAGGGTTTACTGTTTGGGAAGAAAATATGTTCATATCATGCCTTATGAGCCAAGAAATGCTCCTCATTTGAGATATGCCACTACTCACCAGACGCAAGGTAAAGAACTTGAAAAACTACTGAAGACTATTCATGATTATACCATTACCATGAATGAAGCTTTGGGATATGATTTCAATACGGTAGAATTTGCAGTAAGAGATGGTATTCCTTATGCGATTGACTTCTGCAACCCTGCTCCTGATGCGGATAAAAATTCTGTAGGAGAAGAAAACTTTGCATGGATTATAGAGCATGCTGCAAAACTGGCTATAGAAAAAGCTAAAGAATATGTTTCTGGGAAACCTAATATTACTTGGGGAACCTTTGTGAAAGATTCCATTAAATAACATTGAAAAAAATTAAAAAACACAAAACAAATGCATCATCAGTTTACTATTGGAATTGAAGAAGAATATCAAATCATTGATGTTGAAAGCAGAGATCTTGTTTCTCACGTTTCAAAAATCATTGAAGGCGGTAAAGCTGTTTTAAGTGAAAACTTAAAGCACGAAATGCACGAATCCATGATTGAAATGGAAACAGGTATCTGCCAAAATATTCAGGAAGCCAGAGCAGAATTAACGAATTTAAGACGCCATCTCATTAATACCGCTCACGAACAGGGACTGCGTGTTTCCGGAGGGGGTACTCACCCATTCTCTCATTGGTCTGACAACAATATCACTCAGGGAGAAAGATATATAAAGATCGTGGATGATATGGGAGATGTTGCCCGTGAAAATCTTATTTTCGGACTGCATGTTCACATTGGAATCCCTAACCGCGAAGAAGGCGTTAGAATTCAGAATGTTATGCGTTATTTTCTTCCTCACGTCTATGCTTTGTCCACCAATTCGCCATTCTGGATTGGAAGATATACAGGTTTTAAATCGTACAGACAGGAAATCTTCGTAAAATTCCCAAGAACAGGTATTCCAAGTTATTTTAACTCTCTGGCAGAATTTGACAGCTATGTAGATCTTCTGGTAAAAACAGGAACCATCGATAATGCTAAGAAAATCTGGTGGGATCTGCGTGTTCACCCATTCTATCCTACGATTGAATTCAGAATCTGTGATATGCCTTTGAGAATTGATGAAACGGTATGTCTTGCTGCCATCATGCAATGTCTTGTTGCTAAAATCTATAAACTTCACCAGCAGAATTTAAGTTTCAGAAGCTACAGAAGACTGTTATTGAACGAAAACAAATGGCGTGCCTCCAAAAGTGGTATCGAAGCCCATCTGATTGATTTCGGGAAAGAAGAATCTGTGCCTTATCCTCATCTATTAAAAGAACTTTTAGAGTTTATTGATGATGTAGTAGACGATTTAGGATGCCGCCATGAAGTGGAATATGCCTGGAAGATTCTTGAAAACGGAACCGGTGCAGACAGACAGCTTAAAATCTATAAAGAAACAGGTGATTTAACGAAAGTGGTTGATTATATGATTTCTGAAACGGAGTACGGTATAACACATGGTGAGCCAGCTTCATAATTTTTTTGGTAACTTTACAAAAAATATGATGTAATGAAAGATATTCGAATTGCTCTGCTTGACATGAACAACAACCATGTGAATCAAGGCTTTAGAAACATTAAAGAGATTTCCGAAGCATTTAAGCAGAACTCTGAAGAAAATGTTATCATCAAGACATTTGATGTGAGATTTAAAGATGAAATGCCGGAAATCGGAGATTTTGATATTTTCATTTCTTCCGGCGGACCAGGAAATCCACATCGTGAAGGTCTTGCCTGGGAAGACAGATTTGCTGATTTTTTAGACTCTGTTTTTGAACACAATAAATACAGTGAGGATAAAAAATATCTTTTCCTGATCTGTCATTCATTCCAGCTGGCAAGTATTCATTGGAATTTGGGAAATATCTGCAAAAGAAAATCTTATTCTTTCGGAGTAATGCCTGTTCATAAGACGGATGAAGGTAAAGAGGAATTTTTATTCAAAAATCTTCAGGATCCTTTTTATGCTGTAGATTCCAGAGCGTACCAGTTTATTGAGCCGAATCATGACCGTTTTGAAGAACTTGGAATGACTGTTATGGCCATTGAAAAGTTCCGTCCTCATATTAATCTGGAAAGAGCGATAATGGCCGTTCGTTTTTCGGAAGAGATATTCGGAACACAATTTCACCCTGAAGCCAATCCTGAATCTCTGATTGAAAATCTGAAAGATGAAAAAAACAGAGAAGCCATGATCGAAAACTTCGGAATGGAAAAGTATCTTGAAACTATGGACAGAATAGATGATGAAGACAAAATCATCCTGACCAGAAATCAAATCCTGCCGAGGTTTCTTCAGTTTGCAAAAAAAAACATTTTGAAAGAAGCTGAATCTTTGGTTTAAAAGGTTTAAAAGCTGGAGGCCGGAAGAAGGATGCTGGAAGTTATTATTCGTTAAGACTACTAAATATCCTTTTATTCATGAACTAAAAATATTAATATTATTAGATTTGAAAACCCCTCTTCCAGCTTCAAGCTTCCATACTATAACAATCGGGCAGAAATGCTCGATTTTTTTAACATCACAAAAGAAAAAAAATATGATCCCAAAATACAGAAAACAGTTTAATCAGGAGTTTTCGGATGAAAAATACAATCAATTAAAAGATATATTATTACAAAAAGGAGGAATAGCCCCTACTTTCAGAGTTTCAGAAAGTCCCATTTTCCTTACTAAAGAGTTTGAAAGCAAACTTATAGATGCCAGCGAAAGTATCATCAGCCAGATCAAAGCAATGCCAAAAGAGGCTCTTCAAAAAGCCATTCCTGATAACTGCTGGGTTCCCAATGATACAGATCAGCCTCATTTTTTCACCATAGATTTTGGAGTCTGCAAAAGTGAAAATGGAGAGATAGAACCTCAGCTGATAGAACTTCAGGCTTTTCCTTCTCTGTATGCTTTCCAGAAAGTATATGAAGAAACGTATTGTGAAGTCTATCCTTTTCTTTCTGAAATCAAAAATCCTATGCCTCATGAAACGTTCAAAAATTATTTGAAGGAACTGATTGTAGGCGACGAAGATCCTGAAAATGTAATTCTGCTTGAAATTTTCCCGGAAAAACAGAAGACAGCTATCGATTTTGCCTTAACAGAGAAATTACTGGGTATAAAAACAGTATGTCTTACCAAAGTAAAAAAGGAAGGTAAAAAACTGTATTATGAAAATAATGGAAAGCTGACAGAAATCAAGAGAATCTACAACCGTGTTATATTTGATGAACTGGACAATATTCCTGATCTTGTTACAGAGTTTGACTTCCGTGAAGAAGTTGATGTAAAATGGGTAACACACCCGAACTGGTTCTTTAAAATATCAAAGTTTCTTTTGCCTTTATTAAAGCATCAGTTTGTTCCAAAGAGTTATTTCCTGCATGAGTTTCCGGAAAATGAAAACCTTGAAAATTTTGTATTGAAACCCTTATTTTCGTTTGCAGGAAGTGGAGTTGACCTGAATCCTACCAAGGAAATTACCGAAGCTATTCAGGATAAAGAAAACTATATTCTGCAGAGAAAGGTAACTTATGAACCTATTTTTGAGGATATCAATGGAGAATTTTCAAAAGCAGAGATCCGTTTGTTGTATATTTGGCGGGAAAATGACGACCGTCCTATCCTATTGGAAAATCTGGGAAGAATGACCAAAGCAGCAATGGTAAATGTAGACTTCAATAAAAAAGACGCCATCTGGATCGGAAGCTCGAATGCTTTTTTTGGATAAATAACTTTAAAAACTAATATACATGGAAGAAAGGTCAACACCTTTTGCAGAATTTGAAAACACTGCTTTAACCCGAAGAAGAAATCTATTACCCACGTGGATTAAAATTTTCTTATGGTTCTTTTTAATTGGAGGAGCAATAGCTGCTATTTTGTTGATGGCAGGTTCTTTTTTAACTCATATTAGTTTATCCTTATATGGAATAAAAGCAAACCATCCCTATTCAATGATAGGACTTTTGATATCTTCCCTTTTTCTATATAAAGGTATTGTTGCCTATGGACTTTGGTTTGAACAAAAATGGGCTGTACAGGCCGCAATAGCTGATGCAATTATAGGCATTGCTATTTGTTTAATTATGATGGTGATTATACCTTTTACTTTTCCCAATATTAGTTTTACACTAAGACTTGAACTTATTCCTTTGTATTTCTACCTTGTTAAAATGCAGAAAATTAAGAAAACCTGGGAAAACTTATAAGAGTAAAACCTGATACAATTACTGTAAATAATAGTATATCTTTTAATTTTTGAAAAAACAGGCTTCGGCTGAACCTTTGGTTCAGCCGAAACTTATTTAGCATATACCACTTCACCATCACCTTTTTCTAAGGATAAAATTCTTTCAGCTAATTCTTTTCTAACAGTTCCCTGCTATTTCAAACGCTCTTCAAAAAAATTACAAAATACTAATATTCAATTAAATATATAACTGTAGTGCAATTGTAGTAGAGATAATACTGCAAATTTATTTTACTTTCGCTTAAAATTCTTCAGGAAATTTCTCACTGTATACACAAGTAAAAAATTCAATTATAAAATCTTAAAATTATGCGAAGTTTAAAAAACATATCTGTTGCAGTATTATGTTTATCTTTTTTATCAAGCTGTAATAATCCCAAGAAAGAGGAGGCGTCAGATCTTAATAATTATTTGGATGCTCTGGTGAAACCTGTCATGGAGAAAAATGAAATTCCAGGGTTGAGTATTGCCATAACGATAGATGGAAAACATACTTTTTTCAATTATGGACTGGCTTCAAAAGCAGACCAGATAGAAGTTACCAATAAAACGTTATTTGAGCTGGGCTCTGTAAGCAAAACATTCACGGCTACTTTAGCCAGTTTATCACATGTGAACGGAACACTTAACCTATCTGACCCAGTGAGCAAATATATGCCCGAAATTAAAAACACCGCTTTTGATCAAATAAAACTTTATAATCTGGGAACACATACCGCAGGTGGATTTACGCTGCAGCTGCCTGAGGAGATTACGAATAATGAACAACTCATCCAGTATTATAAAACATGGAAGCCTGATTATCCGGCAGGCACTCAAAGAATGTACACCAATCCGAGCATTGGTCTGCTAGGGATCATTGCAGGAAAAACGATGAATCAACCTTTCACAAAAGCAATGACTGAAAATGTTTTTGCTAAAATGGGATTGAATAATACATTTTACACAGTACCAGCTGAAAATATGAGCCAATATGCATTCGGTTATAACAAAAATAATGAACCTATACGTTTAAACCCTGAAGTTTTGGCAGATGAAGCTTATGGAGTGAAATCATGTACACAGGATATGATTACATTTGTAGATGCGAATATGGGAATTGGAAACATTGACCGTAAGTTATCTGCTGCAGTAATGAATACTCATACCGGCTATTTTAACACCTCAGAAATGACGCAGGATCTTATCTGGGAGCAGTATAATTACCCGGTAACACTGGAACAGCTTCAAAAAGGAAATTCAGCGGATATGGCCTTTAAGCCCAATCCTGTAAAGGAAATCCTTCCTCATCAGAAACCGGCAACAGATGTATTGATTAATAAAACCGGGGCTACCAATGGTTTTGGAGCTTATGTAATGTATGTTCCTTCGAAAAAAATTGGTGTTGTCATTCTTGCCAATAAAAACTATCCTAATTCTGAAAGGATTGATATTGCTTATAAACTCTTATCTTATTTAGAAAAGTCTGAAAAATTATAATCCATCACAATAAAATGTCTCAGAAATACCTGAGGCATTTTTATTTTAATTATAATCCTGAAACCCAAGTTCCTAAGTCCATCTCAGCGGGTAATTCTAGTTTCTTTTTAAGCCTGTATTTCTTGGTTTCCACAGCTCTTACTGTTACATTTCCGCATTGTCCGATTTCTTTATTGGTCAGATTAAGCCTTACATAAGCGATAAATTTAATATCATGATTGGTAAGATCAGGATATTGTGAAATTAGTTTTTCATAAAATTCCGGATAAACCTCTTTAAACTTACTTATAAAAAAAGGATTGTTGGAGGTAGCCATTTTAGACAATTCATTAATGGAAGTATCCACTTTCTTTTTCAATTGATCTGTTTCAATTATTTTCTCACCGATGAGTTTTTTCTGTTCTTCAAGCAGCTGATCTCTTCTTTTATTCCGTTTCCGAATCATAAATATTGTGGCAATAGATACAATAGCAATACCAGCAATAGCAACAATAATGATGTAGAGGTTATTCCTCTCTTTTTCCTGTTCAATAGCAAGATTATTAACGACCGAAGCAACAGCTTTTCTTTCTCCGGATTGGATGCTGTCATTAAGTTCGGTATATTTTGCCAGATATTCATTTGCTTTTGGAATATCATGCAGAGCCAGATAAGTTTGATAGATCTTTTTATAAGTATCTATAATATCTGCACCCCGATTTATTTTCAGATAGATGGGTAAAGATTCCTGATAATATTCAAGCGCCTTCGGATAATCTTTTTTCAGAGTGTACAGGTTTCCACGTCTTGTTGCGATAGCTCCGTAAGCATGAAGAGAGCTGTTATTTTCTACGGCTAGTCCAGATGCCTTATTCAGGTAATATTCTACGGAATCAAGATGTTGTTTCTTGGATAAAAACTGTTCTGCAATTCTTACATAAATTTTAGGCTCATTGGGAAAATCTTTTAATCCTTTTTTCCGCATAGCGTTAATAGAATCAGGTAGTTTTAAATCCTCAAAATTGGACCACTTCCAGATATACACAAAAAATAAAGAATTTCTGTTCTCTTTTGTATCAGGGGCATGCTTAAGATATTCTATCGATTTATTGAGTTGAATATTAGCCTGATTATAAAGCCCTAAAAAAGCATAATTTCTTGCAATTTCATTACACAATCTGGCATTCAGTCCATTATTATTGATTAATTTAAGTTGCTTTTTAGCTTCATCCAGATAATGCAGGCTTTTCTGGTGCTCATCAAAGGTAGAAAGGGCATTAGCAATATTAATATTAGCCAAAGCCTCTCCCTCGGGGTTATCATGTTCTTTATAATACTGAAGTGCAGCTATATTGTATTGGAAAACCTTTTCATATTCTCCTTTATTCTTATAGACACTCGTTATACTATCCAGCTTTGCCGGAATATAGTTTTGAGAATAAGACTGTACAGAAAAATAAAGAAAGAAAATAAATAGTGCCTTTTTCATAAAAACCGATCGTACTGCAAGTTAATAATTTTTTATTTTTTTCACTTTTAAAAAAAGTTAAAAGTATTTACAATGTATTTGCAAATCAACAGCAGTGCTATGGGTATAAAAAAATTGCAATACGTTTTTATTCATTTCGTATTGCAATTTTAATAAGTTGATAAAGATTTATTTATACGTTTTTATCGTCTTCCAATAATTCTCTTGCCTGATATTCCTGTACCAGATCAATAGCATTGGAGATAACATCACTCAAAGCCGTGATAAACGTTCCTTCTTCTGCCATTCCCATAGCGTGTTTCAAGGCTTCTATTTCTTTAGGAATAATCTCATAGCTTACATCTTTTCCTGCAGACTGCATTCCTTCGATAATCAATCCATTGATCTCCTCCTCAGTTCTTCCTCGAAGATGTTTTTCGTTTCGGATAATGATATGATCAAACATTCTTCCTGCAATCTTTCCACATTCTCTGATATCACCATCTCTTCGGTCTCCAACACCAGAAATAATACCAATTTTCTTCGTGGACTCTACATTTTTAAGATAATCTTCAATCGCTTCATAGCCTGAAGGATTATGAGCAAAATCGATCAGAACTTTAAAGTTTTTGAATTTAAAAACGTTCAGTCTTCCCGGAGTAAGCTGAGCACTTGGGATAAAGGTTCTCAAAGAATTGGAAATATCTTCAATCCCGAATCCGTAAAGGTAACTCGCCAAACTTGCCGCCAATACATTTTCAATCATAAATCTGGCCTTTCCTTCCATTGTGATCGGGAAATCTTTGGCTTTTCCTATTCTAATTTTCCAGTCTCCTTTTTTAATAGTCACAAAACCTTCTTCATAGACACACGTGATTTTTCCTTCTTTCGCAAATTTTACGATATGAGGATTATTTTCATCCATACTGAAGATCGCTACATTAGAATCGAGATCATTGACGATCCTCATAGAATATTCGCTGTCTGCATTCAACACACTCCAACCGCTTTTCTTTACACTGTCCAGCACTACCCTTTTTACTTTGGTAAGATCTTTTAAATTGTGAATATCATTCATTCCCAAATGATCTTCCTCAATATTGGTTAAAACACCGATATCACATTGTGAAAACCCAAGTCCGGAGCGTAAAATTCCTCCTCTGGCAGTTTCCAGAACAGCAAACTCTACTGTAGGATCTTTCAAAATAAATTCTGCTGAAAGCGGCCCTGTAGTATCTCCTTTAGACAACATGGTATTTTGAATATAGATTCCATCAGAAGTGGTGAACCCTACTCTATAGCCGTTACTTTTCACAATATGTGAGATAAGTCTCGTCGTGGTTGTTTTTCCATTGGTTCCCGTTACCGCAATGATTGGAATGGTAAAAGGTTTCCCCTGTGGATAAAGCATATCCACTACAGGTGCTGCCACGTTTCTTGGTAATCCTTCGCTTGGAGCAAGGTGCATTCTGAATCCCGGAGCGGCATTTACTTCAATGATTGCCCCTCCACTTTCTTTTAAAGGCTGTGTAAGATTCTCTGCCATCACATCAATACCGCAGACATCCAATCCGATAATTTTGGAAACTCGTTCAGCCATTGTGATATTTTCCGGATGTACCATATCTGTTACATCAATAGACGTTCCTCCGGTTGAAAGATTAGCCGTTGACTTCAGATAAACGATCTCTCCTTTTTGAGGAACTGTTTCCAGGGTATACTGAAGTTTATCAAGAAGTTCAAGAGTATCTTTATCTACCTCAATTTCGGTAAGGACATTTTCATGACCATAACCTCTTCTCGGGTCTTTGTTTTCCTTTTCAATAAGCTGCTGAAGGTTCAGTTCGCCATCACCTACAACATGGGCAGGAACTCTTCTTGCTGCTGCCACCATTTTATTATTGATAACCAGTATACGGAAATCATACCCTGTAATATATTTCTCAACAATTACTTTTCTTGAATACTTTTGAGCGTGTTCCAGACCTATTTTAGCAGCCTCCCATTCATTTACATTAATGGAAGAGCCTTTTCCGTGATTTCCATCCAGAGGTTTTAGAACAATAGGATAGCCAATTTTTCTGATCACCGCATTTAATCCTTCTTCATCTACTACTAAATCTCCAATCGGAACCGGAATAGCTGCATCATGGAGCATTCTTTTGGTGAGCTCTTTATTGCAGGCAATATCCACAGCAATAGAACTTGTCTTTCCTGTAATGGTAGCCTGAAACCTTTGCTGATTCACTCCGTAACCTAACTGCACTAAAGAATTGGTTCCCAATCTGATCCATGGAATTCTTCTGGAAGCCGCTTCTTCTACAATACTTCCGGTAGATGGTCCCAGACGCACACGTTCTCTGATTTCTTTTAACCGATGAATACATGCATTCACATCATAATCTTTCCCTTCTACCAATGCTTCGGCAATCTTTACAGATTCTTCTGCAGCATAGATACCTGCATTTTCTTCAATATAATTGAAAACCACATTATACACTCCCGGAGTTTTTGTTTCACGGGTTCTTCCAAACCCTACATCCATTCCTGCCAAGGTTTGAATCTCCAAGGCAATATGCTCAATGACGTGTCCCATCCAGGTTCCTGTTTCCACTCTATGGAAAAAGCCTCCTTCTACTCCTTCTGAGCATCGGTGGGTAATCAATGAAGGAATTAATTTTTCAATCCTTTCCCGGAAACCTTCTATTTTATTGGTAGGATAATCCTCCATTTCTTCTAAGTCCAACCTCATCTGTATCAGCTTCTTTCTTCTGATGCTCCAGATGTTAGGACCTCTTAGTGCCTGAATCTTTTCGATTTTCATAGTCTATTGGCATTTTAACAGTTAACAATAACTCCTTTCATAGCCAAAGATAATGTAAAACCCAAAACGAAACCATAGTAGATTTAAAGATTTGTTAAAAAAAAATTAATTTTAATTAACATTCTTAAAACATTAAAAATCAACTAAAGATGGCACGAAATTCGCGAAGAAATGTTAATTATTTTTTAATTTTGTACAATGATGAAACCTGTTGGAAAATTAATAGTTATCGGAGGAGCTGTAAACAAAGGAAGTTTTGCTGAAACCGATTATGATCAGAATATCGAAAAGAATCTTAATTTTTTTGAGCGTGGGATCTTACGAAAGATCATTAATGAATCAAAACTTAAGGAAAATTCTGTCATTGAAATTGTAACAACCGCCTCTCAAATTCCCCAGATTGTAGGCTCTGAATATAAAAAAGCATTTGAATTTCTTGGTGCTAAAAATGTAAATGTTCTGGACATCCACAACCGTGAAGAAGCTAATTCTGATGCGATGGTAGCAAGAGCAAATGCTGCTGATGTCATGATGTTCACTGGAGGGGATCAGCTGAGACTGACTTCTATTCTTGGAGGTACAAGATTCCACGATACGGTTTTATTAAAATATCAGGAACAGGATTTTATTTATTCCGGTACCTCCGCAGGTGCTGCTGCCGCTTCTGAAAATATGATCTACCAGGGAAGCAGTTCTGAAGCTCTTTTAAAAGGAGAAATCAAAACCACTCAGGGATTAGGTTTAATTGATAATGTTATTATTGATACCCACTTCGTACAGCGGGGAAGAATCGGGCGTCTTTTCCAGGCGGTAGTGAACAATCCGAGAACCCTGGGAATCGGACTGGGAGAAGATACAGGACTTTTCATTCATAATGATGTGATGACAGCTGTAGGTTCAGGTCTTGTTATCTTAGTAGACGGAAGATTTATTAAAGATACCAATCTTACGAATATTAATCTTGGAGAGCCTATTTCTATTGATAATTTAACGGTACACGTAATGTCTATGAATGATCATTATGATCTTACAACGAAGGTATTAACTATTGAGAATTCTCAGTTTAATCCGATACCGCAGGATAAGTAGTGAAGGGTGCGGGATTTCGAGATTCGGAGTCTTATAGATAACATCGAGATTTATTTTCCAAAAAATATAGCAAACTCGAAATCCCGGAACACGAAACTCACATTAATACAGGATATTAATAAAATTCTTATCTTTTCTTCTTATTAATAACCCGGATTATTATTGATTATAATAAATACATAACTCGGGAACAAGAAACCCATATCTATTATGAAAATCATTATCCACGGCGGTTTTTTCTCAGAAAGCGACCAAAGCCATGAAGTAAAAACAGCTAAACAGGACTCTTTAAAAGAAATTGCCCAAAAAGCTTTTGATTATCTTAAAACACATTCCGCTTTTGATACCGTTGCATATGCCGTTTCATTACTGGAAAACGATCCATTATACAATGCAGGAATCGGGTCTCAGATTCAAAGTGACGGCATTATTCGTATGAGTGCTGCGATTATGAACGGAGACACTCAGAAGTTAAGCGGTGTGATCAATATTCAGGATGTAAAGAATCCTATTTTTGTTGCCAAAGATCTTATCAATGAGGATGACAGAGTTTTAGGAGGAAATGGTGCAAAAATCTATGCTGCAAAGCATGGTTTTGAAAATTTTTCTACGGAAATTCCTCAGAGAAGAAAAGAATATGAGGCTAAACTTGCTAATGGAGGAATAGGTACTGTAGGCTGTGTTGCTATAGATCATGAAGGAAAACTGGCGGTTGCAACTTCTACGGGAGGAAAAGGTTTTGAAATTCCCGGAAGAATTTCAGATTCTGCCACAGTGGCCGGAAATTATGCCAATGCATTCTGTGCAGTAAGCTGTACCGGTGTGGGAGAAGATATTGTGAGCAATGCTACTGCCACAAAAATTGTAACAAGAGTTACAGACGGAATGAGCCTTCAGCAGGCTTTCAGCAAAACATTTGATGAACTTAAAACCATTGATGGGTTCGCAGGTGCCATTGCTATTGACAAAGAAGGGAATGTTTATCATCAGGATTCCTATCCTACTATGGTTTTCGCCAGTTTTGATGGTGAAAATTTTGTAGTCTTCTCTTAAATTTAACATTTTTTTATAAGTCCAGTTATTTTTTTGGCACGTATTTTACATTATTGATAACAACAAACTTTAATATTAATACATAAAAAAATAGAAATCATGGGAAACAAAGTAAAAGGTTTATTAGCTTTATTAGGTTTAGGTGCATTAGCTTATTGGAAATATAAGAATTCAAGCCCTGAAGATCAACAAGCAGTAAAAGATAAAATTAATACAGCAAAAGACAATCTTAACAAGTGGGGAAATGACCTTAAAAGTAAAGCCAATGACGTTGCTTCCCAGGTTCAGACTAAAGTGGACGAAGCAAAAACAAAGGCTGAAGATTCTCTAAGCTAATTTAACAAGAGCAGTTTTTTTTAACATTCATATATAGGAAAAAGTCATCGTAATAGCACTACGATGACTTTTTTTATTTTAAACCTGTTTAAACTTTTATTTTTCTTAGGAACAAAATAGAAAAAGCCAGATAATGTAGGCTGATCCATGTAATATTAATTGTTTCATACCTTACCAGCAAAGCCTTGAAACTATCCAGCCACGCATTTGCTTTTTCTATTTTGAATCTTCTTTTATAGAGTTCAGTATCAAAATATTTTTCATGTTTTGTATCCCCGTTTCGAGGATTCTCTTTAATATTGCCGATAATTTCTTTTTTATCCAAAATATCTCTGAATTTTTTACCGTCAAAACCAGAGTCTGCATTGAGAAATAATCCCTTACACTCTATATCTGCATCATTCAGAAGACCTAAAATATCTTCTAAAGTTTCTTCAATATTATACAGGTCATGATGCTCTCCACTTATTGGTTTTCCTATTGAAAGCATCTGTCCCTGATTATCACACAGGAAAATACAGTTGCTGGTTTTGGATGATTTTCTTCCCTGATATCCTACCGATTCTCCTCCCGTTCTGCTACGGGTATGGCTTCCATCCATTTGGACGCTGGAAAGGTCAAGCTTTCTTTTATGGCTACGTAGAAGAGAAATCCAGATTCGTCTGAAAGAACCGTCCTTACACCATTTATTGAAATAATAATAAATCAATTGCCAGCTTATTGTTTCTTTTGAAAAATATTCTTTCAGGCTTAATTCCCGCCATTGGCAGCCTGTTTTCAATCGTTTAATAATGAGTTTAAAGATTTTTCCTAAATCAAATCTTGTGGAAAATCCTCGTTTGCCCTTGCTTAAATGAGGTAAAATCAATTTTTCCAGTTTATCTTTG
The DNA here is from genome assembly GCF_050753305.1 of Chryseobacterium sp. 'Rf worker isolate 10'. Lineage (NCBI taxonomy): Bacteria > Pseudomonadati > Bacteroidota > Flavobacteriia > Flavobacteriales > Weeksellaceae > Chryseobacterium > Chryseobacterium sp. 'Rf worker isolate 10'. The sequence continues at coordinate 1,649,718 of NZ_JBOZOF010000001.1, forward strand.
CTTATGAGTTCCAGATTTTAGTTCTTTTTTTTTTTGCAACTCTAAATTGCTAATTTTCTGGAAACTCTTTCTCTAAAAAGTTTAAACAGGTTCTTTAATTTAAACCGTTCAGATATTAATCTGTATCAATTAATTTTACTTTTTCTGTGCTGCTAATGCATATACAAGAGGTACCTTATTTCCAAACTGTGGAATTCTCCATTTTCCTGTTTCAAATTCTTCTACATGTCTGAAGCAAGGATAGGGTGACCAGTCAAATTCCCGGAAAGTATTCAGCTGTAAATCTTTTTTAATCAAATTGTCAAGCACTTCTGATAAAGAGTGATTCCACATTACATATTCCTGTACAATAGGCGCAGACTGATCCGCGTAGGTTCCCTCATAAGTTTCTACAATGGGTTTCTCATTGAAATAGTTGTAAGCAACTTTTGTAAAGTCATCATCAAACATCCAAACGGCAGGATGAAATTCTGCCATGATGAATTGTCCTCCCTGCTTTAGGAAGTGACTGATAATACCAGCCCACTTTTCAAGGTCCGGAAGCCATCCTATGGTACCGTAACTTGTATAAACGATATCAAATTTATGATCCAGAACATTCGGCAGATTATAAACATCTGAACAGATAAATTCTGTATCAGTTTCACTCTTCTGTGCAAGCTCTCTGGCTGTATCAATGGCTTTGTCGGAAAGGTCTATTCCTGTAACCTTCGCACCCATTCTTGACAGAGAAATCGAATCCTGTCCGAAATGGCACTGCAGATGCAGAATAGTTTTTCCTTTTATATCTCCAAGAAGTTCCAGCTCTATTGAGTTCAGAGAAGTTCTTCCTTTTAAAAAATCATCTACAAAGTAGAAATCCGATTTCAGGTGTGGTTCTACCTTAGCATTCCACGATTTTTTGTTTATTTCTAAGTAATTTTCCATAGTTTTAGTTTTAATTTATTTTAGTTACCCTATCCCATCAATTTACTGTTTATAATTTCTCCATTAATTTCTTCTTTTCCTCAAGAAATTCATTTTCACTTAAAACTCCGGCTTCTTTTAATCTTCCTAACTGTTCAAGCTGGTCTAAAACACTAGGTTCAGATTTACTCTGAATAGATTCTTCCGGACGTGACATGAAGTCTCTTACTTTTTCACAAAACAGTTCAGCATGATACTTCCCTACGCCATCAATCTCTACAATATCGTCTGTAACCTGAATATCTATGGAAGCCAGCAAGAATGCTGTTTCATATTGTATGGAGCTTATTTTGCTGTAGGAGAAATCTTCTACTTTCAATCCGTACATAAATTCCTTATCCACAAATATCAATCTCCTTTCTGTGGCTACTAAAATGATATGATGGTTGTTTAATTTGTTTCTTCCTTCTACAAGAGAGACAATTCTCTCATCTGCTGAAAGGATATCCGGCAGTTCATGAATTTCTTTTCTGGCAAATATGGTAGGGCTGATATCCAGCTTTTTTAGTTCGTCTCTTATTTCGTCTAATCTTGATTTTTCACTCATCGTATTAGTTTATTTAGTTCAATAAAATATTAGTTTTCCAAGGGTATCACGACAGAAGTGTGCAGGCAGTACATTTTCCAGCCTAAGGTTTCATATAATAACTTTCCTTCTTCTGTGGCGACTAAAAGATTATTTGTAATTCCTTTAGACAAAGCTATCGTCTCCAATTCTTTTAGTAAAAAAGTAGCAAGACCTTTCCTTTGATGATCTTTTTCGGTAATAATCCTGTCATAAACGGCAATATCATCTATTAGAGAAACCCGTCCTATAGAAGCCTGTTCGCCATTTTCTGCTGCAATTCTGACAACAAAAGTGGTATTGTACTCAGAAAATTCTAAGTGATATCCTTCTGCGAGACTTATTTGCGAGAAATTCATCGGCTGAAAACAGAGCATCATATACCCTTGTGGCTGCAGTTTCCATCTTTCAGGAATCTTATTTATAAATTCATCAGGAGAAGTAGATACTTTCAGATACACCCAGGGCTCATCAATTGAATGGGCAAGTTGGAAAAAATCATCATTAAGTTCGGGAAATACAAAACGTTCTTTTTGTTTTTCATCTCCTACCATCACATGGAATCCGGATTTATAGGGAACAGGAAAAGGTACTTGTCTTGATAAGCACCATCCTTTAAGCCATTTTTCTACTATTTCTGCCGATACTTTATCCTTCATGATTCAGTATTAAAAGGGTTATTATAATTGCTCCAACAGTTTCTTTTTCTGTTCTGCAAATTCTGCATCGGTTAAGATTCCGTTTTCTCTCAGCTTTCCTAATTTTTCCAGCTGATTAATAACTTCTTCTGAGGAAACTGAAACACTTTTGCTTGCTGAACCTATTTGTTTTGGAGAATTCTCCTGAGAATTATTGTAAATTACTTTTATCTTATCATAGAATTTCTCTGCATCTTCTTTATCCATGAAACATTCAAACTCTACTGCTCTTTCATCAAGATGCAATTTAATAATTGGGGACTTTGAATGTGCCACGAAGCTTACAGCCTTAATGGTTTCGTTAGGATAATCATTGATTTTTGCTGCTCCAAACATGGCCTTTGATACAGAAATCAATCTCATGGTTGTTGCTACCAATATTCCTGCTTCCAAGGTATTGACAAACTGAGCATCTGTAATGGCAATGATCTGTTCTTCTTCCGGAATAAGATAAGGAAGTTCCTTAATTTCTCCTTTGGTAAATACAGAAAGGCTAGCATTCAGCATTTCCAGTTCGTTCTTTATTTTCTGATGTCTTCGTTTATAAACCTCTTTTGAGATCTGACGAGAACCGGAATTGATGACCGCAGGAAGATTCTGTTCTGTAACCGCTAATGCCTGAACGACTTCAATTTTGTCTGCGTTCAGCATTTCATGAATATCATTAATGCTGAATTTATTAAGGTTGTACAGCAATTCATCGTTGATATCGCTTACTTTATTTAAACATTTATTGCATAAAACATTATCATCCGAGAGTTTATTAGCGCCCAAAAGGGTATCCATGGATGTTAATTCCGTATTACACAATGCACAAGTATTGCTCATTTCTTCTTCTTTTATAATTTATCAAGCAGTTTTTTCTTTTGTTCTGCAAACTCTTCATCTGTTAAAATTCCGCTTTCTCTCAACTTCCCTAATTTTTCCAGCTGTTCAAAAATAGTTCCGGAATCTCCTTTATCAGTAGAATATACATTTTCCTCTACCAGATCCGGAATCGTTTGAGTAAATGCCTGGAATGGACTTGAGTTTTGTCTGAATTCATTTTCAGTATGAGTTTTACTTCTGCTTTGAACATTGGAAAATGCCCTTCCGTCATTTTTATTGTGTAACTTAAACTGTGCTGAACCTCTGTAAGTATTGATTTTAAGTATTGAGTACAAAAGGTTTTCATCATGATCAATGGAAGAGACATCCTGAATGAGGAATTCATTCTTTGCAACTCCACCAAGAAACTTTTTATCAATAAAAGCAATTCTTTTCTGGGTTGAGAATATGATTCCTTCTCTGTTACTTTGAAGATCTATTCCTTCTGCAATAGCCAGCAATCTTTCGTCTCTATCCAGCACATTGGCCAGTTCATTCACTTCTTCGTTAGCCAGCACACTCAGTCTAGCGTTTAGTGTCACAATCTGATCTTTTATTTCATCCAGTCTGGTAGGTGCATCATATTCGTAGTGGCTGTTGGCTGTAGCTTGAAATCCTCCAGAATTCTGACTGGCATCAATTTTACTTTTCAGAATCATTCCTGTAATTTCTGCAAAATAAAACTGATCAAGATTATTGATGAGGTCTCTATTAATATGAATGGCTTTAGTAAAGCATCCCACACATAAGTAACCACCGTCAGCCAATTTATTTTTACCTACAGAGAAGTCTGTTTCCGTAAGTGGTGTACCGCACAAAGCACAAATACTATTCATCTGGTTTTTATGTTTAAAAGTTTTTATGAATACAAGGCAACATTTTACCCTGTTTTTATAATATCGACTCCAAATTACAAATTTTGAACCGATTGTAAAGGTCAAAAATATTTAAATCTTAGCATCCATCAAATAAAATCAACCACAAAAATTGCTTTTGTGGTTGATTTATTTTTTAATATGTGTATACTATTATTGCCCTAAAAACTCTTCTAAAGAAACAGTTTTCTTTTCTCCTGCTTCAATATCTTTATAAGTAACAGTATTATTTTTAAGTTCTTCTTCACCAAGGAAAACCACTTTTTTTATCCCTTTCTTTTCTGCATAAGTAAATTGCTTATTAATCTTTGCATTTTCAGGATATAATTCTGCTGAAATTCCTTTTGCTCTTAGCTGCATAATCAGTTTCAAAGCTTCTGTTGTTTCTTCTCCTCCAGAATTGGCAAACAGATATTCTATCTTAGAAGATGCTTCTTCAGGGAAAAGATTCAACTCTTCCATTACCAGATAAATTCTGTCTAATCCGAATGAAATTCCTATTCCCGGAATATTTTTCACTCCAAAAACTTCTGTAAGGTTATCGTATCTACCACCACCTCCGATGGATCCCATAGCAACCTCATCTGCCTTCACTTCGAAGATGGCTCCTGTATAATAATCCAGACCTCTTGCCAAGGTAATATTGAATACAAGATTTTGCATATCCACACCAAGGTTCAGAGATTGTGTAAGAACATATTCCAGTTCTTCTACTCCTTTTAGACCAATTTCGTTTCCTGCAAATTTTTCTTTCAGCTGAAGAAGATTTTCCAGTGCATCGTCAGACTGAGTAAATAAGAAATCCAGCTTATCAATAGATTCCTGAGAAATTTCTCTTTCCAGCAATTCTTTTACAACCCCATCTTTTCCAATCTTATCCAGCTTATCTAATGCTACAGTAAAATCAATCAGTTTCTCTGTGATTCCTGCGTATTCTGCCAATCCGGAAAGAATCTTTCTGTTGTTCATATGAATCGTTACCGGAACTTTAAGGTCTGCAAAAGATTTCAGATACAATTGAACCAGCTCTACTTCCTGCAATAAACTTTCACTTCCTACTACATCGGCATCACACTGATAAAATTCTCTGTATCTTCCTTTCTGAGGCTTGTCTGCCCTCCAAACCGGCTGAATCTGAGAACGTTTGTATGGGAATGTCAATTTCCCATGATTCATAGCTACAAATCTCGCAAAAGGTACGGTAAGGTCATAACGAAGAGCTTTGTCAGTTAAATACTCTGAACTAAAAGGTTTATCTAGTGCTCTTTGAAAATCATGAAGCATTTGAGCTTTTCTATCTTCTCTTGCTTCATTTATGCTTGAATTTAAAATCTTAAAAATCAAGCGGTCACCTTCTTCTCCGTATTTTCCTGTCAACGTAGAAAGATTTTCAAAGCTTGGTGTTTCCAATGGCTGAAACCCGAATAATTCAAAATTATTCTGTAAAATATTGATGATATATTTTCTTCTGGAAACTTCCTGTGCTGTAAAATCTCTCGTCCCTTTTGCTAAACTTGGCTTCATTTGTTGTATGTCATTTTGATAAATGCAAAAATAAGGAATTGAAAACACTTTTCCGAAAGATAAAAAGCTGAGGAAGCAATTTTTTTTATTCTTTTTTCCAAGATTGACATTAAATACACTTATATAAACTTTTCCTTATACGTTCAAATATTCAAAATTTTTCGAAATTCTATACTCTATTTAAAAATTTCGGATCAAAGAATAAAATGTCAAATAAACTACCCCTGGGCAGAGCCCCGAAGTATTAGAATTCAAAAAGTGTAAGTTGAGCCTCATGCACTTTTTGATATTTTTTTCCTTGATTTTCTATATATCTTTTAATGACATCTTTGTTTCTATATTGACCTACTGTGTTTGCGTAATAACCGCTTGTCCAAAAATTTCCACCCCAAAGCTTAGCTTTAACTTCAGGAAAACGTTTGAAAATTTCTTTAGCTGTGATACTTTTTACTTTCATACAAATTTCACTAATTGATAAATTTGGAACACTTTGTATCAAAAAATGAACATGGTTATCTTCATAACCAATTTCTAAAAAGTGAATTTCATAGCGATGAGACAATTCAATACATCTTTCTTTCAAGCCAGTTCCAACTTCTTCACTAATAGCCGAATTCCTATATTTCACAGGAAAAACAATATGGTAAAGAGGTAATGTTTTATTATGTCTTTTCAGAATATGATCATCCATAAATCAAAGCTACATCTTTTTATTCTTTTGAAAAACCATCCGTTTTTCAAACTTTTCCTCTTTTAACCCCGAGGCAGAGCCTCGAGGAATTCTTTAGATTAAATACAAAATATTACATTACTGAAATTACAACTTACACAGAGATCTCTCTTCCAACACAACAAGCTAAAACACAAAGCATTGAACAAATGTAATAAACATGTTGTAAATATGTTGTATCTCTTTTTTTGCACAAAATCTATTTTTTAAATAATATTGCTGATCTAAAAATTTAACATAAATAAACTGTAAACATACACAAAATGAAAAAGTTACTTTTACTACCCTTTGTAATGGCATCTACCATTGCATTTTCTCAAGTTGGAATTAATACGGTTACTCCCGATCCTTCTTCCGTATTGGACATTAAATCTACCAATAAAGGTCTTCTTATCCCCAGAATAGCACTTACAGGAAAAACAGATCTTACAACCATCCCAAATCCTGCTAATTCATTATTAGTTTATAATACCTCTAATGCAGGAACTTCTCCCAATAATGTAACTGCTGATACTATTTATAAGTTTAGTACAGCATCTGGGCAATGGCAAAAATTATTAGATGAAAACACTGCTATTCCTGGAGTTTCAACTGTATCGAACATCATTGGATTCAAAGGTACCGGAAATGATACTACTTATTTAGGAGCTGATTCAGGTTTTACAATGAGAATGATTAAATATGATGATATACGACAAACTTCCAGCTATGCCAGCTATAGCATAACTAACAGTGAATTATCAATACTAAAAACCGGATTTTTTACATTTAATATTAATCTTGTGATAAAAGGTGCTATGACCGGAACTCCAAGAGTAGGAGTATCAAAACCTTATACTGGCAGCTTTGTTAATAACGGGAATGCCTCTTTTTCATTTCTGGCACAACCTTATGTAACAGTAGATAACCTTACTCCTGTTACCATATTTTCATCAGGAACTCTTTATTTAACAGCTGGTCAAAAAATTACATTTTTAACAAGATTTATCGATCCTACTGCCAATACTATGAATCTTGAAAGTATTAACTATAACAGAACAATGGTTAATTCTGTAGTTATTAATTACACCGCGCCTTAATAAAACATATTTACTACTCAAATGACTCTTAAGCCATTGAGATAATTTAAAATATATTTTTTTGAACACTTAGAGTGTTTTCTGTTTTTTCATCAATTTTAAATAAATTCAATATGTTAAAGCATATTTTACAGATAGCTTCAAATATTAGCAATGGTTTCATTTAACCACATGAATTTACTTATTTTGATTCTAATTATATACAGGGCAATCCCTCTGCCCTGTATAAATTAGAGTATTTTAAAATTCACAAAAAAATCATACGTTTTCAAGGATTTCGAGGATCTCTTCACCATAATTTTCAATTTTATGCTTTCCGAATCCTTTGATCTCAAGAAGCTCTTCTTTCTTAGCAGGTTTATATTTAGCTACAGAAGTCAATTCCTTATTACTGGCTATGAAATAAGTGGGAAGATTTTGTTCCCGGGCTTTTTCTGATCTCCATAGCTTCAATGCATCCAGAATCTTTTCTTCATCTGTGTTCAAAAGATCATTTTCTGCCGAATATTTAGCTGCCTTTGGTTCTTTTACTGTATTTTTTGACAGTTTTAAATCTTCAAAATACAATATTACTGACCAATATTTTTCTTCACTCACAAAAGCTGTTTCTGCTTTTATAATCTCATTGCATTCCAGGAAATCATCCAGCATTTTCTGGTCTTTGTAGAGAAATTCTTCAGGTAATCTGATTTTAAAAATTTTTACTCTCATCATTTGTGTTTTTACCATTATTTCCCTCCTAACAATAGGATTTCGTCTACACGAATCTCTGTAATATACCGCTTCACCCCGTCTTTATCATCATATGATCTGTAGGTAAGCTTTCCTTCTATGGCAATTTCTTTTCCTTTGGGAACATATTTTTCAAAGATTTCTGCTGTTTTCCCGAATGCAATAAGATTATGCCATTGCGTTTCTTCTACTTTTTCTCCTTTAGCATTGGTGTAATGATCACTGGTAGCTAAGGATACACTTGCTTTTACATTTCCATTATCGAAGTTTACCATTTCAACTTCTTTTCCTGTGTAACCAATTAATGTTACTTTGTTTCTTAGTGACATAAGTTTTAGATTTTAAATATTAATAAATTCAGATAAGAGACGTTCACTGTTTTTTCTCAAATCTCTGTTGCAAAGGTGTCGATCTTCTGATATCACAGTCGGTTATAAACTATTTAAATTCGTTTGTAATCGTTTGAAAACGGATAATAATATAAAAAGATCCGATACTAAATGATATTAATAAAGAGTAATCGCGTTGAATTTCTATTTTAAAGCTAAAAAATTCAACAATAAAAACTCAATCACAAAATATTTTTCTTCACATAAAAAACATTGAAAAATAGATCTATTACAAGGGATTTTTTTTCTATTTAATTTGATTTTTTTTTTGCAAATTTGTAAAAATGTCTGATATGCAAAAAGAAAAACTACGTACAGTAAGAAAGATGAAAGGGTTTACCCAGCAGGAAATGGCTGATGTGATCCCCACTGACGTCTCCAATTATAGCAGAAAAGAAAGCGGCAGCGTATCTATAACAAAGACAGAATGGCAAAAGCTTGCTAAATTTTTAGAAGTTCCTGTAGAGGAAATTTATGAAGAAGAAGAAGCTAGGATTATTATTGAAAATCCTGTTTTTAATGACAGCCCTGGAGCAAACGTTGGTAACAGCGGTTTCTCCGCCAACAACATGGGGCATATCAGCAATGAATTAAGCATAGAAATTATAAAAACAATGCAGGAATATATTGTTCTTCTGAAAGAAGAAATCAATAGGCTGAAAAAATAAACTGAGAGACTCGGCTCCGCTCAGTATGACACTGTAAAATATAAAAGCGTTCCTTAAGGGAGCGCTTTTTTGGGATATTAGCAATAAAAAGGTACTCAATAAAATCATTGAGTACCTTTCACTTAATCATGCAACTTAAAATTGGAATTTATGCTTTTTCACATTCTACAATACTTTGAACCTCTGTTCCTATTTGGACTACTCTATTGAACTTTAGTCCTGCGTTATCCAAAAGATTTTTAAATTCATTCAACTCTCTTTCCCTTCCTGTAATACATGCCATCATTACGATGTCGAAAAGCTTGGAAATATGAGGTTTGTTTCTGCTGTCATCAGGAATTACGGAATCTATAATCAGGAGTTTTGCTCCTTTGGGCATTGCATCACGGCATACTTTTAGAATCTGTACACATTCATCATCATTCCAATCATGAATAATCCATTTCATGGTATATAGATCTGCCCCTTCAGGTACTTTCTCAAAGAAACTTCCCGTGGCAACAGTACAACGGTCTTTTAAATTTTCCGGAATAAGCTGAATCGTTTTTTCTGTAACATTGGCTTCGTCAAAAATAATCCCCGCGCTTTCCGGTGAAGAATTCAGCATGGTGTACATCATGGCGCCATTGCCTCCACCCACATCTACAATGGTTTTATAGGGTGTAAAATCATAGTTTGCTGCGATCCCCTGCAAAGACATTCCGGATAATCCCGTCATTCCCCGGCCAAAATTGGCTCCCAGCTCCGGATGTTTTTTATAATATTCCCAGAGATTCATCCCGTGCACATGATCAAAAGGAACTTTCCCTTTCTGGACTGAATAAATAAGATCAGCAAAACCTGGGAAATGCTCTCCTACGTTGGCTATTACAAAATCTTTTACGGTTCCCGGAACACTGGTTTGCAAAGCAGCCCCGAAGTCATTTAATGCAAATGTCTTATTCTCCAGTTCTTCAAAAATGCCTTCACTACTTAGAGCCCTCATAATTCGGTACAGCTCTTTCTCGTTGGAGTGCGTCTCTGCAGCCAGTGCTGAAATTGTTTTAGGACCATATGCCAGCTGATCTGCAATATTAAGTTCCGCAGCCGTTTTTACACAGCCTACAAGCCACATCCGGCTTAGTACTTCAAACATTTTGAAGGTAAATTCCGGTTTCACGGGTTGCTTTTTCATAGTAATAGTTTTTGATTGATTTTAAATGACAACAGAAGAATTATCAGTATCAAATTTATAAAAAAAACACAATTATGTGAAATAAAAATTCATTTTATTTATATGAAAATAAGAAAGTTATAATTAAAAAATTAACTTTACAAGTGAATTATTTTTTTTAAAATTGTGATCAATACTGATTTTTCCGAAAGAAATGACACAAATAAAATGAAGTTTGAAAATGACCTGAAAATTCATTTAATGAAATAAATCCTATCCTATTTATAAAATTCAACACCATTGACTTCCCAGCTCAGTGCTATCCATTTACAAACGGATAATTCCGTATCTTTGTGAAAATTCATCTATGAAAAGGAATATCAATATTTTTGAATTTCCTCTCAATTTGGGGCTTACAAAGAAAGAACATGAGACAGAACCCGGGGTTCGAAAACTTCCGGATTGGCTCAGAAAGTTTGATTTTCATAACAGAATTGATCCTAAAAATGTTTTCAGGCTGGATGCTCCGGAATATTCCTTAGATTTTGATGAGGTATCAAAGGTCAGAAATGCTAACCAGATTATAGAATATGCCCAAAAACAGGCTGATTGTATTCTCCAAAATTACGAAAAGAATGCATTCAATATTATTCTTGGAGGTGACTGCAGTATTCTCATAGGAAATGCCGTTGCTTTGAAAAAGCTAGGGAATTTCGGTCTTTTTTATCTTGACGGGCATACAGATTTTATCCCGCCGGAACTTTCCGAAACCGGAGGCGCAGCAGGAATGGATCTCGCTATCATCACCGGAACCGGACATAAGAAACTAACTGACATCAGTGGATTAAAACCTTATCTTTCTGAAGAAAACATTTTCTGCTGTGGAAATGCAGAAACAGATGATGAAGAATATGTGAATCAGATTATCAATTCTGATATTCATTATTTTGATCTTTACCGTCTCAGAGAAAATGGTTTCAGGAAAACAGTGGATGATTTTCTGAAAATGGTGAATGATAAAGGTCTGGACGGTTTCTTCATCCATCTTGATGCAGATGTTCTGAAAGATGAGATCATGCCTGCGGTAGACAGCAGAATGGAAGACGGAATCAATTATAACGACCTCAGGGAAATGCTTGAAACTTTATTTGAAAATCCGTTGTGCTTTGGAATAGAGATTACCATTTTAGATCCTGATTATGATGAAAGCGGAACGTATACCCAGCCATTTGTAGACAATTTAATTCAAATTATAAAAAATAAAGAAGAGTAAATGAAGAAGACAATCAAAAGAACATTCAGGGTTTCAAAATATGTGATTTATAAAGAAACGCTTGTTGATTACAAGGAGCATTTCTGGTCATTTTTGGGCGCATTTTTCGGGATTGGAATCATTGCATTCATCCAGTCTCATACGATTACAGAAACAGAGAATATATTTCTGATCGGTTCTTTTGGGGCATCAAGTGTTCTTATTTATGGAGCTATACAGAGTCCTTTGGCTCAACCCAGAAATCTTGTGGGCGGGCATGTACTTTCCGCATTGGTAGGCGTTACTGTTTATCAGTTTGTTCCGGGTATTATCTGGTTGTCAGCTCCTTTAGCAGTAGCATTTTCTATAGTATTAATGCAATATACAAAGACGTTACATCCACCAGGTGGTGCTACAGCCCTGATTGCTGTAAGTTCTACAGGAAAAATTCCGGAATTGGGATATTGGTACGTTCTCTCCCCCGTTCTTTCAGGTTGCATTATTCTTTTGCTTGTAGCACTATTTTTTAATAATATTACACCGAACAGAAGTTATCCTACTCACAGCATGTTTAAAAAACTGCTAAAGAAAAGACACACCCATCACTTAAAATAGAAAACATGAATTGTCTGGAATGTGGCGAAAAAATCATCGGACGGTCTGATAAAAAGTTCTGCAACGACGCCTGCCGGAACGCATACAATAATAATCAGAACAAGGATTCTAATAATCTGATGCGGAATGTAAACAATAAACTCCGTAAGAATTACCGTATCCTGATGGAAATTAATACCGATGGTAAAACAAAAGTTGCAAGATCCAGACTGGATGGCTTGGGTTTTGATTTTGATTATTTCACCAACCTGAAAGTTTATAAAAACGGCTCTGAATACAAGTTTATTTATGATTACGGATATAAACTTCTGGAAGATGATTTTGTACTGATTGTAAAAAATCAGGCATAGATCCACACCACAAAATTATTATTATGAAAGAAGTTGTTCTGATCACCGGCGCCAGCGGTATGATAGCCAAAGAGCTGGCAAAAAAGATAGGTAATGAATACGAACTCAGGTTTCTGACCCGAAAAAAAGTGCATGATCATGAATATGAATGGGATATTAAAAAAGGAATTATAGATGAAACTGCCTTTGACAATGTTTCTCACATCATTCATCTTGCAGGAGCCAACATTTCAGAAAAACGATGGACACCGGAAAGAAAAAGAGAACTGATCTCCAGCCGTGTAGATTCTGCAGAATTACTTCGAACGACTTTAAGAAAAAACAAGATAAAGCTAAAATCTTTTATTTCAGCTTCAGGAATCAATTTTTATGGCACAGAAACTACAGAAAAGATTTATACTGAAACAGATCCGCCTGGTAATGATTTCTTGAGTGAAGTCGTAGTTTTATGGGAAAGAGCTGCTGACGATTTCAAAGAACAGGGACTGGCAGAAAGGGTTGTGAAAATACGAACTGCCGTTGTTCTTTCTGAAAAAGACGGAGCTTTAAAGAAAATGATCCCTCCTATTCAATACTATATCGGGTCTCCTCTGGGAACTGGCAAACAATATATGCCATGGGTTCATCTTGATGATATCTGTTCTATTTATGAATTTTCATTAAAAAACCCAACAATGGAAGGGGCTTATAATGCGGTATCACCACAGCATGCCACCAATAAAGAACTGACAAAAAAGATCGCAAAAGTACTTAGCAAACCTTTATTCATGCCCAATGTTCCAGGATTTGTTTTAAAGCTGATCTTCGGTGAACTGGCAACTGCAATTCTGGAAGGCTCCAGAGCTTCTTCAAAAAAACTTCAGGATGCAGGATTTTATTTTAAATTTCCGGATCTGGAGAATGCTTTAAATGATTTATTAAAGCATTAAATTCAAAAATATAATTGACATATATAATAATATAGAAAATATTCTAATGAAAAACCCTGACATAACCTTACTAAACACAGAAATCCTTTCAGACAACTGGTATACTTTAAACAAAGTCACTTATTCTGTCTTAAAAAAGAACGGAACTACAGAAACCCAAAGCAGGGAAGCCTACGATCGTGGGAACGGAGCTGTAATCCTTCTTTACAACACTATCTCAAACACCGTTATTCTCACCAGACAATTCAGATTACCTACTTATATCAACGGAAATCCTACAGGTATGCTTATTGAAGCCTGCGCCGGACTTTTGGATAATGACAATCCGGAAGACTGTATAAAAAGGGAAACAGAAGAAGAAACCGGATATAAAATCTCAAGCGTTCAAAAGGTATTTGAAGCCTATATGTCCCCTGGATCTGTAACGGAAATTCTTTATTTCTTTATTGCGGAATATTCCCATGAAATGAAAGTCAATGATGGAGGCGGATTGGAAGAAGAAGGAGAAAATATAGAAGTTCTGGAACTCCCTTTTGAAGAAAGCCTGAAAATGATTGATACAGGGGAAATCAAAGATGCAAAAACAATCATGCTGCTACAGCATTTGAGGATTAAAGGAATTATGTAAAAATAGAGCGTAAATGATGATTGATAAATGATAAATCATCTATAAAAACTACATATTTAAATAAAACTACTAACTTAAAAACTTTAATTTAAACTATTAACAGATGATTGAACATGTGAAGCTTGCCATTAATCCCAAATTTCAGGATTGGGTTCTTTTTGAAAATGGTACTTATATTATTTTTGATGACATCAGTACTATCGAAGATGTAAAAGAGGAAGCAATAAAACTAATGAAAGAATTCGGGCCGGTTTCTGCGGGAGGTCCTGCCGGCGATTTCAGTGTTATCCATTTAAACCTTACCGACGGATGGCTGGTTTCCGGACATGGATATGGTATGTATACCTATGTACATCCTTCGGAACTGGACAGTGAATCCCCAAATGATCTTGAAATAGGACTTTATGGTAGATCTAAGAGAGATTCAGATGGTCAAAGTACCGAAATTATTCATATCAACAGCAGTGAAGCTTTATAAGACATGCAATAATTCATGAAGTGTTTGGGAATAAAAATCATTAAAGTCACCGCTTTATTTTTAGTTCTTCTTTTCAGTATTCTGATGCTGAAAACGATTTCCCAGTATACTTCTTTTAATAAGCATATCGGGTTTCTGGCTTTTAAGCAGCAGGTTGTAAACAATCCGTATTGGATGGCTTTTTTTTACATTCATATCTTTTCCATAACGCTATGTCTTCTGGCCGGTCTTACCCAGTTTTCAAATCGTTTTTTAACGGAAAACTGGGGTCTTCATCAAATTATTGGCAAAATATATGTTTACAACATTCTTATTATTAATGTTCCGGCATGCTTTGTACTTGGGCTTTTTTCAAATGGAGGACTTATCGGAATTGCTGGATTTCTGATACAGGATATACTCTGGGCATATTTCACCATTGCTGCTGTATTTTCCATTAAAAAAGGAAATATCGGCAATCATAAAATGTACATGATTCTAAGCTACGCGGTGACTACCACAGCAATTACTTTCAGAATCGTAAAGAATATGTTCTATAACGAAGAACGTCATGATTACGAACTTTTTTATGGCTTGAATGTCTGGGCTGCTCTTTTTATCAATCTTTTCATTGCTTATTTAATTCTCAAAAAAGATTCTTTTTTAACGGGAAAAATCAACAGTGGAAAAGAAGATTAAAAGACTGAGAAATGAAACCAGAAAAAATGATCCGATAAATATTAAAGTATTAAAAACAACTTCATATTTATTATTCCGTGTCCATTTACCGAAAAAACGCATTATCAGATAAGCGATTCCGCCAAAAAGGACAATGATAAAAAGAAAGAAAAGGTAATATATCATGGCTTCGTGTTAATTTATGTAAATCTATTATTTTAAATTTTAAAAAACAATCACCAACATTAAGAAAAGGGATATCAATAGTCCTGCTTCCTAAACAAATTCTTGAATTTTATTCTAATATCATTGTTATTGAAATAAAATACACATAGAAGTTTGTCTAAAACTATGTAAATTATCAACAACATCCTCTTTCAAAATTTTCATTCATATTCTTTGTATACCCTACTACAAAAGGGGTTTCAAGAAAATTAAACATAAAATATAAAATCAAATAAAACCCGACAGTACAAAATTCATATAAAATCTGCAAAATCAATTGAGAAAATCTATTTAATCCTTTATATTTTGAATTTAAAGCCTTAATTTTGCACTGAAATTCAGAAAATTCGGATTCCTTCAACAATTTATGTACATGAAAAAAATGATGATCGGGCTTGCTTTAGCCCTATCCATTAGTATTTGGGGGCAAAAAACTCCTGCAAAAGCAAACAATCTGACCCCTTACAGTTATCAGACTTTTAATTGTGACAATAAAGGGTATTTTGATCCGGCTAAATATAAGAAAGAAGAAATAGACGGGGTAAACAAACTTTTGTATCAGTTCAATGGGGTTGTATTTGATACCCGACCTGTTTTTAAACTCTCCCAGCTTGAAGAAATCCGTCAAAACAAAGAAGCTTACTTACAGGAACTGGAAAAACAGTATGAAGAAAAGAAAAAGGAATTGTACAGCCTTAAAGTAATTGATCTTCCAAGATGGAAAAAACTAATGGAAGAAACTATTGATTCTTTTGAAAATGAATACCAGCTGAATAAAGAAGAAATCCTCGCTTATTCTGATCCTTCCACACTTAAAAACAGCAAATATTATACTACCTGCAGAGAACAGATTGATGCAGTTTCCTCTCCGGACAGAGAAAAAATGTTTGCAGCATGGAAAAACTACACTGAGCTTAAAAGTAAAAATAATGCGGATCCGAAAGGCGTAATGGCAAGATTTGATGCCAAAATGAATGATCCTCAGAAAGAAGATTACGCTTTGATAGACCTTATTGGTCTTGGTTTTCACAACTGTGCCAACAGCAGTTTCAGACAGAAACGTGATGATGAAGGAACGTCTTACAAGGATTTTGATAAAATTTTCACTAAGTTGAAGAGAACTTGTGATGAGCCTTAGTTCATTTAAAAATTAAAAGATTAAAGCATTTAAAAAATATATTAGCAGTACTCAGATTGGGTACTGTTTTTTATTTGTATAAGTTTTATAGTGAATGGTTAAGGAACGGTTAAAGGAGGGTTAATGACCAGTTATTTCTTTGAGAAACTGCTATTTACCTCTATTTTCGTACTTCTAAAACTATTCCATGAAACACGTTGTTACTTTCCTGGTATTGTTATTTTACATAGCAGTATCAGCTCAGAAAGCCCCCACTATCCTACCATTTTCTCTGGAAAATAATTCGATTTATTTGCATTGTAAAGTCAATGAAACGGACAGTATTAAATTTCTGTTTGATACTGGTGCGGATGGCTCTGTCATTAATATTAATTCAAAGAAAAAAGTACCGCTGCAAATTGGTGGCAAGTCTGAAAACAGAGGCTCAAACGGGACGAACACTGTTGATTACAGCAGTAATAATACTGTACAGTTTGGAGATATTCAGAAAAAAGAGATACAGTTTACTCTTATTCCTTATAAATCTGCCAATTTTGACGGGGTTTTCGGAACGGATCTTATGAAGGGAAAAACTGTTGAAATCAATTATCATAAAAAAGAAATACGGTTTTATGAAGAAAACGACCGATCTATTGATTTGGCAGGATATGAGAAAATAAAACTTCACATGATTGACAACTATCCGGCAGTAGAAAGCTGTATGATAGTGGATGGTAAGGAATATTCGGGGTTCTTTGGCCTCGACAGCGGAGCGGATGATGTACTCACTATAGCTTCTCCTTTTGCAAAAAAGAATACGTTGGTAAAAGCTATGAAAACAATTGGCAAAGCTACAGCGCAAGGCTCTGATGGTTCTGTATATGAAATGCCTGTTGTTCTCTGTCCGGCTGTCAAATTCGCTCAGAAATATCTTTATAACCTCCCGATTACCCTTTCCGGTTCCACAGAAGGAATTGATTCTACAGAAAAGATGGCTGGATTTTTTGGAAATCAGTTTTTAAAAAGATTTAATACTGTGATTGATTTTAAAAATGGGTTTATTTATTTTAAACTGAATAAAAATTTGTACTCGGAGTTTAATTAGTTGTAAAAGTTGACTATACATATTCTATTGGCTGATATCGAGACTATTTTACCCACCTTAAAACAAACCAAATAAATTAATAATGAATAAGTTATGGTTTATTAGATTAAAATCCTTAATTTTGCACCCCGAAAATAAGGATTAGAGATATGAAAAAAATTGGTGAGCACAGAACACTTCTTGGAGTAGATAAAAATGTTACTTTAAAAGAATTAAAGACCATTTACAGAAATGTGATGAAAGATACTCATCCTGATAAGTTCATTAATGATGAAACAGGAAAGCAGGAAGCAGAAGAAAAAAGCAAGTCTGTGATTGAAGCTTACCACTTTTTGGTAAGTATTAATTCTGAAACACAGGAAAAATATAAAGAAGAATATACGGAAACTACTACAAAATCTAATATTCAGGACTTTTATCTTGAGAAATCAATTTTAACGGTTCAGCATTTAAACGGAAATATGTATGAGTATATGGGAGTTCCAAGAAATACGTATATCAAAATGGTCAATTCAGATTCACCAAGCCGTTTTGCAAGAAGACATATTTATGGAAACTTTATCTACAGAAAGTCCGGAGAGGCTATGGCAGACTAATTTTTTCATATTACAATATAGAAGAGCTTTCAGTTTTACTGGAAGCTTTTTTTATGTTTTGGTTAAAGCCATCTATTCATTGTTATAAAATTAAGCGGGCTCTCTTCGACTTTGCTCAGGATGATAGCCCGCTCCTATTGAATATCTTAAAAGTTAACGGTTTATGTTTGTCATTCTGAACGAAATGAAATGCAGTGAAGAATCTCATAGGTTTGATTATAAATGAGATTCTTCCTTCGTCAGAATGACAAAGCCAATAATTCGATTTAAAAACAACTTCTTTTCTCTTCACAAACACCATCAATAGAAATGGGCTATTATCCTGAGCAAAGTCGAAGGAAGCCCATTTACAATAACAAAATAATCCTCTGGCTTTAGCCAAAACTTATATACTCAAATCTTGAATATTATTTACAAACAAAAAGCGCCTCAGAAATCCTGAGGCGCTTTCGGTTAATTAAAGGTTTAATTTATTTGTCTAAATGCTTAGGAGTAAATCCATCCTCATTTAGTTCTCTGTGTACATATTCTGCTTTCATTTCAGCTTCGTAGTCTACTTTAGTATCTTTACCCATTCTTCGTAGAACAGAGTCAAATAGAGAGTATACTACCGGTACAATGATCAATGTAAGGAATAGTGACGATGTCAAACCACCGATTACTACCCATGCAAGACCTTTGTTCATCTCAGCTCCGGCCCCTGTTGCCAATGCGATTGGTAACATACCGAAGATCATCGCAATGGTGGTCATCAGGATCGGACGAAGACGGGCGTGGTTAGCCTGTACCAAAGCATCGTGAGTATTTGCTCCTGCTGCTTTTCTTGCATTCGTAAAGTCCACGATAAGGATCGCATTCTTCGCTACCAAACCAATCAACATGATCATCCCTAGCATGGTGAAGATGTTCAGTGAGTTGGCAGTTAAGGCAAGAATTACCATTACCCCAATCATTGCTAACGGGATTGAGAACAATACCACAAACGGATATACGAAACTATCATATAGTGAAACCATTACCAGGTATACCAATACGATAGCCGCTAATAATGCGATTCCTAACGTACCGAAACCTTCCTGCTGGTTCTCCATATCTCCACTCCAGATATACTCTACTCCTGCAGGTTTTTTGGTGCTCTTCATGAACTGATCTGCCCATTCGTTAGCAACATCCCCTACTGGTCTACCTACAGCTTTAGCTCTTACTTTTACTGAAGGAGATTTATCTCTACGTTCAAGCAAACTTGGCCCTGAACCCATTTTTACATCAGCAAACTGGCTTAAACGAACCTGCTGCCCCTGAGGGTTTGTAAACATAAGGTTTTTCACATCATCAATAGATTGTCTGTTGACATCTCCAAAACGGATATTGATGTCATATTCATATTCTCCGGCTCTGAATTTTCCGTCTGTATTTCCGTTAAATGCTGTCTGCATTGTCTGTCCTACACTTGAAAGATTTAAGCCTAGGGAAGACATTTTATCTCTGTCAATACTTACCTGAACCTCTGGGCTACCTGTATCTGTTGATAATTCGGCATCCACAGCTCCGGGAACTTTTTTCAATAGATCTAAAATTCTTGTTGCTTCTTTTACTGCTGTTTCGTTATCCGGTCCTGTTACTACCATTTCAATTGGAGCATTTTCAGCACCCATGATACCGATTGGAGCAGTTTTAAACTCAACTCCTGTGAATTTCTCTTCCAGCTGTCTTTTTATTTTTGCAGCTTTGATGTTGGTACTTTCAGAACGTTCAGATTTGTCTGTTAAGTTCACCTGAACCTCAGACTGGTAAGTGGTTGCCTGAGCACCCCCAAAACCTGTAGACTGCTGTCCAACTGTTGTAATAAGGTCTACAACATCTTTATCATTTCTTAAGAACTTCTCAACATCTAATGTTAATTGGTTTGTTTTTTCAACGGTTGCATCTTTTGACAATTCCATTTGTACTAAGAACTGACCACGGTCAATTGGCGGGAAGAACTCACCTCCAATGAATCCGAATGCAACCAGCATGAATGAACTGATCAAAACAATAAATGTGATCACTACTGTTGAAATTCTTCTTAAGGTTGTTTTCAGACACCATTCAAGGATACCTGTGATCCAGTGTGTAAACTTGTCAATTAATCCTTCAAACCAAAGAATGAATTTCTCAAACCAGTTTTTACCTGTCAAATGTTCCAGCTTACCGAATCTTGATGATAACCAAGGGATGATGGTAAATGAAGCCAATAATGATAATAAGGTTGCAATAACTACCGTGACGCAGAACTGAGCCAAAATGTTTGCTACAAGACCAGAACTCATCGCAATCGGTAAGAATACCACTACAATTACCAATGTAATCGCAGCAACGGTAAATCCGATCTCTGAAGCTCCGTCATAAGCCGCTCTGATCTTGCTTTTACCCATCTCCATGTGACGGTAAATGTTTTCCAGTACAACAATCGCGTCATCCACCAGGATACCTACCACAAGCGATAGCCCCAGTAAGCTCATCAGGTTCAAAGTATATCCCATTAAATTCATTCCGATGAACGCTGCCACCAATGAAGCCGGGATAGAAACCATTACGATGAACGCGTTTCTGATACTGTGAAGGAATAACAACATCACAATCGCCACGAGAATAATCGCTAAGAATAGGTCGAAAATAACGTGGTTTGCTGATTCAAGGGTAAATTCTGTAGTATCGTTTACGATTTTTACTTTTACTCCCTGAACTTTATAAGCTTCTTCTACTGTTTTAATTGTTTTCTGAACACTTTCCGATACTGATACCGCATTCGCATCAGATTGTTTTTTAACCTGCATCAAAATGGTCGGGAACTGGTTGAATCTCGCTACTTTTTCCACATCTTTCTGAGAGTCGAAAACGGTTGCGATATCAGATAAACGTACCTGAGCTCCATTTTTATTGGAAACGACAAGGTTATTCATTTCCTCGGTAGATTTATATTTTCCTGAAAGTCTGATCGTAGATTTTGTGGTTCTCGTTTTCAAACTTCCGGTAGGGAAATCAAGGTTTGATGAAAGGATTGCCTGTTGTACATCTCCAATTGAAAGTCCGTACCCCTGCAGTTTTTTCTCATCAAGATTCACCTGAATTTCTCTCTCCTGTCCACCTACAAGATCAACTTGTGCCACACCATTTACACGGGAGAAAATAGGTTCAATCTTTTTATCCAATAAGTCATAAAGATCTTTACTGTTCAGCTTATCAGATGAAATACTCATCGTGATAATCGGTAGATCATCTAAAGAGAACTTGTTCAGAGAGGGCGCTTTCACGTCGTCCGGGAGGTCTGCTAAAATTGCATTTACCTTTCTCTGAGCGTCATTCAAGGCGTAATCTACATCGGCACCATCGTTCAGCTGAACCATGATTACGGATAAACTCTCGTATGAAGAGGATTCTACTTTTTTTACATTTTCCAGGGAACCTACGGCATCTTCAATCTTTCGGGTCACGGATGTTTCCACCTCTGCTGGTGAAGCTCCCGGGTATACCGTAGAAATAGTTACCATGTTGGTTTCAAACTTCGGAATCAATTCGTATCCCATGAGCGTATAACTCAGGATACCTCCCAACGTCAGAATTGTAAATAATACAATTACCAGCGAGGGTCTTTTAATCGATATTTCTGCTAGCTTCATAGATCTACTACTTTATAATATTTACTTTAGATCCATTATCCAGGTTGATCTGTCCGCTGGTTACCACCTGCTCTCCTCCATTCAATCCGCTTAGAACCTGAACTTTATCTCCGTAAACTTTTCCGATGGTTACTTTGATCAATTTAGCAACGCCATTCTGAACAACAAATAATTGTCCTGAACTTACTCCGTTTACAAATGCTTCTGCAGGAACTGTCAGCATATTCTGAGTTTCTGCACCGTTATTTGTACTGAATTTAGCTGTTGCATACATACCCGCTTTTAGATTTCCTCTGTTCTGAACTTCAATTTCTACAGGGAAATTCAGAGAAGCATCACTTTTAGGAGCAATGAAAGTAATTCTACCTACGAAAGAATCTTCAGGTAAAACATTTACATTAATCGGAACTTCCTGACCTAACTGGATTTTTCCGATCTGGCTTTCATCTACTAAAACAGACAATTTTAAGCTGTTGATATTAACGATCTCAAACATGGAAGTTCCTACCGAAACAACTGTTCCAGGTTCTACCAGTTTTTTATTGATTGTTCCGCTGATACCTGCACGGATGCTGGTGTCATTCACTCTTACTCCCTGAGCTTTCACAGCTGCCTGTGCATTTTTCAGCTGAAGTCTTGAATTATCAACCTGCTGTTTCGTAACACCTCCTGTTTTAAAGGCATTTTCGTAACGCTGATTATCAATAACAGCATTCTGCAAATTATTCTGAGCCTGTGTAACATCCACTTCGATAGCATCTCTCTTGATGGTTGCTAAAACCTGACCTGCACTTACTCTTGAACCTTCTTTTACCAAAACGCTTACAATACGTCCGGCAATTTCAGAAGACTGGTTCATTTCCTGCTTAGGAATGAAAGTTCCGTTGGCAGAGTAGTCTGTATCAATATTTTCTCTTGTAACAGTGACAATATTTACATTGACTTTATCTACCTGCTTGGCAACTTCTTTTACTTCTTTAGTCTGCTTTTCTTTGTTCCCTGCAATCTTATAAGCTGCTAAACCTACCAGTACAGCTGCTACGATGATATATATTAAAGTTTTTTTCATTTTAGTTTATTATAAGTTTTGTAGTGTGTTTAGTTCACCCTTAGCTTTTATCAGCTTAATCTCAGCCTGTTTGTAGTCTAGCAATGCAGTTGAATAGTTCTGTTTAGCCTGTGTAAGCGAATTTTCAGTATCCAATACTTCAGTAAGTGTAGCCAATCCGTATTGATAGTTAGATTGGGTATTCTTCTGTACTTTTTCTGCCAGATCCACATTATCTTTCATGCTTTGAATATTGATGATGGCATTTTCCATATTAGAAACAGCATTTTTATAATCTAAACTCAGATTGAGTTTTTTATTTATAATATCCTGATCTAAATCCTGAATGTCAATTTCTGCCTGTTCAATCTGAGCTTTAGTAGCTCCACCCATAAAAATCGGGATTTTAATTGCTAATCCGACAGAAGCATAATCTCCCCAATTGGTTCCCTGGCTTGATCCTGAAGCATAAGGAAATTTATTTCCCAAGCCCTGCCAGCCATAGTTAGCAGAAAGACCTACAGTAGGATAAAGATTTGCAACTGTTGCTTTTTTATTATAGATCAAAAGTTCTTTTTGTTTATTTAAAACTTTTAATTCAGAACGTGTTTCAAGATTAACATTATTGTCTAGCAGCTGAGGATTCGGTACAATTGTTTTTTCTTCAAGCTCAATTGCTGTTTCAATGGGAATCCCCATATAAAATTTCAATGAATTCTTTGAAACTTCAACTGCATTAATCAGTTGCTGCTTGTTTGAACCGATATTGGTAAGCTGAACATTGGTACGATCCAGATCGATCGGTTTTGCCAAACCATTATCCACCAAGCTCTTGATTACATTCCTTACCCTTTCTGTATTAGCATAGCTTTCTTGTACAGTTTTAAGATTCTCTTCCTGAACAAATACCTGATAGTAAGCTGTAGCAACATTTTCAATGATCTGTTCATTGGTCAATTCGGAATTCAAAAGATAGAATTCTCTTGTTGATTTTGCCGCCTTAAGGCCGATAAAAACTCTTTGATCAAAAATGTTCTGATTAAGAGTTACTACATTTACAGACTGCCATTTTGTTCCGAAAGCAACCGGAATAAGTTCTCCGGGTCTTCCTAAAACTTCTCCGGGAAGAACAGATTTCTGTAAAATAGGATTGTAAGTATTGTTTATCGTTGCACTTATCTGAGGTAAGGCACCGGCTCTGGCTTCATCAATCTTATATTCGGCTTTTTTAACCTGTAAAGCAGCTTTTTTAGCTTCTGCCTTATTTTGAAGTGCCTGTTTTATTGCTTCCTGCAGGGAAACCTGCTGCTGGGCAGACATCAGTGTAGAGCCGAAAATCATAAATGCTGAAGCTATCCCAATTTTTAGCTTTGTAGCAGTTATACGTTTTCTATTCATAATTTTATACTTCGTTTATTTTTTATTTAATTTTCAGTCATTATTTATTTCTAAATGACGAATCATTGTAAGAAATACTTTAGTTTTTTTTAGTTTTTAAACAACATGTTGATAATAATCTCTTTTCGTTCAGAAATAATTTGATCATACTCATTGTCATTAATTAATAAATTCTCCATAAATAATGGTCTTATGGCACTTGGGAACACCAATAACGAAACCATATTCAGAATAAACTGAACAGGTGCCATTTTCTCAATATTTCCCAATTCCATTTCTTTTTCAATATCCTTGTACATATCGTTCAGAATATCTTCTTCAATTTCTCTCTGATGGCAGGTTCCTTTATTGATCTGTGATACGATATACGTTTCAAGATACGGATACTGAAGACTCGTAGAAAGGCTGCTTTCTATGAATTGACTGATCTTTTCTTTAAAAGGCAGATCAGAATCCTGAATGATCTTCGATTTTTCCTGTTCTACTCTTTGCGCTTCATCAAAGATGATCTGGATAAGCTTATCCCTTGAACGGAAATAGTAATTAATAAGGGTCCTGTTCACTCCTGCTTCATCTGCAATCTCCTGCGTAGTAGCATCAAATTTTCCTTTCACAAAGAACAAATTCTTCGCTGTCTCCTTGATCAATTCCTGTGTTTGGTCTTTTTTTGCTTGATTTGACATTTTTGTTAAACAAATTTGTGCAAATTTATATTAAAATTTATTTTTGACAAAATTGTTAAACAAAAAAATTAAACATAATTGTTATGATATCCATCATATTTTGAATTCAAATTGGTGGCAGGTACTATTTAGAATAAGAAAGTTATCACCCGAAAAGATGATTATTAAAGAGAATTTGCTGTGATGGAAATAGCCGCAGCGAATGGCTATTTATTAAGAATGGAGAACAAAAAAAGCGAGCAGAAATTTCTGCTCGCTTTTTATTTTATAATAATTTGATTTTGTCTTCTAAAATATCAATAACCTTATCTTTATAAAGTCCTCCGATTGCTTTTTTAAAGTTCTTCTTACTCATGTGAAGTTCATCCTTGATCTCTTCAGGAGAAGATTTGTCTGATACATACAGAAGTCCATAGTTTTCTTCCAGCTTATTGAGAATCTTTTGTTTGAACTCGTCAATATTTTCAAATCCGTCTGGTTGTAAAGAAACATCTATTTTCCCATCTTCACGTATTGTTTTGATGTATCCTTTTTCTTCTGACAGCGGATATAGTTTTTTGAAAACATCAGAAACATATATCAAACCGATGTATTGCTTGTTGATGACAACATTCCAGCCCAGTTCACTTTCATTCATCATAATCAAATCTACTTTGTCCCCTTTTTGAAACGGAAGATCATCATACTGTGGATTTCTCTTGAACTTTGTTGTTCCCGTAATCAGTTCCATATCTTCATCTACATAAATATAAACCAAATATCTTTTTCCTTCGATAATTTTGGTTTTCTGCTGCTTGTAAGGGATAAATAAATCTTTAATGATTCCCCAATCCATAAAAGCTCCACTTGGAAGACTTTGTACACAGCTCATTACTGCAAATTCTCCTACTTCCGCTAATGGAATTTCAGTAGTTGCTTTCAATTTATCGTCATCCTGATACACAAAAACTTCAACCTCCCCGCCTATTTCTTTTTCGTCCTGCATAAAGATTTTAGGTAGAAAAGCCTTTTCACCGGATTCATCTACGAGAATCCATCCTGAATTAATTTTTTCTGAAATTGTTAAAGTTTGAGTTTTTCCGAGTTGCATTGATGATAAAATTAGCTTACAAAGGTACGGAAATTTGAAGACGCCAACCTAGTTAATGCTGTTATAATTATTTTGAAGAATTATTTTCATGTTTTATAAAGGCCGTAAAACTCTTATATTTGAACAAAAAAAATAATCATGAAAAAGTATTTCATCTTACCTCTGTTCTTTTCAGTTATCTTTTCAAATGCTCAGCTGCTTGAGAAAACGGCACTGAATATTTCTTACCGATACACTGGAAGAAACGTTCTGCAGGCAGGATTAGAATACAGATTTGGCGAAAGCTATGAAGGTTCTATTATTATTGGACCCTCTCTGCTTTATACGCGTGTAAATGAAACAGATAAATTGATCCCGGAGATCAACATCAATCTTCTCCGTGCCGGACTATTGCTGGGAATATCCGGGAATCCATACTCGCTGGAACCAAGAATTGGTGTTTCGTTGTTTAATGCAGTGTTTCTCAATAGCGGCTATGCCTTTCCGATTCATAGAGAAAAATATTTTAAAGGGGTAACTTTTGGAATCCAGTTTAATATTGCACCAAAACATTCTAAGTTTTATGATCATCTAAAAATCATGTAGAAAATATATTTTGGCTGAAGCCATTGGATTGATGTAAAAAAACGGGCTTCCTTCGACTTGGCTCAGGATAATAGCCCGTTTCTATTGAATATTATAATTTCGAAATATAATCCATCAGTTCACGTTTGCTGCTCTCAAAATCAAAAGCATCAGTCACCAAAAAGTAATGTTCTTTGTCTGCACAGTTACGATACATAGATTTAGCTAATGCCAGCTTATTATTATCAAAACTTATTGATTTCACCAAATCTCTTATTTGTGCAGCAGTAAACATTGAAACACGCATCTGTTGATTAATCATGGTAATTTTCCCATCATCAAACCTTTCATTTTGCATCATCGTATCAAAAAAGTGGCGGAAAGATTGAGTATCCATCGCATTTCCATTATTATATCCGCCTCCGGGTTGATTTCCATAAGGGTTGTTCCAGATATCATTCCAATCATTAAATCCATATTGGTTTTGAACAGGATAAGAATCCAGAAGATACAAACCTTCATTGGTGAAGAAATCGAGTACCATTCTGCTGTTATTACGAAGCATCAAAGTGGTTCTGTAGATCAGAAAACCATTCTCGTAGATTGAAATAGGCATTCTTCCTGAAGACAGATCAAAGAATCTGAATTTTCCTGAACCGTTTGCCATCATCTGATCACCAACCTCAACGGTGAAAAAGCCCTGTTCAGGAATTCTCAGAAAAACTTCCGCATAACCGTAATTTCTGTTCCATTGATAGTTAGGGGTTTTTATTCTGTTTTCATTTCTATTTCTCTGAGGAATCGGAGTATTTCCTGATCTCGACTGATCAAAACTTTTATTTCTTTCATCCGGGCTTTTAGAAGCTTTCATTTCTGTGGCTGAAGCTTCATTTTTCAATAATTCTCCTGCCTTTCCTGCTTCCTGTGCAAATGAGCTGATTCCCGCCAACAGCATCCAACTTATAAAAATCTTTTTCATACCTGAAATTTTCAAAAACAATGTCCATTTTTATGCCAAAAAAAGGAGAAACCGAATTGATTTCTCCTTTTTATATCTAAATGATTAATTTTATTAATCAGCTATTACATGTGAATAGGTCTTTTCCCAGTAGCATCCAATGCAGCTTCTTTAATAGCTTCTGCATACGTTGGGTGAGCATGAGAACTTCTTGCAATATCTTCAGCACTTGCACGGAATTCCATAGCAATTACTCCTTCAGCAATAAGGTCAGCAGCTCTTGCTCCTATAATGTGCATTCCTAAAACTTCATCTGTTTTTTCGTCTGCAATAATCTTAACAAGACCATCGATATCACCACTTGCACGGCTTCTACCTAAAGCTCTCATTGGGAAAGATCCTACTTTGTAAGCTACCCCTTCTTCTTTTAATTGTTCTTCAGTTTTACCAACTCCAGCTACTTCCGGCCATGTATAAACAACTCCAGGAATAAGATTATAATTGATGTGAGGTTTTTGTCCAGCTAATGTTTCAGCAACAAATACTCCTTCTTCTTCAGCTTTGTGAGCCAACATCGCACCTTTGATAACATCACCGATCGCATAGATATTAGCAACATTAGTCTGAAGGTGATCGTTTACTTTCACTCTTCCTCTTTCGTCAAGCTCTACACCAGCTTTTTCAAGACCAAGACCATCTGTATAAGGTTTTCTACCTACAGAAACTAAACAGTAATCTCCTTCTACTACAACTTCTTCTCCTTTTTTATCTTTAGCCGTGATCTTTACAGTATCTCCGTTTCTTTCAACCGCAGAAACCGCAGTAGAAAGCATAAACTTCATTCCTTGTTTTTTAAGAACTTTAGTCAATTCTTTGCTTAAAGCTCCATCCATTCCAGGGATGATTTTATCCATAAATTCAACAACAGTTACCTGAGCACCTAATCTTAGGTATACAGAACCTAGTTCAAGACCGATAACTCCCCCTCCGATTACTACTAAATGTTTAGGAATTTCTTTAAGATTTAAAGCTTCCGTAGAAGTAATCACTCTTTCTTTGTCTAAAGAGATGAAAGGCAATGCAGATGGTTTAGAACCTGTTGCAATGATTGTATATTTAGATTCTATCGTTTCAGAAGAACCGTCGTTTTTTGTCACTTTAATCTGAGTAGCAGATTCGAAGCTTCCCACGCCTTCAAAAACAGTAATTTTGTTTTTGTTCATCAGGTAGCTGATTCCGTCTGTATTTTGTTTGATCACTTCATTTTTACGCTCGATCATTCTTGCAATATCTGCTTGTGGCTCGTTGATGATAATTCCGTGACCTGCAAAATTGTGTTTTGCATTTTCGAAATGT
Organism: Chryseobacterium sp. 'Rf worker isolate 10'; assembly: GCF_050753305.1. Classification (NCBI taxonomy): domain Bacteria; kingdom Pseudomonadati; phylum Bacteroidota; class Flavobacteriia; order Flavobacteriales; family Weeksellaceae; genus Chryseobacterium; species Chryseobacterium sp. 'Rf worker isolate 10'. Next base: position 1,678,672 of record NZ_JBOZOF010000001.1, read on the forward strand.
TCAGAGCTGTCAAGAAGCGCTTTTGACGGAATACATCCAACGTTAAGACAAGTTCCGCCTAAAGTTGAATATTTTTCAATAATTGCTGTTTTGAAACCTAATTGTGCTGCACGGATAGCAGCAACATAACCACCGGGACCAGAACCTATTACGGTAACATCGAATTGACTCATGTTATTGTATGAATTTGTTTATTATTATCTATCTTAATTCTCACAAATTTACATATAAATTACCAAGCACCAAAGTGAGTTTTATCAATTTTAAAAATGATAATTATATGCTTTAGTTTTATGAAAAGTGTTATTTTATGAACTTTATATTTTCTTCATTCCCTTCCTTCAGGTAAATTGCAGTGAAGACCAATGGTTTTTCAGCGGATGCATTATCAAAATGAAGAATTTTTACATTTTTAGGTTCATAGAAAGCATCTCCTTCATGGAGTATCACTTTCTGCTGGCCTTCTATCTGAAAAACAGCCTCTCCGGAATTGATTATTCCCAAAACGGGGCAAGGGTGCAGATGTTCCGGAGCTCCTTGTCCTGCAGCCATTGTTATTTCCTGAATCTCTGTAGATTTCACCTTCTGATCAAGAGCAGTTTTTAATAACTCTTTTCTGGAGATTGTTTTCTGCTGAGCTGTTATACCAACAGAATTCAGCATCAAAACAGCAATGATAAATGGCTTCATGGATTTAATATTTAATGTATAAAGTCATTATGGAATATTATACAGCTATATGTTCAACTTTCCTTGCCCAAATTCACCTGTGCTTTCAAAAAAAGAACCACCATATACATACCAGTCAATGCTTTCAAGATATTCTACTGCATTTTCCGGGGTTATTTGAGGACGGTCTTTTTTAGAAACAATTCCTTTGTACCACCTTCCTGATTTGGAAAAGCTTTCATATTCAACAAAATAGTGGATCCATATTCTTTGGCACAGCTTACATTGTTGAATAGTTACTTCTCCATATCTTCCGTTTGTATGATCAATTCCTAATGCAGAGCTTCTATATTCTGTATAATTTGAAGTGGGTTTCTCACAGGCACATCCTAATTTTTGGATTTTATTCATGAATGAAAAAATTGGTTTTCAGATAAAATTTATACCTCCAAAAGTAAGAATTTAACTCCTCATAAAGCAAATGAGGTTATTAAGATTTGACCAAATCCAGCAAAACCTTTTCATATTTATCCAGAATAATATTCTTCGAGAATCTTGATTTAATGGAGTTTTTTATAGCATCTCTGTTATAATTGCTCTGCAGTACTTTTACAATCTGCTGGGCAAAACCGTCATAGTTTTCAATATTGGCAACTTCACCGTTTATATTGTGCTGGATAATCTCATTGATTCCTCCGGGACAATTGTTCGCAAGGGAATACGTTCCGCAGGCTCCTGCTTCCAGAAGTACATTGGGAAATCCTTCGTATCTTGAAGAAAGAACAAATAAATCCGCATATTTCAGGTATTGGTAAGGATTTTCCTGTCTGCCATGAAAAATAACTTTTTTCAATCCTAAAAGCTCCTTCGTCTGAAGTAAAAGGTCTTTATCTTTTCCGTCTCCCAGAATATGGAGAATAATATTTTCGTTTTTCAGTCTTGAAAAGACTTTCAGCAAGTTGTCAAATCCTTTTCTTGAAGACAAATTACCAATAGCCACTACATTTTTATAATTGTATTTGAAACATTCCGGTTTTAAAGAAATGGCCATTTTATCCTCAATAAAATCAAAATCTACAGGATTATTGATCTTGACAATTTTTTTCTTTTTAATATTAAAATTATCAACAAGATCTTTCATCATATCATCACTCTGAGCAATGATTCTCTGATAGTTATTGTAAAAATTATAGAAAAATTTAATTTCTTTTCGGGTTACATGTTCGGTAACAACGTTGGTTTCTCTTGCGATAAATTTTGTTCTTGGAAAGAGTTTTATAAACAGGGATAAATAAGCATTCACCTCTCCGAAACCTGAGAAAACAATATCCGGTTTTCTTCTGTAGATTTCTCCTAAAATAGGTCGTAATGAATGTCTTATTCTTTCGGTATTGATATCGATGATTTCAACATCTTTTTTCAGAAAATCCAGATATCCGCCTTGTTTACGTAACAGCAAAATCTTAGGCTCAAACCGATCTCTGGAAAGATGGTTCGCTATAGTAGTAACAATCCTTTCTGCTCCTCCGGTCTCTAGGTCCGGCAGAATAAATATGACAGATATTTTTTTCATCACATCAAAGTTAGTAAAAAGTTTGAGTGAAAACTCCTGTTTTGGTGCTTATTAACAGAAATTAACTAAGTTCTGAAGCCTGATTTTATTTCTCCTATTTATGATAGTCTTGATCCTCTAAAAATAAAGTAAGCTCTTCTAATGAAAAACTTACTTTATTTAAATTATATTTTTAAAATATATTGATTTCTTTAATTCGCTACGTCACTAATGAATTTAATTCTCAGCATTCTCACTTCTTCATCAGATAATTCATCTCCGAATTCATCCAGCAATACTTTCATGCTGTCGCTTTCAGATTCGTTCATGAATTCCATAAATCCGTCTACAATGTCTTCGTCAAAATTATCCTCAATATAGTAATCGATGTTCAGCTTTGTTCCTTGATATACAATCCTTTCCATTTCTTTCAAAAGTTCATCCATAGAAAGGTTTTTAGCTCTTGCAATATCTTCAAGGTCTATCTTTTTATCGGTGCTCTGGATAATGAAAACTTTGTGGCTGGATTTATTGGCCACCTGCTTCAATACCATATCCTGAGTACGTTCTATATTATTCTCTTCTACATATGTTTTGATGTAGTCTGCGAATTCTTTACCATACTTTTTAGCTTTTCCTTCGCCTACTCCGTAGATTTTGTTAATTTCATCTACCGAGATTGGATATTGAACCGTCATATCCTCCAAACTCGGATCCATAAACACTGTATATGGTGGAATTCCATGTTTTTTGGCGACTTTCTTTCTAAGTTCCTTCAACAGGTTAAAAAGGGTCTGATCCAGCCCTCCGCTAGCCTGCTGCTGCACCTGGTCGCTCTCAGCTTTTGCCTGGGTAAGATCAAATTCTCTGTCTTCAGCAATTAAAAAGACCTCTTTAGTCTTACCATTCACGACATTTCTACCTTTTTCTGTAATCTTTAAAACGCCGTAAGTTTCAATATCTTTTTGTAAAAAATTCTGAACAGTTGCCTGTCTTAGAATCGTTTTCCAGTAATTATCTTTTTCTTCTTTTCCAAAACCAAAATAAGAACTTTGCTCAAGTTTATAAGATTTTGTAACTGCATTTTCTTTTCCTACAATAACAGAGATCAGATCTTTAGATTTGAATTTTTCTCCTGTATCATTGATCAGTTCCAGTGATTTTTCCAGGTCTGCCGTAGCATCTTTTAATTTTGGAGGATTGGATGAATTGTCACACATATTTGCTCCGTCTCCGTGTACCGGATCGAAATTTTCTCCAAAATAATACAGAATATATTGTCTTCTGCTCATTGAAGTTTCAGCGTAGCCTACCACTTCATTTAAAAGCTGTAATCCGATTTCTCTTTCTGAAACGGGTTTTTGTGCCAGGAATTTTTCCAGTTTTTCAATATCCTTAGGGTCGTAGAAAGCCAGACAGTGCCCTTCACCTCCGTCTCTTCCTGCTCTGCCGGTTTCCTGATAATAGCTTTCCAGGGATTTCGGAAAGTCGTAATGAATTACAAAACGTACATCCGGCTTATCAATTCCCATCCCAAAGGCAATTGTTGCTACAATCACATCCACTTCTTCCATCAGGAATTTGTCCTGATTGGCAACTCTCACTTTCTGGTCAAGACCTGCATGATAAGGAAGTGCATTGATTCCGTTGACCTGCAGAAGCTGGGCAAATTCTTCAACTTTTCTTCGGCTCAGGCAATATACGATTCCTGATTTTCCTTTATGCTGATTGATAAATTTAACGATTTCCTTATCTACATTGATTTTAGGACATACTTCATAGTATAGATTAGGACGGTTAAAACTTTCTTTAAACACCAATGCATTTGTCATTCCTAAAGTCTTCTGGATATCATCCTGAACCTTAGGAGTAGCAGTAGCCGTTAAAGCAATCACCGGTACATTGGCGATTTTGTCTATAATCTGTTTCAGATTCCTGTATTCTGGTCTGAAATCATGCCCCCACTCTGAAATACAGTGGGCTTCGTCGATAGCAAAGAAAGAAATTTTCACTTCTTTCAAAAAATCCAGGTAATCATCTTTAATTAATGATTCAGGAGCTACATACAGAAGCTTGGTTTTTCCGCTTTTGATATCGTCAAAAACCTGTTTGGTCTGCGTTTTGTTTAATGATGAATTTAATACGTGTGCTACCCCATCCTCAGATGAAAGACCGTTCACCGCATCTACCTGGTTTTTCATCAACGCTATTAGGGGCGAAACGACTATTGCCGTACCTTCCGAAATAAGTGCCGGAAGCTGATAACATAATGATTTTCCCCCACCTGTAGGCATTAAAACAAAGATATCCTTCCCGTTCAATAGGTTGTCTATAATTTGTTCCTGCTGGCCCTTAAATGTAGAAAACCCAAAATACTTTTTCAATTCGCCTGATAAATTGGCTTTTTTTGCGCTCATCTAATTTTCTATTGCTAAATTTGCATCACACCCAAAGTTATAAAAATTCTGCTTAAAATAAAAGCGAACGAATTTATAAAAAATAAAATTTATATTAAATATTCTTTTTAAAATATAACGTTTTTTAAGAACTTTTTTGTATACCTTATCATCATAAAATGGATAGAACCAACATTATATCAATTGCAAAAAGCACTTTAGAAATAGAGATTTCTGAACTCGAAAAATTAAAAAACAGACTTGATGACCAATTTGCACACGCAGTAGAGATTATTCACTCGGCAAAAGGAAAGCTCATTGTAGTAGGAATAGGGAAATCTGCCCATGTAGGCAACAAAATTGTAGCGACCTTAAACTCAACGGGTACTCCTTCACAATTTCTGCATGCTTCGGAAGCTATCCATGGAGATCTTGGGGTAATTCAGAAGCAGGATGTTGTTTTATGCATTTCCAATTCCGGAAATTCTCCTGAAATTGCGAATCTCGTTCCTTATTTGAAAGATTATTCTTCTGCTCTGATAGGAATGACAGGGAATAAGAAAAGTAAACTGGCTGAGTTTTCTGAAGTTATTTTAGATACACATGTTGACGTTGAGGCATGCCCGAATAAACTGGCTCCTACCAGCTCTACCACCATTCAGATGGCTTTGGGAGATGCTTTAGCTGTTGCTTTAATGGAATTGAATGATTTCAAAGCTAATGATTTTGCAAAGTTTCATCCCGGAGGAAGCTTAGGTAAAAATCTGACTTCCAAAGTGGAACAGTTTTTATCTTCACAAAAGCCTCAGGTTACGGAAGATGCATCCATAAGAGACGTGATTATATCTATCAGTGGTTCAAGCCACGGAATCACGGTGGTAACAAATGCAGATCAGATTATTGGTGTTATCACAGATGGTGATTTGAGAAGAATGCTGATGAAAGGAGAAGATATCAGTAAGGTATCAGCTAAAGATATTATGTCTGCCCGTCCGAGAACGATTGAGAAAGAAGCGCTGGCTAAAGAAGCTATGAAAATATTGAAAGAAAATAATATCGGCCAGCTTGTAGTAACGGAAAACGGAAAATATTTCGGGATTATAGACCTGCATAAACTGCTGGACGAAGGGATTAACTAGACCAACATTAGTGATTAATAAATAACAGATAGCTGACAGATTAAAAGTAAAATTTAACTAATAATCCTCAGACTCTTACTTCTGTCATTTTTTTTAATAAATTTGTGCTTTAAAATTTTATTCTGTGAGTGATGGTAAAGACATGTCCTTTCTTGGACATATAGGAGAATTAAGAGGGCATCTGATCCGTTCGATTATTGCTATCATAATTGCGGCTTTTGTGGTTGGTTTTAATATCAACTGGATTATGGACCATATCTTTTTTGGACCCACCAGAAATGATTTCCCTACCTTCAGAATTGTTAATCATTTTTCAAGAATGATTTTAGGGGAAGACAGTATTCATCTTCCAAAAGAGTTCCCTGTTCGTGTACAGAGATTATATCAGCAGTTCAATGTGATGATGGCTGTTTCTATTTTTGGAGGGATGGTAGCTGCTTTTCCTTATATTGTATGGGAATTATGGCGTTTTATTGGTCCTGCTTTACATCCGAAGGAAAGAAAGAATTCCATTTATATTATTAATGCGGTATGGATGCTTTTCATGACCGGAGTATTATGCGGTTATTTTTTAATCCTTCCGTTTGCTGTTAATTTTGGGGTTATCTTTAAAATTTCAGACATTATTGTTCCGCTTTATGATCTGAGTGATTATACCACTTTATTTTTACAGGTCGTTTTGGGTATGGGGGTTATTTTCCTTTTTCCAATTCTGATTTATTTCCTTACCAGTATCGGAATTCTTACTCCTGCGTTTATGAAAACATACCGTCGTCATGCTATTGTTTTGATCATGGTAGTAGCTGCAATTATTACTCCGGCAGACGTTTTGAGTATGATAATGGCTGCATTACCACTGCTTGTTCTTTATGAATTCAGTATTATGATGTGTAGTTATACCTATAAAAAAGCACAGAAAAATAACGGAAATCTTCCGGCAGTACAGAAATAGTTTAATTAATTAAAATATAAAAAAGAGCAGGTTTTCACCATTGAAAACCTGCTCTTTTTTTTCATACTCACCCCAATACATACACGTATTTTTTTTCTTTAAATATCGAAATTCATTAAAAAAAATTCTTTAAATAAGAATAATTAAAGTTATTAATTTTTAAATTAAACTAAAAACAATAAATAAATACATTTAATAAATTTTTCGCATTTAATTTATTAGATTTGCATAAAATTCACAAAAACAACCAAATCAATATATTAATTTTATGAAAAAGAAAATTATTTTCGTCTTTGCTTTAGCAATTGGACTAACGAATTTACATGCACAACGTTGGGAACCCGTCTCCCAAAAGATTACTCCGATCAGGAAAGAAGTGAATGTCATTCATGCTTACAAATTTGATCTTAGTGCACTGAGAGCGCTTTTAAAAAATGCTCCGGAAGCCGGAAAAGGAAGTCCGGTAGTAGTCTCTTTACCTACTACTGACGGAAGAGTTGAAAGATTCTCTGTGTACAGCTCGCCTGTTGTTGAAAAATCAATGGCTGAGAGATATCAGTTAGGGGCTTATTCTGGGGTAGGTTTGGATAATCCAAGCAAACAGGTTAGATTCAGTACAGCACCCAATGATTTTCAATCGATGCTTTTTGATACCAAAACAGGTCTATATGAATTTATAGAGCCTATCAACAAAGAAAAAGATGTATTTGGAGTTTTCTTTAAATCTAATAAAACATCGGACGGACACCCTTTTGAATGTAAAATAACGGAATCCGAGCAATCAAAAAAACAAATGAAAAAGCTGCTCAATTCAAAGAGTGTTTTGGAAAAAGCAGGAAGTCAAAAAAAAAGTACTGACCAAAAATACAGAACTTATAGACTGGCTGTTTCTGTAAATGGTGAATATACCCAATTAGCAGGAGGTGTTCCGGGAGCAGCAGCCCGTATTAATGCTACTATAAACAGAGTAAACGGGGTATATGAAAAGGATTTGGGAATTCATTTGATTGTACAGGATTTACCACAGCTTATTTTTACGAATCCTGCCACAGACCCTTACTCAGATGTTGTTCAAAATCCTAACGGTTCTTTTTCTGCACCTGATGCCTGGAATCTGCAAGTTCAGCAAACTTTAACCAATACTGCCGGTGTAGGGAATGGTGCTTATGATGTAGGTCATTTTTTCGGACATAGAGGTGGCGGAGGATCGGCCGGTGACATCGGAAACGTATGTAGAAACCCTGCCAATAATAATGATGATACTTCAAAAGGAGCAGGAATCACTTCTCCAAGTATAAATGATCAACCTTTTGGTGATACTTTTGATATTGATTATGTAGCTCATGAACTTGGACATCAGTTTGGAGGACGCCATACAATGTCTGTAATTCACCCACAAACAGACCGTCCAATAGAACCCGGATCAGGATCTACAATTATGGGGTATGCCGGAATTACAGCTGCCAATGTTCAAATGAATTCTGATGCTTATTTCCACGTACTCAATATTGAACAAATACAACAGTACGTAAACTCTCAAAACTGTGCGATTACCACTCCGGTTGCCAATACTCCACCAGTGATACAGGCAATTCCTACGAAAACAATTCCCAAAGGAACAGCTTTTGTGCTGACTGCCAGCGCTGCAGATGCTCAAAATGATCCTATGACCTATACCTGGGAACAATATGATATTGCAACTACTAAATTTAATAATGTAGATGCCAATCGTACGAATGGAGCAAACTTCAGATCGCTGATGCCTACTAATTCTCCAACACGTTATTTCCCAAAATTATCCAGTGTTCTTAATGGAAATCTTACCAATGCTCAGGACTGGGAAACGGTTTCTAATGTGAGCAGGGAAATGAACTTTAAAGTAACTGTTAGAGATAATAACCCTGATGTTACCCAACAGCAGACTCAGAGCAGTTTAGTTAAAATAAATGTAGGAAATGACGGACCGTTTAAACTCACTTCATCTACGGTATACAATAATACATCCGGAGCTGTTACCTGGGATGTAGCCAATACCAATAATACTATTTATAATGTAGCAAATGTTAAAATAGATTATACAACAGATAATGGAAATACATGGAGCATTATTTCAGCATCAACACCCAATGACGGAGTAGAACCGTATTCATTTTCAACGCTTGCTGCAGGAGCCAATGTAAAGATAAGAGTAAGTGCTATTGACAATGTATTTTATGCTATTGGAAATGCTACTGTTTCAGCTGCTTCTGCCTGCTCTTCAGCAGCACCAACAGGAATTGCTGTTTCAGGGATAACCAAATCTTCTGCTACCGTAAGCTGGTCTGGTTTACAAGGAGCTACCTATTCTTTACAATACAGAAAAACAGGAAGTGCTGCATGGACCACTATTCCGGTTACTACAAATTCTTATCCTTTTACAGGATTAGAAGAAGCTACACAGTATGAAGTACAAATAGCCAATGTATGTGAATCTACAACAGGAACCTATTCCGCATCTACTAATTTCACAACACTTTCATTTAGCGTATGCGCCGTTTCTTCAGATCCTTCTGATGAATTTATATCCAATGTTACGGTGACTCCCACCGGAATGGCTGCCGTTTCGAATAACAGTGTCGGATCAGCTTACACTAATTACACCACCGATGCTACTAAACTGATTACTCTTAAAAAAGGTTCTTCAGGCAACATCATCAGTATAGCAAAACAATGGTCAGGTACCAAATACAATGAAGGAGTAACTGCATGGATCGATTTCAATAAAGACGGAGTATTCTCAAGCTCTGAAAAGATCTATACGAGTGTACCTAATAAATTAACTCCAGTTTCGGGAACATTCTCTGTTCCTAATGACGCATATACCGGAGGAAATATCATTATGAGAGTGATGCTGGCTTACAACACTCAGCCTGTGGATGCCTGTACCAGCCCTGAATATGGGGAAACTGAAGACTACCCTATCCTTGTTCAAGATGCTCTAAGCACAAAAGATGTAACAAAAGACAATAATACAGTCCAGATTTTCCCTAACCCGGCAACTGATGTACTGAACGTTCTTAAAGTTTCATCCAAGGCTCAGTATACTATCACTAATGCTGCAGGACAAATTGTAATGAATGGTCAGATTACAGACAATAAAATTGCTGTATCAAAACTGATTACAGGAGCTTATATTATTTCAATTGACGATAAGGGTACCACTACCAACCTGAAATTCATCAAAAAATAAAACCAACCCATATTTACAGCCCGGCAATGACCGGGCTTTTTTTATGGTTCAAAATCTATATTTAATTTGAGTTATGGCATGTCGCTATTAATTTAATTTTATACTTTTGAAAAGATTATTAATAAAAGTTTAAATGAAAAAGTTGTCATATACACTCTTATTTGTTTCAGGGCTGGCTTTCGGGCAGTTCTTTGAGAAGGGTAAAGTTTTCACCAAACAAGATACTTTAAAAGGATCCAATACAAAGTTCAGAAATTTTTGGGATGTCAAAAAATATGATCTGTCTGTAGAACCGGATTTCGAACAGAGAAGTATTAAAGGAAATAATATAATCAGCTTTGAGATTATAAAAGATGTTACCAATCCTATTTTCCAGATTGATCTTCAGCAGCCTATGAAAGCTGATAAAGTGGAAGGAAGTTTTCCGATTGCCAATTATAAGCAGGATGGAGATTTTATTTGGGTTACAGCCAATAAAAAATTCAAAAAAGGAGAAAAATACACCATCAATGTTCTGTATTCCGGGAAACCTACGATTGCTAAAAACGCCCCATGGGATGGAGGCTGGGTTTTCACCAAAGATGAAAAAGGAAATCCATGGATGACTGCTGCAGATGAAGGAATAGGAGCATCCATATGGCTTCCTACCAAAGATATCTGGAGCGACGAACCTGACAATGGTATTGTCATGAATATCATTACGCCTAATGATCTTGTGGGAGTTGGAAACGGAAGGCTTACCAACAAAAAGACAGAGGGGAATAAGACAACTTATACATGGGAAGTGAAAAACCCTATTAATGCCTACTCTATTATCCCAAGTATAGGAAAATATGTAAATTTTAAAGATATATTTGAGGGTGAAAAAGGAAAACTGGACTTGGATTATTGGGTACTTGACTATAATCTAGACAAGGCAAAAAAACAATTTCAACAGGTAAAACCCATGCTCTCAGCGTTTGAATACTGGTTTGGTCCGTATCCGTTTTATGAAGATTCATACAAACTTGTAGAGTCTCCTCACCTTGGTATGGAACATCAGAGTAATGTGGCATATGGAAACAAATATCAGAACGGCTATCTTGGAAGAGATCTTTCAGGGACGGGAGTTGGATTAAAATGGGATTTCATTATTATTCATGAAAGCGGCCATGAATGGTTTGCCAACAATATTACTGCAAAAGATCAGGCTGATATGTGGATTCATGAGAGTTTCACCAACTATTCAGAAACTCTTTTCACAGAAAAATATATGGACAAAAAATCTTCTGAAATCTATGTTCAAGGGATCAGGAAATTGATAGACAATGACGTTCCTATTATTGGCCGGTATGGTGTAAGAAATGAAGGCAGCGGAGATATGTATCCGAAAGGAGCCAACATGATTCATACGATAAGACAGGTTATCAATAATGATGAAAAATTCAGACAGATTTTAAGAGGTTTGAATAAAGATTTTTATCATCAGACTGTTACCACCAAGCAGATTGAAAATTATATTTCCTCAAAATCAGGGATTGATTTCTCAACTGTTTTTGATCAGTATCTGAGAACAATAAAGATTCCTACTCTTGAGTATAATCAGAATGGGGATACTTTAAAATTCCGTTATACAGATGTGGTAAAAAACCTGAAATTACCTATCATCATTAATGGAGATCAGACGATCAATCCTACTGAAGAATGGCAGACTGTAAAGCTTAAAAAGAATAGTCCGGTAGAGTTTAATCCCAACTATTATATCACTTATTACAATAATAAATAAAAGAAAAAGGCAAATTTGCAGACCTGCAGATTTGCCTTTTCACTTTTTACTTTAAAAATTTAAGAAAAGTTTAATACTTCTTTCGTAACAAAATGACAAAAAGAGCAACTATTTAACTATTAATGTAAACCTAATGAGAAAAACAGTACTTAGTCTCGGTATTTTTGCTTCTTTTTTAGCAAATGCTCAGTCTATAAAAACAACCATTGATCTGGTCAATGTAAAAGATGATAAAGTAGCCGTTACCATGGAGTTTCCGAAAATGAAATCCGGGGATGTTAAATTTCATTTCCCAAAAACGGTTCCCGGTACTTATTCTGTAGACGACTATGGAAGATTCATCGAAGGGATCAAATTTTACGATAATAAAGGCAAAGAACTTACTTTCACTAAAGTAAATGACAATACCTATTCATTGAAAAACGCTCAGGGACTTTCCAAAATCTCTTATCTTGTGAATGACAGTTTTGATGATGAATTAGATACATCAAAGCATAAAGCAGTATTTTCTCCGTCAGGAACAGATATTGAGGCAGGAAAAGTATATATGATCAATACCCACGGGTTCATTGGATATATAGATAATATGCAGGATGTTCCTTATCAGCTTATCGTTCAGAAGCCAACAGATTTCTACGGAACAACGGCTTTGGTAGATCAGGACAAATCTGAATCTACAGATACCTATACTCTTGCTAATTATGCCAAGGTAACAGATTCTCCGTTAATGTATACAAAACCGGATTATATTACCTTCAATGCAGGAGGAATGGATCTTGTATTGGGCGTATATTCTCCAACTGGAAAATACAAAGCCACAGATTTCAAAGAAAATCTGGAGAAAATGGTAATTGCTCAGAAGAAATTTTTGGGTGATATGAATACCAATAAAAAGTATGCAATCATGCTTTATCTTTCCGGTGGTGACGGGCCTAAAGTGAAAGGTTTTGGAGCACTGGAACACCATGAATCTACAAGTGTTGTTCTTCCGGAAGGAATGCCGAAAGATGCCATTGACAAAACCATTACAGATGTAGTTTCTCACGAATTCTTCCATACCGTAAATCCTTTGAAAACGCATTCAGAAGAGATTCACTATTTCGATTATGCAGATCCGAAAATGTCTCAGCACTTATGGATGTACGAAGGTGGAACAGAATATTTTGCCAATCTTTTCCAGATTCAGGAAGGTTTGATTGATAAAGATCAGTTTCTTGAAAGAATGGGTGAGAAAATTGCCAACTCCAAGAGCTATGATGACACAATGCCATTTACCGTAATGAGTAAAAATGTATTAGTTGAGCCTTATAAAGATCAGTACAGAAATGTGTATGAGAAAGGAGCTCTTCTGGCAATGTGTTTAGACATCGAGCTTAGAAAGCTTTCTAACGGTGAAATGGGATATCGTGATATGATCAGAAAATTATCTCAGAGATTTGGTGAAAACAAACCTTTCAAAGATGATAAACTGATAGACGAACTGGTAACGGTAACCGGATATCCTCAGGTAAAAGATTTCTATAACAAGTATATTGCAGGAAACCAGCCAACCCCTTATGCACAATATCTGAGCATGGTGGGTGTAGATATTAAGAAGCAGGAAAGCCAGCCTCTTTTCTGGTTCATTAAAAACCCGAATGAAACAGATTTTGATCAAAAGACCAATGCATTTGCCTTTGACGATCATTCTGCTTTGTCTCCATTTGCAAAAAGTATCGGATTCAAAATTACTGACCAGGTACTTGCTTTGGATGGAAAAACGGTAGACATCAAAAATGTACAGGATTTTATTAAATATACCAGAACCATTAAAGATGGACAAGACGTTACGGTAACTATTTTAAGAGATAATGCCGGCAAGAAAGAGAAAATGACGCTGAAAGGAAAAGCTATTCTGGATAAAATGACCATGGAAACGCTTTCATTTAAGGCGAATCCAACTCCGGAAGAACTGAAACTACAGAACCAGTGGTTAACTGGTAAAAAATAATAAGAAAAGCGGGGAAATTTTCCTCGCTTTTTATTTTAAATATAGGCTTTAGAAACCTTTTTGTAAAACTAACTTCCAGTTAAATATTCTCTCCTTTCCTGATGGTTATTCTAAAGGTACTACCCTTTCCTACCTCAGTCTGAGAGATCTTGATATCTCCGTTGTGGTATTCATGAATTACTCTTCTTGCTAATGACAATCCCAATCCCCAGCCTCTTTTTTTGGTAGAATATCCTGGATTAAAAGCATTTCTTGCTTGCTGCTTAGTCATTCCGCTTCCATTGTCTTTTACTTCAATAAGGATATTTTTGTTTCTTTCAAAAACGGACATGGTAATAGCACCTTCACCTTTCATTGCATCCACAGCATTTTTTACCAGATTTTCAATCACCCAGCTCATCAGAATTTTATTATGAGGAACCAAAACGGTATAATTGGGAAGGTTCAACGTAAAATTGACTTTTCTGGAAATTCTGGTTTTTAAATAATCATAATTCTCCCGAATGGTTTCATTGAAATTCCTATCGTTCAGCTCTGGAACAGAACCTATTTTTGAGAATCTTTCAGAAATAGTTCTAAGCCTTTCAATATCTTTTTCTATCTCATGCACTCCTTCTGATTCAGGATTATCAAGCTTCATGATTTCCATCCAGCCAATCATCGAAGATAAGGGAGTTCCGATCTGATGAGCAGTTTCTTTAGCCAGACCTGCCCAAAGATATCCTTCATCGGTCTTTTTGATTGTTCTGAAAAACCAGAAAGAGAAACCGAAGTATAGTAAAATAAATAATCCTAAAATATAAGGCGAATACCGAAGATTATTCAGCATACGAGAGTTGTCGTAGTACACAAACTGGTTATTTCCGTCCGGCACTTTAATCTCGATGGGATCATAATTTTTCTCCATATTCCGGATCAGATCCTGAAGTTTCTCAGGATCTTTAATGGTACTTTCGGGAATATTTCTGTAATATCCCAGATCGAGAATCGGGTTTTTAAATTTATCCGTTACAATAAACGGAATCGTATTGTTGATATTGAGGATATCCGGCAAAAGGTCCAGAACATCCGTATCAGGAGTTTTCACTTCCTGCTGTATTCTTATCGCTTTGGAAAGAAGACTGATCCTTTTGATCTCCTCTTTTCTGAGAAAATTAATAAGGGATGTGGAGGCCACTACAATGGCAATCACCAAAGTAGTCATGACCACAAAAATGATCCAGTTATTCAGCCTTGTAAGTATGGATTTTCTCAAAGGTATTTTATTTTAAAACATTCAGAATTTTCTGCAGCTCTGCATTCCCACTTCCCTGATAGTTGTTGATAATAATCGAAAATACATATTTTTTTCCATCTTTTGCGGTGTGATATCCTGCAAAAGATTTGGTATCTCTCATGGTTCCGCTCTTCATCTTCATTCCATTATCCTGAACGGGAAACCCGTCGTAATAAGCATCGAACCAGGATTGCTTTTTCGCATATAACAGCGCCTGTACTTCTGCTTTTGCTGCTACATAATTCTGTGGTGAAAGCCCGCTTCCATCAGCAAAATTGATCATATTAGGATTAATTCCTTTTGATTTCCAGAATTCTTTCAGGTAAGAAACCCCGCTTTTGAAACTTGAATTTCCTTTTTTCTCCTTTCCTAAAGTTTTAATTAGGGTCTCACCGTACAGATTAACACTTTTTCTCAGAAACCAATACACGATTTTGTCCAGAGTCGGCGACTGATAAGTGAGAAGAATATTATTTTTAGGAGCTTCCAAAGCTTGTTTCCCTTCTGTTTCAAGCTGTGAATTCGTCACCGCTTTTCCTGAAAGTTCAATTCCTGATTCTTTCAGCCATTGTTTTATTTCTGCAGCCAGCTGTAATGGTGGATTAGGAGTAGATCCTGAAACCGTTACCGTTTTTCCTGCCGGAAGCATTCCGTTAATTAAGGCTACATTAGAATGAGGGGCTGTGAAGATAAGGCTTTGGTCTGAACTGCCGCCGGCCTTCAGATCATTCAGCCATTTTACACCTTCCAAAGGATAAGAAAAGCTCTTAAAATCTGTTCCGTTGATATTGATGTCAAACTGATTTTCTTTCCAGTTGATTCCCCAAACTCCTGCTCCATAGTAATTTCCAAGATCATCCCACGGCCAGCCTCCCGGAATCGTCTGATGATCAAAATAAGAGTCATCAATCACAAGATCGCCTGATATTTTTATTATTCCTGAATTTTTAATAGCATCAATCAGTTTCTTTTTAAAATTTTCAGGTTTATAGGCATCGTATCTCCAGCTTCCCAATGTAGGATCACCGTTGGAACTGATAAAAAGATTTCCGTTCAGCGTTCCTCCGGATATATTCCCGGAATAACTGGAGGTTGTTGTAAAAGTATAATTTTTTCCTAAAGTTTCCAGTGCGGCACCTGCGGTAAAAATTTTCTGTGTAGAAGCAGTAGAAAGTCCCCTGCTCCCTTGATATTCGTATATAAAGTTGCCATTTTCATCTGAAACATAAAAAGATAAACTGGAAGAAACCGCTCCTGAAGAATCCATAAGATCCTTTGTTGCTTTGTCTAATTTCTGGGCAATATTCTGCGCAGCTACCATCTGTACAGAAAGCGTGAGAACAGCAAGTGTTTTTTTCATTGCATTGTTGTTTGAGTCTAAATGTTTAGGTTTCAAATACATATTCCTGGTAGTATCTGCCGCCTTTTCATTTATTTAAATTCTAAATCAAATATAGTTAAAATAAAAGCTTTTCATACTCCCTGAGATCATCGGAACTGAAAAGAATCTGATGTTCAGGAGAATTTTCAAACGATCGGTCATGCTTAAAGTATTTCTCGTAATCATCTTCATCTAAAAAAATATCCATCTGGCATTCTTTTATATAATTTGATTTGTCTCCATAATCCTCAATAAAATAGCCCGAATCATTCCATGGTTCCTGATGACAGCGCAGACAGTTTCTTTGATACACAGCTTTATGACCACATATCTCACAATCATTAAGGCTTTGAAACAACATCGAAATTTCACTTTGCCTGTCTTTCGGAAAAAGTGAAAGGGGAATTGCTTTTAAAAGCAGATAATAATTAGGCTCCTGCCACGAAAAATATTTTTGTCCTTCCAAGTCATTATGTCCCGTGTAAAGCACTAACTTTTGAAGATCATATTCTACATCAGCTTTCACCAAGTTTTTAATATTCAGAACTGTCTTGTTATGAAGTTTGACATTATGCTGGTCATCAATTTCAATAACGGGCTGCTGTTCCAGAAAATGGGTCAGGCATAACGTTGTCTGCCATGAACCTATTGTTCTCATTTTTCCTTCACTACCACAGATCTCACAAGTTTTCTCAGACAATTTCGAATATTTGTCTTTGATATTTTTAAGCCTGTTATTAAGTGTTTCGTCTTCAGAATAGGTGTTGCATCTCAATTCACCAAACTTTTCTTTGCCAAAAACACGGTGTTCCAGATTCCAGCCTGCAATCGCAAATTCAAATAACAGTTTCCGGATCAGGTCCTCCCATCCGGTACTGTTCACTGAAAAATTGGTCAGATTACGTTCTACAAAAAGATTAATTTCTTCTTTGTTCATTAAAGACTGCTTCCTGCTTCTATTTCGTAAGGTTCTTTACCTTTTTCAAAAATTCTTGTCAGTTCACTTCCTTCAACGGTTATTGAATTTCCAGTTCTTCTGATCCAGTTTCCTTCTCTAAGACCTACTACTTTGATATCATTTTGGGTAAGAAACTCCTGAATACGGGTTTCTCTGGTTTCTCCGTTATGCTTCAAATCCGGATTAGGATCAAGATAGTGTGGATTAATATTAAAAGGCACCAATCCCATACAGTCGAAACTTGGCGGATATACAATCGGCATATCATTGGTTGTTTTCATATTCTGACCTCCGATATTGCTTCCTGCGCTGCATCCAAGATAGGCTTTCCCTCCAGATACATTTTCTTTTAGGACAGACATCAAACCTTCTTCGTGTAATGTTTTAACCAATAAAAAAGTATTTCCGCCTCCGGTAAAAAAACCTTTTGCCTGATGAATGGCTTCTTGTTTATCTTCAAATTCATGAAGTCCTTTTACTTTTATATTGATCGTTTCAAAGAAAGAACGGGCTTTTGCAGTATAATCATCATGGGAAATCCCGCCTGGTCTTGCAAAAGGGATAAACACAATTTCGTCAATTCCTTTATACAGTTGAATTAATTCTTCTCTTAAGTATTCCAGATATTCTCCACCAAAAAGTGTGGATGTTGAAGCTAATATGATATTCATACCACGAAATTATATGTATTATTAAAAAAATGAACCACAAAGATAGCCTCAAAGATCAACGAATCAAAAATTAATCTAAAAAAATACTATTTCCCGTTAATATTTTCTAAAAAACCTTAAAGCCTCTAAAATTTATGGTTTTGTGGAATTATTCTTGAATTTTAGATTATGAATTTAAAATATAAGATTATGAAAATGAGTAAAATTAATAGTAGAAATCTTTTTTTAGGATTAATACTAGCAGGAAGTGTAAGTCTTGTAAATGCACAAACGACTCAGCCGGAAACTTCGGCAACAACAAGTCAAACAACTAACCCAACGATTGAGGGTCTTAAAAAACAGATTGCAGCCAATCCAAAGGATGCAGAATCATTAGCAAAATTGGCTAACGCTTATCAGGAAGCTTCAGACTGGCCGAATGCCATTGATACCTGGAAGAAAATATCTGTTTTACTACCGGACTGGGCTCCGTCTTATTACAGCCAGGCCTATGCCTATCAGTCTGCAAAAGATGATGCCAATGCAAAAATTGCTTACGAAAAGTATATTGCAACAGTAAAACCTGAAGAAGTAGAGCAAAATAAGAAGAATCTGGCCTATGCTTATTTCTATCTTGCCTTTACAGAACAGCAAACTGATCCTAATAAAGCAAAAGAACACATCGCCAAGTCGATACAGTATGATCCTACCAACCAGGATGCTGTGAAACTTAGCAAAACATTAAATTCTTAGTAAAAAAAAGACCGGAAAGTTTTTCCGGTCTTTTTTTATAAATGATGCCATGCTTGTAATTATTCTATTTTCTTCCCAAAAAAGTCTGTTTCACCGTGTAAGTGCCGGATTATTTTCTCAATATTCCGCTGAATACTGGCTTCAGTTTTTAAATTATTGATATAACGGATCAGCTCATGCCTTCTTGATGGAATCAGGTTTTTGAAATTTTCTGTTGCCAGAGCACTTTCTCTGATTGCTTTTTCTAATTGAGGATGGATAGAGATACTTCTGTCCGAATCATCATACACCACAACGACTTCAATGACTTCTCCTATTCTCTTTGGAGAATTTTTCAACATGGTCAGGTTGATATACAGCCTCCACTCTCCCAGGTATTTCATTAGGTTTTGCTTAAATTCTTTCCCATTCACGGTTCCTTTTACAGCAATAGGACTTTTATTTCTTCCTGATTCATCAAAAATCGTTTCCAAAATTTCTTCCGGAATAAAAACAAAAGGATTGATTCCTATGATTTCCAATGTGGCTGTGAAACTGTTTTTTTTCATGGATGGCAAATTTAAAAGCTAGAAGCTAGAAGCTGGAAGCTGGAAGCTAGAAGCTAGAAGCTAGAAGCTAGAAGCAAAAATAACTATTTGGTTTAAGATCAACATAAAATTATTTTTTTCATTCACTAAAACCCTCTCACTCTCAAACTCTCCTACACTCAAACCCTCTTACCCTTAACTCCGTAACTCAAAATTCATATCTCAGAACCCAATTAATTCCCTATCTTTGTAACAATAAATCTATTTATCAAAATGAAATTTTTTATTGACACAGCTAATTTAGAGCAAATCAAGGAAGCCAGAGATCTTGGAATTTTGGATGGTGTAACTACCAACCCTTCATTAATGGCTAAAGAAGGTATTCAGGGAGCTGAAGCAATCAGAAATCACTACAAAACGATCTGCGAACTTGTAGACGGAGATATTTCTGCGGAAGTTCTTTCTACAACGTATGAAGAAATGATTAAGGAAGGAGACGAATTGGCTGCTATTCACCCAAATATCGTTGTAAAAATCCCAATGATCAAAGACGGTATCAAAGCTTTAAAATATTTTTCTGATAAAGGAATCAAAACGAACTGTACATTGATCTTCTCTCCTGGGCAGGCTCTTTTGGCAGCAAAAGCAGGAGCTAACTATGTTTCTCCATTCTTAGGAAGATTAGATGATATTTCTACAGACGGTCTGAACCTTATCCAGGAAATCAGATTGATTTTCGATAACTATATGTACGAAACTGAAATCTTAGCAGCTTCTATCCGTCACTCAATGCACATCATCGACTGTGCTAAAATTGGAGCAGATGTTATTACATCTCCACTTCCTCCGATCTTGAGCTTATTGAAGCACCCATTAACAGACAGCGGACTGGCTCAGTTTATTGCAGATTCTCAGAAATTAGCATAATCACTGATCCCTATTCAGATATAAAAATCCCGGAACGTCGTTCCGGGATTTTTCTTTGGTATCAACCTTGAATTATTTTCAAATTTAACTAATGGATGGTATCCGAATCAAAAACAAAAAGAGCCATGAAAAAAAGTATTCTTCTATTGGCATTATTTTCTTTTGTTTTCGGGTTCTCTCAAAACATTACTTTTTCAAAAGAAAAACTGGAGCAGCTTAATCAATTTAATCTTGAAAACAAGAGCCGTGCTTTTCTCATTTTTCAGGATGGAAAAATCATTAATGAACAATATTTCGGAACAAAAATTATAGACAAAGAGCCCTTCGATGAAAATTCCAATTGGTATTGGGCTTCTGCAGGGAAATCTCTTACGGCTGTTCTTATCGGAATTGCCCAACAGGAGAATTTATTAAACATCAACGATCCAGTATCGAAATATCTGGGAAAATGGACCGGAATGGATAAGAATTCTGAAGATAAAATCACGATCAGAACTCTTCTGACCATGACTTCCGGACTTGACTATTCTCAGGATCAAACCTGCAATTACGGAAACTGTTTTACTATGAAAAATCCGGCAGGAAGCTTCTGGTATTATGATACCTCAGCCTATTCTCAGCTGGCAAAAGTAATCGAAAAAGCAAGTCGTAAAAGCATTGATCAGTATACTTCTGAAAAGCTCTCAGACTCTGGTATTTCCGGAAAATGGATTCCTTATGAAAACGGTCTTGTATTTTCCAGTAATGCAAAGAGTTTTTTGCAATTCGGAAAGCTTGTTTTAAATAAAGGAAAATTAAATGATAAAGTCTATTATCAATACGACAGTTACTTTCAGCAGATGACAGACACTTCTCAGGAAGTCAATCCTTCTTATGGCTATTTGTGGTGGCTTAATGGGAAAAACAGTATAAGAGTTCCCGGATTTGAACAGTCTTTCAACCAGTCACTGGTTCCTGATGCTCCCAAAGATATGTTTTGTGCTTTGGGTAAAAACGGACAGATCCTTGATATTGTTCCCAGTAAGAATCTCATTATTATCAGAATGGGAGAAAACCCGAATGCATACAGCAATATGATAAAATTTCACAGAGAGCTCTGGAATAAGATTTTACAATAAACGTAAGGCTGCCTCAAGAGTTACATTATATTTCTCCTGAGACTGCCCTTTGCTTTTATGATAAAACAGATCTATTTTATCAGATCCAATTCAAGAATATTATTTTGTCTTTTAATATTGGCCTTCGCTTTAGCTTCCTGATCTCTGCTGGCCTTTATCGGATCCAGTACTTTTCCTGAACTGTCTCTCATTTCAATAATAGTTCCTTGTGCCAGCATCTGTTTCTGGCTTTTCATCGGATCCAGACGGTAGTCGTTAAGCGCTTTTTTAAACTTTGCTTCATTGATTGTCACCAGAGGGTTATAACGTTCCTTATCTTTGGTACTTTTCCATTCATATCCAGCCGGAAGTTTCTGGCTTCCTTTTAATTCGAATGAATGAGAATGGGTATTATCTTCCACTTTTACAATCAGCCCAGGAAGTCCATAAAATTTATACGGTCCATCCTGAATGGGAAGATCTGTTGTGAACCACGCCGTCCATTTTCTTCCGGCGAAATCACAAACCGCTTTCTGTGCATTAAACTCACCTATTTTTTCTTTTTCCGGCAGAATTTTCCAGTTTTGTTTTCTGTTTTCCTGAACCTGATATTCGTCAGAACCTAGTGCAGTAAAGAAATTGGTAGAATAATCCGGGTACATTTTTTCAATATTGTAGCGTATTTTACCTTTAAATTTAAAATTTCCGAGATTAATATTCAGACTTTGGGTATCTTTTGCTACCATGGCCTGCATGGTGGAGTCTGACTGAAAGTAGTCTTTGCTGTAAAATTTGGATCCTTTAGGTACTACTTCAAGATACATGACTTCTGTTTCCTGTTTATCCCTGGCGGTAGAGTCTGTAATAAATTTATACTCGTAAATAAATCTTTGATTTTGGGCATTAGCCATCACAGCCATTATCAGACTGAATAGAATGATTACTTTTTTCATGGTTAGTTTGATATAGTTTTTAGTTTTTTTCTGCTATATTTTTTACAACCTTACAAGGGTTTCCTACTGCCACTACATTCTCCGGAATATCTTTCGTCACTACACTTCCTGCTCCAATCACGGAATTGTTTCCGATAGAAACTCCCGGAAGCACAACCACATTTCCTCCCAGCCACACATTATTGCCTACTTTGATTGGGTGTGCATATTCTAAACCTTCATTTCTCTGTTCTGCATCCAACGGATGTCCTGCTGTATAAAAACTGCAGTTCGGACCGATAAATACGTTGTCCCCAAACTCTACTTTGGCACAATCTAAAATAACAAGATTATGATTGGCATAGAAGTTCTCTCCTACTTTTATATTATAGCCGTAATCACACCAGAAATTGGGTTCTATGCAGATATTTTCTTTAACGTTTCCTATAATTTTTTGAGAAGTTTGTATCTGTTTTCTGCATCAGAGTTTTTCAATCCGTTATACTCCTGGCACAGATCTTTACATGCTATCCGTTCCTGAATTAATTCTTTATCATAATTGGCATTGTATAAAAGTCCGGCTGCACATTTTTCCTTTTCTGTCATGAGATATAACGTTGATTATTGTTGCTTATTGCTTATTGCTTATTGCTTATTGCTTATTGCTTATTGAAAGATAAGAAATCTGTTTTGATAAACTTAGTTGACATTTATCATTAACCTCTGTACCCAAGATTTGTATTATCTAAAAAAACAAAAACAGGATGACACTCTTGCCATCCCGCTGATATTAGAAAATATATAATTTTACTTGAACAAATCCGGTTCTATTTTATTATTATTTTTTAATCGGTCTTCTTTTGCCCTTTTTTCCATGTTTCTATACACTTCATTCATGTCAATGCTTTTACCATCCTGATTTTTCATTTGCACTACAGCTCCTGCCGGAAGTGTACTCATGGTCTGTTTCATATCTTTTGTAGGATCCAGCAGATAGTCTTTCCAGGCTTTTTTAAACTGCTTTTTGCTGATCTCTATTTCTTTACCTCCTAAACCTATGGTAGTAAGACCGGGTATCTGCACATCTTCCTGCGATGCAGCTTCTGTTTTCTTGTTACCAATCAGAGTCATAACATGAGAACCTGTTTTGTCCTCAATTTTAACAATCAGTCCTGGCAGTCCATAAAATTTATAAGGACCATCCTGAAATGGAATATCTGTTGTAAACCATGCAATCCAGCTTCGCCCTCCATAGTTGGTGGTTGCTTTCTGTGCATTATATTCTCCGATTTTCTGCTTTTCAGGAAGAATTTTCCATTCAGGTTTTTGATCTTCAGGCATTTTATAAGCGGTATTCCCAATATTTTCAGAGAATGAAACACTGTAATCCGGATATTTTTTTATAACTGTTGAGGATATTGTTCCTGGCTTTATATTTCTTTTGATATTAATACTACCTCCGAATCCTCCTTTCATCTGCTTGGCAATATCTGCTTTTGTTGCGGAATCTGATACAAATTTTTCTCTGCTGTAATATTTGGATCCGTTTTTATCAATATCCAG
The DNA here is from genome assembly GCF_050753305.1 of Chryseobacterium sp. 'Rf worker isolate 10'. NCBI lineage: Bacteria > Pseudomonadati > Bacteroidota > Flavobacteriia > Flavobacteriales > Weeksellaceae > Chryseobacterium > Chryseobacterium sp. 'Rf worker isolate 10'. The sequence continues at coordinate 1,702,428 of NZ_JBOZOF010000001.1, forward strand.
AAACATAACATCACTTTTCACGTCTGCTTTATTGGTAGAATCAGATATATATTTATAATCGTAAAAAAATCTGTTGACCTGCGCGTTGGCAAACACCCCTAAGAATGCTAATAAAATCAAATATTTTTTTTCCATAATTTATTTAAATATTAGTAAAAAGGCTTTGCCAATCTGAAATTAACAAAGCCTGATGGAACTTTATTTCTTTGTCTCGATTCTTACTTCTCCTTGCTTAGAATCTCCTGTCTTCTGAGTGTTGACATTCACTCTCGAGATATTCTTTGTATCTAATGAGTTCACATCATCCTGAGAAACTTCTCTTCCGTCAATATAATATTTATATTTTACGTCATCAGTACCGGATATTTTAAACTTCTTCACCCCATTCATTGCAATGTTTCCGTTGCCGTCTTTTTTGATAAAATCTGCATTCATTACAATAACTCCAGGTGAACCGCTGCTTACTTTAATAAAGGTACCGTCTCTGAAGCTTGCTGATCTTTTTTCGGCTTCTGCACGGGCTTTTTCAACTTCTCTTCGGATTTTGTCTCCATCAATCCTGATTCTTTCGCTCTCTACTCTTATTCTATCTCCTTCTGCTCTTGCTCTATCACCTTCCATTCGTGCTTTATCTCCCTCTACTCTGGCTTTGGTTGCTTCGGCCATTGCTTTTTTAGCTTCAGCCATTGCTTTACTTATTTCTTCTTTCTCTTTAGCGCTTAAATCTTTATAATTAACAATTTTGTTTGTTTTAAAATAGGTTATTTTCGGTTCTTTTGGCGCTTTAGGAGGTACAGGAACTTGCATTTTTCCTATTTTTTCAGCCGCTCTTTCCGCTTTTTTTGCTGCTCTTTCTATTTTACGGAGATCTTTTTTACTAAGAGGTTCCATATTTTCGAGCTCCTTCATCTGATTTTTCCATTCCGCAGAATTGAAATACTGATCAACTTCAACTTTTGAGGCTACCTCTCCTATCTCTGATGCCAGATTGCTTATTTCTTCTATTTTATCACTGAAGAGATCACTTTCAGGATCTAAACCTTCCAGCTCTTTTTCTTTTTCTTTTATTTTCTTTTCAAGACCTGCAATTTTTGTATGGTCTTCAGGCGATACGGTTTTCAGTTCTGCAATTTTTTCCTGACCAGATTTTTCAGGTCTTATCGTATCTTTCTTGATTTCTGAAACTACTTTTTTTATAGAAAGATTCGTTTCTTCAATTTCTCTGTTTTTAGCATTTACCAGATAAGCAAAAGCTATAGAGAATACAACCGGTAATGCAAAAATTCTTCGCGCATATCCGAATTTGGTTTTTGGTTTTTGTAACATCTTAAGTCTCTTTTTAAGGTTTGAACTTAGAAACGGACTGGTAACAGGCAACTGTGTTCCGGAAAAGTGGCTTGCTAAAAGCATCTGCGCAAATGCTTTGGTGTCCGATTGTTTTACGGCTTTTTTATCAGCCAGATATTCATGGATTAAATTAATTTCTCTTTTAATGAGATGAAAGAACGGATTGAACCAGAAAACAGAGGTAATAATCTCGATAAAGATCTTATCAAAAGAGTGTTTCTGCTCAATATGTACCATTTCATGCTTTAAAATCTGTTTTCCGATATCAGAATGCAGGGTGATTGTATTCTTCCAGAACAGGTTTTTAAAATAAGAAAATGGAGCTTCGGTAAGGTCTGTACGGTAAAAATTGATCCCGTCAAAACTTTCTTTCTGAAATTGGTTTTTAAACTGCTGGATTTTGAAAATCCCATACAGCAGCTTTCCTAAAAAATAGAAAGAAACCAGTCCCAGAGCTGAAAAAATAATGTTAAAATAAAGGTTACCATTGTCTATGTTTTTTTCTGTGTTAAAATTCTGAATTTTGTCAAGAAGCATATACATATCATTATTTACTTCTATCGTAAAATCGTCTACCCTGATGAGTGGCAATAAAAGTGATATTACGATTGCTGCCAGCAGATAAAATCTGTTATAATGATGGAATGTCTTGTCTTTTAAAGACAACTGATAGTACAAAAACGTTACACCCGAACATAAAATAGTTTTCCCAAAGTATAAAAGTATTGCTTCCATAGGTCTTAGTCTTTCTTTTTGAGTTCATCTAATAACATCTCAAGGTCTTCTACTGTCATCTCATTTTTTTCTACCAGAAATGAAACGGCGCTTTTGTAAGAACCCTTAAAATAGTTTTTCACAAGGCTCTTCATCGTTTTCCCGGAGTACTGTTCTTTTGAAACCAAAGGAAAATACTCATGCTGTCTTCCATGTACATCATAATCTACAAACTCTTTATCCTTCAATACTTTTAAAATGGTAGAAACCGTATTGGTATGCGGTTTAGGTTCCGGAAAAAGATCAAGCACATCCTTCAGGAAGCCTTTTTCTAATTTCCATAAATACTGCATTACCTGTTCTTCTGCTTTTGTTAGAGTCTGAATTTTCATATCCTGTTCATTTATTAATTATAGTGATATACAATCATTGTATTCTATATCACTAATAAATTAGTTATACAAATGTAGAAATAAAAATGAATCAAACAACTATTTTTTTAGTGATAAACAACTCAAAAACACAACTTGCTGAATATCAGTAATATAAAAATAGTTAAAATTTATTAAATTTTTAATGAATGGAATTATTGGGTGTTTATTTTACACTAAAAACGTCTAATTATTCTTGGTCTTTAATCAATCGGGAAAAATTCTTGTCAAGGTTATGAACCTTGACAAGGATCAAAGACTAAAAAAATAATATTGCAAAAGAATTTATTGCCGTAAATTTGATATTCTGATATTTCCGAAGAATGATTTTGGCAAGAAATTAACCTCTAAAAGTCAAAATTGCAGGAAGACTGATCAGTAATTCAACATATAAATTAATAGTAAAATCTTTTTTAAATGAAAAAAATACTTTTTATCGGAATGGTGCTTATAGGGATTATAGGACTTTCATCATTTATTAAATCAGATGATTCTACAGGTCCGAAACCTGCAAAATCAATTTATGATTTTAAGATTGAATCCATAGACGGTGGAAAAATTAATTTCTCCGATTACAAAGGGAAATACATTCTTATTGTAAATACGGCATCCAAGTGCGGATATACTCCTCAATACAAAGGATTGGAGCAGCTTTACAAAGATTATGGTGACAAACTGGTTGTTGTAGGTTTCCCATCTGATAATTTTGCAGACCAGGAGTTTCATGACAATGTGGAAATCAAATCTTTTTGCGAAAAGAATTATGGCGTAACCTTTCCTCTTACCACTGCTGTGGATGTAAAAGGTTCAAAAATCACTCCGGTATTTGATTATCTTACCCACAAATCTCAAAATGGGGTAATGGATGCAAAAATAAGCTGGAATTTCAACAAGTTTCTCATCAGCCCGGAAGGAAAATTACTGGAACATTTTGATTCTAAAGTAGTTCCTGAAAGTGAAAAAATCACCCATTATTTTAAATAAATAATCCTTAAAAAACACTACTATCACTATCATAGTAGTGTTTTTTTATTTATACGCCCTCATCCCTTACTATTAATCGCCAAAGCTGAGAATAACATTCCACAAGGAAAAGCAAATCAGACAGATAAATTGAATTTTATTAACATTTTTAAATTACAAAAATCACTTCAATAAAGACACTGAACGCATCATTTATACAACAATGAATACGATACATTATAAATTTGTTAAAATTTATTAAATAAATATTAAAATGTATTTGTTTTAACTGGAAAAATATATTTATTTTAGTGCTTTAAAAATTTCTCATGAAAAGATATAATTTATTGATTGTACTATTACTGCTTATTTTCAATGTTACTACAGCGCAAAAGAAGGGTTCTCCTGCTGCCGATCTTAGCATATTAAAAGATACAAAATCAAAAATCGAAGCTACCGTTCCATTGGTTATCCAACATCTTCAGACGATTGCAACTAAAGAAGGAGATAACAATATTTTCAACAACGGAAAAATAGCTGTAGGTAAACAATACGGCATTTTAGAATCTGAATGGTATTTATATAGAAACAATATGAAAAACTGTATCCTGAACAATTCTTCCAAAAAAGCTAAGAAATGTATGGAATATCATAACAATATGTTCAGAGGAACAATGATCAACTACAACAATTATATTACCAACCTTACAAGAAAAAATGGATATCTGGGTGTTGAAGGAGATACAAAATTCGAATTTAAACCAGCCGATATCGCTACAAAACTAAGTGAAGCTTATCTGAATGCAAATGAGGCTGCAGGAAGAATGAAAGCTGACCAGAAAAGAGACTTTTTAGGGCAGACAATGTCTGATGACAACAAACTTACTCCTTACGCTCAACTGGCACAATAATATCTAAATTCATATTTAAAAATAAAAAAGAGAACTGCAATTGCAGTTCTCTTTTTTATTTAAAAGCAAAAAATCTCCGCCGGAAAAAGCAGTTTTGTGGTACTAATCATAAAACCCTTGGGGAAAAAGTAGAAAATTAGGCAGAGATTTTTTTGCATACACTCTACAGATCAACTGTCCTACCCATGACCTGTAAGAGCTTTACAAAAATAGAACTATCCCCTTCTGCAGGCTGAAAATATATGTAGAATTAAACGTGCACAACTGTAGAACTAATACTACTAAAAAAGAAGCTGGAAGCATCCTGTTCCAGCCTCCAGCCTAAAAATCATCTGTCACTTTTCTGTCTATTTCCACCAGTGGTAGTAATTATGCAGCCCATCATATTCAAATCCACAGCGTGGATATAATACATTTCCAATATCATTCGTTTTTTCTGTTTCCAGCATCAGTCCGCATGCTCCTGTTTCTTCACACCATTGTTTACTACGGTCTATTAATGCTACAGAAAGTCCTTTTCCTCTGTAATCGGAATGAACAAACAGGTCACTTAGCAGCCATTGTTTTTGTAATTTAGTATAGTGAAAGAGCTTATAAAGTTGTACAAAGCCTACTGCTTTGCCATCAGCCACTGCAAGAAAAATATCCGATTCACTGTTTAAAAACCTTTCTTTGAGAAAAGCCTTTCCTTTTTCAATATCTGATTTCTGTCTGTAAAAAATACGGTAAAGGTTGAATAATTCTGCCGTTTCATTAAGATCCTCAAGGCTTGCTTTTTTAATACTGTAATTCATAGTTATGTATTTTAATTAACAGGGCAAAAGTAGCCTTAAACAGGACTGGTTTTATATTCCAGATTAGGATTATACAGGTAGTCCAATAGTTTTAATTCTTATCCTTATAAAATAAATACCGCATGTTTCGGATTTTATCATAATGAACATCTTCAGAATTTTGCAGTATTAAATCAAACCAATGAAAGAGATCATCCAAAAAATAGAAAATACAGATTGGCAGCACCTTACAGAAACAATGCATGAAAACGGATATGCTGTAATTCCTAACCTGTTATCGGATCATGAATGTGAAATATTGAAATCAGAATATGATCATTCTGCTCTTTACCGAAAAACGGTTGTGATGGCAAGGCATCGTTTTGGTCTGGGAGAATATAAATATTTTAATTATCCACTGCCCGAAATCATCCAGACCATAAGAACGGGTATATATCCACATCTGGCTCCTATAGCCAATTCATGGTTCAACGCTTTACATATTGATATTCAATTTCCATTGAATCATCAGGAGTTTTTACAGCAGTGTCATGTTAACGGGCAGCGAAAAGCAACTATTTTAATTTTGAAATATACAGAAGGGGGATTTAATACTTTGCATCAGGATTTGTATGGTGATGTGTACTTTCCTATCCAGATTGTATTAATGCTCAGTGAACCTGATCATGATTTTACAGGAGGAGAATTTGTTCTTACCCAGCAGATTCCAAGAGCACAGTCGAAGGCCATTGTTTTAAAACCTAAAAAAGGAGATGTCCTTATTTTTACCACTCAATTTAAACCTGAAAAAGGAACTAGAGGATATTACAGGGTGAATATGAAACATGGAGTGAGTGAGGTCAGAGAAGGCAGCCGATATGCTTTGGGTATAATTTTCCATGACGCAGTGAGCTAGCAGTATAATTTTAAACTTTCAATCATAATGATCCAGCATTCTCAAATATCAAGCGAAAATTTAAGAAGTAAAATTCACAACGGAGAAATTCATTTTGGAGGCAATAAAAAACTGAAGATCTATGGACTACTAACCTGTTCATCAGGGAAAAGAATGAAAAAGGAAAACAGGGTTTTCTTCACAGATGAAAAAGAAGCACTGGAAAATAAGTTCCGGCCCTGTGGGCATTGTATGAGAGAAGCTTATAAAAAATGGAAGGAATGTCTATATTAATTAAACGCAAAGGTTTAATAACTTAGATCAAATTTTTAAGGAAGCAAAGATGGAATCAACTTCATTGATTCTTTCTAAGCTAATGCATATCATACACCTTCATCATCTGCTTTCTTTCTTAATCCACGTTATAAAAATGTGTGTCTTAATATTATTCCAACCTGAGATTGCTTCACTTTGTTCGCAATGACGGCTCATAAATAAAAAGAGAGAAGCAATAGTATTGCTTCTCTTTCGTTTAGTAGCGGGAACCGGACTCGAACCGATGACCTTCGGGTTATGAGCCCGACGAGCTACCTACTGCTCCATCCCGCGGTGTATTTTTAGAGTGCTTACCGAAAGCACTTAACTTAGTAGCGGGAACCGGACTCGAACCGATGACCTTCGGGTTATGAGCCCGACGAGCTACCTACTGCTCCATCCCGCGGTGTATTTTTAGAGTGCTTACCGAAAGCACTTAACTTAGTAGCGGGAACCGGACTCGAACCGATGACCTTCGGGTTATGAGCCCGACGAGCTACCTACTGCTCCATCCCGCGGTGTATTTTTAGAGTGCTTACCGAAAGCACTTAACTTAGTAGCGGGAACCGGACTCGAACCGATGACCTTCGGGTTATGAGCCCGACGAGCTACCTACTGCTCCATCCCGCGGTGTATTTTTAGAGTGCTTACCGAAAGCACTTAACTTAGTAGCGGGAACCGGACTCGAACCGATGACCTTCGGGTTATGAGCCCGACGAGCTACCTACTGCTCCATCCCGCGATATTGGATTGCAAAGGTACGAATATTTTTTACAAATCCTAATTTTTCTTTTAAATAAAGGACTTTTATGAAAACTATTTTATTATTTGTATCTTTGTTTTATGGCAAAAATATTAAAAATTTATCCAGACAACCCACAGGAAAATCTTGTGAATGAGGTTATTAAAACCCTTAATAATGGCGGGCTGATTATCTATCCTTCAGATACGATTTATGCGTTAGGCTGTAATATTTTTGATATAAAAGCCATGGAAAAGCTGGCACAGCTCAAAAAAATGAAGCTTGAGAAGTCAAAATTCTCGATTATCTGTAATGATCTGAGTCATCTTTCCGACTTTACAAGACCTATTGAAACTTCAGTTTTCAGATTTCTGAAAAGTCACCTCCCAGGACCATTTACATTTATCCTAGATGCCAACAAAAGTTTACCATTAGCCTATAAAGGTCACAAAACAATTGGTATCCGTGTTCCTGACCACCCGATCCCACAACTTATTGTGGAAAAACTGGGACATCCTATCGCTTCCACTTCCATTAAGGATGATGATGAAATTATTGAATATTCTACCGATCCTGAACTTATTGCAGAAAAATATGATCATTTGGTAGATATTGTCATTGATTCCGGATATGGAGATAATGTGGCTTCCACTATTGTGGATCTTACTTCAGGAGAACCGGAGATTATCCGTCAGGGAAAAGGGATTATCTAGTTTAGAGGTTTAAAGTTTTTGATTTAAAGTTTGAGGTTTACTGTTGACTGATTAGATTATGGGGATTAATGGGAAATATTCTATAGGAATTTTACTCACTTTTATACTTTTAGCTCTTGTGATGCTTTATATTTTCCCTGTTACTACTATGATAACGGGAATAAGAGGTATTACAGCCAATAATTTTCTCCTTAGCAGATTTGCTATATGGGGAGTTTTTCTTATTGTATTTCTTTACAGTCTTTTTCTCGAAAAAGGATCTTTTTTATTAAAAAAAGAAACTCCATACTCTATTCTGTTTTATATAAAAGCAGTTATTAGTCTATATCTTATCTGTAGTATTGGCGGAGCATTTTTAAATGTAATGATTCATTTTTTGATCCAGGAAAAGATAAGTGACAAGCTTTTTGAGCTTACGCCTATTTTTAAAAACAATTATTTTTTACTTATTTTTACCTGCTTTACAGCCGGAGCTGTAGAAGAATTTTTGATGCGGGGCTACATACAACCCAGAATTGAAAAAATCTACAACAGTCCGTTTCTGGGAATTGCTGTTTCAGCGGTTCTGTTTGGAATTCTGCACAGTACATACGGCACCATTGGTCAGGTAGTCATTCCTTTCTTTATCGGAGTTGTTTTTGCTGTATTTTATAAACTTTATTCAAATATCAAAATTCTCATCATCTGTCATTTCATGATAGATTTCATCTCTCTGATGGCCATGAATTTTATGGATATTAAACACTTATCTTTATTTTAGCATTATGAAAATTATAACATCACCTGCCAAATTAATGAACGTAGAAAACTCAACGGATCTGTTGAAATCTTCTACTCCAAAATTCATTGAAGACGCAGCATTTATACAGTCTTATTTAAAAGAAAAATCACCAAAATATCTTTCAGAACTGATGGAAATATCGCCTAAACTGGCTGATGAAAACTGGGAAAGAAATCAAAAATGGAAATCCAAACCTACGGCAAAAGAATCGGCTCCGGCTATGTTTGCTTTTACAGGAGAGGTTTACAGAGGGCTGGATGCCAAAACACTGGATAAAAATGCAGTAGATTATCTGCAGAAAAATTACAGAATGCTTTCCGGGCTTTATGGTCTGTTGAAGCCATCTGATAAAGTAATGCTTTACAGATTGGAAATGGGACGCCCTTTTGCGTTTGAACAGTACAAAAATCTGTATGAATTCTGGAGAGAAAAAATCACAGAACAACTGAATTCTGAGATGAAAAAAGGAGAAATTCTTCTTCATCTTGCCAGCAATGAGTATGGAAAAGTAATCGACAGAAAAAAACTAAACCATAAAGTAATTGATTTCGATTTTTATGAACTAAAAGATGGAAAACTGAAAACCATCGTAGTGTACACCAAGCATGCAAGAGGTCTTGTGGTACGATTCTGTGCTGAGACCAATGCCAAAACACTGGAAGATGTAAAAGCATTCAACTATGAAGGTTACAGAATTGATGAAGAAAAATCTACAGATACAAAACTGGTTTTTACAAGATAAATGACAATTTCAGCATTTAAAAAATATTTCAAAGCAGAACTTTCCGACCTTTATACTGAGTCGGAAAGCCTGTTTTTATCATCACTTTTCATTCATCAGATCGTAGGTTTTGACCATTTCCAACAAAGAAGGTTTTCTGAACAGGAACTTCTGACTGATGATGAGGAAAAACTTTGTCAACTGGTTTCAGAACTTAAAACAGGAAGACCTTATCAGCAGATTCTTGGTGAAACTGAATTTTATGGAATGAAATTCTTTGTAGATGAAAATGTACTGATTCCCCGCCCTGAAACGGAAGAACTGTTGGAAATTGCTATTCGGGAAATTCAAAATTCAAAGTTTAATATCAAAAATATAAAGATTTTGGATATAGGAACCGGAAGCGGGGTGATTCCTTTGGTTTTAAAAAAGCATTTTCCGGAAGCTGAAGTTTCATCCATAGATTTCTCTGAGAAAGCGCTGGAAACTGCGAAAAGAAATGCAGATTACCATCAGTTGGAAATACAGTTCATTCATGCTGATTATCTTCATTTTGAGCCGATTGAAAATTATGACATCATTATTTCAAATCCACCGTATATTGGTATTGAAGAAGAGATTGAAATTGCCGATTCTGTGAAGGAATTTGAGCCTAAAATGGCACTTTTCTCCCCTACTGCTGATGCTTTGATCTTTTACAGAAAAATAGCAGATGATGCTAAAAAACATTTGAATAAGGATGGTCTTTTATTTCTAGAAATCAACCAGAAATTAGGTCATGAAACCCTGGAGTTGTACCAATATTTTTCTAACGCTCAATTATTGAAGGATTTATCTGAAAATGACAGGTTTATTTATGGAAGGAAATAAGTAATTTTGCTTCCATACACCTAACCTATGAAAACTTTGATATGGAATTTCCTTATTGGTATTTCACTGATTACACAACTGGTATCCTGCAAACAGCATCCTGAGGATGTTGTGAGTAAATATTACAATAAAGGAGAGTTCAATGGCTCTGTTCTGATCGTAAAAAATGGCCAGATTGTTTGTGATACAGTTTTGGGCTTCCGTAATATTGAAAAAAGGCTGAAAGCAGATAAAAATACTTCATTTTATATTGCATCCCTCAGTAAACCTTTCACTGCCACGGCGATTTTAATGTTAGAACAAAAAGGATTATTGAAACTTGATGACAAAGCCTCTCATTTCATTGCACTTCCTGATTACGCCCAGGATATCACTGTAAGGCAGCTTTTGCATCATACTTCGGGGATTAAGGATTACGAGAATTTGTTTTCGAAAAAAGGATTAACCAATCAGGAGATTATAGATTGGCTGTTTCATCTTAAAAACCTGGATTTCATTCCGGATAGCCAGTTTAAGTATAGCAACAGCGGATATATCATTCTGTCTCAGATTATTGAAAAGCTTTCCGGGAAAACCTATTCTGCTTTTATCAACGGACATATTATCAGTCCTTTAAAAATGAACAATACCTATGTGTATGAACCAGATACCGTTATTCAAAATAAAGCGTTTGGATATAATAAACAGAAGAAACCTGATGATTATTCAATCTTAACGACTGGCGACGGTGGAATCTATTCTACTCCTGAAGATTTGTATAAATTTGATCAGGCGTTATGGAATAATACTCTGATCAGTAAAGAAAATACAGCTCTCATGTATACTCCATTCAAATTATCTGACGGTCAGATTTCCAACTATGGATTTGCGTGGTTTTTGGAGGATAAACATGGTGAAAAAACAGCTATGCATACTGGTGGGCTTAATGGGTTCAAAGCTTTATTCTGGAGAGACCTTCAGCATAACAGCTGTATCATAGCCCTTACCAATCAGGGAGATGCATTTCCTTTAGACCATTTTTTACATGATATAAGAAAAACAATTCAATAACAAAATGACTATTCAATCTCACGAAATTAATTCTATAAAAATTGCGGAAGTTATTTCCAATGACATGATCATCCAATCTGTTCAGGACGGGCTGGATCTTATGGGAAATATTTATTATCAAGGGTTTGATAAAGTGATTCTTTACGAAAAAAATATTACTCCTGAATTCTTCGACCTGAAAACAAAAATTGCAGGAGAAATTCTCCAAAAGTTCTCCAACTACCGTATCGGTCTTGCTATTGTGGGTGACTTCAGTAAATATGAAAGTAAAAGTATGAAAGATTTCATTTTTGAAAGTAATAAAACTAAACATATTAATTTTGTAAGCACTCTGGAAGATGCGTTGAATAATTTTCCAAAATAGACTCTTTTTCAATTATTTATATTAAAAAAGGTGAATTTTTTCTTCATTTTCGAATATCAGCACCTCAATATCTTTTGCTTTTTAAGATTTCTTAATAGATTACAAAGATTTGCATATTAAAAACAATCACATTGATTTACAAATTATGTAAAAATTTAAACCAAAATATGTTAATTATTAAGCAAAGTTTAGAATTAATTCTATAAATACAAACGGTTGGATATTTCTTTGTATATTTGCAAAAAAACACGAGGGAATATGAATCTTACTTATTTAAGAGCTTATACGGCTACATAACTCATTTTACTTTTTCGACTATTTCAGATAAGACATAGAATGTCCTCTATGAGACATCATGCTATATCTGTTATTGGCTTGTAGGAATCCAAAGATCTCCTCATGGCATTCTATGAACACAATTCATTATTCAAATGAACGGTTTATGATACTTTATTCCTTTTATGGAATCGGCCTGGCTGAAAAAATGCCCTCAAAAAAAAACATAAAAAAACATACACAGATTAAAAATTATTAAGAACATCATGATTAAAAAATTATTTCTACCAATCGTTTTAGTAAGTTCATTTTCGTATGCACAAATTGGGGTTAATACACCCACACCAGATGCCAGCGCAGCTCTTGATATTTACAGTCAAAGTAAAGGAATGCTGATGCCAAGGCTTACTACAGCACAAAGAAATGCTATTGTCAATCCGGCTAACTCCCTTCTTATCTATGATACTGATAAGAAATGTTTAAGCCAGAATGTAGGTACACCTACCAGCCCTGATTGGCTATGTATCAGCAATAATGCAGTAAAAATGTTTTACATGCCTAGTGTTTCTTTTGATACTTCTACTACCGCAATTGGTAGGACTAAAGATTTATATACATTATATAAAACTCAATTCGGATCTCCAAGAGCAAAAAGTACAAGTGCTCCTGCATCCATTCCTTTTTTCCCCTCCAGCAAAGACCTTTACTATTATGTAACTGATGCTGATACTAACGTATTCAGTAATATTACTATTACTGATGATGGTGTAATGAAGTATGATGTAAAAGCAGCGGCTACAGACTGTTCTTTTATTAATATTGTTTTTGTTGTCAAATAATTGAGTTATGATAAAAAGTACCTCAATTGTACGATATAAAAGATTTTTGCTCACTTTTTCATTGTTCATTTTCTCCCAAACTATTCAGGCGCAGAATGAACAAGGAACCGGATATCCGTACTTTGTCAACTTTACGCAGGGGTTACAGCCTCAGGAAGCTTATAAAGTTGCTACAAGCGGTGTTCAGAATGATGCTACTTTCACTACAGACGGATTAAGACTAACCCGAAGTGTGAATAATATTTCAGGAGGGGTAATCCTTGCTGATAAAATATTCAAAAGTGATCAGGGAATCAAGTTCGAATTTGAATTTGCCATTTATGGAGGAAATACAAACGGAGGAGATGGTATCTCTATATTCTTAGTAGATGGATCTATCCCTAAAACCCAGCTTAATCTCGGATACTTTGGTGGAGGATTAGGATATAGTTTTGTACGTGGTGGTGAATCTACAGAAGGACTTAGAGGAGCCTATCTAGGGATCGGTCTTGATGAATACGGAAATTTTAAAACAAGTTTTAATCAAGGAGAAAGGGTTAGAAATGGAATTTTTGGTGTAGGATTAGCCGATGGAAGAAGCAATGTCTCTTTAAGGGCTAAACGCGGAAATCAATCTCTGTCGTCAGCTGAGCCTGCGGGATACAATGGTTACCCGTTGCTTTACAGCACAGCTACGAATGCCTCCCCTTCCAGCAACAACAGATCTGCTTATCTGGATACTGCAACCGGTAAATATGTAGGTATTAAAAACACAACTCTTCAGCAATTCAGCATTGAAAGTGGTGGAACAACCTTTCCTCTTAATGAAAATGATGCGAGATTCCGTAAAGCATATGTCACATTAGTGCCCAATCCTGCCGGTGGTTACAATATAACCCTGGAAATACAGCACGGAACTGTAAAAGAAAAAGTGATTGATAATTATTATTATCCGACTTCTCTGAAATATACCGAGACTACGATATCCAACAGTACGGTAAGAACTCTGGATACTTCAGCTCCTTCTACTTTCAGAATTGGGTTTGCTGCTTCTACAGGAGCCGCTAAAAACATCCATTTATTGAGAAACTTAGGAGTTACAAGACCTTATGCTGCGGAAGTAACAGATGATCTGTTTGCAGGATGCCCGGGGATAAAATCGACCTATTATCCTTTGCTTAATGATGCAGCTTATTCTTCAGCAAGCGGTCAAAATCCTCCAACACTTTCCTATAACAACCTTGATTTTAATTCATTCCGCTATTTGGATAATAACGGAGCTGTGATTCCGAATATCACTGGTGGAGTTTATACCAACAGCCAGGGAACGTGGACCTATTACCCCACTACCGGAGCGCTTTCTTTCAGGCCTGCAGTTGGATTCACAGGAGTTGCCCAGGTACAATATGATATTAAAGGAGGTGGAAGCAATGGTACTGAAGCACCTTACAATAGTGAAGAGTACAGATCATTGCCAGGATTGGTACAGGTTAATATTTCAAGTGCAAATAACTGCAGCAAAGCCTGCGTTGTTTCCAACAAAAATGTAACTCAGAAAATCATAAGATAAAGTAATAAAAACCAGCTTTTAAGAGCTGGTTTTTTTATGATTAACAAGGTTTTTAATAAAATACTGAACAGCATCTTCGATTGCTTTATCAACGGATTGATATTGAATACCCAACTCCTCTACTGATTTCCGGTTAGAATAATAATTACAGATCTGCAGAGCTTTCATATTGGAGGTACTGAGATTTGTTTTTATGTTTAATTGTCTCAGTCCGTCACCTATTAATCCGAGGAAACTCAAAACTCTGTTTGGAATGGCTATCATGATAGGATTTTGATCGGAAACCCGGTTTACTTTCTTAAAAAATTCTCTGTAGCTCAGGTTTTCATTAGCTAAGAGGTATTTTTCACCAGTTCTACCATTTTCGATAGCTTTTAATATCCCATTTGCGGCATCTTCCACATGTACGAAATTCTTTCCTCCTTTTGGATAAAAAACCAGCTTCTTTTTCCAGATCCAAAAGATGATTTTCCCGGAACTCGGTTTGCTGTCATGCGCTCCGATCATAAAAGTTGGATTAACGATGATAACGTCTGTATTTTTATGGTTTTTTAAAAGATAATCTTCAGCTGCCAGTTTACTTTGGGCATAGAATGAATGGGTAAAAGGATAAATTTGTGGTGCTTTTTCACTTCCCCAGAACGCCGTGTTTCCAAATCCCAGGGTATTTGCTGTACTCACAAACAAAAACTTTTTTACACCCATCAGTTCTGCATGAGTAAACAGATTCACTACAGTCTCATAATTTACTTTCCTGTATTCATCATAATTAATGAGATTTTGGCGTGTTTCAGCTGCAATATGGATGATACAGTCGATATGAGTAAGCTGTGCCGAGATATCGGATGAAAGATCCGCCTCCACCAGTTTCAGATTTTCGTTTTCTTCGCCCAGCCAGCTGCTTTTCTTGCGCACCAGAGCAGTAACAGAATAACCATTTTGTAATAATTTAATGATAACATTAGTTCCCAGAAGCCCTGTTGCTCCGGTTACACAAACTTTTTTCATGCTTCGATCTCTCTTTTTATAGCCTGGGTCATCAATGGAAGCTTTATCCATATAGGTAAAATTTTCATCACCAGCCAGCTGATTGGATTCACCATAATTACGGAATCTTTTTTAAACAATTGACGGATGCAGTATGAAGCTACTTTATCAGGATTTAAAAGCGTTAATCTCCCCATAAAACCTTGCTTTTCTATTCTTTCAGATACATCCTTATTGGTTTTCATCGCTCCAGGATTTACAACACTGACAAATACATTGGTATCTTTCAGTTCTTCATGAAGTCCTCTTGAAAATGAGTGGATAAAACTTTTAGAGGCAGGATATACCGTTTTAAAACCTATAGGAGAAAAGGCTGCCATGCTTGAGACATTCAGAATATAGGCTTTAGGCTGTTTTAAAAGGTTAGGAAGCAGCTGATGGGTAATCAGTGAAGTGGCCGCTACATTCACCTGCAAAATGGTATTGATATAATCCGAAGAGGCTTCTGTGAATTTTTTAGTTCCGCCCAATCCTGCATTATTGATCAAAATATGAATATCAAAAGAACGGTTGAGCCATTCAGTAAGCTTCATCACATTTTCATGAACCGAAAGATCTGTTTCATAATAATGAACTTTTACCTCATAGAGCTCTTCAAGCTCCTGAGAAAATTCTTTGAGATTCTGATCCGGAAGGCTTACAAGAATGACATTGATCTTTTTTCTGGCCAGATTTTCAGCGAATGATTTCCCAAGTCCCTGGCTTGCTCCCGTAACTACTGCATATGATTCTTTGGTATCCATAAGTTTACATTTTATGGTACAAAGCTATCTTGAAAAGCAGGCTTAAATGTTCCGGATTATCTGAACGAACTGATTTTTAAACAAAAGACAAATAAATAACAAATACCTTTAAATCAATTATTTAAAATTAAAAAAAGTAAAACTTTATAAATCGGAACTTATTTTTTGAACTCAGAAGGAGTCTGTCCGGTCACTTTTTTAAAGGTAGTATTAAAAGAAGTCTTAGAATTGAATCCCGATTCATAAGCAATTCCCAAAATGGATAATTTACTGTTGGGTTCTTTCAGAAGTTTTTTGGCATAATCTACTCTGAATTCATTCACATATTGAAAGAAATTCTTTCCAAAGCCTGTATTGATGACATAAGAAAGATGATGAGTAGAAACGGATAACATTTCAGCCAGCCTGATTAAATTAAGCTCACTGTCAAGATAAGGCTTTTGTACCTCCATGATGCCTTCCAGTGAGGTTTTAATCTTTACTAATTCTTCATCGGAAATCAGTTTTCTTTTTACTTCTTCCGGATCGGAATCTTCATCAATAGAGATTAGTTCCTGTCTTTGTTTTTCTTCTAAAGGGTAAATTTCCTTTTGTTTCAAAGAATAATATCCCACCCAGTAAATAACAGATAAAAAAACGGCATTGATAAAGAAATTCAATGATTTTGGATCATAAAACAAGTTATAGATCACATAGATAATATTCACCATAAGAAGTACCAGAATGATATACTCCAGCCAGTTCAGATTAATTCCTTCCGTATTGGAGGAAAACTGTTGAATCTTCCGCTGGTGCTTTCTGATCGTAATATAAGAAAGTCCGGTATAGAAAAGAGCCTGAATCAGGATCAGAATAACACTCAGATAGTCAAACGGTGCGGTATATCCCAGTTTGATCACTATAAGGCAAGAAAGAAAAGCTGCCGGAAGTATTAAAAATTTGAGATCAGTGATTTTAAAGGTAAAAGAAGGGTTGGTATAGAACAATACACTGAAGTAAAAAACAATGGGCGTAAAAAACTGAATGAACCTTACCCAAAACAGAGAATGAAACTCTATGGTGGAACCCGTAATAAGAAACAGAACTTCATCCAGCCAAAAAGTAGACCACAGAAACAGAAATATCCCGAACCAGAAATTGGCTTTATGATTTACTTGTAAAGGATTGGCCAGTTTCAGCAGAGAAAGCAAAACCAATGAACCATAGATAAGTATCACGATGAAACTGTTTAACTCTGATGTGTTCATTGGTTTTGATATTTTGATTAAAAATAGTCTTTTTATCCTATTCGTTTCCTTATAAAAATTTCATATCCTAAATAAATTAACGGAAGTGACATGATTCCTATATAAATTCCATTTTGCATGGCATGTTCCGGTGCATTTATCACAGCATATAATAATCCCAGAAAAGCTCCTCCTAAATGAGCAGCATGTCCGATATTATCATGTGCTCTGGGATTCAGCATCATATATACAGAATACCCGAAATAGACTAACCCAAAAATATATCCGGGAATACCAATCGGAATAAATAAAAGATATATTTTGAGATCAGGAATCAGTGCTATGGAAGCAAAAAGAATTCCTGAAACACCACCACTCGCTCCTACCGCTGAGTACCAGGGCTGCTTTTGATAAATGTATAATGAAAGAAAGTTTCCCAGTAATATCGCACCCAGATATACAATGATAAATCCTATATTTCCAAACCCCTGAATAACAATAGGTGCAAAGAAATATAATGTAAGCATATTGAATACAAGATGCATAATATCAGCATGTAAAAATCCTGATGAAAGCAACCGTATATATTCTTTTTTTTGGAGAATAGCACCTACACTGAATTTATATTTTTCTGTAATAGCTGGATTATTAAAAGCGATGAAGCTTATAATAGCTGTAATTGCAATAAATAATATTAAAATGTTCATTTCTTGTTAATTTTCAGATTCATCACCTTGAAACAGGTCTCCGATGATACCTCCGTCTTCATCCGTATCTCCTGTAGGTTCAGGATCTTCGTACACTTCAGGCTCTTCTTCTACCGGTTCAGGAATGGTAATATTGATTGCTTTTACTTTGAACTTCGTGAACTGGTTACCAATTGCTTTTATTCCTTTTACTGCAATAAATTCATCAATGTTTATTGTCTCGGCTTCACGTTCTTTTCCTTTATCTTTTGCAAAAATAATTTCTGCAGTTACATCATTGGCAACGATTACATTTTCAATGAATGATTTCGGGTGTTCAGAAGGCATGAAAGTCTGTACATTCACCGTATTTTCCAATAAGAATCTCTTGATAAAGTAAATGTCTTTTTCTCCATCATAATAGATACAGGTAATCGGCTGTGCAGGTCTCCATTTTTCCAAGACCAGATATTCATCATCAAAACGGTTGCCAAGGTCAAAAGAAACCAGTTTTACTTCACCATTGGTATTGATTGTCAGAATTTTGTCATCTCCTTTGAAACTTCCGAGTAATGTTCCTCTTACATCTGCATTCAGTCTCCTTACAGTATCATCAAACCAGATTTTTCTAGGTGCCAGAGTAGAAACTCCTTCTTCCTTCATATCTACTTTCTTTACCGAATATTTTGTCACCAGGTTTCCTTTGGAATCACGCCCTTTGATGGCGAGATCGGAGAAATTGATCTCCATTTTGTTCTTTCTGATTCTTGGATTTGGCTTTAACAATACCGTTACTGTTTCTGCTTCCCCATTAGGATTTGCTGAAAAATAAAGCGTTTCTGAGCCTTTTTTATCTGAAGCCAGCGGATAATCTGTATTTCTGGTAACTCCGGTTACAGAGAATCGTTTCATGTAATATGGTCCTTCTCTGCCTTCACGATAGATCATATTGTATACTGTTCTCTTATCGTTTTTCTTCCAGATGGCAACATGCAGAATATCTTTTCCAACGAATGTTTTAGCTTCTACTTTTACCACTTTCATACTTCCGTCTTTTCTGAAAATAATGATATCATCAATATCAGAACAATCGAACAGATATTGGTCTTTCCTCAGAGATGTTCCGATAAAACCTTCTTCAAAATTGGCATAGAATTTTTCGTTGGCTACCGCTACTTTTGTAGCATCAATGGTATCAAAGATTCTAAGTTCTGTTTTTCTCTGCTTGTCTTTACCGTATTTTTTCTGAATATTCAAATAATAGTCAATAGCATACGCAATCAGGTTGGCAAGATGGTATTTTACCTGTTCTATTTTACCTTCAAGTGATGCAATATTTTCTTTAAATTTATCTAAATCGAATCTTGAAATTCTCTTGATTCTGATCTCGGTCAGTTTTAGAATATCCTCTTCAGTTACAGCTCTTAAAAGATGTTTTGTATGAGGTTTTAACCCGGCATCAATGGTTTTTATTACATCTTCCCACGTTTTTACCTCTTCGATATCATGATAGATCCTGTTCTCGATGAAAATTCTTTCCAGTGAAGAGAAATGCCAGCTTTCCTGAAGCTCATGAAGTTCAATTTCAAGTTCTTTCTTCAGTAATGAAACGGTATGATCCGTATTCATTTTCAGAATATCAGAAACATTCATAAACATAGGCTTATCTCCTACGATGACACAGGCATTAGGAGAAATGGTCACCTGACAGTCTGTGAATGCATACAGGGCATCTATCGTCTTATCAGGAGAAACATCATTATGAATATGGATAAGGATTTCTACTTTATCGGAAGTATTATCCTCAATTTTTTTGATTTTGATTTTCCCTTTCTCATTGGCTTTTAGGATAGAATCAATAAGATCGGTTGTATTTTTAGAATAAGGAAGTTCGGAAATCACCAATGTATGTTTATCCGTCTGGGTAATTCTTGCTCTTGCTCTTACTTTTCCTCCTCTGTGACCGTCATTATATTCAGAAACATCCAAAAATCCGGCTGTTAAAAAGTCCGGATACAATTCAAATTTTTTGCCTTTTAAATAGGCTACGGATGCATTGATAAGCTCATTGAAATTATGCGGAAGTATTTTTGTAGAAAGCCCTACCCCAATACCTTCTACTCCTTGTGCCAAAAGCAAAGGAAATTTTACCGGTAAATCAACAGGCTCATTATTTCTTCCATCATAAGACTTGGTCCATTCTGTGGTTTTAGGATTAAATACGACTTCCAGTGCAAAAGGAGTCAGCCTTGCTTCAATATATCTTGCTGCCGCAGCAGAATCTCCTGTATAGATATTCCCCCAGTTTCCCTGAGTATCTATCAACAACTCTTTCTGCCCGATCTGCACCATGGCATCTGTAATAGAAGCATCTCCGTGGGGGTGGTATTTCATGGTATTTCCCACGATATTGGCCACTTTATTGTAACGGCCATCTTCCAGCTCCCGCATAGAATGCATAATTCTTCGCTGAACGGGTTTCAAACCGTCATACACCGAAGGGATAGCTCTATCCAAAATTACATAGGAAGCATAATCCAGAAACCAGTCTTTGTATAGACCGGAAACTTTCTTTAAGCTTTCACCCTCATGCGAATGTTCTTCTGTCGTCATTTATTTTTTTAATCTTTTTTCTCTTTATTAGCTTTCACTACTTTATTCAGAGAGAGTTTTAAATCGTTTACTTCTTTTTTAGTCAGATAAGAAATCTGGTACTTCAGCATTGTAGAACCATTATTCTTACTGGAAACGGTAATGTATAATCTTTTGAAAAAGAGAATACTTACTATGTCATATTTTATAAGCTTGTATTTTGGAAATTCATCATGAAGAGGTTTGTCTAAAAATGGAATAATATTCCTGTTTTTAAAATTCAAAGCTTCTCCATCACTGTCATATTCAAAAATCTGCCTTCCGCTGACATAAAAGATAATCAGCAGCAACAGGGGAACAATAATAAATAAATAACTTTCTTTACCCAGTGCATTAAATCTGTATTCATTAGCTGCGAATGCAATTATACCAAACATTGCTATCATTAAAAGCAGTGTGCTTAAAGAGTTATAAATTGATATTTTATTACGGTTACTTAGTCTCATTTTAATTTTCGGGTTGTGTAAGTTTTATAATTTCCTACTTCATCCAAAATTGTGTTTTTTTTCAGTTCTCGCATCGTTTTTTGCGGGCAGTTTTTTAAGTTTTTATTTTTCTAATTTTCTATTTCATCATGAATTACTTTTTTATCAATATCCGTATCATCTTCTACTACAAGATTTTCAAGAATAAAAGTCTGTCTGTCCGGAGTATTTTTCCCCATGTAGAATTCCAGAAGCTGATCAATCGTCTGGTCTTTTCCTATTACTACAGGTTCTAAACGGATATCTTTACCAATGAAATGTTTAAATTCGTCCGGAGAAATCTCTCCTAATCCCTTAAATCGTGTGATCTCAGGATTTTTCCCCAAATCATTTAATGCTTTTACTCTTTCGGCTTCTGAATAACAATATCTGGTTTCCTTTTTATTTCTCACCCTGAATAAAGGGGTTTGAAGAATATAAAGGTGTCCGTTTTTAATCAGATCCGGGAAGAATTGCAGGAAGAAAGTAATCATTAGCAATCGGATGTGCATACCATCCACATCGGCATCGGTAGCAATGATCACCTGATTATATCTCAGATCTTCCAAGCTTTCTTCAATATTCAAAGCAGCCTGAAGAAGATTAAACTCTTCATTTTCATATACTACTTTCTTGGTAAGACCATAGCAGTTCAGCGGTTTACCTTTCAGTGAAAATACTGCCTGAGTTTCTACATCTCTTGACTTTGTAATAGATCCTGATGCAGAATCTCCCTCGGTAATAAAGATCTGTGTATCTCCTTTTCTTTCGGCTTTCTGATCGTTATAATGCTGTCTGCAGTCACGAAGTTTTTTATTGTGAAGAGAAACTTTTTTAGCTCTTTCTCTTGCCAGTTTCTGGATTCCGGAAAGTTCTTTTCTTTCTCGTTCAGAAATTAATATTTTTCTTTGGATCGCTTCTGCAATTTCCGGATTCTTGTGTAAGAAGTTGTCAAGTTTGCTTTTCAGGAAATCAATAATGAATGTTCTTACAGTAGGTCCGTTAGGTCCCATATCATTTGACCCTAACTTTGTTTTGGTCTGAGATTCGAAAACCGGTTCTTCTACATTGATTGAAATCGCTGCTATGATTGACTTTCTAATGTCAGAAGCATCAAAACTTTTATTAAAAAATTCACGAACGGTCTTTACATACGCTTCACGAAATGCATTAAGGTGCGTTCCTCCCTGAGTAGTGTTCTGTCCGTTAACAAATGAGAAATAGGTTTCTGTTTGTGATTTGTCAGAATGGGTAATAGCAAGTTCAATATCCTCATCTTTCAAATGAACAATCGGATAAAGTATATCACTTTCCAGTTCTTCTTCCAATAAGTCTTTAAGACCATTTTCAGAAAAATACGTTTCTCCGTTGAAAAGAATTTTTAATCCCGGGTTCAGATAAGCATAATTGCGGAGCATTCTTTCGATATACTCTTTTCTGTATTTGAAGTGCAGGAATATCTCTCCATCTGGAATAAAGGAAATTTCAGTACCATTTCTGTCCGAAGTTTCTTTTTCCTCAAAGTTTTCTTTGATCATACCGCGGGAGAACTCTGCAACTTTCATTTTTCCGTCCCGGAAAGATCGTACACGAAAGTAATCTGAAAGGGCGTTCACCGCTTTCGTACCGACACCGTTCAATCCTACAGATTTTTTAAACGCCTTACTGTCGTACTTACCACCTGTATTCATCTTGGATACGGCATCTACGACTTTTCCCAGCGGGATTCCACGTCCAAAGTCACGTATGGTAACTTTACCGTCGTCCAGCTTTATTTCAATTCTTTTCCCTGAGCGCATTCTGAACTCATCAATAGAGTTGTCAAGAATTTCTTTAAGCAGGATATAAATACCATCATCAGCAGAAGAACCATCACCGAGCTTCCCGATGTACATACCGGGGCGCAAACGGATGTGTTCCTGCCAATCTAGGGTTCTGATATTATCTTCGGAGTAGGTTGGATTTATTTCTTGTGACATATATGATTTCAGCAAACATACAAAAATACAAAATTGTCCAAAATTATCCGAATTTTAAAAATCATTTTTTTCTAACTTCATCCTTCAGCTATGAGAATAGTAATAGAATTTTAAGACATTTAAATTTGTCACAGCACAAAAGCAATCAAAGCTCATTCTAAATCCTAAAATTTTCGTTAATATATCATATATAATAAAAATTTTGTTTTATACTTATCAATAAGCATTTTATCTTGTACTTTCCAGCTTACCTATAATATTTTTGAGCATAGCAGGAACAATAAGCTTATGAAAAGGGCGAACAGGCAAAAAATATAACAACCCCAGCCAGTTATGAAATTTTACCGCAGTGGATATCGTAAGGGAATTTTCTTCCTGATCATCTTTATTTTTGTCAAATAAAAGGGAAACTCTGAAATCCAAATGTTTGTCATCTTCTCCCAGAATAATTTCATTATTCGTTTTATCAAATACTTTGAAAAGTCCTATATGCTCTCCCACTTCATATTTAAAATCATTCTTCGTCAACTTATTCTCTGTCTCAGCACCGGTTTTCAACCCGAATAATCTGACTACATTATTCCTGAAAACAAACATTTTCTTTCCCCATTTCGGCACGCTTGTAAAGAAAGTTTTTCCAACTTCTGTAATATCAATATTCCCTCTGTTCGTCAGTTCTCCTTCAAAACTATCAATATAATCAAAATCTTTTTTCCCTTTGGATAATATAGATTCTTCAGGAAACTCTGTCTTTTTAATTTTCATTGTTATTTGTTTTAATAGGTTATCTGCCTAACAAATTTAGCTATCTTTCTGTAGATTCAAAGGATAAAATCAAACATATGTTTAAAGTCATGTTTTATTTGGAAATATCTTAACATCAGATGTAAACTTACACTTTATATAATTTTTGTTCTTTCAAATTCAAACCGCTTCAAATATTTCATTAAATTCGATCAACAAAACTTTTTTATGATACAACTTCCTTTGTCCAAACTTTCCAATGTTGGAACTACTATTTTCAGTCAGATGACCCAACTTGCCAATGAAAATGAAGCGATCAATCTATCTCAGGGCTTTCCGGACTTTATGCCTGATCCTGAACTATTGAGCCATGTAGATCATTTTATCAAAAAAGGATTTAACCAATATGCTCCACTGGGAGGAATGATCGGTCTGAAGGAAGAAATTGCACGAAAAATCGAAAACAGCCATCAGGCAGTTTATCATCCGGATACTGAAATAACTATTACAGCAGGCGGAACTCAGGCTATTTTCACCGCTATCGCTTCTTTTATCAAGAAAGATGATGAAGTGATTATTTTTGAACCGGCGTATGACTGTTATGAGCCTACTGTAGAACTTTTCGGAGGGATTGTAAAACGTTTTGAAATGAAAGCTCCGGATTATGAAATCGACTGGACAGCTGTAAAAAGCCTGGTAAGTGACAAGACCAGAATGATCATTCTTAATAATCCCAACAACCCATCAGGAAAAATCCTGAAAGAAAATGACATACAAGAGCTTATTCAACTGGTAAAAGGAACTTCCATTCTTATTTTAAGTGATGAAGTGTATGAGAATATTGTTTTTGATGGAAAACAGCATTTAAGCATCTGCAAATATCCGGAACTGAAAGAAAGAAGTCTGCTTGTTGCCTCTTTCGGAAAGCTCTTCCATGTTACCGGCTGGAAAGTAGGATATTGTGCAGCACCTAAAAGCTTAACGGATGAATTCAGGAAAGTACATCAGTTTAATGTATTCTGTGTAAATACACCTATTCAGCTTGCTTTGGCAGAATACATGAAAAACGAAGATCATTATGCCCACCTGAATCAGTTTTTCCAGGAAAAAAGAAACTTTTTGAGAAAAGGACTGGCAGGAACCTCTTTTGAACTGCTTGATTGTGAAGGAACTTATTTCCAGGCTGTAAAATATGATAAAATATCAGATAAAAATGACTTTGATTTCGCTTCTGAACTTACTATTAATCATAAAGTTGCCAGTGTTCCTTTCTCTTCATTCTATAAAAACAAACTGAATGAAAATGTAATCAGGTTATGCTTTGCCAAGAAGCAGGAAACTTTGGAAAAGGCTATTGAGAATTTATCAAAAATTTAAAAGCTGTTTCTATTAAAAAGGCTGAGGGAATTTTCCTCAGCCTTACTAAATATATTAAATTAACACGAATGTTCTTCAGATAAAAATAGTGCTATTACTTCCTTAATTTTTCTTTTTAAGTTCTGCAAGTTCCTTTTTAAGCTGATTTATTTCCAGCTGTTGCTGTTGCACAGCATTTACCAGGATCTTTGTAAGTGCACTTTCATCAAACTCTCTCTTGTCCTTAAGACCACTTTTCGCACTATCATCTATTATATTTACCATATAAGGAGCAACTTTTTCTACTTCCTGTGCTATAAAACCTACATACTGCTTATTTTGGTCCTCATATCCTGACTTTTCATTATATCTATAAGTAACAGGTCTTAATTGGTTAATAACATTTAAACCATCCTTAAAGCTTTCAATATCTTTTTTCACCCTTTTATCTGAAAAAGTCCCCCAGCTTCCACCTCCCGGCTTATCTGCTGTACCATTTACAGAAAGTAAGCTGGTTGGAGCATTTGTTCCAATTCCAACCGATCCGGAGCCAGTAATTCTCATACGCTCTATATAATGACCTCCTTGTGCAGCGCCAAAAAAGAAATCTTCATCTGTATTTTTACCGTTACGTACAGATCCAATACCCCAGTTTGCTCCGACTGCACCAGGTCCATCATTTGCAAAACCAATTAAGGCAAAATTACCAGCGGATGCAGTTGAAGTATTTCGAACAGCCAATATAGGATAGTCAATACTGCCACTAGGAGCATCTATTAAGGTATATCTGTTATTCACATATTCAGATGTTACAACATGAAATCTGTTTTCAGGGGTTTTAGTATTGATACCTACATATCCATTATCTTTTATTCTCATGCGTTCGTAGAATGTTTGGTCATTACCATTTGGAGAATTACCAAAGAAGAAATCCTCGTTGGTATTACCTTGATTACGGATTGATCCAATACCCCAGTTTGCTCCACCTATATTAGGACCTGCATTTGTAAAACCAATAAGTGATAAATTATTAGATACTGTTGGTGAGGTATTTCTTACCGCCAATATCACCTTGTTCAAAGTACCATTAGGAGCGTCTATCATGGTATATCTATTGTTAACATCTTCCGTTGTCACAATATGAAATCTATTTTCAGGGGTTTTAGTATTGATACCTACATATCCGTTATCTTTTATTCTCATGCGTTCCAGAAATGTTTGGTTATTACCATTTGGAGCATTACCAAAGAAGAAATCCTCGTTAGTATTATTTTGATTACGAATTGATCCAATACCCCAGTTTGCCCCGCCTATGTCCGGACCTGCATTTGTAAAACCAATAAGTGATAAACTATTAGATACTGTTGGTGAAGTATTTCTTACCGCCAATATCACCTTGTTCAAAGTACCATTAGGAGCGTCTATCATGGTATATCTATTGTTAACAGCTCCTGTTGTTACAATATGAAATTTATTCTCCGGTGCTGTAGTTCCTAAACCAAAGTTTCCGTTTTGCTGCAGAACCATATCATTATTTTGCTGAGCTGCTGAAGGTGTTCCGGAAGCAGGATTATCCTTTGCTCCATCTACGTGAAAAGTTCCTTGGGGATTTGATGTATGAACACCGATTTGTGAATACATTACTGCGGGTGATAGCAATGCCAATGCTAATAGAGAAACTGTGTTTTTCTTTTTCATCTTTAAAATGTGTTTTTAATTATTACTGTTATTTTTCCTCAACTACAACTTTTATTTGTTATATTTAAAAACCGGATAGAATAAAGTATTAATTTATCAAACTTTATATATCTCGATAATACATCAGAGAAAAGATAGTTGTTGATTGAAAAAATTTTGACAAAGGTGAAAATTACCGCTCAATACACAGAAAAATACGATACATCAAATACACATCACGCTTGAAACCCAACATACAACACCAATACAACGCTTTACTAACACACTGATTATCAATACAAAAAAACCGTGTTTAAATAATATTTTCATTAAAAACACACATAGAAGAAAATCGAGAGCTTTCCATTATAAATTATGATGAGATTTTAATTGCCATTTCCATCAATCCATACCGGTATTCTTTTTAAAAAACACTTATCTACTTTCGTACTTTATTGGTTATTTTTAAAATAGAAATTGCGGAATTATTACAAAAAAAACGTATCATACCAGATACGTTTTTTGTGAGTAAGAACTCAAATTGATTATCAAAGAATGATATTATAAAAACATTCCTCCAGAAACTTCAATTCTCTGTCCGTTGATCCATCCTGCGTCTTCAGTACAAAGAAAAGCTACTACTCCACCGATATCATCAGGCAGTCCTACTCTTCCAAGAGCTGTGGCACCTGCTACCATGGCATTGATCTCTTCATTGTCTCTTACTCTTCCACCTCCAAAATCTGTTTCAATAGCTCCCGGAGCTACAACATTAGCCTTAATCTTTCTTGCCCCTAGTTCTTTAGCCATATATTTTGTAAGCATTTCTACTCCGGCTTTGATTGATCCATAAATAGAAGATCCTGGGGTTGCGAATCTTGCCAGTCCTGAAGACACATTGATAATTCCTCCTCCGTCATTGATAAACGGCAATAATTTCTGAGTCAGGAAAAATACTCCTTTAAAGTGGATATCTACCACATCATCCAGCTGTTCTTCCGTCACTTCCGTAATTGGTGAATACAAAGCTGTTCCTGCATTATTGACAAGATAATCAATATGTGTACTCCCTGTATTCTGCTGTAAGTGATCTGTTACTTCATTTACAAAAGCATCAAAACTTTTTATATCTTTTGTATCCAGCTGAAAAGCAATAGCATTTCTTCCCATTGATTTGACCTCATTTACAACTGCTTCTGCCTCCTCTTTGTTGCTTCTGTAAGTAATGATGACGTCTAATCCTTTTTGAGCTATTTTAAGTGCTGAATTTTTTCCCAATCCACGGCTTCCGCCTGTTACTAACGCAATTTTTGTTTTTGTGTTCATTGTATTTTGATTATTTTGATGGTACAAAGTTGGTTTATTTTCAGAATGAAGTATTTGCTTGAATCAATCTGAAATTTGCAAAATTCAAATCAGGAACGAAATTCCATGGGTGTAAATGAGGTTTTCCTTTTAAAGAAATTGGAGAAATGGGCTATTTCTTCAAAACCCAGTGCATAAGAAACCTCCGAAACATTCCATTTGGTCTGTCTTAAGAGAATTTTAGCTTCCTGAATAATACGGTCTGAAATAAATTCAGTAGTTGTTTTCCCCGTACTTTCCTTTAACTTTTTATTTAAATAATTTACATGAACAGCTAATCTGTCAGCGTAATCCTTTGCTGTTTTCAGCTGTAATCTCTGATCTGAGGATTCGATTGGAAACTGTCTTTCAAGGAGTTCAATAAACAATGATACAACCCTTAGCGAAGCATCATTTGAAGCTGAAAGTTTGCCCGCGGGCTGCAATTTCTGTCCATAATGAATCAGTTCAAGCACATAATTTCTAATCAGGTCATATTTGAAAATATAATCGGAAGCAATTTCTTTTTTTATTTTGGTAAACAGAATTTCTATTTCATCTGCCAGCTCATCATCAATTTCAAACACCGGAATATTACCTGGCTGAAAAATAGGCAGGTCTTCCAATGAAAATCTGGATTGTGTCTTGATAAAAAAATCTTCTGTAAACACACAGAAACTTCCCGACTGATCAGGGTCTTCCGGTACCCAATGGTAAGGAACTTTTGGGGTAGCAAACAACAAAGCATTTTGTTTTATCGAAATTATTTTGTCTGCATATTCGGCCCTGTTTTTTCCTCTGATAAGACTTATTTTGTAGTACTTTCTTCTGTTATAGGGCATTTCTGAAGTATTTCTTACTCTTTCAATAGTCTGCCTTATATCAAAAACATTAAAGTGTCCAATGTCTTTATGAAGACCTTTCGGAAAAATACTTTCAAGGTCTTTACCTAGTTTGGCAGCCATTTCTTTATAGAAATCTTCCAGTGAAGTATGTATTACTTTTTCCATCGCAGATGATTTGTAAAATTCAAATATACAAACTTATGAAACAACCTGTTTTAAAATGATAGAAGATTACCGCCAGAGCATAAAATTTCTGAAATACCAGTAAAATAAATTAAAAAATTAAATATCCATTAATGTATTGAAACTTCAGCAGATTTATTCATTTAATTTAAATTTCATTATCAATATCGCTATACATTATTGAAATAATTCTTTAATTTATCTAAACATCGTGATATATTTCATTTATTTTTATTATTTTCGTTAAAATCAATTCATTAAAAATCAAACCTATGAAAAATCAAATCAATCAAATCGGAAAAAAATTGAACAAAAAGCAATTAAGAACTATCCAAGGAGGTCTTATTAACTGTGCTGAGCCAGTTCTATGTCCTACTCCACCATGTGAGCCTTCTTCTGATCCATACGGATGTACTATTATTTCTCCAAAATGTGCTCAAAAAGAGTGCAGACCACAATTATAATAATCGTATAATTTTCATAAACAAAATACTATGAAAAAACTAGATTTAAGCAAAGGTAAAAGACTTAACAAGCAAGAATTAAAGTCTATTCACGGAGGGATGTTAAATTGTATGGAACCGATTTTATGTACAGAGTTTCCTTGTGAAACTTATCCACCAGGAGACATTAGAAACTGTACAACAATTTCTATAGGCTGTGCTCAAAAAATTTGCAGACCGCAAGATCCCGGACCTATTGAGTTGTAATTAAATCACCAATCATTTAAAACCAATCATTATGAAAAATCAAGATTTAAATCACGGAAAAAAATTGAACAAAAAGCAATTAAGAGTCATTACTGGTGGAAAAGAAATGTGCCTGCTTCCTGATCTTACTTGTAAAAGAATTTCTTTTGCCTGTGCAGAACTACAATGCCAACCTGGTATTGAATTGTAGTAAGTACTAAAAACTATAACGAATGAAAAAACAACACTTAAATAATGGAAAGAAACTCAATAAAAAAGAGCTGAAAACCATTAAGGGAGGGGTAATGATATGCACTACGCACGGACTTGGTGGTAAGGTATGTGCACAAATTCATCCGTCTTGTTACGAACCTCAATGCCGTCCTGGATTTACCCAAATCTGTATGCCAAACGGATCAACTTGTTCTACCATTTCTTTCAATTGTACAGAACCACCCTGCTGGCCTAATTTAGAACCACCCATTCAATAATATAAACCGCTTCCCCTCAAGGAAGCGGTTTTATTCTTATATTCTAAGCAAAAAGCGCTTCCAAATACATGGAAGCGCCTTTTATTATAACTAACTTTAATACTTTTCTTATACGTTGAATCTGAAGTGCATGATGTCGCCATCCTGTACAATATATTCTTTACCTTCTACAGAAAGTTTCCCTGCTTCTTTTATCTTTACTTCAGAACCATACGTGATATAATCATTATACTTGATTACTTCTGCACGGATAAATCCTTTTTCAAAGTCTGTGTGGATTACTCCTGCAGCTTGCGGAGCTGTCCATCCCTGTCCGATAGTCCATGCTCTTACTTCTTTTACTCCAGCAGTAAAATACGTCTGAAGTTTTAGAAGGTCGTAAGCTTTTCTGATCAAACGGTTAACTCCCGGCTCAGTAAGTCCCAGCTCATCAAGGAAAATTTCTCTTTCTTCGAAAGTCTCAAGCTCATTGATATCTGCTTCTATTTGTGCCGCTAAAACAACTACTTCAGCTCCTTCATTCTTAGCCATCTCTTCAATTTTACCAATCCAGTCATTTCCGTTTTTGATAGAATTCTCATCTACGTTACAAACGTAAAGCACAGGCTTATTAGTCAACAACTGAACTTCTCCGATAATTGATTTTGTAAAGTCATCAGTTGCAAATTCTCTTGCATTTTTACCGTCTTCAAGGAATTTCTGTAAATTCTGAAGCGTTTCGTAAGTAAGGATATCTTCTTTCTTCCCAGACTTAATGAATTTTTTAGCTTTCTCAACCGCCTTTCCTACTGTTTCAAGGTCTTTCAGCTGAAGCTCTATATCAATAATTTCTTTATCTCTTAACGGATCTACGGAACCTTCTACGTGAATGATATTTCCGTTGTCAAAACATCTTAAAACGTGAATAATCGCTTCACATTCGCGGATATTAGCCAAGAACTGGTTCCCCAATCCTTCTCCTTTGCTGGCACCTTTTACAAGACCTGCAATATCAACAATCTCAACTACAGCTGGTAAAACTCTCTCAGGTTTTACAATTTTCTCCAGTTCAAACAATCTCTGATCCGGTACAGAAACCGTTCCAAGGTTCGGTTCAATAGTACAGAAAGGATAGTTTGCTGATTGAGCTTTTGCATTACTCAGACAGTTAAAAAGAGTTGATTTACCTACATTCGGCAGGCCTACGATTCCACATTTCATATTGTAAAATTCAAAGTTTAAGGTTTAGGGGTAACCCAAGGTTTGATCAACTTTAAACATTGAGCTTAGAACCTTGAATTACGAGTGTGCAAAGATAGTGATTTTTGAGAGAGTTTCATAATAAAAAAATCTGTCAGCATTCTGACAGATTTTCAAAAGGTATGGTTTCACCGGATGTTTTATGGATTGTTTCCGGTAGCATTCTGAGCCAGCGGAACATCATTCGGTGCTTCCTGTAAAGTTTTATCTAAAGTAAATAATGATTCGTCAGTAGCCCTGTCGCCACCTGCGATTTTCAATTTATCAATTAAGTTTTGAGCTAATGTCTCTTCTTCAATCTGTTCCTGTACAAACCACTGCATAAAGTTCCAGGTCGCCCAGTCTTTTTCTTCCATGGAAAGATCTACAATATTGTAAATAGCAGTTGTATTATCTACTTCATGTTTAAAGACCCCGTCAAAACAGGCTGTGAGTGTTTTAGGGTCAGCCGGAGGTGCTGGAATAGCGTTTACTTTAGGTTTTCCGCCCCGGTTTAAAATATATTCCATGAATTTGATAGAATGATTTCTTTCTTCCTGAGAATGACGGTAAAGGAAATTAGCAATTCCCTGATAGCCTTTATCGTCGGCCCAAATTCCATAAGATAAAAAAATGTGTGATGCATGAATCTCCTTGTTCATCTGGTCACTAAGTGCTTTTTCCATTTTTGCGGAAAGTCTTTTAGTATTCATAATGTTATATTTTGGTGATTATGATACTGATCATGCAAAAATGATTCCGATAAAGCTTTCATTTTAAATAAAACCTAATTCACAAACAACATAAACCAATTGTTTTTCAATGATTTAAACCAACAATCTGTAATTATTCTAAAATATCTAATGAAGCAGATTCTGCTATTGTCCGATCAAAGCATTACATTCTTTAATGGTTTTCAGGTTTCCTTTTATTTTAACCCAATATACCAATATGGAAAGAATCAGGAAGAATCCGAAACATCCCCATTTTCCTATTACAGAAAAGATACCGTACATAAGTTCGGATTTGAATATAAACCGGATCTCAGATTCCGGGACACTGGAGCTGTAAGTACTTTCCAATGCAGATATATCTATCAGGATTTTAATTCCTGCGTAAAGAAAAAAGGCAATGATAATTCCGAATATCAGTACATTGCTTTGCGCTTTTGATTTTATTTTCTGTAAAGCTTCTCTGTTGTTTTGAGAATCTCCATTGTAACGGGATAGTTCTTCATTTTCTTCCATATCAATTATTTTTTAGGGGTTATGATCATCAGATATATAATCAGAAAGGCAAATAAAGCAGTAATGAAAAGGAATGCCCCCAACAATATCCACATCCACCCGAAACGGATCCGGAAAGGCAGTCTGTATTTTATTTTTTCTTTTTCAAAATATTCTTTCACCTCGTGAGGCCATTCGTCGATGGTAAGTATTTTCCCTGTATCAATATCCTTTACTACTGCATATTTCTTCCCAATCGTATTACTTGGAACTTTTCCCCAAAACATGGCTGCATAGCTCTGGTAAAAACTAATATTAAGATGCTTTCCGTCAGACACACCTGAAGGCAGCACTTCTGTATGAAGATGAAAAGGATATACGGTAGTCCTGCTAATAAAAATCATTTCTGTTATGTTATTAAAATTCTCTGGTATAAAATTGCATGAATCCTTTCAAACATATGATCATTTATCCTCTACAGAATTACTACAGGCTACATTATCTGATGTCTACAAAGTGTCTACATAAAACACAACTAAATGATTTTCAGAACACAAAAACACACTCAATTTCCTGAAGCTGTAAAAGCAGCAGAAAATAGTTTTCAGAATTCAAAAAAAATAAAAAAAGGACCTGACTGTTTTAAAGTCAAACCCTTTTTATGGTTACAAAATTTAAACGGTTCCTTCCGTTCTTAATTCCTGTTGCATTTTATTTGATCTTCTTAGCCATATAATCACTTTCATTTCCTAATCTGTCGATGGCTTTGATTGCAACTGCGTTCAGTTTTTTACCGTCTTTAAATTTAGGAATGTCTTTTGAAAGAGTATCCAGTGTCAAAATTTCTGTTTGCCACACTCCGTTATATTGGATAAAAAGTACCCAATGGAAAACATCAGCAGCGTTTTTTGTACTCCAGCTTGTCTGTGCAAAGCTTCCGTTGTCGGAAATAAACAAAGTAGGTGTCTGCAATGGAACAGCCTTTATCCACGGAGATTTCGGAACTAATGCTTTTTCATTGTATGGTCCGTTTTTCAAAGCAGGAAGCATGTTCGGGTTTTTGGTAAGCCCGGCAATACTCCAGTGAATTTCTCCGGCATCATTTTTCAGGATATTTCTTGAAATCGCAATCTGGTTTTTGATTTCCGACGGACGGTCTGATACTTTAATTTCAACGGTATTCAATCCTGGCCATAAGTGACGGTTCATTGTATTTTCAGACTGCCACCAGCTCAACAGCGCTTCAAAACTTTGTCCTTTGGAATCAACAGGCCAGTAAAGCTGCGGTGAAAAGTAATCTACCCAGCCCTTATTTAGCCATAATTTAGCATCTGCATATAATTCGTCATATTGAGAGGAACCTACAACTCCTGCAGGATATCCAGGCTTCCATATTCCGAACGGGCTGATCCCGAATCTTACGTTATTTTTTTCTGCGTGAATTTCTTTATAGATTCTTTCTACAAATTTATTCACGTTATCTCTTCTCCAATCTGCTCTGGATAATGTACCTCCGCTGCTTACATAAGCATTCCATGTTGCATTATCTGGGAAATCTGCCCCTTTATTGTAAGTAGCATAAGGGTAGAAATAATCGTCGAAATGCACAGCATCAATATCATATCTTTTTACAATATCTTTCACCACATTGGAAACGTGCCCCTGTGTTTTCGGATTAGCCGGATCAAACCAGTACATTCCGTTCTTTAATCTTATCACAATATCAGACAGCTTATTAGCCATTGACAGGCTATTCACAGCACCGCCGTTGGTGTGGTGTGCACGGTAAGGATTTAACCAGACATGGAGTTCCAAGCCTCTTTTATGGGCTTCTTCAATCCAAAACTGAAGTGGGTCATAATTTGGAGAAGGAGCAGTTCCCGTTTCTCCGGTCAGAAAATATGACCAAGGTTCGATATTACTTGTGTAAAGTGCATCTGCAGAAGGTCTGATCTGGAAAATAGCTGCATTGAAATTGTTATCTTTCAGCATATCAAGCATACTGATAGCTTCTGCTTTCTGTTGTTCCACCGTAAGGTCATTTCTTGAAGGCCAGTTGATATTGGCTACACTCGCAATCCATGCACCACGGAATTCTCTTTTGATTTCCGGAAGGTTGGTTCTGAAATTTTCATCAGTTGAGGAAGTAGTTCCTGTAGTTGGTTTTGTTGTTACGACAGGTACTTTTGGTGGAGTTGTATTGTTGGTGGGTTTTGTCGGGTTCTTTGTGGAAGGTGTTTTTACAACATTATTCTGTACAGAACATGAGGTGGTGTAAGAAGCAAAGAGGCCCAATAAAACGATAAGTTTTAATTTATTCATTCTCATAGTCACAAAACTACATTAAAATTTATTTTTATTCTTAGAGATTATTATGCCAAAATAAGCATTTTAATGGGTTGGCATAGAAAAAAAGCCCCGAAAATCGAGGCTTTATTATATTTTAAGAATTTTAGATTAAGCTTTTGCTCCTCTTTCAACTCTTTTTCTTTCTTCTTCAGAAAGGATTTTCTTTCTCATACGGATGAAGTTTGGAGTTACCTCGATCGCTTCATCACCCTGGATGTATTCCATACACTCTTCAAGAGAGAATAAGATTTTTGGAGCAACACCTGTATCTTTATCTTTTCCTGAAGCTCTCATGTTGTTCAACTGTTTCGCTTCTACGATGTTTACTACCAAATCTCCTGGTTTGTTTTGTTCACCAATGATCATTCCTGTATAGATTTCCTCACCCGGATCAACAAAGAACTTACCTCTGTCCTGTAATTTAGCAATAGAATATTCTGTAGCAGGACCTGTAGTTTTGCTGATCAAAACACCATTATTTCTTCCAGGGATAGTTCCTTTGAAAGGCTTATATTCTGTGAAACGGTGTGCCATAATAGCTTCACCAGCAGTAGCAGTTAACATCTGAGAACGTAGTCCGATCAAACCTCTTGAAGGAATTTCGAACTCCATGTGCTGCATTTCACCTTTAGTTTCCATGATATGAAGGTCACCTTTTCTCTGAGTTGCCAAGTCGATAACTCTTGAAGCAAATTCTTCAGGAACATCAACAACCAAAGATTCGTAAGGCTCACATTTTTCACCATCAATTTCTTTGAAGATAACCTGCGGCTGACCAATGGTCATTTCGTACCCTTCTCTTCTCATTGTTTCGATCAAAACCGATAAGTGAAGAATACCTCTACCAAATACCAAGAACGTGTTTGCATCATCAGTCTGCTGAACTCTTAATGCAAGGTTTTTCTCTAATTCTTTTGTCAATCTTTCTTTCAGGTGGTTAGAAGTAACATATTTACCGTCTTTACCGAAGAAAGGTGAATTGTTGATAGAGAACGTCATGTTCAGCGTAGGCTCATCAATTGCTGTTCTTTCCAATGGTTCAGGATTTTCAAGATCAACGAAAGAATCACCAATCTGGAAAGCATCAAAACCTACTACAGCACAGATATCTCCTGCTTTTACTTCAGTTACTTTTTTCTTTCCTAATCCTTCGAAAACGTAAAGTTCTTTTACTTTTCCTTTTACAATTTTACCATCTGCCTGAGCAAGACCGATCCACTGAGATTCTTTGATCTCTCCTCTTGTTACTTTCCCGATTGCAATTCTTCCTAAGAAAGAAGAGAAGTCAAGAGAAGTAATCTGCATCTGAAGGTTTCCTTCCGTTATTTTCGGTTCAGGAACATATTGTAAAATACCATCTAATAATGGTAAGATATCTTCAGTTTGTTCTAATGAAGTATTGAACCATCCTTGTTTTGAAGATCCGTAGAATGTAGGGAAATCCAATTGCTCTTCTGTAGCCTCAAGGTTGAAGAACAAGTCGAATACTTTATCATGAACTTCGTCCGGACGACAGTTTGGTTTATCTACTTTATTGATAACCACTAATGGTCTCAATCCTAGTTCCAATGCTTTCTGTAGTACAAATCTTGTTTGTGGCATTGGTCCTTCAAACGCATCCACTAACAAAATAACCCCATCAGCCATTTTCAATACTCTTTCTACTTCTCCACCAAAATCGGCGTGACCAGGAGTATCAATTACGTTAATTTTTGTGTCTTTATAAGTAACAGAAATATTCTTGGATAAGATTGTGATCCCTCTTTCTCTTTCAAGATCGTTGTTATCCATAATTAACTCCCCACTCTCCTGATTTTCTCTGAAAATGTTGGTAGCGTGAATGATCTTGTCAACCAAAGTCGTCTTTCCGTGGTCAACGTGTGCGATAATCGCAATATTTCTAATGTTTTGCATAAAAGATTTTTACGGGTGCAAAAGTAGTGAATTTTAATGAAAAAATATTTAGTTATACAAATATTTAATATTTTGTTTAAAATACTTATTGACAGGATAATAAAAAAAGAGTGTTCAAAAAACACTCTTTAAACTATTATGCACATATTATTATTTCGCAAGGATCTACTGCAGGCGGTTCTCCACAAATAATGTCGAACTCACCACAATTGCTGGAGAATCCTGTTCCCCAACCCCATTTCACGATACATGTATTGGGATCCTTACACTTTACCATTCCTTTTGCAATTCCTCCCTGAACTGATTTCATCTCTGTTCTGGAAATTTTTCTAAGATTTCTCATGTTGTTTTGTTTATTTGTTATTAGCCTGATAAAAATATAAAAAAAACACACACAAAAATATATTATTAAAACATTTAACATTTACAATTTCAATATCTTATCAATCTGTAAAACACAACCAGATCAATTAAGACAACAAGGATAAATTTCATGAGAAAGGATTTTTTGGAAACTTTATGATTGAAGAGAATCATTCCGGAAGCGGCTCCAATAATTCCGCCTAGCAGAGAAATTCCAAGAAGTGTATTTTCTGATATTCGCCATTGATTTTTTTTGGCTTGCCATTTATCAAAACCAAAAATACAAAATGTAATAAGGTTGATTATCAAAAGAAAAGGAATCATACTCAATTATTTTGATGCAAAAATAAAGCTTAATCTTAATATGATCTTAATGTTTTAAATTTGCCTTCCATAAAAATAAATGAATGACAGTACACGATCTGGTGGGAATCTACTCTATCGAAGGAAGTAATCAGGAAGAGTCTTCCCTGCCAACTTATCATGGTATATTGACTTTATCAATTGATGAAAACAACCGAATTACTGCCCAATGGATGATTGGTGACCATCAGCAAAACGGTACAGGGTTTTACAAAGACCATATTTTAGTAATCAACTTCCACTATGAAGGCGAAGATCATACAATCTATAAAGGAGTTGCGGTATACCGTTGTCTGAGTAATGATATTCTGGATGGATTCTGGTCTGAGAAACATGGCAACCCATTGTATCTTGGAAGTGAATATTGTGTGAGAATTCAGCATTCAAAGATTTTGAACTGATTTCTTTTATCACAAAGACGAAAAACGATTTTAAAAATAAAAAGAGCTGCCTTGATGAAGACAGCTCTCATTAGTTATTAAAGTTTAAATAACTTATTTTTTAGCTTTTACGTCGATAGCAATCTCGATATCTTTGCTGATCATCCATTCTGCAGGATCTGCTTCAGAAGTACCGAATTTAAGCCCCCAATCTGCTCTGTTTACAGTAAATTTAGCCTGAATAGCTGCTGAGTTTTCAGCAACGTCTACTTTAGCAGGGAAAGTAACATTCATTGTTTTTCCTGATAATGTAAGGTTTCCGCTTACTGTTTTATTAGCTCCTGCTACAGCATCTTTTGGTACTTCTTTCAAATCTGTAACACTTGTAATTTTGAAATCTGAAGTAGGGTTTTTCGCTACATCAAAGAAATCAGGGTTTTTCAAGTGAGCTTCAAGATCTGCAGGTTTTTTATCTTTTTCTGTTACTGAAGCCGGATCTACTTTGATAGAGTTCATATCGATCACAAAGTTTCCTGCTGCAACTTGTCCTCCATCAATACTAAGATCTCCAGACTTTACGGTAAGAGTCCCCCAACGTGGAGCCATACCTCCTTTGTGGAAAGCTTTCCAGTTTACTACTGAACCTACTGTATCTACTGCAAGAGTTTCACCTTTGCTTTCTGCAACGGTTTGTTCCTGAGCGGTAGCTGCAGTCTCTGCCGTTTTTCCTTTATCACATGATGCCAAAAGCAATCCTACTCCTACTAATGCAATTACGCTAATTTTTTTCATATTGAACTGTTTTAAAAAAGTTTATTGAAATTTTGTTGTTTTCGGGTACAAAAATAGAAAAACCTGCTTTGCATCATCTTAACATATATCAAGAAATGACTTTTTTTGTTTTTTTATTGTTGGTGTTAATTTAAAATTCTCAGTTTTCTTGATGGAAATGTATAAAATTATTAAATTTTTCAATACAAAGAACTGTAAAATACACTTATAGCATTTACTTAAGTCTTAGCTTTATTGTTTTATAATTTTCATTATTCCAGATCACAATAAAAATGTAATTTTGGCGCTTTGTAGGAAAAACGCAAATTTTAATGGAATATGTCAAAAAAACTAATAACACTCTTCGCAATAAGCGCCATCTATTGCCTTAATGCACAAACCAAGGCTGAAGAAGCCCTTAAAACATTTGAACAAAAATATCCTCAGGAAAAAATACATCTATTACTGGACAAAAGCAGTTATACAGCAGGGGAAAACCTATGGTTCAAGTCTTTTGTATTTGATGGCTATACTACATCTACCATTTCCACTACTCTATTTGTAGAGCTGTATGACAGCAATAAAAATCAGATCAGTAAAAAATTAATTCCATTAATTAACGGAGAAGGAAGCGGTAACATTTCTCTTACAGGTTCTTTAAAAGAGGATGTTTACTATATCAGGGCTTATACCAGCTGGATGGCCAATTTTAATGAGGATTTCCAACTTATAAAGCCTATTGCTGTTTATAATCCTTCGTCTCCTGAGAAATTAATAGCCAATCCAACTTCCTGGGTTGCTTCAGCATATCCGGAAAGTGGAAGTTTCATAGACGGAATCAATACAAAAGTAGCAGTACGACTACAAGCCAACGGAACAACACCTTCTGATTGGGAAGGATATGTCATAGACTCTGATAATCCAGATACAAAAATCACAACATTTAAAGGGTTTGATCAAAATATCGGAGTATTTAATATCATTCCTAAAACCGGAAAGAAATACCAAGTGATTGTTCAGGATAAGAGCGGACAAAAACAAAATATTGTACTCCCTGACGTTTCAGCATCTGGAATAAATCTGCAAGTCGTAAGTGATAAAGACCATGTAAAATATATGGTGAAGTCCAAAAACTTGTCTCAGGATTCGCAATATTATACTGTTTTGGGAACCATCAATAATCAGCTTGTTTATAAGGCTAAGATTAACAAAATCAATAATGAAAATCAATATTCCATCTCCAACAGCCAGCTTGTGAATGGGATTCTGCAGCTTACTGTTTTTGATGATAAAGAAAATGTAGTTTCCAACAGACTTGCTTTTGTACAGCCCCAATTATTACAATTCAAGCAGCCTTCGCTGCAATCAGTTTCGTTAAAAGATACGCCACGCGGAAAAAACTCATTTGATATTCCTAAAGATGCCAATTACTCCAATTATACGGTTTTAGTACTTGATGCCGATACCAAGAGTTCGGAAGAAGATCAAAGTTTATTAAGCTCTTTATGGCTCACCGGAGATATCACTTCATCCATCACCAATCCGGCTCAGTACTTTACGAAAAACCGAAATACAGAAGCATTGGACGCCCTTTTAATTTCAGAAAAATGGAAACGTTTTGAGTGGAAATCTATTATGACAGGAAATTATCCGATGATCAAGTATCAACCGGAAAGTTATCTTTCATATAAAGGAAAGGTAAATATTCAAGGGAAACCTGCTCCTAATACGGAAGTAAACTTAATTTTCGGTTCAGAACCAGGTTCCAGAATGTCTCAGATAAAATCGGATAACAATGGATTTCTAACACTGAACAATCTTGTTTTTGAGGATTCTATGAAATTTTTTTACCAGCTAAATTCAGAACCGAAGGATCTCAATAATAATTATTCTGTTTATTTCCAGCCTACGTCCAATTTTGTCCCTTACAAAAAGAGTCTTCCTACAAGTTCTTACAAACTGGTTCAGCGCCCGGCTGATGATAAGCCTTCTAATGAGGTCAGCCGATCACTTACAGCACTTAATGCTCAGAAAGTTATCAGTGGGAATATCACCAATATTGAAGAAATAAAATTAAAAGGAGAGGTAAAAAATAAGACAAAAAAATTAAATGATGAATTAAGCAGTCCCGGATTCAAAAGCGTTAATGAACAGGTTTTTGATTTTGTAAACGACTCATCAATTATGACTTCAACCAATGTCCTGAAATGGCTACAGGGAAGAGTCGCCGGCTTGACTGTTCAAATGCAGCGAGGAAGCTACACAGCTTCTCTAAGAGGGGCACAAGTGGGTATCTATCTTGATGAAATGCTTGTTGATCCAAGTCAGGTAGAAAATATATCCACTTCAGACATTGCTATAATAAAGGTTATTAAAGGATTTTTCGCAGGTGGTTTTGGTGGTGGTGGTAATGGAGCAATCGCTATTTATAGCCGTCGAGGGGCCTCTCCCGATAAAATTGTATCATCCAAATTAAGACAAATTACCTTAACCGGATATGACAAAGAATTTCCATTTGAAAGTCCTGATTATGGAACCGGAAACTTTAAAGATGTTACACAGGATACCCGAAGCGTTCTTTACTGGAATTCTTTTCTTGAAGCACAGCCTGAGGAGCTATCAAGAGTGCAATTTTACAACAATGATGACGCAAAGAAGTACAGAATCATTATAATGGGATATGATAAAAACAATGATACTCCACTTTATTATAATGAAGTTATGCCTTAATTGATTTAAAACTAACCATACAGCCCGATTGCTATACCATGTAATTGGGCTTTTTTTATATCCATACTTCCGTTTTTCTCATTCCAAAACCTTATTTTAGCTATCCGAAAACAGAACAATGACGACCGTAGAATTTATACAGAAACAGCTCAATATTTCTGAAAAGAGCATCAACAATACTTTACAATTATTAGCAGAAGACTGCACTATTCCTTTTATTTCCCGTTACCGAAAAGATAAAACCGGAAATCTTGATGAAATACAGATTGAACAGATTTCAAAGATCAGCAAGCAGTTTGAAGACATTATCAAGAGAAAAGAATCTATTTTAAAATCGATAGAAGAACAGAATGCTTTGACTCCTGAGCTTCAACAAAGAATTGAAGACAGCTTCGATATTCAGGAACTGGAAGACCTTTATCTTCCTTTCAAAAAACGTAAAAAAACAAAAGCTGATGCAGCGAAGGAAAAAGGATTGGAACCTTTAGCCAGGATCATTATGAGCCAGAAAAATAATGACATTCAGTTTTTGGCTTCAAAATATCTTAACAATGAAGTTGCCTCCGAGGAAGAAGCGCTTCAGGGAGCGAGAGACATCATGGCAGAATGGATTAACGAAAATATGTACGTCCGTAAGAACCTCAGAAGGCTTTTTCAACGCAAGGCAATGGTTACCTCAAAGGTTGTAAAGGCTAAAAAAGATGAAGAAGACGCACAGAAATTCTCTCAATATTTTGAATGGGAGGAAAGTCTTAGCAGAACTCCTTCTCACAGGCTTCTGGCTATGTTAAGAGCGGAAGCCGAAGGTTTTGTAAAAACAAATGTAGGAATAGATAAAGAAGAGGCTATTGATTTCATTGAAAAGGCCATCATTAAATCCAATAATGAAAGTTCGGATCAAATTGCAGTGGCTATAAAAGACAGCTACAAAAGGCTTCTGGAGCCTGCTATTTCAAACGAAGCCCTTCAGGAAGCCAAAGAAAAAGCAGACAAAAAAGCGATTGAAATTTTCTCAGAAAACTTAAGCCAGCTTCTTCTTGCACCGCCTTTGGGAGAAAAAAGAATTTTAGCAATAGATCCGGGATACAGAAGCGGATGTAAAGTAGTATGTCTGGATGAAAAGGGAGATTTACTCCACAACGAAACCCTCTACCCTCATGCTCCACAGAATGAAAGCGGAATGGCCATGAAAAAGATCCGTTCCATGGTGAATGCTTATAATATTGAAGCCATTTCTATTGGTAACGGAACCGCAAGCCGAGAAACAGAGTTCTTCATTAAAAAGATTGCTTTTGATAAACCTTTGCAGGTGTTTGTGGTATCAGAAGCAGGAGCATCTGTCTATTCTGCAAGTAAAATTGCAAGAGAAGAGTTTCCGACATATGATGTGACGGTTCGTGGAGCAGTTTCTATCGGCAGAAGGCTTTCTGAC
Organism: Chryseobacterium sp. 'Rf worker isolate 10'; assembly: GCF_050753305.1. Classification (NCBI taxonomy): domain Bacteria; kingdom Pseudomonadati; phylum Bacteroidota; class Flavobacteriia; order Flavobacteriales; family Weeksellaceae; genus Chryseobacterium; species Chryseobacterium sp. 'Rf worker isolate 10'. The sequence goes on from NZ_JBOZOF010000001.1 coordinate 1,745,554, forward strand.
CCGTTAGCAGAATTGGTGAAAATTGATGCCAAGTCTATTGGTGTCGGACAGTATCAGCATGATGTAGATCAGACTCAATTAAAAAATGAGCTGGATTCTACGGTGATGAAATGTGTAAATTCTGTTGGAATTAATCTCAATACAGCAAGCAAATCACTGCTAAGTTATGTTTCCGGAATTGGAGAGAAGATGGCTGAAAACATCGTTAATTACCGTGCTGAAAACGGAGCTTTTGAAGACAGAAAACAGCTTAAAAAAGTTCCAAGGCTTGGAGAAAAAGCTTTCCAACAGGCAGCTGCTTTTGTGAGAATTGCTAATGCTAAAAATCCACTGGATAATTCTGCAGTACATCCTGAAGCTTACGGAATTGTAGAAAAAATGGCAAAAGATTTAGGTATTAAAACCGATGAACTGATCGCCAATAAAGATAAAATAGCCATGGTAAAACCAGAAAGCTATATCACAGGGGAAATCGGAATTTTAGGAATTAAAGATATTTTAAAAGAACTTGAGAAACCTGGATTGGATCCAAGAAAAGCTGCAAAAGTATTTGAATTCGATCCAAACGTTAAAAGCATTAAAGACCTGAAAGCAGGCATGATTCTTCCGGGAATTGTCAATAACATTACAGCTTTTGGATGTTTTGTAGATCTTGGAATCAAAGAAAGCGGGCTGGTTCACATTTCCCAGCTGAAAGACGGATTTGTATCAGACGTGAATGAAGTGGTAAAACTTCATCAGCACGTTCGTGTAAAGGTAACGGAAGTAGATGAGGCAAGAAAAAGAGTACAACTGAGCATGATTTTGTAATTTTTTATTTGAAGACTAAATACAAAAATATTTATTTTGAACACAAAAAACTTAATTTTCGATCTTGACGGAACTTTATGGGATTCCAGAGCAACGATCATTAAAATATAGAATGAAATCCTGATTAAACATCAGTTGATCCAAAAAGAACTGAAACACGACGATATGGATCAGTATATGGGATTATTGGCTCATGATATTGTAAAAGATATTATTCCGGGTATTTCAGATCTGCAGGCTAAGGAACTGCTTTCTGAAATTGTTGCCAAAGAAAATGAAATACTGCATATACAGGGCGGAATTTTATATGAGGATGTGGAAAAAACTTTAAGAAGTCTGGCCAGCACTCACTCTCTTTTCATTGTAAGCAACTGCCAGAATGGCTATATTGAATCATTTTTAGATTATTATCAATTCAATGATCTGTTTGTCGATTTTGAATCTCATGGGAGAACCCAAAAACCAAAATCTGAAAATATACAGCTCCTCATGGAAAGAAATCATTTGACCATTGAAGATTCTGTATACATTGGCGATACTCTAACTGATTATGATTCCGCAAAGGCTAATGGATTGCCTTTTATCTTCTGTAAATACGGATTCGGAAAACTCTCTGATTCCTTTTATGAGCCCTCAATTCTTGCATTTTCAGACTTGAGAACTCTTATTTCTGATGTTACAAATTAGGGTATCAGAATATTTTATAATACACATTAAAGCTGTATTAAGCGGATGAGAAATATCATTTGTAAAATCACAAACACGTTCATGTAAAGATAACGGAAGTAGTTGAAGTAAGAAAAAGAGTGCAGCTAAAAATAACTTTCTAAGTAACATAACAATCCCTGAATCTTCAGGGATTGTTATGTTACTTTATACTTTATAAAAATGATTCTATAATTTAGCTATACTAAATCTGAAAAATGCTGGATTCCATGAAACAGTATTTCCATTACTTTGCTGACCTTGAATCGTTATTATATCACCTGATACCAAATGATGAACCCCTACTATATTTACTAATGTATTATTTGCAACTGCTGCTGGAGCCTGCATCACTTGTATTTGTGTACTTCCTTTATATATATAAATTACAACTCCATTATTAGTAATAGACCCTCCTGGAAATCCTAATTGTGCCTGTATCAAATAATCTCCATCCTGATTAACTGTGATCTGATCATTGGTTGTGTCAACTCCTCCCCAAGTATTCTGCTCAATTTGGTCAAATTTCAATTTTTGCGCAGAATTATTTGGGAAAGACATTGCTTCTGCTGATTTTACAGTAGCGACCACAGGAACTACATTTGAGGTTACCCAAGTAGGTGAAGATGCATTTCCTTGTGAAGTCAGTATCTGTCCTGAAGTTCCAGCATTTCCATTAGGCTTTAATGTTCCACTGAACTGGACATTTCCTACAACATCTATTTTTTCCGTAGGAACAGTTTTTCCCACTCCCACATTACCTGTATTGGTTACAGTAAAATCATTAAGCTGCTGAGCCGCTGTTGGAGCTCCGGTAGCAGGATTATCTTTAGCTCCATCTACATGCAGAGTCCCTTGTGGATTTGTGGTATTAATTCCCACCTGTGAAAATCCCAGAATCGAAAATGAGATTGCTGTTAAAATAATAAGTTTCTTTTTCATCGTATTAAAAATTTTAATTATTTGTTAAATCACCAGATAACATCTTTATTCATACATTAAAAATCAATAATAATATTTGATAATTATCTTGGAGCAAAAATATTTCCTTCTGATCAGATTAAACAAAAAATGACATATCACAATCGTATCTCACGCTATTAACAATCTAATTATCAGTATTTTAAATTTCATAAAACCAAATAAATTCAAGATAAACATATCCAAAGTATCCATTTTTTACTGTAAACCGAATCTATTAAGATGTATTTTCTATAGTAAAATTTCAAAGTTGCAATTAAAATAATTTCTTAAATTAAACACTGATAAACAAAATACCATTAAGAGCTTTTAACCTCCCTACAGGTAAAATAAATTTTTCATCAATAATTGAATAAGGGATGAATGAGGGAGAGAATAGGGAGGCAAAAGCCATTATATTAATTCATTAATATTTGGAGTATTCTGCAATATAGTACAAGTTGGAATATATACCATTTGTAATATCATTACTTAAAGTTATTGTAAATCCTGGGGCAGTATCAATATCAATAGACATTGTTCCACCTGCAGGATTATTTGTTGTACACACATTATTTCCGTTACCCCCTATAGCACTACAAGCTAATACACTATTTTTCTTCACCAATATCCCTGTGATAGCAGCCTTCCCTTGTGAATTAAATAAAGCTACGGTTACACTTTTTAAATAAGGATATCCTGCAGGTGCTGTTGTTGCTGGAATAGTTTGTACTTTATTCCAATGAGCTCCAAGGATTTCTCCTCTCACAACAGTGGTACTGCTTTCTGATGCTGGAACCTTAACCATATTACCATCTGAGTCTACTGCTATTGGGTCAACTCCCGAAGCCCCCAAAGGAATATTTCGTACACGAAGCTCACCATTAATATCTAATTTTTTAGTTGGTGTAATTATTCCAATACCTACATTTCCATTAGCGATAACTACAAAGTCATTAGCCTGCTGAGCTGCTGTGGGAACGCCTGAACTTACATTATCTTTAGCTCCATCTACATGAAGTATAGCTTGTGGATTTGGAGTGTTCACTCCTATTTGGGAGAATATTAACAATGGGCTGAACACTGATAATAAAATCGCTAATCTGTTTTTTTTCATCCTTGTTGTTTTTTTCATCTTTGTTTTATTTAAATGTTTATACTTTCATTGGTTTCATATATTATTATTAACTACAAGCTTGTTTCATGAACAATGTATAATTATTTACAGAAGACTAATATCAATTCACAAAAGTTATATTGAAATTTTCTCTGCGCAAAACTATTTTCTTTCATTAGTTTAAACAAAAAACCAGATATCACACTCATATCACAACCATACAAATCACTGAAAATAAACAAATTAAAATAAAACCACTTTTTTTTAAAAAAACTTGCATCTGTAATAGCTCTTCAAAAATAAAGCTGCAGAATCAATACTAAAAGTAAGTGACGATTTCATCGTCTCCAATTAAATTTCAAAAACAGAATTTGAGCTATTAAAATTGCTGAAGTTGCAAAAATTAATTCTGGAAAAGTAAGTAACATTATGATCTCAATAATAAAGTTATCGTCAAACGCTCTTTTAACATTTAATTTTCTATCCAGAAATTGAAAATAAATAAGAAAATGATTAAGTACATATTTTATTTATACTTAGCAAAACCAGAATTAATTCATGTGTCTTTCAAACAAAACGCCTGAGATATACACTATCTCAGGCTTAACAAAACATTAAAAATCATTTATTTATAAACTATCAATCCACTTATAAATATCTTTTCCTGGAGGAATATTTAATTTCTTCCGCATTCTATTCTTTCTAATCTGAACAGCCCCTGTTGTAACATTATTATATGTGGCAATTTCCTTTGTACTAAAGTTAAGTTTTAAATAAGCACAAAACCTGAGTTCAGAATTAATAAGACTAGGGTGAATCTGTAGAAGTTTTTCACAAAGCTCAGGATACATCTCTTTAAATCTCAAAACAAATAATTCTATTACTTTTACCTAAAATTATAAGCTCTTCTTTAGCCTCATACAAACTTATGTCCTGATGTTTATTAATCTGCTGAAGATCTGCAATAGTATTATTCTTTTTATTTAATCTCCATATTCTTTCTATAGCAATTCCTGCAACCACAGCTCCCAACAATAGACCATACCAAATTTCTTTATCCTTAAAATCGGTTTTATAAGGTCCCTTATCAGCAGAGCATCTTTCTTTGTTTTTCCTTTTCACTATTTCCATCCTTTTTTATGTTTTTGTAATTGAGAAATCAAGTAGCTAAAAATCATATCTGATATTTTTGTGCAGTAAATTTATTTTTTTTCATAAATTCTGACGAAAAATATACTATCACACAGGTATCTATAAGAACACAACATGTTAAAAATCAACAAATTATTTAATTATTAAAATAATGATACCCATTGAAGCTGATAAGAATAGAAGGAAAATTGTATTAACTGTTTTTTTATGCTATTAAAAATAATATTTCTGTAAATTCCACTTCTTTTATTAAACCTTGAAAAACTAAAACAGTTTATACAAAAGAGCGTAGATTGAATAACAAATAAATATAAATCAAATACTTACAACCCATCCATCCACAGATAGATATCCTCATCAGAAGGGATGTTTAATTTTTTTCGGAGCCTGTTTTTTCTAATCTGAACAGCTCTGGGAGTAACCCCAATGAATGTAGCAATTTCTTTTGTAGTGAAATTAAGTTTTAAATAAGCACAAAATGCAATTTCAGAATTCACCAGATTAGGCTGAATTTGTATAAGCTTTTCATTGAGTTCAGGATATGCTTCTTTGAATTTCATCGTAATTTCAGGCGCATCTTTTTTGGCTAAAACGATAAGTTCTTCTCTGGCCTTATCCAACCTTGTATCTTGAAGCTTATTAATCTGGTTTTCTTTCAGATCAATAATACTATTTTTTCTTTTCTTTATTCTTTTTATTCCGATTATAGCAATTCCTATAATAGCTGCTAAAAATAAGAGTCCAAATACCAACTTGCGATTTAGGCTCTTATTTTTTGAACTTGTAATCTCATCAGAAATTCTATCAGCAGAAATTTGTATCCCCATAATACTAGCTTTAGCCAAACTATCTTTGACACTTACATATTTGTTTATATAGAATAGTTCATCTTCATTTCTTTTTAATGCACGGTAATTATCTGCCAACAATTTATATATAAATATTCTATTTTCAACATTCCTTTTATTTTTTGCAAGAGACAAAACTTTAAAGCTATACTCTAATGATTCTTCATATTTTTTTTGGCTATATAAAATCTCAGCCTTTTGACTAAAACCTGAACATATAAAATTATCAAAAGGATTTGCCTTAGCTATCTTAAGAAGCTGTTCATTATAATATGATGCCGAGTCAAGCCTTTTTCCACTGTATAAATAATAGTTGGCCAAATTAAAATACAGGACCGTTTTAGACATATGGTGAGGTCCATGATAGTTTTTATGTATTACCTTTACTTTATTAAGATAATAAATGACACTATCTGGTTTGTAATTTTCGTAACATGCTGAAAGTTGAACATTTGCATAAGACAACATTTCGAGTTTTTCATTCTGGGAACTTCCTAAATCGGCAATGGTCAGTTCTTTTTTAAACTCTGCTATTGCCTGCCTCCTAAAGCCTAAGGCTAGATAATTTCTTCCGGCAAGATCTGTCAATTTGAACCTAAAATCTAAATTTTCTGCAATATAATTACTATAATCCTTTACTAATTTATTGATATAGACAAAACTTTCCGAATAATTCCCGGCATTACACAGCCCGAGCGCTATCCAAAGATTGCTTTTTGCAATTCCTTCTTTATCCCCTATATTCTCCGAATATAATAAGGCTTTTTTACTCCAAAATATAGCTTGGGCAGGATTTTGAGAATCGGATGCTTTTTTAGCTAAGTTTAACAAAGAGTCAACTTCCTTGGTATTTCCCGAGGCAGCTTTGATGTTCGAAGTTAAAAAAAATATAAAAACCGGAATAAATACTATTTTCAATATTATATTCCATGTTTTTTTTTCCATCCAAGTATATTTATTGCAAAAATAACTTATTTTTCATTTTTTTTATAATTAATAGAATTTTATCTAATAATATCTATAAAAACATCCCTATTTCCGCAATAAAATCCTTTATTTATAATCTTTAGAACTCCTTCTAGGCTCTTTTACTTCCGGCCATTTTACGGCCTCACCTTTTTCATCCTGAGGCATTACCCTCTTTTCCCTGTTGCTGAATTCAGGATCTTCGGAAGCCATATAAGCTAATGCCGCAGTTAAAATCACATTATTCTTCACTTCATCAAAAACGATCTTATCATAAGTATCTTTCGTTGTATGCCATGTATATCCGAAGTAACCCCAGTTCAGAGACCCTAAAGAAATTCCGGGAACTCCTGCTGCTACAAATGAAGCATGATCAGAACCTCCACCGCCAGGCATTCCAGGGAAATCTGTTTTAATATGGCTTCTTACCGCTTTTGGAACACCATCCAGCCATCTTCCCACATAATCATAAGCTTTTACAAACCCCTGTCCGCTGATGTTGACAACACGTCCTGTTCCGTTATCCTGATTAAATGCAGCCTGCACTCCTTTAATAATCTGAGGATTATCTGCCACAAAACCTCTTGAACCGTTTAATCCCTGCTCTTCGCTTCCCCAAAGTCCGATTACAATCGTTCTCTTGTTATTTGGATAATATTTTTTCAGAATTCTCATGGTTTCCAGCATGGTGATCGTTCCTGTTCCATTATCTGTAGCCCCCTGAGCTCCGTCCCATGAATCAAGGTGAGCAGAAAGAATCACATATTCATCAGGTTTTTCTTTTCCTTTAATCATTCCGATCGTATTAAAGCTTTTGGCTTCAGGAAGTATTTTTGACTGAGCATCAATTTTTATTTTAGGCTGAATCCCTTTTTCTGCCATTCTGTAAAGCATTCCATAATCTTCCACATCAATATCAATCATTGGAATTTTGCTTGTTTTGGCACCAAAAATTCTGTTAGCCCCCATGATTCCTGTCCAATTTGAAATGGCAACTCCTGCTGCCCCTGCTTTCTCCAAAGCATCTGGAAGACTGTTATTGTCATATCCAATATTCTTGATATAAGCAGCAAAATCTTTGGCAGCCTGTTCTTTTTCTGCTTTAAGTTTTTCATAGAGTTCCGGAGTAGCAAATTCTTTGATCTGCTCATCAGAACGCCCAATTTTCTGATATTGAGCCATGAGTACTATTTTTCCTTTTGCAGAAGGAAGCCATTGATCAAATTCTGCTTTAGAAGCTACTTTCGGAAGAATAATCACTTCTGCTTCAATTGCTTTCTTTGTAGCAGGGCTCCATGCAAGCTGCGTTGCAGAAAGAGATTTCACACGCGGATACGTCATATCTACATGAGTAGTACCTCTCTGCCAGCCCTTCCATGTCCCAAACTGTTGAAGATTGGCATCTACTCCCCATGAACGAAGTTTATTGGCACTCCACTCGTTGGCAGCGAGCATTTCAGGAGTTCCTACAAGACGAGGTCCAATCCCGTCAAGCAGTTCAGACGCCAGGTTTTCCAGCTGGGAGTTATTATTTACTTCATCTACAAAACTTTTTACGATAGGGTTAATCCTTTCTTTTGGGTCAACCTTTACCTGAGCCCATGAAAACTGGGCAGCCAGCACTACTGCAGGCACTGCAAAAAATCTATTTATCCTCATACTATTTATTGATTGCTTTAAAGATAAAGGAAATTAGGGAGATGAAGAAAAAATGAACTTAGAAAAGCCCTTTTTTAGATATATTATCAACTTTTTCATATGAGCAAAGAAAAAAAGACCATCAATGTGACAGTCTTTCATATAATTTATAAATACAGTAGTCTTATTCTATTGAAAAACACCCGTGTTTAATTTTAAAACTTTGAATTATAGCAAAATACCTCTTTAAACCAAGAGTTTTTAACCTATTTAATTTCAAATTCAGGGCATAAAAAAGCCGGCTTTAAAAGCCGGCTAAAAGTGAATTATTTTTTAGCTTCTTCTACAGAAACTTTTCTGAAGTCTTTGAACAATTTGCTTAGTTCTAAAGCTGCTTTACGAGCTCTTGTACCAGCTGCTTTGTTACCTTTTTCTGCTTGTTGGTTTGCCTCAGTTGTGAACGCTTCAAATTCTGCGTTGATTTTTTCAATTAGTTCTTTCATTTATTTAAAAATTTAGGCTGCAAATATAGGTTTTATGGTGATTCCAGCCTAATTGTGCTGAAAAAAAATAATGGATTTAATCATTTTTTTTGAGTCTTTCTTAAATTCAATTTATTTTTTAAAATAAAATCGAATTTTTACAGTAAATCAGCCATGTATTTGGAGATTACATAGATGACAAATTAATATTTAAATAAATCATTCAAAATCAATAAGAATCAAAGAAAAATTAAGAATCGCTTTGCTTTAAAAATAATAATTCCTTTACCCTCCTGCCTGCATTTTCCAATAAAACAATGCTTTCGGAGGTAATACGTTCTGCAAAAACAATCCGGAAATGATAATGATACTTATTCGTGAATGAAAACGTATCTCCGGGAGTAAATAAAATCTGGTGCCTTTCACAATATTCATAGAATTTATTCATATCCGTATGTCCGGGAAGCTGTCCCCAAATGCTGTAACCGCCCTGAGGTCTGTGAAAATAAGAACCTTCAGGAAATGAATTCCTTAAAGCTTCCAATACCTGTAGCGCCTGCTGATTGAGTTTCTTACGGAATGTCCGAAGATGTCTTTCATAGCTGTTTCCCTGCAGTAATTTCAGAACCAATTCCTGATAAACAGGAGAAACCGTACGTCCCAATGCAAACCTGACTCTTTCAGATTTCCCATAAAAACCTCCAGCATAAAGCCAGCCTAAACGTATTCCTGGTGCCAATGTCTTTGAAAATGATGAATAGGTCATCACAATACCTTTTTTATCAAAGCTTTTTATACAATGTGGTCTTTGTTCTTCAAAATAAAGGTCGGAATACATATCATTTTCAATAATGCATAGCTTATGCATTTCTGCAATATTCAGAATTTCTTTTTTTGTTTCATCGTTCATCATAATTCCCGTAGGGTTATGAAAGTTCGGAGTAATAACAAGTGCCTGGATATTATTTTCTTCACAGGCTGCTCTGAAATATTCCGTATCAAAACCATTTCTGTAATGTATAGGAATTTCTATTACTTTCAGTTCCAGATGCGCCATTACTTCAAGAACTGAGAACACGCACGGGCTGTCTACAGCAATTACATCTCCAGCTTTTGTAACCGATTTCAAAGCTATTGTAAGTGCCTGTAAAGCACCGTCTGTAATAATAATCTCATCAGGATTCATTGTACAGCCATAAATCCCCATTTGTTTTGCGATATGTTTCCTTAATGCTTCCAGACCGTTTGAAGGATAATATCTCAGCAATGATGCACCTTTTTCACGAATCACCTGCTGCATGGTTCTCAGAATAAGCTTTTGCGGAATCAGCAGATCTCCAGGCATCGCTGTATTGAAAGAACTGGACTCTGAGGTTCTTTTGGAAGTAAGCATCATATTTTTCATAAATACTTCATCCCGCATTACTACAGGATGTTTGGCTCTCTCCTCGGGAATATTTTCTTCCTGAATTGCTGCTACAAAGTAACCGGATCGCGGACTGCTCACAATTAATCCTTTAATCATAAGATATTCAAATCCGCTTTGTACAGAACTTGTACTCAACTGGTATTTTTCTTTTATTTCCCGAACAGATGGAAGCCTATCTCTTTCCTGTAAAACTCCACTCCGGATCTGTTTTTCAATTACTGTTGTAAAAATTTCATATTTATAAGGTCTCATCATGTCTGTTGACTGTACTGAACAAATTTACAAAAACATACATCTGTACCGATGATATTTCAGCGAACTGTATCCTTTTTGAATGGATTAATCTTATAATTTTGAATAAAAAAAGATCCCATGGATATCATTTCAAAATTTACAGTAGGTTCTGAAGAGGGAATTTCTGATCTTATAACCATTATTGATTCTTCTGTTTACACACTGCACAAAGACTTTGTAAGTGAGGAAAATATTAAAAGATACATTCATAACGAGATAGATCCGAGAAAAATGATCAATGAGCTGAACGATCTTTCCAACCAGCTTATCATGACGTATGTGGATCAGAAACCTGTCGGATACAGCATTATCAAAAGCGGTTCTCTACCTCCCGGAATTTCTGCCGGAAAAAGGGCAACGGAAATCAGTTTTGTAATTCTTTCAGAATTTGATTCTCCTGAAACAAGGCAGTCTCTTTGGAAAAAGTGCAGATCAGCTGTGAATTTTACGGATGTAATATGGATCAATATGCTGGATCATAATCCGCTTTCGGAATTTTTAAAAGAAGTTGGGTTTGTTTCTGTGACCAGTTCGAAGGTTGAACCTTTTGAACTGCCATCTCATATTTTAGAACTGGAGATTAATAAAGGTTAATTCAATTATTTTCAACCACAGATTTCACAAATTTACACGGATAACTTATAATACATGGTTCGTTATCTTAACATTGATGATATTGAGGGAAGCTATGATTCTCATTTTTATTATCTCACTTAAAATTATTTTAGGTAAGAATAGTTTACCTATCTTTGATTTTTATAATTTTTACCTATGAGTGATCAACTGGAAACTATAGAAGATTATTACAGACGCATCCGTAAAGATCAGATCAAAATGTTTGATTCTGAAGATTTTGAAACAGGAAAATCTCATTTCAATATTTCCATGCGGAGGTATTGCAGTTTCAAGAGCCCTTACAACCGCCGTGATTATTATAAAATCAGCTTTATTATTGGAAAAGGCACCATTCATTATGGAGCACACAAGTTATTCATAGATGGTCCTGCTTTGTTTTTTCCTTCTCCAAGTATTCCGTATTCATGGGAGTGTGAGAGTGATCTGCAGGAAGGGTATTTCTGCCTGTTCAACCAGGAGTTTTTTAATGGAAATTCAGAATTTAATCTGTTTAAAAAAACTTCCATGTTTAAGGAATGGAGCAAACCGGTAATTTTTCTGACGGAAGAGCAGACTCAGCTCGCAATGCTTTATTTTGATCAGATTTACAGAATGAATAATTCAACATATCCTTTCCGTTGCAGCAGTATTAAAAGCAATCTGGCTTCTGTGATGCATCTGGCAATGGAAAATCGTGTAGAAGACATCAATCCTAATGAGCTTCCTGCGAATGTGCGTTTGTACAAGCTATTTGATGAATTGCTCAACAAGCAGTTCCCACTGGACTCCCCTGCTTATCCACTGGCATTAAAAACACCTTCAGATTTTGCCGAGCATCTGAATGTGCATGTCAATCATTTGAATTCTTCTGTAAAATCTGTAACCAACCTTACTACCACTCAGATTATTAAGGAAAAAATGTTTGAAGAATCTAAAAATCTGCTGAAGTACACCAATTGGGATATTGCACAGATAGGTTATACTTTAGGATTTGACCAGCCTGCTCATTTTAACAACTTCTTTAAAAAGCATGCACAAACTTCACCACTAAAATTCAAGAATTTATCTTAATATTTGATTTTTGTAATTTTTACTTTGTCTTTTAAAATCCAGTTTTATATTTCTTGGCTTACTTTTGCATTGTTAAAAATGAATGAATATGTTGAGAGAAGCATCTGAGAAAAGAATCAGATTAATTACCATTATGGCTTTCGTGTCTATCCCGCTGTCGGGGTTTGTCACGGACATTTATTTACCATCGTTCCCTTCTATGGCCAAAGAAATGATGGTTTCAGAAAAAGATATTCAGATTACGCTGACATCATATCTGCTGAGCTACGGAATTTCTCAATTGTTTGTAGGAGGAATTCTGGACAGTATCGGGCGCTACCGTCCAAAACTGATTGCATTGTTTCTATTGATCCTGACCAGTATTTTAATTACAATGACCAACAGTATTTTACTAATCTGTCTTCTTCGTATTCTTCAGGGAGCTGCAGTTTCAGTTCTTGTTGTGGCTACACGTGCTATATTTGTAGATATTTATGATTCAGAGAGGGTAAAACATTATTTAAGTTATTTTACCATTGTCTGGTCGTGCGGGCCTATTCTGGCACCTTTCCTTGGAGGTTATCTTGAAAAAATGTTTAACTGGCATGCTAATTTTTATTTTCTTGCAGGATACGCCGGATTTCTGTTTTTATTTGAATGGTTCTTCAGTGGTGAAAGCCTTCCTCAGAAAAAGAAACTTGACCTGTCGGAGAATATAAGTCTTTATAAAATGATGCTGAAGAACAGAATTTTCATGCTGGGAATTTTCATTTTAGGACTGAGCTACTCTATTGTGATGCTATTTAATATTACCGGACCTTTTATTATTGAAAACACTTTTCATTTTACTCCGGTAGTTATTGGATATTGTACCCTGATCTTAGGTTTCTCCTGGATGATTGGAGGATTTATCGGGAAACGCAGACTGACTCTTGATTTTAAACCAAGAATATTACAGCCTATCTTATTACAGCTTATTTTAATTGCAGGGCTTATCACTACCAGTTATTTTGCAGAAAGCCTTTACATTATGATTCCTTTTGCTTTTTTCATTCACATCTGTTCCGGAATTTTATTTACCTCCTTTTTTACGACAAGTATGCTTTACTTTCCTAAAAATGCAGGCACAGCCGGAGGACTGATGGGAGGACTTGTATATGTGATCACTTCTATAACAAGCTTTATTATTTCTGTAAGCGGAACGGTAACTGAACAAAAAGACCTTTCCTGGCGCTATCTGATTATCGCATGCTTCCTTTTGGGAATTATCCTTATCATGCATCTGGCCGTAAAAAAAGAAAAAGCAGAGAATTAATCTCTGCTTTTTTATTTCTGTTATACCCCTTTTTAATATTTGTTCCCTTAAGTTTATATTTTCTGTTTATTATCTCTTGACATATAATATTTTACCATTAATTAGTTTTAATTAAAACTAATTTTCCGTATATTTGATAGAACAAGCTGGGATAAAAAAGTCCTTTCGGATATTCAATTTATTCTGCTCCATCATTATTATAGAAATATGCCTGTAAAACAGAATAACCTATCAGAACTGGCGCTGGAACTTGGCTTGGCAATGAGCGAAATGAAAAGCCGTCTTCGACAGAAGATTCAGACTACGATTAATGAGTATGATCCGGATCTTTCCTTTGAACTGATTGAGATTCTGGGATTGCTTTCACGAAATAACGGCATCAACCAGCAGGAAATAGGAAACAAGGTAAGCAAAGACAAATCAAGCATTACTTATCTTATTAACAGCCTTGTAAAAAGGGATTTGGTAGAGCGAATAGCTTATAAAAATGACAGGAGAAATAAGCAGATCTTTTTAACTCCAAAGGGTAAACAAATTGTAGAAACCGTTTATCCATGGGCTTTAGATCTTTATAAAAAAGCAGCTGGCGGTATTAATGAAGAAGAGATCTGCAAAGCACTGCTTCTGGTAAAAAAAATGACAGCAAATCTGGAATAATCAGGATCAAAAAATGATACATTATGAGAACAATCCTTGTACCTATTGATTTTACATCAACTACGGAAAATGCAGTAAGAATTGCCGCAGACTGGGCAAAAACCTATGAATATCAAAATATTATCTTACTAAAAACAGCAGGAGAATCTGAATTTGATTATCTGCATATCGCAGAAGGACATTCGTTTGTGAATGAAGAAAATGTAAATAATCTGTTACAGAGAACGGAGTTATTATTTGATCAGTTAACCAGTATTATCAAGGAGAAATCTCCTGAAATAAAGGTTTCCAGAGTATTAAGCGATTGGGCACTTACCAGAAGTATCAATGAACTCTTAAAAAATCAGCCGTCTGTAGAACTGATTATTCTGGGAAGTGACGACCAGACTTCTTCTACCGGGAGCTTCGTTTCTGACAATATCATCAGTATTGCAAGAACAAGTCCAGTGAAGACTTTGATTGTACCCAACAGTTATCATTACACTCCTGTTAAAAATATCTTTATTCCCTGTGATATCAATGGTATTAAAAGACTGGAAAGACTATTCCATCACAAGTCTGTTATCCACAAACAGGATGTACAATTGATGTTTTTGAATATCAATAAACGTGAAAAAGAAGATCAGGACAAAAAAAGAGAACTGGAAGAGTATATCCGTGAGCATTTAACCGAAATTCCAAGCAGTATACATTATTCTTATGAAGAAGATGTTATTAAAGGTATTCTGAATTTTGCCTCCTCCAACGAAGCTGATCTTATCATTGCTTTACCGGGCAAGCATAGCTTTCTGTATTATCTGGCAAGCAGAAGTATTTCTGAGGGAATTTATCAGAATACCCATCAGCCTGTTTTAATTTTAAAATAAAAAGAAATCTTAAAGCGACTTATAAAAGCTAATAATAAATTTTAGTGCTTTCAATTTTAACAAGTTTCTGCTCCTGCATTTTCTTGACATATCTGATCACCGTTTCTACCCGAAGACCGGTTAAAGTAGCTATTTGCTGTCTGGTATAAGGAATAAGGAATGAATAGGCCTCTTCAAATCCGAAATATTTTTTAATATGGTCAAAAAGTTTCATGAGCTTAACAATAGGGTCTGAAATCGCCAAAAAGCTGGAAATCATATACCTGAAATGCATTCTGTCGGCCATATATCTATTAATATCCAACATTAATTCAGGTTTTTCCAACAGCATCTGCAGAAATTTAGCTTTGGAAATCTTAATCATTTCACAGTTGGTAACCGCAATAGCATTGATAGCATAAGGATGATCTGTAAATAAATAGCTTTCACCAAGGCAGTGCCCATCAAAAGGCAGCCCATGAACAAATTCTTTTCCGTCTTCCAAAAAAGTATTCAGTTTTACAGTACCGCTCCTGATCTGAAAATAATATTTCACCGTGGTGCCTTCCTGAAAAACAGAGCTTCCTGCTTCATAATTTTCCAGAGTGGCTCCATAGGAGAATAATAAGTCTTCACTTATGATCATCTTGCCATTATTAATTTGGGTAAAAGTACTTAAAGTAAGAGTAATGTTGCAACTTATCCGGATACCACAGGAAAAGTAATCCTTTTTGAGATCAACACTCCACTTCCATTCTGTTGTTATGCTGTAATTTTCTTTTTATGTTTCGAACCCCAGTCTGCCAGAGCAGCAATCACATCCTTCAGGGATTCGCTGTATTCTGTAGGGACATATTCTACCAACACCGGTTTCTGATCGGTAAGAACGGTTCTTTCTACCAGATGATTGACTTCCAGTTTCTTTAATTCGCTGGATAATACTCTTGCTGAAATACCATTAATAGTTCGCTGCAACTCATTGAAACGGGTATGCCCGCCCAAAATTGCAATCATTACTCTGATAGTCCATCTGCCTCCTAAAACATATAAAGCATCTTCGGTAGCAGCCAGATGTGTACTGCACTGCGGCCTTGAATACACTATTTTTTCTTCTTCCATTATCACTGTTTTTCCTTATTACTAACCTAAATGTTATTACTAACCTTTTGGTAACTACTATCTTTTTATTAGTAAATATAGATAATTTTGAAACATCAATTTTAAAAAAAATAAAAAATGAAACGAGTACTTCATATTATCTCAAGCCCAAGAAGCGAATCATCAATCAGTAAAAAACTGGGAAATGCTGTTGTAGAAAAAATTACAGCCAAATATCCGGACAGTGTTTTTAAAAAACGTGATTTAGCCAATCCTCTTTTTCCTCATTTGGAAGAAGTGCACATCAATGCATTTTTCACTCCGGCGGAGCATCGTACTTCTGAGCAGCTGGAAACCGTAAAGCTGTCTGATACAGTAATTGATGAACTTCATGAAGCGGATATCATCGTTATTGAAGCTCCATTGTACAATTTCAGCATCACATCTACCCTGAAATCATGGCTTGATCATATTGCCAGAGCAGGGAAAACGTTCAGTTACAGCGAAAACGGCCCTGAAGGTTTGGTAAAAAACAAGAAAGTTTATCTTGCTTTTTCCAGTGGCGGTGTGTATTCTGAAGGGGAAAGACAGGCATATGATTTTGTAGTACCCTACTTAAAGCAAACTCTTGGATTTATGGGAATGACGGATATTTCGGTGGTCCGCGCAGAAGGACTTTCTGTACCGGTTATTCAGGAAACGGCTCTGCAAAAAGGAATTGAAAGTATAGTGGTAGAGTAAAAAAATTAAAAATGCTGTTTCTCGGAACAGCATTTTTTTATCAGGATCTCATTATTATATAAGGGAATCTTTACACCATTAAAAGAATATTTTTCTCAACATATGTAAAGGCTTTTTCTGTTTTTATGTCTCATTTTTACTTGATTAAATTCAAGATTATGGAAAATACTCAACAACCTCAGCTGATCAACCCTTCAGCATTATTCAATCCCAGCCCTTATGGTTTTTCTCATAGTATTTCTGTGGAGTCACCTTTCCGGATGTGCTTTATCTCCGGGCAAAGTGGTGGCATAGGAGAAAACCATATATTGGCAGATGATTTTAAAACTCAGGTTCAGAATGCTTTGAAAAATATGAAAATCATTTTACAGAGCCATGCCATGACGTTTGATCATATTGTCAAAATAACCCTTCTCATTGTAGACCACAACCAGGAAAAACTTGATATATGGGCGGAAGAAGCTAAAAAAATATGGAAAGACTCATTTCTGCCTACCAGCACACTTATTCCGGTGGGCCAGCTGGCTTTACCCGGGATGTTGTTTGAGATTGATGCAATTGCAGTAAAAAATTAATTTCTGTTGAGACGTTCAATGATTAACGATGAAAAGCTTTTTACTCCGGTTCTAATACTTTCTTCATCTACCTGGAAATTGGGAGAATGATTCATCGCAATCACTCCCTTTTCAAAATTGGAACCACCCAGAAAAAAGTAAACTCCCGGAATTTTTTGCTGGAAATAAGCAAAATCATCATTGAAAAACGGAACCTGGCCATAATCTGCAGCAACTGTATTTTTTCCATACAGATTCTGAAGAATTCCTATTGCTGAATGGGTCAGTTTTTCATCATTGATTATCGTCGGATTTTCCTGAACAAACGAAACCGAAAGAAGCTGATTTTTAAATCCGCTGTCTTCAACAACTTTCTGAACGACAGGAATTATTTTATCCAAATTAGAAGCATTCGTTTCATACAGATAGGTTTCAAGAAAAGACTCATTATTTTTGGAATAAGTGTTAAATTTTCCGTCTGTAAACAGATAATCTCTGAAAATAGTATCAGGATTGGTCAAACCGATTTTAGGATCAACAATAGACTGTATTTCCCATGGCTTACTTGCGTTAGAGGCACGAAATAAAGAATTGCTGATTTTCTTTTTTAATCCGTCGAGTTCTTCTTCAGACAGTCCATTTTTTAGCTGAATTCTTATTTTTTTCTGATAGGCAAACATTTCGCTGGGCTTCACCATAATTTGTCCCACTGGTGTAAGGGTCACATGCAGACCATAGATTTCGTCAGGATTTATTTTAGAAAGCAAGCCGTTATTCAGCATTTCCCTTGCTCCTTTAAAAGTTTCCTCTTCGGGCTGAAATATAAAATACACTGTTCCTTTTAAAGATTTTTTATTTTTAGAAAGCACCTCAGCAATTCCCAACCCAATCGCCATGTGAATGTCATGACCGCAGCCATGCTGAACCCCCTTCGTTTTAGATTTGAAAACTTCAGGATCGGGATAATCATTGGGTAATGCATCCATATCTGACCTCCAGGCTATCTTTTTTCCTTTTTTATCGCCCTTCAGAATCCCTACAACACTATTTCCGTAACTATCTGTTTGAACTTCCAGCCCCAAATCCAGCAGATACTGCTTAATTTTTTCATGAGTCTGCTTTTCCATACCTGCCAATTCCGGATTTTCATGAAACTGTCTCCTAATAGCAACCAACTTATCAAATATCCTGTCTGTCTCCTTCTGAACAGATTGATGTACCTGTTGTACTTTTATATTCTGGGAAGAAGCGGCTTGTTTTTTACTGTTCAGGCCTTGTGCAGACAAAAGAGAAGACGTAAGGCACAATAAAGTTAATTTAAGTTGTTTCATGGTAAAAGGTAATGGATTTTATCTTTGGTAATTATTAAGTCAAAAGTTCACTTATATTGATTAGACGGTTACAACATCACTTTCGTTACATACTGATCATAATTTATTATTATTTTAAAATATAATTTATTTTATGCAGCTTCAATATATTATCCTGCATTCAATACCACATTATTTAAATTAATTCTAAACTAGGTGAAAACAAAACACTCTGAAACCACTTTGGATAAAGGATTTTTTTACATTTTTTTAAACAACCGTTAATGCAAATTACGTAGAAATACTGAATCTTATCTGCGGGGATCTGATTAATTTCGGATAAACAAAAACTGACAACTATGGATAGCTTGAAACATAGACATTCATTTCTTAGAAAGAAGTGGTATCTGAAAAATCCGGCAGCTATAGATCAATTGGCATGATCCCCTCTTGAAGATATCTAACCCAAATTTTTAACGAAATGAATATTATTAACAAAATCCTCGACGTCGACGATTATTATTTCGACGTGTTTATGTCTATCTCGGAAGCACTCACCGGATTCACAGTCAATGAATTGCAGTCTACCGGCCTTGCAGAAACCTATTATACTTATATCCTCAAAAGTTTAGACTCGGCAACTTTCGTGGAATTTCTTACTGTTTCTAAAAATATTCTTGAAAAATCTTCCGGTGAAGATGAGTTGAAAAAAGCCATTCAATCCGAAATTATAAAAAATCCGGGAATGGATGCTATTTCAGGAAAAGTGATCACCCTGTGGTATCTGGGAACATGGGAAGGAGCTTACATCAATGATCTTTCATACAAAGAAGGACTTGTCTGGAATCTGATACATTCTCATCCGCCGGGAGCCAAACAGCCTGGCTACAAATCCTGGAATATTAAACCTGTAAACAGCAACTCATGAATCAGACCAACCATAAAAAAGATGTAATCATCGTAGGAACGGGAATCGCCGGATCATTGATCGCAAAACTGCTGTCTGATCATGTATTTGACACAGCAAAAGGAAAAATGATCCACCGTGCAGATGCCGGAAAATCTGACAATATCCGTGAAATATCAATACTCATGTATGAAGCGGGGTTAGAAGCTGGTCTGGAACTGGATTCTGTGTCCTCAATGACCAATTATAATGAGTATATCCGTACTTTTTATAGGGAAGAAGCCAAAGTTCCCAACTCTCCTTATCCCAACCTGAAGCAAGCCCCTTCACCGAATGTTCTGGATATGGAGCACATCGTACAGCCATTTCCGGATAAAAAGGGATATCTGGTGCAGTTTGGGCCGATGCCGTTTGCAAGTGATGCCATCCGAGTAGGTGGCGGAACTACACTTCACTGGCTGGGCACTACCCCAAGAATGCTGCCGAATGATTTCAAACTTACAGAAAAGTATGGCATTACAATCCCTAAACCAAATTCTAATGAACCTACTCCGGTCAACTGGCCTATTAATTATGATGAGCTGAAACCTTATTATGAAATGGCAGAATTTGAAATCGGGGTTTCCGGAGATGTTTCAAGACAGGAATATCCAATTGCTGAGAATATGGAAGAATATTACGGAAACTATGTATTTCCTATGGAAGAAATTCCTCAGAGTTATATGGATCATAAGATTACTGAAGGGCTGAAAGGTATCAGTGTAAAGCTAAGTTCCGGAGAAATCCCGTTGATGATGGTACCTTCTCCTCAGGGAAGAAATTCTATTCCAAATCCAAAATACGGAAAAACAAAGATCATCAAAGCTGAACCGAAAGATTCAGGGTATAAACTGGTTTTAGACAGTTCAGAAAAAGAAGAGTACAAAGCTCTTGGCTCTGTATGGAATCCTTATATGGGAGAACGCTGTGAAGGTAATGCTTCCTGTGTCCCTATCTGTCCTGTTCAGGCTAAATACAATGCTTTGAAAACATTGAAAAAAGCTTTATATAAAATTAATGATAATGAAAATCTAAGCCGTAATCCGTTCATGCAGGTTCAGGCTCAGAGTGTGGTTTACAGATTGAGTATTGATCAGAATAATAAAGATAAAATCTCCAAAGTTCACCTGCGAAGATATACTTCGAGGGAGAAAACAGATTTTATTGAAGAATCCATTGATACCTCTGATGCTATTGTGATTCTGGCTGCGAATGCCTTTGAAAATCCAAAGATCCTGCTGAATTCTAAATATACAGTCAACAATATTGTAAAAACGGCTGCCAACAGCAGTGATCAGGTAGGGAGAAACTTAATGGATCATATGGTAATGCTTACCTGGGGACTTTTCCCTGAACCGGTTTATCCCTACAGAGGTCCTGGGTCTACTACGAATATCTCGTCTTTCCGTGACGGAAATTTCAGAGGTCAGTTTTCTGCATGGATCTCTCCTCTTGACAACTGGGGATGGGGATGGCCTGCATTTTCCCCGGGATCTGATGTGGCAGAATTTATCAGTAATGGTCTTTTCGGAGCTGAATTGAGAAAGGAACTTACCAACAGACTTTCCAAACAGGTATTATTCCATTTTGAAATTGAACAGCTGCCTAACCCCAACAACAGAGTTACGATTAATGATCAGTATCTGGATGTTCTTGGAATTCCGCGTCCTGTTATTCATTATGAGCTGACAGAATACGAAATGAAAGCGATGGAACAGGCAAAACATGCTTCTGATCAGATGTTTGAAAGATTAAATATTAAGGATTTTACAAAATATACAGCGGCAGACAAAAATTCTGTGATTTACAATGGAGTGAGATATTCTTACAACGGAGCAGGCCACATTGTAGGAACGCACAGAATGGGTTCTACAGCTGAAGATTCTGTGACCAACAGCTATTGTAAAGCATGGGATCACCCAAATTTATATATTGTAGGAGCAGGAAATATGACTACGCTGGGAACTTCAAACCCTACTTTAACCTTATCAGCATTCACGATCCGTTCAGTAGAATCTATCCTTGCTGATCTTGAAACTCAACTTAAAAAATAACAACATGAGACAAAGACTTATCAATAAAACAGCACAGCCACAAGAGGCATTATTAAAAGGAGCTGGAATGGCAGGCAGAAGCGCTGTTGTTGCAGATGCCGTTTCGTTGCCTTCTTTATTATTTGATTCAACACTTAGCAAAGAAGATTGGATTGAAGGATTAAAGCATCACAGCAAAACCTTAACTAATCTTTTGCTTAATGATCAGATCAAAGATTTTAATGCTTATCTGGAATCTCAGTTCGGTTCTGAAACTTCTGAATCAAAAAAAGGATTAACTGAAATTGATTATAAACCGGTTTTACAGGATCTTTTGCAGACGGCAATTCTTATCGAGCACTCCACTATTCCACCCTATCTTACAGCTTTATATTCAATCAAGGATGGAACAAACGCTTTAGCTTCGCAAATTATCCGAAGCGTTGCCGTGGAAGAAATGCTTCACCTGATTATGGTTTGCAATGTCCTGAATGCAATTGATATTCAGCCTTCTGTCAATAAACAGGAAAACTACCCTACTTATCCCATGAAATTACCGATGAATGTTGATTTCTACGTAGGTCTGGAAACATTCTCAAGCAACAGTATTGCAACATTTATTGCCATTGAAAGTCCAAGCAAGCCTTTGGTAAAAGCTCCGAAATACGATCACGAAACCGACACTTCGGAATTATATTCCCAAAGAGCAGCTGTACAGGAAAACAACTTCTGGACGCTTGAAAATATGAAAGGTTTCATCATGGAAAATGTACATACCATTGGCGAATATTATGATGTTTTGTTCTTCTATATTGTTATTTTCCAAATCATTGCTTATTACAAAGAGCATGGAAGCTTTCCAAAGAGTTTTGAAGAATTAAATACAGGAGGAATTTTCACAGGAAATCCAGCGAAACAGATCCGTCCTGAGCAATATTACGGAAGTGGCGGAAAATTATATTCTGTAGAGGCGCTAGCAGGAGTAATTGCCGTTTTCCAGGAAATCAAAGGACAGGGTGAAGGGGCTGATGATTCTATTTTTGATGTTGATCCGTCTCAGTTTGAAGAAGGTGTAGAACTGGCTCATTATTTCAGGTTTAAAGAAGTTTTCCATGAGCACTTTTATCTGGGCGGAAATTACGAACCTTTTATGGATGATGACGGGATGATGCCTGTAACGACGCCACCTACTGGAAAAGATCTTCCGGTAGACTGGGACGAAGCATATCCGATGAAACCTAATCCCAAAATGGAAGACTATGTAAAAAACAAAGAATTACATGCACAGGCTGTTGAGTTTAATAAAACGTACAGACGCTTATTAGATGCCATACAAAGTGCTGTTGAAGGAAATCAGAGAGAACTTGAAAAATCTATTATGTACATGTATGCCCTGAAAGAACAAGCGGTCAATCTGATGAAACAACCGCTGGATGCTCAAACTAATGCGGGTCCAACTTTCGAATACATCAATTTATAACCATAAAAACGATATATCATGCTTAAAAGAAAAAAAGAAAGTCCCGAAGCGGGAGGTGAACAGTTATTCCGTAAAATGCCGGGTCAAAATGAAGTTAATCTGGCTGAATTAATGGACGGATATTCAAAGCTTCTTATTGATGATCCGGTAAGACCATTTAGAGAAGATAACCTGCAGGCGATAGAAAACAGTGTAGATTATGGAATTCTGGCTGCACTCGCCGGTACATGGGTGAGCTATAATGTTAATTACAATAAAGAGGTTACCAAGCCTTCATTAGCAAGCGGGGTGCATACTACCATTATGCCTTCACCAGGAACCAATTCAGGAACGATTCCCGGAAAATTCGCTTTTGACAGTGAAGAGTATATTGAAAAGTTAACTTTTTCAATCGTTCCCGGTGGAGTTCGTAACCGTGGTGGTGCAAGTGAGCTTTTCTGTGGAGCTGTTAAATACGAACAAAGCATTAAGAGCGTTAATACCATACAAGGACAGGATGCTTTAAAGTACACGCCTATTCATGAAGAAAACGGCATGTATCTTTGGTTGAGTGATGTCTATAATCATGCAGCAACCAAGGAATCTATTGAAAGAGATCGTGGTATTCATGCTGTTTCAACAGAAGATGCGAAGTATGGATATACCGGCGAATATAGAGATGAGCCTTTGCTAAGGATTACACCAGACGGAGAAGCCAATCCAAAATATATTCTTCAAAGCCAGCTGCAGCCGGGGCAGCCTTATTATGAGATTATTCCGGCACAGGAAATAAAGCCGGGAGCAGGACTTGATGGTCCTTATTTTATCCCGGACTACTCTATTTCAAGAAGCGGTGTTATTCCTCATGGAAGTACCATTACTTTATTGGGAGATATTATTCCTCAAAATAAAGATAATACAACGTTCTATTTAGTGGAAGGTTCTCCTCAATTTCCTTATGGTAAAGAAGCATGGGAAACGAATCACCTTTCTATTTCACGTACGATGGGGAATGCAGGAGTAACACCTGAAGACATCATTGATCTTGACAAGCCTGCACCAGATTGGGTTCACCAAAAACTCGATGATGATAATGATCCTGGTTCAAATAAAATTTATACCCAAAGAATACTGGCAGACGATTTATATCCTTATTCTGTACGCCCAGATCTTAGGCTTAGAGATACCTTAAGAGGTCAGGAAGTCAGCAATTACGTACATGTAAGAATGTCTTCCAAGATGAAAACCGGAGCGCAGGGAGGTGTTTTAAATGTGCCTTTTGTAAACCGTTTTGTCCCGACCGTTGAAGTGGATATGGACATGTGGATTGAAACCATAATTGAAGATGGAAAAGAGATTCTTCAGCTTCAATATGAGCAAATTGTATTCTTCGAATTTGATTTCGGGAATGATGGAGGTACAACAAGCTGGCCTCACATCCAGGTTAATACCCTTCGTAAGATAGAAGATATTCCTGAAGATCAGAGAAAAGTTATTGAGGAGCAGTTCTATAATACTGCCGGAGGCTCTGGTGCAGTTTCAGGATGTCCTTATCATAAAGGATAGATTACGTACATCAACAGGATAAAAAAAGGGGCAGATTATTGCCCCTTTTTATTTTCATATTATTTTTTATAACTACAATCCTTCATACGTCTGGTCTACCATAAAAGATATCGCTTTCTTAATTTTAGCACGACCTTCCGGTGTGTTTACATCAATTCCGCAAAAAATACTGCCATTCAGGGAAGCAAACATATTCAGGTAATACAGCCCTGAAACCATAATTGCCATAATAGAACGGTAGACTTCCATATTTTCCTTGAAACGGGATTCCATCAGCAATTTAAAAATATATTCACCATTTTCTTCCTGAGTATCAATCAGTTTTTTTAATGACTTTCTGGGTTCAGAAATTGTCCATAAAAGGAGTTTCTGGGCCTCTTTATTAGTATATACATAATCAAATTGTGAAAGCAGCATATGTCTGATAAATTCTTTTCCTCCATCCTCAAGATTGGGTTTCATTTTTTCTACTTCTTCGCTTGTAGCTTTTATCCAGAAGTCTTGTGTACGAACATATTCGTCCATCAGTCCGTCCATTCCTCCAAAATAAGTATAGATCATTTTTTTATCTACTCCTGCTGTTGCAGCAATGTCATTAATCTTCAATCCGGCATATCCTTTCGTTTTCAGAATTTTACCCACCGCATCTAAAAATTTTTTCTTACTGCGTTCCTTGTTTCTAATACTTCCTGATGCTGACTTTCTTTCCATGACTAAACATTCAATATACAAGTTTAAGAATTTTTTTTATCATTTTAGACACCAATCAGTGTCTAATATCAATTATTTATATATATTTGCACAAACTAAAACCATTCTATATATAAAAACACTATCGAGATTGAAAAATTAAAAACTATTCAGATTGTATCGTTAGTTCCCTCAGTTTAAAATATTTCGACATAAAACGACTGAGGTAAAAACACAACCAAACAGCATCATTTTCCATAGTGGTGCTGTTTTTTTATTTACTAAAAATAGCTCCGATCACCCATCAAATACTTTTTTATATATATTTTTTATTCTAAAATCTTTTTTCATTCTAAAATGTGTCATTTCACTTTTAAATAAAACCTATCAACTTTGTTTAATAGTCCAAAATTGGGTATAAGTCTAATAATAAGAGATATTTTATTTTTAAAAATAAAAAATAAATAAACTGATTATCAAATCATTAAATAAAATTAACAAAAATTTAATCATTTTACACACTTAGTAGTGTCTTATTTTATATATTTGTACAAACTAAAACCATCTATATATTTAAAAACACTTTTAGGTTGAAAAAACAAAACAATTCAGATTGTATTATTTTAGTTCCCTTACTTTAAGACAATTTCGAAAACGAAACAACTAAGGTAGAAACACAATCCACAAACTGACCATTAGATCTCTAATGGTTTTGTTTTTTTTAGAGAATTAATATTATAAATTTTCATATGTGTGATGCAACAGAAAAGAGACTGCTTTTTTTATTTTCTCCCTTCCTTTATTACTGTTAACGTCTATTCCACAGAAAATACTCCCGTTCATTGCAGCATACATATTGATATAATACAATCCTGAAACCATGATTGCCATTATGGAACGGAAACCCTCAGCATTTTCTTTAAAATGGGAGTCCATCAACAATTTAAAAATATATTCTCCGTTTTCCTCCTGCATATCGGTTAATTTTCTTAATGCTTTACGTGGTTCTGATAAACGCCATAAGAGTAGCTTTTGTGCTTCCTTATGGGTATAAACATAATCAAATTGTGTAAGCAGCATTTCTTCCATAAAAGATTTTCCTCCGTCATCCAATTTGGGTTTTATCTTTTCTACTTCTTCAATGGTTACTTTACTCCAGTAATCCTGTGACCGTATATATTCATCTATTAATCCGTCTATTCCCCCAAAATAAGAATAGATCATTTTTTTGTCTACCCCAGCTACCTCAGCAATACCATTTACCTTCAAAGCAGTATATCCTTTTGTTCTCAGTATTTTTCCAACTGCATCCAAAAATTTTTTTTTACTGCGTTCTTTGTTCCGGATACTTCCTGCCGCTGATTTTCTTTCCATGGTAGACTTTCAATCGTACAAGTTTATGAAATTTTTTTCAATTTAGACACTTTTAAGTGTCTAAATGTTTATATTTGCACAAACTAATAACCATTTTATATAACCAGACGATCTAAGTTGTGAGATTAAGAGAGATTAGATTGCACCGTTAGTTCCTTCAGTTTAGATGCTTTTGCATTGTATGCTGAGGTAAAACATTACTCAAACAGCATCGTTAGTAAACTAATGATGCTGTTTTTAATTAATGAAGGCAGTTAATCATTATAAAAGGTATATTATTTCAGTTTTTACTGAATTAAATCCAATTTTAAAAAAAATATTCTCACTTATTACACCCTATATCAAAGGGCTTTATCCATATTAACAAATATTTAACATAAATCTTTTATATTTTTTTAAATTTTAGACACTTTATAGTGTCTTCTTTTGTATATTTGCTTCAAACTAATAACCATTTTACATAGAAGCACTATTTGAGTTGAGAAAGATAAAAGTTTCGAAAACACAAGCAACTAAGGTAAAAACACTAAATGTAACAGTATCGTTAACAGTTTAATGATACTGTTTTTTAATTACAAGAGACTGTACGTACCGATGATTCGGTATTGAAATAGTTGATATGAAAAGAGACTGTCCTAGGACAGTCTCTTATATTTTAAAAGATCAATATTTGCTAACCTTTCGCTTTTTCATCCGTAAAAAACTGAAACCCATCTTTTCTTTCAATAAGCTGTAATGGGTATAATACAGGATTATATTTACCGTTCAGTACTTCATTCAGTGCATGTTTTTTAGATTCACCAAATGCTATAACAAGAATATTTTCAGCCTTATTAATCAATGGTGCCGTCAATGTAATTCTGAACATTTCCTGAGGTTTAAGGTAGTAGGCAGATACCCATTTTTCTTTTTCATTTAAAACTTCTTCACCCGGAAATAATGACGCGGTATGACCATCATCTCCCATTCCTAAAAGGATAAAATCAAAAACACCATTGCCGCCAAGAACATCTCTGATCTGCTGTTCGTAGGTTTTTGCATAGTCTTCCGGAAGAATTCCGTCACTGTACATTGGGAAAACATGGTTTTTATCAACAGCAACCTGGCTTAGAAGCGCTTCATCCGTCATTCGGAAGTTGCTTTTATCATCATTCAGAGGTACCCAGCGTTCGTCCACCCAAAAAAAGTAGACTTTATTCCATTCAATTTGTTCTGCATATTTTGGAGTTGCCAACAGCTTGAAAATAGCTTTTGGAGAAGAGCCTCCGCTCAATGCAACCACAAAACGGTCATTTTTCTGAATAGATTTTTTTGAAAGGTCAACAAATGAATCCGCTGCCTTTGTGTACAGTTTTTCCAGGTCGTCAAATACTGTAATATTCATTTTTTTCTGTTTAAATTTTATTTTGTTATACCCAGTTATGCCCTTGTCTTTCCACTAATGCATTAACGTCTTCCGGTCCCCAGCTTCCCGCTTTATAATTCGGGAAAGACAGGTCTTTATTATTTTCCCACGCTTCCTGTATTGTTGTGACAACATCCCATGCTTCTTCCACCTGATCGGAACGCATAAATAAGGTAAGATCTCCCAAAAGAGCATCCTGCAGCAGAGTTTCGTAAGCTTCCGGAGTATCATCCTGACAGGCGAAATTATCAAAAATCATTTCTGCAGGTTTCAGATCCAGCGTCAGTCCCGGCTTTTTCGTCATAAACTGTAATCTGATATCCATCATCGGCTGAATATTGATAATCAACCTATTCGCTGATAAAAGATGGGGACTGTCTGAGAATGTGGAATGAGGAAGCGGTTTAAACTGAATGGTAATATAAGAGTGCTTTTCTTTCATTTTCTTTCCGGTACGAACATAGAAAGGAACATCCTGCCATCTTTCGTTATCCAGATAAAATTTGATCGCAGCAAAGGTTTCTGTATTAGAATCTGAAGCAATGCCGTCTTCCTGACGGTAACCTTTCACTTCTACACCATTTATGGTTCCTTTTGCATATTGACCTCGTACAGCATAATGATCTACCTGATCCGGAGAAATTCTGCGGATGCATTTCAATACATCTACTTTACGGTCTCTGATTTCTCCAGACTGCAACGAAGCAGGCGGTTCCATTGCCACCATACAAAGAATCTGCAAAAGGTGGTTCTGAATCATATCCCTCAAAGCTCCCGTCTGTTCATAAAAAGCACCTCTTGTTTCAACTCCTACTTCTTCAGCTACGGTAATCTGCACAGATTCTATATATTTATGCTTCCATAAAGGTTCAAAAATAGAATTCCCAAATCTGAACGCCAATATATTCTGTACTGTTTCTTTACCTAAGTAATGATCAATACGATAAATTTGTTCCTCTTCAAATGTTTTTGCCAGAAGACTGTTCAGCTCGATTGCCGACTGTTTATTATGTCCAAAAGGTTTTTCAATAATAATTCGGTCTTTCTTCGGATCAGAAGCTAATGACGTCGTTTTGATATGATTGGAAATAGTGGTAATGAAATTGGGCCCTATAGAAAGATAAAATAATCTGTTGGCTCTCATCCCGTAAACAGCATCAAAATCTAGTAATTTCTGCTGTAGATTTTGATAAGAAGCCTCCTCGTCCAGCTGATGCTGAAAATAAGTAATATGAGCCTGAAAGCCAGCCCAATCTTCAGAAGTTACTTTTTTTCTGGAGAAGCTTTCAAGATTTTCCTTGATGTAATTTCTGAAATTCTCATCGGTATTTTCGGCTCTTCCCAGTGCTACAATATTGAAGCCTTTGGGCATTCTGCCGTCGATATATAAGTTGTAAAATGCCGGAAAAAGTTTTCTTTTTGCCAGATCTCCCGTTGCACCAAAAATAACGATAGATGTTGGCTGCAAGATTTTATTTTGATTCATTTTTTTCCGAATTTTAATTGTTTGCACTTTGCCAAGAAGTATGGAAAACCCCTTCCCTGTCAATACGCTGATAAGTATGAGCTCCGAAATAATCACGCTGAGCCTGGATCAGATTCACAGGAAGAGATTCTGTAGTGTAAGCATCAAAATATCCCAAAGCAGTCTGAATTCCTAAACTTGAAATTCCGTTGGTAACGGCATATCCGGCAGTTTTTCTTAAGGCTTTGATTTTTGATTTTACCAGCTCAGAAATATCATGATCAAGCAGAATATTAGAAAGATTAGGGTTTTGAGTGTATGCTGAATAGAATTTTTCCAACAGTACGGAACGAATGATACATCCTCCTCTCCAGATTTTCACAACATCTTTCAATGGAATTTCAAAACCATATTCTTCAGAGGCTTTTACCAGTAAAGATAAACCTTGTGCATAGCTGATTAATGTTGAAAGGAAAAGAGCATCACCCACTTCCTGAATAAACAATTCAGTATTTTCCGGCTGTGTAATTTCTCTTTCGGAATATATTTTAGAAGCCTGAACTCTTTCTTCTTTATACGCTGATAAAATTCTTGAAGTTACCGCAATATCAATAGTAGGAATAGAAACTCCGATTTCCATGGCCTGCTCGGAAGTCCATTTTCCGGTTCCTTTTGCTCCTGCCTTATCTAAAATCTGATCCACAAGATCGTTTTCTGTGAAGGTATCTTTCTGTGTAAAAATATCTCTGGTAATCTCAATCAGGAATGAATTCATTTCACCATTATTCCAGTCTCTGAAAACCTGATAAAGCTGATCATTATTTAAGCCAGCTCCTCTTTTAAGAAGGTCATAAGCTTCACTGATAAGCTGCATAATGGCATATTCAATACCGTTGTGCACCATTTTCACATAGTTTCCGGCAGATCCTTTGCCCATATATGCTGTACAAGCTTCGTTATCTACTTTGGCAGCAATAGCTTCCAACATTGGTTTAAGAAGTTTGAAAGCTTCAAGATCACCTCCCGGCATTATGCTTGGTCCTCTTCTGGCTCCTTTTTCACCACCAGATACTCCCATTCCCATAAAATGCAGTTTTTTTGATGCAAGATCGGCAACGCGTCTGTTGGTATCTTCAAAATAAGAGTTTCCTGCATCAATTACGATATCACCTTCACTCAAAAGCGGTGTGATATTTTCCAGCACTGCATCTACAGGTTTTCCGGCAGGAACCATAAGAATAATTTTTCTTGGAACTTCTAATGCGGATACAAAATCTTCTAAAGAGCCTGTACCTTTTACTTTCATTTCCGGAGCTGCTTCACGCTCTAATTCTTTAACTTTCTCCTGATCAAGGTCAAATCCTGCGATTGAAAACCCGTTGTCAGCGATATTATAAAGCAGATTCCGCCCCATTACTCCAAGGCCAACCATTCCATAACTATATCTTTCCATTATATTGGTATTAATATGATTTTTGTTATACAGAGAATAAAATTACGCAAATGCCAATAAGGAAAAAAATAAAGAATGGAAAAAATTCTATATCCCCTGTTTATTCCACTATTTATAAGCATCTAATGTCCACGTTTTCACATAATTTTGGTCTTGCAGAATAAAATTCAATTATTATTATGGGAATGATCTATTAAAACAGTCTGTTTTTTGGCATAATTAAACTTATATTTGCCAAAATTTATAAAGTAATGAACTATAAACTTGAACTCAACACTCAGGAGCCTAATTCTAAAATTGTTTTTAATAACGTCAAATTTGATTCGTTCAAGATTAATATAGTTGAAAGATATATCGGGTCAATGAAGGCTCGTCCTACATTGTGTGAAGTTTTATTTAAAGTAAGAACTTTAGATGATGTACTGATCAACAGAAGGGACGGTAATATAAGAGTAAAGATCAAAGGTGATGATTTTGAAACGTATCAGAAATTATCCAGAGATCTTAATTCTTATGAATACAAAAACAAACTGATCAATAGAAAAGAGGTTGAAGAGAACTATGTTCACTTCATTCTGAGTTTAGTGATTGCAAATTATCAGCTTAATTAAGCTGTTTCGGGTATTGCTCCTTTATATTTTGTAGAGGAGCAGTTCTCAAAAACATTATTACCTGGAAGATATCTGATTTTCAACATCTTGAAAACTGTACATTGTCCGGTAAAGCATTTCTAAAAGTAGAGTTTAAATCAAATTATTTGATATTACGTAAGAGATTGCTTCGATAATATTTTTCACTCCAATTCTTTCAAACAATTTGCTCCTGTGAAACTTTATTGTACTGGGAGACACAAACAATTGTTCTGCAATTTCCTCTATTGTCAATCCCTGAAGATAGAGTCTTATAATTTCAATTTCCCTTATTTTCAAGGTAATTTTACTTTCCTCCGTCCATTTTCCGGTAAAAAGATTATAGGTCCAATAGGTTTCTGATGAATTGGAGATAATCCTGATATTTCCGGCAGTACGACTGAGAGAATAGGATACAATACAAACTACTTTAGAAATTTCTCCCTGATCACAGATTTCTATGGGTGTGATTTTGTGATTTACAAGAACATCCACACTGTTAGCATATTTAACATGGAAATCATAAGTAATGGTGTGTACTTTTTTTTCTTCCGGGGAGAGACATTCGAAAAACTTCAGCCCATTACTGCTTACTTTTCTTAAGATTTCAAGATCCTCTTTCTTGGTGTATTTCCGGAAAAAATTATAACCCATTTTTTCAACCTCGGCAGAACTTAAGCCTGAAAAAAGTAAAGGATTTTCTGAAATGAATTCCAATTTCCTGGTTTTAAGATCTGCAATATAAACACAGCCCAAACTGGTTTCCGATACTGCTTTCAGCACGTTAAAGTATTTGTTTGCGATCTTTTCTTCAGAAATGGGTACACCGCCAGACGCTTTCCTGGCATACAATGAATTTATTTTATCACTCATATTTTTGACATGATAATTGGGGTACAAAACTATTTTATCAGACTACTTTTTGCAAACATATTCATAATTAAGTTAAATAAAAAATCTATCAAAACTTAATTTTAATTAAATTTAAAACTACAAAGCATTTATTTTAATAATAAAAAAATCTAAACTTTATTGTTTTGTTGAATTTTTAATATATTCAACAAAATGTTTTACGGTGTTATTGAGGTGGAGAAAAGGAATAAGCAGGTATGAATTGAAGGACAAATTTTAAAAGTATATATTTTTTTAAAAGAAAACTCAGGTATTATCTCTTCTTAAAGCATTTCTTCGAAAGTCAGTCAAACTTAATTCATCAATCATTGAGTTAAAACTATACAAAAGTATAGCACTATTAAATTTTTATTAAATTATTTTTACAAAAATCAAAAAAACAAAATTAATATTTAAGAAATCTCTTGAACAATGAAAGAAACTAAAACGAATTAAACTCTCTCAATTTTAAATGCAGCGAAGTGGACGTTTTTATAATCGAAGAAATAAAACACCATCACGGATCTGCTGCAAATCTACTCCCACTTACTTCCCTACTATTATTATATCTGTTTATCCTTCAGCACTTTTATAAGAGTGTAATGATAATGCAGTGCTATATATAAATCAGCTTAATGTCTCTGTAAACTTAAAACAGAGTGTATTTTCTATGGATTCACCTGAAAAAATCCATGGAAGAACTCTGTATATCAGTCCAAAAAGATATTGAAGCTCATTGAATTATAAATTCTAATTAAAATGAAACTATATGAGAAAAATTCTACCGATTATCTTATTTCTACTGATGTTCACCTCTCATGCCCGCGGGCAGACTTGTGTTCCGGTTCCGGTTCCTTTTGTACAGTCATTTAGCACGGGAGCCCTTCCTGCATGCTGGACGAGCCAAAACCCTACTTCAACATCTACAAATGTCAATGTTAAGTGGAAATTTTCAGGAACAGCAGGATATGGAGTTACCGGGAACGGAGGAAAACCCGCAGGAACTTTCGCCTGGGTTGATGCTTCTACGCCCTATGCCGGTGAACACACTGTGGAACTTATAAGTCCTCAGATTAACTTATCAGGATTAACGAATCCTTATATCAAATTTGAATGGCTTAAGGATCATTTAACAGCACTCAATGGGACAGTACCAGCCGCCGATCACAACGAGTTAAAATTGGCAGTAAATGACGGTTCCGGATGGGTACAGGTCTGGTCCAGTAATACCAACTCCCCTGAATGGAGAACAGTAGGTGTGCCTCTGGCAGCAAGCTATGTAGGAGCAACTATTCAGTTAAAATTCACCGTTGACAAAGATGTGGCAGGAAATGGAAATTTCTATGATGATGTATTGTTGGATGAAGTTCAGGTGATTCAGGCTCCGACATGTTTTGAGCCCACTACTCTGCCTGCAACCAATATTGCACCCACTTCAGCTACGCTCAACTGGACTCCGCCACTTGCTCCGGCTCCAGCACCAGCCAATGGATATGAATATTATTACAGCACCAATAACACTCCACCCGCAGCAGCAACCGTGGGTACAGCAAATCCGGGAACAAGCGCCAATATCGGTTCTCTTACTTCCGGAGCTACCTATTATTGGTGGGTAAGATCTGTATGTTCACCTACTGACAAATCACCATGGGTGGCAGGTAATCCTTTTACTCCGGGACAGATTGGAGGCGGAACAGCTACCCATGCATTTTTACCGGTTTATTCCTGTTCAGCATTTAATTATTCTCAGCAGATTTATTTGGCTTCAGAAATCGGAGCAGCTGTCGGAACGAATAATTATATAACAGCTATCAGATTTTTTGTTTCCACAACAGCGGCAACCCAGGCTAATTATAATCAGTGGGTAATCTATATGGGAAATACCGCACAAGCAGACTTTGCCACTACTACAAGCTGGGTTCCATCTGCTTCTTTAACACAGGTCTACTCCGGGACTTTACCGGCAATGACAGCAGGTGCATGGGTTGAGATTCCTTTAAGCACTCCTTTTTTATGGGATGGAACAAGTAATGTGGTCATAGGAGTTGACGAAAATTCTACCGGAACATCATGTACTGTCAATTGGGGAAGTTATTCTGCAGGAAACAATCGTGGGATGATCTATTATAATACAACAACAAACCCTGATCCCGCAAACCTACCTATTGCAACAAGCAGATATGCCGTACTTCCAAAATTACAGCTGACAGGTACTCTATTGCCAAGCTGCACCAATACTCCTCCTGCTAATATTGCTGTGAATAATATCACAGCTACCTCAGCAAATGTTACCTGGGCAGCGACAGCGAATGCTACTTATGTTGTAAGATACAGAATACCTCCTTCACTTACATGGCAGACTGTTAATGTAACGACTCCTTTCACCAATAGCATAACGCTTACTCCTCTGATTGAGCAGACTCAATATGAGGTACAGATCGCGACCATTTGCGGAACTCAGGGGGCTTTTTCTGCTCCAGTAAGTTTTACAACACCTGCACTGACTTATTGTAATGCAGCGACAGCAACGGTTACGAACGGGTATATCAACAATGTAACGATGATTGGCACCAATGTCCCTTTAACAAGCAACAATTCAGGCGCAACCACTTATACAGATTATTCTTTAGATGCTGCAAAAACGATTACTCTTCTGAGAAATTCGATTAATAATACATTGTCTGTAGGGAGATCCATTATTTCAGGTACCTATTCTACCAATGCATGGATAGATTTTAATGGTGATGGTATTTTTGATAATAATCCATCGACAACTCCCGGCGGAGAAAGAATTATGAATCTTGGATATTCGAGCACAACTCCTGTTACCGCTGCTTTTTCGGTTCCGGCTAATGCCTATTCAGGAACAAGTAAAATAAAAATGCGTGTTATCGTATATTCTGCCACTCCTGCTAATGCCTGTGGCCCTTTAACAGGTAACGGAGAGGTTGAAGATTATTATGTAAAATTTATAGACCTTCAGCCTTGTACTACTGCAGCACCTACTAGTACTGCAGTGAATAACATTACTCATAATTCAGCATATGTATCATGGATACCTGCTTCCAATGCTGCTTATATTATCAGATGGAGACAGGGAGCCGCAGGAGCATGGCTTCCAAGTGCTGCAGGGCAAACTCTGCCAGCGGGACAAAGCTTTTACACGATTACAGGACTTACTGAACAGACTGGATATCAGGTACAAATTGCAACGATCTGCAATGGAGCACAGGGAGCATTCTCTCCAAGTGTAAGTTTTACAACTACACCACTCATTTACTGCAGTATGACCGGAACAGGTACAAACGACTTTATTTCCAATGTAAAAGTTACCCCTGTCAATTTCCCGGTAATGGATAATACTTCTGTTCAGACGAATTATATCAGCTATACAACACCTGCTACCCTTATCAATCTGGAAATCGGTTCTCAGGGCAATCAATTATCTGTTTCTAAAAATTGGGCAGGAACTCAATATGCTGATGCGGTAAATGCCTGGATCGACTGGAACAGAGACGGGGTTTTCACGGATGCTGAAAAGATAATGACATCGGCAGCAAGTACAACAACACCGATAATAGCGGCTTTTGATGTTCCGGCAACGGGTGCTTATACAGGACCTTTAACAACTACGATGAGAGTGGTCATGAAACGAACCAGTGCTCCTGCCATGTGTGCTGATGCCGCTAATGGTGAAGTAGAAGATTATGCTGTACGATTAAGACCTTGCAGTAATGCAACACCGGGAAATCCAGTATTCACGAATATTACACACAACGCTGTAAACATAAGCTGGACTGCCGCCAACAACAACAATGCATTCATATTAGAATACAGATCTGTTACAACTCCTGCTTCTGCATGGACTACTTTAAACCTGTCTGTTTTAGGTGGAAATCCGCCTATAACAATCAATACTTTAACTCCTGCTACGACTTATGAGGTAAGAATTGCAGCAGTTTGTGGTACCGGAACTGGAATTTATACTCCCATAAAAACATTTACAACGAGATGTGATCCTACTCCACCATTTGTAACGATAAGCAACGTAACATCCAATTCAGCAGTGATCACCTGGAATCCGATTGTTCCAAGTGCATCCTATATTTTAAGATGGAGAGAAGTTGGCAGCATTCCTTGGAATACACCTACAGTTCCTCAGCCACCTGCGAATTCATATACGATTCAAAATCTTGATTCATTCAAAACGTATGAAGTACAGATAGCCAATATCTGTAATGGGGAAACTGCTTCTAATCCATGGGCTAATCCAAAAGTATTTACAACAGAAAGAATCTGCGAAATTCCTCCTCCGGGATTGATGATTACTCAGATCTTTCCAACAACTGCAGAGGTTGTGTGGGATCCGTTTCCGGGAGCCACTTATATACTGAAATACAGAAAAGTAGGCATTCCAAGCTGGACAGATGTTGTGATAACCACCAATACTTATACCATCACAGGTTTACTGGAGCTTACGAAATATGA
Organism: Chryseobacterium sp. 'Rf worker isolate 10'; assembly: GCF_050753305.1. NCBI lineage: Bacteria > Pseudomonadati > Bacteroidota > Flavobacteriia > Flavobacteriales > Weeksellaceae > Chryseobacterium > Chryseobacterium sp. 'Rf worker isolate 10'. The sequence goes on from NZ_JBOZOF010000001.1 coordinate 1,782,539, forward strand.
AATGCAGGTAGCTAATATCTGTAACGGAGTACCGGGAAATTTTACAAGACTGTACTATTTCACCACTCCTACCGTAATCCACTGTCCGATGTCGGCAGCTAATTCTACAACGGAATTCATTTCAAAAGTTACTGTGAAGCCTAATGGTAATAAGGAAATGATCAACGAATCCCTTGCGTCTACGTATTCAGATTTTACAGGAAATCCTTTAAAGTTTATTGAATTAACTCAGGGATCAAAGGGTAACCAAATTACCATCGATAAGACTTTAAGTTCAGGAACCAATGCAGGAATTTCAGTCTGGATAGACTTCAACAGAAACGGAGAATTTGATATCAACGAAAGAATCCTGGCAGACGGACCTAACGGAAATCTAACAGCCGGCACTACATTCTCTGTACCGGACAATGCTTTTATCAGCATGACGGATTATAAATATGTAGTAATGAGAGTCGCTTTACAGAAAGACGGCATTCCGGTAAACTGTACAAATTTCAAGGATGGCGAAGTGGAAGATTATACCGTCAGAATTTCTAAACAGCCAGTACCGAATTCACTTAACCAAACGGAGATCCACATTTATCCCAATCCGGTAAGTTCTGTATTATATGTAAAAAATATAAGCTTCAAAGCTCAGTATAAAATTTACAGTGCTGCCGGAAGATTGATATCAGCCGGAATCATCCTGAACAATGCTATTGATGTCAGCAATCTGATTCACGGAATGTATATGATAGAGATTGAAGATGGAGCGGTCACTGTTCAGAAGAAATTTATAAAAGAATCATAATCCCTTATGTCTATGAAACTTCAATTTTTAGAATCAAAACTCTGTAATTCATGAAAAACATTATATTCAGTTTAATATTTATGCTATTGGGCATCTCTGTTTCAGCTCAAAGAGACACGGATCATTGGTTTGCCCCTTATTATGCTTCAACGAGTTATACGCAGGCATTATATCTTTCAACCGATTCTGCAACGCCTTTTGTTGTTACCGTTAATAGTAATAATGTTCCGATTGGCACTGTAACAATCAGTAAAAATGCCCCTCAGATATTTGTTGTCCCCATTGCTGTTATCGCTGCAAATGTGACATCCGATGCTTTCAGTATTATCAATAAAGGATTGCATGTACAGGGAACCAAACCATTCTATTGTTCGTTAAGAATTGTAAGTGGTACAACCCACGCTGAAATCATAACAAGTAAAGGGAAAGCCGGAATTGGAAAAGAATTTTATGTGGCAGGAACTCCTTCCACAGCAACATCTACTGGGAATAACTTCACAGCCGGAGTATTGGCCACAGAAAACAATACCATAGTCACTGCTACATGGAGTGGAAATGTAGCATTCTTTGGTGCAGTACCAGCATCAATCAATACTCATACGTTTACTCTTAATAAAGGGCAGTCTTTTATTTTTGCAGGTGGACCAGGGACAGGTGGACAAAACCAATCCTCTTTTATAGGAGCTAAAATTGTTTCTAATAAACCTATTACGCTTACCAACGGAAATGTCAATGGGAATTTTGGAAGCAATACAAGTGCTGGTTCGGATGCCATTCTCGATCAGTCTGTGCCCACAGAAAGACTTGGAAGTACTTTTGCCATGGTAAGAACCCGATCTACCAATGATGATCTGGAAGGAGGTATCATTGTTGGAACTGAAGACCATACCCAAATATTCATCAATGGGGCCAACACCCCAATTGCAACCATCAATAGTGGTGACTTTTACAGAATTTTGGGAAGCAATTATGTGCAGCAGGGAACTTCGGGGCATTTTAATATGTTTATAACGACTTCAAAAAATGTGTATCTGTATCAGTTGGTTTCAGTGGGAAACAGTAGTGCTACCTGTGGTTATAACTACATCCCGCCATTAAACTGTTTCCTGCCAAGAAAAATTGACGAAATCGGAAAGATCAACGAAATGCCAACCGGAGCCGGAACAACAAGTACCGTCCCGAACGGAACCATAGTAAAATTGAATATTTTAACTGAAGCCGGAGCCAATGTAACAGTGAATGGAGTTCAGCCTGCCGCATCGGAAGGACCTTTTCCATTAACGGGAAATAACAGCTGGGTAACGTATGCCATCCCTTCCAGTACAGGAAATGTTACGGTTATTTCTGACAAAGCAGTAACTGCGGGTATTAATGGAGGGTATAGTACTTCCGGATATGGAGGATATTTTGCTGGGTTTTCTTCTATTCCATTAATTGCAAAACAAACGGGAGAATGTATTCCGGGTATTGTACTGGAGGTTGATGACAGCTACGATACCTACCAATGGTTTCTGAATGGAAATCCGATTAATGGAGCTAACTCCAATACTTTTACACCGTTGGTTTCAGGAAATTATACAGTAAGAATTGCTGTAGGCTCATGTACACCGGCCATTACACCGGTTTATAAAGTATATACATGTCTTGAGGAATCTACCAAAGCAATGACGGTCTGCGAAGGATATCAGTCTATCGTTCCTGAGTTTTCCAATTCTACTCAAAGTTATGTTCCGAGTACAGTAACGATTCTGACACCTCCGGTGAATGGTACTGCTACTGTGGATCCGGCCGGAGTTATTAATTATACTCCTAATTTCGGTTATATGGGTACAGATACCATTGTTTACAAATTCTGTGGAAACAATCCGGATTTTACGGATTGCGAGCAGGTAACTTTAACCTTAACGGTTTCAGAAAGCCCTATCGTTAAAGATGCCGCCTTAAGATCATGTTTTGAGCCTACTAATCCGGTACTTGGTAAATTTGATTTAACATCTGCCGGAGTGAATGTACAGCCGGGAACCATTAAACAATATTACCCTTCTCCTACTGATGCACAAAACGGAACGAACGAAATCCTGACTCCAGCCAATTATATTGCTCCTGATGGTGTGGTTTATGTTAAAGTAAGCAATGCCAACGGATGTTACAGAATTGCAGAAGTAACGCTTACCGTAATCCCTCCTACTTACTCAGATGTATTGAAAGACCAGATTATCTGTATGGAAAGTACCACCACCTTAGATGCCGGATCTGGGTTTATTTCTTATCTATGGAGTACCGGAGCAACCACACAATCCATCAAGAATGTGGGAGTTGGAACCTATTGGGTAGATTTAAAAACCAGAGAATGTACCACTAGACAGACTGTAAAAGTTTATCCTTCTGAGAACCCTGTTATTTCGGGCATTAATATCAGCAATAATATTGTTACTCTAAGTGTAATTGCAGGAACAGCACCCTATCAGTACTCAATGGATAATGTAACCTGGCAGAATGAAAACGTATTTACCAATGTACCGCGCGGAAGCCATACTTTCTATGTAAAAGATTCTTATAACTGTACACCTGTTGAGGTAGAAATCACCGTTCCTAATCTGATCAATATCATCACTCCTAATGGCGACGGAATAAACGATGTGCTCGACTATTCCGCATTATCCGGGAAACCTAATTTCACATTCAGTATTTATGACAGATATGGAAGTAAAATCCACGAAGGAAGTAAATTAAACGGATACAAATGGGAAGGAACCGTAGGCGGCAAAAAAGTTTCTACCGGTAACTACTGGTTTGATATGGGCTGGAATGAGACTAACAAAAAACAGACTCCAATACAATATACAGGATGGATCATGGTAAAAAACAGAAATTAATATCAACATTTAAAAACCTATTGTAAGTATGAAAAAGCTATTATATATATTCTTTGTGATCCTTTCAGGGATACTTTTCGCTCAAAAAAACAATACTGTGAAATTTGCGATCTACAATAATGCAGTCGGAACTGCCGCCATGTTTGATCTTTACAAAAACAATATTGAGAAAGTAAACGTTTATAAAACCCAAGCCGGTCTGCCTTCCCATTTAAAGAATTTTGAATATCTGGCAGGCAATGGTTTAATAGAAATCAAGTTTAAAAAAAATGCAGGCTATCCTGACAGTTTATCTCTGGAAATACTGAATGAGCAGAATAAACTTCCTAAAGACACCCCTGTATTTATTGATGGATATCAGTTCAATGATACTACCACTTTGGTCTATAATGAAATGATTGGCAACATTGAGCTTATAGATTTTAACGGACAGAAAAACATCCATATTTCAACCATAAGAAATTAATGACCTGTTTTGACGGAAATTAATTTTAAAGCAGAGACTATTTCACTTTGAAATAGTCTCTTTTCTGTTGTATTGATATTCATTTTCTTTACTCATTATATTTCCTGGCTTTCGGAACAGTATTATGAAAAACATTCAGCTTTTTATCGCAATATCCCTAAAAGCCTATACAAAACCAATACTACGTTACTACTACATCACCTCAAAATGATGCAAAATACATACATATCACATACTACATGTATCAAAACTACAATCAAACACAATTTGAATTTAAAAATTAGCAATTACTTTTGGGAACTGAAGAAAAACTTACAATAGACTAACTGTAATAAAAACAGTTAATCATGAGTGTACCGTGTACCTGTAGGAGAAATAGTATTCCCTGCAGGTACTTTTTAAACCATAGTAAAACAAAGTCCATAATCACACATTATATATTTTTAATCATTCTAGTAGTGTACCTGCAATATAAGTGGTTTTTTGCAGGTACTTTTTTTAAAATTATACCCCCAATAATATATGCTAAAAAAACTACTCTTTCTTTTATGTACTGGTTTCTCAATCTTGTCATTCTGCCAATCCGATGAAGTGTTGTTTATTGGAAATAGTGTTACCTATTTTAATGATATGCCTGAAATTTTCAAAAACATATCAGCCTCAAAAGGAAAAAATGTTTCTGTAACAACGCATACTCCGGGAGGAACCGGATTTGTAAATCATGTAGATGATCCTTCACTGTATCAGAAGATAAGATCAAAAAATTATAAGTACGTCATCATGCAGCCAGGAACTGGTGAATCTGCTGGCCATTCTTATCCGGTTGCAATTACCGCAGAGCGAGGCCGGAAAATAAGAGATTCTATCCGAAAATACAGCCCGTGTTCTAAAATATTTCTTTACGAAATTCCCTATGGAGTACCATCTGCCAATGAATATAATGTATATTTTACTTTTCAGCAGAAAATAAAAGATTCCATCACTAAAATGTCAAACCTTATGCAAGTGGAAATGATTCCGGCCGGAGAATCTGCAAGAGAATACTACAACTCTTCCCCAGACCTTGCTCTTCACGGAACGTATAATGATATTCATCCCGGACCAAAAGGGAGCTACCTTGTAGCCGCTTCTATGTTTTCAGCCATTTTTCAAGATCATGTCTTTCCATCAACCTTTTATAATGGACTGCTTCAGAATATCGCTGAAAATTTTCAAAACATTGCAGATCTTGTATTTTTTAACAATCCTTCTCAGTGGAACAGCAATCTATTTCATCTTTATGCTAATTTTACAGCAGCAATCAATGGAACGACTGTAAACTTTACCAATCATTCTGCCAATTTTACTTCAATACTGTGGAATTTTGGAGATGGTACAACCGATACATCTTTACATCCGGTTCATCAATATACTTCCGGAGGAAATTATACCGTCTCTCTTACTGTCAATAAAAATTCTTGTTCAGAAACCTTTACTAAAAGTATTAATATGGGTTCTCTTGGAACTATAAATTTTGATGTGCAGCCTGAACTCATACTTTATCCCAACCCTGTTACAGATATTGGCTGCATCAGAAGCAAAGAAAAAATAAAAACAATTATTATTTATGATATGACATTAAGAAAACTCGCTGATTGGGAAAATCTTCATGTTTATGATACTAAAATAGATTTTTCAGCTTATAGTAAAGGGACTTATATGATTAGCATTCTTTATGAAAACAATCATAAAGAAAATATTAAGGTTATTCTCAAATAATTAAGCAATAAAAAAACCAGGCTGTCTCAAAATAAAGACAGCCTGATAACATACTAAATTAAAAATTGTTTCTTCCATTTGGCAACAGTATTTCGGCTCAATTTAAAATGCCTTGCCAGTTCAGAATTATTAAGGTTATTCTTGACTTGATACTCTAATATCTCAAGGATAGATGATTTATCATAAGAACGATGTCTCTGATTCGCAAACTGGGTTTTCTGATCAGCTCTGGGAAAAATAATATTATTAATGGTAATTACATCTTTTACAGAAAATGATGTTTTAGACAATATCGTTTTACATTGTTCTTTTTTTGCAGGATATTTCAATAAGATATCTTCATATATCTTCTTGTAATTAGGGTTTTTCATCTTAATAATCCTTATTCTTTTTTTATTATAATCTATTTTAAGTTTTTCATCTAGCCTTTATCTCAGAAGGCAATCTTTATGTATTCCGGAAAACCAAAGTCTTCATTCTCCTATTCTGTTAATATTGAATGTATATATAACATTCTTTCCTCTTCTAGTAGTTTCCTCTTCTTCAAATAAAAACTGTTCAAATTTTATTATTTTCAGGATGTGAAAATTCAGTTATCTATTACTTATAAAGAATGAGTAGACTTTACTTCCGGATTCATTTCAATTATCTAATTTTCCACTTTTAAAATCACAATATGAATACGACCATTCTTGTATTGGAACTTTCTTCAATATAAAAATCGATCTTAAGAAGAATTCTATCAATTTCTGTTGGAGCCTAAAGCCTTACAGTAATTCTGTTCCAATTTCATATGTATTTTTAATTCAGTTACAAAAGTGTTATTTTTTGCATTCTCCTCCAAAAAAAGAGATATGACTTAGGTATGACTCAAGCATTTGTATTGTATTTTCTAAGTATACTTCTTATTTACAGAATATTACATTTTCAGTTATCATGCTTTTTATAGCAAGCTTTCCATAAATATTGGCAGCTCAAATCTTATAAAAAACCAACAGGCATGGCAAATTGAAGTTTGCCATGCCTGTTGGTTTTGTTTATCAGTTGGAAATCGGGGATTATATATTTTTCATCCAAACGTAAATATCCACATTTGATGGAATTCCTAATTTTTTGCGCAACCTGTTCTTTCTGGTCTGTATAGATTGAGGTTGAACAAAAGTATAGGCAGCAATATCTTTAGTAGAGAAATTAAGAAATAGCAAAGCACAAAATTTTAATTCTGTATTCAGTAGTTGAGGTTCAATTTCTAATAACTTCGGTATAAATTCAGGGTAAACTTCCTGGAAACGGGTAAGAAATTCCGGATCATTATTTTTTGCTAATTGTATTACTTCTTCAAATGCCACATTCAATTTCTGGCTAAGATTCTTTGTTTCAACTTCTTTTACATTCAATATTTTATTCTTATTATTTATTCTTCTGGTGATATAAAAGAAAATGATAACTGTAGTAAAAATTCCTGCAATGATAATATAAAGTAAAAAGTGATTTTTATCTTTCAGATCTTTCTGTTTTTCTTCTACAAGAATACCTACAGTATCTTTCAGATTATCATCATCTATCTTCTTTAAACTATCCCCAAGTTTATTATATTGGAATTCATATTTATTTCTATGATCTATCTGCCCTGTCTTTTCGTATGATTGAGATATTAATCCGTATAGCTCCAATAATTTTCTAAAATTCTTAGCTTTTTTGGCAAGTATTATTGCTTTTTCATAATCTACAACAGCAGAATCATATTGCTTTTTTGCATCACAAATTTGCCCTAAAAGTTTAAAGGTAGCAAAATCATTATTCCCAAAATTAACAGGCACAGCCCGGGCTGTTTTTATATAAAACTCAGCAGAATCAATTTTATTTTTATTAAGGTTTGCTTCAGATAGAAGCAGCATTGCAACTTTTAAACTTGTATTCATGCCGGCATCCATTTTTTTGGATTTCTTCAATTCATCAACAACCCTGTTTCCATAGTAAATCACGGAATCATACTTTTTTTTCTCAATATAATTTCTCCCTATCTGAACCTGAATCATTGCTTTTATTGCATGTCGGGTAGAATCATTTTTTAAATTATCCGCTATCACCAAATTCTTCTTTAGCTTTTTCAGAGCTTCATCATACATTTTAATTCCTCTGTAATTGATACTGTATAATATATTCATGGATATTTCCTGATCTTCGGCATTCGAATTCTTAAACTCAGGTTCCATCATCTTTAGATAATAGTTGCTTTTATTATATCTGTACTGCACAGAAAAAGCGAGTGCTAAATTATAATATGCAGACAATTTGCCTTCTGCATAATTGATATGCTTTGCATCATCAAGTATCGAAAGATTCAATGCAATCATCTCATCTGTATGCCCATCAATAAGCAGCGCATTGGATTTTTCCAGTTTCTTATCAATAGCGGCCTTTGTAGCTTTAGGCTGAACGAACAACAAAAAGGGAAAAAATAAAATAATAAATTTCATCATGTATTAATTCATGTAAACTATTTGTATGTAATAAATATAAAACTAAAAAAAATTATATTGATATTAAATTAAAAAATAAACCTTAAAATAAATAAAAAAACTTACTATTTAATTAATTATCCTCTAATCTAATTTCAGTGGCAATGATAAAATATTTAGAGAAAAAAAAAAAATCAATACACATATGACACAGGTACTACACTTTTACATGCGAAAGATCATGAGTGCTTTTTGCCTATTTTCAAGATTATAGTCTCATTATGATATAAACTAGAACATTTTCCTCTTTTAAATAAAATCTACAAATTACTATTCTGACAATTAAATGATCAATTTCCGTCTTTAAAGATCAAATCCCATATACAACATACATACAACTATTACTTCAAAACGCACTCTCATCTAAATTCCAAAATCAATAAGCAATTATTTTCTGCCAATATCGCAAAACAGCGAATATTTTAAATGAATTTTACTTTCGCTATTTAAAATAAAACCAATTGATTAATAGTAAATTACACACATGTAATAGTTATGTAATAGGCGCAATTTTGGATAATATAAAGTTTGAAATGTAATATTGTAAAACAAAATGTCCATTTGATTTACATCATAATTGAAATTCAATGGATATAACACATAAACAAAGAATAATTAAAAAATCTTTACATCTATGAAAAAATTATTATTACCTATAGATTTTTTAAATGTGTACTCACAAGTTGCTATTTATACTACAGCTCTACAGAAGACTTTACATGTCAAATGTATGCTTACTAAAATGCAGGTAATGGTATATAACAATTAGCCTCAGACTATAAAACACAAATTATCAATATTTTCATTATGCTTTTTAAAGATATCCATGTAGGTGAATTGATACAAAAACGAGTAGAGGAAACCGGTTTTTCTTCAGACAGAGTCATGAACTTCATGCAATGCAGTCATGAAGAGCTTAGACAGATGTACAAAAGCAAGTCTTTGGATACAGAGACTCTCCTTAAATGGAGTAAGCTGCTGGCTTATGATTTTTTCAGAATTTACTCCCAGCATCTTGTGCTTTACTCTCCACCTTCATCTTCAGAGTTTTATCAAAAGGCAAAAGACGACAAAAAAACACAGCTTCCGGAGTTTAGGAAAAACATCTATACCGTAGAAATAATAGAATTTATACTGACCCTGTTAAAAACAAATGAAAAAACAAAAAAACAAATAATAGAAGAATACAGAATCCCGAAAACCACTTTATACAAATGGATTAAAAAATACTAATCTCCGTTTATCAATACTCAAAAATTAAAAATTTTGCTTTGTTGTATACATTCAATTTCCCTCTACCGAATGTATACTGTCCAGCTCATTTTTATATAAATTTCCGGTTCTATTAACACAAATAAAAGATTTAGAATGATGATTAAAAACTTATTCTTTATAAAATATAAAGAATAATTAAATTTTATGTATTGATAGTTTAGTAACACTTTTCTATTCTTATCCCCAACTCTTTTTTAAGAACTTATCCCTCAAGTTCTCAAGTGAAATTGATTTTTTTGGTTGGGGATTTTTATTCCCTCAAGTAAAAAGGCTCTTTTTCAGAGCCTTTTTATGATATATAATAATAAGTATTATTCATAGTATTAAAAGGTTGATTTCTATTTTTACCTCCTTTTAATTATTTTGATACTACAAAATTATCACAATATGCACAGAATGGGATATTACATGGACATATTGATCATTCATTGCATATCGGGTAGAATCATTTTTTTAATGATCCGCTATCACCAAATTCTTCTTTAGCTTTTTCAGGGCTTCATCATACATTTTAATTCCTCTGTAATTGATACTGTATAATATATTCATGGATATTTCCTGATCTTCGGCATTCGAATTCTTAAACTCAGGTTCCATCATCTTTAGATAATAGTTGCTTTTATTATATCTGTACTGCACAGAAAAAGCGAGTGCTAAATTATAATATGCAGACAATTTGCCTTCTGCATAATTGATATGCTTTGCATCATCAAGTATCGAAAGATTCAATGCAATCATCTCATCTGTATGCCCATCAATAAGCAGCGCATTGGATTTTTCCAGTTTCTTATCAATAGCGGCCTTTGTAGCTTTAGGCTGAACGAACAACAAAAAGGGAAAAAATAAAATAATAAATTTCATCATGTATTAATTCATGTAAACTATTTGTATGTAATAAATATAAAACTAAAAAAAATTATACTGATATTAAATTAAAAAATTAACCCTAAAATAATTACAGATAATAAAAAAGCTTACTATTTAATTAATAAACCTGTTTAGACTTATTTACCTAAAAAAGTTCCGAGAAAAAAAAGGAAATTAGTGTTGCAAAACAAAAACCTAAGATTCTGGAACTATCAAACAAATATAAAATAGAAAAGTGGATGATCCCACACTTGAGCAAAGGAAAAAGAGGCTTTCCCAGCCGATTCAATGTATTGAATGTATTTTTACTGATCATAAAGCGTTTAAAAGCAGGCTGTCAATGGAGAGAATTAAGTCCTAAAGAATATTTTTTCAAGGAAAAAGTAAGCTGGCAAAGTATCTACTATTATTTCAATAAATGGAGCAAGGATGGTAGCTTTAAAAGGGCTTGGATTCATCTTCTTATCAAAAATAAAAGATTACTTGATATGTCTAGTGTTCAATTGGGTGGCAGCCATACCAGAAGCAGAACAGGAGGAGAATCTGTAGGCTATCAAGGCGGAAAACATTGCAAAACGAATAATATTATTTTTCTTTGCGATAATCAGGGACAGATGATCTCAATGGGAAAACCCATGAGTGGATAACATCATGATCTTTATACTATTGAGGATACCTTGGAAGAGATTTTAGCTCTTCTTGACCGAAGCACAATAGATCATAAAGGATTATTTCTTAACGCTGATGCTGGCTTTGATAGTAAAACGTGTAGAGATTTTTTAGAAAAAAAGGAAATAACAGCCAATACAAAATCAAATCCTCGTAATGGTAATGTAGAAACTGATTATTATTTCGATGAAAAATTATATAAAAGAAGATTTAAAATAGAGAAAGCAAATGCTTGGCTAGATAATTTCAAAGCTTTATTGGTGAGATTTGAAACATTAAATATCACTTGGATAAATCTACATTATTTAGCTTTCTCAATTCTCTTCCTTAGAAAAATAAAAGTTTAAACAGGTTTAATTATCATCTGAAACCTCTAATTTTATTTTCAGAGGCAATGATATAATATCTAGAGAAAAAACTACAACATAACCACAACATTCATATTACGTACATATAACACAAATACAACATTGAAGGCTTTTATGTTTTTAATTTATTTTTAAGGAATGCTTTTTCATCATTATTTAATTCCAAAAATGTTTTTGCTATTTCCAAAATCAAACATTACAAATTATTATCTCATAGCTTAAGAAAAGGCTAAGTTTTATATGCCAAAGCCACCTTGTAGTATAAAAAAGCCCTCTTTTCAGATTACTATACCTCAATATTCAAAACAAAAGAGCTAATTAAATATTATAAATATCACATTAATGTGAATATTTTAAACACAATTCATTTATTCCATTTAAAAATAAAAATCTAATTATCAAATAGATACATAAATGTAACATTTATGTAATAGGCAAATATTTGTGTAATATAAAATTCAGAATGTAATATTGCAAATACAAAACACATAAACATAATCTACAGCACATCCAAGCTGCCTAACAAATGGATAAAAATTTTACAATTATGAAAAAATTATTATTACCCACTGCTTTACTGGCTTTTTTGAATGCGTATTCGCAGGTTGGCATTAACACTGCTACTCCTCAAAAAACCTTTCACGTTAATGGTTCTTTACAGGTAGTGAACGAAGTAAATGTTGGCGGAAATGCCACAACAGCTGGTTCTTCAGGAACATCAGGGCAAATTTTGACCTCTCGGGGTCCAGGAGCTGCGCCAACTTGGCAGACTTTAAATACAGTAAGTGGGAGTGTGAACAGTGCAGTCTATGTCCAGGGAACAACTCAAGCTACGGCGAGCCCTTGTTCTCCTCAACCCTCCTGTACCCCTATCCCAATTGATGTACCGGGTGTAACTTATACTATAACTGTACCTCCTGGAAAATCACAAACTCTTTTATTTACGATTCTAGGATATGCATCAGTACAAGACGGTATGACTTCGCAAGGTGTCTTGTCTCTTACTCAAGATGGAACAAAAATATCATCAGCTTACGTTTCAAAAGCAGGTATCTTTCCTAATATGAGCCAGGGAACTGCTACTCCCGCATCCTATACCTTAGCAGGATTAAATAGTATGCCTATACCTGTAACTTTTTTAAAATCCGTGTCAATAGGTCCAGGTACTTATACTTTTAAAGTTCAGTATACCGCATGGAGAGGAAACGCCATTCTCAATTGGGTACCCAGTACTTTTGGTGGATATGATCAAGATGTAGAATGTATGCTTACTAAAATGCAAATTTTGGTGTATAACAATTAAAAACACCAATTAATATTTTCAAAAAGCATCTTTTGTCATACTGCAAAAGATGCTTCTATTAAAATCACTTTCATTATGCTTTTTAAAGATATCCATATTGGTGAATTGATACAAAAAACGAGTAGAGGAAACCGGTTTCTCTTCAGATAGAGTCATGAACTTCATGAAATGCGGTAACCAGGAACTGGCACAGATGTACCAAAGCAAGTCTTTGGATGCAGAAATTCTTCTAAAATGGAGTAAGCTGCTGGCTTATGATTTTTTCAGAATTTACTCCCAGCATCTTGTGCTCTACTCTCCACCTTCATCTTCAGAGTTTTATCAAAAGGCAAAAGACGACAAAAAAGCACAGCTTCCGGAATTCAGGAAAAACATCTATACCGTAGAAATGATAGAATTTATACTGACCCTTTTAAAAACAAATGAAAAAACAAAAAAAACAAATAATAGAAGAATACAGAATCCCAAAAACTACTTTATACAAATGGATTAAAAAATACTGATCAAAAGCTATATTTCCGTACATTAAAAATAGTCATTAGTTGCATATATTTTATTTCCCTCTACTAAATATATGCTATCCTTTTCACTTTTTCATAAGCTTACGATTCTAAGACACAGATGAAAAATAATTGATTTATTAATTGGATGATGAATAAAGGATTTGTTTTTATATTACACAAAACAATCATTAAATTTTATATATTTCATAGCTTAGTATTACTTTTCCATTTATATCCCCAACTCTCTAAGAATTAATTTTTAATTTTTTTTATAAAATTGATTTTTTTAGTTGGGATTTTTTACAATTTCATAAACAAAAAGCCTCTATTTCAGAGGTTTTTATATTATTAAAATTAATTTTAAATAATTGATTAACAAATATTTAAAATTTCAAATTCAAAAAAAACATATAAAATCTTGTTTTTATGACCAATCGGTCATATACTTGTATAATTATTTAGCATTATCATGGCAAAAGGGGAAGAAACCAGACAGTTCATTATAGAAAAAGCAGCACCTATTTTTAATACAAAAGGGATTGCAGCTACTTCTATGAGTGATATTATGGAGGCAACCAGATTGTCTAAAGGCAGCATGTATGTTCACTTCGAAAATAAAGAAGTTCTTGCCTGTGCTGCTGTGGAGCATAATATGAAAATATTAAGTGACAAACTTCAAAGAGCTTTAAGCCAATGTAAAACGTCCAAACAACAATTATTTGCTTATATTGATTTCTTTAGTGACCCCAACCATCCACCGGTTGCGGGAGGCTGTCCTTTGCTCAATTTTGGAACGGAAGCTGATGATACAAATCCTGTAGTAAAGGAAAAAGTAAATCGTGCTATTAAGCAGGGACAGGAATTGCTTTCCGGTATTATTGAGAGAGGAATTTTTAATAAAGAATTCAGAGCAGACTGGAATCCGGCAGATTTTGCAACGGTTCTCTTTGCTATGCTTGAAGGCGGCCACCTGATGTCCAGAATGTCCGGTAATAATGATAGAATGGAAATTATTAGTAACAATTTGAAAAAAATGATAGAGGAAAATAGCATATAATTTTTTTTATTCAAAATATGACCGATCGGTCATTAGAAGAATGAAACTTAAACAAAATATAATCATAACAATCAATTAAAAAAACAAAACAATGTCAAAAACAGTTTTAATTACAGGTGCATCAAAAGGTTTCGGAAAAGCATGGGCACAAGCATTTTTAGCAAAAGGATACCAGGTGGCAGCAACTGCCAGAAATGTAGAAACACTTAAAGATTTAAAGGAAAAATATGGAGATTCTGTATTGACTTTAACTTTAGATGTAGATAAAAGAGAAGAATCTTTGGCGGTAGTTCACAAAGTGCATCAGCATTTTGGCCGCATTGATATCCTGATCAACAATGCGGGTTACGCTTTAACGGGTGCTGTTGAAGAAACAAACGAACAGGAAGCCAGAGCACAGTTCGAAACAAATTTCTTTGGAACATTATGGCTTACACAGGCGGTACTTCCTATCATGAGGGATCAGAAAAGCGGTCATATCATTCAGGTGTCATCTATTTTGGGACTAGCAACCTTACCTACTATGGGACTTTATAATGCTTCTAAGTTTGCACTAGAAGGTTTAAGCGAAACTTTAGCAACAGAAGTGAAAGAATTTGGTATTCATGTTACTTTGGTAGAGCCTAATGGTTATGCTTCCAATATCTGGCATACGGGAATCAATACTCAAAGCAATCCGGTTTATGATGGCGTTAAAAAGGCGTTCTCTGAATCTGAAACTTCTTTTGGAGAGGTAGAAGCTACTGTACCGGCACTGATTAAATTGGCGGAAACTGAAAATCCTCCTTTACGTTTATTACTTGGAAAGGTGGCTCTTCCGTTTGTAAAACACAATTACGAACAGCGACTAAAACTTTGGGAAGAATGGAATGATGTATCCGTAGAAGCTCACGGATAGTTTTCCAAAAAAATACAGTCAAAAAATAAGCTCCGTCCTTCAAAGAACGGAGCTTATTTTTTTATCTTTTTCTGAATCGGACAGCCTGCTTACTTTCCTCAGTTTTTCTTTACCACCTCACTCCTTCTTATCTTATTTTTCTGTTCACCTTCTGTAATGTCTATTTCACTGCAAAATATGACTACTTGAATAAATTACTCATTTACCAGCCGTTTTCCAGGGCCTAATTTTGTCTCATCAAAAAAGAAAACAGATCTAAAATCTAATACAACAAAGCAATGAAAACAACAATCTCAACCCTATTTTTAGCAGCGGCTTTTACTCTGAATATTCCAGCAGTTTCTAACGCCCAGATCAATAAGACAAATACTGTATTATCGAATTCTGATACAAGTATTCGCCCGTTTCACATCAATATTCCGCAGTCTCAGCTAGATGAACTTAAAAGACGAATTTCCGAGACCCGCTTTCCGGATAAAGAAACTGTAAAAGATGCTTCTCAGGGAATTCAACTGGCTCAGTTAAAAGAACTGATAACCTACTGGGGCAATGGATACGACTGGAGAAAAGTGGAAAATAGATTAAATGCTCTTCCACAGTTTGTGACCAAAATTGATGGCATTGATATTCAGTTTATCCATGTTCGTTCAAAAGAATCCAATGCAATGCCTGTGATCCTTACTCATGGCTGGCCTGGTTCTCCGCTTGAATTTATTAATGCGATAGATCCTCTTACAGATCCTGTAAAACACGGAGGAAAAGCAAGTGATGCCTTTGATGTGATTATACCTGCAATTCCAGGCTATGGCTTTTCAGAAATCCCAACTGAGCTGGGCTGGAATCCTGACCATGTTGCCCGTGCCTGGGATGTTCTGATGAAAAGACTGGGCTATAAGAAATATGTTTCTGAAGGTGGTGATCATGGCTCTGTAATATCTGATGCTTTGGCAAAGCAGGCTCCTTCAGGTCTTTTGGGGATTCATCTTACAATGCCGGCTACGATTCCTGCTGAGCTTGTAAAACCTATCAATGCAGGAGATCCTGTTCCTGCCGGACTTTCCGCTTCAGAAGCACAGGCGTATAATGCAATGAGTACATTTTTTGGAAGAAATGCAGCATATGGAGGAATGATGGTAACGCGTCCTCAGACAACAGGCTATTTACTTTCTGATTCTCCAAGTGCTTTGGCGGCTTTTCTCTATGAAAAGATCGCGGAATGGAGTGAAAGTGACCTTCATCCTGAAAATGTAATTGGGCGTGATGCTATTCTGGATGATATTACGCTTTACTGGCTTACCAATACCGGAGCTTCTTCTTCCCGATTTTATTGGGAAAATAATAAGAACAATTTCAGCTCTGAAGCACAGAAAACGAAAGATATTAAAGTTCCAGTGGCTATTTCTGTATTTCCTCACGAAATTTATCAGGCTCCAGAAAGCTGGTCAAAACGTGCCTATCCTACCTTATATTATTACCATAAAGCTCCAAAAGGCGGACACTTTGCAGCATGGGAACAGCCACAAGTTTTTACGGAAGAACTTAGAGCTGCTTTTAAAGATTTAAGAAAAAAACTTTAACAATACAACAGATCAATAAGTATCATTTAACCTAAATAATAAAAAATTATGGAATCAAATACCATTCAGGAAGTAGAGAATTCTCATGTAATAAACATCAGCAAAGTGCTGTATTCCGGAAAAGTTGTCGTAATCGGAGGGCGTGATGGAAAAGCGAAAAGCAGTGACGGAAAGTTAGATGTTGAACTCACATCTCCCGGAGCAAAAGGCAACGGAACAAATCCGGAGCAGTTATTGGCAGCAGGCTGGTCAGCTTGTTTTATAGGAGCTATGCATTTAGGGGCTTCTAAAATGAAAATTTCCCTTCCTTCAAATATGTTTGTCAATACATCTGTAGATCTGGCAACCAACGATGACGGATTTTTCCTTCAGGCTCATTTAGAAATTCATTTGCCGGGTCTGCCGATAGATGAAGCCAGAAAAGTTGTGGAAGCTGCCCATGCAACATGTCCCTATTCTAAAGCTACCCGTGGGAATATTAATGTGAAAATAGATGTTATGGTGTAGTTATCAAATTGTCTTATGACATTTTGATTGAAAATCTTCCCTCTTTTTTGTGAGGGAAGTTTATATTCTTTAAATGAAATCAGAATTCGATCTTACCTATTATTCTCAGCATAGCAACCATAGAAATTTTGTGTGAGGATCAAAAAAAATCAGAAAAAAATAATTCAAAATAATGGGATTTTGAATCTTTTTCAATACATTTGCGGCTTGATTATCTCATTAATTTGAGTTTCATGGTTATTAGTTTTTATCCCCAGGACCACTGGGGATTTTTTATTTACCTCAACTTTATTTATTAAAGCTGTAGAAATCAATTCTGTATGCTCATACAATCTGATTAATTGTAATAAATCTGCTTGTATCAACTGTTTTATACTATTTAAGAATTTTCACCTCAATAAGGAATAACAAAAAGCCCATTTCCGGGTTTTCCGGAAATGGGCGCACCACTTGATCATCATCCAAATCACAACTAAACTATGAACAGTGAAGCAATAGCCTGTGCATCGCTGCCACTTAAAATTTCGTCATAAGCAGCAGAACCTGCTGCTGCTCCAAATAAAGTTCCTGTATTATAACCTGCCTGATTGACATTGTCTTCTCCGACATAGACCGGATTGGTTGCTGAAGGCATGTTTCCTCCGTTGGCAAGCTCAATCCATCCTTTATTGGCTCTCATTCTTCTTACCTGTGAAGCATGTCTTGCTTCCACAGAGTGGATCTGCAATGCAGCCTGAAGTACAACTTTATTGGACATTACATTTCCGGCCTGTCCTTTATAAGCTCTTACTCCTGTATCTTCAAAGGCCTGAGCGAGAATAAGAAATTGGTTATAATCTGTAAAGGGCATAAAGTTTCCGCTGGCTGTAAAGTCAAAAGTTGGTTTATTACCCGGTGTTGTTCCTAAAGAAGTAAGGGTGCTTTTCAGAAAGCTGACATGGGCTGATTCATGCTTTGAAATCTGCATAAAAACCGTTCTGTCTCCGTTGGGAATCAATCCTGGTGTAGATAATCCAATGCTGTAATATTCATTTTCGAGATATTCCAATACAAGTGCCAGCTGCAGGGCATCTGTCAGCGTACTTTTCAAGGCAGTGCCTGTTAATTTTGTTACTGTAGTTTCTGCTTTGGCAGAAGTAGTCATCAACGCTCCCAGCCCAAGCGGTACAGCTGCTGTAGCTGCTTTTTTTCCGAATAATGACATATTCGTAATGGTTTCCAGTCTTGAAGCTTCCGTGGTGAAAAATTTATCATAAGAAAGCTTATCCAGTAATCTAAGAATATTCATAATGTAATTTTTTAAGGTGAATGATTAATTAATACCCCTTTCTTTCCAGGTAAAAGGTGTTTTGATAAATGCTCCGGCGGCCATTACAATATCTTTGGGCTCTTTTGCCAAATCAAGTCCGTTGGCATCTATCACATCATCTCCTGAAAAATCAGCAGATCCGGGATTGATTAAATTTCTGATTGCAGAAGCATGTCTTGCTTCCACTGAAACTATTTTACCGGCAATCACCAGATAAGCAGGATTGGAAATATACTTTCCGGCTCCATTATAGGCTGCTACTCCCGTATCTTCCAATGCTTTTGCTGTGGCTAAAACTGAATTACGATCATTAAAATTCACATTCGGATACTGAAATTCAAGTTTTGGAAGCACATGGTCTGTAGCACCGCTAATGGCTGCTTTAAAGAAATCACGATGAATCACTTCATGATGATAGAGGTCTGTAAAAACTTCTTTCTCAATAGTAGAAATTCCCGAATAAAAATTGTTGACCACTTTGGTATAAAAATCTGCTTCCAGCTGTTCGAGTGCATAAGCATAGTTTAATACGCCTACATCTCCTGTCCCCAAATCATATTTGGATTCTTCCATGATTTGGAAATCATCATCATCATTACACCCAATGATGGTAAGGCCTGCGATAGCCAATCCTACTCCTCCTAATTTTAAAAAGTTTCTTCTGCTGGTATCAAGGGTTGCACCCTGATTAGAAACCTGAATTGTCTTTTTCATACTATTATTTTTTTAGTGTTAGGATAAAAGAAGAAAAACAGCATACTGAAAATATGCTGTCTGAAATCTTATCAATTGTTATGGCATTAAAACCGTATCGATTACATGAATCACTCCATTAGACTGGTTCACATCTGCAATAGTCATTTTCGCACTATTTCCTTTAGCATCTTTAATGTAAAGGTCTTTTCCTTTGGTCCAGAAAGTAAGATCTTCTCCCTGTACTGTTTTCATCATGCTTTTTCCATTACCGGCTTTTACAGCAGCCCAGATTTCTTTTGCACTGTATCTTCCCGGTAGAACATGATAAGTCAGGATGCTGGTAAGTGTTGCTTTGTTTTCAGGTTTTACAAGACTTTCTACTGTTCCTTTCGGAAGTTTTGCAAAGGCAGCATCTGTAGGTGCCAATACTGTAAATGGGCCTGCTCCCTGTAATGTTTCTACCAAACCGGCAGCTTTCACTGCTGCAACAAGAGTTTTGTGGTCTTTGGAATTGACAGCGTTTTCAATGATATTTTTGGATGGATACATTGGAGCTCCTCCTACCATTACTGTTTTTTCTTTCATCGTTTGTGCAGTTACCTTTCCGCTGAATGCAAATGATAAAGCTACCATTGCTAAAACTGTGATTTTTGACTGTGTGTTCATTGCGTTGATTTTTTAATTAATTATATTTAATTGTGCTTTTAATGTCATTTACGAGGTTGGTTTTGTTTTAGATTGAAAAAAAATGAAATTTATTTTAAACAGCTGGTTTTCAATTCGTTATTTTTTATTAGGAATGAATTCAAGACAGATAGAATTCATGCAGAACCGTTTTCCTGTCGGTTTCGGGCCATCATCAAAGACATGTCCCAGATGAGAATCACATCTTCCACACAATACTTCTGTACGTTCCATATGATAAGAAGTATCATTTCTGTATTTAACACTGTTTTTACGGATAGGCTGATAAAAAGAAGGCCATCCACAGGTAGTTGCAAATTTTGAAGTTGAAATAAAAAGAGGATTTCCACACACAGCACAATAGTATGTGCCTTTTTCATCAAATTCATAATACTTCCCTGTAAAAGCAGTTTCTGTTGCTCCTTCCCGTGCAACCTGATAGAGTTCCGGTTTTAAAATCTTTTTCCATTCAGTATTACTTACTTTGAGCAGATTTTCTGCAGTATGGGAGTAATAAGGATTTTTAATTTTAAAAAGCTGGCTCTGGGCTTTATAGGAGTTTATGGAGAAAGCAATACAAAAGATAAGTACAGCTCTTGATGTGAAATTTTTCATATTGAATATTTTTTAATTATTTACTTAAAATCATGTACGAAATAAAAGTTGATATAGATTTTATTGGGAATATGTTTTATTTTATTACATTTGAAAAGAAAAATAAACGCTATTAAAACAACCTATTCGGAAGAGGAACTTATCGTTTTATTAAAAGAAAAAAACGAAACCGGTTTTCATTACCTGTATGACCACTATTCCGGTGCGTTGTACGGAATCATTCTCCGAATCGTTCAGTCTAAAGAATATACTGAAGAAGTTATTCAGGATGTTTTCGTTAAAATCTGGAATTCTATCCATCAGTATGATGCTTCCAAAGGGAGATTTTATACGTGGATGCTCAATATCGCCAGGAATACGGCTATTGATTATTTAAAGTCTAAAGGATTTCAGAATGAACTTAAAAACCAATCACTTCCAGATTTCGTATATAATTCTACAGAGCTTTCAACAACTAATAATTCATCCGATTATATCGGATTTAACAATGTGCTTGAAGGTCTGGAGAGTGACAAGCAGGAACTTATAAATCTTGCTTATTATCAGGGATATACCCAAAATGAAATATCCGAAAAACTGAAGATTCCGCTGGGAACGGTAAAAACGAAAATGCGGAATGCACTGATGAAATTAAAAGATTTGCTAAAAGATTATCAATAAAATAAATTGAACACTAAAGAATACATATCATCCGGAATTATAGAATCTTATATTCTTGGCCATGCTTCTCCTGAGGAAGCGGGGATTTTGGAGTGTGTGATGAAGAATAATGCTGAAGTAAAAGCGGCTTTTGAAGAAGCACAAAAGACTTTGGAACATCTTGCTACAGCTCAGGCTGTAACACCTCCAAGTGATTTGAAATCTAAGATCTGGAATAAGATTCAGCAGGAACAGACTGTTGAAGAAGCAACTCCTGTTCTATCAACAGATACTCCTGAAACAAAAGATCATAGAGAAACCACAGAAAGAGTGATTATCACGGGAAATACCCATTGGAAAACGTATGCAATAGCGGCTTCCGTATTATTCCTGATCAGTGTTGCCGGAAATTTATTCATGATGAATTCTCAGTCATCTGATAAAAAAGAAATGGCTTTACTGGCTGCAGAAACAAAGCATCAGAATCAGCAAATGAAAAGAATGAATCAGAAACTTGATATGTTCTCTAATCCTGATATGCAGATGGTGATGCTAAAAGGGGTGGAAAAACATACAGACGCAAAAGCTATGGTTTTCTGGGATAAAAAAACAAAAGAAGTGTATCTGAATGCTGAGAAACTTCCTAAAGCCCCTGAAGGAATGCAGTATCAGCTTTGGGCTATTGAAGACGGAAAACCTGTGAGTGCAGGTATGTACACCGAGGATAAAGACAGCAATATTGCTTTGGCCAATATATCAAATGCTCAGGCTTTTGCCATTACGCTCGAAAAAGAAGGTGGAAGTAACGTTCCTACCATGGAAAATATGTTTGTAATGGGAGGAATTTAAATTGCTCCCATTATCAATTCCCAAAGTTCACAAAGTGCGGAACATCTGTCGCGAAATTATTCATTGGCAGAAGATTATTCCTGTTACTGTTAAAATCAAACAATGAATTATTATCAAAAGGAACACGCGGATAATACGTGAACGAAATTTGAATTCTGTTGAAAACCAGATATGAATTATTTATTAATACACCTATCCCTACTTTGGTATTCGCTTTTGTTTTGAACAGTTTATCATCAGGCATTCCCAGCCATCCCACTGCAGCAGTTAAATAAGGGCTGAAATGGAAATTCTTCCATGTTTTGTTCACAAACAGCTGAAGCTGATATCTTAAAACCAATTTTTTAGTCCCGATATAATCCGAATTGTACACAGGAAACTCATCGGGAGAAGAAAGATTGATTCTGTCTTTATAAGAATAATTATGCTGTGGATTTCCCAAGGCTAAAGTAGGTGAAAAGAAATGTCTTGCTTTGGCGAATTTCCAATCCATAAGATTTGTAAAATAAGTGGCATCAAAGCGGAAAGATTCTCTATTCTGGCTGTCTTCATTAAAAAATCTTCCAAACTGCCCTTTCACAGTAAAGTATCCCAGCTTTGTAAAAGTACCATATGATGCGGAAATCCCTACATAAGGGTTCACTTCTTTATTTCTGGATAAACCTCCTCCAATAATATTCACAGAATTACCATAAGCTATATCTTCAGGAAGATCATACTGGAAAATATTTCTCTGAACGGAAAAGTTTCTCTGAATAAACCCAACGGACATCAGAAAGCTGTTGTAGGAGCTGAAATATTTATACTGATCAATTCCGGGGCTGTCTTTGTACTGATAATTCTGAAATCTCCCTATAATAGCAATATTACTGGATACTTTTTCGCTTGGATCTGATGAAACGGGAATCTGATACCCTCCCCATACATCCTGGCTGTAGACTTTGATCTGAACTTCCGGAAAAGTAGTGCTGGTTTCTACCGGAAGTAAAACATGCCGCATAAAATATTCGAAAGTAAAGCCACCTACCCATTTCGTCAAAGGAGAGAAAAAGTCTCTTCTCAAACTAAAATTGATTCTTTCATTTTTAGAAAAGTCCCTTTCCCCGAGAAGCTGAGCACTGATATAAGTACCAAAAAGGTTATAAGAAGTGTAGCTTCCCATAAGATAGTTCTGATGTTCTTTGGAATCATTTCTGTAAAGGAAATCAAAGGTATGGCCTAATCCCAATACATTTTCTTCGGTAACTCCCAAACCGATCTTACTTCCGGAATAACTGATTCTCGGCTTCAGGCTCCAGGAGTCAAGAACTTTTACTACTACATCAATAGAATCTTTGCTGGAAGTACTGTCTGAAACACTTATATTCACTCTGTTTATAAAAGGCATGGTTCTCAGTAAACGCTCGGATTCATACAGTTTCTGAGCATTGTATTCTTCCCCTTCTTTAAAAAGCAGATAGTTATCAACTGTAGATTTTTTGGTACTGGCGTGAAGATGATCTGCAACCCAATCATACCATCTGGATCTTTCTTTACTGTCTTTGGAATTATAACCAAAAGGATCAATGGTTTCTATCCTGATATTTCTGATATGTTTTTTGTTGTAAGCCTCCTGCGAAAGTTTCTCCGTTCTGGAGCTGACAGAAGTAGAATCCGGTTCTCTACGGAATATAAAACGGTGAATGAATTTGGTTACTTTTCTTTTATCCGAAAATTCTTCTATTTTGTAGTATAGCGAGTCTTTTTTCTCCTGCGCATTTAAAAAGGAAAAACCACTTAAAAAGAAAATCAGAGTTACAGTCGTTCTAGTCATTAGTCATCAAAATTCAATTCAGTTTGTAGTATCAATTTATACGCCAATAGGGGCTTATGCCCTACCACATTTAGGAAATTTTTCTATATAAAGCTCATTTTATGTAACATTTCAATCTTAGGAATAAAAAACAGCTATGTTTTATTATAGCTTATTATCTGATGAGACCCAACATCATTATTAAATTCAGCGTGAAAGAAAGCAATAATAAACTAACCAATTCTTTCGAAAAATGGTTCTCTTTCTTATAGATTTTACTTACCATTAAAGATAATCCTAAAAACAATAATCCTGCGACGGTCAAAAATACAGTTCTCATGATAATAGCCGGAATAAATTCATTTTCTATCATCTGATTCCAATTTTCTTTGGGACCTATCCAGATTCTTGATATCCCTACCAAACACAGAAAACCAATCGTATAAATGACAGTTTTCAACAAGAAAAAGATATTATTTTTATTAGTGTGTTCTTTACTATTCATACATTATTAAAAAAAAATAACGGCAAATTTTTAAATTATAAACGGTTTTCTATAGCTTAAAAAAGAAATATACCACAGCTGCCCATTCTTTTTGAATACCTCTGGCATAGCCTATTGTACTGCGGCTTGCATTTTCAACGGTTCCATCATCTTTAATATACCCCAAAGTAGAACGGCTGCTATTTTCTACTGTTCCGTCTTTCTTCACATAGCCTACCGTGGAACGGCTGCTGTTTTCAATAGCTCCATCACTTTTAATATAGCCAATCGTAGAACGGTGGCTATTTTCAATAGTACCATCGCTTTTGATATACCCTACGGTTGACCGACTGCTGTTTTCGATAGTCCCATCACTTTTAATATAACCACTAGTGCTTCGGCTGCCGGATTCTATGGTTTGTGCTTTTGTTATCATAACACTTACTATTGTGATGATAACAAACAATATTTTTCTCATTTACTTAATTTTCATTTAATATTAACCTCTAATGTAAGATTCTATTTCCAATTAATATGAAATAATAGATTTTAAAAATACATTGAATATAAGCACGATACATTTTCCAATTATTAGAAAAGACTCCATTCCTCCTATTTTCCTTTTGTTAATGGTATATTATATTATAATATCATAATGAGACAATAGAAAAAAGTTATTAAATTCCTTCCTGTTTTTACAAACACTACATATAATTTTGCGACGCAGTTATAAGCATGTGCACTATGAAAAAAAACCTTATTATTATCGCAACGGTATTGGCCTCCAATACCATATTCTCCCAAGTAGGGATTAACACTCCAGCTCCTACTCAGACATTGGATGTCAACGGTACCGCAAGAATCAGACAAACACCTGTAGCGTCTGTTCTTGGCACATCCAAATTGGTTATCACCCAAACCAATGGTGATCTCTATGAAATTGACCCGAACGTATTAACTACTGAACTTAAAATTCCTACCACTGTTTTAAGTGTCAGATTAAATACTCCGGGTACTACTCTATTATCAGGTAACAACACTGTCAACGGGGTAAGTTTTGATACGATTGATATCAGTCCTAACTCCGCAATAGGTTCATGGAATGCAGGTACTAATACTTTTACTGTTAATAAATCAGGGGTTTATCAGATTTCCGGAAGTATTTTATTGTCTGATTTCAGTAATCCGAGTGCTAATTTTGTAATCTTAACAACACCGTTTTCTCAAAGTTCAGGAGGACTTGTACTTGCCAATAACAAGTACACTGTAAACCAGGTTTTATCCTTAAAACTTAGTCCTGGTGATACCGTTAAAGGTAATATTATTGCCGGAGGAACAGATTCTTTTTATGAAGAAAACGCAATCATGTCTATTATCTATACTCCTTTGTAGGATAAAATGATGATAGACTCCGGTGTTTTAGTTCATCCAATGCTCATTTCAATCTTATTTAAAAAAATAAATCTATTGATATTTCAGTAGAAATTGTATTGTTTGAGTACACCTTGAATTTTAGGCTTTCAGAATAATAGCAACCTTTGTATTGGCAGGGGTTGCTTTTTATTTAGCACTTAATTTTCTATTTTTTAGCCTGATTACGGAACCTGTAATTATCTCATGGATAAATTGATTTTGTTTGCAGAAAATTTATGATGAAAAAATTACATTGCTTTTTAAATATCCATCAATGGAAATATACTAGAAATACTGAAAGAGAATGCAAACACTGTAAAAGATCAGAGTATTTAGATGTCGATTCTGATGTTAATGCATTTGGCAATCCCTTATGGCTGAAAAAATCGAAAAAGAATTGATTTCAATTTCTGCCACTGAATAGTTCCCTTTCAAAAATAGAATTAAAAAATAATTTCCCACAAAACGGGGTCTGAAAAATTAAATTAACTAAAAAAGACAACTCAATTGAATTGTCTTTTTCTAATTTTTTATATTGTAATTAAAACAAATATTTTAATCATAAAACATTTATAAATTATTATTTTTTAATATAATCTAACGAGACTTATATAAAATTCTTGTGTGATATTTCCTGTGTTCTTGATATTCAACGAAGTTGCATCAGCAGTTAAAGTATAGTTAAAGGCAGTAGAGTTCCCCCCTGACTGACAAGGTAATATACCTGTCCAAGAAGTTTGGACAACATCTCTTGAAGGATTGCTAAATGTAGGAGATTTTTGGGTCTCACTACCAGAATGTGTCATTCCTCCCAAACCATTAATAGCAATAAAATTATTACCCGCAAAATTAGAATAATAATACTCTGCTATAGTTCCTCCCCCACAACCATTAATTGAGGAAATAATAACTTTATAGATCCCTCCAGCACCAATATTCAAAAACATAGTTGCATCTGTATTGGGTTTTACATAAGCACTATTCGATCTAAGCTCCCCAAAATGGTCAGTAGTAGATGGTTTCACCAGAACTCCGTCAGGCCGTGCATACACAGGAGATATAATGTTAGCTCCCAAGCCTGCTGGCTCCTTATCTATAGTTCTTACTCTTGCCGTTCCGTTTACGTCCAGAGGATTAGTCGGAGCAATAGTGGCTATTCCTACCCTGTTGTTAGCGGCATCCACAGAAAGAGATCCATCATCTACTGAAAAAGCATTTACTGCGGTTCCGGTAAAGTTCAATGTATTAGCATCTTGCTTTACAGTTCTGTTTCCTGTAAGCGTTCCATCTGCATTGTAAATATTTTTGGGATTGCTGCCTGGATTCAGCTTTGTCCATACATTGGTGGCATCAAAGTAATAATATCCCACAGTATCTATATTAATGGCATTTCCGGTTTGTGACCCAGTAGCAATGTCATTTATATAAATCAGAGTAGAGTTAGGAATATTGGTCATACTTTGAGCTCTTTGTCGGTCCACTCTTGGGATTATAAGCCCATCTACATTCGTTGAAGTTCCTGTTGCATTTTTTGCTTTGATGTCAAAAGTAGATGCGGGTGATGGAGTATTGATACCTACTTGACAATACATGTTTAGAGAAGCAACTAATGCTGCTGAAAATAATAATTTTTTCATTTTCGTGTGTTTTATAAAATTATAGATTGATTAAAAATGATGTCATATCATCGTCAAAAAATCTAATGTACAAAACTACATCATAAAATATTTTCCTTTCAAAATTCCACCTATGACAGAAGTGTTACATTATTGTAAATGATCTCATATTACTGATTAACAACCATAAAATTCGATATGCAATATTATAGTATAAGATATTTTTTATTTCCAAAATTTAATCTATGACACAGGTAGTACATTTTCACAAAACATTAAAAACAACATCATAATTACAAACTTAACTCAATGAATTTTGATTTTTTTTTAAATAAAACCCTCAAATCAGTTTTTATAATTTCAATGTAAAGTAAAAAACTCCTGGCTTTATTATACTATGAAACTTTGTCAGAAAGCAGTCGCCTGTATATTGTTTAGTCTTCGTAAAAAGAAAATAATAAGAAAAATTCCCCCAAGTGCAAACATCCAAAATATTCATTACGGGTTTCCGCAATTTATTTAAAAAACTTTTTGGTAAATATGTACAAAGTATTAGAATAAAAATACTTAACATAAAAAATAAATTCATCATTGTATGATTTATTTTAATACTTTTGAAATGATCATTAATTAATAATTAATCAAAAAAAACAATTCATGAAAAAATTAATCTTAATCGCAACCATAGGAGTTGCTGGGTTTGTAAGTGCTAAAGGTACTTCAGAAACTAAAGTTGAAAAGAAGGCAGCTAAAACAGCTAAAGTAGCTTTTCAACTATGTGGGGTTATGGTAACATACTATAACTCATCAGGAGAAGCTACAGGACAACAATGGTTTACGTCTGATCAACCAAACTTAAATTCATGCATGGCTTACCAAGCTGGTGTAATAGCGGATTTAAAGTCAAAAGGATATAATGTTAAACCTCAAGGAGCGAGTACTGATCTTAACTAACACCTAAAAATTACCCAAAGAATCTATAATGAACAAATTTCTTTTTCTTTTTTTTCTTCTGTTTTTTGGGGCTATATCCGCACAAAAACAGATACATATACAATACTTAAATGTTAGATCGCCAATTGCTAACGTTTATGAAGATCTTTACACTAATGGAACAAAGGTTATATCAAAACAAGACGGAAACATTATGTGGACAGATCCAAGTTTCAATAAAAATAAAAAAACTCAAGACTTTTATTTTATTTCTACAATAGATAATACTACAAATGATAGAAATTTCTTTTTTACTTCATTTGTTAGAGATAATGCTGAGGATTATTATTTTGTATATGATAAAGTTCCTGAAATTAATTGGAAAATTGAAAAGGAATCGACCAGAAAAATACTTGGGTACGAATGTACAAAAGCAACTGCAATTTTTAGAGGTTCACCAATAACTGCCTACTTCGCTAAAGAAATCCCATATTCTGTGGGTCCATTTAAATTTTTTGGATTACCTGGAGCAATTCTAGATGTTAGAGTTGACGGAAAAGATTTTAATCTATGGAAAGCTGTGAAAGTTAACTTAAATGATACATCTAAAGTTGAATACAATCCGGATTTCCCTAACTTTACAAAAGTTAAAATGAAAGACTATGTTATTCGAAAGGATAATACTAACACCAATTTCTTAAATAATAGCAAAGTTAGTGGAAGTACAGGAAAAATCACTTCAGTTCGTCTTGGAATTGAGCAGCATTTTGAATGGGAAGATCAACAAA
The DNA here is from genome assembly GCF_050753305.1 of Chryseobacterium sp. 'Rf worker isolate 10'. Taxonomy (NCBI): domain Bacteria; kingdom Pseudomonadati; phylum Bacteroidota; class Flavobacteriia; order Flavobacteriales; family Weeksellaceae; genus Chryseobacterium; species Chryseobacterium sp. 'Rf worker isolate 10'. The sequence goes on from NZ_JBOZOF010000001.1 coordinate 1,811,793, forward strand.
AAAAATAGTTTAATAAGTAAATTATAGATAAAAAGGCACCTCTTAAAACAGGTGCTTTTTTTAGTGATTTTTATTTATTTTTTTTTTCAAATGATATAAATCCACTAAATTGTAAATAATGATTGTAAAAATTCTCAAAATTATCGCAGTAATTGCCTTTTTGTTTACACAAGGTATACATCAACATGATACACTCAATATAGGAATTATATTGATGTCATTATATCAATTTATTTCTGATATTTTAAACCCCGAACATGGAATTTTATGGGAAGGCTTAGGAATGGTATTTCTTATAGGAACTTTTATAGTATTTTTATCATGCAACAGATATAAAGAAAGATATCTTTTAGCATTTTGTTTTATAAGTCTATTTATAGCTTTAATTTTTCTAACTGGAGTTTATGATCCAAATAATTATAAAAGAATAAATAGTTGGTTCATTCTTCCTTCACTATTATTTATTGCTAGTTCAATACTGTCATTAATATTAGTCTTTAGAAATGAGATTGAGTAAAAGCCAAGCAATAATCCCGGTTCACTTCCCGGGTTATCATTTTATATTTTAATAAAAAAGCATCTCGAAGCGAGATGCTTTTTTATTAAAAATTATCGTTAAACTCTTTCATTCTTGGGGTAAAATAAAAAAATCGCCCTATTACAAGGACGATTTGTGACCGCAGAAGGATTCGAACCCTCACTGTTGGAGCCGAAATCCAAAGTTCTATCCATTAAACTATGCAGCCGTATTCATAAATAATGAGTAATTAATAATACATCAATCAATGATTACTAATTACTCATTGCTTATTACTTATTACTTACTGTTTTAGAAAGTAATCTTCACCCCTCCCAGAATCTGTGCACCCAGGACTTTATATCCTTTGTACGTCTGGTATTTTGAGCTCAGAAGATTATTTCCGAGTGCGAAAATACTGAAATTTTTGTGAATTTTATACTCTGCAGAAAGATTTAAATCAGCGTAGCCACCTACTTTATCGTTAGTGTTCTCAGTAGATTGGAAGATTACATTCGGAGCCCCCATCCCTTCGATCGTATAAGAGTTTGTCGTTCTGTCACTTGCAAAGATTCCTTTGAATCCTAACAATAGCTTCTTGTCGAGCATTGTATATTTTGCCCCGATGCTTGCATTGAATAAAGGAACGTTATAAATATTGTCGTAAGTCTTCAGATCATACTTTGTGAATCTTAACTCTCCATCAATAATAAGGTTTGCTAATGGGAAATACTGTACACTCCCTTTGATATCGCTTACATTCCCGTCATCATAGACTGCTGAGAATGTATTAGCGAAATTGTATGCAGAACGGCTGACAGATGTGTTATCGAAAAGACCATTGGCCTTAAAGAACATAATATCTCTCATCTTTCCATACCCTGCAGAGAAGTCGTATTTCAGCGTTTCATCAATATCTCCTCTCAATCCTACATAAAAATGATATTTTGTCTCTGTAGGCTTTAAAAACTGGTCAGAAAGGATGAATGGATTTGTCTGCAGCATATCTCCATAAGTATTCAGCTTCAGACCTCCGTCTACCCCTCCGTAGAATTTAAATTCTTTGGCAGCAGCAAACTGGAATTCTGCCTGCGGAAACCAATAGGTTTTGTTATTTTTTTGCTGTTCTAATTGATCGTTAGAATTTTTAGCATTCAGGAAAGAGAATGTAGATCCTAACATCAAATAAGAGTCACCTTTTCTGAACGTCACTTTCGGAGTCAGGCTGGTATTGAAGAAATTGGAAGAGTTTTTATCTCTGATCGCAAAATCTGTCTTCACCGCGTCTAATCCCACTCCCAAATCAGCATTCAGGTTGATTCCTGATTTTCCTAATTCAACAGCATGTTTGGAGAAATTAGCCAAAATTGAAACCTGGTTCTCCGAAGCATCAAAATGATCTTTCAGGAATGATGATTTCACCCTTACATCATTTAAGATTTCATTGGAATAAAAATCATAGTATCCATTTACTTTAAACTGATTTACTTTTTGTTTCAGATCAAGCTCTCCCGTAGGCTGCATGGCATAGATTCCGTAGTAATTATAGCTGTCTAAACCATATTCCGCATTGATATTGAATTTTCCTTTTTCTCCATAAGAGTTTAAGAAAGCTCCGATATTAGCAGAAGTCTGTCCGGATTTCCAGTCATAATCTTTTTTAAGACCATTGGTTGAAAGAACATGAACATCCGCTCCTACTTCAAACTTGTTTTCAAGAGTTTTTGAAACGTTTCCATCTACCAGAACTTTCCCGTAGTTACCCATTCCAAACTGGAAATAGTTATTCTGAGCTGTTCCGTCAAATTTTGGAGCTACGTCCTCTCCCTGAATCGTTGAAGTTTTGAAGTCTGAAACAGCAGGAACATCCGTAATGGTATACTTCACGGGAGTCTGCGATTTCTCTTCCGGCGGATAATTTTTAATAGTTTCCACAGAAGTTTTCTTCTTCTCGATCTTCTTCACTTCCGGTTCTCTTTTTTTGTTAAGAACCAGTTTTTCCTCCTTGATCTGGGAAAACGCCACCGACGAAACCCCTAAAAATAATATGGATAATATTTGAATCTTCTTGTTCATATTTTCTTTATTTGAAAAAAATATATAACGGGTTTTTATTTATTGGAAGCAATATAACTGCCTAATAAAGCTTTGCCCGACTGTTTTGAAAAAGTTCTCCCCAGTCTGAATATATTAAACAGCCAAAGGCTTTGATAAACTTGTAATTTGTATTGATAATTTTTCGTTGTACTGTTCTCTGCTACATCATAGCTGTAAGAAATATCGTATGGAAATCCCGAAGGCAGTAATCCAACGGTAAGCATACTTCCAATCATTGGGTTTCCGCAAGAAGGAGTACGTGTCAGCATTGGATATAATGTTATCTTAGCCGCATTGGTACTGTCTTCTACAATTTCATAAATATCGGAATGTTTTAAAATTTTAAATTCTTTCTCAAGATCCTTATTCACCACAAAAGCTTTTTGCTTTTTGAAATCAGCTTTTGCATGGTTATATTCTCTCGGATATGCACTGTACGAGGGAATGCAGCTCCACAGAGAAGCAGAAATTAGATAAGAATATATGGCAATTTTAAACACCTTCATCTGCTATTTCTTAATCTGTTTTTTAACTTCTTTAGCTTCTGCAACAATTTCAGGGAAATCTTTATAGTTTGCAATGATCTGATCACATGTATAACTTGCCTGATAGTTGTCTTTCAGACCGATATAGTTTTTCGCCATCAATACCAACGCTTTTGCTCCCCAGAATTCTTCCGAAGCATAGTTATTGGCAAGCTTAAAGATCGTTTCGTTAGAAGACTTAAATGCCTTTCCTTTGTTCTGATAATAAGCTTTACCATACAAAGCTTCCGCAGCTACTGAAGTATTGGATGATTTTTCAAGGGAAACATAAGCAGACTGTGCCTCTTTATCCTTTCCTGAATTCATCAGACTTCTTGCTTTAATCACTTTTGCTGTTTCAATAACAGCTGCTGAGTTTTTAGAATTAGCAATTACTGCATTGGCTAATTTTTCAGCTTCAGAGAAATTATTTTCTTGTGCGTACAACTTCATCAGCTCCACATTCGCATAATTCTTAATACCAATGTCTGAAGAATTTTTAATGCCTTCAAGGTACTTTTTAGCTTCTGCTGTATTCCCTTGTGCAATAAATATTTGAGCTAAACGAGTTTCTACATCATCCTGGTAATCGTTCTGAATTCCAGCAACTTCCTGAAGCACAAGTAAAGCTTTAGTTGAATTATTAGTCTGATAGTAACTTTCTCCCAATTCATACTTCGCCTGGTACAATCCTTCACCTGTTGGGTTCTGCGTAAGATACTTTTCGTAGTAAGAAATTGCATTCTTATAATCTTTCTTCGCGAAGAACTGTTTAGCAGTTGAAAGGTTGATTTCATCTATTTCAGCAGTATCTACATTCACACCAATATTTCTTGCGAAACTTTCATATCCCGAAACATCTCCGTTTTTCGTGAAGATAGGTTTTGCGGCCTGAACTACTTTCTGAGCATAGGCTGTATTTTTATACTGCTCACCCAGAGATTTCAGTTCAGAAAGCGCTTTATCATTCTGATTTTGGTCTATATAATTCTGTGCTCTGTAGATAGAAGCGTTTGCAATCAAATCTTTGTCGGAAGAACCTTTAATTACTTTTCCAAAATAATCATTGGAGTTCGCAAAATCATCCTGAGCGGCATAAGCTGTTCCAATTTCGTATTGAGCATCATCATAATATTCGGAATCCGGATATTTTGATAAAAGGTTTTTAAGGTTGGTAATCTTCGCCTGTGTATCTCCTTTGAACCCTAAAGCCATTGCTTTTTGGTACAAAGTATAATCTGTAGCATCTTCATTTTTATCATAGATGGCAATTGCTTCGTTCAGATCATTATTGGCGTAATGAATATCTGCAAGACGAAGTTCTGCATCATTTTTAAATTCCGGTTTCGGATTGGTAAGATATTGTTTGAAGTAAGTAGCAGCCTGATCAAATTTCTTGGATTTAAAATAAGCATATCCTAAATCATACGGAAGCTGCTGTTTTTCAGGGAAGTTTTCATTAAGAAGCTTTTCATAACGAACAATGGCAGACGGATAATTTCCTTTTTGGTAATACACCTGTGCCAGCCAGTATAAAGCTCTGCTGTTGAATTCTTTATTGATATTAAAGCCAAGACTTCTTAAGAAATATTTCTCAGCTTCGTCATAGTTTCCTTTGTTGAACTCTTCAGTCCCTAATAAATAAGAAACCTCCTGGTCTACTTTGTTGATGTCAGGAGTAGAACTCTGTAATCTATCAATTGCATTCAGCGTTTCTTTATAGTTTCCGGAATACAGATAGGATTTCACCAATAATGACCTCATTTCTGTGGCATTGGCACCATTCTGATTTTCGTTGATATAACTTTGAATCACCGCCGAAGGGCTTTCAAATGGGTTACCGATATCATAACTTAATTTAGCATACTGCTCATGAGCCAGTTTTTTCACTTTCGCATCATAATCCATCTGATAAGAAGAACGGAATGCAGAAAGGGCTTCCTGCTTTTTATCTACTGCCAGATAAGCATTTCCTAGCTGGTAGTAAGCATTTTGTGCTAAAGCAGAATTGCTGTTAAGAAGCTGATTGTAATAAGAAACCGCTTCATCATATTTTTTAAGCTGAGCAGCTACAAATCCCATCTCATACAAATCGTTTTCAGATGGATTCTGCTGTACGCTCAGATAATCTTTTAAATGTGGATAGGCAGAATTGTAATCATTCTTCATGAAATAACTCTCTCCAATGATCTTATGAACTTCTGCTTTATAAGAATCTGAAATATTTTCTTTTAACAGAGCATTTCCTTCTGTGATTGCCTGATCATAGTTCTTATCGTTATAATACATCTGTACATAATAAGGACGTACAAGCTTGGAGAATTTATCCTGATCTTTTATAGAATCAAAATACTGAAAAGCTTTATCATTCTGTCTGTTGCTGTAATATAAATGCCCCAGCATATAAGCGATATCTCCTTTTTGGGACTGATCTGCTGTTTTATAAGCTTCTTCCAGTGCATCAATAGCTCCTTTGGAGTCACCCGTCATGAATTTTGCATATCCAAGTTTCAGAATATACTGGGTATTCTCCTCTTTGGAAAGCTGATACTGGTTCACCTTTTTCAAGGTTTCCAGCGCTTTATCAAAGTCTTTTTTTGCCAGATAGTAATCTGCCAGCGGAAGATTAGCCTGAGCAAAATAAGCAGAATTAGGATATTCTTTCATGAAAGCTGTCAACCCTTCTTCAGCATGATTTTTCTGAAGAATCACACCAATCACATTATCAAAAAATTGCGCTGCTTCCTTTTTCGAACGGGACAAATTCTGATTGTAGAAATATTGTCTTGCATATTCGTATTGTGAAGCGTTGTATATTTTAGTCTGATAAAGATTTTCGGCTAGATTAAACCTGTAATTTTCTTTCTGGGTAAAATATTGGGACTGTTGAGCATCGGAGATTCCGAAATAAATTACTGCAGCCGCTAAAAGTATTTTTTTTGATTTCATTCTTCTTGATATAAGAAAATTAGTCTAAATAAGTTAACGAAAATATTAAAAACTTATTGTTTAAGCAAGTTTTAACAGCGTTAATGGTTGTTAATTCTTATTTCATAACAATGAAAATTTTCTCACTGTACAATGATAAAATTTACTACTTTCGTTTGATAAAATGTAAACAATTTTAATTAACAGTTATCAAAAACGTATTTAAATTGGATACTTTTTCAACAGCAGCTAAAAACATACCATAAACACACCATCTCATGAAATTTAAGATTCTTTTAGCATTAATTTTTGTAAACCTGCTGCAGGCACAAAAATTTTACTTTCCAAAGACAGCTGTAACTGACTCTGTTATATTGGAAAAACAGATACCGGGACTTGCACAGCAAGTGATTCCTCATCTTCAGTCTGCAAAGTACAAACCGGAAAACACCGTTGACCTCATGGACAATCTTTTCCGTTTGCAGATGGCTGCCCAGGATTATAAAAATTCACTGACTTCTCTTTCTGAAAATCGTAATCTCTTCGCAGATCATAATATGGGAGACTATAGGTATATCGGATTTGAACTGTACAGCCTTTCGAAAATGGCACAAAAAGAAAGCAACACCTCATTTTCCAATGCCCTTCAGAAAGTGTTTAACCAAAAATATGAAAGCCTTCCGGAAAAATTGATTCCCAGGCTTAGGCTTGCTCTTGATGGAGATGTAAAAGAATCCAGAAAGCAGCTGAAAAAAATACTTGACAAACAAAAAGACAAAGACAGTATTGATTACAGAACAGCCCTTGCTCTGTGCAAAAGCTATGTAAGTTATAAAACCTATTCCGGTATAAAACCTAAGGTGACGCAACTGCTGGCTTCAAAAGATAAAGAAAGATTTATTATTGAAACCAAAGATCTTACCATAAAAAACGGAAATACCTTAACGATCACCATTGTTCGAAAAAAGGGAAATACTTCCCCACTACCTGTAATTCTTACCAATAATATCTATGCGGGGTCATTTGATGAATTCTTCGGAAAAAGAGCCGCTGTTTATAATTATGTAGGAGCTGTTGTTAATACCCGGGGTAAGAGAAACAGTAACAATGTAAATAATCCTTTTGAACATGAATCAGAAGACATCTACGAAGTAATAGACTGGGTAAGCAAACAGCCCTGGTGTAACGGAAAAGTAGGAATGATCGGTGGAAGCTACCTAGGTTTCAGTCAATGGGCAGCCGTAAAAAAACTGCACCCGGCATTAAAAACCATTGTTCCTCAGGTTGCAGTAGGCATCGGGATTGATTATCCTGCTCAGAATAATATCTTCATGAGCTATATGCTGCAGTGGATACAATATGTGACCAATAATAAATTTACGGATGAAGCTGATTTCGCCAATGCTGTAAAATGGGATTCTATTTATACAAAATGGTACAAAAGCGGGAAAGCCTTCAGATCTTTAGACACGATAAGCGGAAAACCAAGCAAAATATTCCAGCGATGGCTGGATCATCCGGGATATGATCAGTACTGGCAGAAAATGGTTCCTTATAAAGAGGACTTTTCTAAAATCAACATTCCTATCCTGACAACGACAGGTTATTATGATGATGATCAGATAGGTGCGCTGTATTATTTTAAACAACATCATCTGTACAATAAAAATGCAGACCATTATCTGGTAATAGGTCCTTATAATCACGGGGGAGCACAAAGCTTCGGATTTACTTATGTGAATGGAAACCCTATTGATCCGGTAGCCAGAATAAGCATTGATGATCTCGCTTTCTCATGGTTTGACTATATTCTTAAAGGCGGTAAAAAACCTGAAATTTTAAAAGACAGAATCAATTTTCAGGTAATGAACACCAATACCTGGAAACATGTGCCCGATCTTAACAAAATGCACACTTCTACCCTGAAATTTTACCTTCAGGACAAGAAAAACACATCGTCTGTATTCAATCAACCTCAAATTAAAAATTTTACAACTCAAATCGTAGATTTAAAAAACAGAGATCAGAAAGACATTTATTACAAAGTCAGCAAAAAAGACAGCATAAAAATGACCAATTCTGTTGCTTTTGAAAGTGAAGTGTTTGACAAAGATATAATCATCAGTGGAAATCTATCTGGGATTTTCAATGTTTCCATTAATAAAAAAGATTTTGATACAGATACTTATTTGTACCAGATTCAGCCGGATGGAAAATCTTCATTACTATCCACTCATATCGTGAGAGCCAGCTATGCGAAGAACAATGAAAAACGACAGCTTCTTGAACCCAATAAAATGGAACAGATTCCGATTAACAATTCGTATGTTATGAGTAAAAAGATAGAGAAAGGAAGTAAACTGCTTTTATTGGTAGGGGTTAATAAGAATCCTAACTGGCAGATCAATTATGGATCAGGTAAGGATGTAAGTGACGAAACGATAAAGGATTCCGGGAAACCACTGGAAATAAAATGGTATAATGACAGCTATGTGGAAATCCCTGTTTATAAAGACTAAAACCTTTTGTTTAAACAATTTTCAGCAGACTTTATATGATAAAATAACAACGAAAGCATTCATTCTTTACTGATAAAAATTCTTAAATTAGTCGGCTAAAAACAAATAACCAACCGAGTGATGAATGATCAACAACACATTCTGATGCGATACTTTTTCATCATCAGCTCAAAATACACTATTAATGAAATTTAAAATACTTTTAGCATTAGTTTTTGTCAATCTAGTGCAGGCTCAGAAATTTTACTTTCCGAAAACAGCAACAACAGATTCTGTAATTCTGGAAAAACAAATCCCGGAACTCGCCCTAAAGGTGATTACTGAACATCAGTCTCCTAAAAACAAACCAAAATCTACAGTCACATTTTTAGACAACCTGTTTCGTTTACAGCTCGCTGCAAAAGATTACAAAAATTCTATTGCAAACTTAAATGATTATCGTAAAGAATATGCAGATCATAATATGGCAGGGAACAAATCTCTTGCTTATGAAATCTACAGCATGGCCAAACTAACGGAAAAAGATAAAAAAACTTCTTTTTCCAATGCCCTTCAAACAGCATTTACAACAAAATATGAAAGTTTTCCCGATCCACTGATTGCCAAGATCGGGACCATTCTGGATGGTGATGTAAGGGAATATAAAAAATCTCTGAAAACAGCACTTGACAAGCAAAAAGATAAGGACACTATAGATTATGCTTCCGCGCTGGCTTTATGCAAAAATTATGTCAATTATAAGACCTATTCCAGCATCAAGCCTCAGGTTATGCAGCTTTTCAAAGTAAAAGAGCAGGAAAAATTCATCATCGAAACCAAGAACCTTACCTTAAAAAACGGAACAAAACTTACGATTACTATTGTACGAAAAAAAGAGAACACATCTCCCCTTCCCGTTATTCTTACCAATAATATTTATGCCGGAGAACTTGTAGATGCAGGTATGGGAAAAAGAGCCGCAGTCTATAATTATGTAGGAGCTGTAGTTAATACCCGTGGAAAAAGAGACAGTAATGACCCCAATAATCCATTTGAAGACGAAGCACAGGATCTTTATGAAGTCATAGACTGGGTAAGCAAACAACCGTGGAGCAATGGTAAAGTAGGAATGATCGGTGGAAGCTATTTAGGATTCAGCCAATGGGCAGCGGTCAAAAAACTGCATCCGGCTTTGAAAACAATTGTACCTCAGGTATCGGTAGGAATCGGGATAGATTACCCTGCTCAAAACAATGTGTTCATGAGCTATATGATGCAATGGATCCGCTATGTGACAAATAATAAACTGACCGACGAAGCAACCTTCACCAATTATCCAAAATGGGATTCTATCAATACAGCATGGTATAAAAGTGGCAGGTCATTCAGAGCTCTGGATTCCATCAGCGGGAAACCTAATAAAATTTTTCAAAGATGGCTGGATCATCCCGGTTATGATCAATACTGGCAGAAAATGGTTCCTTATAAAAAGGATTTTGCTAAAATAAACATTCCGGTTTTAACGACTACCGGTTATTACGATGCAGACCAGATCGGAGCAATGTATTATTATAAACAACATCACCAATACAACAAAAACCCTAACCATTATTTGGTAATAGGGCCTTATGATCACGCAGGAGCTCAAAGTTACGGGTACAATTATGTTTATGGTACTGGGAGTACTCTCATAGATCCTGCAGCCAGGATAAGCATTGATGAACTTGCTTTTTCATGGTTTGATTATATTCTGAAAGATGGAAAAAAACCGGAACTTCTAAAGGATAAAGTCAATTTCCAGATTATGAGCAGCAATACATGGAAACATGTTCCTACTCTTGATAAAATGCACTCGTCTACACTTAAATTTTATCTTCAGGATCGTAAAAACGGCTCTTCGATTTTTGAGAAACCCAAAACTGAGCAATTTACCCAACAAAACATTGATTTTAAAGACAGAAATCCAAAGTATCTTTATCATAAAGTAAGCAAACAGGACAGTGTATATGTAACCAACTCCGTTTATTTTGAAAGTGAAGTTCTGGATAGAGATATTATACTAAGCGGAAATTTATCCGGAGTATTCAACGTTTCCATTAATAAGAAAGATTTTGACCCTAGTACTTCATTATATCAGGTACAGCCGGATGGTAAGACGTTTTTACTATCTACGCATCTTACAAGAGCCAGCTATGCAAAAGACAATTCCGAACGTCAACTTCTTAAGCCTGGCGAAAAGGAGCAGATCCCTATCAAAAACTCATTATTTATGAGCAAAAAAATAGAAAAGGGAAGCAAACTGGTATTATTGGTAGGAGTTAATAAAAATAAAAACTGGCAGGTCAATTATGGCACAGGAAAAAATGTAAGCGATGAAACCTTAAAAGATGCCGGTGAACCTTTGGAAATAAAATGGTATAACGACAGTTATGTGGAAATACCTGTTTATAAGGATTAAACATTTCCGTTAAACTATTTTTACCTAAATGTTTTTAACAACTGTTAACATCAAAATAAAAAATCATTACATTTGCTTTTTTTCAAATCAAATATAGTTATTGAATGAGTCAACTTTTTAGAAGAAAAATCTATTCAGATACAGATACTTCAACGGGACTTTTAAGGGTCTTAGGTGTGTGGGACATCGTATTTTTTGGTATTGCGGCTATTATTGGAGCTGGGAGTTTCAGCAGTTTGGGAGAAGCCGTTTTCAGAGGCGGTCCCGGTGTAATCCTTCTATATTTGATTTGCGGTTTTGCCTGTGGTTTTACCGCTTTATGCTATGCTGAATTTGCCAGCAGAATTCCTACCGCAGGTTCTGCCTACACCTATGCTTATGCCAGTTTTGGAGAATTAATTGCATGGGTAATCGGCTGGGCTCTGATCATGGAATATTCTTTCGGGAATATCTATGTCGCCTTTTCCTGGTCAGATTATTTCACGAGCTTCTTAGGACGTCTCGGAATGCATATTCCTGATTATCTTACCTGCAGCTATACCGAAGCAAGAAAAGCCGTTCAATATGGTTCTGAAAATAAAGAATTATTAAATGCCTGGAAAACAGCTCCGTTAATCGGAAGTTTGAAATTCATTGTAGATATTCCGGCATTGGTGATTAACGGTTTGATAACATGGCTGTGCTATGTAGGAGTAAAAGAAAGTAAAAACTTTAACAATTCTCTGGTTATCTTAAAACTGGGAGTAATTCTATTGGTTATATTGGTTGGTTTTGCTTATATCAATACTGAAAACTGGACACCAATAAGCCCTACAACAGGAACACCATCCTTCATGCCAAATGGTTTTGCTGGAGTAATGAGTGCCGTATCCGGAGTATTTTTTGCCTATATCGGATTTGATGCCTTAAGTGTACTTTCTGAAGAGACTAAAGATCCGCAGAAAACCCTACCAAAAGGAATGATCATTTCCCTTGTATTGTGTACTGTGATCTATATCGCTTTGACATTAGTGTTAACAGGAATGGTAGATTACAAGAAATTCGATGGTGTGGGAGATCCTCTTTCATTCATTTTTGAAAAAACGAATGCCAATGTTGCCTGGATGGAGCTTGTGGTTTCCTTCGTTGCAATCGTTGCCATTACTACTGTACTATTGGTTTTCCAGATGGGACAACCGAGAATCTGGTATGCAATGAGCCGTGATGGGTTGATGCCTGCAAGGTTTCAGAAGGTGCATCCTAAATATAAAACACCATCCTATGCTACTGTTGTTACCGGAATTGTAGTAGGGATTCCTATTCTGTTTACGGATAAAACATTTATCCTTGATTTTACAAGTATCGGAACTATTTTCGCATTTGTATTGGTATGTGCTGGAGTGCTTATGCTTCCGGCTAAAGAAAAGATTAAGGGCAGATTTCACCTTCCTTATGTGAATGGTAAAATCATTTTCCCTGTTGTTTTCATAGGCAGCTTGTTGGTTTTCTACAAATTGCAGCCAGAGTTTTTTGATAATCTGATGAACTGGTCAGATCCTAAAGAAGGAGAATTCAGAGCTTCTATTTTCTTCTACATTATCATCAATCTGATCTTATGTATAGTCACTTTTATAAAGAACTTATCATTGATTCCACTGGTTGGATTAAGCTCATGTTTATATCTTCTTACAGGAATGAGTCATGAGAACTGGTTCTGGTTCGGAATGTGGTTCCTGATCGGTATGGTTATTTACTTCTGCTACGGGTACAAAAACAGTAAACTAGGAAAAGAATTAAAGAACAGCTAAATAAGCATTAAATAAAATTGCGAAAAGGCAAAATAGCAAAGAGGTTAAACCTGATGGAGAGACTGATTTGTTGTTTTGTCTTTTTGCTTTTTAGCCTAATCATAAAAATCGGCAGAATTATTGCTTTAACTTCAATAGAATCAATAAACTAGATCACCATGGCCGAAAGAATCAAAACATACAAAGAGTTTTACCAGTTTTATCTTACAGAACACAGTAAAACAGGAACCCGTATATTCCATTTTATTGGAACATTTCTCGTATTTTTCGTTATATGGTATGTCATCAGCTCCGGAAAAGAGAGATTTCTATGGTATATTCCAATTGTAGGCTATGGATTTGCCTGGTTCAGTCATGCAGTGATTGAGAGAAATAAACCGGCTACTTTTAAATACCCTCTATGGTCTCTAATTTCAGATTTCAGACTGTTTTTTGAATTGCTTATTGGTAAACAGAAATTCTTTACATCTAATAATCAGCCTCAGAAACAGGAATAGTGTTAGGACTTTTCTCGACTTTTTTTTCAAAAAGTTTTCCTTGTAATAATACTTACGTCTTTACGTACTCTAAATGAACTTGTCATTTTTTGTTAGATAAACGCAAAGGCGCAAGAGTTTCATACTTTGTGTATATTTTTAAGGCGCAAGAAAATCTAAGATTTTCGGCAAAAAATATGGGTTCTCAATTTTATCTCCGATAAAATTTTTGCGTCTTAAATGTGGATAGTTTGTAAAAATTTTGCGCCTTTGCGTTTTCCAACCTTTACTTTTCGATTGAGATTGCTTCACCTTCGGTTCGCGATGACTATAACCCAGTTGGATTTTGTTTGTCCGGATGAAATTTCTTTCCTATAACATATCCTAATGAAGGTAACATAAATGACAATACAACAGGAACTATCAATGCCAGGCCTGATCCGTCAAGAATAACCGTTAAAGGAAAAAGGTATCCATTGTAAACAATAAGTGACAATGAAAAAAGAAGACTATCACTATTGTTTGTAGAAAGGATATTGAAATCACTTCCAAACTGATCAAATAATCCAGAACAGGCAAATAAAAATACATTCACAAAAAATATCCACAGAACAGTTCTGTAGATCATTCCTTTTTTTGCATTCAGATAGCCTGCAAAGATGAGAAACAGGGATAATATTCCGGAAACAATATAATCCAGGCTGGACATTGCAACCTCACTGCCGGTTTTTCCAAAGAAATACATGGCATACAATACTATATTCACGAGATAGATTACCGTTACATAATTCATACATCATAAAGTTTATTATTCACAATCAGAGATAATTGTAAATGAATATTATTAGAATAAAAAGTTTCGGCGGGCGGTTTCGCCGTCCGCCGAAACTCTAAACCTTAGACTCTAACCTTTAAACCTTAAACTTAAAACCCAAGTTCTATTTAAATTTTTTCTTAAAACTGAATTTAAGCATATTCATCAATCCTGGTTCAATGATATCAATTCCCAGTCCGAAATTACTGTCTGCCACCGTATGATGATCTGTTCTGAACTGTTCAAATTCACTTTGCGGAATTTCAAGATTGACGAGAGGATTGTATTCAATAGATACGCTTGCTCCGTTCTTACTTACCTTTTTACGGCTTTTATAATCAAAATATGAGTTAGCTATGGTACTTTCCTGAATCGTATATTTTTCTTCAGTATCAATTTTCTGATCCGTATGCAGGTTAATTTCATATTTCTCACTGTCGAAATTATGCCAGAACGGCAAATCTTTATGGATGAAATCTCTTGCACTTGCCTTGATAACATTCCTATCAAAGTACATCAGGAAACGGTTTTTCTGTGGATCCACAAAATAAGGATTCTCAACAATAGCGGTATATTGAATCTTCACTTCATTTAATCTTTTATCATCGCTTACTATATCAATTGCAGCATCTTTGAATACGTTTCGGACATCTGTACCATTTCGGTCACCTGAATAATTAAGTGCATAGAAAAGGAAGCCGTTCCAGCTGTCTATGATTTCTCTTTTGTTGGTACTTTTAAAATACCTACGCATAGCATTGGCTCTGTTTCCTTTGTAAGTAGTTGACAAAATAAGCTTTCCTGTATTACCCTGAGCATTCAAATCTACTTTCTCATCAATACAGAAATAAGGGTATTTATAAGATTTTCTTACCTGAAGTTCCTGGTCTTTTTTCACTTCCAGATAATGCATAAAATATATAAATCCTCTATTTTCTATGAGCCCGAATTCATCACGGATGGTAGCATCAATGAAGTATTCTCCCCCTTTATAATTTACTTTTACCACAACGTGGTTGAAATTCAGCAATGAGGGCAGATAGTATTTAATATAATAATCTGTATTAAAATTAACCAGCACGACAGAGGCATCTACTCCTATATAATCAAGGATTACTTTTAATAAAACTGATTTTGCCTTACAGTCTCCCTGCTTGTTTTCATAGGTTACTGACGGTTCCTGCGGCTTATGTCCATTCATTTCATCAGCATTGAAGATATAGTAAATGTGATTCTGAACATATTCTATCGCAAACTGAAGTTTTTCGTCCAGATCCGCAATAGCATCCAGTTTTTCAATCAGATTTGGTGCAAAATCCTGTAAAGAAGATTTATTGAAAATCTCATCATAGAGAGGTACGATGTAATTGGAAAGGTCTTTCCAGTTACTTTCTGTAGCAAAATCTATATAAGGGAAAATTTCACGTCCGGAATCTACAGGATTGATATAATTCTGTTCTTCAATCACGAACTGTTCTCCTTTTTTAAGATGATTAATTTCGGGCTCAAGAACATTGCCCTGTTCATCTCTGAAAAACGTCTTTTTGTAAGCAATAGTCTGGTCTCGCTCATTGATAAAAGTGAATTTAAAATTTCCATAGGCCCAATAATTATCCGGACTTACCCAAACATATTTTGAGAATTCCTTTCTTAAAAAATCACGGTCTGTAAACTCTTTGATTCTTGAATCTTCTAAAATCAGCACATCATACAGTCTGAGATCTTTGATGGTAATATTAATTTTTTTATTACTGCTCAAAACACCTCCGCTGCTTTGGTTTTCGCTGTCGAGAACTTTAATCTTAGTATCCGGAATCTTATCAATCAATACTCCATCTCTCAAAACACTGATCCGGTGAATCTGATAGACTTCATTTTCCTCTACAATAACATCAGAAACAGAAGCCCTTTCCAGGTTTCCAGGTTCATTCAGCGTATATGCCATGCAGACATACTCACTGTTTTCGATGTTGCTCGTATAGTATTTTTTATCTAAAAAGTAGCAGTAGTCACGCCCTTCGTCTATTTGTCTTTTGGCAAACTCGGAGTCTTTGATTCGGTTTTTTATTTCCTCATCTCCGATATTTCCTGCCCACATTTCAGGTTTTTGAATCCTGTAATTTTCAACTTGCATTTGATTTTCCATATTTATTATAAGAATTATATTTTGTGGTTTGTTTTTAAGAAATTCAAATTAAATGATTAAAAAAATAAAAAGCAATAGCAGAAGTACTACAAATTCATCTGACCCATTTCGGCATGGTAATTGCGAGGTATGGGGAAAAATCAAGTTTTATGAAAAGTATAGCAACAATTCTAAAAGGGGCAGCACCCGCATTAGCATTATTTGCGATGACGCAATGTACAACAACAGCCAATGCATCCGCAGGTGATGAAAAAACATTCATCGTAGGACCACAAACAGCAGACTGTACAGGTGTAGCTCCTATGAAATGTCTGCAGGTAAAAGAAAACGTTTCCGGAAACTGGACGAATTTTTACAGCAATATCGAAGGATTTACTTATGAACCGGGGTATGAATATGTTTTAAAGGTAAAAACAGAAAAAATTGCCAATCCGCCAGCGGATGCATCTTCCATAAAATATACATTGGTAAAACAGGTTTCTAAAACAAAAAAGAAAGAACTGGCAGCCAATGAAAAGACAATTATCGTAGGGCCACAAACCGTAGAGTGTTCTGCTGGAGCTGGCCGTATGCAATGCATGCAGGTAAAAGAAAGTACATCTGCAGAATGGACGAATTTCTACAGCAGCATTGAAGGATTCACCTATGAACCGGGTTATGAATATGTTTTAAAAGTAAAAACAGAAAAAATCGCTAATCCTCCGGCTGATGCTCCTTCCATCAAATACACACTGATAGAACAAGTTTCTAAGACGAAGAAATAATAAAAGAGCTCCTGAAATTTCAGGAGCTCTTTTATTTTATTTAAGTTCAATGTTTAATTCTTAAAATCCAGCTTCTTTTTGAGGCGGATCCGGATATTTTCCTTTTGTAGCCTCTCCTACTGTGTTCGCAGTGGTCATGGCTACTACAAGATCATTCAACATTCCGCTTGCTGCAGTAGGCGAATTCGGAAGAAGTACAAGATTACTTCTGCTGCTCGCTCCTACCGAATGTAAAGTATCATAATGCTGTGTTACCACAATAAGCGCCGATGCTTCATGAGAATTGATATCCACATTGTTCAGCATTCTTACAGATTCTTCAAGTCCTTTTGCAATTTCTCTTCTCTGATCAGCAATCCCCTGCCCTTGTAGTTTTTTAGATTCTGCTTCTGCTTTTGCAACGGCTACAATACGGATTCTTTGTGCTTCGGATTCATATTCTGCAGCAGTTTTTTCTCTTTCTGCAGCATTTATTCTGTTCATGGCATGTTTTACCTGCTCATCCGGATCAATATCTGTTACCAAAGCTTTGATAATATCATAACCATAACTATTCATAGCTTCCTGAAGCTCACCTTTTACAGCAATTGCCACATCATCTTTTCTTACAAATACATCATCCAGCTTCAGCTTTGGAACTTCTGCTCTTACCACATCAAAAACAAATGAAGTGATTTGATTTTCAGGATTTTCCAAACGATAATAAGCATCTCCAACCTGACTTCTGATGACCTGATACTGAACGGAAATTTTCATTTTGATGAAAACGTTGTCCAATGTTTTCGTATCAATCATTACATCCAGCTGCTGAATTCTCAAATTCAGTCTTTTTGCAATCTGATCTATAATTGGCAACTTAAGATGAAGACCAGAATGTTTTACAGCCCGAAATTTCCCAAAGCGCTCAATAATAGCCGCTGTTTCCTGCTTAACCACAAAAAACGAAGCGAATAAAATGATAAGCCCGAAGAAAATAACGGGCGCTAAATATATACCCATAGTTTTAATTTTTTTAATATGTCGTCACAAATCCTGTTTTGTTAAAAACATTGTTGTTCGTGTTTGCTTAAATATAGGAAAAATAAATGTAAAACCGGAAATATAATCCACAGAAAATCAGTGCTGCAACGGCTAAATTATTTTTTAAAATTAAAATTATTCTTAAAAACTCTTACTTTTGAATATTCATTACACACCATGACCGATTCTAAAGAAATATTAAAAGATCATATCTCCAAATTCACTTCTCTTACGGAAGAGCAGCTGGATTATGTTTTTGGGCATTTTAATCTGATGAGTTTAAAGAAAGGGCAAAGCCTGATCTCAGAAGGTGATTTTGTGAACCATGAATATTTTGTTATTGAGGGCTGCCTGAAAGCTTTCTATCTTAATGACAGTATGAAAATGTTTATCCTCCAGTTTGCCATGCCTACGTGGTGGGTGACCGATTTTGATGCGCTTTACAGCAAAACAAGGGCTACGATTAATGTAGACTGCATTACAAATGCCACTATCCTGTCTATTTCCAATGAAGACAGGGAAAAGATCTGCAATGAAATTCATGAGGTGGAACATTTTTTCAGATGGAGAACCAACAAAGGATACGTTGCTGCGCAGAAACGTCTGCTTTCTTTTATGAATAATGATGCTAAGTTTCGTTATCAGGAGCTTTTATCTATGTATCCACAGTTATACAATCTGGTTCCGAAACACCTGATTGCTTCTTATCTTGGAGTGACCAGAGAAACTCTGAGCAGACTCCATCAATAATTTACCTCTTTAAAATCCCTTCTATTTTGTGAGGTACATCACGTAACTTTTTCTTTCGATCGGCTGAACTTTGTGTCAACATTTAAACCCAATAAAAATGGACACAAAAAATTTTAAAGTCAATAAAGAAAATAGCACCATCGAGTGGATCGGAAGAAAAGTAACCGGCGCTCACAATGGAACTATTGATGTAAAAGAAGGAAACTTTATATTCGGAGAGGGAAAACCTATATCTGGAAAATTTACCATTGATACCCGCAGTATCAAAATCCTTGATATTGAGGATGCAGAAACCAATGTTCAATTTGCCAATCATCTGGCTTCTGATGATTTCTTTAATTCAGAACAGTTTCCCGAAGCTTATTTCGAGATTACTCATACAGAACCGAGTGATGAGAATCTATATTACGTGAAAGGAAATCTTACGATAAAAGGCATCACACATCCTATTGATACGAGTCTACAGATCGTAAAAACGGATAATGCAGCTGTTTTAGATACTAAAATAGTGATTGACAGAACGAAATTCAACATCAAATTCAGATCTTCTAATTTCTTCACCAATCTTGGTGACACCTTGATCTACAACAATTTTGACCTCAACATTCATCTTGTTGCGGAAGCTTATTAATTCAAATATTAACCATCTTAAAAATTTACCATCATGCCATTCATAAAAGTAGAAGTACTTCGCGAAGATCTTACCCGCGAAACGAAACAACAATTAATCAGAAAAATAAGTGAAGCCGTTACTTCAGTTTTGAATAAGGATCCTCATTTAACCCATATTGTCATCAATGAAATTGAAGATGACAACTGGGGATATGCCGGAGAACAGGTTTCAGTGTTAAAAGAACAGGGATTTTCAACAGAAAAAAAATAAATCAGCAATGAAAAAACAAACCGTCATTATAACAGGGGCATCTTCCGGAATAGGATTGGAAACAGCCCGTTATTTCCTAGACAGAGGTGATCATGTCATCATTAATTCACAAACAGCATCCAAACTGGAGGAAGCATATCATGAATTGGGAGCCGGACAGAATCTGGCAATGGTTGCCGGAAATGTTTCAGACAAAGCAACAGGAGAAGCACTGGTTCAAAAAGCTTTAGAAAGATTCGGAGCTATTGATGTTCTTATCAATAATGCAGGAATTTATGAAAACAAACCATTTCTGGAGGTTACTGAAGACTATCTGGACCGTTTTTTAACAACAAATTTAAAAGGAACATTCTTCACCACGCAGGCTATTATTCCTCAGATGATCAAACAAAAAGACGGAGTGGTGATCAATGTAGGAACGCCATTGGTATATCATGCTATTGCGGAATCTCCTTCTACAGCACCTATTTCCAGCAAGGGAGCTATTCATGCACTAACTTTACAACTGGCTGCAGAGTTTGGAAAAGATAATATCAGAGTGAATACGGTTGCTCCGGGATTAATCAGAACTCCAATGCATGGTGCAGACCTTGATCATAATGCAGGCCTTCACCTGATCAACCGTATCGGAGAACCGGAAGAAGTTGCCCAAATGATTCATGCAATTGCCAAGAATAAATTAATTTCCGGAGCCATCATCAATGTGGACGGAGGCATGGGAGCCGGACATCACTTATCATGAAACTATCATTAATTATAGCATGGCTGTTCAGCTTTCCGTTGAGCAGCCATGCACAAAATCTAAAGGATATGAATACCAATCAGACACCAGAAACTGAAATAAGAAATGTCATAGAGAATTATTATTTCAAAGGGATTTATGAAGGAAATACTGAGCTGTTGAAAAAAGCTTTTTATAAAGGTGCTTTGCTTTTCGGAGATGTCAATGGAGTTCTTTATTTGAAAACAGCAGAACAATATATTGAAGGAGTTGGGAACCGTGTAAGCCCCGAAAAATCCGGAAAAAGATTTAAGGCTGAAATTATTTCAATTGATGTCATTCATTCAATTGCTGTCGCAAAATTAAATGTAAGAATGTATGATTTTAATTATTATAATTTCATAACTTTCAATCATATAGACGGAAAATGGCTCATCGTTAACAAGACATTGACCCATGTACAACCTTAATTCAAATTTTTAATTAAAACCAATACAATCATGTGGAATAAAAATAGGATTACGGAATTATTAGGGATTGAATATCCTATTCTGCAAGGCCCTTTTGGCGGAGGTCTTTCTACCATTGAACTGACAACCACGGTAAGTAACCTTGGAGGATTGGGAGGTTTTGGAGCGTATACTTTGTCACCACAGGAGATCTATGACATTCACACAGCCATACAATCCCAAACGGACAAACCTTATAACCTTAATCTCTGGGTAAACGATCATGATATTATTGACGAAGAACATACAAAAGAACAATATCAAAAGACGGTTGAAACTTTCAAACCTTATTTTGATCTTTTGCAAACAGATATTCCTGCACCTCCACTCTCTTTTGAATCGAGATTTCAGAATCAGCTGGATGTAGTCCTTGATATTAAACCTAAAGTTTTCAGCTTTATGTTCGGATTGCTTGATGAAAATATCATCGAAGATCTTCATCGGCAGGGAACTGTTGTATTGGGAAATGCCACAACGCTGGATGAGGCAGTTGCTCTGGAAAAAACAGGAGTGGATATAATTGTAGCTTCCGGCTTCGAAAGTGGCGGCCACAGACCTTCATTTATGGATCAGGCTGAGCTTTCTACAACAGGAACCTTTGTTTTGATTCAATTAATTAAGGATAAGGTGAAAATTCCTGTGGTTGCTGCCGGAGGTATTGCCAACGGCCGTGGAATTGCCAGTGCTTTCAAACTGGGTGCTGATGCCGTACAGATCGGAACTGCATTTCTAGCCACAGAAGAATCCGGAGCATTACCCATCCATAAAGAGTTTTTGTTTTCTGATGCAGCAAAATCCACTACGCTTTCCAGAGCATATACCGGAAGATTAGGCCGTGGAATTACTACAAAAATTACAAGAGATGTATTGGCTGCAAAGGACAAAACATTACCGTTTCCTTTGCAAACGTATTTTATGGGAGCATTGAGAAAAGCCGCCCTAGAACAGCAAAAGAACGACCTGGTATTCTTCTGGTCTGGACAGATTGCTCCTATTTTAAAGCATAAAAAAGCCTCCACTTTAATGCAGTCATTAATAGAAGAGGCTTCTGAATTATTACAATAAATAGAATTTACATTGTCATCCCGATGTCTATTCCTTTAATTTTCCTATACAAATCGGTAGCGTAATTATCCGTCATTCCGGAAACGAAATCAATAACTCCAAGAACTTTCTGATAATCGGTTCCGTCATTGTAAATGAATTGCTTTGGAATTAATTTCAAAGCTTTTTCATCATAGGATTTTCTTTGGCCGTCAGGCTTAAGAATGGAGGGAATAAAATGATCCAGTAGTTCATACATTACGTTGTAGCCTGCATTCTCAATTTCAACAACCGCTTTATGATTGTAAATTTTTTCTACCGAGAAACTCTCAATATCCTGAAGTGCTTTATTTTCTTTTTTATAAATATCAAGTAAGCCGTTGCCAAGATTTCCTTCAAGGATCGTCTCAAAGTTGGATTTATACATCTCAATCGACTTATTGATCAATGCATTAATTACTTTCGCTCTTAAATAAGAAATCTGTTCATTTTCATTAGAAATCGAGCTTAATTTTGTTTCAATTCTCTGAACATCATCTGTTTCAGATTTTACAAGCTCGAAAAATAAGTTTTTACAATCAGCTGTTGAAACAATTCCCAATCTGTGAGCATCTTCCATATCAATGATGTTGTAGCAGATATCGTCTGCCGCTTCCACCAGCCATACAAAAGGATGTCTTTTGAAAATATGTGGCTCTTCACTTTCAGAAATAAGTTGGGTTCCTTTGGCGATTTCGAGGAATATATCTTTTTCATTCTGGAAAAAACCAAATTTCTTCCTGTGGATGATTCCTTTTTTCTTCGCTACAGCCTCACATGGATATTTTGCAATACTTGCCAGTGTAGAGAATGTCAACTGAATACCTCCGGCATCTTTTCCTTGCTGCTGCTGCGCAAGTACTCTGATTGCATTAGCATTTCCTTCAAAGTTAACCAGATCCGCCCACTCTTTTTCATTGAACTTTGATTTCAGATCTTTTTCATTTCTTTCAAAATAGCTTGCAATAGCATCTTCCCCGGAGTGTCCGAAAGCCGGATTTCCAACATCATGACACAAACACGCTGCTGCAATTACATTTCCTAAATTATAGAGATAAAAATTCTTTGAATCTTCAGTAAGTTCGTTTTTAAAATCTTCAGCAATAAATTCACCAATAATACTTCCTAAACTTCTTCCTACGGATGATACCTCCAAAGAATGCGTAAGTCTATTGTGTACAAAAACACTTCCGGGAAGAGGAAAAACCTGAGTCTTATTCTGCAGTCTTCTGAAGGCAGAAGAGAAGATAATTCTGTCGAAATCCCTTTGAAAATCAGTTCGTGAAGCTTTAGTCTGTGGATTGTTTCCTGTACGTTGATTGGTGAAAATCTGGTTTAAATTCATCATTTTTCAAAATTACTCCAAATTTTAATTGTATGGAATAGTATTTAGATTTTTATTAGAGAGATCTGTCATTCAAAAAATCTATTATAGTAAACGTTTTTTAGGGATCGGAAAGCTTCAGGAAATATTCTACATTTGACACAACTAATAAGCGGAAGAATACTCACATTCTTCTTTTACATTTTAAATTCTTTATAACTATGACAGACAATACATGGCTCAACAGATGGGACGAAAGGTACGGCAGCGAAGAGTTTGCGTATGGAACGGAACCCAACAATTATCTTAAAGAACAGCTTAGCAAATTGAAACCAGGCAAAATACTTTTTCCTGCAGAAGGTGAAGGCCGAAATGCTGTTTTTGCAGCCACACAGGGATGGAAGGTTTCTGCTTTCGACATCAGTGCAAACGGAAGAAACAAAGCACTGCAACTGGCTGAGCAGCTGAAAACTTCTATTGATTATCAGGTGGGAGAACTTTCTACTTTGGATTATCAGATAGAACAGTTTGATGCTATTGCTCTTATCTATGCCCATTTTCCGGGTGCCATCAAGTCTTCTATTCATCAGATGCTGAATCAATATCTGCGTAAAGATGGCTTTGTCATTTTCGAAGCTTTCAGTAAAAGTCATCTTGAATATATTGCAAAGAACGAAAAGGTAGGCGGCCCGAAAGATATTGAATCTTTATTTTCTATTGAAGAGATCAAAGCCGATTTTCCGGACTATCGCATTATTGAATTAGCAGAAACAGAAATTGAGCTGAGTGAGGGATTATTCCACAACGGGACGGGTTCTGTTATCCGATTTGTAGGACAAAAGCTTGTCTGAATATAATTTGAATAGGTTTATTTTGGGATAAAACTTTAGATTTTATCCAATTATGGAATATTATTTGAATCTTTATCTCAAAATAAACGTATGCCTGAAGGTCCATCCATCATATTAATGAAAGAAAACCTGCAGCCATTTGCGGGTCAGCAAGTGACAGAAGTTTCAGGAAATGCCAAATTCGAAAAAGAGGTGTTCATTGGGCAATCTCTCCTGGAAATCCGGACTTTTGGAAAGCAGACTTACCTTATTTTTGAAAAAGCAGCCATTCGTATCCATTTATTAATGTTTGGCTCCTATAGTATTAATGAACAGACTAAACCAGATCAAAGTTTGCGTTTAGCCTTGTTTTTCTCTTCCGGGAGCATTTATTTTTACACCTGCTCCGTAAAATCCGTACCTCTTGAATATCTTTCCACGATTGATTGGGAAGCTGATATAATGAGTGATCAATGGAGTCCCAAGAAAGCCGAAAACAAATTAAAATCCAATCCGAAAATGATGGTCTGTGATGCATTGATGAATCAGGATATTTTTTCGGGAGTCGGAAATATTATTAAAAATGAAGTTCTTTTCAGAATCGGAGTTCAGCCTGAAAGTTTATTGGGTAATCTTCCTGCTAAAAAAAGAAAAGAACTTATTGCCGAAGCCAGAAATTACAGTTTTGATTTTCTGAAATGGAAAAGAGAATTTGTTTTGAAAAAGCACTGGCTGGTTCACACCAAATCTATCTGTCCGATATGTGGACAGAAACTTATCAAAAAACAAACAGGAGTCGGAAAAAGAAGAAGTTTCTTTTGTGAAAAGGATCAGAAGCTTTATTAAAATTAAATGATGACATTTCAGGTTTTGGCTAAAGCCGTTGAAAGATTTTATTTATTTAAACGGGCTCCCTTCGACAACGCTCAGGATAATAGTCAGGATCTATTGGATACATTTTTTCGCCACAGATTACACAGATTTTCACAGATTTTTTGATCACATGAGTGATATTTATATTACTCATTGCTAATTACTCATCCATCAGTCTGAGTTCAAAAGTCCTCCCGCAAATTTTGTAAAAAATTCGGATCTGTAGACTTCTCCAAGAGGGATCTCAGAATCTTCGATGTATATATTATGATTATCAAACGAATCTATATAGTTCATATTTACGACGTATGATTTGCTTACTCTGATGAAAGTTTCACCGGATATTTTCTGATGAATGGTTTTTAAATTCATTGCCGTAATAAGCTTCTGCTGTATTGTATGAATCACCACATAATCTTTAAGTCCTTCAATAAACTTAATATCTGAAAAACTAATCTTATAAAATCTTCGCTCTGCTTTGATGAATAAGAAGTCTGCAGTATTGGATTCTACTGTACTTTTCACCGTATCTTTAGACAACAATTCGGTGTAAAGTGTTGCTTTATCAATCGCTTTTTTCAGTCTTTGGGAGTCAATAGGCTTCAGAAGATAATCCACAGCTTCCAATTCATAACTCTTCAATGCATATTGGGAATAGGCGGTTGTAAAAATGATCAGTGATTTTTTCGGAAGCATTTCTGCAAATTCAAGACCTGTCACCATAGGCATTTCTATATCCAGGAAAATAAGATCAACATCATTATCTTTAAGAAAACCGAGAGCAGAAGGCGCATTAGAAAACTCCCCAAGAATATCAATACTGGCGATCTCAGTAATCAGCGATCTCATTTCGGATCTTGCCAGAGGTTCATCATCAACGATAATACAATTCATTACACGGGAATTTTTAAATTTACACTATATTCTTTCTCACCGGATTCTATCTGAAGATCAAAAGTATCATTATAAAGAAGCTCCAGCCTTCTGGTGATATTAGCAAGACCAAGTCCGCTGTTCTTCTTATCCGAAACACTATAACCGGCACTTCTTGAGTTCACGCATCTGAAATAAAGTTGTTTATTCTCAATATTGATTTCAATTTTCACATAAGATGCTCCTCCATGGAGATCTACACTGTGTTTCACTGCATTTTCTACGAAAGTGGTAAACAGATTGGGCGGAATAAAAGTGCTGTTGACAATCCGTTTATCTGCCTCTGTATGAATATCAAAAGAGAAATTATCGCGCCTTATTTTTTCAAGATTTAAAAAATTGGACAGAAAATCAATTTCTGAAGTCAGTAACGTTTTTTCTTCACTATTTTCGTAAAGCTGATACCTCAGAAATTCGGAAAGTTTCACAATCACCACTGAAGCTTTTGCTGGGTCTGTCCTGATAAGTGCTTTTACATTATTCAGCATATTAAAAAGAAAATGAGGATTGATCTGGTTTCTCAGCTCATTCAGTTCCATACTCATGGTAAGGCTGCTCAGCTCATTGATCCTCTTATTATCATTGATCCATTTCTGCAAAAGTTTTATGGTTGTGGTCGTCATGATGATCGGAATACACATCAGAACTCCTTCATAAATTCCTCCCCTCTCACTTTCCTTAAGAATATTTTTCACTCTGAATTCTTCGAAGAACAGCCTGAAACCATAACCGATAAAATTAAGTCCCGCCACTCCCATCAGTACAAGCAAAACAAGGTAGGTAACATATTTTGTTTTAAAGAAAAACCGCGGAACCAATACATATATATTTATGTAGACCATCGCAATGAGAATCGTATACACAAAGAACAATACATAATACTGATACATTCCGGAATACCAATGCCAGAACCTCGCGCTGTACATCAAAAAGAAAAAGAAAATCAGAAACAGGAGGTGTCTTCGGAGTCCATACTTCGCTTCCACCAAAAAATCCATTGCAAAGGTTTCTTCAAATTTCCACGGACTGTATTTCATGCGATAAACTCATTTTAAGGTTAACAAAAATAGACAATAACGGAAATTACAACTATTTTATTATACAAAACCTGCATTTTATTATACCAATTTTCAGCTTTCCGGATTTTGTATAAAATACCGGCGGTTTTGTATAAAAACAAATTCATGCGCTCCTTTTCTCTATTCCTTTGTGTTGTAAAATGACACTTATGGAATTAACAGCTTTTCACCAACTTACTCAGGAAATATCACTAAAATGCTTTTTTATGACAGAATCTCAACAGGAAGAAAAAGTAATACAGCTCATTGATTTACATCATTTTGTAGAATGTTTTGATCCTAAAATGGAAATCCTCAGCTATCTTCATCATCCTATTAATATTGTGGAACATAAGGAAGAGAAAAAAGGGATTCTTTTTTGCGACCTTAAACATTCTGCCGTGCCTGACAGTAATGCTTCTGAAGAGTTTAGAAGAAGGTATGGACTTTCAGAAGTCTGGTTTGTTTTTGTAGAGGAAACTTTTGTTCCGGATACGGCCTCCTATACCGATGCCATTATCGAAAACAGTCTGGATATCTTCTATGACAGAATTTTCACATTCAATTTTTTTCAATCTGTAAGTCAATCCTTAAAATAAACTGCCCATGAAAACATTGAGAAGAATGCTTGTACCACTGGCAATACTCCCTTTTAAAAATATTATTTATGCTCAGAAAAAGGACAGTATTCTGTTGAAAGTACGGGCTTTTTTTGCTGATAAAATTCCGCAGGCCCGAAACTTCAATCTTGAATATACGCTGGTTGCGCCTTCCTCTTTTTCCTCACAGCTTCAGGGGAAAGATCTTCCGGATAATAAGATGAAAAGCTTTCAACAGGTGAAGGCAGATGCTAATATTTACTTTATCAAGAACAGAAGCTGGCTTTTGAGCACCGCCCTAAGCTATCGCTACACTTCAATCAGAAACGAAAATTCTGTCATCCCCGGAACGGAAGGTGAAGAAAACTTCCACTATCATTCGGAAGCGATCAACCTTAGCTATTTTTCACAGTTGTTCAAAAAAACGGCCATTTATTCTGCGAGTATTTCGACGGATGGAAGTGATCAGCATTTTGAACGTATCAGAGGATTGGTTACGGCTTCATTGATTTTAAAGGTAACTCCAAAAACAAAAATGACTCTCGGACTGGCTGGTATTATTGATCCGAGTACCCAGATTCCTGTGCTGCCTATCTTCACCTATGAAAACAGATTCAATAACAGATGGGTACTGGATGTACTGCTTCCGAAAAAAGTATTAGTACGAAAAGATATTGCTGCAAACGGAAGAATATCTCTGGGAACAGAGATGGATAATACATCCTTTTACACCTACCGCAATAATAATACGTATGAATTCCGGCAGGTAGCTCTCAATTCGGGTGCGATCTATGAACACAATCTTGGAGGAAATTTCATAGGAACTTTTAAAGCAGGGCTCAGAGCGAATATTAATTCCAGGGCTTTTAACAAACAGGAATCCTTTAATGATTATGTATGGAAGGGGACTTATAAACCTTCTTTCTATTTCAATGCCGGTATTTCTTATAATCCATTTGAAAGACGAAGAGTAAAATAAGATCAACAATAGTTCAATGTTAAAGTTTTCCAGCTCATTATCAGGATCTGAAAAAAAATATTAAAAAAAAATTAAAATTTCTATCTATTGGGATTTAACCATTCACCCAAAATACAATCAAAACCTCAGAAAACATAAATTAAGAGTATTCTCATTCATGAAAAATTTTATTACCACTTATGCAAATGGTTTATGAAAATGATTTCGGGATTTTCCTCTAAGAATTGAATAAAATTGAATATGGCAGTACCTAAACAGATATTTCAGACTTTTATAACTAAAAAACTTCCTCTGATTACGCGTTATCATATCTGGAATATGAAAAGAAAGAATCCGGAATACAAGTATTACTTTTATGATGATCAGGACATAGAAAAATTTCTCACAGAAGAATTTCCGCCCCAATATATTGAAACTTATCATAAACTGAGGATTGGTGCTTCAAAAGCTGATTTTTTCAGATATGCTGTTTTATATAAGAAAGGAGGTGTATATCTGGATGTCGACAGCAGTATTATCAAACCGTTCAGAGAATTGATTAAGGATAATGATGAAGCTGTAATCAGTGTAGAAAGACACGAAAATCTGTATGTTCAATGGGCGCTTATATTCAATAAAAATCATCCTTTTCTAAAGAAAACATTAGAACTGATGATAGATAATATAAACAGTCACCGATATCCACATAATATCCATGCTACTACAGGTCCTACTGTATTCAGCAATGGAATAAGGGAATCATTAGAGGAAAATCCAACAATTCCTTTTACATTATTTAGCGGCATTGAATTCCGCGGATATTTAAAGTTCAAATATAAACTGGGAAAGTTTTTTTTATACAAAACAAGGGCACAACATTGGAAACAGATGGAAAAACGCCACGAGATTATTTTCTAGTGAGTACCCATTTTTGAAAATACATTAATAATAATCACTCCGATTATAATCAAAGCAATACCAATAATGGCAGGCAGGTCCGGAACCTGCTTGAATGCTAATACTCCTATCACTATTATAAAGACAATTCCTACTCCGGACCAAATGGCATAGGTAATCCCTACCGGGATATGCCGAAGCGTAAGGCTCAAAAAATAGAAAGCACAGGCATACCCGATAACGGTCACCACGGATGGCCACAGTTTGGAGAACTCCTCAGATTTTTTCAGGAAAGTGGTAGCGATGATCTCAAATATAATTGCCAAAGCAAGAAAAATATAACTGCGTCCCATAAATTCATTCTTTATACAAAAGTAACGAAAGCACTTCGGTAATTCCAAAAAGGAAACAAATATGATCATCTCTTTATTCCCAAGAATGCAGGTGTTTCTCTCCTTTCTAATACTTTATGAAAAGCTGCTTTTTTAACATCCATTAATACGGCTATTTACTACACAGGCACTTAACACAACTTAAACGCTTTATTTTTAGTCACATGGAAAATTAACAGGAATAAAAAACGTGTCAGTGTATCAACTTTTTTTCTGCCATGACACAAAAACAATATTTCTCCACGTCATGAAATGTGACAGCTGACAAAAATTCCTAGGGAAAAAAATCTGGATTAAAAATAAGTTTTCTTAACATGAAAATCCATTTCAGGTGAAAATTAAAGTTCACAAAATACACTTTACAGCAATATTATGCTAAGCATTATTTATTATTTGTTTTATCAAGTCCAATATAGAAGTCGAGAAACGGTTAACGTTTTAATAAAATTTTACAGATAGAGTAATAAAAGTATTAATAAATTTTCAATAATTCATTAATTTAATGTAAATAAAATTTCACCAATAAATGAACATCAACTCTCGTAATACACTGATATACATCATAACTATTTACTTTGGCACGTGATTTGAAAGTAGTAATATTACAATTGAAAGATTGATAAAAAAAAGTCAAATAATTAAAAATAATACAAAATGGTAACTTATATCGGTATCGCAACAGGTTTAGTAGTAATCGCTTCCTATTTAATGACAGTAAGAAGAGAAAGAAACTAATTTTAAAATAAAATAAGCCTATAGAATATCTATACTAATTATATTGTTTTATGTTTTTAGTCTGAGAGATCAGATTGCTCTTTTACCATCGGGTAAAAGGGCCCAAAAACATAAGCAGAAAGATCTTAGTTTCATAACAAATTTTAATATCCAAATGAGAAAAGCCGGTCGTAAGTCTGGCTTTTCTTTTTTATTGGTGGTTTTTTTTGCAATATCTTTTTTACCCGCAGATCTTGCAGATTTTCCCAAATTATTTCTAATACCAACATCCATTCATCATTCACCATTCATCATTTATCATTTATAATTCACTTTCCGCTGGACCAGATGTTTATTATTTTTTAGGATTTCTTCCGGCATACAATAAAGCTTTATCTTTGTTTATTCAATAATCTTTTAATTGTCATTATGAATCTGTACAACCTCATTATTCAAGATAAAGAACAGGTAACACTTAACGAGGTATTTCTCAATACAAACAACCGGGATCAGCTTGTACAGCTTATCAAAGAACACAACTACATCAAAGAACTGCAGGAATACGGTCTTCCGGTTAATAATAAGATTTTGCTGCAGGGAAGTTCAGGATGCGGGAAAACAATGACGGCAAAAGCTATCGCCAACGCATTAGGGAAAAACATCATGATATTGAATCTGAGTAATATTGTTTCTCGCGTATTGGCGAAACGTCTCAGAACATTAAAATGATCTTTGATAAAGCAGGACGTGAAAGATCTGTACTTTTTCTTGATGAGCTGGATCAGATCGGGAAAGCAAGGGGCAGCGATGATAAGGACGTTGGCGAAATGAGAAGACTGGTTAATACGTTAATTCAACTGATTGATTATTACCCTGAAAATTCTCTTTTGCTTTGTGCAACCAACCACCCTGAGATTATTGATACAGCCTTAATAAGACGTTTTCAGCTGAAGATAAATTACGAAATGCCTTCTGCTGAAATTCTGGATACGTTTTACGATCAATTGCTGGCAAAGTTCCCTGAAGATATGAGAACGGTTGAAAGAAAATATTCTATTTCTTTTGCCGAAGCTAAGGATTATGCTTTAACGGCTGTGAAAGCGGCTTTAATTAAAAAACTGGAAGCCAAAGAAACTATTTCATCATGAAAGAAGATATTCTCCACAATCTCAACGTGATCAATGACCGGATAAAAAATGCCTGTGAAAAATCAGGAAGGAGAACTGATGAAGTTAGATTATTACTGGCAACCAAAACCGTTTCTTCAGATCGTATCAAAATCGCGCTGGAATACGGCCATACCTTAATTGCTGAAAACAAAGTCCAGGAATTGAAGGAAAAATATGAGGATCTCAAGGATGTTCTTCATGAAAACCATTTTATAGGACATCTTCAGACCAATAAAATCAAAGATATTCTGAAATATGATGTTTCATGCATTCAGTCTCTTGATCGTCCGGAGTTGGCTGAAAAACTTCATCAAAAGCTTTCAACCGAAAACAGAACGATAGATGTTTTAATTCAGGTGAATACGTCCAATGAAGAGAGTAAATTTGGAGTTAATCCCAATGAAGCAATCGAACTTATCAAAAAGGTTTCTCACTACTCTACTTTGAAGATAAAAGGCTTAATGACGATTGGTTTATTCAGTGCCGAAACCGAGAAAGTAAGAACATGTTTTAAAATCCTGAAAAAACTTCAGCAGGATATCATCCAAGAAAATATTCCCAACGTAGAAATGAAAGAGCTTTCCATGGGCATGAGCGGAGATTTGGAAACAGCCATTGAAGAAGGTGCTACAATTGTGCGTGTAGGAACGGCTGTTTTTGGAGCCAGAATCTACCCGGACAGCTATTATTGGGATGAAGGAAAGGCTTAAATTTTACATCAAATATCATCATTAAAATAAATTCTAAAAACACTTTAGCAGTCTACAAATCCGGTATACTTTTTGATATAAACATTTCATAACCAAACAAATGCATTTATGAATAAAAAATTACTATCGGTATGTCTATTAATGACATTATTATTCTTTTTTTCATGTGAAAAAGAAAACCCACAGATAAAAAGTGGAATTTCAATTGAAACTATTTCAATTATTACCTGCGTTACAATGGGCGTAGCCATTTTGCTGGCTTATACCGTTAAAAGAAGATAACAAATTAGAATTTAAATACTAAGGCACCTCTCAATGTTTGAGAGGTGATTTTGTTATTTTGCAAAAGGATTTCTGTTTATATTTGAGGTCTACGCTCCGCAAAGTCTATTTTAAATAAACAAAAATAAAATTCGTTTTTTAAAATACTCTCAACTTAAAACCAATAAAGCTGTAAGCGCATATTAGATCTATAAAAAAATAACTTCAAACATACTTTCTATTTTTCCAACACAATTTTCTATCTTTACTACTCAAACCTTCAAATAAGTATAAAAACCACAAATGGAACAAAAGATACATCAGGGAAGAAATGTAAAAAGATTCAGAGAAATGCTAGGCATCAAGCAGGAAGCTTTGGCGCTGGATCTAGGTGACGATTGGAATCAGAAGAAAATTTCCTTATTGGAACAGAAAGAAATCATCGAAGATCCTTTACTTCAAAAAATATCTGAGGTATTAAAAATTCCAGTGGAAGCTTTTCAAAATTTTGACGAAGAACAGGCTATCAATATTATTGCAAGCAACTTTCATGATAATGCAACAGGTGTAATTGTCAATAATTATAATCCTATTGATAAAATCATCCTGCTTCATGAAGAAAAAATTGCGCTTTACGAAAGAATGCTAAAGGAAAAGGATGACATGATGTCTAGGTTAGAAGAAATGATCAAAGGAAAATAAAAAAAATATCATCGAGCATTGAGATTGCTTCGCTTTGCTCGCAATGATTATAAAATAAAAATCCCTCTCATCACTGAGAGGGATTTTTTATGTTTAAAACAAATATTACATATAAGCTTCAATAGGCTCACAAGTACATACTAAGTTTCTGTCTCCGTATGCTTCATCTACTCTTGATACAGAAGCGAAGAATTTGTGGTCTCTCACCCACTCCAGCGGATAAGCTGCCTTTTCTCTGCTGTATGGTTTATCCCAAGAATCAGAGATTACCAGCTGTTCTGTGTGAGGAGCGTTTTTCAATACGTTGTTTGCAGCATCTGCTTCTCCATTAGCAATTTCATCGATTTCTTTTTTGATAGAGATCAATGCTTCTGCAAAACGGTCAATTTCAGACTTGCTTTCAGATTCTGTAGGCTCAATCATCAATGTACCTGCAACCGGGAAAGAAACGGTAGGAGCATGGAAACCATAATCCATTAATCTCTTCGCCACATCAGCCACTTCAATTCCTAAAGATTTGAACTGACGGAAATCTACGATACATTCGTGAGCTACTCTTCCGTTTTCATTTGAATATAAGATTGGGAAATGCTCTGCTAAAATTTCTTTCAGGTAGTTAGCATTCATGATTGCGTGTCCTGTAGCTTTTTTAAGACCTTCAGTTCCTAACATTTTAATATAAGAATAAGAAATGTTAAGAATCAATCCTGAACCGTATGGTGCAGCAGAAATACCTTCGATAGCTTCTTTAGACCCGATTCTGATATTCGCGTTAGAAGGAAGGAAAGGTACTAAGTGTTTAGCAACACAGATTGGACCTACTCCAGGACCTCCACCTCCGTGAGGAATTGCGAAAGTTTTGTGAAGGTTAAGGTGGCAAACATCAGCTCCGATATTTCCTGGACTTGTAAATCCTACCTGAGCGTTCATGTTAGCCCCATCCATATATACTTGTCCTCCGTGTTCGTGGATAAGATTGGTAATTTCTTTAATGTTAGCATCAAAGAATCCGTAAGTTGAAGGATAAGTGATCATTACAGCTGATAAGTTTGCTGAATGAAGTTCTGTTTTAGCTTTAAGATCTTCGAAGTCGATTTCCCCGTTTTCAAGGTTTTTCACGACTACGATTTTCATTCCTGCCATAGCAGCAGAAGCCGGGTTTGTTCCGTGTGCAGACTGAGGAATCAACACTACATTTCTGTGGTGGTCTCCTCTTGAAATGTGATATTCTCTGATAACCATTAATCCTGCATATTCTCCCTGAGCTCCAGAGTTTGGCTGAAGAGAAGTTCCTGCGAAACCTGTAATTTCTGCTAAGTCTTTCTCTAGTTCACGGATCATTTCCTGATATCCTTCAGCCTGGTTTACAGGTACAAATGGGTGAACAGCCCCCCAGTTTTCCCAAGAAAGCGGTAACATTTGAGTTGCTGCGTTCAGTTTCATGGTACAAGATCCTAAAGAAATCATTGAATGCGTCAATGATAAATCTTTTCTCTCAAGACGCTTGATATAACGCATCAATTCTGTTTCCGTATGGTATTTGTTGAATACAGATTCTGTAAGAATTTCGTCTTTTCTTAAATTTTCTTCCGGAATGCTGTATCCTTCTTTTATTTCTAATTTGAAAGTCTGCTTGTCTTTAAACTGAGCGAAAGAAGCCATCAGATCATTTAACTTCTCTAATGTTGTACTTTCGTTGATCGCAATGCTTACTACACCTTCTGTGAAATAGTTTAGGTTTAGTCTGTGATCAAGCATTAATCTTACTAATCTTGCTTTCTCCTCTTCAGGCATAGTGATTTTTACAGTATCGAAGATTGGCTCTTCTACTACCTGATATCCTAAGGCTTTAAGACCGTTTTTCAAAGCATTTGCTTTAAAATGAATCTGATCTGCAATATAATTTAATCCTTTTGGACCATGGTAAACAGCATACATTCCTGCCATTACTGCCAAAAGAACCTGAGCTGTACAGATGTTTGAAGTAGCTCTCTCTCTTTTGATGTGCTGCTCTCTTGTCTGTAACGCCATTCTTAATGCACGTCTTCCGTACATATCCTGAGAAACCCCGATAATTCTTCCCGGGATATCTCTTTTATAATCCTCTCTACAAGCAAAGAAAGCTGCGTGAGGACCACCATATCCTAATGGAATACCAAATCTTTGTGTAGTTCCTACGGCACAGTCAGCACCCATTTCTGCCGGCGACTTTAGTTTAACCAAAGCCATCGGATCACAAGCAACTGCTACCTGAAGGTCAAGTTTTTTGTATTCTACGATATCTTCAGTATAATCCAGAACAATTCCGTTTTTACCAGGATACTGTAATAAAATACCATAATAAGAACCGTCAAACTGGTGAGTTTTGTGATCTCCTACTACGATTTCGATTTCTAATCCTTCAGCTTTTGTTTTTAATACAGAAACTGTTTGAGGAAGTACAAGATCTGAGATAAAGAATTTATTAGCTCCTGCTTTTTTCTGATCTTTCGTTCTGTTGTTGAAGAACATGTGCATTGCTTCAGCTGCAGCAGTAGACTCATCCAACAGGGATGCATTGGCTAATGCAAAACCTGTAAGGTCACATACTACAGTCTGGAAATTAAGAAGAGCTTCAAGTCTACCCTGTGCGATTTCTGCCTGGTAAGGTGTATAGGCAGTATACCAGCTAGGGTTTTCAAAAATATTTCTTTGGATTGCTGAAGGCAAAAGTGTATTGTGGTATCCAAAACCGATATAACTTGTATAATCTGTATTTTTTGATGCCAATTCTTTTGAGTGGTTCAACATTTCGTATTCAGAAAGCGGTTCCGAGATCTCAAGATCTTTCTCTAAACGGATAGAAGATGGAATCGTCTGAGAAATTAACTCTTCAATACTAGAAACGCCAAGTTTTTCCAACATCGCCTGCTTATCGGCTTCATTAAGGGAAATGTGACGGCTCACAAACTGTTCTGTATTCATTTTTATTTATTAGATTTTGTTTGTAAAAAAGATTCGTAAAATTACGATTTTTTAAGCGATTTCGCAACACAGAAAATGCCCCTCTATTTTCTTAAAAATTCTTAAAATTCCAAGCTAAAGTCTTTTTAAATGTTAAAAAACAAAAATAATTATTTCACTGTTTAATGAATTTAATTTCAAAAAAATAAACTTTTAAAGAATATTCCTTTTATTTTCATTTCGATTCTCTTGTTTTCATTTTTCCTAACCCTGGTAAAAACCTAAAATTATTCACTTAAACGGTTTACCGAAGCATTTGTACATTCGTTTGAAGTATTGCACAATATGGAAAAAAGCTATGATAACAAATGAAAATTCAACTATTAACCTGAGAATATATTATATGAAAAAATAAGAAAGACACCATAAAACAACATAGATGACGAAGAAAAGAAAGAACGGGCTTATCAGGCCGGCGTTCGCGACTATTGCTTTGGTAGTATGCCAGGCAAAAGCAAATGCACAGATAACGGTTGTAAATACAGAACCTGATTCTTCCGGAAGAAAATGGTCTGCTTATTTAAAAGGATTTGTACATGCAGATGCAATGTTGGATTTTCAGGAAGTTGGGGCTAAAGATGGAATTGTCGCTCCTTCTATTATAATTCCACAACACAATTCAATGTCCAGTTATTTCAGCGTAAGACAATCCCAGGTAGGGTTGGGTTTTAAACAGACGTATCAAAATGGAGACACTCCGGTTTCAGCCTATGTAGAGATAGACTTTTATGGAGCTAACGGAACTACTGCACCAAGATTAAGACATGGTTATCTTCAATGGAAAAAGTGGCTGATAGGCCAAACGTGGAGCAATTTCAGTGATTCTGAAATTTTCCCCAATATATTTGACTTCAACGGAGCCAACGGCGCAATGCTTAACCGTTCCATTCAAGTTCGCTACACTGAAAAGCTTTCTGATAAAGAGACTTTATCTTTCTCTCTGGAAGATCCGGGTAAAATAAGTATGACAATACCCAGCAATCATCCTGAATGGAAAAAGAAAAGCCTGATCCCGATTGTAACAGGGATGTACCGTTATGGAAATGCCCGGGATTATGCTAAAATTGGTGCCACCCTATCTCCTGTTAATTATGAAAACCGGGAAAGCAGTTA
Source organism: Chryseobacterium sp. 'Rf worker isolate 10' (assembly GCF_050753305.1). Lineage (NCBI taxonomy): Bacteria > Pseudomonadati > Bacteroidota > Flavobacteriia > Flavobacteriales > Weeksellaceae > Chryseobacterium > Chryseobacterium sp. 'Rf worker isolate 10'. Next base: position 1,849,304 of record NZ_JBOZOF010000001.1, read on the forward strand.
TACAAAAATAGGATTTGGAGGAATTGTTTCGCTCAGAAAATATGTGACGAATCTTGATGATTTCAGACTGCAGGCTTCTTATGGAAAAGGATTTGCAAGAAACAACATTGTTTTAAGCGGAGAAGGTTATGATGCCGTTTTTGATCCTCAGCGCAATACAGCAGAAACGTTAAGTCTTTTCAATATATTAGGAATTTATGAGCATTGGTGGTCTCCAAAATGGAGTTCTGTAATGTATTATAGTTATTCGCAGATCGGATTCAATCCCGCAGTTATAAATAGTATGATGAAGCGTTTTCAGAATGCGGCGATCAATCTTATTTATCAGCCTTATAAAAATCTGAGAATGGGTGTGGAAGGAAATTATGCAATGACTGAAAATTTTGGAGATATGAAATCTGATGCCTTCAGGCTGCAGTTTTCAGCTTCATTTTCACTTAAATAATGCCCCTATTGCAGGCCTAATTTTCAGGCCTGCAATTTTTTATGCAAATTTATTAATTATATTTATTCTAAATTAATATATTTGCATCATGAATATGATTGTCCCATTTAAAGTTCCGCCTTTGGCGCCTTACTCATTCAATAACGAAGAGATGTTCTGTGAAAAGAAGTCTTGCTGCAAAAAGTTCAAGAAAGGAAAAAGATGTAAAAAGTGTCCGGGAAGGAAGAAAATGGCATAATCAGCTGAAATTTCTGATCAGCATATAAATAGCTGCTGCTATAATAATGATTCCCCAGATCAGCATCATAATTTTAGGCTGACCCGTTTTATTGATTCTTGTTCCCGGTTGTGGTTTAAACATTTCCTCGACCGTATTTTTGAACTTCTCAGAATCGTTCTCAAAAACTTCTGTAATGGTAATTCCCTGTACTACCGTTTTGTGTAAAAGTGAATTGGTTACATGAAGCAGAAGCTGGAATTTTCCATCTTTAAATTCTGTGATCTTAAAGATCCTTTCCCCATACGGCTTTTCTAATCCGAAAGGCAGTATCTTCACCACATCGGCATTACTCGTCTGCCAGTTGATGATAATCTCCTCCCCTTTTTTCGCATGAATCTTATTCGCTGTAAAAGTTTTGATTGCAGGCGGAATATTATACCTGAAACTTCGCTGATGATTTTCCAGATTCTGGTCATAAGCACGTCTTCTGACAGAATCACTCAAGGTTTCATAAGCTTCCTGAATCTCACGGAATCGGTCGGCGAAAAAATCGTCATTGTCGTTTTTATCGGGATGATATTTTAAAGACAGTTTTCGATACGCTTTTTTGACGTCTTCTTCAGAAGCATCCTGGGATATACCGAGAAAATAGTAGTAATCTTTCATTGAGCATTACAAAAATAAGGATTTATTTTTCTTTGTGTTTGATATTTCCAACAAAAATTTTGTTGGAAAATAGGGTTCATAAAGTCATTGCGAATCAAAGATGAAGTAATCTTAATATGATTTACAAAGCTGTCTGTTGGAAAACGCAAAAGCGCTAAAAATTCTATAAGACGGGTGCTTCTAAAACGCGAAGATTTTATCTCCGATAAAATTGTACTCTTCTAAAAATGAAGTGCATAATTTTATAGCAACTTTGTCATTCCGAGCAAAGAACGTAGTTCAAAGAAATCTCAATCCCAGCATCTACAAGCCGATAATCACTGTTTATTTCCGGGAAGCCCAATCTTTAGCAGGCATAATCCAATCATTGAGCGCTTTAAAAAGGAAACCGCGATTCAACCCTGTGCTAAGTTCTATTTCTTTAAAATCTTTAATATCAGATCTAATCAATCGCTGTTCTTTTGACAACGGCACATGCCCGTCATCCGACTTCTCAGTAATAGAAAGAATCCTTCCATACAACTTAAAGTTTTTATCTTTCTCCAAAGAATCATCCTTAAAACTTGCTCCGATGAACACAAATTTCAATTGTGGATTCTTCTCGTAAAAAGATACATACTGAGCAATATATCCTCCCTGGGAAGTTCCCACCACTGTAATCCTCCCTGCTGGAATCCCTTTTTTCATGAGACTGTCAATCTGTTTTTTCACTTTTTCAGCATAAACCGTAGGATCTGTATTCGGTTTTCTTTTCTCAGAGATAACAATGGTGTTTTGATTTATTAGTTTATTGAGAATTGTTTCATATTCAGCCACTCCATATTTTGGATGTTTTTCTTCAAACGAATGATCTTCCAGAAATTTATTATGCAAAAAGAAAATATATTGTTGTTGCGACTTTTGACACAACATAATAATCGGGAAAAACGAAAATACCACAAAGAAAATATTCTTAACCTTCATCATAACCGGAAATAGCTTTTAATAATAACAAATATAGTCTTAAAAAGCCTTTACAGGAAGTGTTTAAATAAAAAATTCCGGCACGGGAAGCAGAGCTTCCCGTGCCGGAATGTAACAATTTCAATTTAGTTTTTACTTTTCTTATGCTTCACAGGTATTATCCTTTTTGCAGCATCTTGAATGGAATTCTTTTTTGAATTTTCCTTTCAGTTCCTGATAGTCCTCATCATTCATTTCTCTGATCTTATCTGCCAGTCCGAAAGGTGACTTTTCCTTGATTCCATATTCATCAAAAATACCTTTGATAAACTTTTTTCTTTGTATTGCTTTTTTAGCGATTAAGGCTACACCTACAACGGCTAGTGCTCCCAGAGCTCCTTTTAATGCTGAATTTTTCATTTTTTCAAAATTTTAAATTTTACTACTTCTTGTTTTTTATAGAGACGAATGAATTCTAATTTTACTTTACTACTTCTTAAAAAATTTCAAATTATTCGTTATTTCTGTTGAAGAATCCTCCGGAACATTTATTCCTCCAGACTTCCTTGAATTTCTCTCTTTCTTCCGGTGACCAGCCTTCCATTTTCTCTCTCATTTTTCTTTCCTTAAAGTCTTTCATCCCTTTACCGAAATGGAAACCTCCGAAAAGAATTTTACTTAGGATCAGTATACCCATTGCCTGCCAGAAGGTAATCGTTTTCACTCCTAAAATCTCCGGGAGAAGGCAGTTCCAAAGCAGCATTACAATCCATGTAACAGCGGCTAAAATTAATGGCGGACATAACAATAAAAAAATCCAACCCTTTTTGTGTTTATGATTCATAATTTCTTTTTCTAACTTTTTAAATCTTCGTATAACTTTCTCAGTCTGTTTCTCAAATGCTTCACAGCATAGTTTTTTCTACTGATGATGGTTTTGATGTTTTCTCCCTGTTCATCGGCAATCTCCTGGAGTGTTTTGTCGTTCAGTTCATTTTCTACGTAGACAAGCCTTTGTTTTTCGGGAAGTTCATCCAGTGCTTCAAACAGTTTTTTCCAGATCTCATCCTGAAACATTTTTACTTCAGGACCAGCGCTCTCATCCAATAAAAGGATATCCTTGATAGAAAAACTGCCGTCTTCATCTTCATATACGAAATCTTCAAGATTTTCTGTTTTCTTTTTACGGTAACGATCCGTTATTTTATTCGCCGTTACTCTATACAGCCACCCACCAACATTTACGATCTCCGAAATATTCGTAAGGCTACTGAACTGATACCACACTTCCTGCAGAATATCTTCCGCATCCTCCGTATTTTTCACTTTCGGACGAATATAAGACATCAGCTTCCCTCCGTAGTTGGAAACGGTCTGCGAGATGATACTTTCTTTCTCTTTCTGTGGCATTGTTATTTTTTCGACAACCTCCATATTGCTATGACGGCTGATCTTTTGGTTTTACTTTAATAAATTTAAAATATTTTTCTTAGAAATCAATTTTTCTTTTATCCATCGGTATTTTATTCATCAAATTATCAGCAATTTACCTATATCTATTTTTCAGAAGCTTATTCCCGCTATCCGCTCATACTCCTCACGCCAGGCTGTCCCACAACCTCAACCCTCCTACTCTCCCACCCTTGCTCCGGGGTAACCACTGCTATCGGGGCTAGGGGTGATGAATGATAATGTATCATGATTTTGTTTGAGGCAATAAAAAAGAAACGGAAAGTAACTACTCCCCGTTTCTGAAAATATAAAAATTGATTGGTTTATTATTTATTAAAATTCTGAGCAAAAAAACCTAACATATATTTATAGAGCTCAATTTTATTTTGTTCTTTTCCAAACCCATGCCCTTCATCATATTTTACCATATAGGGGACTTCAAAACCTTTTGCACGCATAGCTTTCACCATCTGATCGGATTCATTAATATTTACCCTTGGGTCATTGGCTCCCTGTACTACAAATAATGGTTTTTTAATTTTATCGATCTGATAAACAGGTGAAACCTCTTTAGCAATCTCAGCTTGTCTGGGATTATCCAGATTATACCAGATCTGTTTCACCTGCTCTTTGAACGGTTTCCAATATTCAGGGAATGAATCGAAGAATGTAAAGATGTTGGACACACCTACATAATCTACCCCGCATTTATATAAATCAGGAGTTTTGATCAATCCCATCAGTGTAGCGTAACCTCCGTGGCTTCCTCCATAAATGGCAATTTTATCTTGATCTACCCAACCCTGGCTAATAGCATATTTTACTCCATCTTCTATATCATCCATCACCTTTCTTCCAATTTCATTATATCCTGATATTTGATATTCCTTTCCATAGCCTCCGGATATTCTGAAATTCACCTGAAGGGTAGCATATCCCCTGCTTGCAAAAAGCTGTGTTTCCGAATTGAATCCCCAGCTGTCTCTGATTCCCTGTGGACCTCCGTGAGGATTTACAATTAAAGGAACTTTTTTTCCTTGCAGCGCAGCTTTAGGTAATGTAATATATCCATAAATGGTCTTTCCGTCTCTGCTTTTGAATTCAATAGGTCTCATCTCTGCCATATCTTCTTCCTGAAGCTGTGGTCTGAGATTATAAAGCAATTTCAGTTTCTTTAGTTTTGTATCATATTCATAATAGATTCCATACAGCTTATCACTTGCGACAAATACCAGCAATTTCTCATCATTATCATCAGAGGAAACAATCCCGAATTCTTTGTTCCCCAACTGAGACTTCAGCTGGCGATCAATTTCCTTATAGAATTTACCCATCGGAACAGTTTCTTCTTTAACACCTTCATAGCTGATGAAATCCAGTTCATAGTTTCTGTTTTTACCAGCCGTGCTTATGGAGCTTACATCGTATACAGGGTTTGAATATACTTCTCTGATCACTACATTTTTCTTAAGATCATAAAGCACAATTCTTTTCTTATCAGTATCCAGATTCGTTACTACGTAGGCTTCATCCTTATTTTTAGAATTTTCATTAAATTCAATAATACTGAACTTATCTTTCCAGTCTACAGATTTAATAAGACTAAATTTACCTGTCTGCAGATCTTTATAATATGTTTTTTTTATTAATCCATTTTCAAGAATTACATATCCCCGCAGATTACCGTCTTTATCAAAAATATAGTTATCAATAGGTTTTTTAGCATCTTTATTTTCAAACAACTGAACCATTTCTCCCGTTTTATAATTGATTTTAAAAGGCTCATAAATTTGTTTATTATTCTTGTTTATCGTAACGATAACAAAATCTGTGTCTTTTATTATTTGAACAAACCCAATTGTAGTTCCTTCAAATGGGGTAAGGTCTTTAGTATTGCCGCCATCTATATCTGCAGCATAAAGATGAATATTTTCATTCCCCCCTTTATCCTGTGTATAGAATAGACGTCTGCTGTTGAGCCAGCCATAGCTCCCAATCAAATCATCTTTTTCTGTAATGGCTTTGGTAATTTTTCCTGAACTTAGATCTTTGATATAAACATGGTTCTTTTTGTCCTGATCTTTTTCTTTATAGGAAAGATATTTCCCATCCGGAGAGATTTTAAATGCCGAAGCTTTTGGTTTTTCAAAGTAGTCTTCCACTTTATACTTGAAATCTCCTTTGTCAAAAGAAATAAGTTTCTCAAGATTCTCTTTAGAAGAAGGAAGTGTGGTGTCACCTGGTAACTTTGTGTGTTTTTGGGCGTTGATTATAATTACAGATAGCATGGCTTGTGCGACAGCCAATATTTTAAATTTTAAACTCATCCTTTACATTTTTAGCATTAAACAATTCTTTATAGGTCAATTCAATACTTCAAATTTCCTCCAAAAACATTCAGACATGGGTTATCAAAATGTTACATAGTGTTAAATAGTGTTATCAAGTTATTTTTATGTTCTATAATATGCTAATTTCGATATGTTATATCATCATATGAATAAAATATCTACCCATTTTGGAAAATTACTTTTTGTTCTGACCATATTTGTTGTTCTTGTTTTTCAGGGATACTGGATTTGTATTAGCTTTCAAAACAAAAAAGAGGAAATTTTAGAACGTACCAGATCTGAAATGATTCAGCTATTAGTTAATAATATGCTTAATGAGCCTATTCTCAAACAAAAATTGAATAAGAAGAACAGACCAAACAAAAAAGAAAATATAGAAGTCTTTATCAGTGAGCCCACAAAAAAGATGGTCAATAAAAGTTTTAAACAGCAAAACACTCCCTTTTACAGTGATGAAAAACTGGATCTTCTTTTATATATTTCCATGAAAAGCACTTTAAAAAAAATGTTGAATAAGGATGCTGAAATCACCATATTGTATGAGGGAAAAAAGATCAAAAGAACTTACCCGAAGAATGCAGAAACTACGGATAAAAATACAACAGCTCCCCTTAATTCATTGCTGGGACTTAACACCACCTACCGTATTCATATCGAAAACATGACAAGTCTGGTGATTAGTGAAATAAAAGAAGCGATTATATTTTCGGTGCTGTATATTTTACTTTTCCTGGTGACTATTTTTATTCTTTTTAAAAGCCTTATTTTTCATCAGAAACTATTGAAAAATAAAGAAATCTTCACACGCAATATGACTCATGAGCTTAAAATCCCAATCTCTACCATTCTCATTGCTGCAGAAGGTCTTGAAAAATACGACGTTACAAACGAACCCGAAAGCGCAAAAAAATACGCCGGAATGATACAGAGAGCTGGCAGGCAGCTGTCCCAACTTGTAGAATCTATTCTCCAGCACGCAAGATCCGATCATAATACTGAAAAACTGCCGCTAACCAGTATAAATCTTACCCATTTATTGGAAGATGTAAAAGAAAATTTATCCGGCATTATTCACAAAAAGGAAGCCAAAATCAGCACTATTAATATAGACCAGAATATCCATGTAAAAGGAAATTACGAACAGCTTACACAGGTCTTTTCAAATTTAATAGACAATTCACTTAAGTACTCAGCAAACAGCCCACTGGTTTTGATCTCCGCTGAAAAGATGGAAAATAATGTTTTGATCAGAATAAAAGATAATGGGCTGGGAATTCCTGAGAAATATACTGAAGATGTTTTTTCTCCTTATTTTAGAATTGTCAATGATGATACGCATGATATCAAAGGTTTTGGACTGGGCTTAAGCTTTGTAAGAAAATCTCTGATGAATCAAGGGGCAAGCATAAAGATTATAAGACAGAAAACCGAAGGTACAACCATGGAAATTAAAATTGCTACAGATGAATAAACCAAGAATATTATATTTAGAAGACGATCCGGACCTGGGTGAAATCACTACTGATATGCTCACAAGAATGAATTTTTCTATAATGTGGGTAAACAATGGAACCGAGGGTCTTGAAGCAATTATGAAGGAAAATTTTGATATCATTATTGCTGATATCATGATGCCTCAGCTTGATGGTTATAGTTTCCTTAAGCAGATAAGAGACATGAACAACCATACTCCTCTGATTCTTATTTCCGCACGGGTTTTAACAGAAGATGTTCTTAAGGGATTTTCTCTGGGTGCAGATGATTATATGAGAAAACCTTTCAGTATAGAAGAGCTTAGTGCAAGAATCCACAGAATCCTTAAGCGTTCTTCACCCAAGACAAACTCTTCAAATAACATTATTATAGGAAGTTATGAGTATAATCATAGTACTTATAAACTGACATATAAGGATAAAGAGATCATGCTTTCGCCCAGATCCGGGGAAATCCTTTATCGTCTGGCTACAAGTAAAGATGGTTTTTTACCACGGAAAGAAACACTGCTGGAATTGTGGGGAGATGATCATTTTTTCAATGGCAGAAGCCTGGATGTCTTTATTTCAAAGCTTCGGAAATATCTTTCTGAAGATCCGAGAATTAGTATTATCAATATAAGAGCTACCGGCTATCGCTTAATAGTAAGCTGAAATAAAAAACTGCTGCCAGGAAATCCTTAGCAGCAGCACTAATGATGAGTGAATGTTATCTTTTATAAATACGTATTTCTTTAGCTTTAAAATCTACTGTTGTGATGTACTGCTTTAAAAATCCATATCCTAGTAAACCATCTATCTTTAATGTGCTTTTCTTGTTGAGCCCATTAAGCATATCATTTTCAAAAATGAAACTAAGTCTTTTGTAGCTGATACTTCCGACTTCTAATTTTTTAATATGCCCTTTTTTTGCTTTGGTTTTCCCTCCTATTCCCGTAAGATTACCTTTTCTATAACTGGTGATGAAGTCTTTTAATTCAGGAACATACTTTTCATAAAGAACATTGGAAGCGGCTCCTGAGTCTAATGCCATATTGTATATTTTGCCATTGATTTCCATAGAAAAAACAGGAAAATGCATATACATTTCAAAAGGAATTGTTGTAAAAGGTTTATCATTAAGCTCTTTTTCTTTAGCCAAAGAAGTGTTTAATACTGCTGTAACCTTATGTCTTTTATAATCAAACGTTAATGTATAATCATTAAATACACAGTAGCCAATTAAACCTAAAATATTTTTCTTATTACTAAGATGAGACATAGAGACAGAAAGCACATTTCCTTCAGAAAGGGTAATACCATTCCAATCAAATGATTTTATATGAGCCGAACCTGATTTTTTCACTTTGCCACCTACTCCACAGGCTTCACTTTTATAGGACGAATTATATGTTATATTTTCTGCATCTGAATTCAGTATCAAATACGGAGCCCCGCTATCCAATATAAATGTACCCTTCTTTCCGTTGAGAGAGGCCTGCACAAAAATTAAACCATCATGCACTTCGAAGGGAATTTCAATACGTTCACGGGTATTAGTTTTTGAGGGAGCCAAAATTTCCAATGTTTTTCTGCTACTGATATTATCTTTTTCTACAGTATTGGATTGAGCTTTTATAAAAATACTAAGGATGATTAAGATCATAACCATAAATAATCTGAATAATAATGCCATGTAGTATTTTTTTGATGCACAAATTTCTGCAGAATGGATGTCATTATTAGTTATCGAATAGTTATGTAATGTTAAATAGTGTTATCGCTATTTATCCAAACAAAAAACGGAAGGCTTTTGCCTTCCGTTTCCATCTTTATAAGATTAATAGTTTATTTATTAAAATTTTCTGCAAAGAATCCTAACATCGACTTGTAAAGTTCTATTCTGTTTGGTTCTTTCCCAAATCCGTGTCCTTCATCATATTTTACCAGATAAGGAACTTCAAAACCTTTGGCACGCATAGCTTTCACTATCTGATCAGATTCATTGATATTTACTCTTGGATCATTCGCTCCCTGCACTACAAATAATGGTTTCTTGATTTTGTCGATCTGGAATACCGGAGAAACTTCTTTAGCAATCTTAGCTTCTTCAGGATTGTCCAGGTCATACCAGATTTGTTTTACCATTTCTTTGTATGGCTTCCAGTATTCCGGGAAGGAGGCGAAGAAGGTGAAAATGTTGGATACTCCTACATAATCTACTCCACAGGTATACAGATCCGGAGTTTTAATCAGCCCCATTAATGTTGCATATCCGCCATGGCTTCCTCCATAGATGGCAACTTTATCTTTATCTACCCAACCTTGTTCAATGGCATATTTTACACCATCTTCCACATCGTCCATGGCTTTTCTTCCGATTTGTTTGTAGCCTGCTTTCTGGAATGATTTTCCATATCCTCCGGAGATTCTGAAATTAACCTGAAGGGTAGCATATCCTCTGCTTGCAAAAAGCTGTGTTTCCGGATTGAATCCCCATCGGTCTCTGATTCCCTGAGGGCCGCCGTGAGGATTTACAATTAAAGGAACTCTTTTCCCTTCCAGTGCAGCTTTAGGCAATGTGATATATCCATGAATGGTCAATCCGTCTCTGCTTTTAAATTCGATAGGTCTCATTTCGGCCATATCTTCTTCTTTCAGCTGAGGCATCAGGTTATAAAGAAGTTTGGTCTGTTTGGTTTTTGTATCATATTCATAATAGGTTCCATACAGCTTATCACTTCCTACGACAACGAGAAGTTTATCATTATTATCATCGGAAGAAACGATTCCAAATTCCTTATCTCCAAACTGAGCTTTTAATTTATCATCTATTTCTTTATAAAATTTACTTACCGGAACCGTTTCTCCTTTTACTCCTTCATAGCTGATAAGATCCAGCTCATAATTTCTGTTTTTACCAGCTGTGCTTATAGAACTTACGTCGTATACAGGATTGGAATACACTTCTTTAATCACTGCATTTTTCTTTAGATCATAAAGTACCACCCTCGCTTTATCACTATCCAGATTGGTTACGACATAGGCTTCATCCTTATTTTTTGAATTCTCATTAAATTCGATGATTCCAAAAGTATCAGACCAGTCTGCAGATTTGATCAGGTTGAATTTTCCCGTCTGTAGGTCTTTATAATAGGTTTTTGTAGTTAACCCGTTTTCAAGAATGCTGTAGCCTCTCAAATTTCCGTCTTTATCAAAAATATAATCATCAATAGGACTGTTTACATCTTTATTTTCAAACAGCTGAGTAGTTTCTCCGGTAATATAATTGATTTTAAAAGGTTCGAAGATCTGCTTGTTGTTTTTATTCATGGTAACCACAACGAAATCAGTATATTTTATTGGAATAATTGACTGTACTTTTACTCCGTCAAATGGTGTTAAATCTTTTTGATTTCCTCCATCAATATCTGTAGCATACAAATGAATATTTTCATTCCCGCCTTTATCCTGTGTGTAGAATAAACGTTTTTTGTTCAGCCAGCCATACCCTTTGATCAGGTCTTCTTTTTCCACGATGGCTTTGGTAATTTTTCCTGTTGCCAGATCTTTTACATAAACGTGGTTCTTTTTGTCCTGATCTTTTTCTTTATAGGAAAGGTATTTCCCGTCAGGAGAGATTTTAAAAGCCGAAGCTTTTGGTCTTGCAAAGTAATCTTCCACTTTGTATTTAAAGTTTCCTTTATCATAAGAAATAAGTTTCTCAAGATTGGCTTTGGAAGATGGTAAGGTAGGATCTCCCGGCAGTTTTCCGGTAGAACTCTGTGCGTTGATCATCATAGTAGATAGTACAATAATGGCTGTACCGAAAATTTTGTGATTTAGGTTCATAACTTCTGTTTTTAAGGTTAAAGTTATATAAACATTTAGTTTTTTAGTGTTCTAAAAAAATTAAATGCATTTATATAATAAGACATGTCATACCTATAAAACGTTACAATATTTTATTACTTAATGAAAAAGACAGCCTTACCGACTGTCTTTTATTTAGTGTAAATAAATTCCGAAATACCATGTCCAGGCGATCAGAATAATCTGCATGGGAATCCTTTGATTGTAAAGATATTTCATTCCCGGACCGGTGTAATCAGCTTTAAAAATATTAATCCTTTTCCTGGAAGAATTGATATTGGCTATAAAAACCAATACATAAAAAATAATTAGTAAAATAGCCGTGATTTCACGAATTGACGGAATCATAAGTCCGATTCCAGCTGCAATTTCCAGAACTCCCGTAAAATATACCCAAAACATTTTTGCTGGCATAAAATCCGGAATCATCATCGCCATTCCTTTCTGAAATTTAAAATGGGAAAAACCTGTAAATATGATGAAAACAGTCATTCCCAGATTTCCCGAAAATATAAAATCCGGCTTCCCCTGAAACAAAAAAGTTCCCAGCAAAGCCAGAATAAATGTTGCGAAAAGTATTACGAGTAGTTTCATTTTTTAAGGATTAGATTTTAGGTAGCAGTTCTAAACTTTAAACTTTGAATTTCTTTACACCGAACCAAGGCTAACTCCTTCTGCAAGGCTTTTTACCACCATCAGTCCTTTTGTAAAGCCTGTATTCATATGATCCTGCCATTGTTTTTCTACCTGAACTTCGGCGTGAAGTTTTGTTTTTCCGCCAAAGTCTATCAGAAAGTACTTTTCAAAACTCCCATTCCATTCCATAACTTCTTTGCTTTGTGTATCCTCATTACCTTCTTTATCTACCATTCCCAGATGTTTGAAAACGATCTGATTCGGTTCATCCAGACTATCTATGGTTGAAACCATTCCTTCTCCCTGTGCATTAAGAAAATAGGTTTTCCCGCCAACCTGCCAATCGGATTTCATGACAGATCCTGCTCCGAAATATTTTGTCCATTCACTATACGTTTCCGGACTCCACAGAATGTCCCATACTTTTTGTAAAGGAGCATCTATTACTGTTTCGTATGATAAGGTTTCCATTTTTTTATTTTGGTGATTTGGTTATTTATTTCCTTTAATTCAAATTGAATTGTTTACAGCTGATTTTCTGAAAGGTGCTTAACAATCGCCATGGCTTTTGGAAATTTCTCTTCAAAAAATTCTTTGAACTCTGCCGGAGTCTGAACTTCCGCTTTCAGCAAAGTTCCTTCTTCGTTTTCTTCAAGAAAATAAGCTTCTGTGGCTTCTCCCCAATCCTGAGGAACTTCAATACCTTCATAAATTTCTCCCAGATGCAGAAATTTTATTTCCTCATTAGGAATCACTTTTTCTACTCTGCTGTACATCCCGTTGTTTTTGGGATCAAGGAATTTGACGATATTATTTTCTTCAAAAGTTCCTTCATAAAAAGAACCTTCTGTAAAAGCTGTTGTCCATTGTCTGTAGGTAATATCTCCCCAAAGGACACTCCATACTTTTTCCGGTTCGGCATTGATTTCTATTTCATATGATAATCGTTCCATTTTATTTTAGGTATTTGGTTATAGATAATAGGTTACTGATGATTGGAGTTTGAGGATTTGAGAGTAAGAGGTTTAGAGTGAGACAATTATTCGTAATCATTTCTAATTTTTAACCTCTAGCCTCCGACGAAATCACCTCCGTTAATGTGAATGATTTCTCCTGTGATATAACTTGCATCTTTGGAAGCAAGAAAAACGTAAGCTGGAGCTACTTCTGATGGCTGCCCCGCACGCTTCAGCGGAGTGTCTTTTCCAAACTTGGAAAGATCATCAAAAGCTTCTTTTACAAGCGGAGTCCATATAGGCCCCGGCGCAATTCCGTTGACCAGAATTTCTTTTTCTGCAAGATTATCAGCCAATGAACGGATAAAGGACAAAACAGCTCCTTTGGTGGCCGCATAATCAATTAAATAATCACTTCCGCGATATGCTGTAACAGAGGTTGTGCAGATAATCCGGCCTCCTTTTCCCATCATTGGAAGAAAATTTCTGGTGAAAGAAATCATAGAAATGATATTGGTATCAAATGTTTCCTGAATCTGTTCATCAGAGATTTTTTCCAGACTGCTTTTTGAAGTATGAAGTCCCGCATTATTGACAAGGATATCAAACTTTTTCCACGCTGTTTTAATCTTGTCTGCACATTTTGTTCTGAAAGCTTTCCGGGTAAGGTCTCCTTTTATCAGAAGGCACTTCTGTCCTTCTTTTTCAACCAGTTTTTTTGTTTCTCTGGCATCATCATCACTTTCTTTATAAATGATGGCAACATCTGCTCCTTCTCTCGCAAAATGAACGGCTACAGCTTGTCCTATGCCACTGTCTCCGCCAGAAATAACCGCTTTTTTACCCTGCAGCTTCCGGCTTCCCTGATAATCATTCCGGATAATTTCCGGAAACAGCCCTTCTTTAGGGACTTTTGATTTAGATTGTGATTTGTTCTGTGTTTTCATAAGCAAATCTTTTCTCTAAATAACATCAAACAATACGCCGAAAATATTTAAGAATTATAAGCATCTTCCAAATCCTGGATAATAATTTTCTGCATTTTCATCATTGCCTGGACTACTTTATAAGCTTTTTCCTGGTTAGAATCGTTCATTAACTGAATAAGTCTTTTAGGTACAATCTGCCAGCTCATTCCGTATTTATCTTTCAGCCAGCCACACATACTTTCTCTTCCTCCGTCTGCTGTAAAGGTATTCCAGTAGTGATCGGTCTGCTGCTGATCATCCGTCATGACCACCAATGATATTCCTTCATTAAAATCAAACTGATGATCATAAGAATTATCCATGCAGAACAGGCTGTAATTATCAATCGTAAAATGAGCATGCTGTACATTTTCTGCAGGTTCCGGATTGTCATGGCCTTCACTTCCGGCTCCATAAGTCAATATATTCCCTATGGTTGAATTGGGAAAAGTCTTGGTATAAAGTTCCATTGCTTCTTTTGCTTTCCCATTATTCTGATGGATAAACATCAAAGTAGGAATTATTTTCTGTTCACTTGCTTTTTCTCCCAAAAACAACTGCCATGTTACGCCGTATTTATCCTGAACCCATCCGTATTTCGGGCTCCATGAGTAAGATCCCAGCTCCATCAAGGCGATTCCGCCATCCAATAACTGATCCCAATATTTTTGAACTTCGTCTTCCGTTTCACAGATTACCATGAAAGATATAGAAGCATTTTTTTTGAATTGGGGACCTCCATTCAGAAGCATTAACCTCTGTCCGAACAGATCCACATTCATCACTACAGGTGTATCTGCTGTGATTTCGCCTCCGAAAACCTTACAGTAAAATTCTGCAGACTGTTTAGCATCTCCGTCATACCAGAGACATGGAAAAATATCGTTATTCATAATTTTAATTTTTAATAAGGGTGATTTATAATGTTAACTTCTCCATACAACAACAAAAGAAGTCTTATGCCTTTGCATTTAAACGATAGTCATTCGTTTATTGCAATGACACTACAAAAACTTCCGGTTGTACACTTTTATGCTTTTTTAAAACAAACCTGATTTTCTTCCATATAATTCTTCAGTTTCATCATCGCATTTTTACCGAAACCATGAAGCTGCATGATTTCTTTTTCGGAATAATCTGAAAGTTTTTCCAAAGAATTTATTTTTTCTTTTTCTAAGGCTCTTCTTGCAGGTATTGCAATCACTCCGTGAAGGAATTGTTCTGCAGAGTCATAATTAAAAGCATAAATGGAGTTTAAACTCTTTGACATGATAACTAGATTGATCATGGCTACAATAAATATTGTTAATGATTCTCAACATACTTGTGGAAATTGTTCAGAATAGCATACCAGCCATCCCTCTGCATTTCCACAGAATTTTGTTTTTCCGGATCGAAAATTTCTATGACTTTCGTTGTATTTTCATCTATTTTATCGAAAACAACTTCTACTTTCCGTCCGTCCTCCATGTGATATTTGATGATCTCATGAGGAATAATTTCATCATATACTCCTTCAAAATCGAATCCGAAACTTTTGTCTTTCGCTTCCATTCTGTGTTTGAATTTGCCTCCTACCTCAAGCTTATTTTCAGAACTAGGACACTGCCAGGTTTCGTGGGCGAAATTCCATTTCGTGATGTGTTTTGGCTCATTGAAATAATTCCAAACTTTTTCAACCGGCGCTAAAATTGTAATGTCTATTTTAATTGGATCCATAGTTCTACATTTTTAAAAATTTAAATAAAGAGCTGCCCAAAAATGAGCATCTCTTTATTATCATTAGTTAAATATAAGATTATTTTGCATATTCTTCATTATAGTTCACCATCCAATGAACACCGTACTTATCCTGAAAGCATCCAAAGTAGTCTCCCCAGAACTGGTCTTCAATCGGCATTTCTACATTTCCGCCATCAGAAAGTTCTTTAAAAATTCTGTCTGCTTCGCTTCTGGAATCAGGGAAAATAGAAACATAATTATTGTTTCCTACGGTAAGAGTCTGCCCAAATCCGGGTACAATATCCGATGCCATCAAAAGGTCATTCCCGATGGGCAGCGCAATATGCATTACTCTGTTTTTTTCTTCTTCAGAAAGGTTTTCGGTACCGGGAGCATTTCCCATTTTATGAATTCCTCCAACGAATTCACCACCGAAAATAGTTTTGTAAAAATTGAACGCTTCTTCAGCAGTTCCATCAAAATTTAGATACGGATTTAATTTAGCCATGATTTTAATTTTAAAGTTATTATTATAAGATATAGATTCTACTATTGATTCATTAAGGATTAATTAATTTACTATGAATAAAAAAATCTTAATGGTTTAAAAATTTTTCTACTTCTCTGACGGTAAAGTCTATTAAGTTTGTATCGATACTACCGTCAAAATCAGGCATCATATAAGTGCCATGAGTTGCTGGAAGTATCATTAATCGTGAATCTTTCACCAGGCGCCACATTGCTGCGGTATGCTCTGGTTTCATCACATCCCGATCTCCGGTGATGAATAATGTAGGAGATTTGATGGAAGCCAATACCTCATCATCCCAGTCCTCAAACGTCTGCATCCTTTTACAGTCTTTATCAAAAAGGTTTTCAAGCTTTGAAAAATCAGGATTAAGATTTAAAAAATTGATTTTAAAAGGTTCCGGCATGGATTCAAAAGTGGCTTCCTGCATTCCTTCAAAAAAGCCGTCCATCATTCCGTTTTTTTTATAAAAAGCTGAGGCAACAACCAGTTTTTCAGCAATTCCCGGGTGACGGTGGCCAATCTGCATTACCGTATTCCCACCATTGCTGAATCCCCAGAATGAAGCTTTTTCAATGTTAAGCTCTCCCAGAAGTCCGGCAACATCGTCTGCATCCTGTTCAAATGTCTCCGGAATATCACGATGCTCACTGCGTCCGTGATTTTGAAGATCAATTCCTATAAGCTTGAATTTTCCGTCAAGTCTTGCAATGACTTCCTTAAAATCGTACAGAATGGAAGAACCTCCGCCATGAATTAAAACCAAAGGTTTACCTGATCCATAAATCTCGTAATACAATTGGATTCCGTTTACTTTTTTATAGCCTGTTTCTGTTGGATTCATTGTTAGTATTTAAGGTTTTCGTCCACATCATATTTCATTCCCGGATAGTCCAGAATTCTACGCATTAAGCCTATTTGACCACATAAATAGTCTTCGCGGCCGATACACATTCCGACAAAATTGAGTTTTGTTTCTTTGATGAAAGGAATATTCATTCCTATTTCAAATATTTCATCCAGCTCTTCATCGGTTACTTCATGAAGCTTTTCATATACTTTAGCAGAAATTGCATGAAAGTTTTCTTTCAATTCAGCCAGCGTTGGATATTTAAAGCTCTCATCCAGAGCTTTTCCCTGAAAAAACAGTTCGCTGTAAGGATCTTCTTCCCGAAGTCCAAGTACCCATCCTAAGCCATAGCGCATGTTGACAAAGTTTCCTGCCATCCATACAATATGATTGGTTTTATTTTCAATTCTTTTCAAAGCATCTTCTTCCGAAATACCATCCAATACATTCATAAAACTTTGAGAATGCATTCTGTAAGCCGGAATAACGAGTTCCATTTTTTTTGATTTTGGTGTGTCCATTTTAGTTTTAATTAGAGATTAGAAGTTAGAAATTAGTGGTTAGTGGGTTGGAGAAACGCAGGGACGCTAAGGGCTTTAGAAACTATGCGTTTTTAAGGCACGAGGATTTTATCTTCGATAAAATTTTACTCTTCTAAAATAGTATGGGAAACTTCAATTGTTCATTTGTCATTCCGAACAAAGCAAGGAATCTATTTTATAGCTCCGGGTTTTCCTAAAATTCTGCGGAGATAGCCCAGCTGTCCGCTGTGGTAAATTTCATGAAGACTAAGTGTTGATATATCTTTAACCATTTCAGGTTTGAAACTTTCAAGAGTATTGAGTTTGGCTTCCAGTGTATCCTGAGATTGTTTCAGATAAGATTTTAAATCTTCGAAGCTGATTAATTCATCTTTGTGATCTACAGCAATTTCCCCTCTGTTGTAGAATGAAAATTTGTCGCTGTTCCAAACAGATTCTTCACCAAGAATGTTCAGTAAAGGATTTCTGATATAGATCAAATGTCCAAGAATCCAGTTCATACAATTGGCTTCACCATTGGGAAAAATCATAGATTCTTCGTGAGTAATGCCGTCGATATTTGAAGTAATCACATAATAGGTACTGGCTACCTGATTTTTTATGATTTCTATGTCGTTTGATTGTGTTTCCATAAGAGATGTGTTGGTGTTATAATCGTTATTCTGCAGGCATTTGAGAAGCATCCCCATGCATTACTTCCCATTGATGACCGTTGAGATCTGCAAAACTGTTTTGATACATCCATCCGTAATCTACAGGTTCGCCATATTTAGAACCTCCAATTTCAACAGCTGTTTTTACCATATGATCTACTTCTTCACGGCTGTTTACTCCAATGGCAAGAAGTACCTGCGTAGTGTCTCCTTTAGCAAAAGGTCTGTTGGTAAAAGTCTGGAAGAACTCTTCTTTAAGAAACATGGTGTAGATGTGATCTTTTTTCATCACTACACATATTGCCTTATCATTTGAAAACTGTTCATTGATAGAAAAGCCAAGCTCCGTCCAGAATTCCCTGGTTTTTTGAACGTCTTTTACTGGTAAATTGACGTAAATATCATTAATATTCATTTTGTAATTTTTAGTGGTGTATTTTATTCTGTCGGCATTTGAGACATGTCGGCAAAAGTGATATTCCAGCCATGTCCGTCCAGATCCCAGAAAGAATTCTGATACATCCATCCGTAATCTTCAGGTTCTTCATGCTGCCATGCTCCGTTTTCTACCGCTGTATTTACTACTTTATCTACTTCCTCACGACTGTTCACCCCTACTGCAACAATTACCTGACTGGTATTTTCTTTGGCAACCGGTTTACTGGTGAAGGTCATAAAATAATCTTCCTGCAGAAACATTACATAGCTTGTATCATTTAAAACAACACAGGCTGCTCTATCATCGGAGAACTGTTCATTGATCGAAAAACCTATCTTCGTCCAGAATTCTTTTGTTTTCTGTACATCTTTTACCGGAAGGTTCACATAAATTTGATTGACTTTCATTTTTCGTAATTTTAGTGTTAAACTGTTATCCAAAATTACCAAGGTGCAATGAAAATCAACTTGTCATAGGGCAAGATTTAATTTTTCTTAGGATGGGAAACGATTTCTTTACGGATACGGCTCAGAGAAGTGTCTGTAACTCCCAGATAGGAAGCAATCTGTTTAAGAGGAGCAAATTGTATGACTTTAGATTTGTGTTCCAACAGATTAAGATATCTTTTGGTTGCTGAAAGGGTGAACATTTCTACAGATCTCTGTTTGTAGGCAAAAAGCTCCTGAGACATCCATGATCTCCCCCATTCTCTGAGGTTCGGGATTTTATGGAACAGTTCCTGAAAAGTGTCATAATCCAACCTCCAGCAGTCACAATCTGTAATACAAACGATATTTTCCTGTGAGGGAACTCTTTGAAACATTGACAAAACCTCAATAATTACTTCATTTTCTGTGAAAAAATGAGTCGTTACTTCATTTCCGTTGAAATCATTAACATAGGAACGTGCTAATCCGCTTTCGAGAATATAATATTCATTGGCAGTTTTTCCTTCCTCAAGAATGAAATCTCCTTTCTGAAATGATCTTTTTTCATGAGCCTGAAATATTTCAGCGAGCTCTTCAGGGAAAAAGAAGGGAAAATCATAACATATTTCAAGGGCTTTGTTCGTCATTTGGTCAATTTTTTTAAGTTTTTAAAAATAAAATTTTTAATTGAATTAATGATAGAAACATTAAACAATGTCATTTAATCTTTAATAAAAGACCATATATCAAAGTAAAACAATAAGTATTTTAAAACCAAACACATTTAAACAGTTATTTTAAACCGCCCTGTCAAAAATTTTTTGAATTTTCGCCACCCCTCCAGAAGATGGGAATGGTAAAACGTTTTTTTGACAACAATGAACTGTCAGGTTTTTGTTTTAAAATAAAGAAAGCTGTATTGCTTTTGGAGGATTGGGTTTCTGAGCATCCCCAAATACGGTTTTCCCGCCAAAGCGCCAGGAATTCTGTCTTTCTTCTTCAATCACCTGCTGAATATCAAAATCCGGGGTAAAATCTTTTTCCGCTTCAATAACAATCTGGTGAAGCTTGTTTAAAGAATTCAGCTTATCAGAATTCCCTAGCTTGGATTTTTCGATTCCTTTTCTGAGGATGCTGATACTTTCATCATATGTATTGATAGGAACAGGGAAAGGATGTCCGTCTTTACCTCCATGAGCAAAGGAAAACCTTGCGGGATCTGCAAATCTGGATGGTGCCCCGTGAATCACTTCGCTTACCAAAGCCAATGACTGCATGGTTCTCGGCCCTACTCCTTCCAGCATCAGTAAATCTTCAAAATTCTGAGGCTGCTGTTCTCTGGTAACATACAGAAGTGCTCCCAGCCGTTTCAGATCTACGTCAGAAGCCTGAACTTCATGGTGGGCAGGAAGAATCAGTCTCGCAAAATCCTTCATCACTTCTGCCGAATCGGTATGGGAAATATCCAGAATTCCTTTTCTGTTTTCCGAAGCTTCGGTATCAGTAAGATTAAGAATCCGTCCTCTTGAAATTCCATTGATTCCTGTGTGAGGTTCTTCTACAAAAGAAGTGATATTTTCGGAATGCCAATGGTAACGTCTTGCTGTTCCGTCAGATTCATGCATTCCTTGCTGAATAACACTCCAGTTTCCATTGTCTGAAAGAATAAAATTATGCAAATACAACTGATAGCCATCCTGAATGGCAGTATTATCTACTTTTGCAGAAAGCTTGCTGGCTCTTACCAGATCGGTTCCGTTCAGTCCGGTTTTATCTGCAATTCTGATGAGTTCTGATGGAGTTTCGCGGGAAAACTTCCCTTTTCCACCGCAGATATAAAGCCCGAGAGATTGGGAATTGGGATTAATAGAACGTTTTAAAGCTCCCATAACGGAAGTGGTAATTCCTGAAGAATGCCAGTCCATCCCCATCACCGCTCCAAAGCTTTGAAACCAGAACGGATCTGCCAAACGACGCAATACCTCATCTTTACCATAATCCATCAGAATGACTTCAATAATGGATAGTCCCAGAACAGACATACGTTCATACAGCCATGGCGGTACTTTGCCATAGTGAAGGGGTAAATCTGCAGTTCCTGAACGTTTCATTCTATTATTAAAATGTAAAGGTAAGTTTATTCATCTTACTATTTAATGATCCGGATCATTAATTGTGTCATTGAATCTTCGATTATTGAATAAGACTTTTGAAAGAGAAATTGACATCACGCATTTCCAGTTCATTTTCACTAGATTCAAGCTGTGCTTCTTTGGCATACATAAACATCTCTTTTTCGTAAGCTTCAATGGCTTCGGATAGGGTTGTGTATTTTCCTTCTGTGAGATTTTCTGATAAAATCAAAGCATCCAGCAATCCGGTATTCACTCCCTGTCCAGCAAAAGGAGGCATCAAATGTGCTGCATCACCAATTAATGTTACGGGTAAAGGACGGTTATTTTTCCAGGGCTTATCTAATGGAATTTTTCTTGTTGGCAGCCCTACAAAAAAGGCAGTTGATTGGAATAACTGCTGATAAAGCTCACTCCATGAAGAGAATCTTTCGGAAAGAAACTGACGAACCTGGTCTGTATTTTGAAAATCTAATGTACAGCCATCTTTCCATTCTTCAGGTTTTTTGAATATAACTCCATACGTCAAAGCTCCATTATTATATGGATTGGCGACCAATAAATTGCCTTCAAAAGCAGCCATTGGTCTTTTCCCATCACACCAATTGAAAAATTCGGGACATGTTTTTTCAGGCTGTGGAACATCTCCCTGAATAATAAAAGTTCCGGTTTCTTCCACTCCGGCTTCCGTGACGTATTTTCTTACTTTGGACATTCCACCATTAGCTCCGATAACAAGATCAGCTATCACATCAGGTTTTTCTTTAAAATGAAGAATCCATTGGCCATCATTCTCTTCCATTCCGGTAAAATTCATGTCCCAGATTACCGTATCACCTTTCAGACTGTCCAGCAACATTTCTCTCAAATGATTTCTGTTGATTTCAGGATTTTCGTATTGGTTTTCGGGTATGATTTCTTTTGTAAACAGAATATTCCCCTGTTCATCAGCAATTTTGATTCCCATAGGTAAGGCCATAGCGTAATATTGATCCAACAGACCTGCTTTTTTCATTGCTTTCTGTCCTGATTCCTTATGAAGATCCAATGTACCGCCCCAAACTCTTGTCTGTGCATTCAAATCTCTTTCATAAACATGTACTTCAACACTTTTCTGCTGTAATAGAACAGCCATGGTTAGACCCACTGGTCCTGCGCCAATGATGGCGACTTTTTTATGATTCAGTACCATAATTTTTTAATGTATTTATTATGGTACAAAATTCAGGATTGCAATGGTATTATGCTTGTACAAATGCGACAAAATCATTACTTAAGGTCTGTTTTCTTTTTTTGGCTTCCCGTGCAAAAACGGCAGGTGTTGTACCGCTGTACCGTTTAAATTCTCTGCTTAAATGAGATTGGTCTGTATATCCAAATTCCTGTGCAAGTTCAGCAATGGAAGCTTCAGGAATATTCCACAGACGGTTTCTGATCTGTTCAAATCGCATAATTCCGGATACATCTTTTACAGTATGGCCGGAAGACTGCTTAAATTTTCTTTCCAACGTCCTGGCTGTTGTATGGGCTGAATCCGCCACCTGATTGACAGGGATGGCTCCTTTATTTTTTCTCATGGCAGCTCCGGCTTTAGAAAGGAGACTGTCTGTTATAATATGGGAATGTAATTTCAGAAAATAGTGTTCTACCTGAGTGATAGCTTCTTCTATTTTCCCTTGGGTAATCAAATCATTCAATACCGTTTGAAGCTCTGCCAGAGGATGTTCGAATGTATGGACACCGTTTTCCGTTTTTTCTGACGAAAGTCCCAGTAAATCAAAAACAGCCCATGGAAAACATCTGATTCCTATAATTTCCAGCTGATTTTGGGCATGAAAAAGGGCTGGCTGATTGAGTAGTCCCATGATAAACGGAGAAGGCAAAACCTGTAGAATGCCCTGATGAGAAATACTGCATCCACTTCCAAAATGAAAGATGATTTCTGCATAACCATCAGGAAGCACTGTAAATTCAGACATTTCTTCTCCATAATCCCTTCTGTTGTACCAAAAACATTTGATAGTATCTTTTAGTTCTTCCGGGACTTCAAATTCCTGATGTATATTGGAAAACATAGCCTTTATTAATCGTGAGAATACAGTTTCAGGTCTTTATGTTTTGCTTCATCATATTGTTCTTCGAAGGTGATTTTATTTCCAAAAGGATCAATCACAGTGAAGGATACCGCTCCGTAAAACGTTTTTTCAAGGCCGGGACGGTTGTATTTATATTTTTTGTCGATGAGTTCTTTGTGATATTCAGGAACGCCTTCTCCCCAGACTGAAACCCTTGTTCCTGGTGTTCCGTCTCCGTGGTGCTCACTTAAATGGAAAATGATATTTTCTTTTTTTACTTCCATATAAACGGGAGTATTTTCATCAAAATAATGTTCCCACACGATCTCAAATCCCAACCAATCTACATAAAATTCTTTTGTTTTCTGATAATCGAAGATTCTTAATACGGGAATAATTCTATCTGCTTTCATTGTGTTTGTATTTATTGGTGAGACAATATATTGATCAGTTTCTGAAATGGATCCTTTACAAAAAACCTGCGGACTCCCCAGTCTTCATTGGTTAGATCATAGGTGATTTCAAAACCTGCATTTTTCATTTTGTGATAGACTTCGTCTACATTATCCACTTCAATGGAAAGATCAGGAACTTCAGTATCATTTCCTCCCTGTTCGGCAAAGCTAATCTGAATTTTAGCTTCTTCATCATTACCCAGTGTTATAATCCAGCCATGATCCATCAAAACATCCAGCTCCAGAATATCCTGATAAAACTGATTGGCTCTGGAAAGATCATCGGTTTTAATATTGGCTACGATTCTTTTTACCATTTTGTACTAGTTTTTTCATTAAAAAAGCCTTGTGAAATTACGTAAAATTTCACAAGGCTAATCAATTATTGTGTTGTATGTTGTATTTAAACAGCCGTTGCTGCTTCTAAGATCAACTGAGTAACTTCTTCCGGATGTGATGCCAATGAAGCATGACCTGCATCTAAAGAAATGATTTTCTTCGGTTCAAGACGTTCTGCCATTTCTTTTTCAGTTTCTGCAGGAATCATACGGTCCTGCAACGAGATCTGATACCAACTTGGGCGAATTTTCCACGCAGGTTCTCCCGCTACATCTCCAAAACATTGTCCGTGAATAGGTTTTTGTGATAACGACATCACCAATGCTTTTTCATCATCCAAATCCTGGCAGAAAGCAGATTTAAATTCATCGTATTTGATCCATAAAAAACCTTTGTTATCAGGATAAATACTTGCTCCACCCGGCGATTCTCTTCTTCCTAACAGAGATCCCAGACTATCTCCTGCATCAGGTGCAAAAGCCGCAATATAAACCAGTCCTACAACTTTGTCATGATGACCCGCTCCTGAAATAACGGCACCTCCATAAGAATGTCCCACTAAAAGCACTTTCCCTTCCTGGGCATCAATAAGATCTTTAGTCTTATTAATATCGTCCTGCAGCGATGTTAATGGATTCTGAACACTTCTTACTTTATAGCCCGCTTTTGTCAGTGAAGGAATAACGTATTGCCAGTGTGAACCGTCTCCCCATGCGCCGTGTACCAAAATAATGGTTAAGTCTTTTTGTTCCATAATGATTGTGTTAAAATTTGATGATGATAAAGCTACGGTTTAAAATATCTGTGGACGTTAACTTAAGTTAATTAACAATCCGACTTCTTATCCGGCTGAGTGACTGTTCTGTTACACCGAGGTAACTGGCGATATGTTTCTGGGCTATTTTCTGAAAGAGTGCAGGTTGTTTTTGGACAAGATTAAGATATCTGTTTTCAGGGGAAAAGCACAGCAGGTCATCAATCCGTTTTTTGGCATCCAGATAAATTTTTTCACTCATCACTCTCCCGAATTGCTGCCAATAGGCTTCTTTTTTATATAAACTCTGCAGATGATCTTTGCTCAGCAGTAGAATTTCACAGTTTTCAAGGGCTTGAATATTCATATTGGATACAGTATCGCAAAGAATACTTTCGTAGTCAGTAAAAAATTCATTTTCGAAATAGAATCCAAAATTGATTTCGCGTCCCTGATCATTAATGTAGAAAGATCTGATGGTTCCTTTTTTAATAAAACCCAGATATTTGCATTTTTCTCCCTGCTTGAGAAAAAAATCAGATTTTAAGAGCTTTGTGTCTTGAAGCAGTGCATAGAATTCTTCAAAATGTTCTGAGTCTACCTGAAAAAGTTCTCCATATTTCTTATAATTATTTGACGTCATTTGGTGTAATTTGATTGGGTTTTATTTTCAAAAAAAGCCTTGTAAAATGATTCACAAGGCTTCTTTACAAAAATTAATTTATTATTTCAATGCAGCAAGAGCAGCATCGTAATTAGGCTCATCAGCAATTTCTGAAACCTGCTCTGTATATACTACTTTGTTGTTTTCGTCTGTAACGATCACGGCACGGCTCAACAGTCCTTTTAAAGGTGAATCTGTGATAGTCACTTCATAATCATCTCCAAAGCTGCTTCTGAAATCTGAAAGTGTTTCTACATTATTTAAACCTTCAGCTGCACAGAATCTTCCTAAAGCGAAAGGAAGGTCTTTAGATACGTTGATCACCACTGTATTTTCAAGTTTTGAAGCCTCTTCATTGAATTTTCTGGAAGAAGCAGCACATGTAGGGGTATCAATACTTGGGAAAATATTGAACACTTTTTTCTTTCCTGCGAAAGTTTCAAGCGTTTTTACTGCTAATCCTGAGTCTACCAGTGCAAAGTCTTTCACAGATGTTCCTACAGATGGCAATGTTCCTATTGTGTGTACTTCGTTTCCTTTTAAAGTGATTGTCGTTGACATAATATTTATTTTTTTAGTTTTCCAAATTTAATCAAAAAAGAAAATTTTCACAGTCTTATTATGGTTAAATTAATCTTAAAGTGAAAATAAAAGTCTTTCGTCTGATACTCAGTTTTTCAAACAAAAATTTTTCTAGACTAATTCTCTGAAAAAACGAATATCTCCATGAAGAAAAGCTCAATCTATGAAAATTATAAAATTGTTTTCCAATAAATGCAAACAGAACCGGGGCATAAATTATACAGATACAAAATTAAAGATTCAAAAGCCTCTATTTTTTATGGAAATATCTTCAATAAAACAATGATATTTACTAAATTTGTGGGACTTAAAATTTCAAATAAAAAATAACAGTATAATGTCAGAAAAATCAAAAATCTATTACACTCTTACTGATGAAGCTCCAATGCTGGCTACTCACTCGTTTTTACCCATTGTAAAAGCTTTCACAAAATCAGCAGATATCGAAATCGCAGTTCCGGATATTTCTTTGGCAGGAAGAATTCTAGCAAACTTTCCTGAGTTTTTAAAAGACGACCAGAAAATTGGTGATGCTTTGGCTGAATTAGGAGAATTGGCTACACAACCTGACGCTAATATCATTAAGTTACCTAACATTTCTGCTTCTGTACCTCAATTGGATGCAGCGATTGCTGAGCTACAAGGTAAAGGTTTCGCAGTTCCAAACTATCCTGCAGAGCCTAAGAATGACGAAGAAAAAGCAATAAAAGCTAAATATGCGAAAGTATTAGGAAGTGCTGTAAATCCTGTATTAAGAGAAGGAAACTCTGACAGACGTGCTCCAAAAGCTGTTAAAAACTATGCAAAAGCAAACCCTCACAGAATGGGTGACTGGGCATCTGACAGCAAAACTGACGTAGCTCACATGAACAATGGTGATTTCTACGGTACAGAAAATTCTACAACATTAGAAAACGCTACAAAATACAAGATTGTATTCAAAGGAAACGACGGTTCTGAATCTGTATTAAAAGACTTCGCAGGTCTTCAGGCTGGTGAAGTTATTGATTCTTCTGTAATGAATTTAAATGCGTTAAAAGCATTCGTTCAGGAAGCAATCGAGGAAGCAAAGAATAGAAACGTACTTCTTTCTGCTCACCTTAAAGCGACGATGATGAAAATCTCTGACCCAATCATTTTCGGGGCTATCGTTGAGACTTTCTTCAAAGAAGTATTTACAAAATATGCAGAGACTTTCAAGTCTTTAGATATCAATCCAAATAACGGTCTTGCTGATCTTTTTGATAAAATCAAAGGAAATGCTCAGGAAGCTGACATCAAAGCCGATATTGAAGCTGCTTTGGCAAACGGACCTAGAGTGGCAATGGTAAATTCTGACAAAGGAATTACTAACTTCCACGTACCTTCTGACATCATCGTTGACGCATCTATGGCTGCTCTTGTAAGAGGCGGAGGTAAAATGTGGAACAAAGACGGAAACGAAGAAGATACAGTTTGTATCATTCCGGACCGTTCTTACGCAGGTTTCTATCAGTCTGTAATTGACGATATGAAAGCGCACGGAAAACTAGACCCTACTACAATGGGATCTGTTCCAAACGTAGGTTTAATGGCTCAGAAAGCTGAAGAATATGGTTCTCACGATAAAACTTTCCAATTAGCTGCTGATGGAACTGTAGAAGTTCAGGACGAAGCTGGAAATGTTCTTCTTTCTCAGAAAGTAGAAAAAGATGATATCTTCAGAATGTGCCAGACTAAAGATGCTCCTATCCAGGACTGGGTAAAATTAGCAGTAAACAGATCAAGATTATCTGATACTCCTGCTATCTTCTGGTTAGACAAAGGAAGAGCTCACGACAGTGAAATCATCAAAAAAGTAGAGAAATATCTTGCTGATCACGATACAACTGGTCTTGATATCAGAATCCTTGATGTGAAAGATGCTATGACTGAAACTCTGAAAAGAGCCAGAGAAGGTAAAGACACCATTTCTGTTTCAGGAAACGTATTGAGAGATTATTTAACAGACCTTTTCCCAATCCTTGAGCTTGGTACTTCTGCAAAAATGCTTTCTATTGTTCCATTAATGAACGGTGGTGGTTTATTTGAAACAGGTGCCGGAGGTTCTGCTCCAAAACACGTTGAGCAGTTCTTGGAAGAAGGATACTTAAGATGGGATTCTTTAGGTGAATTCTTGGCACTTCAGGCTTCTTTAGAGCACTTGGCACAAACTCAAGGGAATACAAAATCTCAAGTTCTAGCTGATGCATTGGATGAAGCAAATGCTAAATTCTTAGCAACAGACAAATCTCCTGCAAGAAAAGTAGGTCAGATTGACAACAGAGGTTCTCATTTCTATTTAGCAATGTACTGGGCTGAAGCGCTAGCTAACCAGACTGCTGATGCTCAATTGGCTGCTAAGTTTGCTCCTATTGCTCAGGCAATGCAGGAAAACGAAGAGGTAATCAATGCTGAATTAATTGGTGCTCAGGGTAAACCTCAAAACATTGAAGGGTACTACAAAACTGATACATACAAAACGTATGCAGCAATGAGACCTAGCACAGTTTTAAATGAAATCATTGACGGAATTTAATTATTCATCTTGATATAAATGAAAAGCTCCTTTTTTAAGGGGCTTTTTTTGTGGAGCCACCCCGTCAAAAGTATACTGGTAAAACCACCCCGTCAAAAATTCTTTGAATTTTTGCCACCCCTCCTTTGGAGGGGAATATTGAGCACATATTTACTACTCAAGGTCAGCGCATCCCTAATCCCTAATCCCTGCAACCTAATATCTGCCACCTCTCACCTACCTATCCTCCACAATCACTCTTCTATGCTCTCTTCCCCAGTTGATCATTTCCTGAATAATGTTTCCAAAGGTTCGGCAATATTCTGTAGGTTCATATTCTATTAAAACAGGAGTTTCCGGATAAACGGTGCGTTTTACCAGTTTATTCAGTTCCATATCTTTCAGTTCTTTTGAAAGCATTCTGGTAGTAATTCCGGGGATACTTCGTTCAATTTCCCTGAAGCGTCTGTTTCCGTTACAAAGTGAGTTGATAACAGGAATCCGCCATTTCCCTCCGATAAAATAAAGGGTATCCTGTAAGGCTCTAAGTTCTTCAGTCTGATCTCTTTCCATAGCTGCAAAGTTAAGTGATATCATGAATGATACTGGTATACTCTGTTATACTGATTACAAAAGTATACCAATTTGAAATAACTTTGTCAAAAAAATTTTACAATGAAAAAATTAAGTCATAAAATAGCTGTTATAACAGGAGGAAACAGCGGAATCGGATTTGCTGCGGCCAAAGAACTTATTTCACAAGGAGCAACCGTGATCATCACCGGAAGACGAAAAGAAGCTGTAGAAAAAGCGGCTCAGGAACTTGGAGCTATTCCTTTCATTGCAGATCAGGCTAATCTTGATGATATTGATCGGCTGAAGAAAGAAGTAGAGAAGCAGTTCGGCAAAGTAGATATTCTGTTCGTCAATGCCGGTATTACAGGAACTCTGACACCTATTGAAAATATGGATGTAGAAAATTTTGATCAGGTGATGAATATTAATTTCAGGGGAGCTTATTTTACGTTAAGCAAATTCATTCCTTTATTGAATGACGGAGCTTCTGTTATCTTTTTATCTTCCATTGTCGCTTCTACCTATAAACCCAACAGTTCGGCTTATCAGGCAAGCAAAGCGGCGTTGAACTCCATTGCAAAAACGGCAGCGGCAGAATTAGCACCAAGGAAAATCAGAGTGAATATGATAAGCCCAGGTCCTATAAAAACAGAAATTATGAACAAAGCCGGACTGGATGAAGAAACGTTGAAGAATCTTTCCAGCTATCTTATCGACCAAATCCCATTAAAGAAAATGGGAACGGCTGAGGAAGTAGCAAAGCTGGTTACTTATTTATCAGACAATGAAGCCTCCGGTTATGTCACTGGAACAGAGATTGTGATAGACGGCGGTATGACATTATAAGAAATCAATTCCAGCAAATCCCGGTAGCGCAACTATCGGGATTTTTCATGTGTATTTTCGGAGTTAAAAATTCCGGATTCACCTTTTGATTTGTCCAACTCGGCCTGTTTTCCGTTTCACAGCATGCACTACCGATCTACTTTTGAATCAGAAAAAACAATACTCATATGGACACCACAAAGAAAAAAACGAATCCCATTGCCATCGTATTTCTGGTTATAATAGGAATTTTCGGAGCGCTGCAGTTATTCAGCAGACCTTTGGAAGGAAAAGCGGTTACAGGAAAAATGGAAGCACCAAAGGAAGTGATCAGTATTCTTGAAAACTCATGTTTCAATTGTCATTCAAACCAACAAAATTTAAGCTGGTATGATCAAATTGCTCCGGTTTCATGGGCAGTGAATAAAGATATCAAAAGAGCCAGAGAAGTGTTGAATTTTTCAGAATGGGAAAAGTTATCTCCGGCTGAACATCAGGGGAAAATGTACGCTATTCTGAACATGATGCAAAGCGGAAAAATGCCTCTTCATGAATACACGCTACTGCACCCTTCTGCTAAAATTACAGAGAAAGATATTGAAACAATTAAAAAATACACGCTTTCACTATCCTCGGTACAGCCATCAACTCAAAAAAAGTTGGAAACACCTCAAACCTTATCCGTTGTATCAACTCCGGCATCAGCAAAACTTCCGGTTTCTCCCAATGGAGTTCAATATACTCCTGATTTTAAAAACTGGAAAGTCATCAGTATGAGTACGCTGTTTGATAATTCCATCCGTGTGATCTATGGGAATGATATTGCTGTGAAAGCAGTGGAAACGGAAAATTTTCACCCTTGGCCAGACGGAAGTATTGTGGTCAAGTCCGTATGGAAACAGCAGGCATTACCTGATGGAGAAATCAGACCCGGACAATTTGTAAATGCACAGTTTATGGTAAAAGATTCTAAACAATATCAAGATACGGAAGGCTGGGGATTTGCTAAGTTTTCGGGAGACGAACTTCATCCTACGGGAAAAACGGCATCTTTTGCCAAAGAATCATGCATTGCCTGTCACAGACAGTTAGCTGAAAAAACAGGCTATCTGTTTGATGTTCCGATGAAAGTAAATACCCAAAGATTAATTCAAAATTTACAGAAAAAATGAAAAATACAATCCTGATTTTACTGGTAAGCTTTGTTTCCCTTACCGCCTGCAGCAAAGAAAATAATGATAAAGAAAGTGAACTTGTGAGAGCTGTTTTTGATCCGGGGAATCTTAAATTCATTTCAACATCTTTAAATCCTAAGAAGAAAACGATGTCCGCTTTATATGGAAATGAAAAAGCATTAGAATCTTTATCCAAAGAAAGTAAGACACCGGGAGCTGGTACCGTGATGAAACTGGTTACCTGGCGCTATCATGATAATCCTCAATACATTGGCGGAACCATTACCGGAGAATTAGTCAGTATTGAAACTGTTCAGGCTGATCATCTTGGAAAGATTTCCTATGATATAAAAAATAGTCTGGCACAAAACAACTCTCCCGATAAAGAAGAAAGAGTACACTATTTTATGAGTTACCGCCCCGTAAGCAGACCTTAATAAAAAACTCCCGCTTCACTATTTATCATAATATTTTCAATAAAAAATATTAATTTAACCTTTTCAAATCAGCAGATTTCATGCAACAGCAAAAAATAAAAATCTCACAAGCTATTATCTGGATAAGCTCTGTTTTCCTCGGCGTTTTATCTTCTGTACCTCAGCTTGCTTCCCATCAATTCGACTGGAAAGAAGCCCTGGTAAACTCGGGGATTACGGCAGCATTTTCGGTTATTATGTGGTACATCAATATTTATATGCTAAACCGCACAAAAAAACGAAGACAGCATATCTCCTATTCAAGATTGATGGTGGTACTCGCTTTTGGGATGGTGATTATGTTTGGGCTGGCCTGGATTCAGCAGTTGATTCTTTCTCAGATTAATTTTGGTCCGGTGATGCTGATGATTGAGGTAAGAGGAATTCTAATCAATCTGGTGTGCTATATGTTTCTGAATCTGCTTCAGAATAATTACACAGGTCAGCAGGTTCAGCTTGAACTGGAAAAGGTAAAAAGTGATAACCTTGGAGCTCAATACGAATTGCTAAAGCAGCAGATCAATCCACATTTTCTTTTCAACAGCCTGAATACTTTAAAAATGATGGCAGAAACGCGTGATGAAGAAACAGTAGATTTTGTTGTAAAACTTTCTGATTTTTACAGATTTACCCTCGAAAGCAGAAAATTAGATCTGATCAGTGTTCAGGAAGAGATGAAAATAGTAGATGCTTATCTTTTTCTTCAGAAAGCCCGTTTTGGTGACGGCATTATGTTTACCAATCAGCTTGAAAAGGAAATCGGTTCTACGCTCATTCCTCCTTTTACGCTTCAGTTTTTAGTGGAAAATTGCATCAAGCACAATATCGTTTCACAAAGCAAACCTTTACATATTAAAATTTATACAGCAGACGATCATATTGTGATTGAAAATCCTATCCAGCGAAAAGTAACCCCTGAAGATTCTTTAGGTGTTGGACTGGACAATATTAAAATGCGTTATAAACACTTGTTGGAAAAGGACATTATTATTAATTCAGACGAAAAAACATTTCAGATAAAACTACCATTAATCCATGAATATCATCATTATTGAAGACGAATTCAGGGCTGCAAAATCCCTTCAGAATTTAATCTCAGATTTAAAACCGGACTCCAAGATACTGGGTGTTTACGATAGTATTGAAACAAGTATTGAAGGCTTACAGGAGATCAAACCCGATCTTATTTTTATGGATATCCATCTTTCAGACGGACTTTCCTTTGAAATTTTCAAATCAGTGGAGATCACCTGTCCTGTAGTTTTTTGTACTGCATTTGATCAGTATATGCTGGATGCTTTTAAGAGTAAAGGCGTTGATTATGTTTTAAAACCATTTTCAAAAGAAGATATTGCTGAAGCTTTTCGAAAGGTTGATGAACTGAAAAAATTCTTTCAGAAGAATGATCTGCCAGATTTGGAATCCATTATTCAAAAAATGAATCAGCCTGCGGGTAAAAGCAGTTTTCTGGTTTTTAAAAATCAAAAATATACCACGATTCCTACAGAAGATATTGCCTATTTTTACATTCATAATGAGATCACCCATCTCGTTACATTTGCCAAAGAGCAGTTTCCTCTTACCCAGCCTTTGGGACAGGTGGCAGAACAGGTTTCGGACAAACAGTTCTTCAGAGTCAACCGTCAATATCTTGTTAATTTTAAAGCGATTAAGGAGATGGAACATTATTTCCAGCGCAAAATACTGGTAAAACTCACCATTGAAACTCCTGAGAAGCTTTTGATTAATAAAGAAAAAACGCATAGTTTCTTTACGTGGCTGGAGGATAGGTAAAGAAGGTGGGAAGATGAAAGAACTTTGCAGCCAATGCAATTTATGAATGTCTTTTTTTAAATACATTATAACCCTGATTGATATGATCAGGGTTTTCTTTTGCTTTTAATTTTTTAAGCTTTATTTCTCATATTTTCACAATCAAAAAGTATAAACATCAATTCCTTTTTGCTCACCAGAAACCTTCAGCCTCTAGCTTCCATCTTCAAACCTTAAAACTTTTCCGCCAGCAATTTCCGGGTTCACCTTTCAATTTGTCCGCTTAACCCTTTTTTACATTTTTTTGCCTCACCAGAGTATCTACTTTTGAATCAAATTAAAAGACATGATACTAAAAAACTTAATCTCAGTAAGCGCTTTTACCGCGTTATTATTTGCTACTTCAGCATTTATTTATCAAAATAAAGATCAAAAGACAGCACAGCATTCAACTGATGAAAACCATGGTTTTGCCGTGTTGGAGCTTTTCACTTCAGAAGGCTGCTCCAGCTGTCCTCCGGCGGATGAGCTGATGGGAAGAATTGAAAAGGAATATAAAGACCAGCCTGTTTATCTTCTCTCCTATCACGTGGATTACTGGAATCGTCTTGGGTGGAAAGACCGGTTCAGTACTACTGAAAACTCACGACGACAACAAGAGTACAGCCGTATTTTGAACTCACAGGTCTATACTCCACAGCTGGTCGTGAATGGAAAAACGGAATTTGTAGGTTCTGATGAAAGTAATATTAAAAATGCAATTCAGGAGGCTTTGCTTATAGATAAAAAAACAAATATAGAGCTATCGGCAACCATTTCTCAGAAGGATATTAATATATCGTATAAAACATCTTCCGCTGATCCTAAGAATATACTTCTCATCAATCTGGTTGAAAAGCATTCTTCTACCCAGGTGGGAAAAGGTGAAAATGAAGGACGCCATTTGCATCACTGGCAGATTGTTCATCAGCAAAACCCAATTTCTTTGAATAAACAACAGGAAGGAACAACAAAGTTCAAGCTCCCGGAAGGTTTCTCCCCAGAGAACTGGGAGGTTATAGCGTTTATTCAGAATATAAAAACGGGACAGATATCTGGATCAGCAAAAACTGCTTTTAAATAAATTTTACACAACTCAATCATCACTAAAAATTACGACAATGAAAACAAAAACAACAAAAATCATCTATTGGGCCGGAGCCATTTTTATGTCATTATGGTTTGGAGCGAGCGGCTTCTTTGAACTGACAAAAAATCCGGTTGTGTGGGATATTACCCAGCAACTAGGTTATCCGTCTCATTTCATTTATATATTGGGCGTTTTTAAAATTTCGGGAGTTCTGGTTCTTCTGCTTCCCAATAGGTTATTGAGACTGAAAGAATGGGTATTTGCAGGAATGTTTTTTGATATTCTTTTTGCCTTCTTCTCAAAAATTGCGGTGCTTGGCTTTTCGGCTACAACAGACGCTATAATTGCTTTTTCTGTGCTTACAATAACTTATTTAATGTTCAGAAAACTGTATTCTCCCGAGCTGGTTTTTGGAGAAGCCTGATGACTATAAAACTCTATTTTTTTCTTATGTTGAAACCGATCTTACTGTTGCATGGGAGGATCGGTTGTTTTATAAGTTTGGGCTGAAGCCCGATGAATGAGCCTTGTTTATGAAAGCGGACTAAAGTCCGCTTCTATTGATTGGGTTATGCGTGTGGTAATTATTTCGTTTAATTAACCACCCCGTCAAAAATTCAAAGAATTTTTGCCCCCCTCCAAGGGAGGGGAATATGGAGCGCATATTTACTCATCAAGGTCAGGCACAATCCTAATCCCTAATCCCTGCTACCTATTACCTCTCACCTGCAACCTACTACCTAATTCATAAAGCTTTCCGGAAACCATTCAAACGCTCCGGCTTTTGTTTTTGTAAAACCTAGACCTGGCCACGGTAAATGATAGGCAAATGCTCTGATTTTTGAATCTGCTAATTGTTTCAGAAGTTCTTTTCTTGAAGCTGTTGCAATATCCAGATCAGTATCACCAAAATAGCCCCACTCAGGATGTGGAAAAAGAATGACATCAGAATGAATCAAATCTGCAATATAGATCAGCTTTTCATTTCCTGAAGAAATGGTTGTAACCGTTAGACCAGGTGTATGGCCGGGAGCTAACTGGAAACTAAAATAATCATACAATGGATTATTAAGGTCATAAAACTTCAGTTTAGGCTGAATAGTTTTCAGAATATTCTGAACTGCGGGGATAATCTGATTAAGAAAATCAGGTTGTGTTTTCAAAGCACTGTTACTGAAATCTTTGATGGTGGCCTTCATCCAGAAATCGTGTTCTATCTTAGAGATAAAAATATCTGCATTCGGGAAAATAAGCTGGTTTTGTTTATCTACAACTCCTCCGATATGATCCGGATGGGCGTGAGAGATAAAAACATCGGTAACATCTTTGGCAGAAAATCCTGCTTTTTGAAGGCTTTTTAATAAAAATCCGGTTCTTTGATCGGCAAAAATTCCCATTCCGGTATCGAATAAGATGAGTTTATTCTTTGTTTTAACCAATAGAATGTTCATTGCCATGTCAATATAATGGTCTGGTCTGAAATTATTTTTAAGGATTGCTTTCAGTTCTGAAACGGTGCCTCTGGGAGCAAATGAGTTCAGATTTTCTTCATGAATATATCCGTCTGTCAGTATAAAAAGTTCCAGTTCTCCCAATTTTAATTTTTTAAAACCGGAAAGATCCTCTCCTGTTTTTTCAGGAAATTTGGGAACTCCTGCCAATACACCAGAGAAAGGAATCATGCTTAATGTTCCTGCCAATAATCCATTTTTTAATAATTCTCTTCTGTTCATAGCTTAGCTTTTTTTATTTTAAATATAAAAACAAAAAACTGAGTTCCTTTCATTATCAGGAACTCAGTTTTTATATGAATAGTCTTTAGTTGTTGACCAGTTTCATTGATCCTTCTGTGTATCTTTCCCCTACATTCGGGTATTTTTTCAGAATGGCATCAATGGTATCCAAATCGGATTGGGAAAGTTCAATATTGACGGCTGCAATATTTTCTTCCAGATATTTGATTCGTTTGGTACCAGGAATCGGGATGATATCATCTCCCTGGTTCAGTACCCATGCTAATGCCAGCTGAGTCCCTTTTACTCCTTTGGAAGCAGCCAATTCATTAATTTCGTTAGCCAGTTTGGTGTTATTTTCAAGGTACTCCTGTTGATAACGCGGCAGTGATTTTCTGAAATCGTCATCACCCAGATTCTGCACATCGTAAATATTGGTGAAAAGCCCTCTTGCCAATGGTGAGTAAGGGACTAAAGAAATTCCCAGTTCTCTGATGGTTGGTAAAATTTCTTTTTCAACATCTTTCGTAAGGATAGAATATTCTGACTGTAACGCTGTTATAGGATGAATTTTGTTGGCTTTTCTGATAGATTCTGCAGAAGCTTCAGACAATCCGATATATTTCACTTTTCCGGCTTTTACCAGTTCTGCCATAGCTCCTACTGTTTCTTCTACAGGCACATTCGGATCTACTCTGTGTGCATAGTATAAGTCAATAGTATCTATTTTTAATCTTTGAAGACTTAAATCTACTGCTTTCCTGATCCATTCCGGAGAACCGTCAAAATAAGTTCCGGGAGCTCCGCTGTGGCTTGCTTTACCATCTTTAAACCTGAATCCGAATTTAGTCGCAATAAAAATCTTATCTCTGTTTGGTACTAAAACTTTTGAGATTAATTTTTCATTTTCTCCGTTGGCATACATATCTGCTGTATCCCAAAAGTTCACTCCTAAATCTAATGCTCTGTGCAGGGTATTGATACTTTCCTGCTCATCTGTAGGACCATAAGCAAAGCTCATTCCCATACATCCTAAACCGATTGCTGATAACTGTTCTTCTGTGTTTCCTAATTTTTTAAATTTCATGATAGGTATGATTTAATTTTATATGACAAAATTAGAACATCCGGACACCAGCCACTATATAGAATTCAAACTAAGAATTATAAAAATCAAACAGTATCCATTCTTAGGGCATTAGGAGTAATTCCGGTTTGTTTTTTAAAATAATTGGTAAAATATGCAGGTTCTTCAAAGCCTAATCCGTAGGCGATTTCGGCAACATTCCAATCTGTATGTTTCAGTAAGGCATTGGCTTCCTGTATAATTCTTCCTGTGATCTGCTGGCTGGTTGTTTTCCCAGTTATCTCTTTTACAGAACGGTTTAAAGAATTCACATGAATGGAAAGGCTCTGAGCATAGTCATTGGGTGTTTTTAATTTCAAATAAGCTTCAGGACTGTCAATAGGAAACTGTCTTTCCAGCAGTTCCATAAATAAGGAAGCAACTCTTTGTGAGGCATTCTGATAAGGCTCAAAACTTTCTGCCGGCTGCATTCTCATTGTTTCATGAATCATCAGATGGAGGTAAGCTCTCAGCATATCATATTTGTGAATATATTCCGACTGAATTTCCGTCATCATTTTGGTATAAATCTCAGAAAGTATATTCTGCTGTTCTTCATCTACAAAGAAAACCGGCGTTCCACCGATTTTGAACAATGGAGAATCCTGAAGGTTTCCCATACGGCTTCCATTGTGTAGAAACTGATCTGTAAACAGGCAGAACCAGCCTTTCTGGTCTTCATCATCAGCTTCCCAGGAATAAGGAATAATGGGATTGGAAAACAATAATGCGGGACGATCTACCTTGATCCATTTATCTGCATAATGAAGTTTTCCTTTTCCTATGATCAGTGAAATCTTATAATAATCTCTCCTGCTGTAAGGTGTGAGCGGAGAACAGTATTCCCGTGAAAATACATTGAAGTGCCCCATTTTATTCACACCAATACATTGTGAAGCCAGATTGGGAGCATTTCTTTCATAAAAACCCTGAAGTGATTCGTGTGATTCCATAGATCAAAGTTATAAAATTCAAACAGATTAAATAAATATATCATTGAAAAATAAAATGGCTGACAAAGATGTCAGCCATTTAAAAGCGATATAGTTGATTATGGGTTAATCCCAATCATCATCATGACCATGATGTTTATTTTGTTTTTTATAATATTTCTCCTGGTTTTTATAGTATTTTTCCTGCTGCTTACGGTATTTTTTATAATCGTTTTTGTTTCTTCCATAAACGATTACTGGATTTTGTCCTCTGTAATATTTCTTTTTAAAGATAATATACTTCTCTCTCCCCATAATCCTTTCCAGCTCAGAATAACGGTCGCCTCTCCATCTTCCCGGATCCACCACATATACTCTGTTCCAGGTATCATAATCATGATATCTATCGTTCAAAACATAAATCTGGTTGGCCTGCGTTGTAGAAAGCAACAGATCAGCAACTACTCTTTGCCAGTTAACATCCGAAATACTCCTTCTATAATCATTATAATAGTCTGACTGGGCATAGCTCAAACTGAATGTGCCAATCAAAAATGCTGTTAGTATTAACTTTTTCATTTCATTCCTCTTTAAAATTAGATATCAAGACATAGTCAATTAAAGTGCCAATTCCCAATCACAAAAGCCAATATTTGTTAATAAAAATCATAAACAGTTGATTATGTTTGAAATATTTTCTTTGTTTTTATGGAATTATTGAATGTTGATAATTATAAAATTGTAATCAGAGTCTAATTACTTTTATTAAAAAATGACCATGAAAAACATTTATAATCAATGAATTATAAATTTAAAAGTTTTAAAATTTATATTTTTAAGTTTTGGCTAAAGCCTATGGTTGTTAGGTTATTTTAGTAGGTTGGCTAAAGCCTACCCCTATTGAATTATTGAATCTGGATATTTAAGGAATATCTTTTACCTTTTACCTTTTATCTTCCACTATTCTATTTATGTTATAAAATTCGTTAAGATTCCTAAAAACTATTATTTCATATTATTTAATTTTGTAATTTTAATGGAGAGAATGTTTTTCAGGAAATTTTCTCCAATCATTTTAATCAACCAAATCTTACATTGTTATGGAAAATATAAAGTTTCAGGTATCTCAATATCAAGATGAATTGCAGCTGCTTATAGATGGGAAAAAGGCAGGTTATATGTCCATAGAGGTTGACGGAAGACTGCTTATTGTATTTTATACGAAACTTGATGAGGAGCGTGAAGGAAAAGGCTATGCTAAACTATTGCTGGATGAGCTTGTGCGTTATGCAGAGGAAAAAGATTTGCTTGTAGATCCGGAATGTGATTTTGTGAGACAGCAGTTTGAAAATCACCCCGCAAGATATAAAGAAATCTGGCATGCCTGATCAGCTTTCCCACCAGGCTGTAAATTGCTGGTCTGACTGATTCAGCTCTACAACCTCACCGATCATCGGAGTGAGGATATTCATTTTTTTGTCTTTTCCGAGAGCCGTTATCTGTTGTAAAGGTTCATTCCATGGGTGAAGTGCTAAGGCAAATTTCGCAGCATGTACCGGAATGATACGTTCCGCCTTAAGATCAACAGCAGCCTGAATAACATCTTCAGGCAATGTGTGGATGTATCTCCATGCTTCTCCATATTGCCCATTCTCAAGAATAGCATAATCGAAAGGGCCATATTGCTCACCGATTGTTTTAAAATGAGAATCATAACCACTATCACCTCCTAAGAAAATATTC
Source organism: Chryseobacterium sp. 'Rf worker isolate 10' (assembly GCF_050753305.1). Taxonomy (NCBI): domain Bacteria; kingdom Pseudomonadati; phylum Bacteroidota; class Flavobacteriia; order Flavobacteriales; family Weeksellaceae; genus Chryseobacterium; species Chryseobacterium sp. 'Rf worker isolate 10'. The sequence goes on from NZ_JBOZOF010000001.1 coordinate 1,889,473, forward strand.
TTTGTAGGGGTTATCAGAACGTAGGAGCTCCAAAGCGTATCATTCTGCCTGATTCTCCTGCCGGAAAAGTGTCTGGCAGGGGTAAAAATAATTTTTATATCATTTTTCAGATTAATTTCTGCTCCCCATTCTTCTTCAATAAGTGTATTCTCAGCATATCCCCATCTTTCCAGATGCGCGCCTACTCCCAAAGGTATAATAACCATTCCTGTCCTATCTCTGATAGATTGTACCGTTGGATAATCCAGATGATCAAAATGATCGTGGGTTATCACCAGATAATCAATATTCGGAATGTCTTCAGGTTTAAAAATATCTGAGCCTTTAAAAGCTTTATTAAAATATTTAAAGGGGGAACCATATAAACTCAATACAGGGTCAATCAGGAAGGAAACACCGTCTGTTTGCAGATAATAAGATGAATGCCCCAACCAGATAAATACGTCCTGATTTTTATCTATATTTTTTAAATCGGTATGAATGGAAGGAATTTCATTCAAAGGCTTCAAAAGCGGATCTTTCTTACCCAAAAAGAAATCATATGTTACTTTCGACATTTTGTAGCCTTCCGTAATAGACGGCGTATGACTGATATTCTGAAATTGTTTTTTCTTATAAAGTTTCGACTGTTTGATACGTTTCAACCTCTTTCCTTTTGGCATAGCACCAAACGCCTTCATGTTCATTACTATAAAAAAAGTAACCGTCAAAACAACTACACTCGTAATAATCCAATAAATCATCTTCAAAAAATAATTATCAAAGGTATTGACTTTTGTATTGAAATTGAAAAATATTCCATTCTACTCTATTTTTTAACTAAATTTATCATGTATTTTTAAAAATTTATTATTCATTTAAGTCAGGATTAATTTTAAACTTTCTATTTTAGCACCTTTAAAAAAACTCAGATACATTGAAAAATTATTCGGTAATATTTCTTCTCGCTATTTTTTCGTCTTGTGCCTCTATAAAAAAACACAACGAACAGCGGGCATCATGTATCCCACCGGAGCAACTTAAAGAAGATGTGGACTTTGCGTATTCAAAATTACAGCAAATGCACCCTCAATTATACTGGTACATTCCCAAGAAGGCATTGGAACTTAAATTTGACAGTCTTAAGAAGACCATCACTGAACCTCTCACTCCTCTTCAGTTTTACTTCAAACTTCAGCCTGTTATTGCAGGAATCCGTGAAGGTCATCTTTCATTGAGAATTCCCAGAAAAAAATTTACCAAAAGGGAATATAAAAGACTGGAACATCAAAAAGGAATGTTCAGCCGTTTTGAATATTATATTAAAGGAGATCAGATGTATATTGTTCAAAACAGAGATTCTATTGAACATATCCAGCCCGGAACTGAAATTTTATCCATCAACAATGTTCCTGTTTCAGATTATATAAAGAAATACAGAAGCCTGATCAGCAGTGATGGCGACAATACAACCTTCTATCCTTATTTTCTGAAAGATCTGTTTTTTAATTTTTATACTGCAGAAAATGGCTTTAGCAGTAAAGCCACTCTTGAAACCCTTTATCAGGGAGAGAAAAAAACTTTCACTTTAACCAGAGAGATAAAATCTGATGCTGATCTGGAAAAGGATAAGGAAATGAAAAAAAAGACTCAGGAAAAAAAACTGAATGATTATGTAGCAGCAAGTAATTCTTACAACAGAAGTTTTAAATTTCTGGATAAAGACAGTACTATTGCTTATATCAAAGTAAAAAGTTTCTCAAGAGAGTATTCGGATGAGTTCTACAAAAAGACTTTTGCCAAAATCAACGATGCAAAGTCTCCTTACCTCATCATAGATGTCCGAAATAACTATGGAGGTTCTCTTTATGAAATTAACAACCTTTATTCCTATTTGGCAGAAGCTCCGTTTACATTAATTAAACCTTCACAGCTAACGTCAAGAACGGTACCTCTGCGCACGAATTATTTCAGAAAAAGCAACCCTTTGGAATATGCGCTTAAAAGTATTGCCTACCCGAGTTACTTTTTTGCACAGACTTTCAGTACGTATAAAAAAGACGGAAAAGTTTTCTATAAAATGAAAGCTGACAAACCGACGAAACCTAATAAAGCTGCTTTCCACGGAAAGGTCTTTGTACTGATCAATGGTGGAAGTTTCTCAGCATCTTCTATCATTACCGCTAAACTTAAGAATGATAAAAGAGCAATTCTTGTAGGGGAAGAAACTGGCGGTGCCAATGACGGAACAGTTGCAGGTTTCTATTCGTACCAGAAACTTCCTAATTCTGAAATCAGGTTTCCTATCGGATTACTTTTGGTACAGCCTAATATCAATTTTTCAGATTCACGAAAAGGTGTTGTTCCTGATGTGACTGTTACTGAAAGTATGCAGGATATTATTGATAAAAAAGATCCGCAGCTGGACTGGATAAAAAACGAAATTGCAAAAGAAAAGGAAAATAAAGGACAGTAATGAATATAGGTTCGGCGGGCTTTCAGCCCGCCGAACTCTTTTTATCTTTTTAATTCTTCCAAAAGGTCTTCAATATATTTGATATATCTTCCGTAATAGCGGTAAAACCAGAATTTTCCAGCCAGATAAAGCAAAAAAAGTCCTCCAATCACTGAACCTATTAAGATTACTGCAATCTTCAATTCGCTCAAAGGCTTTGGCCATGGGATAAATTCCAGGACAATAAGGATCTCACATACCAGAAACGGTGCAAAGCTGATATAGTACGAGAGATAATACTGTTTATTGAGATTCAGCTGCATAACCAGATCTTTCAGAGAATCGTAGGTTTTGGGTGCAGGATTACTGATGTCATTATACAATTTAAAGAACTTACTGAAAAAGAAAACGGTAACAATAAGCATGGAAGCAATCAAAACCGTTATGTACAGCTGAAGTTTGAATGGTCTGCATACAGAGCATACCAGAAAGGCAAAAACAAAGATTCCTATCACCCACCAGAACTCCACACGCATATTTTTACGTATTTTTTCAAGGGGGAGGTTCAGTTTATTTCTCTGTTCAAGGCTTATTTCAGGAGTTTCCTCCACAATATCTTCATTCCAGGTATTTTTGAATTCATCTATATTCATTGGATCATTGATTTTAATGTTGGTTGATTTTTATTTGGCTTAAGATATCTTTAAGTTTATTTTTTGCCCGGTTCATTTTTACTCTGGCATTTACTTCTGAAATTCCCATCTGTTCTGCAATTTCTTTTCCTGAAAAATCTTCAAGATAATAGAAAATAAAGGCTTTATCAATGGGATTGAGCAGGTGAATCGCTTTATACATTTCCGTCAGGCGCTCTTCTTTACGGTAATCATAATCTTCCTGAACAATCATTTGGTTAGAAAAATCTTCATTGGCAATAAAGCTTCTTCTCTTTTCAGATTTCAGGAAAATAATAGCTGTATTCAGAGCGATTCTGTATAGCCATGTTGAAAATTCGCTTTCACCTCTGAAACCGGGAAATGCTTTCCAGAGCTGATAGGTGATCTCCTGAAAAAGATCATCACGGTCGTCTTTTTCAGTCATGTACATTTTAGAAATCTTAAATAGGATTCCTTTATGCTGTTCAATTTGACTTATAAACTCTTGTTCTAATGAGGTCATGGGCTTTTACTCTATAGAGTTAGTTTTCGTTTAAAAAAATTGTTACAGTATTTTTACAAAAGAAATAAAAAAACCCGACAGAAATTTACTGCCAGGCCTCATTATGTGTTTTTTAATGGTTACTATTTTCTCAGGATAGTATTTACTCGAAATAATTTGTGTTGGATTTTATCTTTAATATAGCCTTCCAAAGGCATTTCTTCATTTTTGATCTCAACAGTTAGTAGGAAAAAAGTAAAAATGTTACATAAAAAAAATAAAAACCTGATATTTTTTCATATCAGGTTCTATATTTAAGGTATTTAATTCTTTTATTATTTAAAATCTAAGAAATCATCTTTTTCAAGATAATGATTCAGAGCTGTGATAAGCTGAGAAGAAGTAATATCAGCACGCTGCTTGAAAGCAAGATCCACTACATCCTGAATATTCTCATCAGAACACAAATAATTAAGTTTGTTGTGAAAAACAAAATCAGGTAAGATTTCATTATCATTTTCCCCGATATCCAAAGGATCACCAATAAAAATTTTCATTTCAGGTTTAAACAATAGACCGCATAATTATATTCGGGATCAAAGGATATTTTCCTATCCTGTTTATTCTTTACAAGCTCCAGGAATTCTTCTATAGAATACACCTGGTTTTTAAAATCATCCATCTGATATTTTTTTACAACTCAATTTTTTAAAGATAGAAATTTTATAGAAGATAAAATAATTTCTAATTCAGTTTATTTAAAGCCCTCTGCAGCGATCCGACATCCAGAAAATTAAGCTTAGCTCCTACTATTATAATGATCAGAAGAACAAGTGTCAGAAATAAAATGATAAAAAAATACATGGATACAAACCAGATGACTGTATTCAGAATATTCCCTTTAATTCCCATTTTATTCATGAAAAACTTCTGTGAGCGTTCAAACCATGTTTTTTTCTTTTCGGATCTTGGGCTTACTTCAATTCCGTTGAGTTCATCCACCAGCCGTACCACATCATCTATATACCTTCCATACATATAATACATCCAGTATCTGATAATAAAAGCAATCAGCAGCAGGGTAATAAGAACGCTTATCCCGAAGATCGCCAGGTTATATTCCATATCAAAATGGAAATTAATCTGGATCAGAGACAGAAGAAACCCAAGCGGGATATAGGAAATATAATATGAAATATAAATTTCTTTCGAAATGAGAAGCTGGGTTTTAAGATTGAACAAATCATAATTGGTATTGATACTGTTCTTCTGAAGCAGCTTATACAATTTCAGAAAACGGGAATAAAAGTAGACAATGATAGCAACGGTCAGGATGGTAACAAACAGTGATATGGTTTTAATATTAGAATCTTTAGATGCAAATGGGAAGCTGGTCAAAAGCAGCGGTAATGTAACAATCATCAGCCAAAATTCCGTCTGCATATTCACTTTCAGCATCTGCAGCGGAGAATGTATTTCCTTCTGTTTTTCCAGAGAAATTTCAGGGGATTCCTGTCCTGTATCTTTATTCCAAAGTTCTTTAAAATTTTCTAACTCCATAGTTTTATCAATTAATTCGAACCGGTCTCCTGTCTGCTAATGATTTCTTTCAGTTTTTCTTTTGCCCTTTTTAGCTTTACCCGGGTATTTATTTCTGTAATTCCGAGCTGTACCGCTATTTCTTTACCCGAAAACCCTTCCAAAAAGAAAAATATAAGGGCTTTATCTATGGGGCTCAACTGATGGATGGCTTCATACATCCGCTTCATATTCATATCATCCGTATCATTATAAGGTTCCTGTCTGGCGCTTAGCCCATCCACATTCTGATTCTGTATAAAACTACGTCTTTTTTCACTTCTCAGAAATACTATTGCCGTGTTAAGTGCAGTTCTGTACAGCCATGTGGAGAAATCACTCCTCTTTTGGAAATCACCGTATGATTTCCAGGCCTGGTAAATGATCTCCTGATAGAGGTCATTCTGATCGTCCTTATTATCCATATACATTTTAGAGATCTTGAAAACAACACCTTTGTGCTTTTCAATTTTCTCTAAAAATTCTTTTCCCGGTGAAGACATGATTTACACACTGATCCTTGGATGATATTCATAAAAACATCATCTTGATTATAACACAAACTCTATTTCCGCTATTAAGTTAAAAAAATCCTCAAAAAACAAAGTAGTTTATTGAGGATTTTTATTTATGTTAAATTCGATACCGATGAGAATCAAAAAATATAATCAGTGCTTAAAAAATTGGAATCATGTTCTCTTACAATGGTATTGAGTAATTCTTTGTTGGATTCTGTCAGTTTTGCAGCTACCAGAGACCGGATAGAGAATGAACGGAGCGCATCAAACACAGAAAGCGTTCCTTCTGCACTGTCTTTTCTTCCTGTAAAAGGAAAAACATCGGGACCACGCTGTGCCTGGCAATTGATATTCACACGGCTTACAAGGTTCACAAACGGATCAATCAGCCTTGCTACTTCCTGTGGATCTTCACTGAAAATACTTACCTGCATCCCATGTGAAGCATTCACCTGATAATCTATCGGCTCTTCTATGTCTTCAAACGGAACCACAGGAATTACAGGACCAAACTGCTCTTCATGATACAGCTTCATATCACTGTTTACAGGATACACCACCGCTGGGAAAACAAAAGATTCATCCGTATAACCTCCATCTTTATTCAAAACTGCAGCACCTTTCTGTAAAGCATCTTCAATACATTCTTTCAGATAAGCAGGCTTATTTACTTCCGGAAGCGGAGTTACTTTTACATCTTTTTCCCATGGCAGCCCAGCCTTCAAAGCAGAAACCGCTTCGCTCAGTTTCTCTGTAAATGCTAAAGCAATTTCTTTCTGAACGAATATCAGCTTCAATGCTGTACATCGCTGTCCGTTGAAGGAAAGCGCACCTAAAATACATTCGTTCACCGCTACATCCAGATTCGCATTTTTAGTAACAATGGCAGCGTTTTTCGCATCAAGGCTCAGAATAGCTCTTAAACGGTTTACTTTTGGATGGAGTTTTTTTAATCCATTCGCTACTTTACTTGATCCGATGAAGGCCAGTACATTCACTTTTCCGCTTTCCATAATCGGGGTGATAATCTCTGATCCTTTTCCATATAATGTATTCACCGTTCCTTTCGGGAAGGCTTCTTTAAAGGCATTTAATAAAGGATAATGAGCCAGTACACCATGTTTTGGAAGCTTAAACAGGATGGTATTTCCCATGATCAAAGCAGGAATCAGTGTTGTAAAGATTTCATTCAGAGGATAATTGAAAGGTCCCATACTTAAGACTACCCCAAGCGGAGCTCTTCTGATCTGCGCAATGGTTCCCTCTGCCTGTTGAAAGCGTGAAGATTCTCGATCCAAATCTTTCAGAGCATCAATGGTCTGATTGATATAATCTACAGTACGGTCAAATTCTTTCGTTGAATCTGCCAGGGTTTTTCCAATTTCCCACATCAGCAGTTTGATGATCAGATCTCTTTGCTGAATCATCAGATATACGAATTTCTGCATGCATTTGATACGTCCTTCTACAGACATGGTAGGCCATTCGCCCAATCCGTTATCATAAGCTTTTACGCAGGCTTCAAGAACTTCCATAGCCTCGTTCGGACCAATATTCGGGATGCTTCCCAGAAGCTTTCTTTCCAATCCGTTTTCTGTAGGAATGCACACTGGAGAATAAATTTCCGTGACATCTCCCTTCCACTCTACCAATTCACCATTCAGAAGATAAGTTCTCTGATGAATGACCGGAACTTTATATTCTTCCGGAATTTCGTTTTCTCCTTTAAAAATGTGATGGAATGATGCTGTATTTTCTGAACTCATAAATCTTTCTATTTTTTTATGTGATAAGTTTGAGATTATTTCAAAATTTAAATTATTTGACTTTCGTCAGAATAACACCTTTGAAACAACCATGTTTTATAAGATAAAGGTAGAGGTAAAATGTTTTGAAAAAAACAATCTGACAATAGATTTGATCTATTTGAATTAAAATTAATCTCAGCTCCTAAAAAAAGAATAATTTAGCTTAAAAATAAATTTCATGTTTTCAAAATTAGTTTGCGGCACACTGCTATTCTTCTCTGCAGCGGGCTTTGCTCAAAAATCTAAAGCAACCAATACTGTTTTAATGGGAGGAAAGGAAGTTCATACTTATGCCAAATTACCGGCTCTTAATAAACCAGCTCCTAAATTCACTCTTACCGATGTGAATATGAATGATCAAACGTTGGATTCGTACAAAGGAAAATATGTTATTCTGAATATCTTTCCTAGTGTAGATACTGGTGTTTGCTCTGCTTCTGTACATCATTTCAATGAAGAGGCTGGAAATCTTCCCAATACGGTAGTACTTTGTATTTCTAAAGATTTACCGTTTGCACAGAAAAGATTCTGTGGTGCAGAAGGGATCAAAAATGTAGTAATGCTTTCGGATTTCCGTACAGATTTTGGATGGAACTATGGAGTGGAACTGGTAGATTCTGCGATGAAAGGTCTTCTGAGCAGAGCGGTTGTGGTAATAGATCCTACAGGGAAGATCATCTATGAAGAGCAGGTGCCGGATATTTCGCAAGAACCGAATTATGAAGCAGCTATTGCGGCTGTGAAATAATAAAATACATTAAACCATTAAGAAAAATGCATAGCTTAAAAACATCTTGATGTTTCCTTCACTTACCTTCAAAACTTCAATATCCTTAATGGTTCAACATAAAAAAACTCAGCTATATGCTGAGTTTTTTTATGTTGTTATTGTTGAAAACGCGAAGATTTAACTAAAAATACTATTACTAAGGAAGCAAAGAAAGAATCAATCAAGATTGATTTTATGAAGCGAACGTTTAAAGAATACTTTATCAGTGGCTAAGCCACAGAACTTTGCTTCCTTATTCTATAGAAATATATAATTAAAGCTTTGCGTTTACAATTAAATTCAGTTGGGAACTGCAAAGGTGTAAAGATTTTATCTCCGATAAAATTTCAACACCACCACTGTCATTGCGAACCGAAGGTAAAGCAATCTCAATGTTCTATCACTGATTGCGCAGATTAAACAGATAAATATCAAAAAATTTGTGAGATCTGTGGGAGAATAATAACACAATACTCACCGAAAATCTCATATTAAGCGAAGCCAAAATGTGCCTGCGCGTTAAAATAACATTTCAAGTATAAAAAAACTTTATGCCCTCGCAATTCCAACAAAAATTTTGCATATTTGTAGAAAATACGGGTCATGCAAAAAGAAAAACTACGCAACGTAAGAAAAAGAAAAGGCTTCACACAACAGCAAGTGGCTGAATATATTGCTACAGATGTCTCCAACTACAGCAGAAAAGAAAGTGGAGATGTAAAGATTTTCCATGATGAGTGGGATAAGATTGCCCGTTTTCTGGAAGTTCCCGTAGAAGAAATTTATGAAGAAGAGGAAGCAAAGCAGATCAATAATTTTGATAATATTACTGGAAGTAGTGGCTTTGGAAATAACATAAATGGCAATCTTTATTGTAATGTTCCAGAGTTCCTTCTTGAAAGCCAAAGAGAGCTTATAGAAATGCTAAAAAAAGAAAACCAGAGATTACAAGAGGAGCTAAATGCTTTTAAGAAAAAATAATAAAAACTCAGCGATTTGCTGAGTTTTTTTGTGTCGTTGGGAAAAACGCTAAGGCGCAAAAATGATAGTAAAAATTTTCTGTTTTAAAACGCAAAGATTTTATCTCCAATAAAATTTCACACTCCCACTGTCATTGCGAACCGAAGGTGAAGCAATCTCAATGAAAAGCATCTTGATGTTTCCTTAATCTTCCTTAACAACTTCAATACTCTTAATGGTTCAAAATAACAAAACTCAGCCGTATGCTGAGTTTTTGTATTACGTTTATAAGTATAATAGAGACTCCTACGGAGTGACAAGCTTGTGGCTTACTCTATATAAAGGTTAGATTTCTTACCCTTTCGCTATATTATCACCGCCTTCTCTTGCCAGCGAAGAGTTTTTAGCAGCTTTCACCAGCTCATTGGTATCATTGTACAGCAATTCCCAGCCCGGAACCGACTTCATTGCTGTAAGAAGATTCATATAAGTTTTCAATGTTTTCTCCAGATCTTTACGGATGGCACTAGCGCTCGTCATCTGACGAAGATCTGCATTGGCTCCTGCCTGCTCTGCAAACACGATCTCAAAAGCATCCTGCTTAGCTTTCATCTCTGCAAATGCTGCATCCAGAGAAAGAACAGTGATCTTCTGTTTGTTTTCTGTCGTTTCTAATTCTTCTATAAGCTTTTTCATCTGAGCGGTTTGTGAAGAGTAACTCAGCCTGTCCAGGTTCAGCCCAAAAGTTTTGAATACTCCATGGAGATCCTCTGCCACCTGATAGTTGGCTGCAGATGGTAGTTTACGATAGCCGTTCAGGAAAGATTTCAGATTGGCATAGGCGGTATCTCTTTCGTGATCTGCAGTGGCTACGTCTTTTCCTTTTCCGCTGTAGACCTGCTTTGTATAGACCTTATCGTATTCCGTATAGGAGGACGCCAAAGCTCCTACCAGAGGATGATTGTCGATAACAGGGTATTTTCCGGATTGGGCATTAGAAAGAATTCTCTGAGCTAAAGTCGCAAGATCTTTAGTGCTCAGCTGTGTGAGGGCAATTTTCATTTTTTTGTGTTTTTGGGATTAATAAATTAACAATCAAATATATAAAAAAGTTGTTTTGTTACAAACATACTTGCAACAAACCTCCCAAGGTCTTGGGAGCTTTCCCCCAACTTGCAGGAGACTTCCCAAGCTCTTGGGAAGTTTCAAACGTGCTTGTTTTTAATAAGCGGAGGGCTTGGGAGGGGTGTTTTACTAGTGTTTTGGAGTTGGGGAGGGGTTGGGGAGGTTGTAAATGAGAGTGTTTTTTGAGGTGGGAAGTTTTGGGTTATGGGAAACCGTAAGGTTTTAAAAATAATGTAGTCTATATTTGATAAATTTTTTCAAAATATGAAAATATATAATACTAATTTTCTATTTTTTAAAATTATAATTTAGACAAATACATTACATTAATTTATATACTAACTAAAATTTATTATGGCAAAAACATTAAGTATATTTAACAATAAAGGAGGTGTAGGGAAAACTACCTATATGTATCATATTGCTCATTTATTAGCTAGAAGAGGAAGAAAAGTTTTAATGGTTGATTGTGATAGTCAATGTAATTTAACATCTTATTCTATTAGCATCGAAGATATTGAAACTGCTTGGCAACCTGATGGAAATAGTATTTTTAGGATAATTGAACCAGTTTATGAAGGTATTGGTGACTTCAATCAACATTTACCCATAGAAATTGAAAACAATCTATTCCTTACTCCAGGTGATTTAAATTTATCCTTATTTGAAGATAGATTAGGTGATACTTGGAATAGTGCTAAAGGAGGAAGCAGACCAGATTTGAGGATTCAAACAGTAATTCACAGATATATAAATTGGTGTATAAATAATCTAGATTTAGATTTAGTTTTAATTGATTTGGGTCCTAATCTTGGAGCATTGAATAGAGCTGTATTAGGAGGCAGTGATTTTTTTATAATACCTATTGCTGCTGACTTATTTTCACTGAGAGGAACTGATAATCTTGGAAATAAACTTGTAATTTGGGCAGATGAATGGCAGCAAATTCGAGAATCAAATGAAGGAAATGGTGTATTAATTCCAAATGGAACACCTGTGTTTCTAGGCTATGTCGTTCAACAGCATAATGTTAGAAACAATGCAGAAGGAATGACTCGTGGCTGGCAAATTTTTGGCAATCAAATTAGTAACATTGTTAATCAAAATATTGTTAATAGATTACAGCCTATCAACCAAGTCATTGAAAGAGACGATTATAATTTGGGACAAATTCCTAATTTTCATAGTCTTATTCCTTATTCATTAAATGCATTAAAACCAGTTTTTGATTGTACACATAGAGAAGGTTTAAATGGAGCACATATTACAACAGCAAGAGAAAGTGTCAACCATTTTACTGAAATAGTAGATACAATTGATGATGTTATATAAAATTTTGCTAGTTAAAATCTATCATGTCAAGTAGATCTTAGCTTTTATCGCAAGTACAAAAAGATCATCAATAGCATCGGGCTTTAGCCCGATATAAAAAAGAAAAAATACCAAAGGCTTTAGCCAAAACTTAATTTTAAATTTCGGCTAAAGCCAATTATATTACTCACAAAAGAAAACGGGCTTCCTTCGACAAGCTCAGGATTATAGCCCGTTGCTATTGATTTATTCTATACTTTTATTGATGTATTATTATGTACAAAAAACGGGCTCCCTTCGACTAACTCAGGATTACAGCCCGTTTATATTGAATTATTGAATTTTATATTACAATAAGTTTTCATCCACAAAATTCGGAAGCGTTACCTTAAGGTTCGGTTCTGCTTCCATCGCTCTTTTAATGGCGAAAACAGCCCCTTCGTTTCTTGCCCAGCTTCTTCTTGAGATTCCGTTGTTCACATCCCAGAAAAGCATGGATTTTAATCTTCTGTCGGCATCATCGCTTCCGTCAAGAAGCATTCCGAAACCTCCGTTGATTACTTCTCCCCAGCCTACTCCACCACCATTGTGAATGGAAACCCAGGTAGCTCCACGGAAACTGTCACCAATCACATTGTGAATGGCCATATCCGCAGTAAATCTTGATCCGTCATAAATATTGGAAGTCTCTCTGTAAGGAGAATCTGTTCCTGAAACATCGTGGTGGTCTCTTCCCAATACTACAGGTCCTATTTCTCCATTTCTAATGGCTTTGTTGAAGGCTTCAGCAATTTTCATTCTTCCTTCTGCATCTGCATAAAGGATTCTCGCCTGAGAACCTACCACCAGTTTATTTTCCTGTGCTCCTTTGATCCACTGGATGTTGTCTTTCATCTGCTGCTGGATCTCTTCAGGAGAGTTTTTAACCATTTCTTCCAACACTGCACAGGCAATATCATCCGTTTTCTGAAGGTCTTCCGGATTTCCGCTGGAACATACCCAACGGAACGGCCCGAAACCATAATCGAAACACATAGGTCCCATGATATCCTGTACATAACTCGGATATTTGAATTCTCTTCCTAATGTTGGATTTTCTGCCATTACATCTGCTCCGGCTCTGGAAGCTTCCAGTAAAAAGGCATTTCCGTAATCAAAGAAATACGTTCCTTTCGCTGTATGTTTATTGATCGCTGCTGCATGTCTTCTCAATGTTTCCTGAACTTTTTCTTTGAACAGTTCTGGGTTTTCAGCCATCATGGTATTAGATTCTTCAAAGCTTTGTCCTGCAGGATAATATCCACCTGCCCAAGGATTGTGAAGTGAAGTCTGATCTGATCCGATGTCAATTCTTACATCTTCCTGATTAAATTTCTCCCAAACCTCTACAATATTTCCAAGGTAAGCCAAAGACACGGTTTCTTTGTTAGCCTGCGCTTCTCTTACTCTTTTTACTAATGAATCAAGATCTTCATGAATTTCATTCACCCATTTCTGATCATGACGGATCTTTGTGATCTTTGGATTCACTTCTGCACATACCGTAACACAACCAGCAATATTTCCTGCTTTGGGCTGAGCTCCACTCATTCCACCTAATCCTGAGGTTACAAAAAGTCCACCTTTCGGTTCTTTTTTGATTTTTCTGAAAGCATTTAATACCGTAATCGTTGTTCCGTGAACAATCCCCTGAGGGCCGATATACATATAACTTCCCGCTGTCATCTGTCCGTATTGCGTAACACCTAATGCATTAAATTTCTCCCAGTCATCCGGTTTTGAATAGTTCGGAATCATCATTCCATTGGTTACAACCACTCTTGGTGCATCTTTATGAGACGGAAATAGTCCCATCGGATGTCCTGAATACATGACCAATGTCTGATCATTATTCATTTCCGACAGATATTTCATCGTCAGCAGATACTGTGCCCAGTTTGAGAATACAGCTCCATTTCCACCATAAGTAATCAATTCGTGAGGGTGCTGTGCCACGGCATAATCCAGGTTATTCTGAATCATCAGCATAATGGCTTTCGCCTGCTCAGATTTCCCGGGATAGTCTGTAATAGGTCTCGCCTTCATTTCATAATCCGGACGGAAACGGTACATATAAATTCTTCCGTAGTCTTCCAATTCCTGCTTAAATTCAGGAATCAGCTCTGCATGAAACTGAGGATCAAAATAACGTAAAGCATTCTTCAATGCGAGTTTTTTCTCTTCTTCTCCTAAAATTTCTTTACGCTTCGGAGCGTGGTTGATATTGGTCTCGTATGGTTTCGGTTGTGGCAGCTGATTAGGAATCCCCTGCTGTATCTGTTCTTGGAATGTCATATTGCTATTTAAAGGTCTATGTTTTAAACAATGTTTGAAGTCTTAAAGATATTCAAAATAGGAAATATAGGCAAGTGGGGAAAGGAAAGAATGACTGAGGGTTTAGGTAAAATTATCAAATCTGTAAATCAGCCACCGTTTGATATTAAATTCTATATTTGAAAAGACACACCTGAATTCCCCTCCTTCGGAGGGGTGGATTCCAAAGTTCTCAACTTTGGAAGACGGGGTGGTTAAAATGAAACACAGTCATGAAAGAAATCCTTACCCTCATCAACGGAATTCCGATCCGTAGGAATTTCGTTGAGAACCTGCCCTACAATCCCCATTTAAAGATATTATTAAAAGAAAAACGCAAAGCCCGAATTTTGGGTGAAGTGATATTCTGGAAGAAAGTCCGTGCAAAAAAATTTCATAGGATTGATTTTGACCGACAAAGAATTATTAGAAATTATATTGTTGATTTTTATGTAAAAACGCTGGGACTCATTATAGAAATAGATGGTTCAAGCCATGATGAAAAGCAGGTTTATGATGGGATAAGAGAAGAGTATCTTGAATCTTTGGGGCTTTTAGTTTTCAGGATTAATGATTTTGACGTGAAGAATAATCTGAATCTGGTGATGAAGGAATTGGAGAATTTTATTGTAATGCATTATGGAACCACCCCGTCTTCAAAAATTCTTTAATTTTTGAATCCACCCCTCCGAGGGAGGGGAATTGTCCTTACAAAAAACAGTCGTTATTCAACATAAAAAACCTTACTGAAATTCAATAAGGCTGATTTTTGTATCGTCAAAGTTTAGGTTAAAACATCATCGTTTTCTTCTTCATGATCATCTTCATTATCGCTGAGACTCCAGTAGTTGTTTTCTTCATCTTCCTCTCCTATTTCTTCCATTTCGTCATCGTCATCAGCTCCGGGAATATCTAAGCCTTTATCAATTTTATCATCATCAAGATCTTCATCCAGAATAGGATTTCCGTCTCCATCGAGCGAAATGTGTTTTTCTCTCTTAAATATATCTTCATTTGGATTATAATCCATCTGTTCTAACCTTTTGTTTTGTTCATTAATATTTTTCTCTGGTTCCATAGTATTTAAGATTTTAGGTTTATATTATAAGAACAAAAATAATTCCAAGTTATGATGAATGTTGAGAATAAACTTCAGGATTTGCACAATGCGGCATTATTTCATTTTTCGAAAAAGCGATGATATTTCCTGCAGCCAGTCTTGCCATTCCGTTTCTGGCCTCAACAGTAGCAGATCCTATATGTGGCAGAATACAAACACTGGATAGTCCAAGAATAGGATCATCAGCAGACATTGGTTCCGGATTGGTAACATCCAGACCGGCTCCCCAGATTTTCTTATCAACGAGTGCCTGATACAGATCTTTTTGGTTGTGAAAACCACCCCTTGCTGTATTGATGAAAATCGCATTCGGCTTCATCTGTTCAAATATGGACTCATTGAATAATTCTTTATGTTCGGGAGTGAAATTGGCATGTACACTCAATACATCTGAGTTTTTGATCAATTCATCAAAAGAAACATAGGTTGCTCCCAACTCTTTTTCTGCTTCTTCATTATGATGGCGGTTGTGATAAATGATATTCATTCCAAAAGCCTTTTTTGATTTTTCAGCCATTTCATAACCGATACGTCCCAACCCAAAAACCCCAAGTGTTTTTCCGTATAATTCCTGCCCTAAAGCATGTAAAGGATCAAATCCTCCCCAGTTATCCTCTTTTACTTTCTGAAAATTATAACTAGCTCTTCTTGCAACAGACTGCATCAGTAAAAAGGCTACATCGGAAGTTGCTCTGCTCAGCACATCCGGGGTATTTCCAATCGGAATGTTTCTTTTTGTAGCTTCCTGAATATCTACATGATCAAATCCTACAGAATATAGAGCAATGGCTTTCACATTCGGACAGGCATCAAAAAAATTCTTATCATATTTGAAATCTCCACCTACATTTAGGATGGTATCTGTATTTTTACAGTAATAAATCCATTCTTCGTAAGAAAGGTCTTCCTTTTCTGGAAAAATAAATTCTAAGCCTGCTTCTTCCAGCATTTTAATTCCTGTTTCGGGAATTCTTTTATTGATAAAAACTTTCATTATACAATACTTTTTTTGATGATTTTAAATAAAAAAACCTCACTTGCAAAAAGTAAGGTTATTGAACTTTAATATTAAAAATTTATTTCTTTTCATCTGAATGTTCAGTATCTATTTTATTTTTCCCTGATAAGGAATTTTAAGATTGAGGGGTTTTAATTCCATCAATTTTCATTCCGAAATAAAGTTAAAAATTTTAAATTTTAGATAAATCCGGATGAATTTTTATTCATGAAAAGCGAACTAAAGTCTGTTCTTATTGATAAGAATAATTTTCAAAAGAACTGGTGTTTGAGACCAGTTAGTCTACCAATTCCGTTCTATTGATTCGTATTTCCGAGCATCGGAACAAATTTATAAGCTCCGAATTCTTCTTTTTCAAATTCTGTAGGACCTACTTTTGTAAATCTGAATAAAACCTGCTCATCTGTTGGACCCAATGGAATTACCATTTTCCCTCCTACTTTCAGCTGTTTTAAAAGCTCTGTAGGCAAAGTGGAAGCACCACAGGTTACAATGATTTTGTCAAAAGGAGCAAAAGTAGGAAGTCCTGCAAAGCCATCTCCAAAGCTCTGGAATTTGGGATACAGATGAAGTTCTCTGAGTTTCTTCTTAGAAAAATCAAACAGATCTTTCTGTCTTTCCACGGTATACACATGGGCTTTCATGGCCAATAAGACAGCGGTCTGATATCCACATCCTGTTCCAATTTCCAGCACTTTTTCACCAGCACTTACCTGCAGCAGCTCAGACTGTTCTGCTACTGTTGAAGGGTGGGAAATGGTTTGATGTGCGAGAATCGGGAATGCCCTGTCTTCATAGGCAAAATCTTCAAAAATACTTTCGATAAAAAGGTGTCTTGGAACTTCACTCATTGCCGAAAGTACATATTCGTCCGAAATTCCAATTCTCTGTCGAAGATATTCAACTAAAATCTTTCTTTTTCCTTTATGTACAAACGAATCCTGCATTTGACAAAAGTAAGAAATTAGAAATTAGATTTCCTAAATTGGAGCAAAGAATTATCCACAAAAACTGCTTCTACAATGTAACTTCTTTCTTATCTTTACAAAAATTTAATACAGCTATGTTAAAAGCAGGTTTGGTAGGTGCCGGACACTTGGGAAAAATACATTTAAAACTTCTTAATCAGTCTGATAGATATGAATTTGTAGGTTTCCACGATAAAGATGTTGAAAACGGAAAGAAATTAGAAGCCGAATTCGGATATAAATATTTTGAAAATTTTGATGAATTGCTTGAGCAGATTGACATGCTAGACATTGTAACTCCCACAGTTTATCATTATGATTATGCACTAAAAGCCATCGAGAAGGGTCTTCATTTCTTTATTGAAAAACCGGTAACCCAGACGCTTGAACAGGCAGAAGAAATTCTTCGTTTGTGTCAGGAAAAAGGAATCAAAGCACAGGTAGGACACGTTGAGAGATATAATCCTGCATTTATTGCTACTAAAGAATACATCAGTACTCCGATGTTTATTGAAATCCACAGACTGGCAGAATTTAATCCACGTGGTACAGATGTTTCTGTAGTATTGGATCTTATGATTCACGATCTCGATATTTTATTAAGTATTGCTAAATCTAAAGTGAAAAACATTCATGCAAGCGGTGTTTGTGTGGTAAGCAAAACCCCGGATATTGCCAATGCAAGAATAGAGTTCGAAAACGGATGTGTAGCCAATCTTACCACTTCCAGAATTTCCATGAAAGCAATGAGAAAAAGCAGATTTTTCCAGAAAGATGCTTACATTTCCGTTGACTTCCTTGAGAAAAAGGCTGAAGTGATCAGAATGAAGGATGCTCCTGAAAACCCTACTCCATTTGATATGATCATTGAAAATGCTGAGGGAGAAAAGAACCAGATCCTTTTTGAATATCCGAATATCCAGCCTAATAATGCTATTCTGGATGAATTGAATTCTTTTGCAGATGCCATCACTGGTGATAAAAATGTAGAAGTGTCTTTGGAAGATGGTACTGAAGCTTTGAAGGTAGCTTTGGAAATTATGAAACTGATCAGTTAAAAATACACTGTTTTTCTTAAGCAGTAATAGATATCATGCTATCTTATAATCAGAATAAATGGATTATGAGATAGCATTTTTATTATTATAAACGTAAAGTTTTCATTTTCAGCCACGCATTATGTTGAGTAAGCAAAGGTTGAATCGATTTGATGAAGCTGTAGATTTATTTGATTAATTTGTAATTTACATAATGAAATAAAAACTTTTCATTAATAATTGCTTATTTATCAATAAAAAATCATTTTAAAACTAAAAAAACAATATATTTGGAGAATAATTCAATACAATATTGAAAGATTTTGTTTTACATATAGAAATATCCGGCATCATCAATGATCTGAATACAGTTTCATTTCATGATGTCATCGTTCATTATAATTTCTAATATTTCCCTATTATTTTAAACCATTGAAACTACTATGAAAAGAGCCATTCTATTATCCGCAGTTTTATTGTCTCAATTTGGGACATCGCAATTATTGAAAACTTCAGGTCAGAAAATCGTTAATGATAAAGGTGAAAATATTCAATTGAAAGGCCTTGGGCTGGGCGGTTGGATGCTTCAGGAAGGATATATGCTGAAAACTGCCGATTTTGCGGGACCTCAGTATAAGATTAAGGAGAAAATTGCAGAATTGATTGGTGAAGACGGAATGAATGAGTTTTACAAAGCTTATCTCAAAAACGGAATTACAAAACAGGATATCGATTTTTTGGCCAAAGCCGGATTTAATTCTATAAGACTCCCAATGCATTACAATCTTTATACGCTGCCTATTGAAAAAGAGCCTGTAAAGGGAAAAGATACGTGGCTGGATGAAGGTTTTAAAATGACTGATGATCTTCTTCAATGGTGTACAGATAACAAAATATATTTGATTCTGGATCTTCATGCTGCTCCGGGAGGACAAGGAAATGATGCCAATATTTCTGATAATGATAAATCTAAACCTTCGCTTTGGGAGAATGAAGAGAATCAAAGAAAAACTGTAGCGCTGTGGAAAAAACTGGCTGAAAGATATAAAGACAATCCATGGATTGGAGGTTATGACTTGATTAACGAGCCCAATATCAACTTCACAGGGAAAAATCCGAATGGTACTGATGAAATGTCTAATGCTCCACTTTGGAAGCTTCAGAAGGATATCACAGCAGCCATCAGAGAGGTTGACAAAAAGCATATTATTTTCATTGAAGGAAACGGCTGGGGAAACAATTATAATGGATTACCAACTATCTGGGATAATAATATGGCTTTCAGTTTTCATAAATACTGGAATTACAATGATGATCAAACCCTGAAATTCGCACTGGATCTAAGAGAGAAGCATAATATGCCAATCTGGCTTGGTGAAACGGGTGAGAATTCAAACGTTTGGTTTACTGAATTGATCCAGCTTTTGGGTAAGCATAATATCGGGTATGCATTCTGGCCGATGAAGAAGATTGATAATATTGCAGGAATTAACAATGTGAAAATCACTCCTGAGTATGAAAAGCTATTGGATTACTGGAAAAATGGCGGTGAAAAACCTTCGAAAGAGTACGCAAAAAAAGCTTTACTACAGATTGCAGACCATTACAAACTGAACAACACAGAGATTAAGAGAGACGTGATTGATGCCATGTTCAGACAGATTACAGATTCTTCTACAAAACCGTTCAGAAACCATCAGGCTCCGGGAAGAATATTCGCTTCGGAATATGATTTGGGAAGAATGGGATCTGCCTATCTGGATAAGGATTTCATTAATCTTTGGGTAAGCGATCCGGCCAAAAGATCAGAATGGAACTCCGGACAGCAGATGAGAAATGACGGTGTAGATATCTATAAATGTAACGACAAGGTTAGCAATCAATATTATGTAGGGAAAACAGAAACCGGAGAATGGCTTCAGTATACGATTCAGTCAAAAGGAGATAGAAATTATGCAATTGACATCAGATATTCGGCGGCCAATCCTTCTAAAATAAGAATTGAAACAGCTAGCGGAAAAGTCTTAGCTACGGCATCATTAGCATCTACCGGAGGAAATGAAAACTGGAAAACGGTTACAGCCAAAAATATCAGTCTTCAGAAAGGAGAAAATAAAATCAGAATCGTCTTTGAAAATGATGGTGCCAATCTGAATTATTTTGAATTAAAATAGTAATAATTATCTTAAATTGCAGCTCTCTTCCGGTCTTCAGAAGAGGGCTTTTTTAATGATACTATTATGAAAAAAACAGCATTCTTTTTTCTTCTGATTTCAGCATTTACATTGGCGCAGACTTCTCTATTAGAACCCAAAATAAACTCAATTCTTAAGAACAAAAAAGCCACAGTAGGAGTTTCTGTCTTAGGTTTTGAAAATGGTTTTAAATATGATAAAAATGCAGATAAAAAGCTTCCGATGCAAAGTGTATTTAAATTTCACATTGCTGCAGCAGTTCTGAATTATGTAGATCAGAGAAAACTCTCTTTGGATCAGAAAATAAAATTGGATACATCCAACTTGCTTGAGAACACATGGTCTCCGCTTCGTGATCAATATGCCGGAAAAGATGTTGAAGTTCCGTTAAGTGAAGTGATTGAATATACAGTTGCCAAAAGCGATAATAATGGCTGTGACATTCTTTTGAAACTATTGGGAGGAACTCAGACTGTACAAAAATTCATGGATTCCAAGGGGGTAAAAGGTTTTCAGATCAAATACAATGAAGAAACTATGCATAAAGACTGGAATGTTCAGTATGAAAATTACAGCACAACAAAATCAGCGGTTGATGTCCTTAAAAAATTCTATGACGGAAAATTATTATCCAAAAAATCTACAGATTATCTGATGAAAGTAATGTGGTCTACTTCAACAGGATTGAATAAAATGGTAGATCAGCTTCCCAAAAACACTCCGGTGGCAAGAAAAACGGGAGCTTCCGGAAAGAATAATGCGGGTTTAACAGGCGCAGAAAATGAAATCGGAATCATTACTTTACCTAATGGCAAACATTATGCATTAGCTGTATTTGTCAGTAACTCAATGGAAACGGATACAGTGAACTGCAAGATGATTTCGGATATTTCCAGAGAAGTCTGGGAATATTTTAATAAATAAAATTTTAAGCTTATTTTTAAAGCGATTTTAACATGAAAAAATTAATAGTAACAACAGCGCTATTTGCTTTCACATTCTTTTATTCTCAAAAGAATCAGAACTATTTACAGATCAGCTATGGAAGCGTGTGCTGTGGTCCGGCATCTGATAAACCTGTCATCAGCTTTCTGAAGGAATTCAAGAATAAAAGCCAGATAAAAAGCATGGAAATCCTGATACAAAAAGGAAGAGGCAGAGAGGGTGAATATTCATTATATGTTGGAACTGATTTTCTTACAAAGAATCAAAAAAAACGATTAATCAGAGGATTAACAGCCGCTATTTCTAATCAGAACAACAGTAAGAAAAACCAAAATGTGGGAAATGTTTTCTTTGATTCGACAGCTGTTGTGACACAATCTGAACTTACAGACGTAAAAAATTTAACTATCTATAAAAAATAAAGGAAAAATGATCAAAAACATTGTAGTTATCGGAGCTGGAACCATGGGAAATGGTATTGCACATACTTTCGCACAAAGCGGTTTTAAAGTAAATCTTGTAGATGTATCCCAGGAAGCTTTGGACAGAGGTTTAAAAACCATTACTACCAATCTTGACAGAATCATTGCAAAAGGAAATCTTACTGAGGAGCAAAAAGCTGAAACTTTAGGTAACATCACTACTTTTACAGCACTGAATGATGCTGCAGGTACTGCAGACCTTATCGTAGAAGCTGCTACAGAAAATATGGATCTTAAACTGAAGATCTTTAGCCAAATGGACGAACTAGCTCCTGCAGGCTGTATCCTTGCAACCAATACTTCATCTATATCAATCACCAAAATTGCTGCAGCTACCAAAAGAGCTGATAAAGTAATCGGTATGCACTTCATGAACCCGGTTCCTATCATGAAACTGGTTGAAATCATCAAAGGATATTCTACTTCTAAGGAGACTTTTGACGCTATTTATGAAATGAGCAAAACATTGGGGAAAGTGCCTGTAGAGGTGAATGACTATCCAGGTTTCGTGGCTAACAGAATTTTAATGCCAATGATCAATGAATCTATCGAAACGCTTTACAACGGAGTGGCTGGTGTAGAAGAAATTGATACAGTAATGAAATTGGGAATGGCTCATCCGATGGGACCACTTCAGCTGGCAGACTTTATTGGTCTTGATGTATGTCTTGCCATCCTTAATGTAATGTATGACGGTTTCAAAAATCCTAAGTACGCTCCGAACCCATTGCTTGTAAATATGGTGACAGCCGGAAAACTTGGTGTAAAATCAGGCGAAGGGTTCTACGATTATTCTGAAAGCAAAAAAGCTGAAAAAGTTTCAAAAATGTTTTTGAAGTAATTTTAAATCAATAATTTTATTTATCTTTGAGAAAGTTAAAACATTAAAAAAATGAAATTACCAAAGTTTTTATTAGCAGATAATTCGGAATTTCCAGAGGATCTATTCGTGGTTCATACAGAATATCCAAGATTTATCTTAAACGTTGAGGAAGAAGAAGTTGAGTGGTTAGATGATCTTGAAGGTGATGATGAAGAAACTATGGCAGACGAGGCTACTAAAGTAGTAGAAGCAGCGTTCAAATGGTGCGACGAAGAGTTGGCTAAGTACGACGAAGAAGAGGAAGATTAATAACACTCTAAACATAAAAAAGGAACTCAATTGAGTTCCTTTTGTTTTTTTATTCTGATTTTGTGAATTTCAATAGTAAAAGATTGTCTTTATACAATTCTAAAGTATTTCCGGAAATCACATATTTATTTGCTTTTCCCATCATATCCATAAAGTTCTGCTCCACTCCAATGTTGTTGCACATCATTTTAGTAGATCCCATTTGTCCCGCTGTAAAACCACCTGTAGACGGATCAATTGAAGCTGTTCCGAAATAGTTATTACATCCGGCATTTCCTGTGATCTTCTCTCCTTCAATATTCAATGTCGGGATTTTACCTTTTACATTGTCAGCCAATGTCCATTTTGTATTGGCAAGAGCAGGCTGAGCCTTTCCTACTTTAGACGCAGACGGGCTTGTCATGGATCCACATGAAGCCAAAACTGCAGCTGTACATATACTTAAAAAAAGATTTTTCATTTTTTACTTTTTGAATTAACCCAAATTTACGGAAATTATATTATCTAAACGGGTTACAGCGAATTTTATTATTCTTTAACACTTGATTTTTGAATATTTTTCCGGGCTATTTTTAAGGTGAAAGATATTCTCTGTAGCCATAAATTGGAAAACACAAATAGCACAAATGATTTTACTAATACCACGAATAATATTCAATAGGAATGGGTTATAATCCTGAGCCTAGTCGAAGGAAAACCGTTTTTTTATCAACAAAAATTCATTTGGCTTTAGCTGAAACATAACAATAAAACCGACATTACCTAAAACAAAAAAAACGGACTTTAAAAAGTCCGTTTCTTTTATCGTGAAGTATATTTTCAAATATTAAGATCTCAACTCTGCGTTGAATTCTTTCTGGAAAGCTTTGATCAGAGAATCCATTACTTCTGTAATCTCCTTTTCTTCCAGTGTTTTTTCTTCGTTCAACAGTTCAAAGCTCATTGCGTAAGACTTCTTACCTTCAGGAAGATTTTTACCTTCATACACATCGAACAGATTGATGTTCTTAATGAATGGAGATTTGTTCTTCTTAGCAGTCTGATATAAATCCTGATAGTTTACCGTTTTATCAATTAATAAAGCCAAGTCTCTTCTGATTTTGTTGAATTTCGGAATATCTTTGAATTTCAATTCATTTTTAGAGCGTAATTCCTGAGCATATTCCAGTTCAATTTCTGCATAGAAACATTCCTGATCGATATCAAAATCTTTCAATAAAGTTGGAGCTACTTTTCCAATTCTAACCAAAGCTTTACCATCTGCTTCATATACCAATGCATCGGAGAATCTTTCGTCAGACAGAGCAACTTCTTTATAGTTTACAGCAAGTCTTTCCAATAAAACTTTTACATACGCTTTAAGGTTATAGAAACTTACAGCAGATTTTGGCTGAAGCCAGTTTTCGGCAACATCTCTTCCTGAAACCAATAATGCCAATTGTTTTCTTTCTTCGTATTTATCTTTTTTGTGATAAATTTTTCCTAATTCGAAGAACTTGATATCCTGATTCTTTCTGTTGATATTGTATACTGTATTCTGAAGAAGTCCTTCTAATAAAGACTTTCTCATGAATGCCAGATCTCCGCTTAAAGGGTTTAATAGTTTTACAGCGTCAGTTTCATCTTTTACAGAAGTCAATGAATTGTTCATTACTTCATTGAAACCAATGCTCTGTAAAGTTCTTGCCCAGCTGTTTTCCAGTTCGTCCTGATCGTTTGCACTTAGTTTAACAGGCGTAAACGAAATCTTCTGTGGAGCGTCAATTTTATTGTATCCGTAGATTCTTAAGATCTCTTCAATGACGTCAATTTCTCTCGTTACATCTGCTCTGTAAGCAGGAACAGAGATTTCAAAACCGTTAGGAATTTCATTTAAAACCTGAATTTCCAAAGCTTTTAAGATTTCCTTTACTTTTTCTCTGTGAATTTTTGTTCCTAAAATCTGTTCAATTTTAGAGAATCTGATAATCACATAGTTGTCTTCTATTTTCTTAGGGTATTCTTCCAATAACTCTCCTACTAATTTTCCTTCAGCAATTTCCTGAATCATTTTAATAGCATGAGTAATTGCTGTTCTTGTAAGGTTTGGATCTACCCCTCTTTCAAATCTGAAAGAAGCATCTGTATTCAAACTGTGTGCTTTAGCTCCTTTTCTTACAGCGATAGGATTGAAATAAGCACTTTCAAGGAATATTGTTTTAGTTGTTTCAGATACTCCTGAATTCTCACCGCCGAATACTCCGGCAATACACATTGGCTTATCTTTACCGTCTTTGATCATGATTTCAGAACCATTCAATGTTCTTTCAACACCATCTAAAGTCGTAAATTTAGTTCCCGGTTTTACCACACCTACTTTCACTTTCTTATCTGCAATTTTGTCTGCATCAAATGCGTGAAGCGGCTGTCCGTATCCGTGAAGAATATAGTTTGTAATATCTACAACGTTATTAATCGGGCTTAATCCGATCGCTTTCAGTCTGTCTTTTAACCAAGATGGTGATTCTGCAACTTTTACATCTTCAATCACAGCTCCGATATATCTTGGACACAATTCTGCATCTTCAATTTCCAATTTGAAATCATGAGTTCCCTCACTATTCAAAACTTCAGAAGCTACTTTATTAAATTGAGATTTCAATTGGTTTGTAGAAAGATAAGCGTGTAAATCTCTGGCAACACCATAGTGAGACATAGCATCTGTTCTGTTCGGTGTTAATCCGATTTCAAACACTTCGTCGTTGGTAAGTTCAAAATAGTCAGCAAAGTTTTTCCCTACTTCATATTTGGTTTCATCCAGCACCATGATACCTCCATGATCATCACTAAGACCAAGTTCATCCTCAGCACAGATCATTCCCTGAGAAACCTCACCTCTGATTTTTGCTTCTTTAATTTCAAAAAAGTTTCCGGTTTTGTCATAGATTTTTGTTCCGACAACAGCTACAGGAACAGTTTGTCCAGCTTCTACATTAGGAGCTCCACAAACAATGTTCAACACTTTTCCGTTTCCTACATCTACAGTTGTCTTCTTCAGTTTGTCAGCATTAGGATGTTTTTCGCAAGTTAAAACTTTACCTACAACAATTCCTTCCAGGCTGCCTCTTACACTTTCAAATTTATCTATCCCTTCAACCTCAAGACCTATATCTGTAAGGAATTCACCGATTCTTTCAGTTTTTGATTCCGTTTTTACAAAGTCTTTCAGCCAGTTGTTTGATATTTTCATTTGTTAATCTATCTACTTATTTAATTTGTCAGATGCCACAAAGGTTTCATCTGCTCTATTTTGAAACTTTTATTTGAAATTCCACACCTTATTCCGGTATGTTTTTCGAGCTACAAATGTCGTGTTTTTTTGAGAAATAGAGAAATTTAGAAGCCACTTTAAGATAATAAATTTCGTTAATCGTTATGCTTCTAATTGAAGAATCTACTGATCATATGGCCTCAGTACTTTCTTCAGGCTATCAGAAAATAACACGAGCCCTCCAGCCATCATGATAATATCTTTCAGGACCAAACGTCCTGCACCTGACAGATAGGGAAACCCAAACTGTGGTGCAGGGTAATCTCCACCCAGATTAGGCACATAAACTTCAGGAGTGGTGATCAGAAATGACAGCGTGACGAGTGACATTAAAAATGTTAAAGCACCTCCAACGGATCCGATTTTAGGAAACCAGATTCCCAATAACACCAAAAATCCGATAATTACAATTATTATTCCTAGTCCATAGGAAAATATATAGGTTCCGTTTTCTTTTTGCCAGTCGATGTTTTTCTGAATAGCTTTTCCTTCCGGATTTTTATACAATGTATATTCTGCGACTAATTTTTTATCTTCGTTAAAGACCTTATTGTCTGCATTTTTGTAGAAAAAACTCATCAAAGGACTATTGGCTACGAAAGGAACGATTCCATCAGCTTCGTAATGGAAAGCCTTCAAGCCTCCAATCCAGGCCATAACGATGAAAATTGAAATTCTGAGAAAATTGAAAAAGTAAGCATCCAATTGTAAGAGTTGGTAGTAAATTCTGTTGTTTTTCATGTGATTTATTTTTACCAAAGGTATTCACATGTCTACAGCGCCAACATAGATATTTAAGGACATTACATGGACATTTTCGCCACTACCGATATTCCTACTTTTTCTCTGTAATTTTTGGGTGAGCATCCTACCGATTTTTTGAAATACCTGCTAAAGTAGAATTCATCTGCAAATCCCAATTCTGAAGCAATCTCTTTTACTGATCTATAGGTCAAGTGCAGCAGCTTTTTAGCTTCAAGGATAATTCTTTCATTGATAAGCTGAGTAGGTGTTTTGGAAAATTCTTTCTTTACCGCTTTGCTTAAAGTATTATTGGTGATGCTCAGTTTGTCACTGTAAAATGACAGTTCTTTTTCATTCTTAAAATGGGATTCCAGTAGTTTCTGAAATTCAAAAGCTTTTTTATTAGGAATTTTTTCACTAGAAATCACACTGTTTTCGAAACTGCTTTTCTGTTTGCTTCCAATAGCAAGGATCAGTTGTATATACGTCTTGATAATGGATTCAGAAAACGGATGTTTCTCAGATTCCTCTTTTTTAATATGATGAAAGAGCTCCAAAATATAGTTGTAGTTCTCTTCAGACAGTTCAACACCCGGGTTCAGGTAGATATTATTGAATAGAAGTCCGTTGCATGCTACTTCCTCTTTATGATATTCGATACAGTAATAATCCCCGTGAAAAAAAAGTACATAGATATTTTCATCAGAGTTCGAAGCCAGTTTTACCTTCTGGTAAGGAGAAAGAAACAGAATATTATATCCGCTGTAAGAATAGTTAATATCATCCACAGAAAAAACTCCAGATCCTTTCCAAAGAATTACGCTGTAATTTTCAGTAGTGAATTCTGATGGAAAACCTGAGGTAGGATAAGACTGGATTTTTATTTTCATGATTAGATATTTTTAAACACGAATGACTCTAATGATTCACAAATAGCACTATCTGTTTAATACTCTTTTGAATATGTTTTTTTCTCCATTAAATATTCATTCTTCGTTCCATTACCTGTTCTGAAAAGGGTTTTGATAGTTTCTCTGTATTTATCATTTTCCACCCTGGGAAGATAACACACAAAGTGTAAATGAGGTCCTTTACTCCATCCTGTATTTCCACTCAAACCTATTACATCTCCTTTCTTTACCTGATCTCCAATATTTACTTTAACACCGTTTTGCTTTAAATGATAGTATTGAGCAAACGTTCCGTCCGGATGTAAAATGGTAATATAATTGGCTTTATCTACACAATTTCTTGTTGGACAACCCATATTACTAGTGCTTACAAGATCAGTTACCAACCCTTCCCTAGCAGCAATAACTTCCGTTCCTTCAGGCATTGTAAAATCTAAAGAATTTTCATTTTGATGAGAGAATGTTCCATTATATCCCTGATAGATATTAAACGATTTTCCTTTTTTAAAAGGCAAATCATAATGATAATCTTTATCATAGTTCTTTAAAGTAACATCTCCAATATACATCATATAGCCCGGAACCTTTTTTACTTTCCAGCCTTTCATTTTATCATCGACAATAAAGTAACCTACTTTATTTTTCACTGAATTAGCAGGAATCACCTGTGTTGTTCTAAATGGTTGTGGTATTCTCATATTCTCTACTTCCGGAGATCCTGAAAATACTAAAGACATTGGGTAAATTCCCTTATTATCTGCATAAAGGCTCAAAGTATCTCCTTTCTTCTCATGGTATACTTTGATATTATTTTGTGAAAATAAAGTAATAGATGATAATAATAGAATAAGAGTTGTTGTTTTCATGTTTATTAAATGTTTTTTTCTCATTATACTTTTACCTTGAAGCAAAAGTATACAAAAGTTCAAGACAGGAATCATCCGCTAAAAATTTGAATGTACTCCTAAAATTTCCAAACTCGCATGGATCATTTGGTTCTTCTTCAGTTCAAAGTTTCGTCCATGCTCAGACAATGGGAATTTTTTAAACGTATTAAAATTTTCTTAACGCTCCTGATTCCTAAGTCGATTTCAGATATTTACAACTATGAGTCGGATGGTAGAATTACAAAAAAGCCGGAAAATTCCGGCTTTTTTGTATATGTTATGTTAATGTTACAATCCGATTACGGGCATTGACAACATTAAGATATTTTCATTTTCTTCAAGACCGTCAAGAGGTTCGATGATCCCTGGTCTGTTAGGTTGAGACATTTTCATAGTGATATCGTCAGATCCTAGGATTGTCAGCATTTCAGTTAAGAATTTTGAACTGAATCCGATATTGATATCTTCTCCGTTGTAGTCACAAGGAATCTGCATGTCTGCTTTGTTTGCATATTCAGTATCTTCTGCATGAAGGTGAAGAATATTACCGGAAAGCTTGAATCTTACCTGATTGGTAGATTTGTTAGACATGATAGATGCTCTTTTGATCGCTCCTAACAACAAGTTTCTGTTGATAGTCAACACATTTGGGTTTTCCTTTGGAATTACTGCAGTATAGTTCGGATATTTTCCGTCAATCAGTCTACAGATCCAGATATGTTTACCAAAAGTAAATTTAGCCATATTCTCATTGAAGTCGATGGTAACGTCTTCATTGGAACTTGCCAGGATATTTTTGAAAATGTTCAGAGGCTTTTTAGGCATGATAAACTCCATCGGCTCAGCATTCATAAGATCTGCTCTTTTGTACACCACCAATCTGTGGGAGTCTGTAGAAACGAAATTGGTTTCATTTTCTCCAAACTGGAAAAGAACTCCTGTCATTACCGGACGAAGAGAGTCGTTACTTGTAGCGAATAGTGTGTTTGTCAACGCTTCAGACAAAACTCCTGCAGGCATCGTTACACTTTGTGAAGCGTCGAATTCCGGCAATTCAGGATAGTCATCAGCATTGTCTAATGCTACTGCGAAATTATCTTTTTCATCTAAAATCTCAAGCTGGCTTCCAGTACCTTCGGCATTGTCTTTTACAACAAATGTCAGAGGCTGTTCACCATATGTCTTGATAAAATCCTGAAAAATTTTAGCAGGAACAGCAAATTTACCTGTATCATCAGACTTTACTTCCAGAGAAGTAACAAGAGTTGTCTCGCCGTCAGATGCTGTAATGGTAACATTATTTCCGTCTAATTCAAAAAGATAGTTTTCTAAAATCGGTCTCGATTGAGAGCTTGATATTACGCCACTTACAGTTTGCAAAGCCTTCTGCAGTTCACCACTTGAAATAATAAATTTCATAGATTTATAAAATAAGTTTCTACAAATATAATAAATAGATACAACAAAGAAAAGAATAATATGGAGGAGTTTTTCACAAATATCCTTAACCTGTTTTGAGCCTTGATATTATACTTAGATTTCTGCGGATATTCATTTTTTTATCAAATACAAAACCTATATTTGTGAAAAAAGTTTGAAAATCATGCAAAAACCTCCCATTCATAAAAGTTTTCTCAATGCTTTCCGGGGTGTTTTCATGATGATAAAAACAGAAAGAAACTTCCAGATCGAGCTTTTGGCGTTCTTTGTCAATCTCTTTCTTGTTTTTTATTTCAAATTAAATTATACGGATGCAGCATTGGTTCTTATCGCTTCATTTGCTGTTTTAAGTGCCGAAATTTTCAATACTGCTATTGAAAAGATCTGTGATATCATTCAGCCTGATTTTGACAAAAGAATTGGCTTTATTAAAGATATTGCTGCAGGTGCTGTAGTGCTGACAGCCATTGCTTCGGTGATTGTTGGGATTCTGGTGTATGGAAAATATGTTGTAAGATTTATGAAGACCATAAAACTCTTGTTTTTATAGGTTCTAACCACCCCGTCAAAAATTTTTTGAATTTTTGCCACCCCTCCAAGGGAGGGGAATTTCACGTCATCAGTTCGATTTTTTTTGAAAGTTAGAAATATTTTATTTTTCTTATTTGACAGCGATTAAGATATCTACTTCGGCATCTAATGGATTCTGTGCTTTTTCTCCATAGACTTCAAAATCGGCAGTAAATACCCTATCAAGATCCATTTCCCATATTTTCATCCATTTATTGATCACTAAGTCTTTTGAAACATCTCCTTTTATGGTAAATTTTAAATATTCCCCACCGTCAAAAGAATACCCAACCATCCCATCCGGAATCTTGTCAAGATTTTCTACTTGACATCCAAGAACCGTCGTATAAGGCTTTGTATGGTCTTTTTCATAATCCGTATAAATAGAATAAAGGGTATTATCTATTCTATTTGGTATTGAATTGAGAATATCTTCATTGACCATTTTCTCCCATAATAACGGGATGTCCTTTGCTGCCTGTCCATTTTCATTGGTTGTTCTTACCGAAATACCGATTACCTTAAAAGGTTCTATTTTTACGTTATTCATTATTAATTTTTTGTAGTATGACAAAGATACAGGCAGATTGTGACAATAGTGTGTCAGGAGTTTTTTAAATTTTGGCTAAAGCCGGTGGACTTGTTTTTATATGATAAGTGGGCTTCCTTCGACTAAGCTCTGGATTAGAGCCCACTCCTATTGAATGAACTTGACTTGTAAATTTGCATAGTTGGGTTGTTGAGATTGCTTCGCTTTGCTCGCAATGACTATTTCCTTACGTAAATAAACCCTTTCTTTCCGGATTTAAAAACAGTTTCAATTCTTTTATAATCATCTACCTCGTATTTATCTGCCTGGAGAATTTCTGCTTCTGTAACATCAAAAAGTAATCCTTCTATCTGATCATCATCATTGTCTGAAAATTCCAATACGGGATGGTATTTCTGGCCGCTTTTTCGCAGTACTTCAGGATCTGTAATTTCAAGCATACTTAATTTGTAGCCTGATAAAATATCTTTTTCACCCTGTAGAAGTCTTCCAAAGGTTTCAAGTTGTACCTGCTCTTTTTGCAGGGTTCCGTAAGAAAATAAATTGGGCATTATAAATATTTTTCAATGACTGGGATGGCGATTTCAGCCATCATTCCGTAACCTTTTTCATTGGGATGTACCCCATCTGCAGAAAGCAGGATCTCTTTATCATCTAGAAAAGCAGAATAAAAATCAATATATACCAGTGATTCTTCAGCTGCAATATTTTTCAGAATCTGATTATAGGCAAC
Organism: Chryseobacterium sp. 'Rf worker isolate 10'; assembly: GCF_050753305.1. Taxonomy (NCBI): domain Bacteria; kingdom Pseudomonadati; phylum Bacteroidota; class Flavobacteriia; order Flavobacteriales; family Weeksellaceae; genus Chryseobacterium; species Chryseobacterium sp. 'Rf worker isolate 10'. Next base: position 1,921,525 of record NZ_JBOZOF010000001.1, read on the forward strand.
CACATCTTCGTTGATCCTCTTTTTCCCGGAGCTTACCACTATTCCATCTATTTTTTGAGAGAAAGGGAGGATGCTTACAAGATAAATCTCATTGGAGAACTGTCTGGCATGCTCAACAGCTTCTCTAATATTATTTCTAAATTTTTCAGGATTTACGATCTGTACTCCATCTTTTACAGCAAGATCATTGGCTCCATAACTTAAAAAAACGATATTTCCATCAGCGGAATTTCTTGCATCTAATTCGTGAGGAATCCTTTTCAGTAATCCTTCTGTAGTTTCTCCTCCTATTCCGAGATTGAACAGGATCAGTTCATCTCCATTTCCTTCGTGAAATTTCTGCAGGGCATATCTTTTTATAATATCTACCCAACCGCCAAAAACTCCGTCATATTCCCCGTAGGTAATGCTGTCACCAAAGAACAGCCCGTAAATAATTTTCTTCATTCAACTTTATTATTTCCTGTTTTGTTGAAGTAAAAGTATTAAGAAAAAACTGTTTAAGAGAAATAATTATCCTGAATTTATCCGGTTTTTAACGCAAAGTATATATTCTAAATGAAAGGGAGCAAAGAATGACAAGTTGATTTGATGAAGCTAGCTGGAAAATGTAAACATTTACAAATTTTCATTCATTACTCATTACTCATCATTGCAACTTAAATATAATATTGGCATGTGATTCTATTATTTCTACCAGGATATCAAAAAGCATCTGTCCTTTTCCTTCTGTCAAATCATCCAGTTTCTGTTGAATTAATTGTATGTTGAAAGGTTTCCCCTGTCTGATTTTATTTTCATAGAATTCTTGGGTGGCTTCATAGCCTAAGTCTTTTTTTGATTTTTCTGATTCTTTCCAAATGATTTCAATTTCTTCTTTATTTTCGAAGACTCCGAAACCTCCGTAGAGAATATCATCAAAGCCATCCAATGTTCCTACTTTCCAGTCTGTATCTTTCATCAGAACACTGGAAGCTTCTTCGTAGAAACCTCCTAAAGATGAAAAATGACCGCCATTGATGACGATCATTTTTCTTGTATTGTTATTTGAAGTATTCAACACCGTTTTTGAATATGTTGTGATAATTCGCGGTTGGTATATTCTTCATGAGACCTTCAGCAAATCGTTCCGGGTGTCCCATTCTTCCATAGATCTTTCCACATGGGCTGGTAATTCCTTCGATTCCGAATAATGAATTATTCGGGTTGAAAGGCATCCCGTGGGCAATGTTTCCATCAAGATCAATGTATTGGGTGGCGATCTGTCCGTTTTCATACAATTTCTTGATTTCTTCTTCCGAAGCCATGAAACGTCCTTCTCCGTGGGAAATCGGAATAGTGAAAGTTTGACCTTTCATTCCTTTTAACCAAGGGCTTTCGTCATTCACTACCTGTACCGTTACCATCTGAGAGATATGTCTTCTGATGGCATTATGAGCTAATGTTGGAGAATTTTCATCCAGATCTTTAATTCTTCCGTAAGGCAACAATCCTGACTTCACTAGCGCCTGGAATCCGTTACAGATCCCGATAATCATCCCATCTCTGTCTAACAATTCGTGAACTGCATTTTTCATCTTCTCGTTTTTCAGAACGTTCACAATGAATTTTGCAGAGCCATCCGGCTCATCACCTGCAGAGAAACCACCTGAGAATGCCAGAATCTGAGATGTTCTGATTTCTTCTACCCATGCATCAATGCTTTCATCCAATAACTGGTGATTGATATTGATCAAAGGTAAGCTGCTTACTACAGCTCCTTCTTTCTGGAATGCATTCAGCGTGTCATACTCACAGTTAGTTCCCGGGAATACCGGAGCGAAAACTTTAGGCTGTGCAATTCCGTGTTTTTTAATGATGATATTTCTTGGGTGGATTGAGTTTGATTTTTCATCAATTTCAACCGTAATCTTTTCTTTTTCTACTGTCGGGAAAAGGTTTTCGAATGTATTGGTATTAGCTGATACAAGGTCTGTAATATTTGATTCAAGACCATTAATTTTTACCACACCTGAATCTTTCACTTCTCCGATCAACTGAAGAGCAGCCGAGCTTAATTCTTCTTTTGCTTCAATGATTAAGCTACCGATATTTTTAGCTAGTAGAACTGTTTCATCAGCATTGATCTCAGCTCCTAATCTGTTTCCGAAGCTCATTTTTGCTAAAGCTACTGCAAGACCTCCTTCTTTCACTGTTTTCACAGAAACAATTTTTCCTGCTTTGATGTTTTCAAAAATGAATTCAAAAACTTCTTTTAAAGTATTATAGTTCGGAAGTCCGCTTTCCTGAGCGATATGATTGAAGAAATACAGTTTGTTTCCTGCATTTTTCAATTCTGGAGAGATAATATTTTCTTTATCTCCGTTGGCACATGCAAAAGAAATCAAGGTTGGCGGGACATTAAGATCCTGGTACGTTCCACTCATGGAATCTTTCCCTCCGATGGCAGCAAGACCTAAATTGATCTGTGCATCGTAAGCTCCTAAAAGTGAAGCCAAAGGTTTACCCCATTTTTCTGGATTTTGTCCTAGTTTCTCAAAGTATTCCTGAAAGCTTAATCTGATGTTTTTATAATCACCCCCCATCGCTACAATCTTTGCCACACTTTCTACTACAGCATAAGATGATCCTAACAGTGAGTTTTGTTTTGAGATTTCAGCATCGAATCCCCAGCTTGCCAAAGAAACGGTTTTAATATCTTTTGCTCCTAAAATTGGTAGGGTCTGCACACTTCCTTCCATCAGGGTCTGCTGGTATTTTCCTCCTAAAGGCATAGCCACTGTAGTAGCTCCAATTGAAGAGTCAAACATTTCCAATAGTCCTTTTTGGGAAGCCACGTTTTTATCTTTTAAGATGTTCAGGAAGTTTTCAGCGGTGAACGCTATTGTTTCTTCTTTTACTTCTTCAAGGTGAGTGATTTTCACTTCCTGAGATTTTGAACATCCGTTGGTATCTAAGAAAGCTCTTGAAAGGTCTACAATTTTGTCTCCTTTCCAGAACATCTGCATTCTTCCTGAATCTGTTACTTTTGCTACTTCTACGGCAACAATATTTTCAGCTTCACAGAATTTGATAAATTTTTCTTTATCCTGAGGATCTACTACCACTGCCATTCTTTCCTGAGATTCAGAAATAGCCAGCTCGGTTCCATTTAATCCTTCATATTTTAATGGGAGTACGTCAAGGTTTACTTCTAAAGAGTCTGCAATTTCACCAATTGCTACAGAAACTCCTCCTGCTCCGAAGTCGTTTGATTTTTTAATCAGCTTCGTTACTTCAGGATTTCTGAATAATCTCTGAATTTTACGTTCTTCTACAGCATTTCCTTTCTGAACTTCAGAACTCATGGTGTGGATAGAAGTTTCGTCCTGCTCTTTTGAGCTTCCGCTTGCTCCTCCTACTCCGTCACGACCTGTTGCTCCTCCTAAAATGATGATTGAATCACCGTTTTCAGGTTTCTCACGTCTTACCCAGTCTACAGGAACAGCTCCGGTAACGAAACCTACTTCCATTCTCTTCGCTTTGTAGCCTTCGTCATAGATTTCGGAAACCATTGTAGTGGCAAGACCGATCTGGTTACCATAAGATGAATATCCGTTGGCAGCCTGTTTTGTAATAGTTTTCTGAGGTAATTTCCCTGGTAATGTTTTGTCAACAGGTTCTAAAACGTCTGCTGCACCCGTTAATCTCATCGCCTGGAAAACGAAAGATCTTCCGGATAATGGGTCTCTGATAGCCCCTCCCAAACAAGTGGATGCTCCTCCAAAAGGTTCAATTTCTGTTGGGTGGTTGTGCGTTTCGTTTTTGAATAATAAATACCAAGGCTCTTTTTTACCGTCGTATTCTGCTTCAATCTGTATGGTACATGCATTGATCTCGTCTGAAATGACAAGATTATCCAGGTTTCCTGTTTTATGGAAATATTTACCGCATACTGTTGCAAGATCCATCAAGGAAATTGGCTTCAGCTCACGGCCTAAGAATTTTCTTTTTTCGATATAATCATTGAAAATAGTTTCCAATGTGTGTTTGAACTGACCTTCAAACTGAAGGTCTGACAACTGTGTTTCGAAAGTCGTGTGACGACAGTGGTCGCTCCAATACGTGTCTAATACTTTTAATTCTGTTTCTGTAGGATTTCTTTCTTCAGTTTTGAAGTATTCCTGAATGAATTTCAAGTCGTCTAATCCTAATGCAAAACCGTGGTTGTTATAGAAATTCTCCAGTTCCGCATCATTGAAATTGATGAAGTTTTCGTGGATGATTACTTTTGATGGCGTTTCATCTGCAGGAATATCCAGAATTGATAAATCTTTTTCCTGAGATTCTACTTTGTTGATCAGAAGGTCTTTGATTTTAACCAAATCCGCTTCAGAAACTCCTTCAAATTCGATTAATTTTCCACTTCTTACTTTTGATTTTTCATTTTCTGTCAGTAAAGCGATACACTGTTGCGCAGAATCTGCTCTCTGATCATACTGACCAGGCAAAAACTCCATTCCGAAATGAATAGCTTTTGCAGGGTTTTCTGTGTGTAAAATATCAGTAACAGGGTCTACGAAGGTGTTGTTTACTACTTTTTCAAATTCTCCGTCATTCAAGTTGAAAATATCATATACATTGTATACTTTCACGCTTTGAACTGCCGGAACAACCGCTTTTACTTCATCAAAAATTTTTGGACTTTCAACATCGAAAATTCCTCTTTTTTCTACGAAAATTCTTTTGTTATTAGACATTAGATGTCAGATTTTTAATATTAGATTTATTTTAATTTTCAAATTTATTTCTTGCTATCTCTATTGAACGGTGCAATTTTTCAAGCAAAACTTTTTCTGAAGGTAAGATAAGTAAATATTCTGCTACTTTTATATTATCTCCTTCCAGATTCATGAGTTCTATATGTTCCGAATTTTTCCCGGAACAAAGGATTAAACCAATGGGAGGGTTCTCCCCTTCTACTTTTTCATATTTATTCAGATATGAGAGATATAGCTCCATCTGACCTTTATGACTGGCTTCAAATTCACCTAATTTTAGCTCGATAACAACTAAAGATTTTAGTTTCCTATGATAGAAAAGCAAATCTAAATAGTAGTCTCTATTATCTATTGTGATTCTTTTTTGTCTTGAAAGAAACGCGAAATCACTTCCTAACTCAGAAATGAATTTTTGCAGCTCTACAATAATGGCTTCTTCTAAATCTTTTTCAGAAAAGGTATCTTTCAATTCTAAAAAATCAAGAAAATAAGGGTCTTTAAAAACCAAATCAGGATTTAAAATATTATTTTCAGACCAGTTTTTCAGCTCTTTATCTATTATTTTCTCAGGCCTTTTACTTATTGCTGTTCGTTCAAAAAGCAGAGAATTGATTTTTTCTCTTAAAACTCTAACACTCCAATTTTCAATTTTACAAATTTCAAGATAAAAGTTTCTTTTAGTATCTTCAGAAATAGGAATAAGGAGTAAGAAATGAGTCCAGGATAATTGTCGCATCGCTGATGCGACAATATTAAAATCACTAAAAACAGACGCAAACTGCATCATTTTTCGGATATTTTTCTCAGAAAATGAATTTCCAAATTCTAACGTAAGTTGTTGAGAGATCTGTAGAATGACTTCCTTACCATACTCTGCTCTTTTATTATCTAAAACATCTTCATTTATTCTTTTTCCTATTTTCCAGTACAAAACCACCATTGCCGAGTTTACCTGAGCTGCAACCTGACTTTTCGTCTTGTCTACCAGCTCCTTTAGATCGGTCATTAATTGTTGATGATTTTGATTCTGTAACATTATTAAAATTAGATGTCAGATTTTTAATATTAGATTTATTTTACTTTTTACTTTTTCTGAATTTAAAGTTTCCATCTTTAAATCCATCTGTATTGGAAATTTTGGGGAAGATTTCTCTTTATCCATTATTCCGTACAAATTTAAAGGAATAAGTCGTATTTTCTTCAAATTTGACCTATGTAATTTCCAAATTTATTTTACTTGTTTATAAACTTATTAGGATTATCCTTATGTTCTTTCTGAAAGTCTTCTGCATTTTTTATTTCTTCTTTCAGCCAGTTTTCAAAAGGAACTTTCTTTTCATTAAAATCCTCAATGGCATAAAATGTTTTTCCATCTTCTGAAACCAGGAATTTGAAACGATAAAGCATATCCAATTCTTTCTTCCTGTCATTATAAGTATTCACCTGATAATAAGGAAAGTTTTCTTTTGGCTTTTCTACAATTTCAAAAAACAGATTCTTTTCTTTCTCAGATAATTTATTGTAAAAATTTACATAATAAAGATCCGAAAGCTTTTTCTTCTGCTTTTCAAAGAACTGAAGGATGTTTTTCTCTTTTTCATTGTATTGAAACGGATTAGGATAATATTTCCCATCTATTTCAACATCCTGCTCTGTTGATTTCGCCAATGGCTGAACAGTTTGACCTTTAATATTCATCACACCCCATTTTCCACCTACAATAGATCTGTGCTCGTCATTTGTTTTTTCCCAATCGCAGCCATCGCAAAATGCAGCGTAACCGTAATTAAAAGGTGATGCAAAATCATGCTCAGCTTCAATGTCAATTTTTCCGTTACGGTCTGCAAATCCTACTTTCCCCTTCTTAACCAATCTTCTCAAGCCTTCGGAGAAGTAATCTGCTCCATTATCATAAAGGAAAGGCTGGTACAGAAATTTTCCATTTTTGTCATACACATATCCCCATGCATTTTTCTCTGATTTCTCACCTTCTTTACTACCATCAAAAAGAATGGTTTCTCCTTCTACAGGATCTCCATCTTTTAGGAATGAAAAGATTTTGAACTGTGCAGGAACAATTATTTTTCCGGCTTTATCTTTTACTCCAACTAAAGAATCTTTGGATTTAAAATAATGTAAATCCTCTTTACTCTGAGAAAAAGAAATAATTGGAATCAATAAAATGGTTACCAGTAGTTTTTTCATAGCAATGAAGTGGGAAATAAAATATGCAGCCCAAAAGACTGCATATTGTTTTATACTTTAAGATCAGCTTCCAATCCTATTAAGTCTTTGTTTTGGTCTATAATCGGCTGCACTTCATTTTTGATGAATTCTTCCGTCTGAATCGGCGCGAAACCAATAAAGTTTTTAGGATCTAAAACTTCTTTCAGTTTTGATTTGTCTAGTTTTAAAGAATCATCATTTAAGATTCTTTCAATAAGGTCGTTTTCTTTTCCTTCTTCTTTCACTTTCTTGGAAGCTTCCATAGAGTGAACTCTGATCACTTCGTGGATTTCCTGACGGTCACCACCTGCTTTTACTTCTTCCATGATGATATATTCTGTCGCCATGAAAGGAAGCTCTTCCATAATATGCTTGTTGATTCTGTTCGGATATACTACGATTCCGTTCATGATGTTATTCCAGATTAATAGAATAGCATCAACCGCTAAAAATGCCTGAGGAATAGTTAATCTCTTGTTTGCAGAGTCATCTAATGTTCTTTCAAACCATTGTGTAGAAGCTACCATTGCAGAACTTGTCGTCAGAGACATCACATATTTTGCCAATGCTCCGATTCTTTCGCTTCTCATTGGATTACGTTTGTATGCCATTGCCGATGAACCGATCTGGTTTTTCTCGAATGGTTCTTCAATTTCTTTAAGATTTTGAAGTAAGCGTAAATCGTTTGTGAATTTGTGTGCAGATTGTGCAATATTTCCTAATAAAGCAACAACTTTAGCATCAATTTTTCTATCGTAAGTCTGTCCGGAAACTCCGAACACTTTTTCGAAACCGAATCTTTTTGAAAGTTCTTTATCTAAGTGTTTTACTTTAGAATAATCACCGTTGAAAAGCTCAAGGAAACTTGCAGCAGTTCCTGTAGTTCCTTTTACTCCTCTGAAACGAAGTGTTTCAAGGAAGAAATCCAATTCTTCGATGTCAAGAACCAAGCTCTGTAACCAAAGTGTAGCTCTTTTCCCAACCGTTGTCAACTGAGCTGGCTGGAAGTGGGTGAATCCTAAAGTGGGAAGGTCTTTATACTGAATCGCAAAGTCTGCTAAGTTCTTCATTACGTTAACCAACTTTTTCTTTAAGATTAAAAGTCCGTCACGAATCTGAATTAAGTCTGTATTGTCTCCTACAAAAGCTGAAGTTGCTCCCAAGTGGATAATTCCTTTCGCAGAAGGCGCCACATCACCATATGCGTGAACGTGAGCCATTACGTCATGACGGAATTTTTTCTCATACTCTGCTGCTTTTACGTAATCGATGTTTTCAGCATTTGCTTTCAATTCTGCAATCTGCTCGTCTGTGATATCAAGACCAAGGTCTTTTTCAATTTCAGCAAGAGCTATCCAAAGCTTTCTCCAATTCTGGAATTTATTATTGTGTGAGAAGTTAAATAACATTTCTTCACTGGAGTAGCGTTCTTCCAATGGATTTTTGTAGGAATTCATTCGTTCTTTTACTTTTTAGATGTACAAAAATACGATTTTTCAGTGAGAGAGGAAAATCCTGTTTCCATGATTTTTCAACTATATTTTGATGATTTTTATTTATACTTTTACCTTGAAGCAAAAGTATACAAAAGTTCAAGACGGGAATCATCCACTAAAAATTTAAATGTACTCCTAAAATTTCCAAACCCGCATGGATCATATGGTTCTTCTTCGGGTTTGAGTCAGTCACATGCTCAGACAGTGGAATTTTTTCAACGGATTACATTTAAATTTTCTTAACGCTCCTGATTCCTAAGTCGATTAGTGAATAAGACATAAAATAGGCTATCCCATTTCTGAGACAGCCCGCTTTACATTATTTTCATGAATCAAATTAATCAATAAGTCCGCATGATGAACCTACAGGAATACATTTTTTCACAAATGAACACCAGAAGTATCCCGGCAGACACATTGGGATTCCTCCCTGAACGGTTTTCAATTCTCTTTTTGAAAGTTTTTTTAGATTTTTCATAGTACTATTTTTTGTTTTTTCCTACTCTATATGCTTTTCGGATTACGCTTTAATTTGGTACTTCCAATATACATATTTTTCAGATACAAAAACATAACCTATTCATTTTATACAATTTACACTAAAAAAGTTATTTACTCTATAAAAACCGGAATTTTCACATAACTATCGTTGTACCATTTGATTTCCAGAGGAATTGAAGCATCTTTTATGGTTTCTGTGCTTACGTCTTTTCCTGTTCCGTAATTCAACTGGGAAAAGGGATTTTTATTAACATCAATTTTCACTACAATCCTACTTCCTTTCTGAAGTTTTTTGCATACGAAATGACTATTGGTAAATTCTATCCATGTTTTATCCCCTGGTTTCAGAAGATTTCTTTTGGTAATGTCTTTTGCATAGCTAGCTCTTCCAATATAATAGGACAAATGGAAATATTTTCCTTCGGGAGTCAATTCATATAAAGTTACTCCCAAATCCACATCTTTTTTATTAATAGAAATATGAAGCCCTCCTACAAAAGAACCGTTTACAATCATTGATTTTTCTACCGGATTGCTGGTAAAAACGAAACCTGTACTTTGATCCAGTTCATTTTTCTCTATTGGAGAGGGGTAATAATCACTGTTGCCGCTTAATTTTCGATCTTTAAAGTCTACCGTTTGAGAAAGAAATGTGTTTTTATTGGAAGTTTTTGGGTCAAGGTAATACGTTCCATTCTTTTTTTGATTGGAAAGGTAAAGCTTAAGAACATTATTGTTCATTTTTTCAAAGGAAGGGGCGCTGCGCCATTCATTCGCTCCCATTACTTCATAATTGATTTTGTCTTTAAGAACTGATGGTTTGGGCCCATTTTTCAGGATATAATCCAACCATTCGTACGTAATTTTCCTGATATCAAAGAGAGCAACTTCATCTACTTTATATTCATTTACTTCTTTTTCGCCTCCCTGCTGAGTTCCAAAATGCCCATATGGACCAATGATCAGATAAAATGGAGTATTTGGGCTATATTTCTGCAATTCTTTAAGATAATAAATACTGGAATTCTGGGAATCATTATAATAGCCATCAAAAGCTAAAACCGGGATATTAATTTGTTTAAAATCCTCTTTATAAGGAGCCATTTTCTGCCAGTATTCATCAAAATCCGGGTGAGTGATCCATTTTTGAAACCATTTGTTGGGAGTTCCGTCAATACTATCCATTTTATTATATGCTTCTCCTTTATCCCACCAGTTAAACATCATTGCTCTGAAACGCTTTCTATCATTTCCTGTTTCATTGTCCAGATATTTGTTGTTTCCTACATAAAATGCCCATTCATAATTGGGATTAATGAAGATATTGTTTTCCATAGGAAGTCCCATTCCCGGACGGTTTGCCACATAAGGCACTATGGTTTTTAATGCCGGATGCAGTGTTTTGCAGGCTGCCCATTGGCTAAAACCGTTGTAACTGCCTCCGTACATTCCTATCTTTCCATTACACCATTTCTGCCGACTGATCCAATCTATTACATCATACGTATCATTGGCTTCAAATTCATAGGGATTTATATCATCCGGGCTCAATCTTTTACCACGTGCATAGGCAATAACACCCACATACCCTTTATCAGCTGCATCTTTCAAAGTTTGAAGATCCCGTCCTGTATCACGAACATAAATGGTAAACTGGAAAACCACCGGAAGAGCTGCTTTCTCTCCCTTTTTTCTTACTACCATCGCAGAAATCATAGCTCCATCTCTTGTTTTCACCATCACGCTATCCTGAATATCATAAGAACTATCCTGAGTCTTGGTAATTGCCGGAGCAGTCTGCTGCCCCTGAACAGAAACCATTATGCACAGAAAAAGAATGAACAGATATTTTATCATTTTTTCTTTTGTTTTATTCAGCCAAGATACTAAAAGCCTAAGTGATAAAATCAACATCATTCGTTTAAAATATTAATAATATTAAATAAAATTTTTAAGTTGAAAACTATTATTAACCTTTATACTGAGCAATATAAATGTAACATCAACCCAATGGACAAAATTATCCAACTTCACGAAGAAAAAATTGCATTGTATGAACGTATGCTGAAAGAAAAGGATGAAATGATGAGCAGGCTGGAAAAATTGTTTTATAAGTAACAGATAAAAGAATAAAAGCCACTCTTCCGAGTGGCTTCCTATTTTTGAGAATCTGATCTTATTGATAAATGACTTCATCATTTTTTTTGATCTGATAACTTTTTTTGTACGGAGTTAAAACATAAGTATCTTTAACATGAGTTCCGCTTTTCCAGACCTTTTCTTTTCCCTGTTTGTCCAGAATGATACTTTTTGCCGCTCCATCCGGAATAAATATTTCAGCTTTTGTCATGCTTTTATTGAAAATCACTGCGGTGCCTGAAGTATAACTTTTATCTGTACTGACTTCTTTAAGTTTTATTTTCTGATCAAAAGTTCTTATACAGTTATTTTTAATCTGAGAATAGGTATACCCTGCTGAGCCAATACAACCATGTACATCTCTATCACCTCCTAAAACAGGAGATTTTTGAGCAAAAATACATGTACCAAGGAGCATTGCACTGAATAAAATAGTTTTTTTCATAGGTTAAATTTTTGTTTTCTGATGGGTTAAAGATATCACAAAAATGTGACATCAATTAATTTCTCTCTAATTTACAAAAAACCACTCTTTCGAGTGGCTTTTCATCTTTAAAATTTGATCCTATTGATAGATTACTATATTATCTTTTTTAAGCTGGTATCCGTTTTTCTTGAAAGGAACCAATACATAGCCATCTTTTTTCCAGGCTTTGGCTTTACCTCCGGCTCTGGTTAGGATAATGCTTCCTGACTCGGCATCTTTAAAGAAAACCTCAGCTTTTTTCATGTCTTTGCTGAAGATTACTGCAGCTATTGAAGTATAGTTTTCTTTCGGAGCTACTTCTGTTAATTTAATTTTTTGTTCAAAAGTTCTTACACAATCCTTTTTTATTTGAGAATAGGTATATCCTGCTGAACCGATGCATCCATGTGCATCTCTGTCTCCACCTTTAATAGGTGTTTGTTGTGCAAATGCTAAAGAACCCAGGAACATTGCGCTAAGGAAAATTGTTTTTTTCATATTGATTTTTTTATATAATAATAGTTACCGAGTTATTATTAAAAATCATGCCAAATAAACCATAACACACATTTCTGTGAATAAATTTCTTTTTTATTACTTAGTCCAATTGATCTTTGAATGCTTTACATCAGCAGAGCTTGTACCAATCATAACATCAAACTCACCTGATTCCCAGTCATATTTCAAATCCCCGTTGTAGAATTTAAGCGTTTCAGGGGTAATATCAAAAGTAACTTTTTTAGATTCTCCTTTTTTCAAAAATACTTTCTGGAAACCTTTCAGTTCTTTTACCGGTCTTGTAATACTGCCAACCATATCTCTTATATATAGCTGAACCACTTCTGCACCGTCATAATTACCGTTATTCGTCACCGTAACAGATGCCTGAATGGTTTGATTTCCTTTCGGATTGGTATTGGATACTGCAACATCAGAGTACCCAAATTTTGTATAGCTTAAACCAAACCCAAACGGATACAATGGCGTATTACACTCATCCATATAATTGGAACGGAATCTTTGATACTCACATTTATCTGTTAATTCCTGACTTAATGGACGGCCAGTATTTTTAGCATTATAGTAAATTGGAATCTGTCCAAGACTTCTTGGGAAAGTCATCGGAAGTTTTCCTGATGGGTTCACTTTTCCGAAAAGAACATCTGCAATGGCATTTCCAGCTTCTGAACCTGCAAACCACGCATTAAGAATAGCATCCGGAGTATCTTTTACATTCGTTAAAGCCAATGGACGGCCTGTAAAAAGAACTACAGCAATTGGTTTTCCGGTTTTCTTTAATTCGTTTAAAAGATCAACCTGAGACTGAGGAATGGTAATTTCTGTTCTTGAAGATGATTCACCACTCATTTCCGCAGATTCTCCGATTGCCAGAACAATAACATCTGCTTTGTTGGCAACATCTACAGCTTCTTTTAATAATTCTTCTTTTGAACGATTGTCTCTATCGGTTTTCTTACCGTGAGCAGCATAAATATCTTCTAATTTAGCATCATAATCAATATTAGCACCTTTAGCAGAAAGGAACTTTACTTCTTTGCCATAATTAGCCTGAAGACCCTGCATCAGGTTTACCGCTTTATCATGTTTTGCGGCAACGCTCCATGTACCGGCCATGTTGAGTGAATTGTTCACCAATGGTCCGATTACCGCAACAGTTCCTGATTTTTTCAAAGGAAGAACCTGATTTTCATTTTTCATTAAAACCATAGACTGAGCGGCAGCACTTCTTGCAATATTTCTGTTTTCCATGCTGAAAACTTCTTTTGCAGCCAGTTTTGCATCACCATATTTGTATGGATCTGTAAATAACCCTAAGTCATATTTTGACTCAAGAATTCTTCTTGCTGCCAGATCAATTTCAGTCTGTGTTACTTTTCCTTCAGATAAAGATTTTTTTAATGTTGTTAAAAAACCTTCTCCTACCATATCCATATCAACACCGGCTTTAAGAGCCAATGCAGACACCTGCTGAAGATCACCCATACCATGATCAACCATTTCATTTATTCCGGTATAATCCGTTACCACAAAACCTTTAAAGCTCCATTTGTTTCTTAAAACTTCGGTTTGAAGCCATCTGTTTCCGGTTGCAGGAACTCCGTCCACTTCATTGAAAGAAGCCATCACAGAAGCTACTCCTGCATCCACAGCCGCTTTGTAAGGTGGGAAATATTCGTTGAACATTCTCACGTGGCTCATATCAACCGTATTGTAATCTCTTCCGGCTTCACCGGCTCCGTATAGTGCAAAGTGCTTCACACAAGCCAAAATGGTATTTCCAACGGATAAATCTTTCCCTTGATACCCATAGACCATATTTTTTGCAATTTCACTTCCTAAATACGGATCTTCACCGGAACCTTCGGAAACTCTCCCCCATCTTGGTTCGCGGGAAATATCCACCATTGGAGAGAACGTCCAGTTGATCCCGTCAGAAGATGCTTCTTTGGCAGCCACTCTTGCGGACTGCTGAACCAGATTCATATCCCATGAAGCGGCTAAACCTAATGGAATAGGAAATGTTGTTTCATAGCCATGAATAACATCCATACCGAAAATCAAAGGGATTTTCAGGCGGCTGTTTTCCACTGCTACTTTTTGAACAGCTCTGATTTTATCAGCTCCTTTTATATTGAATAGTCCACCTACTAAACCTTGTTCAACTTTTTTACCGATGTCTGAACTTTTAGCCAGACCTGTAGTAAAATCACCAGAACTAGGTAAGTTAAGCTGACCGATCTTTTCATCCAATGTCATTTTAGATAAAAGATTGTCTACAAAAGCTTTCTTTTTAGCCTGATACTGAGCCGTCTGATAAGACTGAACGGGCTTATCTACCATTTCCTGTGCAGAAAACACAGGAGCCAATGCTAAAGTGGCGATTACAATTAACTTTTTCATAAATCTATCTTCTTAAATTATTGTTTTTATATTTTTTAGTTTTAATCTATTCTACAATCAAGTATAACTCGTTCTTTTTTTTATTTGATTCTAAATATCCCAAAACGCAAATTAAACTTCCATATTCATTCATGGTATTATCATTTTGGGAAATATCCAGCCATTCAAAATATTTTTTTTCAAGATCATCCGGATGAAGATGCTGCCCTTTATATTGGGATAAATTAATTAATTTTCTACTTCCGAATTCTTTAATGTGTTCTATTTTAACTTCTGTTTGAAAAATAAAATTTAATAAATTAAAAAAATTCTGATCATTTATTATTTTGTTTTCAAATAATAGGTTTTCCGTCGTACATTTTTCAAAAAACCTATTTTCATCCAATAGACTATTATCATCAGATTCATCTAATCCAATAAAAATTAATTCCATTATTTCCCTTTCTTCTTAGATAACATCCATTCATAGAATTTTGGATTTGAATAAGTTGAATCCCAAGAATTGTGATTATCATTCGGGAAAACAACCAATTCTGCAGTTGGGTTTACGGGATGCAGCTTCTGATAAAAATTAAAAGCATTGGCAGGCAGTACAATATCATCCATTCCGCCATGAAATATTTTCATGTTCAAATCTTTAAATTGCTCAATATTCGCTGTCATGACCTGATCTGTAGGTGCACAAACTGAAGCTACAGCGGCAAACATTTCCGGGTGTTCCATTGCCAGCTTTAATGTTCCCCATCCTCCCATAGAAAGGCCTGTAAGATAAATACGGGAAGCATCAATTTTATATTTTTTCTGAATTTCCTGGATCAGATTATATATAGTAACGGTATCCCACCATGCTCCTTCCGGACATTGTGGAGCGAGAATAGCCACGGGTTCTTTGATCAAATTTTTATAGGTAAAGGGACTGTGTGCCTTTACCAGATCAAGATTGGTTCCGCGCTCTCCCGAACCATGAAGAAAAACAATCAAAGGAACATTTCCTTTTGTATTCTGGGGATAGTCCAGAATATAGGATATTTTTTCCTGTCTTTTAATTTCTTTATTCAGTTCTGCTTTTATTTCCTGAGCATTGAGACTCAAAGAAAATGGCAGGAGTAAAAGTGGAATATGTTTTAATTTCATGCTGTTATTTAGGTTTTGGTTAAGACAATGGATTTAATCTTTTTTTGTTTAAATTGATTTAGCCCATTTCTAATTGGATTATTTTATTCCGTATTTGTCTGACTGAAAGCTTAATTTTTTCAATCCCTGCTGAATTTCCGGAGCATTCATAAATAATTTCCAAAGAAATCCGGATCTGTAGTTTTCAATCATTGGAGCGATAGTTCCCTGATCGATAGCCAGATATCTTGGGGTAAACCAATTGTTGTAATTGATTGAAGTGGCATCATAAGGACCAGCTGATCCTATAAATTCTGGTTTTTGAGTATAAATGAATCTCAGGAAAGCCATTGATTCTTTTGGAGTATAAGGAAAGCTGCTCAATGCTGCTGTAGGCGTTATGACTCCGTTATCATTGCTCGGCATATGAGCGGTATATCCTGCACTTCCATCCTCATTTCTGGTATAACCGGCTGTCAGTCCCCAATAGTTTGTCCCATACCCCTTCCATTGCTTTGGATTTTCAACACAGTATTTGTAATCGATAAGGGTTTGGTTTTTATTGATATCAAAGAAATTTTTCACAAGTTTATCTGATAATCCCGTAGGATCAAGCCCGATATATGAATATTGCGCCCAGAAAAGCGGTCCGCCATATTCTTCGGCATAATTGTGTTTTACATACAGAGGTAACCCATATTTTGTTTTGTCTGTAAGGTAGGTTCCATTTCTCGTCCATCCTTTGTAATAGGTTTCTGCATCAATGGAATAGGTAGGTGAAGATGCTGCCAGAATATAGGTGATAAGGCATTCGTTGTATCCTTCCAGGGGAAAGTTCATTTCCCATTGGTATTCCGGTGACCAGTGCCAGTAAAGGACTTTTTGACCACCTTTGGTGTACCAGTTCCACTGAATTCCTTTCCAAAGCTCGTTACATTTTGCTGCAAGGGCTTTTTCTTCCGGAGTTCCGTTTTTGAAGTATTCACGAACCATCAGAATTCCTGAAGTAAGAAATGCCGTTTCCACAAGATCCCCGCCATTATCTTTTTTACCAAAAGGAACTGTTTTTCCGGTTTCTCCATTGATCCAATGTGACCATGCTCCTTTGTGGCGGTCTGCCTTTGCAAGAAAATCCATGATATGAGTAAGCCTTTTTACAGCTTCTTTTCTTGGAACAAATCCTCTTTCTACCCCTACGAGAATAGTTGCCAATCCGAATCCTGAACCTCCTGTAGTGATTACATGCTTGTCATTATCCGGATAGATATTATCTTCATGATAACGCTCTCTTCCCAGCATTGAGTTGGGTTCAGCATAGTCCCAAAAGTACTTAAGGGCATCTTTCTGTACTCTGTCCATCAGCTGTTCATCTGTGATGTTACTTTTTACGGCTTCAATTTTTCCTGCTTCCTGTTTTGCTACTGGAGCATTTTTACAGGAATAAACAAAGAATAAAGAGGTGACAGCTATTGATAATATGTTCCTTTTCATGAGATCTCTTGTTATAAGGTTCTAAAAGAAGAGGAGAACTTTCATTCTCCTCTAATGTTTATGATTTATTTTAATATCCAGGGTTTTGAACGAAAAGTCCGTTACTCTGGTTCATAGCGTCCAAAGGAATTGGGAAAACTTCATTCTTCCCTGTTTTAAATCCTTTAGGTCCTAAATAAGTAGCAGCCTGACCTGTTCTTACTAAATCCGGGAATCTATCCATTTCCATAGCCAGCTCTACTCTTCTCTCCTGCCAGATTGCAGTTCTAAGAGCACCCTGACTGGAAGCGGTAGTATTACCAAGCTGAGCTCTGTTTCTTACTTTATTGATACTTGTAGTCGCAGCAGCTGTATTTCCTAATTCATTAGCAGCTTCTGCATTGATTAAAAGAATATCCGCAAATCTTAAAATTCTTATATTCTGGATAGAACCATAGCCGCACGCATTATTATTTAAAGATGTTGGCACATACACTTTTTGGTTCCACATATTACCTGCCTGAGGATCTCCTTTCTTAATTAAATCTCCTTCAAGAGTGGTTTCTCCTTCTCTTAAAATACTTAATTCTTTTCTGATATCTCCTGGCTCAAATGCATTTTCTAATTCCTGAGTAGGTGTAAAGAAGCCCCATCCAAACTGGTTTCTTACTCCCTGAACTTCTGCATACTGGCTGCCTCCAAATCCTGCAGCACAATCACAATTCACTTCAAAAACAGATTCTGACCCAAATTCTCCAGCCGGTCTGAACAAATGGTTGAAGTCCGGATCTAAAGAATACCCCATACCAATAACTTGATTGGAAGTATCATAAGCTTTTTGATAGTCTTTCATATAAAGATATACTTTTGAAAGTAATCCTAAAGCTGCCCCTTTTGTTACTCTTCCACGATCTGCGGCGGAATAAGTCTGAGGTAACACTTGAGAAGCTGCAATAAGATCAGAAGCGATAAAATTGTAAACTTCCGCAGTAGAATTTCTAGCTTTCAGATAGTTTCCATCTGCTGGTAATCCATCATATATTGGAACTCCTCCATAGATTCTTACCAGATTGAAGTAGAAATAAGCTCTTAGCATTCTGGCTTCAGCTACCAACCTATTTTTAAGTGTAGCATCCATGTCTATCTTAGGGACATTTGTAATCACCTGATTGGCTCTGTTTACAGCCTGCCATTGTCCGATCCAATATCCTCTTACTCCATCATCACTTACTGTAAAAGTAAAATTATCATAAGCATTGATAAACGA
This sequence comes from Chryseobacterium sp. 'Rf worker isolate 10', assembly GCF_050753305.1. Classification (NCBI taxonomy): domain Bacteria; kingdom Pseudomonadati; phylum Bacteroidota; class Flavobacteriia; order Flavobacteriales; family Weeksellaceae; genus Chryseobacterium; species Chryseobacterium sp. 'Rf worker isolate 10'. Next base: position 1,939,885 of record NZ_JBOZOF010000001.1, read on the forward strand.
TGCATCTCCAGGATTAGACCCTTTTTCTACATCATCACCTGTTACCCCAAATACATATTGGGCAGGAAAACCTGTGTTTTCCCAGCTTCTTAAAAAGCTATAAATAGCACTTGTAGCCTGCATTGCATCATCCTGTGTTGTAAAGAAATTTGCTACATTCGTTTGCCCTTCATCTTTAATATCTACAAAGTCATTATTACAACTTATGCTTAAAGAAAGTATGGAGAGTGTTAAAAATATTTTTTTCATAATTTTTTTAATTAAAATGTTAAGTTCATACCGAATGTATAAATAGCAGAGATTGGATAGATATTATTATCAATTCCCATCTGTACTCTGTCTGTATTTGTAATCTCTGGTGAGAACCCATTATATTTGAAACTTGTCCAAGGGTTTTGGGCGCTTACATATAACCTCAGCTTGGTTAGTGATAAGGATTGCGCAAGAGATTTTGGTAAGTTATAACCAACCTGAACATTTCTTAATCTGATGTAGCTGCCATCTTCTACATAGAAACTGTTTGGCAAAATGATGGATTGATTGGAAGTAATCATTGCATTGGTATTAGAAGTACCCGCTCCATGCCATCTGTTATTATACATATCTAAATCCCAGGTTTCGTTTCCAAAACGCTGCTCACGGTTATAGTTGTATATTTTGTTACCAAATACCCCTTGGAAATCAACAGCGATATCAAAATCATATACATTAAAATTAACTCCAAAACCATAAGTTCCTTTAGGAATTGGGCTTCCTAAGAATGTTTTATCTCTTGAGTCAATAGTCCCGTTACCATCCTGATCTGCAAATTTGAACCATCCTGCTTTTGCTCCCGGCTGTCCTGAAGCCGCTGCTTCTGCATCGGTCTGGAAAACACCAGCCACCTGATATCCGTAGTAAGAACCTACCGCCTGACCACTTTGTAATCTAACAATAGAATTTCCGAATAAACTAGCTCCTGTTTCTAAATAAGATCCACCATATACAGATGTGATTTCATTTTTAAGTGACGTAAAATTACCATATATTCCAAAAGTAACATTTTCACTTAATTTAGTATTGTAATTAACAGAAACTTCAAAACCTTTATTTTTAAAAGAGTAAGCGTTTGTTACAAAATTGTTCCAGTTACTTGCACCAGATACCGTTCCCTGGTTTACACCGTACACTACATTTTTGGAATCTTTGTCATAATAAGCCGCATCAATTTTAAGCTTATTATTAAGTAAAGCCATTTCCAGCCCTACATCTTTACCAGTTGTTGTTTCCCAACCAATGTTTGGATCAATAAATTTATCAATAGTCTGCGCAGGATAACCTGAATTGCCAAAATATGCTCCACCACCTATAATAGTTGTATTGGCCGTATATCCTCTTCCTACATTAGGGTTTCCTAATTCACCATAACTTGCTCTCAATTTTAACAAATTGAAGACATTCTGCTCACTCATAAAGTCTTCTTTAGAGATTACCCAACCTGCACTAATTGCCGGAAAAGTTTTAGATCTATCAACATTAATTTGTGAGCTGGCATCTCTGCGTATCGATGCGTTTACTAAATATTTACCTTTATAATCATAGTTAATTCTTCCAAAGAAAGATTCAATTCTTTGCTGATCCTGGAAAACTCCCGAAACAACAGCATCATCCCTATCTACACCTTCCACATGAACAAGGTCTGTACCGCTGGCAATATTTAAAGATCCGTTTGTTCCGTCGTAATTAACATTCTTAGCAGACCAGTAGTCTTGTGACAAAGAAGTTCTTGTTCTGGAAAAACCTGCAAGGATATCAAAATGATGATTACCAAAACTTTTCTTCCAGTTAATTGTATTATCCCAAACGTAGTTTCTATTTCTAAAATTTCTTGTAACTAACGAAGATGCTACCTGGCTGGAAACAGGAACATAATTAAGTGTAGGGGTATACTCATATTGGCTAGGGCTGTAATTATCACTGGAATAACTGATTCTAAATGTAAAATCCTTCAGGAATTTTAATTCTCCCCAGATGTTATTAAGCAATCTCTCCTGCCTTACTTGTGAACGATATAGATCTAGTCTTGCTCTTGGGTTTGGTATAGAATATCCGTTGAAAAACTGATAATCTCCTGTAGCAGGATTCATTACAGAAAATATAGGAGGAGCATTATATGCATTTAACAAAGGATTCTGTGCTACATCAGTACGCATCTTGGAAAAACTGAAGTTATCTCCAATAGTGATGTTATCTGTAATTTTATAGCTAAGGTTCAATTTTGTATTAAATCTGTTAAAACCACTTCCGGAGTTAATTCCATGACCTGCTGCAAGGTTACCTTCATCTTGAAGATATCCTACGCTACCATAATAATTAAGCTTTCCTATGCTTCCGGTTGCCGAGAAATCGTTTGCATTAATGATGCTTGTACGGAAAATCTCATTGTACCAGTTGGTATCTGCAGGGAAATTAGCTCTTGAAATTGATCCTGTAGGGTCTCCATTGTTGTCATTAAGCAACTTCTCATTATAAAGCTGAATATACTGATCAGAATTAACCATTTTAGGAATGTTGGTCACCTTTTTAATTCCTAAATAAGAATTTACACTAAAAACAGGTTTTCCTTTTCCGGTTTTGGTCTTGATAATTACAGCACCATTGGCAGCCTGAGCTCCAAAAATGGCCAAACTCGATGGATCTTTCAATACACTCATAGATTCAATATCCTGAGGGTTAAGGAAAGAGATATCAGTAGTTATCATACCATCTACAATAAAAACAGTATTTCCTGTTAAGGAACCAACTCCTCTGATGTCTACTCTTGGAGACCCGCCAGGAGTACCTGTATTGGTGATGTTTACCCCTGCAAGCCTACCCTGTATGGAGCTTATTGGGTTAGCATTAGGCTTGTCAGCAAGGTCTTTTGCAGAAACCATTCCGATACTTCCGGTAACGTTTTCTTTTTTCTGAGCCCCATATCCGATCAAAACTACTTCTTCGATCTTCTGCTCTTTGGCAGTAGTATCTTTTCTAGCAGTCTGTGCATTGACGTTCATACCGAAGTACAGAACAGCAATGAGACATGAGTACTTTAAATTACTTTGTTTCATATAGTTTCAATTTTATTCAAATAAATTCAATTTTCCTGTCTCTAAATAGTGGAGTTATTTAAAATCTCAAAAAAAGACATTAGCCAAAAATATAAAAAATATCGAACAATGTTAAATTATCTTAAACATTTAAATATTCCCTTGTTTCATTACATTAAAAATGACAAATATTCAAATATTATAATTTTATGCTCAATATAATGATCAATTATCCGCTATTTCATTAATGTTAAATTAACATTTGAAGTTCAAAAATTCACCAAATCCGACTGTCAATTTAATATTTTGTTAAATAGAGAATAGTAATTACCTTTGGTGCAGTTTTTGAGAAAAGCATTTACAAAGAATCAATAAAAAGATCAATGAAAAAATATATCATTGCAGCCGCTCTTATGATCGGGACCGGTGCTGTCATTACCACGAGTGTACAATCATGTACAACACTGGCCACATCGGACATGGGGCTTTCTATTATTAAAAGAATCCTGCTCAATGGTATTGATAAGGGAATGGGCATTTATGGAAACAAAGAAGCCTTCCTTCAGAATAATATGGTAGATAAAGCTCTTCCGAAGGAGTTGAGAGATATCAACTCTATGCTGGAAAAAGTAGCTCCTTCATTGGTTGCCAAAGAAAGAGATTATATTGCACAGGCTGCAGCTTATACGGTAAATACCTCAAAACCGATTTTGGAAGGTGCTGTAAACAGCCTGAATGCTCAGGATGTAACGAGAATTATGCAGGGAACTACGGCTACACAGGTTCTGAAAGAAAAGACATCTCAGCAGCTTATTGCAGCCATCTCGCCTAAAGTAGATGAAAAACTGAATGAATACGGAATTGTAAAAACCATCAATACAGCTTTATCAGGAAGTAATTTTCTGGGAAGTCTTTTAGGTGGTAATAAAAACACAGTTAATTCTGGTGGATTGAGCCAGCTTGCTTCAGAACAACTGGTGAACGGACTGTTCAATATCATTGAAGATTATGAGAACAAGAACTCTAAATCTCTCCTTGGACCGTTTGGAAAATAGGAAAAATTTCGTTATATTTATATTATATTAATAATTGCAGATGGATATATTACAAGGAAATCAACACGCAAGCCCTGAGGATTTTTACAAGTCCCTGAAGGACAAACTGGAGGATCATCATGATTTTCCGGAGGATTATTTATTTAAATTTATTATTCCTACAGACCAGACAAAACTTACTGAAATCTACAGAGTTTTTGATGGTATAAAATTTACACTGGGAAACAGAGAAAGTAAAAATGGAAAATACACTGCCTGCAACATCAATGCATTTGTTTTGGATGCCAATCAGGTTGTGAATATTTATAAAGAAGTAGCAAAGATAGAAGGCGTTATTCTATTGTAAAACAAAACCGTTTCATCAAGTAATGAAACGGTTTTTTTATTATCCCAAAAATATAAACCAAAGCACAATGAACATCCAACTGATCTTATTTAATGTTATTTTAACGGCCACCACTGCAACGAGCTGTATGCATAAAAATAATAGTGATAATACAACCAATATCACCAACGCAGTTCAAAAGCAAAAGATTGAACAAATTCAATTAACAGAAATGACAAGAGGGTTCAGAAAAAGCATTATCTACACCCCATCTTCAAAGACAACAAACACCAATGAAGAAGTTGTTAATGCTAAGATATCTCCTTCAGAATGGAGTACAGTTTCTAAGCTGGCCGGAACTATTGATCTATCCAAAATAGCAGTTCTCCCATCTCCTACTACAGGCCGACACTCTGACCGTGCATTGGCAAGCAATCTTATAATCACTTCCAATGGAACTGAGTATACCTCTTCAAGTTTTGACTCCGGTAATCCTCCGAAGGAACTGGAAGCATTATACAATGCAATAATCGGATCTGATAAGACGAAAGACAAAACCAGATAAATAAAAAACCGCTTTGAACAGAGCGGTTTTTATAATGTATGTCTTTACTTTTCAATAAAGAATTTCACATTTTCAATAGGTCTTCCCAGCATTGCTACTGAACCTTTTACTAAAATAGGCCTTTGTATCAGAGATGGGTTTTCTGACAGAATTTTCAGCCATTCTTCTTCTGAGTAGTTTTTATCTGCGTAATTTTCAAGATATAGCTTATCTGTTTTACGGATGATGTGAAAAACACTCTGATTGAGTTTTTTCAGCACAGTTTTGATCTCAAGAATACTTAGCGGATCTTCAACAATATTAATGATCTCAAAAGTCACTCCGTTTTCGTCAAGATACTCTAATACAGCATTTGACTTTGAACAATTTCCGTTATGTAAAACTTTAACTACCATGATCTATTATTCAAAAAATTAAACTTGCTTTCAACAAATTTAAAAAGAATTACCCTGAGTATGTCTTAATGTACTGATAAAAATATGTTAAAACAATCCGTGAAGTTCAGCTTCAATTTTTTCCAGAATAAATCCGAAATCTTCCGGTTTTTCTACGAAATCAAGATCATCCACTTCTACGATCAGAAGCTTTCCTTCCGTATAATTGGAAATCCATTTTTCGTACTTCTGATTGAGTTTGGAAAGGTATTCAATACTGATTGATGCTTCATATTCACGACCTCTTTTGTAGATTTTTTTAACCAGATTGGGAACGTCTGATTTTAAGTAAATCAACAGATCCGGAGCGGAAACAAAAGATTTCATCAAATCAAAAACTGACGAATAGTTATTGAAGTCCCTGTCCGAAAGAAGATTCATATCATTTAAGTTCTCCGCAAAAATATGGGCATCTTCATAAATGGTACGATCCTGAATAATGTTTTTACCACTTTCTCTGATTTCTTTTACCTGACGGAATCTGCTTCCCAGGAAATATACCTGCAGTGCAAAACTCCATTTGCTCATATCTGAATAAAAATCTTCCAGATAAGGGTTATGATCTACGTCTTCAAATTGTGCATCCCATCCGTAATGCTTGGAAAGCATCGTCGTCAAAGTTGTTTTTCCTGCTCCGATGTTTCCTGTAACTGCAATATGCATAAATATTCTTTTTCCTTGTATTTATTGATTAATTGATAAGTTTTTCAAGGCCGTCTGTCTGAACTTCGGAAGCATCTTCGATCAATTTTTGTAATGTATTGTCTGAAGGCTTCTCTGCTGTAGTCTCTTTGGGGGTTTCTTCAGGTTTTTCTACTGGTTTTTCTGTAGGCTGCTGTAGAGATTCCGGCTGAGCTTCGAGCTGTTTTTGCTGTTTGGCTTTCTTTACTTTTTCAAGGCTGTAAAGATAGAGTTTGTTACCCTTGATTTCAAAATAAGAGAGGATATTTTTATCCACAATTTGTGCATCCTGATCTTCAAAAATAGTCACCATCCCTTTTTCAGGAATATATTGTGAAATGAAATTATTAGCAACCACAAGAATGGCATCATTCTCTCTTCTAAAGCGTTTCCCGTTATCCAAAGGGGCTTCAAACAGCTTTTCAAATTTCAGGCTGTAAATTCTGATGTGTTTTCTCGTTAAAATATAGACTTTATTTTCATACACCAGCATATCCATCAGATCTTCGAAACTGATGTCAAAAGGATATGAATTGATCGTTGTATCATTTCTGAAATTGTACTGTATCAAGCGTTTTGTACTGTCATCCAAAAGCCATAGCTGCTGCAGATCTTCAGCATATGCCATTCTGATGAACCCAAATTTTTGTTTAAAATCCAGCTTTTGAATTTCATTCATATTCTGATCTACAAATTTCATTTCCTGAGCATTTTCAGAAAACAAAGGCACATTCAGGGGGTTTTGTACAGATTGTACTTTATAAGGAACGGTAAGCATCATTTTCCCGATCTGCTTTCCTAAAGAATCATATTTGGTAAAACTAAAATCCTTGTTTTTATAGATATACAGACTTCCATAGTCATCGGCAAGCATATCTTTAGCTTCCTTGAGTTTCAAGGTATCTAAAGGAATCATATTCTGCGCCGAAGCCGTACAGAAAAGGAGAAAAAATAGTATGTTTAAAAACTTCACTCTGCTTTTTTAATGTGGTCAAGATACTGAAAAATAATTTCATCCAAAAGACCATAAAATTCAGTACAATCTTCTTTCATATCAATCAAAATCGAGACCATCTTGGTGCGGAAAAAAGAAATGTTCTACAGAATATAAACTTTGTCAATTTATTGTGTTTATTAAAAGGCAACTTCATAAATTTTTGGCCAGTTTTTCCCTGTTACGAGCATATTTTCACCTTTAAAAGCGATTCCGTTTAAAACATGTTCGCTGTTTCCGCTACTATTCTCCTTTGTGAGTTGGGTAAAATCAAATTTTCCGACTACGTCTCCGGTTTTAGGATTAATTTTTATTATAACTGGTTTATGCCAGACATTAGCATAGATAAATCCATTATGGTATTCAAGCTCATTGAGCTGATCATAAATCATCTTATTTCCGGCAACACAAACAGTTTTTACTACTTTTGACGGATTATCAACATCCAGAAAATAAAGATTCTTTGAGCCGTCTGTAGCAATCAGATTTTTTCCGTCATACGTAAGCCCCCAGCCCTCTCCGATGATGTTGGGCAAAGGAAATTCGGATATTTTCTTTAACGTATTTTTATCGTAAATAAAACCGAGTTTATTCCGGTAAGTCAGCTGATATATTTTATCTCCGACAATGGTACAACCTTCAGAGAAAATCTCAGCAGGCTGCTTTGCAACAATCTTAGGAACAGATGATCCTAAGGTATATTTTATAAGCTGTGAAGCTTTGTTCATCCCGTCACTTTCATATACGGTATTTCCTTCCACGACAAAACCTTCAATAAAATTTTTAGGGTCGTGAGGGTAATCAGCTACTATTTTATACGGAATGTCCTGTTCTTTGATTTTTGAGAACACATTGATGGTAGCATCCTGGTTCAGGACCTCACCTCCTTTTGTTTTGATGATAAAAATTACATTGTTATCTCCCAAAGTGAAAAACTTCGGATCAATCGATAAATCCGTTGTTTCCTTATCTCTGAAGCTCACTGCGATGCTTTCTGTATTTTCTGTAATTTCTTTTGGTAATTCAATTTTATCTCCGAAATGATAGCCTTTTTCTTCTTTTGCATTATTATAATCTGCCAAAGAATCAAGCATTTTTTCATTGTTACTGCAAGAGGCCAGCAAAAGAACTGCTGCAAAGCCAACGTTAATATTTCGCTTAATAAAGTTATTAATCATGAGTCAAAAATACTAAATTTTAGTCCTTAAAACGAAAATAGCGCTCTCAAAGGAACGCTACTTCTATTTTTTTATTGGTAAAGACAGATTACTTGATCTGAACTTCATAAATTTTTGACCAGTTCTTACCTGTTACAAGCATATTGTCGCCTTTAAAAGCAATTCCGTTCAGAACGTCATCACTTCCTTTGGTATTCTGTTTTGCAATTTCGGTAAAATCAAAAGTTCCTACTACCTCTCCGTTAGCAGGGTTGATTTTTAGAATAATAGGTTTTTGCCATACGTTAGCATAAATAAACCCGTTGTGGAATTCAAGCTCGTTCAATTGGTCATATGCCTGAGAACTTCCTGCCACTGCAATATATTTGATCAGTTTTGAAGGGTTGTTTACATCTAAGAAGTATAAAAGTTTACTTCCATCTGAAGCGATTAAGCTTTTCCCGTCATATGTCAATCCCCAACCTTCTCCCAATACGTTAGGGTAAGGAAATTCTGATAACAGTTTTAAAGAGCTTTTATCATAAATATATCCTTTTTTGCTCTGCCATGTCAGCTGATACACTTTATCTCCAACGATTGTGCTTCCTTCAGAAAAATCTTCCTGAGCCTGTTTTGTAGATGCAAGAGGGGTTGTTGTTCCAAGGGTGTATTTTAAAATCTGAGAAGATCCGTTCTGTCCGTCACTTTCATAGATGGTATTTCCTTCGATCTGGAATCCCTGTACAAAGTTTTTAGGATCATGAGGATATTCTGCTACAATCTGGTAAGCGATATTTTTTTCAGGATTTTTTGCAAATACATTGATGGTAGCATCCTGATTCAGGACTTCACCGCCTTTAGTTTTGATGTTGAATGTAACAGCGTTGTCACCCAAAGTAAAAAATTTGGGATCAATTGTTAAGTTCGTTGTTTCTTTATCTCCAAAGCTGATAGTCACGCTTTCTGCATTTTCCGTTACTTCTTTCGGAAGCTCAAGTTTATCTCCGAAATGGTATCCCTTTGCCTCCATTGAAGTATTATAAGTGTTTAATGTATTAAGAATCTCTTTATCCTTATTACAAGACGCTAATAATAAAATCGCTGCGAAACCCGCTATTATACTTTTTTTCATTGAATTTCTAAATATTTCTCCAAAAATAGCAAATTTTATTCCGTATTGCCAACATTATCTGCTGCTTCACCAAATTGTAATATATAACCGTTGTTATCATAGATGGCAAATTCTCTCATTCCCCATTCAAAAGTTTCAATTTCATAGCATACTTTGGCTTTTGTTTTAAGATCTTCCCAAAGATCATCCACTTTATTTACATTGAAATAAAATGAACCGGAAAACCCAATGGAAGTATTGTTCTCATGTTTGTTAGGCTGAGAGAGCATAATGTATACGTCATCTTTTCTAAGGGAAGCCCACTGCCAGTCATCATTTCTACCCATCAGGGTAAATCCAAGAACATTCATGTAAAATGCAATGGTTTCATCGAGTTTTTCTGTCCAGAAAATAGGACGAAGTGCAGTAAACGGTGTCATGATTCCTGTAATTCAAAATTGTTTTTATTGATTTTCATATTGAGGGAAACCCAAGTTTCCTGATCAATCTTTGCTTCACTTTTAATGCCAGGATCAAAAGTGAAACCTACTTTTCTGTAGCATTCGATAGCTCCGGTATTCCAGTCGTAGACATTTAGCTCTGCAGTTTCTTTATTAAAATGAGTAAAACCATATTTCAGAAGTTCCTGCATTACTTTCTTACCATATCCTTTTCCTCTGTTGTTCTCATCCCAAATCAGGATTCTTCCCAACAGAAATGTTTTTTCTTTTAAGAAAATCTGAGCATGACCTATTGTGCTTCCGGTTTGATCTGTAATTTTAAATAAGGTTCTTTTTTCATCAGACAAATCGGTTTCCAACTGTTCTTCTGTGAGAGGAAAACGATATACGGGTCCGGCAAACTGAAGAAGCATTCGCTCATCTTTTATTTTTGAAATCAGTTGTGGAGCATCATGTATTGTAAAGGGCTGTAATGTAATCATCGTCTATTTTTCTAAATATTCTTTTAGACTCTGTCCCAAAATAGTGTTCCAGCCTTCTGTAAAGTTTTCCCGTGAAAAGCCTTCTCCTAAATCTTTGAAATTTTCAATATCATCATGGGTAAGCTTTACCAAAGTTTGTCCGTCCCGGGATTGCAATTCCCAGGTTACAATGGTTTTCAGTGCTGAAAAATCAGGATAAGACCACGTATGTTTTAATTTTTGATTAGGTATTATTTCTAAAATTTCACCGTGATGATGGTATTTATTGGCTCCTCCAGGTTCATAGAAATTAAATTCTTTTCCTGTCTCCAACACAAAATCCTGGATATCAAAATACCAGGATTTCATTTCATTTTTATCGGTTAATGCTTTCCAGACTTTTTCAGCCGGAGCATTTATGGTGTATTGAACAGTGATGGGTGTGCTCATATTATAGATTTAATATGTCTAAATGTAAACATTTTGTCTGTAATATTTAACCACAAAAGTCACAAAAGTTTTATCTCTGAATTATTCAAAGTTTAAGTTTCTACTTGTGAAAAGTACACTTAAGCCTTTAAAATTTCAGAATTTTCATTTGGTGAACTTTTTATTATACAAGTTCATTTTAACTTCTATCCTTTTGTGGCTTTTGTGGTTTATTTTTTAATTACCCATGGGAAAAACCTGTGATCTTCGCTTCATCAAAATCCAGCTGCATTTCAATGGTTCTCATCACGTGATCATCAAATATTTTCTCTCTTTTCATTCTGTGCAATTCGTTTCTCTGTGCCTGAATGATCTGTCGAAGGACATCTTTATTTTCATTAATAGCCAAAACATAATCTCCTGTGGAAGCCATACATTGTGCTTTGTCCGCCATCAGCATCATTTCATTTTCTAACTTGTGCTTCTGATGACGAACCAGGCTGTTGGTTACAGCTAATTCAGAAAAATCATTATCCAGTTTGTGTAATGCTGTTTCTTTCAGTTTTCGCATAAGGATTACTTCCTGTTTTTCTTCCGGTAGCTCACTTCCTGCATCCTGAATATTCAATAATTTCAGAATCGGACTCAACAATAATCCTTGTCCTACCAGGGTAATCAATATGATAACAAAAGTTACAAATAAAATAATATTTCTGTGTGGAAATGCTTCTCCATTAGGTAAAAAAGCTGGAATCGACAAGGCTGCAGCCAGTGAAACCACTCCCCTCATTGCTGCAAAACTGATGATAAACGGCTCCTTCCAATCGGGCTTGGGAACTTTTAATCTTAATTCTTTAGAGCAAACTCTCGGGAAATACATCAGTGCATAACTGTACAGAATTCTTGTTCCGATAATTGCACCACCAATCACAACACTGTAGAAAATACCTTCAGAGATCGTATATTCTTTCATCCCTTCCACTACAATAGGAAGTTCAAGACCAATCAAGATAAAGATGATGGTATTCATCAGGAATATGAGGACACTCCACACATTTCCGGACTGTATCCTCGAGGTATGGCTCAGATAGCAATGTGAATTGTATGACATCAGTAAACCTCCAGCCACTACTGCCAATACTCCTGAAAAGTGGAAATGCTCTGCTCCTACATACATAATGTAAGGAACAATAAGGGTGATAATTGTGTCTATATTGGAGTTGGTAGGAATAATCCTAAGTAATGCACCAAATAAAAAGCCAACGGCAACTCCTACAGCAATCCCTCCAATAGCCATAGTAAAGAAATCCTGAACGGCATCTCTCCAGATAAACTGCCCTGAAATAACGGCTGCCAGAGCAAATTTAAAGACAATCAAACTGGACGCATCATTGATCAAACTCTCCCCTTCCAGAATACTGGTAATCTTTTTAGGGATTTTCATATGTTTCAGAACTGAAGTAGCGGCCACTGCATCCGGTGGAGAATTTACACCTCCCAATAAGAATCCCATGGCTACTGTAAGCCCAGGAATAATGGAAGATGAAAGATAAGCTACAACTATTGAAGTTAAAAATACCAATCCGAAAGCCATTGAAAAAATCTGCTTTCTCCATTTATGAAAATCCTGCCATGAAGTGAACCATGCAGCTTCAAACAAAATAGGCGGCAGGAAAATAAGGAAGACCAAATCCGGCTCTATTTCAATACGCGGCATTCCTGGTATAAAGCTTATCAGTAATCCCGCAATCACAAGAAAAATGGGATAAGCTACTTTTAATTTCTGGCCGATCATTACCAATATCATCACAGACAGCAGTACTGCAATCGATATTATAACATAGCTGTGAATCATTTTAAGTAAGTTTTTTAAGTGTTATTTTTTATTTGGAAAGACTTCCAAACCTTATATTTTAAGTTTAAATGTTTTTTTGCTAAAACAGGCAAGATTAAAGAACAATATTATTCTTCGGGGTGATGGCTGGCGGAAGATCAGATTCATCCAGCATATCTCTCATATCAATTTCTATGGTACGGCTGATCTGAGTGATTGGAACGTCATTAGGGCTTCCTTCAAAAGGGTTCACAGAGGCTTCTCCTACACTGTCTAGGGTATGAAAACACCATGTCACCAGTAAAGAAAATGGAATATTAAACCATAATGTCCACCCTTCCACTATTGTTCCCTCTCCCAATTTATCCAGCTCCTTCAGTAATCCGAAAGGCACAAAAACAATGAATAAAAGCAATAGATAAGTGGTGATTGAAGAGAAGTTTCTTGGATAAGGAAAGTTTTTAATTCTTTCTGCTTTTCCCTGATCATCAGTAAACTTTACCAACTGCTGATTGATCTGCGTCCATTGAAAATCATTGAGTTCTCCTTTTTCATAAGCTTCAGACAATGCTTTGCTCTGTTTCGCCATCAATTGTGTAGCCCGGTTCTTTTTGCTTAAAATATACTGGAGTTCGGGTTCAGAAAGGTATTTTTTCAATTCTTCATCCAGTTTGGAAAGCCTCTCCGGAATATCATACTTTTTAGCATATTCATCATATTGCTCTGTCCCCATGTTCTCCCATGCTCTTGGTTCACGAAGCTGAAATCTCAATGCTGTAAGCCATGCATAATGACGAAGAAACATTTCTTTTACTTTAACAGGATCTTTGGAAGACAGTGCATCTCTCAGAACATATCCAAAGCTACGGCTGTCATTGATAATCGCTCCATAGATCTGTCTTGCTTCCCAGAGTCTGCTGTAGCTGGCATTGTTTTTAAATCCAACGATAAAAGCAACCGCTGTTCCCATGATGGCAATCGGCTGCCAGGGAACAGAGAGAAATTTCCAGCCTAGAAAGTACAAAACTGTAGGAATAGCTGATAATACAATCAGAGCGTAAATGCTCCGTCTGGTCCAGATAATGAACTCACGGGCTCCAAATCTTTTTCCTGAATGCATAGGTGTTTATTTTTTGTGGTGTTTATTATTTTTTATTTTTCAAATAATGATTTTCCTCAGGCATTCAGCAGCGGTCATGATCAGTTTTTAGTAAATGGAATGTTATTATAAAAACCTATTTGAATCTGCCCGCGGTTTCTGTTCTCCTGAATCTGATTCATATAACCTGCTTCAATCCTCATATTTTTATTAATGACGTATCCTAAAGCTCCATAAACTCTGTTCCTGTCGAAAACCGGGCTATTGAAGTGTAGAAAAATCTCATTGTATACTGATGCATAAATGGTTTTCGGCAGCATTTCCTTTTGAGTAATCGGAATATTCACTCCCAGCATGTAACGAAATCTCATTCTGAAGTCATCTTCCAGAAAACGTTCTTCCAAACGGTAGCGGTGCTGAAGATAGAAACGTCCAAATTTCTGCTTGGTAATATACTGCTGGAAAATTCGGTGTTCTATATTCTCTTTTTTCTCTCCGTTCACATAAGGCTGGCTCAGAATGAAACCGTATCCCAATAAAACATTGTTGTTATTTTCTGTAAGATCATACCCGATCCCTGTACGGATCAGCAACTGTTCCAGGTCTCCAACGGCATCGAAATTACGATATTGAATTTCATTATGCCAGTTAAGCTTTTTACTGATCTTGTTATTTCCGAAATACATATACCACGCTCCCAAATCATTTTTCTGAGCAAATGTGAATATGGATCCCAAACTTAATACGGTGAATGCCAACTTCCTAAAAACCTTTCTCATGCTTATCAATTACTATTATCTATCGTTTTTAACAAAATTAATAATTTTAATCAATAATAGCAAACAATATTTTATCACATGATGGAAAGAAAAACAGGATGAATTATATTTCACCCGGTTTTCTCTAAAGCATTATCCTGGAACCTGTTCTGCAAGTACATCTGTTTCAGTTTGGTCAAAATAGGTACAAGTCATCACATGAAGATCCATTGTCCAGCCTTTGATTCCGTTTTCTGCACAGTCTTTACAGAAAGTTATATAATCTGTTCCTCCCTGCTGGTGGAGTTTCAGTCTTGTTTTAAAATGGTCAAGGTTTAAAGTATCGGAAACGGTAAGGGTATCATATTTTCTTCCTGTTTGAACAGATTCGTTTTGGTTATTAAAATACTCGGTATTTCCGTCTGAAACATAGGCTTTGTAATGAGAAACTCCCAGCGCTTTTATAGCCTGAATATATTGAGGAAAATCGGCTCCGCTTTTTACTTTTTGATGTTCAGCTTTAATGTTTTCGATTGTAAATTTCATTTTTTATGTTTTTTATGTTTAAAGAATACTATTTTTATTATTGATGAGCAGTTTCTTTTTCATCAAATTTAAAAATTTTCGGGATGCAAATATATACCAAATAAAAAACCGACAAGATCATTGCCGGTAAGTTTTAACTATATTTCGAATACAAAATATAAATCTTATGGGTGCTGCTGCATTTTAGCAGGATCGTCATAGTTTACCATCCAGTTGATTCCGAATTTATCCGAAAACATTCCGAAATAAGCTCCCCAGAAAGTATCTGCCATTGGCATTGTTACCTGCCCTCCTGCAGAAAGACCACCGAATAATTTGTCTGCTTCTTCTTTAGATTCTGCATTTACAGAAATAGAGAAGTTATTTCCTGCCTTGAAGTTGGAAGACCACTCTCCTCCTGTATCGCTTCCCATCAAAATCGTTTCTTTAGAGATCGGAAGTGAAACATGCATGATTTTGTTTTTATCTTCTTCTGAAGTTTCTTTTCCTTCCATTGGAGGCATTTCTCCAAATGTTCCGATGTAAGGATATTCTCCTCCGAAAACAGATTTATAGAAGTCGAATGCTTCTTTACAATTTCCATTGAATGTCAGGTAAACGTTTACTGTTGCCATAATTGTTTTGTTTTTTTAAGTTTAGTTTGTATTTTTATTGAGGTTTTTCAGATAAAGCTTTTAATTTTGAAAGCCCTTTCTGATAGTCTTTTCCAATAGCATTGTCCATATTCATAAACAGCTTTATCAGCGTAAACGGATAAGGAATCTGTGATGTAAATCCCCATGTTGCCTTACTCCCGTTTCCTTCGGGTACTACTGTTACATAAGCGTTTGCTTCACTTTCATATGGCGTAAGAAATTTGATTTCCGTTTCTATTCTTTTACCTGCTTCATCTACTTTTTTTACTTCCTGACATCCTTTTCCTGCATTTTCATTTTTACTGTCCCAGCAAACTTTTTCTCCGGGTTGTCCTGCTGTACCAGTCCAGTCCTTTTTCATATTGGGATCAAGCTCATTCCAAGGGCTCCATTGATCCATTGCTTTGAGGGTATTGGTATTTTGCCATACTTTATCTACAGACGCATTGATAGAAATTGTTTTTTCATATTTGCAGTCTCCTGAGATAAAGGCTGCCACAACTAACAAAATGATTAGTAATATGGCTAAAAATAAAATAATTCTCTTAAATATTCTCATCATGAATGTGTTTTAATATTATCTGTGTTGATCTATAAGAATCATATTTCCATCTGGATCCTTAAGGTAGATATGTTCCGGTCCTGAAGTGTTTTCATCAGCTTCTTTTCCAATTTCTATTCCACTTTCTTTTAATTTTCTCTGAATTTCACGCACATCGTCAAAAGATTCAAGATTCTGTGCATTTTCGTCCCATCCAGGATTGAAAGTAAGCATATTTCCATCAAACATTGCCTGAAAAAGGCCTATTAATGTAGATCCATTTTTCATGATCAGATAATTGCTTTCTGCAGTTCCTGCCATGGTTGTAAACCCAAGTTTCTCATAAAAGTCTTTGGATTTCTGAAGATCTTTTACACTTAAACTGATTGAAAAAGCTCCTAATTTCATATTTTATTTGTTTTTAAAGCGAGTTTATGTCCTGCGAAAACCAATCCCCAAACAAGGATTCCTAAAATCCAGAACCAAATTGGAGTAGGAAGGGAAGCCATCATATAAATGGTCATCAGTAAAAAAATAGCTCCACAGATTACGGCTGCGGTATATTTCCCGTTATTTGAAATTTTTGAAGCTGTAAACCCGGAAGCAACTGCTGCCAAAGCATACGCCAGAATGATAAAAAACAGAGCCATAAAAGGAGCTTCACTTACGTAGACTTTCAGCGCATTCATATCTCCGGCCCCTGCTTCTGCAGGAGGAGGATACAGATAATGTCCTATATTTTCTACCCCGGTAATACAGAGAGAACCCACAATAATCCCAGCCAATACCGCCAATATTCTTCTCAGCATGCTTATTGGTTTTTTAAATGGGTCTTAAAGTTTATCGTTCCATCATAACTTTTCCAGTCGCCTATAAGTTCGATATACTGTCCTTCAATCTTTTCTGTTTTTTTATTCCATTTGAAGTTATAAACAAACTTTCCTTTAAAAAGTCCGGAATGTTTTCCTTTATTTTCTTCTGCCAGTTCATATTCTCCAAACACGGTTCCCTGCTTCTTGGAATCTTTATATTTTGAAATGGTAATCTTCCCTTCAAATTTGGCATAGCTGGTATCCACAAGAGAATATCCTGAAACGAAATATTCCTGATCATTCTTTTTATTTTGTTCAGAAATATTAATCTTCAGCTTCAGTTCCTGGCCTTTGTTTCCAATAGTTCCTATGTAAGGTTTACTATTGTTCAGCCATGTATTTGAGATATCCGGCATCTGCCCCAACACAAAATTGGCAGCAAGAATGAGAAGTAATAAAAGTTTTTTCATATTGTGTGATTTTTAAACGCCAAATTGTGCCAGATGGTGGTTCAGATGTTTGGCAAACATATTATTCCACTCCTGAGAATTTAGTTTTCCGAAAGAAAAAGATTCTTTACCATCGAAAGCATCTGCACCCAACTGCTGTGTCTTTTGAATAAACCCTATCAGTCTTGTTTTTTCTTCATGAAAATTCTTTCTGGTGGTTATCAAAAACTGTGGCGCTGTAGGAGAATCTCTTGGATATGCTTTTTCTCCCACTACTTTAGGTTTTACGAAAGTTTTTAATATAAATTTTGCAATGGCTCCCGGCTTTTTGTGCTTTTCCGGTTCGTAGATCATTTCATAGGTAATAGAACAGTGTGCCAGCATTTGGTCTACTGTCATTTTCCCCCACAAACCATGAGTATCTTCTACCAATCTGTTGATTCTATCAATATAGTTTTGAGCATCTTTTGCATCAAATACATTTTCCATATAATTTCTATTTTACTGCAGACAAATATATCAGTTTTTTTGTTTGATTTTATTGTTGAGTGAAAAAATTGAGGGGTATGGGTACGGTATTCGAGTTACCGGGTTATTGGTTGCTAGTTATGGGTTGCTAGTTGCGGAAATGTGATTAATTGTAAGGATGAAGATTGAGAAATAATACTGGGATGCATGATGCGAGTTTCGGGGTTTGAGAATATGGAGCTTAAGATGATATGGTTTACCTTTTGGACTTATTTTTTGTTGTTATTATTTTGAATGATTTAATATAATTACTCATAACCAATAACCAACCATCCGGAAACTAGAAACCAGCAACTAACAACTAGAAACGAAAAAACCAGTAACCAGCAACAAATTAACAAGTAACTCAAAAACTACTCGCCTTCCTCCAGAGAAGTATTCTCAACCTCGATTTCCTGTGGTGTAGATTTTTTGAAAATAAACCAGAGTTTGATCTTTAAAGCAATCCAGCCTATAATGGCGTATACTACTAAAAGAATGCTTAAATGTTTCAGATAAGGAAAAGTAAGTTCCACCGAACCTTTTTGAATCAATAAGATTTTGAAAGCCTGCAAGAAAGGAGTTAACGGGATAATATTCGCGATAAACTGAACAAAAGCAGGCATTGCATTCAAAGGCCATGTAAAACCACTGATAATGAATGCCGGGGATGCAATAACCATCAGGATTTGTGTAGCCTTCAAAGCATCCGGAATCAGAATACTGATAAAGACTCCCAAAAATGAAGCTGACCCTACAAAAACTGCCGTCAAAAGAATAAAATTAAGAATTCCTTCAGGCATTGGAACTCTGAAGATCATATGCATAAAGTAGTAAATACCTACAATGAGAATAGAAAATACCCAGATTGGGATCACTTTTATCAGCATGGTTGGGAAAGCCCATTTTTTCATTTTCAGGTATTCTTTCACAAAAGAACCTCTTTCAAATTCGGCCGCAAAACTTACCGCCATTGCTAATAAAATTACCTGTTGTAATACCACTGCCAGCATTGCAGGCCACATAAAGATAAGGTAGTTTCCGGTAGTATTGAAAAGGGTAATATAATTGGCTTTGAAAGGCTCATATTGTGTAGCAGCCTTTGCAGCGGGCATTCCTGCTTTTTGAAGGGCTTTGATGGAGGCTCCGGCAGAAAATGTTCCTATGGTGAGCTGAAGTGCTTTGGAAGCAAAATTGGCCGTTAAAACATTTCCTGTATTGATATAAACATTCAGTTCAGGATATTTTTTCTGAAGCATATCTCCTTCAAATCTTGATGGAATAATTACCACTGCTGCAGCTTCGTGTCTGATCACCTCATCTTTGATACTCAGAGGTTCCTGCAGATATCTGATAATTTTGATGCTTTTATTATCATCCAGCATTTCCGTCAATTGGTTGGACAAAGGTGTATTATCCCTATCGACCACCAATACGGGCGTATTTTCAACTTTTCCGCTTTTGTAGACAAACCCCAGCAAAGTCGCATAGAAAACCGGTGCCAAAAAGAACACTGTTCTTAAGGTAGAATTGCCAATAAAAAGTTTGAACTCACGTTTCAAAAGACGGAAAAATTCTTTCATCTGTATATTTTTATGTGTTGAAGAACAAAATGAAGCTCAATACAAGCTCCATCCCTTCTTTTCAATTTATTTCAGGATTACGTTGGCATTGACTAAAATACTTTTAGCCTTATCCATGTCTTTGGGTTTTACTTTGATCTCGTAGATCGCATCCTGCAGCTGATAGTCAGGGTAAGCTGTCGTGATATCTGCATATTTTGTAAGCTGTTTGATATATACGATATTTCCTGTCAGGTTTTCTTTGTTATACACAACCTGCATGGTCACCTCCTGCCCTTTTTTGTATTTTGAAATGGCACTTTCCGGAATGGTAAATCTGAAATACGTACTTTCCGGAATATATCCGTTAAACAAAGCAAAACCAGCGGTAGCCAATTCACCCGTATTTAAACTGATGGTTTCTATTTCCATGTCGTTGGTGGCGATGATATATCTTTCAGAATAGGCTACATTAGCTTCCTGTAAAGCTCCTTTGGCCTGTGAAGCCTGCCCTGCCGCCATTTCTATTTTTTCAACACGGGTTCCTCTGTTTACGTCATCCAGTTCTGCTACCACAGCATCATACTGAGCTTTTGCGCCTTGCAGTTTTGCATAGATTTCGTCATGAGCCTGTGGAGACATTAGGCTGTCGCGGAACATATTATTGGCTCTTTTGTAAGATTTCTGGGCAAATTCATATTGTTCTTTAAGACCTTTATATTTAGCCTGAAGTTGTCTCAGCTGATCGGTTGTAGCTCCGTTTTTAGCCATTTGTTCCTGAGCCGAAGCTGCGCTTACTGCTCCTTGTGCCTGTGCAATTTTCGCGGAAACCTCCGGCACATCAAGCTGAGCCAGAGTATCTCCTTTTTTCACGGTCTGACCTTCGGAAACATATATTTTAATAATCCTTCCGGTAACTTTAGGAGCGAAAGAGATCACATCTTTTTTAGTTTTTCCTTCAGGTTCTTTAATTTTTTCATTTTTTTTGTCACAGCTCCCCAACAAAAACAGAGCAGCGAAGAGTATAGATATATTTTTATGCATCATTTAAATTTTTAAGGGATTAAATAAAATTTGGTGATATCCAGCTCCTGGGTAGACCTCATCAGTTCTATTCCCGCTCTTCTCTGGTTGAAAATAGCATTCTGATACTCCAGTTCTGAGGCTTCAAGATCGTTTTCTGCATCAATCAGCTGTGAAGATTTACTCATTCCGTATCTGAACTCTTTTTCTGCCTGTACCAATGCATTTTTTGCGAGTTCTTTTTCTTTGGCTTTCAGGGTAATCTGTGCAGAAGCAATATCATAATTGGTTTGATTATTGGCCAGATTCAATGTCAGTTTTTTCAGGGCATCTTCTTTCTGATTCTGCAATACTTCTTTCCCTACTTTGGCGGTTTCTTCTGCGTGTTTTCCTTCTTTACCATCGAAAATCTCCCATTTAAAGCCTACTCCAGCAGTGATCAACGGAAATACATTGATATTATTAGGTCTCCAGTCCAGTTTTTTTCCTTCGTATCCCAATATCGGAACTGCCGGAATCACGTTTTCTGAGGATTTTATTCTGTTACCATACAAACCGATATAATAGGCGGAAGCCATCAGCTGTACTTTAGGGATCATCCACGTTCTTTCTGCTTTTATTTTATAATCTGCCGCACTGATTCCATGTTCCAGAGCCCGGATTTCTGCTCTCTGTTCTATTCCTTTTTCTGCAGCCAGCAATTCTACAGGAGATAATACAGGATCAATCATTCTGAGCCTTTCTCTTTGGATTCCTGTCAAGATATAAAGCTGGGTAAGAAGCAGTTCTTTTTTTCCTTCATATTCTACCATTTTGGCATCTAAGGTTGCCTGAGCCAATTCGATTTTCTTATGATCGTAAGGCGTAATCAAACCGTAGCCAAGAGCTTTGTCAGCTGTTTTTCTGTTGATATCAAGTCTTTTTTTACTTTCATCCAGTACTTTTTTAGACTGATGAATCAAAGCAAGCTGATCGTACGCTTTAGAAATAGTGGCAATGACTTCATCTTTTGTTTTCTCCAGAAGGATATCTTCAGACTTTTTCTTTTCTTCCACCGCTTTTTTCATGTACTTGACCTTTCCTCCTGAATACAGAAGCATTTTGGCATCTGCCTTGGCAATACCTGAAAAACCTGATACGTTAAAATTGTTGTTGAAAGCCCCCTCCGGAATATTGATAAAGGGAGCCAGATTGAATTCCGGTGACGTCAGTCTTGCTGTTCCGTTGAGATAGCCTGCCTTACCACTCAATTCCAGGGTTGGAAGAAAGATGTCTTTCAGTTTATGTTCGTCAAGATCGGTAAGTTTGTTTTGGGTAATCTGCATTTTGAGGTTCGAATCCCGAACCATAGCACTATCCAGAAGTTCTTTAAAATCCGGTGCAGACTGTGCCCAGCCAAAAGCAGGGAAAGCAAAAAAACTAAACGTAAAAATCAATAAATTGTTTTTCATGGTTTATGTTTATAACAAATATAATGCAAAAAAAGATAAAATACTTAAAGATAATTCTACAATATGGTGAATTTAAAGTAAGTTTAAAATATGTTTAAGTTTAAAACCTTATAAAATACTGTTTTGCCCGAAGTGTTTAAATGTTAATTAAAACTTAAAAATTTTTGAAAAAATATTTAACTCTACTTTTTTCATACTACTTATAAAGCATTTTTATCAGGAAATAAAAGGATTTAAGAGCATTATTCCAGAAAAATAATCTGTAGTATTTTATTCTAAACTTTAAAATTTGGATTCCTGCTCAGTGGATATGATTTTGAAAAAACGATTTGTACGATCAGCAAAATTTGTAAAAAATGAAATACTTATTTATTGTTATCAAGTCGCTCATGAGTTTATGTTTTGGCTAAAGCCAAAGGAATTAAATCATTTTATCAAACGGGCTAAAGCCCGTTCCTATTGAATAAAATCGTGCATATTATCTTTATTTCTATTCTGAATTTTGGAGACTGGATTCCTACGGAATGACAGACTAGGTGGATATACTTTGGGAATAATTATCTGCTCAATCAGCAAAATCTGTGAGAGATACTATCAATTAAAAACAAAAGCTCCCCACATCACTGTGAGGAGCCTTCTATTTTATTACGATAATAAGCTGATCTATCTTTGAACTGCTTTTTTCATATTAGCATCGGGGCGTAAAATTCTGTAACGAACTTCAATGTCTTTTGGCACATAAAATACCAATGGAAGTTTACTGTTGTATCTTACCGTTTCGGGTTTTAGAGTAACAAACTTCTTAGTCTGTTTCTGGCCAGGGCATCCCATCAATGTTCCGGCTGTTTCTCCTTTGGATTCTACTTCATAATAGTTGTATCCCCATCCCTGAAGATCCTGAGTTTTCATTTCTCCCATTAAGAAATAATTGTTACAGTCTACCATTTTCTCAGCGCCTACAAAAAGCTCAACTTTTAAATCGTTTTCATTTTTTGCTACGGGAAGCTGAATATATACTTGCTTATATCCTTCTTTTGCTTTTGGGAACATTTCAATCTGTAGTTTTTCAAACTTTTCTGCTTTCTTTTGTGCGAAAGCATTTATTCCAGCCATTAATACTAATCCTGTGATTAAAGTTTTAGAAAATTTCATCTTTTAATAATTTTTTTAATTGCTACTATCTTAATTCCAAAAACCATTCCAAAATTAAACAATTGTTTGATTTTTTTTTATTTTAATCTGTTCATTTGAGTCTTTAAACAAAAAACTGCAGTAAAAATTACTACAGTTTTTTATATTTATCAATTACTCTGAAATTGTTACGTTATTTCCTTTTGTATGAGCATTCATCTGCGGGGCGTAATAATTCTGCATCGTTGTAATTCCGTTGGAGAATTTACCGGATGCATTGGCAACCACATCATATTCAAAGACATATTTTCCTTTCGGCATATATTGAATATAGAAGTTGGTAGAAGCATCTTTTGTCGACTGATAATATCCAAGGTTATTTTTCCATTGATATCCGGATAAAACATCTGTAGGTTCAAACCCTGCAGCACGCATATCTTTAATATGAATAAACTCCATAGCTCTGTCTGTGTTCAGAATCATTCTTACCGTTACCTTGTCTCCTACTTTCAACGGTGTTTCGGTTGAGATTTTCTGAAGTTCTTCTCCGTTCACCGTTTTCACTTTTTTATAAAGTTCTTTCGTTACAGAAATATAATTTTCAGAAGATTTGATTTTATCCAGATCTTCATAATATTGCCAGAACAAACCTCCCTGAACAATTCCCGGACCAGGTTTTGTAACCGTTACGGTTGCTAAGTTTTTATCTACAGCCTCTGGTTTCAATGTTGATTTCACATAGCCTGTAGCCTGTGTCTGAGGAGCCAATTCTTTTCCGCCCCAAACGATTGTTGCTTTATCACTTTCTGCTCCTGTCCATGATTTTCCTGAATTCAAAATAGTGAAGATCACTTCTGCAGTACCTCTTGAGCTTCCCCATGAATTGACTTCTTTTTGGGTTACCAGCCAGATTTTCACATCTTCAATAAAGTTTTGATCGTTAGATTGCAACTTATTGAATGCTTCCAGTGCTCCGGCATGGTTTACTACTTTTGAACCGAACCATCCCCAATCATTCAAGTTTTGTTTCCAATAGACACCTTGCGTTTTGGTATTTGTGGAAGTTTCTTTAAGGTAGGTCATCAACTTCGCAGAAACGTCTTTCAGACCATAATCGTTCATCAATAATGCGGCACGGTGAAGTCCGAAGAATGTAAAGTCTGTAATTTTAGCTGTTTTGGCTTTTTGTTTTACCAATGTTTTCAGGGTAGCACCTTTTCCTTTTAAAGAATATTGCTGTTCCCAATAGTTTCTGGTATCCAAATAATCCATAGCCCAATTGTTCCAAACATCCCCTTTCTTCACATCAAAATATTTATTAACCTCGTTGTCTACATACTGAATCAGTTTGGCTACCATCGTTTTCTGTTCTGAGCTTTGATAATCTTTCACATTATCTTTTAACCATGAATTGATTTTCCCTAAGTTTTTCAGAATATACAATGATGTTCCGTAAGAACTTGGATAACCCGGATACCACGAGAATCCACCGTCAGGATTCTGCAGTTTTTTGAAATCATCCCAATCCTGATTGATTGAGTTTTTCATCGTATTGGCATCAAATAGTAATGCCAGTTTCTGCATCTGTTCACCCTCATTTTTACTTTCCAATACCCAAGGAGTTTCTTCCAGTAACAATTGCTTCAATTCCTGATTTTTTTCAAGATTTGAATTCAATAATCCTTTGTTCTGATATTCTTCAAAAACCGTTTTCATTTTCGGATTGGCTTTGAATATTTCTGACGCCAACACATCCGCAAACCATTTATTAAAGATTACATCCGCAGAGTTATTCTGATCATTTTTCAGACTTGGAAGGGCAAACATGATTTCCCAGATCGGATTGGTTGTCAGTTCTAACGTATTGGAAACATTAGAAGCTGTTGCAGATGTATTGTTTTTAAGGTTATCCAAGACAAATGTTTTGGTTTCTCCCTCTTTTACAAAAACCGGAACGGCATCAGTCACCAGCATTCTGTTGGGTAATACAGCAACAGCCTGTTGTTCTCCATCAGAATACACTCCTGCTTTTGCAACCACTTTGAAAATAATTGAGGAAACATTGTCCGGAACTTTTAATTTCCATGTTAATGCACTACTTCCATTTTCATTCAGATTGAAGTTTTGTACTCCTGAAGTGATTCCGAATTTTGAAGATATATTTTCATTGGTAAAGGCATCCAGAATCTGTAATTCGGCAGAACCATTCAGTTTTTTATCGGTAAGGTTTGACAGTTTCGACTGCAGATTCAGTTCATCTCCTTCTCTCAGGAATCTCGGATAGTTTGGCGTTACCGAGAATTCTTTCTGGGTTACCACTTCTTTTTCCAAAGTAGCAGCTCTTGCATCTTTGGTATGTGCAAGGAACATCAGTTTCCATTTTGTCAGTGCTTCCGGAGAAGTGAACTCGAAGCTTACATTTCCTTCAGCATCTGTTTTTAAATCAGGATAGAAGAATGCGGTTTCATTCAGGTTTTTACGGACAGCTACTTTGTCCAGCTCTTTTGCTACATCATCATGATCTAAAACACCGTCTGCATTAGAAGCCATTGCTTCGGGTACCACATTCTGTGATATTGATATTTTATCTTCTGCAATTGCTTTTCTTCTTATACCCTTTGCTTGTCCTGCAATTGGCGATGGTGGTGGTGCATAAGCCGGAGTTTTCACTCCTTCCTGATTGCTATACCCTAATAAAACGGTTTCTTTTGAAATCGAATAAAACAGATCTCCATCAAACCAGTTGAACTGAGGAACTGCAATAGATCTGTCCTCGAAATATCTCAATCTCTTCTGGTAGTTTTGCTGCTGCAAATAATTTTTGATCCCATAAGAAGTAACAATGACAAATGGAGTATACAGTTTTCTCCAACTGTATGTGTTTGCTGCAAACTGATCCAGAGACATATCATACATATTGGCTAATACTTCTGCATTGATCTTTTCTTTGTCATTTCCGGTTACTTTTACCGTCCATTTTTCTTTTGCATTTGGTTCAAGCTTATCTCTGAAGGTTATTGTTTCGATTTTTAAAGGTTTTTCGGTGTCTTTTATTTTTAAAGAAACAGATTCTGTCTTCACATCATTGAATGCTACCAGCTGAAACTGAAGGTTCAGGTCTGATACGCTTTTATCTTTAGGAATTTCAGCAGTGTATTCTAATATTCCTTTTTTCATCTGATGAACTTCTGAAACCGTTTTTCCAGATCCGTCCTGAACAAAAACATTCACCAAAGCATCAGGAACTGCCGAGTAAACATAAACTTTTGCCTTTTCTCCTCGTGATAATTCTTCTTTCGGAGCAATGACTGTAAGGAATGTTTTTTGAGTTGGTTTTAAAGATGTTTTATCCCAAACACTGAAATACTGAGAAGTTTTGATGGTATCTTTTCCTTCCATATTGAAAAGTTCCAGCTGATAATCCCCTGTTTCCAGTTTTCCAAGGTCAAGCTGAGCATTATCAGATGATGGCTGCTGCTGTCTTTCAACCACTACTTTTTCGGTTTTCCAGTTTTTGATCTCATCATTTTTATCGAAAAGATCGTGCGGGAATTTGCTGATAAATTCTTCTTTTGAATATTTCGGCAGATTCTGAACATCAGATTTGAAATTATCTCTGAAAATCCTATCCGGAGCTGTCAGCTTAGACAATTTAACCTGATATGGTTTTTTAAGGTTCTGATCATTGTAATTCTTGGTTTCTACCTTCAGTTTTACATTTTCATCTGTGAAAATAGTACTGATGTTTTCTGCCTGAATATAGTGAGAAACTGAAGCTACCTTTAATTGTGTATTGGCGGTCTGTGTTTCTCCATTGATGTCTGTAACGGATGCATTGATCGCATAGTTATCAATCTGTATTCCTTCCAGCTTTTCATCTTTTTTAAGTTCTAAACGAATGACAAACTCTCCTTTTTCATTGGTTTTTGCTTCACCCAAAATAGAGTTTTCATTATCATCATTCTGTGGATACCAGCTGAAGTATCTCCATCTGATATTTTGTTTTTTGATTTCATAATTCACTGTCGTATTGGTCAGCGGAACACCGGAGAACATAACAGCTTTCCCTTTTAGTTCTATAGTCTGACCGTATTTATACTCCTCTTTTACAGGATCAAAGGTTACTTCAAACTTAGGTCTCTTGTATTCTTCTACTCTGAAATTTTTATACCCCTGGCTTTCACCATCTATTCTCAGATAAAAGTTACCGTTCAGTTTTCCTTTCGGAAGAATGAAACTTCCGTGATAAGAACCAAATTCATTGGTGGTGAATTCCTGCGAAGACACCTCTTCGCTATTGGTATTCAACAACGTGATTTTTTGCTTTAATCCCGAAAGTACTGATTCAACCTCCTTACTCATTCTTGTGTTGATCACCTTAAAATAAACAATCTGACCAGGACGGTAGATTCCTCTGTCAATAAAAATCTGAGCCGTTGAACGCGTTTGTTTATTAGGATTATAATCATCGGCATAGCCTCTGTTTCCATAAACCTGCATGATTTGGAAATCATTTGTTTTAGGCTGCTGGATCAGGAAAGTTCTGTAATAGTCTTTGTTTTCAGAAGAAGGAAATTTAAATACTCCGTTAGCATTGGTTGTCCCTTCAATTTTAGTTAGTGTCTTATTGGAAACAAATTCATAAAATCTAAGAGCTTCATTCACTAAAGGTTTCCCATTTTCACTATTTACTAATTTCAACTCGTCTGCAAGAGGTTTTCTGTCTGTTTTAGACTGATAAATAATTCTGTTTCCGGAAACCAGAAAATACAAATTCTGTCTGGAATCTGTATCTTTCATATCCGCTCCTGCAACGGTAAATTCCGCAACATATGCTCCTGAAGGAAGCGGTTTTACCTCTAAAGAAGTTTTATGATTCTGATAATCCTTAGGATCCGGAAGCTGGAATGTTTCTTTCCTTACCAGATTTTTCTTTAATTTTCCAAAGGTATTGGAATAAGAGTCCTGAACGTATTGAAGCAATGACGTGAAATCGTCTTTCACTTCATAAATATTCAGTGTGAATTCTGATACATTTTTATATTCTGCAACAAAATGAACCGGCAGATTATTTTGCGTCTGGGATTCATATTTGAGAGTCAGATATGGATTGACAATCTGAGCTTCTTTGCTTTTGATATTCTCCAGGAAAGGAGATTTAGGATATTCACTTTTAGCCTGAGCAGCTAATGCAAGAGCTTCCTTAATTTTTTTCTGGTTTGTAAGCTCATCCATGACATCTCCCATGATTATCACTTTATAATCTCCCTCTACATTAGATTTCAAAAGATTCTGAAGCTGCTGAAGTTTATCTTTACATTGATTGAAATTACAGTTTTCTGTAATTTTCTCTTTCATGAAATACAATTTTGCATTCCCCGTGTTCTGTTCTATCAGTTCATCATAGATGGCATTAATCGCTCTACGATTTGCAGTCAGTTCATTTTTAGTAAAAATATTGTTCTCAGATAAAAACGCTGTTTTCTTGATTGCATACCAATCAGACAAGGTTGGAAAATAGGCTATATCATCTGTTCCGAAAAATATATTCTTATACTTTTCCAGAGGAATCTTTTTCATCTCAGGCTTTTCCTGATCAAGTTCCTGAAAATTTTTCGTCAAATAATTCTTAAAATCAAGTTTACTCCAGGTTTCAATCTGTGAAAGATCCTGAGAATTGATATTGGTTCTTCCGTTTATTTTCCATGAATTCTGGTTGTAATAATCCATGAAAAAGCCATTCAGTAAGACTTTGTATACCAGCTTTCCTTCACCGCTCACTTTTCCTTCCGCCTCTTTAAGCCTTTTGAAAAATTGGGAGGCGGAATCGTTCTGATCATCATCCACAGTTTGGTTTACAATAGTGAATTCCGCTTTCAGAGAACGGATCAGCTCGAAGGCATTATTTTCTTTCATGGCTTGTTTTTGTATGTCTAAAATAATGGGAAGATTAGATTTATAAGCTCCTTTTGTTCTGTTTTCAGCCACTTTTTTCCATTGGGTATCGTAATATTTCTGTGCGGATACCTTTGAAAAGCTTAGCATTATTAGCAAAAGCAGAAAAATCTTGGAAAATCTTTTCATATATATTAATTTTGATAAATGAACATTTTAAAAATACTGAAAAAAACTGTCATAGACAGCCAGATTTATGTCTCTCTTATGGGAACTCTTTTTGCAGTATTTTTCATGAAAGAGCAAAACACATTCCGTTTCCCTACTTTTGCACTTATTTTCATCACTTATTTCAGTGGTTATCTGTATACTAAATATCAATATACCAAGCATTTCTTCAAAATAGTGGTTATCAATGCAATTGCGGGAATTGCCTGTGCTTTTTTAATCATTCATAATCATAATGAAATAAGACTTTTGAAATGGTTCATTATTGTAGTGTTGGGATTGCTTTACAACAGTTTTTTCCTTGATGTTTATATCCGGAAAATCCCTTTACTGAAAGTTTTCTATGTAGGACTGGTGTGGGCACTGGTGAATTGCTGGCTTACCCTTCCGGAATTCAGTATGCCTATTTTTCTGATCAGCTTCTTCTTCATTACTGCTCTTGTTCTTCCCTTTGATATTCGGGATATGAACAGTGATACCGTAAAAACCTTTCCTATGCTGATAGGTGTGAACAACACCAAATACATTGCTTACATCCTTGTTTTCATCAGCAATATGATCGGGATCTTCTATCTTGACTTATCCTATGCCACTGCTTTTTTTATGGCTAGCATTGTAACTTATATTCTCATCTATTTCTCTGATAATAAAAGAGATGACGCTTATTACTCATTCGGGG
The DNA here is from genome assembly GCF_050753305.1 of Chryseobacterium sp. 'Rf worker isolate 10'. NCBI lineage: Bacteria > Pseudomonadati > Bacteroidota > Flavobacteriia > Flavobacteriales > Weeksellaceae > Chryseobacterium > Chryseobacterium sp. 'Rf worker isolate 10'. The sequence continues at coordinate 1,969,776 of NZ_JBOZOF010000001.1, forward strand.
TAGAAACTTGTTCGGCACTTCCTTTTTTATTTTTACTAATAATGGAGTATTTTTGACGAATGATTATCAAGAAGCTTTCCCTCTACAATTTCAAAAACCATTCTGAGAAAAAATTTGAATTTTCCCCGCAGATCAACTGTTTTGTGGGAAATAACGGTGCAGGGAAGACCAATATTCTGGATGCTTTGCATTATTTATCGGTAGGAAAAAGCTTTTTAGGAAATACTGATCTCAACAACATTAAACAAGAGGAAGACTTTTTTACCATTGATGCTGAGATTCAAAATGAAGACAGTGAAGACATTATCAGAATTACCCAGCCCAAGGAAGCCAAAAAGGTGATCAGGAAGAATGATAAAAGCTATGACAGGCTTGCGGATCATATCGGATATCTCCCAAGTGTTATGATTTCTCCTTATGATTCCAATCTTATTTCGGATTCCGGGGAAAGCAGACGTAAGTTTCTGGATGCAATGATTTCTCAAACGGATTCAGAATATCTCTATGATCTTATTCAGTATCAGAAAACAATTCAGCAGCGAAATGCTTTATTGAAATATTTTGCCAAAAACAGAACATGGGACAAAGATTCTTTGGAAATCTATGATGATCCGATCACCAGATTCGGGACAAAAATTTTTAAGAAAAGAAAAGAGTTTGTAGAGCAACTCAACCCTATTGTTCAGAATTTCTATCAGATTATTTCCGGTGGAAAGGAAACTGTATCAGTAATTTATGAATCTCATTTGCTGGAAGATTCTTTTGAAAACCTTTTAAAAGAAAGCCTTGAAAGAGACAGAATGCTCACTTACACTTCAAAAGGAATTCATAAGGATGATCTTCTTTTTGAAATGGATCATGTTTTAATCAAAAAAATAGGCTCTCAGGGACAGCAAAAATCCTTCCTGATTTCTTTAAAACTGGCTCAGATGAGTCTTGTAAAAGAACTCACCAAAAAGACTCCTATCCTCTTGCTTGATGATATTTTTGATAAGCTTGATGATACCAGAGTTTCACAATTGATAGAACTGGTAAATAAAGAAAGCTTTGGTCAGATTTTCATTACAGATACTCACAGAGAACGAACGGAAAGTGTGGTGAAGAAGATTAATGAGGAAAGTATAATTTTTGAGATATGACATCAAAAACTCTTATCTTGTTATTTTCAGTACTTTTTCTATTTTCTTACGGGCAGAAGAAAAAGAAAAGACCTGTGGATCTGTTAACGGAATATCATTCTTTTAAGGAGGGTGATCTGAAAAAGGATTTTAAACCCACACCACTTCATAAGAGAGTAGCCACATTTCCTTTTAATAAAGCGACTAAGGTAAAAATCATTTCTTATAAGCTGAATTTAAAAAGAAGTACTGCCAATTCTTATATGCCTGCTCCTCCACCTCCAAAAACGAAGGAAGACTCTATTAGGCTTACAAAATATTACGATAGTATTAAAAAAAATAAAAAGTTTGAATTAAGAGAAGCTGTTGACCACTCTGTCTTTGCCGGCATTCAGGAATCAAGAACTTTAACTTTGTCCGAGATTTCTGAGCTGACAGATGTAATCTATAATACCTGCGACAAGTATTATATTAAATCAGTCTCCTCCAGCGGATGTTTTTTTCCAAGAAATGCAATCTTATTCTATGATGAAAGTGATACAGTTTTTGCTTATTTCGAAATTTGTTTTGAATGTTCAGGAATTGAATCTTCACCCAGAAATATACTAGATCCTTTCAAAACTTGTGAGTATCTTTATCCTGGTTTGCAAAAGTTTTTTAAAAGTAAGGGACTAACAACTGAATATGTAGAGAAAAAATAGTATGAAGAAGAAAAAACGCGAATATCAATCCTCTGAACTGGTAAAATCTTTTGCCAGAATCTACGGTTTTGAACATAAACTTATTGCTTTTGACATTAAAGATTTCCTTGAGGATTATCTTGATGAAAGCCTTTTCAATGAAATCAGAAGTGTCAATATAGAAAACGGATGTATTATTATTAAAATTGATTCTCCTTTACTGAAGCATGATTTTAAAATGCGTAAAAGCTTTTATCTCAAAAAGTTCCAGGATAAATTTGGAATAGACAAATTCAGCGACCTTCAGATTTTATAGGAATGAAGGGATCAAATTCACATAAAATAATTCACCATCATTGAAATTATTTTGATTCTATCGAGTTTAATACGTATCTTTCATACTCATTAATAACCCATTTTTTACTATGAAAAAGATACTTAAATCAAAGAAATTATCAAGAGAAACGTTAAAAAAAGTGCAAGGTTCAGGCCGAATGACATGTTGTGCCTTAAGCTGTCAGAATTTGAATGAATGTGGTTTTTGGGAGCAGCTTCCTGCAGAATGCCCTGAACTTCCTTATTGTGTTTAAAAAAAAGATTTCTATAGAAAAATGCTGCCCGATGGCAGCATTTTTTATTTTAATTATGAATGTTCTTCTGATTTATTGGAAATGGTACTGCTCATCAAATCATCGGCTTTTTTATCGAGCCCTGAGCTTAATGGCAGGAAGAATTTCAGCGGATGCTTTGTAAAGTATCTGAAAATTTCTTTATAGATCTCACTTACCTGTCCGAAATTCATTTTTCTTGACCTGAATGCCAGGAACATAGACAAACTGAAACTTACTAAGAAGTTGAAGAAACCGATCAGAAAAACCGTTACAAAAGACATCCAGAATGCATAGGAATCTACTGAAAAATCTTTCCCATACAGCCCTAAAGCAAAGTTACCCGCTGCAAAAGTGATGTGTCTGATGTCCAGATCCAGCCCAAAAAACATTCCGACCGGAGCTGTCGCTCCAAGGAAGACACCAAACCAGAAATTGGAAATGATCCCCGGCCAGTTTTTAGCATAATATTTTGAAAGTCCTTTTGCAAATTTCTTTCCGAAAAAGCTTCTGATAGAAAGGTTTTTAGCAATTCTTTCCGGGATCTGATAAAACACGGAATTGTTCCCGATATTTCCAGAGATAATTCCAGAAATAAAAAGATAAAACCCAGCAATACTGGCATGAAGAATAGCTTTTGATTTAAAAGGATCAAGATCTTTTAATAATTTATCAGAACGTTCTACAGCAAGATTCTGTGAGAAAAACACATCAAGCCCATAAATGATGGCAAGTGCTATCGGAAAGGCAAGCAATACATTTCCTACAAAGGCAATGAACTGACTTCTGAATAATTTGGAAACCAAATGAGCAAATTCCGTATTATTTCTTTGGGCATTCCCTTCTTCGGATAATACTTTTGTCATCGTAGCGGCAGTCATTGCCGGCTGTTTAGTAGCCAAGGTAAATCCCATCAGATAAATCATAACAAATCCCATTGCATAGTTCATCGAATACAGAAAGGCATGTGAAAAATCACTTCCGGGGATATATCCGTAGAGCATTTTCAGAACACAAAGTGCCCCTACAATGATTCCACCACCACTCGCTTTGTAGAACATGGTCATATATTCTTTTCGGGTAGAAGTAATATAATGAGTTCCGGCTTCTGCAGTATGATTGGTGATAAGGTGTGAAATCAGTCTGGTACTGTCGTTGATCAGGTCTGAAATATTATTTTTATGAGATTTATAGTTCAGAATATTAAAGATCAGCTGTTTAGATTTTATCTGAACATCCTCTTCATTATCAATGACCAATAACTGAACAATCTCATATATTCTTTCGGTCTGCTGGCGAATTTTTAACAGAGACTGATTAATCTTTCCAGAAATACCATATTTAGCGGAATTTTTAAAAGCAATATTGACAAATTCCTGACATTGTTCTGCATAAATCTTAATCTGCTTATATCTGCTGTCTTTGGAGTGTAGCTGAAGTTCAGGATCTTTTACCAGATCTTCTGCTAATGTTTCCAGCTCGTTCTGCAGGGCAAGAAACGGGTTATCAAGATTCCTGTACTGAGGAGCCATTCTTACCACTTCCACTTCCATAGCCATCCCTGTAACCCTCCAGGAAAGAATATTCATAGAAAAAATGAGCTCTTTTTTCACATTAGGTTTCAGAATAAAATCCGAAGCGCCAAGCATGTTTAAGAATTCATTAATCTCATTCTCAGGAAGATTATGAAGATATTTAAGATCTTTTTGAGGTCTCAGACTGACATTATCAATCATATACCACACCGTTTTTTCATTTTCAACAGGTGGTAAAACCTTATTCAGGATTCTTTTTTTAAGTTCCGGAAAGAAGGCATTTTCTGAAAGAATATTAGCTTCCGTCAGAGAAAGATTGAAAGGCCGTCCTCTAAAAATATTGTGAATGTAATATTTAAAGTTTTCAGTAAAATTAGGATTGCTTCTGAAGAAATTGAGCACATCTGTGAAGTCTGCCTCTTTGATCGTCTCTAAAAACTCTGCAAAGGGTTCTAAAGAAAGGGTTTCATTCTTAAAAGAAAAGTATTTTTTAAGAACTGACTCAAAGTTTGTGCTGGAATTAAAGAATTTCATTAGTACAAAGATACTATTTCAAACTCACATTCCTCATCTGTCTCATGATCCAATTGTGTTTCTTTCTTAAATAAGGAGATGGATTTTTAGGATCATATTTCTTTGGATTAGGCAATACAGCAGCAATCCAGGCTGCATCTGAAGCACTTAGGTCTTTGGATGATTTTCCAAAATAATATTGTGCTGCAGCTTCCACTCCGAATACTCCCTGTCCCATTTCAATGGAATTCAAATATCTTTCAAGGATAATATCTTTACTCCATACTTTTTCAATGATAAAAGTATAGACAGCCTCCAGCCCTTTTCTTACCCAGCTCCTTCCCTGCCAAAGAAATATGTTCTTTGCAGTCTGTTGGGAAATGGTACTTCCACCTCTTATTTTTTTGCCTTTCTCATTATATTTCATTGCTTTCTCGATGGCTGTATAATCGAAACCATCATGAACAAAGAATTTCTGATCTTCCGAAGCAATTACGGCTTTTTTTACATTAGAGCCCATTTCATCATACGAAATATAATCTCTGTGCAGTTTTCCATATTCAAAAAGTCCTCCTATCTGGGTAAGGGTAATCGGTGGATTAAAGAATCTACCCCAAATAATAAAAACCACATTCAGAACAAGAATGATGAAGATAAGCTGTTTAATTTTTTTCCACATAACTTTAAAAAAGGAAAGGCAAAAATAAGCAAATAGTACGAGTTACTGCAATTCTTTCATATAAGTAAGCTGATAATCCGGCAAAAGTTCAGGATGAAAGATCTTAATATAATCTTTAAGGATTAAATCTGCTCTTACAACACCGCTTTCGAAGAAATCATTGGCTTTAACCTTCTCTTTTCCTGCGATCGTGTAGATCTTTCCTTTATTAAATACATCCAGCTTCCCATAGAAAGGATTCATCCCAAGCATTTCTTTTTTTGAAGTATGGCTTCCTGCATTTACCCAGTACTGAACACCTCCTGCTTTGGCATATACTTCTTCAAAGCTCATTGTCAAAGCTTTTTCATCTTTGTTATCTTTCATGATATAATTCGCATTGGCATCAGAAATATAATGAGCAACGGAAGTATTTCCTCCAGGAAGATACCACACATCTCCATACATTTCGTTGGCTAGAACAACTGGTTTTTCTTTTGCTGTGGAAGCCAGTTTTTTTAGCTCGCTATAGTTTTTCTCAACTTCCTGATATTTAGCTTCTGCTTCTTTTTCTTTTCCTAAAAATTCTCCGAAAAGTTTGATATAAGCTGTTTTTTCCAAAGGCTTCTGCTCCATGTATTCATCCAGAAATACAACCTGAATACCATTGTTTTTCAAAAGTTCATATGTATTATCAAAGCTGGCAATATGATTGGTAAAAATAGCATCGGGCTTCATGGAAATGATCTTTTCCACGTCGTATTTCTGTTCGCTTCCTACATTCTGAATTTTTCCTTCTTTCAGCAGATTCTGGATTTTCTCTGAATAAATATACTCCGGACTGGAAACGCCTATGATTACATTCTCTGCTCCAAGCTCTGAAATATATCCGGCCATACTTGCATTCAGCAGGATTATTTTCTTAAAAGGTGTTTGATTTTGCTTAAAATTATAAGTGAAATTTCCCGATTTCAGTTCCAAGATACCGTCATGTTCCTTAAACTGGGTGCGGGCAGAGATATTGGTCCAATCTGAGGACGAAATTTTTGATTCTCTTTTACAAGCTGTTAGCGCAAAAACCGTAAATAAAAGTAAAATTCTTTGTTTCATCTTTCAAAGAACGGAAAAAAGTGCTATATTTGCAAACCTTTAAACAACAAGGTAACACAAGGCCTCGTGGCGCAACTGAATAGCGCATCTGATTACGGCTCAGAAGGTTACAGGTTTGAATCCTGTCGAGGTCACCAATAGCCCAAGGCGTCACTAAAGTGGCGCCTTTTTTTTGTTAAAAGATCTATTTCAAATTCTATTTTATCAAGTTTATTTCTTTTTCAAAGGCGCTTCCACATCGGAAAATTGTTGCACAAAAGGTGGTAATCTATCTCCGATGATTTTAATAGCATCAAGCTCATTGCTTAATTCCTTAAATTCATTTGTTGTGAATTTTATGTTATCAGCACAACTGTTTTCTACCATATGTGCCATTTGTGTAGTTCCCGGAATAGGAACAATCCAGGGCTTTTGATGTAACAGCCAAGCTAACGAAATCTGTCCCGGTGTGGCATTTTTCTTTTCAGCCCACTTCTTCAATACATCTACCATTGCTAGATTTTTTGTGATATTTTCAGAAGAAAAACGAGTTTCATTACTACGAATATCACCTTGAGCAAATTTTGTATTAGAATCTATTGCTCCTGTTGTAAAACCAACGCCAAGCGGACTCCAAGCCACAAAACCAATACCCAGCTCTTCACAAAGTGGCAGAATTTTCTGCTCGGGACCTCTCCACAACAATGAATATTCATTTTGAATAGCTGTTACGGGATGAATTTTATGAGCTCGTCTTAATGTTTCAACGCCTGGTTCGGACAATCCGTAATGTAAAACCTTTTCATCCTTTATCAAATCCTGTATCGTTCCTACAACATCTTCGATTGGAACTTCAGGGTCAACTCTGTGTTGATATAATAAATCAATTCGGTCTGTGCGAAGTCGTTTTAGCATTCCTTCAACAACGAGTTTAATGTGTTCAGGCCTACTGTTTAACCCAGACATACGCACACCACTCTTCTGGTCAATATTCCATCCAAATTTCGTTTCAATAACAATTTTATTTCGAAAGGAAGAAGTTGCCTCTCCTAAAATCTTTTCGCACTCAAATGGGCCATATGCCTCTGCCGTATCAAATAAAGTAACCCCATTATCAAATGCTTTTTGAATAATATTGTGCATTTCCTTACGATTTGGAATGGTAGTTTGATACGTTCTGCTCATATTCTGAACACCCAAACCTATGGCAGAAACCTCCAATGATTTCCCTAATTTTCGACGCCCTGACAAAAGACCACTTTGATTATTTTCTGGTAATTTATTATTACTCGTATTTGCTTTTAATAAGGAATCGAAAGGAAGCAATGCACTTCCAATGGCTGCTAAACCTGCTGTTTTTAAAATATCTCTTCTATTCATTTGATCATATTTTTACTGATGAAATTTGATTATAAGTCCAATTTTCTTTCACTTAGCCATTTAACCATATTGGGGTCTCTATGATCAAAAAACAAGCTGAATTCAGTGTCTAAAGTTGCTATAACATCCATATCTTCAGAAGAAAGTTCAAAATCAAAAATGTTGAAGTTTTCAGCCATTCTTTCTTTTCTTACAGATTTTGGAATGACAATAACATTTCTACTGGTCAGCCAGTTTAAGATTATTTGTGCTACAGATTTATTATATTTTTCAGCGATTCCTTTCAAAATTTTATTATTGAAAATATCATTCTTTCCTTCTGCGAAAGGTCCCCAGGATTCTATCTGTACATTATTTTCAATTAGGAATTTTTGTGTTTCAACCTGTTGATGGAAAGGGTGGGTCTCGATTTGATTGACTGCTGGTGTAAATCCACTGTTGGCAATCAAATCTGCAATCCTGTCAGGATGGAAATTAGAAACACCAATAGCTCTTACTTTTCCCAACTCATACAATTCCTGCATTGCTTTCCATGAACCGAAAATATCTCCGTAAGGTTGATGAATAAGGTATAGATCCAGATAATCCAACTGAAGTTTTTTCAATGATGTTTCAAAAGCTTTCAAAGTTTTTTCATATCCTGTGTCTTGTACCCAGAGTTTTGTGGTGATAAATAAATCTTTTCTTGCAGCTCCACTGTTTTTAATGGCAATACCTACCGCCTTTTCGTTTCCATAAGATGCTGCTGTATCAATTAAACAATATCCTGTATCAATTGCATCAATAACAGCTTTTTCACATTCTGCTGGATCCGGTACCTGAAATACTCCAAATCCTAAAACCGGCATTTCTATGCCATTATTCAATATTACTTTTTTCATTTTTTATCTATTTTTAGTTAACACTTTTCAAAGAACTAATAATTGGTTAATCAATTTATTACTGCAAATTTCTCACCTATTAATATGAATAATGGTAGATAGATTACGGAACTTGTAACCAATATTACTGTTCAGTATTATAATGTAAAAAAGCAGTCATTTTTATCTTTAGATTTGCATTACAATATGATATCGTTATAAGCCAATCATTCTATTTTGAAACAGTAAACGATTATAATCAATTTAATAATCACGAGACACTTCATCCTTTGGTAAGTGTAATAGATTTTTCAATAGCACATAAAAGAACAGGCTCTAAAATGTATTTTAATCTGTATTGTATTTTTCTGAAAGATGTAAAATGCGGTGATCTTAAATATGGTCGGGCAACTTATGACTATCAGGAAGGAACATTGGTTTTTGTTTCTCCGGGACAGGTTGTTGATGTAGAAAACAAAATTGATATATACCAACCCTTGGGCCATGGATTAGTATTTCATCCGGATTTAATCAAGGGAACTTCTTTAGGCAAGGGCATCTCTGAATATGGTTTCTTCGGATACCAAACCAACGAAGCGTTACACCTTTCTAAAAAAGAACAACAAATGGTTTTGGAAATGTTTGCTGATATTCAATTTGAATTGAGTCGCCCAATAGATAAACACAGCAAGAAAGTCATCACATCAAATATTGAACTTTTTCTTAATCACTGTGATCGCTTTTATGACCGCCAGTTTATTACCCGAGAAAATATCAATAAAGGTACTTTAGAAAAATTTGAAGAATTGCTAAACAGCTATTTTTCATCTGAGAAACCTAATACTATTGGTCTTCCATCTGTAGCTTATTGCGCTGATGAATTACATTTTTCAGCCAACTATTTTGGGGACCTCATCAAGAAAGAAACAGGGAAAACAGCGCAGGAATGTATTCAGAATAAAATAATTGATGTTGCCAAGGAAAGAGTTTTCAATGTGGATAAATCTATTGCACAAATTGCTTACGAACTTGGATTTAAGTATCCACAGCACTTTATTCGTCTTTTTAAACAAAGAACAGGTGTTACACCTAATGAATATAGAAGTTTGAATTAGATATTAATATCATTCTATTATCACTATATCCATTTATTTAAAATTCTAATTTTTTTTAAAGTTTACAATAAAATTATGTGACTAGCTCGTGCTTAATTTGGCTCAAATGTACTAAATCATCTCTTTTTTAGCCATAAAAACTTCTTTACCGAACTTTTACAATCCAACATTTAGTGTTTAATATTTTAAGTGTGAAATGCTTAGCCTGTCTGAAATAAACAGTCTGAAATTGTCTCAATCATAATCTTTTATACAATAAAAAAAATCCCGCATTAACGGGATTTTAATTTCTGATATTCAAATTTATTTGATCTCTACAGGAACTGAGATTTTATCCCAATCCATTGTAAATCCATTATTGTTTATTTTATACACTAAAGTTTCCTGCGTTGCTGGTAAAGCCTTTGTTTTTACATCAACACGTAAAGCATCTTTTGCTTCCTCGTATTTGTAAGCACCCCATTGTTTTGGCTCTTTATTAAAAATCGCAGTCCAGGTTCCGCTTTGTTTAGGGATTAAGAAAAAGCTGTATTTACCTGCAGGAAGTTTTTTACCCTGAACAGTAATGTCTTTATCCGTTTCGAAAGTAGTTGCTTCATTGGCACCCGCACGCCAAACTTTATCATAAGCTTCTAAACCACCCCAGATTGTACGCCCCTTTACTGAAGGACTGCTATAGGCTATGGTAATGGTTGCATCTTTAATTTTTCCCATAGCAGTAGCTGGAGGGCTGGCAGGTTTTTTAGTGTCCTGTGCAAAGGCATTCAAGGAGATTGTCATTGTCGCAACAAGTACGGCAGCAGATTTCATGATTGTTTTCATATTATTTTTATTTGTTTGTTTTTATTATTATTTGCTTACGAATTTACTTCTTTCTGTTTATAAAACAGCAATCCAATTGCAGAAAATATAATGACTGCTGCAGCACCAATTACATTAAGCCAAAGAAAAGAAACGACATCAAATTGATACACGGCAATAACCGTAATTTCTGATAAAATGGCAGCAATAAATACATTCGGACCGTCGATTTTTTTATAGTAAAATGCAACCAGAAAAATTCCCAATATCGGACCGTAGAAAAGAGAACCTAGTACATTCACCGCTTCAATAAGAGAACCCATTTGGGTTGCAAACATGGCTACGCCGATTGAGAAGATCCCCCAGGCTAAAGTGTGCAGACGGCTGTACTTCAATTCGGTTTTCTCATCAGGAATTTCTTTACTGAATATTAAATGAACATCTTTTAATGAACAGGCAGCAAGGGAATTCAATGCTGCAGAAATGGAACCCCAGCTGGCCAGAAAAATGACAGCAAACAGTAAACCAATCATCCCTACAGGCAAGGTATTTTTCACGAAATACAGGAAAATGTAATTGGTATCCGTTTTCTCCGCGTTATAGTTTGATGTATTGATCGCTTCTTCTACCCTTCCGTGCAGTGCTTTTACTTGGGTTTGTGTATTTTTAAAGTCCTGAATCGTTTTTTTAAGTTGGGGAGAATGAGTCTCCTTCAACCTTAAAATTTCTTTCGATTCTGCATTGAATTTTATCTGCAAATCCTGATGCTCTTTTTCAAATACCACAGCCTGTTCAGGTTGTGATTCCTTTAAATGTTGATAAGAGCGTTCGTTAAAATAAATCGGAGCCGGTTTTAGGGAAAAGAATGCAAAAAGCAGAGCACCGATCAGAAGAATAGCAAACTGCATCGGAATTTTGACCAATCCGTTCAACAGCAATCCCATTTTTGCATTGGTATTGTCTTTCGCCGTAATATACCTCCCTACCTGACTCTGATCCGTACCAAAGTAAGAAAGTGCCAGAAAAAAACCGCCGATTAAACCGCTCCAAATATTGTATTTATCCTTCCAATCGAATTCTGTGGTGATTACATTCAGCTTTCCGGATTTCCCTGCCAGATACAGTGCATCATTAAAACCAATTCCATTCGGCATATTTTCAATAAGCAGATAACCTGCAAAAGCCATTGTTCCCAGAATAATAAGAAACTGTAATTTTTGGGTGTGAGCGATTGCTTTTGCTCCGCCAACATAGGTGTAAATCAACAGAATACCACCTGTTAAAACATTGGTTAAATAGATATTCCAGTTTAAAACGCTTGATAAGATGATACTCGGAGCGTAAATGCTGATTCCCGTTGATAAGCCTCTGGAAAAAAGAAAAAGCAGTGAAGTAAGGACTCTTGTTTTTTTATCAAAACGGTTTTCTAAATATTCATAGGCTGTGTAAACGTTTAAGCGCTGAAAAATCGGGATGAAAGTAATACAGATCACAATCATCGCCAAAGGCAGACCAAAGTAATACTGAACGAAACGCATACCGTCCGTATAAGCCTGTCCCGGCGCAGAAAGAAATGTAATGGCACTTGCCTGCGTAGCCATAATCCCTATCAGCACAATATACCAGGGCATTTTATTATCTGCTTTCAGGTAGGACTCGTTGCTTTTTTGGCCGCGGCCGATGAATACGCCGTAAACAACCACTGCAACAAGTGTAAAAATGAGAACTGTCCAATCTATATTACTCATGCCCAGAATTTAGTAAACCAATAATAAAATACGATCTGCAATACTAATGCAACTGCCAATAATATGTACCAGATATTCCAGTTTTTAAGTTGTTTGTTCATCAGTTTTTCTGTGCAGATAAAAAGTTAAAAAATAAACGTGCCGCACCCACATTTCCTGCAGGCAGCTGTCTGAAAAACGCCAATGGTGTATAAATAAAATTACCCTTCCCGTATTTGGCATATAAAGTAGACCCCTGAAGAGGTTCTTCATCTGTATCGTGCATTTCAAAAAGCGGTTCATACGCAGCATCCCATTGAGCAGGGAAATAGGCACCACGCTCCTGTACCCAGCCTTTAAAATCATCAGCAGTAATTTTATTCGGAAAGTTCAGTAGTTTATGATTTGGATTTAAAAACGTAACTGCAGCATTTTCTTCGGTAACACGCTTGTTGGCAATGCTGAAATTGTACATCCCCAATTGGTCCACGGTTGTATCCTGATTGGTGTTATACTGCATCACCAAATTACCTCCAGCTTTTACATAAGACCATAAAAAAGGCATCCAGCGGCCCAGCTTTTTCTCTGTATTATTGGCACGGACACCCAATACAATGGCGTCATATTGCGATAGCTTGTTTGAGTTACCGTTTCCACCGGATTCATCTAAGCTGCCATAAAAATCTCCGTCTTTCAAAACATCTACCTGAATACCGGCAATGCGTAGGAATTCAGGAATGAAATCGCCCGCACCTTCTATGTACCCCACTTTTTTAACCTTCGCCTGTATATCGCCTTTCATTACAGTTACAGTGGCAGGTGCAAAATATTGTAAGGAGGGTAAATGCGGGTACTGAATTAATATTTGTTTTTTATTATAAGTGACTTCATCTGCAACAAAATTGGCATCCAATTGCAAACGAGATGAAGATATTGAGGCAAGCTTAGTTTTTGGAATAACATAATCGATGGTAGTATCCTTTCCATTGAGCGAACTTACATCAGCGACACCTAATCGTTCTCCGTTGTACATCAGGTTAAGCTTACCATTACTGTACTTTCTGTTAGAATTAACCTTAACATTTAAACTCAAATGTAAATCTTCATTTTCTTTGACCCAATAAAGGGGTTGTGTAAATTTCAGTTCTAATGCAGGAACGATGCGCAAGGCTTCAACCACATCACCACGCACCGGATCTAATTTTTTGAAAGATAATGGAAGTTTAACCTGAAACTTTTCCGAGCCGATTTTTAAACCAAGCAAAACATTCAATGGTGATTCTGCCTCTGGCAAACCGATTAATGTATCATTCGGAACAGAGAAAGTTGCTGCGTTCGCAGGAGGTTTTGCCAACCAGTAAGGTTCTGTGAGTGCTGCATCTGCAGGAATCTGAATGTCATGCTGAATGGTAATTAAAGAATCTTTTGATAGTTTTCTGTTGAAATTTTCTGATTGACTTAACCATTTGACATCTTCTAAAACAACAGGATTTGCAGCTCTTGAAATTAAATTTAATCTGAAATTATAATGATCCCCCGCAACAGCTTCAGCCTGATTGGTAACGATCTCGCCCATAAATCCGGCGCAGCTTAAAATGATATTGTCAAGAGATTTAATTTTATCCTTTTTCAGATCTGCATCTTTTAGTGCCATGACCTTTTTTCGCAAAGCAAGTAAAGCAGGCAAGCTTAGGTCAGGATTATTAAAATTGAAAGATGAAATAATTTGATTCAATGATTGATCAATATCAGCGTTTCCTTGTGAAGTCCAGGTTTTAACTACTCCATCAAAAAGTGTCGTTTTTGCAGGCTCGCCCATAACGTGGGAAAAATATTCAGTTCTGATACCAGCCACAGACTGTGTTCCGGCACCCTGGCTTTTATGCAAACTTCTGCTTAATCCCGCTAATTCACCATAACCCATCCCCAGTTGCGCGTCATATTGCCCAACGGTAACTTTCAGTTGATTTTCAGCGGTCGTATTCACCCCACCAAATCGGAAAGTATTCCACAATACCCGTTTTGGCTGCCATACATTCACATATTTTAGTTGATCCGGGAAAGCAGTTTTATCACCTGCCAGCTTAAAAGCTTTTTCTGCAACCACAGCCGAAGCGGCGTGTTGTCCGTGTCCTGCTGCAGCAGTAGGAGGAAAACGACAAATGATAACATCCGGACGGAATTTACGGATTACCCAGACTACATCTGCTGTAATGCTGTCTGCATTCCATTGTTTAAAAGTATCGGTAGTATTTTTAGAAAACCCGAAATCAATCGCGCGGGTAAAAAACTGTTGGGCGCCGTCTAACTTTCTTGCCTCTAAAAGCTCGTGTGTTCTGATCAAGCCCAATGCAGCACCTTGCTCTGTACCTAATAAATTCTGACCGCCATCACCTCTGGTTAAAGACAAATAACCTGTTTCTACATTTTGGTCGTTGATTAGCCAAGAGAGCAATCCCGTATTTTCATCATCGGGATGAGCTGCAAGGTATAAAACTTTAGGCAGCTGTTTAAGGGTTTTGATTTCGCGGTAAATTTCAGATGATTTGGAAGGCCGGACCTGTTGGGCCGAACAAAAAACCGTATAAAATCCGAGGATAAATACTGTACTTACTTTTTTGAACATTTAGATTTGCTTTGCAGGACAAATATAAGTAAATCATCTTTCTTTCAACATTAAAAGAATTAGACTCCTAATTTCGCAAAAAAAACTGTTTAATTTTTTTATTAAACCACAAAAGGCACAAAATTTTATTTTTTTAAAAACTGTAGAAAGTGTAAGAAAATACCGCACAATTAAGTTCATATAAGATGAGAATCAAAGATTTCAACAAGACTTTAGTGTACTTCTTATACACAAAGTATATAACTTAAATAGCTTAAGTGTTTCAAAAGCTTTTGTGACTTTGTGGTTAAGTTTAAACCCACTTTATGTATGATTTAGGGATTCAAAGAAAGTAAAAACTACTTATGTTTTTCTAATTGTATTCCGTGTAAGATAGATATAATTAAACATGCAAAATGTCGCTATCGCTCCGAAAGTATGCCATAAAAAGTGTGTTCCGAAACTAAACCATTCCCATTTATCAGCGATACGGAAGGTCAGTGCAAAAACAAATGACAATAAAGCAAAACCTACCCATTTGCCTGCTTTCCATTGGGTATAGATTAAATATCTTACTACCGAAAAAAGTACAAACAAGGCCATGATTGCATAATTGACGTTGATAAAAAGAGAAGGGTTATCTTTCAAAATCCAATTTCTTAAACCTAACATAAGTATCGGATATATGAGAACCATTGCAACAGCATAATACCATCTGGTGCTCTGAGCGACAAAATAAAATCCGGCAGACAGACAGAGCAGCATAATGGGCAGCCAATCCATCATGATAAATACCGGCCATTGTCTGAATGAATGGTAAACAGTTCCCCCTATAGCACCAACGTATAATAAAACCAGGCAGTATATTAAAAAAGGATATTCTTTAAAATTACCCTTTATTTTAATAGTCCAAAAAATGGCTATAGCTAAAAATAATACAGCAGTTACTGCATTTAATGGTTCAGGGAAAAACTGAGCCATATCTGTTTCTTTATATAACATGCCTCCATCCGGAGGTATTGGGTTTATCGGCATTGTCTTCTTTTAGATTATATTGATAAGCAAGCGTTGGAGTGTAAAATACATAAACACAAGCCATTTTTCTAAATATTAGTAAAACATAGATACTAATAAACTACTAAATATAGAACAAATTATGACATTATATACCTGGATATACCGATTGTACTTTACAAAAATGTTAATTCTACTTCTTATACCCATAAACCAGATTGATTATTTATTGATTAAAAAGATGAACACAAAGCTTATTAATAATTTCATTTATTGTAAGCAGGCAAAGCGAGGCGACTTTGTCACCGGCAAAGCAAAGAAGTTGATGCTATCTTCTGCTTTCCTAAAACCAACAGTTTCAAAAATGAAATTTTTACACCATAAACTCACCATAAACACATTATTTTTTCAATAAAAAAACAATCAAAGTATGTAATTCAGAGAAAAACAGAATTCAATATAAATAATTTTAACCAAGAATAAACAATGAAATCAAACAAAACATTATCAATTAGTTAACTTTCATCAATTGTAAAGTCATTATTTTTTATTTTCCATAAAAAAAGTTATATTTGACCTACAACATAAATCACTTTAACATGAAAACAAAATTTACACAACTCAGTGTTATTCTTATTTCAGGATTCTCATTTGCCCAAGTAGGTTTCAATACCACTTCACCCAAAACAACAGTAGATGTATCTGCTAAAAGAGATACTTCAGGACTGATTGCGGATAACACACAAACATTCGGATTACAGGCTCCGAGGCTTACAAGAGCTGAGCTTACAGCCAATACGGCAACCTATAGCAGCGATCAGAGTGGAGCATTAATATATATTACTGACGTTACTGGTGGAGATACCGCAGGACAACGTGTCAATGTTACTGCTATGGGCTATTATTATTTTGATGGATCTGTATGGCAAAGACTTACACAAGCAACAAATGCCATCTCTCCAGCAATTTCTGCATTACAATGTACTTCAGCTTACTTAAGTCCTTCTACTTATACTGCCGGTACACCTTTCACCGGAAACCTAAAAGTTACCTATACCCAAGGAAACGGAGGTCAGTATAATTCAGGAGCCCCTTTTACTGTAAACGGATTAACCTTTCAGCTAAGACCCGGAACTTTAGAGTTTGGTGACGGCGAATTGGTATTCTCAGTAACGGGAACACCTACCACTGCTAATGATATGACTCTTTCTCTGAACAGCACTGCAATTCCTTTCTTAACATCAGGACAGAACTGTACCGCTACAGTAGGAAATAGCAGCCGTGCAGACATTGCGTCTGTCGCTGTGATGGGCTACCCTACCCTGACAACCGATCCCAACGGAAAGCAGGCGTATACTTTCCCTCTTGCTACCCCGGATGGTAAGTATTCAATCAGGGTAATATTTGATACCACAAGTGGTACAACCCTAGCCAACCCTAATGTACAGTTGTTTAATAATACAGGTGCTACCGTTAACCTGTACTGGAATTATAATACCGAATATGGCGGTTATATTGGTTCTGCTGTAACTACCAACAATATTACTTCAGGAGTATGGGGTGGTATGGCAGATTCATCAGCTACCTGGTTTCCTCAGGGTACAGGAGCAATGGGTAACGCTTACTGGGGGAACATAGGGATTATCGATGGATCCGGTGGCGGACCTGAGCATAGAAGATATACCTGGATAGACAGTAATTCTTCTTCAAAAACGGCTTATACCGCAACTATTATGGCAGGAGCCCCCACTTCAGGCAATTCTCAACCTAACCTTACTAAAATATTCATCAAGTTAGAGCAAGTAAAAGCACAATAATATAATGCCCTTTTTAGGGGCATTTTTTATTCTTAGTTGATATCAGCCATTTTCTTTTCTCTCCTTCTTTGAAGAATAAGGTGTGCGGCATCCAGCATTTTCACCGTGTGGATGTAAGGCATCACGATATTTCTTTCCGGTAGATTTTCATAGACGCCCATTGAAAAATAGACGATTCCGGACATAAAATAATCAAATTCTTTGATGCTGTATTCTCTGAATGCGTTTTTGAAAACCGACAAAGGATTTCTGTATTCCTTCTCCGAAAGCAGGCCAAGAACCCATGGGGAAATCTTTTCCGTCTGGGTATCAACAGTCCACCTCCTTTCCTTCAGCATGATGAGATACCCTGCCCGGATCAAAGACCTCATCGACTGATGAAACTGGAAGATGACCGCCGGATCTTCATTGATCCAGCTATTTCTCTTTACCGCATAATTCATAATGTTGCTGAGTCTTTCTTTGGAAACATCCAGCTCATTGAACTGAAAGAAAGTTTCCATCAGCTGTAATCCGGAGTGCTTCTTATCTGCCCGAAACCGGGGAGCAAAATCTGTTTTTATCTTTTTCATTGTTTGTATTTTTTTATAAATGTAAGAAAAGAAATTTAATTACGGTCGATCGACCGTATTTTTTTATTATTTAATTATTTCATTTGTTCTATGACAGATATAAACGAAAAAATTTGTTCATACATTACAAAAAAATGGTTGATACCTTGGCTTCAAGAAGGCAAGTCACAAAATTCTTTTGCAAAAAATCATGGCGTAGAAGAAAGCACCATTAGAAAAATTAAAAGTGAAGAAACTTACAGAATACCAGTTGAAACACTTTTTAAAATATGTGAAGCAAGAAAAATTAGTTTATCTGATTTTTTTAAACTTATAAATGAATAGTCCTGACGAAAGTTGGGATTTTTTTGTGAGAAAATTTGCAAAATCTTTAAGGAATTCCGTGAAAATACGGATTGAAAATTTTAAGAGGGTTTTTATTTTTGTTGTTTACGGAAAACTGTAAGATAATATAAGTATTCATTTATAAATTTGACTTAGTTAACAATAAAACTTTAATATTATGGCACTTAAATCAGGACCAAAAAGGATAGCAGAATCAACTGGCAAACCAGATAAACGCCAGCGAGATAATAAGGAGACACCAGGAAATACACCATCTTTAAAACCACCTAAGAAACAGCAAGGTAAATAAACTATATCTTGTATCAAATCCCAGCTTTTGTTGGGATTTCTTATTATAAGAATTTATTCTTCTAATTTTTAAACATATATTATTACGCAAAAAGAATGCGTAGGCTTTTATTTACTTTGCAACTAATCTTTTAATGCAAATAATAAAATAACTTAATAATGGATATAAAACAAGACATTTACTCAATTGATTTTGCTAAAACCAAAGTTATTTGGTTCGCAGATACTCCATTAATTGTTCCTGACACTTTCACATTCGAGCAGGAAAAATATGTAAAAGCTGCTTTAAGAACTCTATTTTATGGGAATACCTCTGTTGATAATATTTTAAAAAGTAGTTATTTTAAAAATAACGTTGAAATTATGCTTGCAAATAAAAGAGGTTATGAAAATAGTGAATTTAAAGAGTATGATGATTTGAGAAATATATTCTTTCAATTTCAAGAAAAAATTTATCTTAAATATAAACAAGTATTAGATAATATAGATTTTGAAAAGAAAGGTACTGCTTATTTTCATTGTGGTTTAATTTATAAAAAACTAGATAGTAATTTTAGTGCATTAAGAATGTTGATTAAATATGATTATATTTATGAATGCTATGCGATAATCCGACAAATGGTAGAACAAATTGCATTTGCATACGATACACAATTCAGAGATGAAATTGAAGATTTCCAATCACCTACAAGGTCAATTTCCAAGTTAAAAGAGTTTTATCCAAAAATTGGTATTCTTTATGGAGAACTTAGTTCAAAAACGCACATTGATTCTTCACAATTTCCAAATCATTACTATGTTAATCTTAAAAATAAAGAAGACGCTGGAGTTATTCTAAGATCTAGAGAAAAAACATTTTTAATATGTCATCGAGCTTTAATTATGCTTGATTTATATGCATGCGTTTTTGAACATATATTCTATAACGACATTGATCATTTTTCATGTATAAAAAAGAACAAAACTCTTTTAAAAAAAAGAGAAACAAGAAATTACATCAATGTCTTTGGAAAAAACTATAGTAGGCTAATCAAAAAAAATTTCGCAAAAGACGACTAACTTTGGAGCAAGTCTAAATTTACTAACTCAAAGCCATCTGTTAAAATAATCACCTATTATATAATTAAAGCTCTACAAATTAAAAATGATTGATAAAAATTTTTTCACACATAAAATTTTGGAAAAAAAGAAAAAGGCAATATTGGATAAATTCCCTGAATTAAAGGTATGTAAACATGATAATTTTTATTCATTAAGCGAGTATATTTATGAATCTCCAAGCAAATTTTACGATAAAAAAAATTATAGAGAAGTAAATTTTTTCTTAGAGAGCCTAATTGATAATCCAACTGATTTTTTAACCTTTTTAAAAATATTAAATGATCTGGCTTTTGAATTCAATCATGCAATAAAGACAATGAATGAATTGAATTTAAAAGATATTCATGAAAATTTATTACCAGATAATGATGCAGAATTAATGTATTTTTTCAGCGAAAAAATTGTTTATGAATATTTAAAAATAAATGATGTTGTCTTATTAGGCCTTTTAAAACCTATCGCTTATTATCTTAGAATAAAAAATAATAAAGGAACTGATAATCTTGATATATATAATTGTATTGATACTCTAAAAAAATATAAAATTTTCAATGATCTAACAAATAAATACAACAGCACGCTTCGTAACGCGATTGCTCATGGGGGAGTTACTTTTGAATCTTCTACAATCAAATTTAAGGATAAGAAAGACACTAAATCATTTTATGCTTCGCAATTTATTAAAGAATTCGATGATCTTATTAATTATACAAATGCATTAATTTTAGCATATAAAAAAATCATTTTCCAATATTTAGATGTTTTACTAAACCATAATATAGCTATACCAACATCCATTATGGAAATTGAACTAAGACATAAAGCAAATCATCAAGATTGGAAAATAATTCATAGCTATGACAGCGAAATACCTAAGGGTAAACAATACAATCTATTAGTTGAAACAAATTTGAATAGCAGAAAATTTATGAATTTCTCTGCAGTATATACAGCAATCACGTTAGAAAATTTACTCCCAAAAAAGTATGATAATTTTTTTATTCAAATTAAAACTAAATATCGACTATCATGTTTTCAAGTTATTGATTTAGAAAAACTAAGAGAACATTTTACTGGAAAAAAAGTAATAATTACTGATGGAACATATTTTTTTGAAGAAAAATACTTAGGAGAAAAAAAAGATTCTATAAAAATTTATAAAACAGTTTTATTTCAAAAAAATATTGATAGAAATAACTTAATTGACGTAAGATACATTAAACATCACAGTAAAAAATATTATAATGTAATTGAAAATGCCGGAGTATTTTTAAATATTACAGATGACCAAATTGAAAATTTTATTCGAAATAAAACACGGGAAATTATATCTCTTGTAAAATCGGAAAAAAGAAAAAAATACTCTAACAATTTTAAAGAATATTTTTTTCCTGACAAATATTTACAAATACATATATATCAAGGTGATTTAAGAAAAAGATCATTTCATTATGGTAGACAAAATAAGAATTTAATAGCAACTCTTCATATTAATAAAACAAAACGAATTAAGAACATCGTTCCTGCATGGGGAATCAAAGAAGAAAATAAGAATTGTCTTATAATTTGGAATAAATAGATGCCTCTATCTATAATCTTATTGACTTATTTAAGAGTTCAAAAACTTAAGGTAAAGATTTTTTATTTTGTTTTTTTTCATAAAATAAAATACATTTGTAAGCGTAAACAAGTCATAGTGATTTAAGAGTTATTAACCTTAATAATTAAATACACAATTATGACTACACATTGTTTACGTTGCGCTGGTTGGAAACCAGTGTTTGTGAGAGCCTATACAAGAATGCGCTTAGGCCGTTTAGAAAATGTTATCCAACACTGCAGGTCTAGACCTGGTCAGCACTATTTTAAGCAAGGTTTTTAACCTTGCTTTTTTTCAAGTTTATACATTTTTTAAACAAAACAACCTACAATTCTATATTATTGCAGGATTTACATTATTTTTTCACCAGCTCTACTCTACGGTTTTGCACCTTCTCTTCTTCAGAACTATATCTGCAATCGGGAGTTGCTGCTGAAGCCCTCTGCTGCACAAAGTCTCTTGACTTATCTACACCTACCCACCGCCCTTAACCTATGACTTTAAAGCAAGTTAAGGTAATGATCTTATTTACTAGCTCAAAGTCTCCCGACGTTGTGCAGCAGAGATCTACCCGTTTTTACCAGCAATAAAAAAACCTCTATCAAGTTTGATAAAGGTTTTTTTTTTAGAAATTCAATAATCTTTTTAGTTGAGATGATTAAAATTTCTGTCCATATTTTTCACATGGGTTATTTTTACTGATGTTTTAAAAGGCTCATCATATTTCATCTTAATATAATCAATTATTTTATTGTCAACATTATCATCGAACTTCCTGGCAAAAAGATGATTTCCTGTTTGGAGAAAGCTGATATCTGTTTTGGTGAATGTTTTAGGACGTAATTTGATGTCTCCGTCGGGAATCCAGATAATTGCTCGTTTGTCATCATTGACTAAAGTACCTCTAAATGAAGTATTCATTAAAACGGTTTGAAAGAAAGATTCATCAGCAATGAGTGTATTTAAATAATACTCTTCAAATTTTTTAACCTCAGCATTGCTGTTTATAAATTCACAGCAATCTCTCGTCAAAATCATCCATTGCCCTCCGATATAAGGTATTACATCTTTCATGAAGCCTCTTTTATGAGTTTTGTCAGAAATACGATCTTCCAACTCTTCAAAATAATTCTCAATTCTATTCATCGTTTCAGGTCTTATTTTTTCCTGATTGTCAATTTTAATATAGCTTTTACCATTATTTTTCGATAAAAACTCTTTGATGATTTTTTGTGATTTTAGCGGATAATCCTGCCCACTTAGGTTTATAAAATAATCCCATTTTGCATTCATACTCAACAGGTATTTTATACCATCCAACTCAGCCTGAACCATACTATATCCTCCCCAAATAACATTTTCACTGTTTAGGATATGTACATTCGGATATTGTTCTAAAAAATCCTTTACATCTTTCCCAATTTCCTGATTGGCTTTTTTGTCAATATGAATAAGGTAGAAATTAGTAGAATCGTAGATGGCTTTAAAAAGCTTCTTAAATTGATTCGGTAAGCGATGTACTAAAATTAAGTATGCTATACTAATTGATTTCATTGGAGTTTCACCAATTCTATGTCCATCGCTTTCGCTTACATAAACACCTTTCATTTTATTTTGTTTAAAAATTACTAATGTTTACAACTTATTTCATAAAGTATTAATAGACATTTTTATAAATATACAAAATTTAAACTATTTTTATTGAAAATAATAAAATAAAAATATTCCCAACCACTTAAGCTTTGGATTACGAAAGATGGATTAATAAAATTTGAAGGACCGATGATGAAATACAATATTTGAAAAATGATGATTGACAATCATTTCTCTTTATGACTTATATCCTATTTTTGTAAAAAAACTAATGGACAAATTAAGTTTTCTGGAAGTTATTGCTGCGATTGCCGTTTTTCTATCGCTGCTGCTTGCCATATTTTTATTAACGGTAAAAACAGAAAGAAAACTTGAGAGCAGATTATTTGCAGCGTTCCTTATCATTAATGCTATTGATATCAGCGGGATTTTTATGCACCTTTTTGTGGATAGTTATAATCTGAAAGCATTCAAAATATCTGCTTACTTATTGGTAATGCCTCTTTTCTATCTGTATGTGAATACTGTTTGCTATTCTGATTTTACTTTAAAAAGAAAGCATTTGCTGCATCTTATTCCTTTTATTGTTGCCAACTTAATTTTAGTTCCAAGGCTTTATCTGGCAGAAGGTGCTGCTAAAGAAGATTTCTTTAGAACGATGTGGAGCTCTCCTGAAATGTTTATTTATCAACTCATCGGGGAACTGCAGTTTTTCTTTTATATCGTTGGCACATTCCTTATCCTTAGAAAATATAAGAAGATTTATCTTGAAAATTACACCAATCCGAACACCTTATTATACCAATGGCTGTCTCAGCTTACCCTCATTTTTCTGTTCATCCATATATGTATTATTTTTAAAAATATCATCCGATATACCGCATACAACGACCTGTTTATCTGGATCCATATTGCAGCGGGAGCTTCCTTTTTATTGGCTGCCTGCTGGTTTATCTTAAAGGCATTACATTATCCTGAGCTTTTTCGAAGAATTGATTCTACCTTACAACCAACAGAAGATTTTGCCGAAACATTAGAAACTGAAAATACAACCGACGAAACAAAAAACATTCAGATTGAACAGCTTAGAAAATTCATGATTGAAAAAGAACCTTTCTTAGATCCTTCATTAACGATTCAGGAATTGGCAGATCAGGTGGAGATTCCCGTTCGTGAGCTGTCTGTATTAATTAACCATCATCTCAATCAGCACTTTTTTGATTTCGTAAATGAATACCGCATTAAAAAAGCAATGACCTTATTGAAAGATCCCGCGAGGAAAGAATATACGGTGTTAGAAATTTTATATGAGGTAGGTTTTAATTCAAAATCTTCTTTTCATACCTATTTTAAAAAATATACGAACCAAACGCCAACAGTATTCAGAAACAACTGATAATTAAATAATTGCAAATAATCAAACTTTAAACTGCAGATAATCGGACTCATTTTATTCATTACAATGAGTCCGACTTTTTTACACGGACTTTTTTCAAGATTCTCTACAGCATATTTGCATCAGATTATGAATATCAAATTAAAATTCTGACCATGAAATATGTAACCCTTATTTTACTTTTTACCTTAGTTGGGTGTAAAAGTGTCCACCCAATCCATCAACAAAATGTTGAAAATGCGATTACCAAAAATGCGCTGAAGTTGTTAGAGGACAAAAGATTTCATTCTGTTTCTATTGCTGTGCTTAAAGATGGAAAATCTACCACAAAACATTTTGGAGAATTAACGATTGGAAAAGGAAACAAACCCAACGATTCTACCCTTTATGAATTGGCTTCTGTAACCAAAACCTTTACAGGCTATATCACTGCTAAAGCTGTACTTGATCAAAAAATACATTTAGAAGATGATATCAGAATCTATCTGGACGAACGTTATCCCAATTTAGAATATAAAGGGGAACCTATTAAAATCAAACACCTCATCACCCATACCAGTGGATTTCCTAATTTCCCCATAAAAAGCGAAAATAAAAAGGCTTTTTTTGAAGGATTAAAACTCATCAAAATTGAAACAAAACCGGGAGAAGTCTATTCCTATTCCAACACAGCGCCGGAGCTGACCGCCTATATCCTTGAAAAAGTATATCAAAAACCTTTTGAAGAACTGGTGAGCGAATTTGTTTTGAAACCCAATAATATGAACCATACAAAGTTTACACTCAATAAAAGTGACAGAACAAGATTGGTAAAAGGGTATAATGATAAAAACGAGGTAATGCCTAACTTCAACAGAACGTTGTGGGGTGGAATTTCAGGATTGCATTCTACAACTACGGATTTGGTGAAATATATGAAACTGCAGCTTGACCCATCCAATCTTATTGTCAACGAATCTCATAAAAAGCTATATAAAGAAGGTTCTGATTTTTGGGAAGGTTATCATTGGTACATCATAGAAAATGATAATCAATTACTATACAGACATCATGGAGGGATATACGGAATGCAGAATTGGTTTGTGATTTATCCCAAACAAAATATAGGGATATCCATATTGACCAACACCAGCTTTAATGAAACGGGAGAAATTTTAGAAAAAGTAGTTGATAACCTGTATAATGAAATACAGGTAGACTAATATGGCTCACAAACGATAATAAGCAACAATTTTCTCAAATTAGTGCTTATTTACTTTATATATCATTAATAATCAAATAATTAATTTATAAACAGAACAGAAATATTAACTGTTAAATTAATATTTGGTTAAGAACACTTTTATAGCACCCCAAAATAAACTCTGTATAATATAGCTGTGCATCCAGAACCTGGGTTTTATCATGAAGCTCTATACGTTTGGAAAGTATGATCTCTCCTTTGTAACTGAATGAGCAGAATGAAAAAACTTTAAATCCCGAATTTCTTACAGAGGCTGCGTATCCTGTAGAGGCAATTCCCCAATCTGTGCCAAAGGATTCAGCTACCTTTATAGCCATTGTATCTGCCATGTTTTGCGTTTCAAAACCATTTTCACGAGCTTGGATCTGAGTAATGTCCAAAATGCCCGCTTTTTCCGGCAATGTAAAGGTTGTCATGCCTCCTTTGTAAAAAAGTTTTGCATTAGACATCTGGGAAAAAGCCAGCTGTATCAATCCCGAAGTTACACTTTCTGCTATAGAAACTGTTTCGTTCATTGTAATGAGTGAAGTACTGATATAATCAAGTAAATTTTGCTGAAATTTCATGGCATCTATTATTTAATGTTTATTCAAAAACCGTATAAAATTCTTTTTGCTCTGCTAACATCAATGTTCAGATCACATCATAATCATTCATTGTTGTTGCAAAATAATGCTCAATCGTTTCCTTAGCATTCTGGCACATCTGTAAGAGCTCTTTCCTGCTCATATCTTCAAAAATAAAATCATCGTGAACCTCAATGATGAACTCGGCTACCTTTTCGGTATTCATCAGATCATAGCTCATTAAATCATTTAAATTATCTAATTTGCATTCTTCTTTAAAAAAAGGAATCTTGCGGGAAATGGAATTCTTAAACTGAAAAAGATGTATGGTTTTCATAACTTCTGACGTTTGGTTAATAGTAAGCGAAACCATTTTTAAGGGCAGAAAACAAGTTCTTTTTGCTTACCAATTATTCTTCAAATAAGATACTGCTTACAACAAACAATATTGATTTTTTTTAATCAATAATTAAGTGGTTACAAGCATAAATATGGATAAAAAGGACAGAGACCATGGGTTTCTATCCTTAATTAAAACCTTCTGAAAACAGATTTACTATTTTATCAGATTTTAATAAACTCATTATTAAAAATGAGAATTCTTAGGTTTCTTAATTTTTTATCATGGTGTATATTGGCTCTTCTCTCCTATTTCTGATTATACATGCGTTCTCAGATATCTGGTCTGCTTTTGTATTATGAATACTATAAAACCATAATAGTCTATTTTATGGATTTTGAGAAGCCCTGATTATTATACTACAAAGATGGCTGTTTCAATAGACAGCAAGCTATATATATCCGGAATAATCTTACATGTATCACACCTTTTACAGATCTTCCAAATTTCCGAGCCGTTTCTGTTTCAGCTGTTTGTAGAATGATGGTGAAAGTCCTGTTATTTTTTTAAACTGATTCGAAAGATGAGCCACACTGCTGTAGTTGAGCTTATAGGAAATCTCAGTAAGATTAAGCTCATCATATAATAATAACTCTTTTACCTTTTCCACTTTATTGATAATGATAAAATGCTGCAGGGTCATACCTTTCACCTCAGAAAATGTGTTGGCCAGGTAGGTATAATCATACCCTAATTTTTCACTTATGTAATCTGAGAAATTTTCCTTTGGAAGAACATCCGAATAATGGATCATTTCGATGACCACATTTTTTATTTTTTCTATCAGGATACTTTTTTTATCGTCTAATATTTCAAGTCCTGTTTTTAATAAATTTTCTTTCAGTGTTTTTCTTTGTTCAGTGCTGATGTCATCTAATAATTCTACAGTACCCAGATCTACAACAGCATTTTTAATGCCCAGCCTTTCCAGCTCCTGATGGACAACCATTTTACAACGCAAACTTACCATATATTTTATATACAACTTCATCACCTTTACTGTTGATGCTTTCCAATTATTTCATTAACAGTTCATTACTCAAAGTTACTCTATTAAATTGGCAATATCTATGATTTATATAACAAATTGAGAGACTATTGCAAAGCTTTCCTTTTTTAATGATCGAGATTTACAGTGAACAAAAATATTTTACAATGTCAAAAGAAAAAGACGGGAAAAAGAAGTCGGACAAAACACCACCCTTAAAATCCGCAAAAGAGAAACGGGAAGATAAAGCAAACAAACGAAGAGATAAGGAAAATGAAGCCAGAAATACCGGCAACTGAATGGTACCTGTAAAAAAAGAAGGAATTATACTTAGGAAAACCGAATTAGCCTTTGAGAGCGAAGGTGTTTTAAATCCGGCTGTCATTCAGTACAAAGGGAAGATACATGTATTTTACAGAGCTGTAGCAAAGAATAATTTTTCCAGTATCGGCTATTGTGTATTATCGGATTATCAAACCATAGAAACCCGTTTCAGCAGCCCGGTTATTATTCCGGAATCTGAATATGAAAAACATGGTGTTGAAGATCCAAGAATCGTGAAAATTGATCATTTATTTTATCTTACCTACACCTGCTATGACGGTATCAATGCATTGGGAGCACTGGCCATCTCAAAAGACCTGAAATCATGGAAAAAGGCAGGAATTATAGTACCTAAAATATCCTATAAAAAATTTCAGCTTTTAGCAGAATCTCAAGGCCCAATAGCAGAAAAATACAAAAGATTCAATAAGCTTGCTACAGGTTATGAAAAAGATAAGGATGTATTTCTATGGGACAAAAATCTCGTTTTCTTTCCCAGAAGAATACACGGAAAATTATATTTCCTTCACCGGATAAGACCTGATATTCAAATTGTCGGAATAGAAAACATTGAAAATCTGAATCCTGATTTCTGGAAAGATTATCTTTTACAGTTTCAGGACCACATCCTCCTGTCTCCGAAATACGATCATGAATCAAGCTATATCGGAGCTGGGTGTCCTCCTATAGAAACTGAGCACGGATGGCTGATGATATACCATAGTGTTCATGATACGATTGAAGGATATGTGTACAGTGCCTGTGCCGCTTTATTGGAACTGGACAATCCTGAAAAAGAAATCTCAAGACTTCCCTATCCTCTTTTCAAGCCTGGGGAAAAATGGGAATTGAAAGGAGAAGTGAACAATGTATGCTTCCCAACCGGAGCTATCGTAGAAGATGATACTCTTTATATTTATTACGGAGCTGCAGACAAAAGAATTGCTGTTGCCTCTTTAAGCATCCGGGAGCTATTGAAAGAATTACTGCATTACACATCATAATTGATCATTCAATAGGAGGTGTCAGAACTAAAATAAAAATCAACATGAATAAAAATATTAATTCAGACGTGGAGGAAAAGACAAAAAGACGATCTGCCCCAAGTAAGAAAAACACAATTAATCATAAACCCGAAATTGTCTTTATCAGTACTTTTCCTCCTAAGGTGTGTGGTATTGCAACGTATTGCCAGGATCTGATAAGATCTCTTCAGCTGAAGTTCAGTGAGTCATTTAAAATAATGATCTGCCCTATGGAAACTGAGGACGAAAATTACCAGTATACTGAAAAGACTGAATACAGATTAAATACATCCGATGCAAAATCTTATCTGAAACTAGCCTATAAAATCAATAAAAATGACAATATTCAGTTTATTATGCTCCAGCATGAATTCGGCTTCTTTAATGAAACTCAAAACGGATTATCAATTTTTCTCCGGAACTTAAAAAAAGATCTGATTATTACTTTTCATACCGTTCTTCCCAAACCGGATCAGAAATTAAAAGAAAAGGTAAAAGAAATCAGCAGTTTCTCCAAATCTATTATTGTAATGACCGGTATTTCTGCTGATATTCTGATCAATGATTATGACATTCCTTCTGAGAAAATCACCGTAATACCGCATGGCACTCATTTATTGCCATTCATCGATAAAATTTCCCTGAAAACGAAATATGGCCTTAAAGACAAAAAGGTACTTTCAACATTCGGTTTATTGGGCTCCGGAAAAAACATTGAAACAACCCTGGAGGCACTCCCTGAAATCATCTCTCAAAATCCGGATGTGATGTTCCTGATCATTGGAAAAACACATCCCGGCATCGTAAAGAACGAAGGTGAAAAGTATCGTGACTTTCTGCAAGAAACTATTAAAAGGCTTCACCTGGAAAAACATACTTTATTTATCAATCAATATCTACCTTTAGATGAGTTGCTTGATTATCTGCAGCTTACAAATATTTATCTTTTCACTTCAAAAGACAGAAATCAGGCAGTAAGCGGTACTTTTTCCTACGCTATCAGCTGTGGATGCCCTATTGTTTCAACTCCTATTCCCCATGCACTAGAGGTATTAAATGATGACCTGGGAATTATTATTGATTTTGAAGCTCCGGAACAGCTCTCTGCTGCCGTGAACAAACTATTGAAAAATGAAAATGCACAAGAGAAATTAAGATCAAATAGTTTGGAAAAAATGGCTCCCACAGCCTGGGAAAATTCTTCTATTTCACACGCCCTATTATTTCAAAAATACAGCAAAAACAACATGACACTACATTATGCATTCCCCATTATTAATCTTAGTCATATCAAAAATATGACGACAGATTTTGGAATAATCCAGTTTTCTAGAATCAATAAACCTGATATAAATTCGGGATATACTTTGGACGATAATGCCCGTGCATTGATTGTAGCCTGCAGACATTATGAACTGAACAGAGATGAATCTGATCTTGACTTAATCTCAACTTACCTGAATGTCATCAGGTTTTGTCAACAACCAGATGGTAGTTTTCTCAACTATGTAAATGAGCACAAGGAGTTTGCTCAGCAGAATTATGAAACCAATCTTGAAGATTCTAATGGAAGGGCTGTCTGGGCACTGGGATACCTTCTTTCAATAAAGACTATTTTACCTCAACAGTTTTCTGATGACGCAGAATCAATGATTGAAAAAAGCCTTCCGTCTATTGCACAAATCTATTCTACCCGAGCGATGGGCTTTATCATCAAGGGTTTACATTATCAAAATTCTGAAACCAATATTCCATTAATGAAAAAGCTGGCCAACCGCCTGGTGAAAATGTATCAGCATGAAAAACACAGAGACTGGCATTGGTTTGAAAGCTATCTGACCTATGGAAACAGTTTACTCCCTGAGGCTTTATTGTGTGCGTGGATTACGACCAAAGACGAAATGTATAAGCAAATTGCCCACGAATCTTTCCAGTTTCTTCTTTCTAAAATATTTATTAAGGGAGAGATCAAAGTAATTTCCAACAAAGGATGGCTGCAGAAAGAGATGGTTAAAAGTAATGAATCCATTGGCGGTGAACAGCCCATTGATGTTGCCTATACCATACTGGCCTTATCTACATTCTATAAGGTTTTCAAAGATGAAAAATACTTACTAATGATGAGGAGTGCTTTTAATTGGTTTTTAGGAAAGAATCATTTACATCAGATCATCTATAACCCTGCTACAGGTGGCTGTTATGATGGACTTGAAGAGAAAAATGTTAATCTCAATCAGGGAGCAGAATCAACAGTCAGCTATCTCATGGCCAGACTCTGCTTTCCTAAATAACAGCCTTTAATTACCTGCTGATATAACTTGATTTTTTTTTAAACAACCTGTTTATGGTACTATTGTAATGAAAAGATAAATTAAAAATATACCGATAAGTACAATCCCCTGCATGATATTGGTTCTGCCTGTTGCCAGTGAAACGGTAATAATAAAAAGTGATAGTCCTAAAAGTATAGTAGATTTGATATCTATTCCCAAGGACATTCTTATGCCGGTCATTACAGATATTATAGCAATAGCAGGGATACTGAGTCCAATACTTGCCAAAGCAGAACCAAAAGCCAGATTTAATGAAGTCTGAATCTGATCATTTTTCGCCGCTCTGAACGCAGCAAGCCCCTCAGGAAGAAGAACAATACCGGCAATAATAATTCCTACCAGAGATCTTGGAGCTCCTACTGAAATTACAATATGCTCTACGTCTTTTGAAAGAAGCTTTGCCAGCAAAACAACAATTCCCAAACACAAGATCAAAAGTATACAGCTGATATATAATTCTTTTTGAGAAATCTTTTCATCGCTGCTGTGTACAGTTTCTTTTCCAGATAGTTTGTTTTGTGGAGAAATGAAAAAGCTTTGATGTCTAAAAGTTTGAATCATTGTAAACCCCAGATAAAGCCCCAAAGAAATCAATGCGATAAAAAGAAGCTGGAAAGAGGTATATTCGCCGCCAAGATGACTCACTGTATAATTGGGCAGAATAAGCACAAAAATAATAACTGAGGTAAGAGTTATGAGAGCAGTGCTTACGCCTTGCAAGGTAAAACTTTGTTCCCTGTATCTTAAAGAGCCAATTACAATACAGCTTCCGATAATTCCGTTAAGAATAATCATGACTGCAGCAAAAACAGTATCTCTGGCAAGCGTAATTGTCTCCAGGCCCTTAGCGCCCATCATAATGGAAATAATTAATCCAACTTCTATTACAGTGATTGCAAATGCAAGGAGCAGAGTTCCGAAAGGCTCACCAAGACGAAGAGCAATAACTTCAGAATGATACACCGCTGCAAGAACGCTTCCCATCAGGAACAAAGTAAGAATCACAGAATAATAACCTGATGCAAAAACAGGATTCCCAAAATAAGAAATCCATGCCAGAATGGGAACTAAGAATGTCCACATCCATAAATATTTTTTTGTATTCATATAAACAGTAATCATTTTTTATAAGGTTGAACTGTAGTTTTGAGAAAATCAACAGATCTATATTTCTATTTTAACAATAGATTATATGAACAGTCAGAAGCGTTTCAGAGATACTATTTCAGAAATTTTTTAACTAATGAAAAAAAGTAATATACAAGAACTTTAAAACTCCAAATTGGAAGCTCAACGTAATAATGCACTAAGATACGAATTATCAATCACTTATTAGAACATTTTTCTATTCATACGGCTTTATTTTAAGAATAGAACAACCTGAACATTTACAAAAGTGTGATATCTACAACATTAAAAAAGTAATCTGTAATACAATATATTATAAATCAGCCAACTTTGTACTGTAGCAATTAAGTTACAAAAAAATCCACATTATGGACACAAACCACAACAAAGGTGACAAATCTTTCAAAATTCCGGGAGACTGGAATGTACAGGCAAAACATCTGAAAGAAAAATTTTCGACATTAACAGATTATGATCTGAAACTTGAAGAAGGTAAAGAAAAAGAAATGCTTGAAAGAATTGGAAGCAGGCTAAGAAAAAACCGTGAAGAGGTTCTTAATATTTTAAAAGAAATTAATCTTTCATAACGCTTCACCAATACAGTAAATACCTGTTAAAAAGAGATTTGACTGAAAAAAGGGATGAAAAATCAGGCATTTTCATCCCTTTTGTTTACAACATACCGACTCTTTACCCTTAAACAGACTGTGATGAATCATAAAGAACTTGAGAAATCCAAAGTGTATGTTATCAGCCAGATGGTAGAATATATCTCAAATTCTGTAATCAGCAGAACCATACTGGGAAAATTAACAGGTACTATCAATATCCTGGCTTTTGATGATGATGAAGGACTTCCGGAGAAAATATCTCCTTTTGACACTGTGATACAGATTATCGAAGGTAAGGCAGAAATCATCATAGATGGAGCTTCTTATTTTGTGGAAGAAGGTGAATGTATTATCATTCCTGCTCATCAGCCTAATTCCATAAAAGGAAATAAACGCTTTAAAATGATATTAACCATAATAAAAAGCGGCTATGAATAAAGTAGAAATTACATCCATTTTAACAAAGAGGATTTTTAAAAAGACGCTTGAAATTCAGAAAAATTACCCTGAATTGTATGAGCTTTTAGACGAAACACCGTTATTTTTTTCTTTTGCAGAAAAAGATATCACGATCAAGGACTTAAGACAATATCTTATTTCACTTATTATGCAAAAAAAGTATTTTGAAAAAAGGAATACAAAAAATGATTTACAATAAAACTCTAATGAAACAGCCAAATAAACATCTGAAACCCAAAAACAGATTTGGGCTTAGGAATAAAAAGAATACTTCACGCAAGGTCTATTATTCTCAGTTTGTCTCATTATTCTATATCAGGAATACCAATATTACTTTGGAAAGGGATACGAAGGAAATACTTAGAATGTTAAAGGAATTACAGATTCTCAACAACAAATCAAGATTGGTATTCAGTACCCATTGCGGCCTTAGCAAGCATAATTTATGGCAGTCTGTACTCGTTGACCTTAATGATAATATGCAATATGTCAGACTGCAGTTTGAATATATACTGGATAATATTATTAAAAAAAATAAAATAAATTCTTCTATATTCTGGCAGCAAAACAAAATCTATATGAACGGCTTAGAAGGGAATCATGAGAAACTTATCCAAATAGGGAATCAGATTCTGCCAAAAGAAGAAAGATTATCCTGGAAAACATCTATATGCAGCTTTTACGATGAAATTTTATCTTTACTCACCCCGCTTATAAGTATCTGCAAACTTGAATCTGACTTTATTGAAAAATACACCCCTAAAATTTTTAATAATATCACAGTGGATATTATTAAAGATATTCCGAAAAATTACACTTTAAAAGAAGCAAGAGAATATGAACAGCAGTATTTGAAAATATTAACCGATTACAGCCATGAATCCAGTAAAAAAGGAAACCTTTGGGACAGTTTATTGCATATACTTTCAGGAGGCATGTATCAGCTGCCTTCAGAACGTGTCATTCTTAAAAGGTGGATTAACGGAAAAATGAAAGAAAAATTTTCAAAATAGTCTTCTCCCCCAATCTATAACTAATAAATATCTGTACAATGAAAACAATACATCTCTTTCAGTTTAACGATTCTATTTTCCGTAAAATTCCTTTCTTCAAAGAAGAGCATAGGTTGAAAACCGATGTCGCAGAAATTGATTTAATGAATATTGAAATAGTAACCGAATATATTGTGAAAACCCATGATGACTTTAGTTTCGACAACACGTCAAAAAATGCGCTTTTATCAATGTGCAAAAAAGCTCAAGAAACAATTGAGCATTACTTTGTAATAAAATTAGATCATTATGATTTTATATGAAAAAGTTATTTAAATAACCATAATGATAAACTAAACCAGTCCGCTTGGGATGAGCCAGAATACAGTTCATCCTCTTAATACTGAACTCTATCTCTAAAACTGTTTAATTATGATTTACAATCCTTAATTTTACAATAGAAGATTTGTGATATGAAATATCTGATAGTAGAAGACGAGCGATTTGCCTACCTGGAAATAAAACGAATGATGGCAAAGCTTTGTCCTGATTATACATTGGCAGGAGGAACAGAATCTGTTGCAGATACTATTCTTTTTCTCAAAAACAATCCGGTAGATTTTATACTGATGGATATCCGCCTGGCCGATGGCAATTGCTTTGAAATTTTCGAACAGATTCAGGTATCAATCCCGATTATTTTCACGACGGCTTACGATGAATATGCTATTCAGGCTTTTAAATTAAACAGCATTGATTATCTGCTGAAACCTGTTGAAGAAGACGAGTTATCTGCCGCTCTAAAAAAACTGCAACAACAGAATACGGTAAAAAATACACCCTTCGATTATAAAAAGATAGAAGATGCTTTGCTGGGTCATCACAAAAAAAGCCGCTTTCTTGTTCAAATGGGTGATACCTACCATCATATCAACATCAATGATATTGCTTTCTTCTACAGTGAGGAAAAAGTAGTTTTTTTACATACATTTTCTGATAAAAAATTTGTTATTGATTACGCGCTCACCCAATTAGAATCACAGCTGGACAAGAAAATTTTCTTCCGGGCTTCCCGCAATTGTATCGCTAATATTACTTCTATTAAAAAAATCTCCAAATACTTCAACAGCCGTCTGAAACTTACATTTCAACCTGAATGTCCACACGAAATTTTAGTCAGTAGGGAACGGGTTTCAGATTTTCTGAAATGGGTAGATGGATGGAATTGAGAATAATGAAAAACGTCAATAAGAAACATATTATTTCTTTTGTGCTGATAGTCGCCATACTATTGGCTTTCTTTTATTATGCATTTCAAACAATAACAGGAAAAGAGAAAAACTTTACAGAATTTTTCATCATCAATTTATTTCCCTGTGTATTTATTGCATTTATGGATTTTCTGATTATTAATGCTATTTACAAATACTTTAAAATACGTAATATTTACTTCCATATTACATTAGGCCTGTTTGTTTCATCACTGTTTTCCATATTGGTAATAATTCTGGGCAACCTTATTCTTGGAGGGCTGTCAATATTTGATGCCGATCCGGAAATAATTAAGTCAACTATTTTTATTGTCCTCTGGAATAGTATTATAGTTCTTTTAATTGAGATTTTCTTTTATAACCAAAGGCAGATTGAAGCTGAAAATAAAATGGCGGTTATGGAAAAAGAGAAAATACAATATCAGTATGAAACGTTAAAAGCACAGATCAATCCGCATTTTTTATTCAACAGTCTCAATGTTCTGGCTTCACTGGCTTATGAAGATGCGGAAAAAGCAAATCTCTTTGCAAAAAAAATGTCAGGCGTTTACCGCTATTTATTGATGACCAACGAGCACCCGACGGTTTCATTGAAAGAAGAACTGAAATTCCTGGATTCATATATATTTTTGGAAAAGATCAGATTTGAAAACAACCTGCTTATACAACTCAATAATAATACAGACGGCAGCAGAAAAGTAATTCCTGTAAGCCTTCAATTGCTGCTGGAAAATGCAGTGAAACATAATATTACAACTTCTAACCAGCCATTAACTGTTCACATTGAAGTATCGGAAGAAGGCATTACCGTTTCCAATAATCTTCAACTGAGGAAAACTGCTGATCATGGCGGTGTAGGGCTAAAAAACCTACAAAAGCAATATGCTTTATACAACAAAGCAATTAGCATTATAAAAACTGATAACCAGTTTATTGTGAAAATACCGTTTTTGGATTAACCAGCAGTATTTTTAATCTACTGCGAAATAAACTTCATCTTATTGACACTGAACTTCGTCGGAAAAGACTTCATTCCAACACTTCCTATGCGCAATTTTGTCTGACAATTAAGTTTAGTATATATCAATTTTTACGATGAAAAAGTCAGTGATTTTATCAATTGTTGCAACAGCAACATTTCTTCTCGGTACCTCTACATTACGTGCCCAAAGCAAAATGTCTTTAGGATTAAAAGGCGGAGTGAATTCAACATTCTACCAGTATGATTCAGAAAGTGATTATTCAAAAAGCTCACCGGGATTGGGCGCTTCCGTCGGAGGATTTCTAAAATATGATTTCGGAAAGTGGTTTGCCCTTCAAACCGACTTGATGTTTAATTATCGAAATTCTGAGCTGAGCAGCAAATTCACCTCTGAAAAATCCAAATTAGAATCTTATGATCTGGAGGTACCTGTTTATGCAGTCTTTCAATTCAATATGGGAACGGGAAAATTATTCTTCGGAATTGGTCCCTACATCGGTTATGGATTCAGTGCCAAAACAGAAAGCCTTGACATGTATAGCAAGAATACGGAAGGAAAAACAGCAATGAAACCACTTAATTATGGAGCTGCCACCATGCTTGGTTATGAATTGGGGCACTTCCAGATTAATGCATCTTATATGGCACAGAATGGAATCGGAGCGATAAACAACAGCCCTATAAGACGCCAGACATTCGGACTTGGAATCGGATACAAACTATAGCTGAGTCTATAGAATTTTAACCCTTAATATTAAAGAAATGAAGAAAGTAATTCAATTACTGATTGCCATTTTAATATCATCATCTCCGATTTTCGCACAGGATATTAAACCCAATCGGCCGCAAGAACCTCAAAAACCCTACCCTTATTATTCAGAAGATGTTCGTTTTAAAAACAAACAAGCGGGAATACATTTAGCAGGAACTTTAACACTCCCCAAAAAGGAAGGTATTTTCCCAGCAGTTATTTTGATAACCGGAAGCGGACCTCAAAACAGAAACGAAGAATTGGCAGGACACAAACCATTTCTGGTTCTCTCAGACTTTCTTACCAAAAACGGAATTGCTGTTTTACGGTATGATGACAGAGGAACCGCCATGTCTGAAGGCAATTTCAACAGTGCTACATCCGCAGATTTGGCCAGTGATGTAGAAAGTGCCGTTGCATATCTTAAAACAAGAAAGGAAATTGATTCAAGAAAAATCGGTTTGATAGGACATAGTGAAGGAGGACTCATTGCTCCATTAGTAGCCATTCAGTCCAAAGATATATCATTTATTGTCATGCTGGGCGGACCGGGAATTCCTGGTGATAAAATCCTTTTGATACAACAAAAATTGATTGCAGAAGCATCAGGAGTAAGCAAAGAAGAAATAAAAGCAACAGAAAGGATCAATAAAAAGATATTTGATCTTGTAAAAAAATCCTCGGATATTGAAGTGTTAAAAACAGATTTAAGGGATCATCTGCAAAAGTTCCTGAATGAAAATCCAGATTTTAAAAAACCTGATCATATGACTGCAGACGAGTTCATCCGCTCACAGATTGAAACCTATGCTACTCCCTGGATGCAGTACTTCATCAAATATAATCCTGTGAATACCTTAAAAAAAGTTAAGATTCCGGTTTTAGCTCTTAACGGAGAAAAAGATCTGCAGATAACGCCAAAAGAAAATCTGAATGCCATAAAAAAAGCATTGCGAAAAGCCAGAAACAGAAATATGACTATTATGGAATTACCGGATTTAAATCATTTATTCCAGGAATCTGATACAGGAGCACCTCAGGAATACAAAAAAATAGAACAAACCTACTCACCAACAGCCTTGAAAGAGATTTTGCACTGGATAAAAATACAGGTAAAATAAGATCAAAAAAACACAATCAGAGTAGAAAACCATCTACTCTGATTGATATTCAACTAAAAAAAATCAGCCTGCTCTTTTAGAAACAACTACAGGCTATCTGACATGATCATATTTTTTTCAGACACGGATTTTCCATTCTGATTCTTCTTTTGATCCAGCGGATATACACATACACCCCCTACCCAGGTTTCCAATACCGGAATATTTCTCATTTTCATATATTGCAGTGAGGGTGTATTTAATGAAAGAGGATCCTGTTCCAATACAACAAAATCAGCAAAATATCCATCATTTAATGACCCTACCCATTTGTCTGCGTAGCACTGCCAGGCAGCATCATAAGTAACAGCAATCAAAGCCTGCTCAGGGGTAAGGCGTTCGGCACTGTTTAAAACTTCAATATCTTTTGGATTCTTTTCCATTATTCTTGTGATCGATTGTTCCATCATTCTTAAAGGGCCTAATGGGCTTACCTCATTATCGCTATGAAGGGTAATTCTCATACCAGCAGCAAGTGTTGAACCGCAAAGGTCAAGCATTTGCGCCTTCTCACCGAATATTACTTCTTTAAAAGCATATCCCCAATATCCGACATGTCCAATGAGAAAGCTCGGAGAAACACCCATTTGGAGCATATTGGTAATTTGATCTGAGGTCAGAAGCGAGCAGTGCTCTATACGGTTACGAAGCTCCGGACCTTTATATTGAGCCAGAGAACGCTGATAAGCATTAATTGCAAATGTTACTGCCTGATCCCCATTGGCATGCACCATCAACGGCCAGCCTTTTACAGCCACAACAGTATTGATTAACGTATTATAGCTTGGCGGAATCGTATGCGCAGGAATACCCGCCTGCGGAAAATTGAATATCCCTGTATTATCAGCAGGATTACAGAGGTATGGAGCACTCTGATAACCGGTAAGTCCCTGGTTTGATCCATCCGAAACCACTTTAACATGTCCGTAATAAACAGGTTTATAATTATCAGGCTCTGTATAGGTGCCTAGATTATTGGCATCTTCCTGGCTGGAACAAATAAATGCTCCGCCCGTTCTTACCAATTCAGGGTGAATCTCAGCATACAGCCTTAAAAGGGTTTCAAAGCCTTTATTCAGACCGGCATCATACATGAAGGTAACTCCTCTGGAATTTGCCAGTTGAAAAAGCTCTGTCAGATATTTGTTAATATGTACGCTCATTGCAATAATCTGAACCATTACCACCTTCAAAGCGGGTGTCATTTCCGGACTTTCCTGAAGCTGGCCTTTGGTTTCCAGAATATATTGATCAACGGTTTTATACTGTTTTTTGATCTCACTGCTGTTTTTGTATACATGCTGTAAAGCCTTGGTATTCAGGTAAAGGGTATGCATAGAAGCACTTAACAGCATTATAGGTTTCTCAGAATTAATAGTATCAAGCACCACATTATCAATAGTCTGCAGTTCTTTTGTGCCGTCAGATTTTATGACAAAAGGCATTAATGACGGATCCAAACCTCTTCCTAAAATAACATATCCTGGAATTTTAGGAATATTATTATTTATTATTGCTCCCACAGAAGCCAAATCATATACAGCAAGCAAATCCTGACCGTTGAAAGGACTCACATCCAGCCAGTCGGACATCATTGCTGTAGGAACCATATGAACATGTGGCTCTATTAGACCAGGAAGTAAAGTCTGAGTTCCGGTTAATACTTTTTTTTGATGTTTTGGGTGATTTTTAAGCATAAATTTTTCTACCGCTTTTTTATCACCGGTTATAACAACTTTTCCATTAGCAAATCCAATGGATTCAACTGTTTCCGTTGATCCTCCAATCATAGGACGGATGGTTCCTCCACTCACCATTAAGGTTTGTGGCTTCTGAGTAGTCTTTTTCCCGGAAATGGATTTCATTTTTCCCAGATTTTCCGGGCTGAAAAGTTCTTCTTTAAGAATTTCCAAAACAGGATTGTTGCAGGCACAATGCGTGCAGCCATGCGTGTGATTGTGTGATTTTTCCATAGGAGTGATTGGGTTTAAATGTTTATCTAAGTTTAATTCAATCTGTCTATATTTTCAATCATGTACTGTCTTTATACCCGCAGAAATACAAGCCTGTGCCCGAACAAGGCCTATTGCATAATTAAAATTTAAAAGGATTATTTTCAGTATATTATATTCACATAAATATTTATATATGAATATTTTTCATTTATTTCCACGTATTAGTTTATTTCATAAAAATAATAAAAATATTCTTTCAAAACATTTTTTTCTCACCAAATATTGATTAATTCTTTCTGTCTAAAAATTCAATGTCTGTAACTTCCCATTAATACAATCAATAGAATTCCGTTCAGAGCCATTCAAAAACAATAAGCGCCAATTTTTACAAATTGGCGCTTATTGTTTATTTTATGATAAATTGAACTTCAAATTCGAACATAATAATTTCATTCCTGCAAAGCTTTTTTAAGCCGTTCAAGCCCCTCTGTCAGAAGCTGTCTTGGACACCCGATATTGATTCTCAGAAAGCCTTCCCCATTATTACCATACATCGTTCCGGAATTCAGCCAGACTTTACCATCCATCAGAAGAATTTTTGACAATTCA
Organism: Chryseobacterium sp. 'Rf worker isolate 10'; assembly: GCF_050753305.1. Classification (NCBI taxonomy): domain Bacteria; kingdom Pseudomonadati; phylum Bacteroidota; class Flavobacteriia; order Flavobacteriales; family Weeksellaceae; genus Chryseobacterium; species Chryseobacterium sp. 'Rf worker isolate 10'. The sequence goes on from NZ_JBOZOF010000001.1 coordinate 2,010,988, forward strand.
TCAGAGGTTTTACCGAATGAAGTGCAATCCAGCCAAACAAGATAAGTAGCTTCCAAAGGAATTACTTTAATCTCTGGCAGATGCTCATTGCAATAATTTTTCAGAAATATAAAATTCTCATACAGATAGTGTTTAAGCTCATCCATCCATTCGTGTCCTTTTGTATAAGCTGCAATCATCGCTTCCATTGCAATTGGGTTAGGATAGCTGTTTTCCTGAAGCTCTAAAGTCTTATGCGTCTGCTCCAATAAGTTTTTGTTCAGAGAAATAAGATAGGATATGGGTAAACCTGAAAAATTAAAAGTCTTACATGGTGAACCACAAGTTACCGATTCAAGCTGGTAGTTCTGAGCTATTGAAACAAATGGAATATGTTGGTGGTTATTAAAAATCAAATCAGAATGAATCTCATCAGAAACCACCATCACCTGATTTCGTGAACAGATCTCCGCTATTTTTTCAAGGTCTTCTCTCGTCCAGACTTTTCCAACAGGATTATGTGGATTACAAAACAACAGCAGTTTAGTTTTCGGATCAGAAGCTTTCTTCTCCAGATCATCAAAATCGATGGTGTAATTTCCTGCTTCGTATTTCAACTCATTGCAGACGACATGACAGCCATAATTTTCTAAAATGGTAAAAAAATGATTATAAACAGGGGTTTGCAGAATAATATTTTCGTCAGGTTCCACAAAAGTACGGATGATCGCCGAAAGTGACAGAAGCATTCCTGTTGCAGGTAAAATCCAGTCTTTTTCTATAATAAAACCATGATTCACTTTCCACCAATCAATTACTGAATGATGAAAATCTTTAGGAATTGTACCATATCCGAAAATACCATGCGAAACCTTTTCAGAGATAGCTTCAATCACTTCCGGAGCGGTTTTAAAATCCATATCGGCCACCCACATGGGCAATATATCTTCTTTTGCCCAATCCCATTTTACGGAATGGGTTCCTCTTCTTTTTATGATTTCATCGAAATTGTACTTCATTTTTAGAAACATTATTTTGAATCCAGATAATTTTTCAGGTCTGAAATGTTTTTAACTTTAAGTTCGTCAGCCTGTTTTTTTCGCATCATCAAAGCATAAGCATTATTAAATCCGAGAGGTTTCAGCCATTGGATTCCGTATTGTTTCCGGAACTCCAGATTGACATAATTAAATGTTTTTTCCGGGCTTTTAGAAACTTCTTCTACTGTTTTTGCAGTAGGCTTCAGCAAGACCAAAAGTCCGGTTCCTGTATATTCAGGATAAAAATCTATCGCATCATTCATCAGAGCATCAAAGCAGATTTTCGTTCCGCCAAGCCCTGTTTTCGTTTCCACTTTATACTCGGTATAGCCTTCAATGAGCATTTTGTAAATTTCGGCAAGAATATACTGTTCACCAAAAATTTTCGATCCGATTTTAATAATCCGGGAGTTTCCCTTGCGCGGATCTTTATATAAATTCGTTTTTATTAAAAAATCTTTAGCAATTTTCTCAGGAGTCTGTTTCAGATAATCCGCTTTATAATTAAGATCTGTCATTATGGAATCATTGAATTTTCCTGATAAAAGATTCAGTGTTTTTTCCAGTTCCGGAAACTTTTCCAGTGTTTTTGTTTTGATAACCGGAGCGGCAAAATAAGGCGGAAAAATCTTCTTATCATCCTCCAGAACATAGAGATCAAAAGCTTTGATTCTTCCGTCTGTAGAGTATCCGCTAATCAGATCCAGGTCTTTTTCATAAGCTGCTTTATACATAATGGCGTCGCTTACAACCAGAGGATGCACATCTAATCCATATACCGAACGAAGTCCCAGATCACCGTCCTGCCTTCCCATAAACTCTGGGGTAAAGCCTGCTTTAAGCTTATGATCTGAAGTGGAACTCAAAAGATAGAGGCCTCCAATGATGATTAATACAACCGGAATACTATATTTTAATTTCTTTACTGAACGATAGCTTGATTTCTGTAAAACAGCAATAGTCTGATCCAAAAGGACAGCCAGTAATGCAGCCGGAATGGCTCCGGCAAGGATCATATTGGTGCTGTTGAGTGAGATTCCACCAAAAATAAATTCCCCCAAACCACCTGCGGCCACAAATGACGCTAAGGTTGCGACACCTACATTGATAACTGCCGCTGTTCTGATTCCTGCAATAATAACAGGCATAGCTAAAGGAAGTTCCACTTTAAAAAGCAGTTGCTTTCTGTTCATTCCCATAGCTTTTGCAGCTTCAGTTACAGCAGAATCTACTTCTGTAATTCCGGTGTAAGTGTTTCTTATGATGGGTAAGAGCGCATAGATCAGCAATGCAACAATGGCCGGAGTTGCCCCGATTCCGAAAGCGGGAATCATAAAACCGAGCAAAGCAATACTGGGAATAGTCTGTAAAATGCCTGCAATTCCTAAAACAGAACCTGATAATTTTCTTTTTCGGGCAATTAAAATTCCTAAAGGTACCCCAATAATGATAGCCAGAAACAAAGACAAAAATGTAAGCCCAAGATGCTGTACAACCTGAATAAGCAGTTTTTCATGCTGCTCTGTAACAAACTGCCAAAAACTTTGTTCACTCATACAATCTGGAATTTTCGATATTCATTAAAAGCTTTAACCAGGTTTTCATAGTCTTCGGAAAGCGAATTTTCTGCACTCAACTGCTGCAGAGCATCCCAAACTCCTGTGTTCTCTGAAAACTGAAGATCTCCATAGAAACGATTGCTATCAACCAAAGATGCCACATCTTTCAATCTGGCTATTTTATATTCCAGTAAAAGTTTGTTTTGGGCAAAGAAGTTTTTAACAAAATCATTTTTAGGCTGGTAAAGCATTTCTTTTGGAGTTCCTGTCTGAACAATCTTCCCATTATCCATCAGGCAAATTTTATGACCTAAGTCGAATGCTTCCTGAACATCGTGGGTAACCAGAATAATGGTTTTATTTTTAAGTTCTTCCAGCGATTTGAATTCTGCATGAATATCAGCTTTGGTAATAGTATCCAATGCTCCGAACGGTTCATCCATCAATAAGACAGGCGAATCCGCAATTAAAGCTCTGGCAATTCCTACTCTCTGCTGTTGCCCTCCGCTTAATTCACTGGGAAACCTGGAAAGCAGATCTTCTGAAAGATGAAGTTTATGTAATAGTTCCAGCGTTCTGTCTGCTGTCTTTTTTTTGTTCCATTTCAGTAAATCGGGAATGACTGCAATATTCTGCTGAATGTTGTAATGAGGAAACAATCCGGAATGCTGCATGACAAAACCAATTCCCATACGTACTTCTTCCGCTTTTTGTGACTGAATATTATTACCGTCAATTAAAATATTCCCGGAATCTACTTCTATGAGACGGTTAATCATTTTCAGCATGGTCGTTTTTCCACAGCCGCTTGTTCCTAAGAGAACCAGAATTTCCTTATCGCTGGCCTGAAAAGAAATACCATCGACTGCTTTTTTTCCGTTAAAACTTTTTGAAACCGATTCAACTGTAATCATAGGCAAAATTATTGTGCAAGCCGGATTCCGGTAAACTGCCACTGCAAATGAGTCGGGAAAAAATTCCGGTAGGTATTTCTGCTGTGTCCGGGCGGAGTTGCCACTGAAGCACCACGAAGCACCATTTGATTTACCATAAATTTCCCGTTATATTCTCCTACAGCTCCAGCTTCTTTTTTAAATCCGGGGTACGGAAGATAGGCAGAATTCGTCCATTCCCATCGTTTTCCCCAGTCAAAATATTCTGATGCGACTTCCCATTCAGCTTCTGTGGGCAGGCGTTTTCCCTTCCAAGAAGCAAAAGCAGAGGCTTCGAAAAAATTGATATGGCAGACTTTTTCTTCTAAATCGATTTCCTGTAAACCGTTTAAAGTATAATTCATCCATTTTCCATCAATGAAATGCCAGTATAAAGGAGATTTTGCATTGTTTTGCCTTACCCAGTCCCAGCCTTCAGCATGCCAGTGGCGGAAATCTTCGTAACCTCCGGCTTCTATAAATTCTAAATATTCTTTATTGGTTACCAGCTGGCTGCAAATTTTAAAATCATTCAGATACACTTTGTGCCTTCCGAGTTCATTATCAAAACAGAAACCTTCACCATTAAAACCGATTTCATAAATTCCTTCTGAAAAATTGATCATTTCTGATATTCCGGTATTTTCCTTTTTTGAAATATTTTCCTTTTTGTAAGCAGGAAATAAAGGATTGTGTCCTAAAATATATTTAATATCTGTCAGTAATAATTCCTGATGCTGCTGTTCGTGATTTAAGCCTAATTCCAACAGTGATTCCAGTGATTCTGTAAGATATCCGTTCTGAAGAAATTCATCCATCTTTTGATCTACATATTCACGATATTTAAAAACATCAGAAACGGAAGGTCGGCTCAGATTCCCTCTATCGGTACGGATCACACGAGCTCCGATGGTTTCATAATAACTGTTGAACACAAAATTATACTGAGGATCAAAAACTTCATACCCAGGAAAGTTGGGCTGCAAAATAAAGGTTTCGAAAAACCAGGTGGTATGGCCCAAATGCCATTTGGGAGGACTTACATCCACGACAGGCTGAACCACATAATCTTCAATTTCCAAAGGACTGCAAATCTCAACAGAATGATTCCTGATTTCAGCGTACTTTTTCAGCCAGCTTTTATGAGGATTTGCTTCTACAAGTAATGCATCTTTTTTCATAAATAATCATTTTAAATTATACCATCCAGATAGAATCTACAAACCAGTTTTTTGTGTCGTTAATCTCAACAAGGATATGAAACCCTGAATCTCCTGCCAGCTTTTTAATATCCTGTTCCGAAAACTTCTGAGAAACTTCCATGTCAATCCATTCATCTTTTTTAAAGTGAAACAAATGGGTTCCTACATGAACTTCCTGATCACAAAGACTTACTAAAAAACTTCTGCAGGCCCCCGAAACCGGGTCATAATTTTGATAGTGCTGGAAGTTTTCCACCTTGAAATCAGCTTTCAGTTCCCGGTTAATTCTTGTAAGAAGATTAAGGTTGAAAGAAGCGGTAATTCCCGCCGGATCATTATATGCAGCAAGAATGGTGTTTGGATTTTTCTTGAGGTCAAAACCTACGAGAAATAGATCTCCGGCATTCAGTTTTCTTTTCACTTCACTGCAGAAATGTCTGGCTTCCTCGCTTTCCATATTTCCTATATTTCCTCCTAAGAAAAGGACTACTTTTTTTCTTTTCGAAAGAGCTGTTGCTTTATCAAGCATATCAAAATACTCACCTTCCAGCGGCAATATTTTCAGTTCAGGCAGTTTTTTCTTTAGGCTTTCCTGTAAAACAGAAAGAATATTCCCTGAAATATCGATAGGCATATAGGTAAAATCCGTTCCTTTCTCTACTAAGTTTTTGAGAAGGTAAGATGATTTCATGGCATCGCCTGCGCCCAGTTCTATCAAGTCAAAAGACTCATTGATATTGGAAATTGCTTTTGCAAGTTCTTCTGTTTTATTTTGAAATATATCCAGCTCGCAATCGGTAAGATAATATTCCGGCATGGCCATGATCTGCTGGAAAAGATGGTCGCCTGTTTTGTCGTAAAAATATTTTGAAGACAATTTTTTCGGATGAGTGGACAAGCCTTTTATAACATCCGGACCGAAATTGTCAGTATCTTCATTTTTAATATGATAATCCTGTTTTGCCTGTACATTCATAGTTTATATTTTGGTTGGGTGGTTCATTGAGTACAACTATCTTGCCGACATCTGAATTACATTCTGTCAACTTATAAGCTTCTCCAATTCATATAATTAAAGATAAGTTTTATTTACGATTTGTATGCTACCACATCTCATTTTATTGATAAAATACTGAACCGTTCTGAGTGTTGTACCTTAATAAAATCACTGTATCAGTGTCATTTTCCTGAAAAAAATGATCATCAAACCTGCCATTAAAAACCAACTCTTCAAAATCTGAAATAAATACTCTTGAAATTGAATAAATATCAATTTTCGAAGTTTTTAAATCATTACATTAGCACAGAATTAAAATGCGCTAAGATTTTTATGAAAAATATGTTCTGTGTATTGCTCCTTTCTATTGTACAACCTGTACTGGCACAAAGCAAACTGGAAAAAGCACTTACCAATCTTGAGGACCATTACGAACAGGAAAAAGTATATTTACTTACCGATAAATCACAATATGCAGCGGGTGATAAGATCTGGTTTAAAAGTTTTGTATTTGACGGCTACAACCGTTCTGCATTGTCTACTACTCTATTTGTTGAACTTTACAATTCTGATAAAAAATTAATAGACTGGAAAACAGTACTTCTTACCAACGGTGAGGGCAGCGGAGATTTTCAACTGAAAGAAGACCTTCCTGAGCAGGTTTATTTTGTAAGGGCTTATACTCCTTATATGACCAACTTTAATGAAGATTTTCAAATCGTCAAAACGTTGCCGGTTTACAACCCGAACTCCAAAGAATCATTAGTGATTTCCAAAAGTTCTGACTGGTCTGCAAAAGCCTTTCCTGAAGGCGGAACTTTCATTAACGGAATGCCTACAAAATTTGCTGTAAGATTATCCGGCAATACTTCTCTCCCGGAAAACTGGTCCGGAAAAGTAATCGATGTCCAAAACCCAAAAACTCCTCTGGCTACGTTTAAGTCTTTTGATAAAAATGTTTCTTCGTTTAAAATAACTCCGGCATCCGGAAAGAAATACCAGGCTGTCATTCAGGATAATACCGGAAAAAGCCAGACCATAGATCTGCCACAGGTTGCAGATAGCGGCCTGAATGTAGATATTTCCAGCTCTAAAGAAGGGGTTAAATATACTTTGAAAGGCGTTAATCTGAAACAACAGCTTCAGGGTTATAAAATTGTCGGACTTATCAATAACCATCTTGCCTACAGAGCCAATATCAACCATTTGACCAATGAAGCATCCAGTCTTATTCCTACAAAAGTAAGCAATGGTGCTAATGCTGTTTTGCAGCTGGCCATTTTTGATGATCAGGATAATCTTGTTGCGCAGAGACTTTGTTTTATAAGACCTGGTAATTTAAAGATTGAGAAAGCAGAAATAGTAGGCCAAAGTTTAAAACCAACTCCAAGAGCTTTTAACAGTATTGATCTTTCTCCGGAATCTTACTTTAAAAATTATACGGTTTTGGTAAGTGAAGATAACGGCAACCAGAGTCCGGAAGAGGAAAATATTCTGAGCGGACTTTGGCTAACGGGAGATTTTACTTCAAAAATAGACAGCCCGGCACAGTATTTTTCTAAAACGGCCAATACCGAAGCTTTAGATGCCCTTCTTATTTCTGAAACATGGAAAAGATTCGACTGGAATTCTGTCCTAAGTGGAGCTGTACCTACTATTAAAACTGTTTCCCAACAGTTTCTTTCTTACAGAGTAAAACCTATTAAAAACAATGCTCTGCTAGTGAACACTACTGTAAATTTAGTATTAAGAGTAGGTAAAGGTGATCCGGCCATTAATCAGTTTAAAACAGATCAAAACGGATATGTTTATTTAAACAATCTTAACAACGATGAACCTGTAGATGTTTCATTATTTGTGAATGCAGAAAAAGACAAAGAAGCGAATACCGATAATCTGTTCGTCACAGTAGAGCCATTGATACTTCCTACAGAATTTAAAGGAAATTTCCCAGGTACAAAATATACTTTAGTAAAATCCGGTGAAAACAAAACTCTTCCTCCCACCATTGCGAGAGCCATCAATACTCAGAAAAATATAAAAAAGAAAGAGAGTGCTGATATCCAAATTCAGGAAGTAGCATTGGTAGGAAAAAAGAAAGACCCGAAAGAAGAATTAGACAAACAACTGTCCACAGGAATGTTCAGTTCTGTCAATTCTACAGTATTCGACTTTGTTAACGAAGATCAGCATGCTCTAGGATCAACCAATATTCTGGACTGGCTGCAGGGAAGAGCTGCCGGCTTAACGTTTCAAAGAAATAATTCCGGGGTAAATGTACCTTACATCCGCGGCCAGCAGGCTAAGTTGTATTTAGATGAGGTACAGACTGATCCCACTATGATTGCCAGCCTTCCTGTAGGTAATATTGCGATGGTAAAAATCATTAAAGGATCAGGATTAATAGGTGATGCCGTCGCCATCTACACCATGAGAGGCAATATGAAGTCTAAAAGCAATGAAAAGGATGTGCAAAAGAACAACTCAGCTATCATCAAAGGATATGACAGACCTTCGGAATTTCCTATTGAAATGATAGACGATGATTCTCCGGCGAAAATTGAAACTGATACCCGCGAAACCCTGTACTGGAATCCTAATTTATTCGACAGCGATTATGTTCCGCCAAGAATCAAATTCTTTAATAACGACAGTGCAAAACAATTTAAAGTACTGATCATAAGCTTTGATGAAGACGACAATCTTCTTTATGATCAGCAAGTTATGAAATAAAATTTTTCTTGTATCAAAAAGCCTTTCAGAAAAACTGAAAGGCTTTTTGATATGTTTAATTCAACACTGATAATCTTTTAAAAAGTTTTTCAAAGCTGAATTGAGGCTTTTTACATACAGTTTATTTTAAGGCCAATAATATGGTTCCGCTGATGATTAATATGGCTCCAATTGCCGTTTTCAAAGTCAGGGTTTCTTTAAAAAACACCATTGCAAAAATGATGGCAATTGCTACACTCAGTTTATCTACTGCTGCTACCTGTGAAACTTTTCCAATTTGCAAAGCTTTAAAATAAAACAGCCACGACAATCCTGTGCCAACACCTGAAAGAACCAGAAATATAATATTGATTTTTGATAAAGAACCAATTTCTTTTGCTTCTCCTTTTATGAAAACTATACTCCACACCAGAACCAAAATGATAATTGTCCGGATTCCGGTCGCAAGATTGGAGCTGATATTGGACACTCCTATTTTAGCAAAAATGGCAGTAAACGCTGCAAATAGTGCCGACAGTAAAGCATAATAGAACCACATATTCAATTATTAAAAATTTTTAACCAATCCTATCCCAACCATTTTATTTTGGTAATAAGGCATTACCATAGCAGAAGAGCTTTTATTTTTTCCACTCAGCAAATTATTGATTTTAGGAAAAAGCCAATATGCCAGTTCTGTTGAAAGAATACCAAAGCCGGCTCCTCCAACCACATCACCAAACCAGTGTTTATCATTCAGCATTCTGTAAACTCCTGTGAAAACAGCCAAAGAATATCCTGAAATTCCTAACAGAAAATTTGTATCCTTATATTCTCTGAACATAAATTGTGCAGACGCAAAGGCAATGGCTGTATGACCCGACGGAAATGAAAGATTGTTTGAAAAATCCGGTCTTTCTTCCTTAGCAATATGTTTTAAAGGAACCACAAACGCTGAGGTGATAAGCATTGAAGTTGCATAAATAATACTTCTGTCCCGGAAATTATGCTTCCCCTGAACTCCGGCTGCATTCAATCCGTACACCAAGACAGCAGGGGCAAACTGGGAATAATTATCAAGTTTTATATGGTCGGGTTGATGTTCATTAATTTCATCTCTTGTAGAAAAATTCAACTGTTTTAAGCCTTTTACACTTAAACTTGCTACTCCATATCCTATAAGTGCAGCAGGAATGATTAGTTTCTTATAACTCAATGTATTTTTTTCAGTACTTAAAACAGCTGTACTGTCTTTTTTTATTTCCTGAATCTGGATTGAATCATTATTCTGTGCGGAGAGCTTTCCGCAAACTGATATTAGAATGAAAATGCTGAGTACTGCATTCTGACAAGAATTTAACATTTATTTTCGGGTATTAAAATTTGTTGGAAGAATTCATTAACAGAAAATTGACCTCTTTAAATTTTGCAAGGATATTCTGTCCGTATTTTGTAAAATATTGATGTTTTATGAAAAAATTATTATTCTCCATTTGCCATTCTTCATCGGTAAAAGTAAGCCCGAGATATTTTTCGAACTCCAGTCTTAAAGCTTTTTCATACTTAGTATAATTAGTTCTTGTCAAATGAAACATATCTGCATCACAGATTATTTTCCCGATTTCCGAAACCGGATTCTGGGGATATTTGGTGGAATCAATGCATTGTAAAACTTTTCCGATAAAATCTTTATTACAACCGTAATTTTCTAAAAATTTTTTGGCAATTTTCTTACTTTCCTCTTCATGTCCTTTATAAGAATAGGCATATCCGGAATCATGGAACCATGCAGAAACCTGCAATACACAAATATCCTCTTCAGAAAGCAGGCATTCCTGAGCAATCTCACGCACCGCAGAAACCACTTCATAGGTATGTCCTACATTGTGAAAAGTCAACTGATCGGAAAGATTTTTCGTAAGAAATAATACCATATAATCTCTTACAGCTTGCAATACATTGTTCATAAATAAATTACATAAGACAAAGTTGAGAGGTAATTCTGAAGAAATTTGGAATTTTTGGTCCATAAAATCAATCATCTCCTGAAACAGGAAAAGAAGCCACTTCTAAAAAGTGACTTCCGTCTCATCATCAATCCACTTAGGTATTTAATCCTTCTGAAGTTTTACAAATTCACCTTTAGTATTGAACAATGCATCACCACCATCTACTTCGGCTTCATATAATATTGTTCCGTCTGCCTTTACGATTTTAGCAGCCTCTTTAATTTTGCCTAATTTATTTTTGGCGATATAGGATGTAACCCCTGCAGGAAGCAGTTTAGCGCTTATTTCCGTTTCCTTTTCTTCCAAAATTCCTTGAGAATTATACAAAACACTCATCTCCTGGCCTTTATATTTAAACCCTGCCTCGTATTTCTCATCTTCTTTTTCCCATTTTGCTTTTGTGCCAGGATAAGCTTTCTGAAATGCTTTTTCTACCACTGCAGGCACCTCTGCTCCTTCTTTTTTGTCTTTCTTTTCCTGAGAATATGCAAACGTACTTAGGCCAGCCAACGCCATTGCTAAAATTATTTTTTTCATTTTAAATATGATTTTTAATTAACAATGTAAATTTGTAACCCAATTCTGTAGACATGCTGAATTTTAAGTGGAAAATGAAAATTATTCAAAAAAAACTGTAAAATAATGTTTACTGTTTTCAAAGCTATAAGTGATTTTAAAATGATAAAGGCTGACAATCTTATTACATATCTCTAATCCCAGTCCAAGACTGTGGCTATGATTGGACTGTTTTTTAAACCGCTGAAACAAATCTGATTCTCTGAGCCCGGACACTCCCTCCTGCGCATCATTACTAATCCTTAAAAATGTTTTAGAAAGCTCTACCTGTATGTGCTTTTTATCTTCTGTGTACTTGATTGCATTTGACAAAAGATTGCCCAATAAAATATCAATCAGAATAGGATTCGCAACAACCTCAACATGATCCCGAAATTCTGTTTCCAGATGAATTTCCCTCATTTGTAAAGTATCATGATATTGCTGGATAAGATCGTTTAATGCATCTTTTACCACAATCTTTTCAATATTGGGAAATTGATTATTCTCAATTTTCGTCAATAACAGCAGGGTTTTATTGATTCTCTGCATTCTCTTTCCTGCAAGGGATATTTCATTGATATAATCTGCCTGCTCTTCTGAAATGGGAGAAGTCTGCATCAGCAGCTCCAGCTTACTTGAAAAAATGGCAATCGGAGTCTGCAGCTCATGGGAAGCATTTTCTGTGAACTCTTTTTGGGATTTGTATAATTTATTATTGCGATTTATCAATTCGGTAATAGAGTTTTCCAGATCTTTAAACTCAACAATCTTAGTAGGCATAAAATCAAGCTTACCGGAAGTATCAACGCGATACCCTTTCATTTTTTTGACAATATTATTAAAAGGAAGCCATATTTTTTTTGATATAGAAACATTAATAAGTCCCAATCCGATAATTAAAATTAAAATAAAACCAGACTGAAGTAGTAATAGGTTGGTAAGAAGATCTTCATCTTCAATCATTGATTTCTGGATCCTGATGGTATAATTCTTTCCTTTTATCACAACGTTTGAGAGCATCACACGATGCATTACAATCTCATTATCGGACTTTACAAAAATAGGTTCGCTGGAGAACACATCACTTTTCAACGATTGCTTAGAGGGCGTAACGGTTATCTCATTTTCAAAAGAAACGAAATTCTTTGCTGGCACAGTATTCAACTGGGTTTCGATCCATTTTTTCTGCTGTCTCATGCCTTCATCCAGCCCTCCCAACAATAAATACTGTAAGGAAAGATAAAACAAGGGAATTGCAATAATGGAAATACATGCCGAATAAATGATGTACCTCTTTGATAAATAATGAATCAGTTTCATATTAAATTTCAAATTTATATCCCATTCCGTACACAGATTTTAAATAGTCTTCACATCCAATTTTAGAAAGTTTCTTCTTAAGATTTTTGATGTGAGCATATATAAAATCATAATTTTCATACAGATAAATATCCTCACCGGATAGATGTTCTGCAATGGCAGCCTTAGAAAGGACTCTGTTTTTGTTCACCGCAAAATAAAGCAGCAGATCATATTCAGTTCTTGTTAAATCCGCAATATGATTATGGATAGAAACTGTTTTTGCCAAGATATCAATTGTGATTTCGTTCAGGACCAAGATATTATCTCCATTAAATTTTCTTCTGCGGATAACCGCTGCAATGCGCGCACTGAGCTCTGATAAATGAAAGGGTTTAGGAATATAATCGTCTGCTCCAAGTTTTAAACCTTCAATTTTATCTTCAATAGAATTTTTAGCAGAAATAATGATTACTCCTTCTGTTTTATTATTTTCTTTTAAAAATTTCAACACGTTTAAACCGTTTCCGTCCGGAAGAGAAATATCGAGAAGTATGCAGTCATAATCATAGGAATCTGCTTTTTCAATAGCGCTTTTAAAATCATTGGCAACTTCGCAGAGATAACTTTCCGAATTCAGATAGCTGACCATGCTTTTGCTTAAGGCCGGTTCATCCTCTATGATAAGTATTTTCATAATTTTTGTTTAATTTAATTGATTAATCACATTCTCTGAATTCCCGATATAAAAATATCCGGTAATACACAACAAAATACATCCTAAAACAAAGCCGCCCAAAACATCCGTAAACCAATGTGCTCCCAAATAAACTCTTGACACAGCGCCAGTGAATATTACAGCAAGACAAGTGAAGCTAAGAATTATCTTGGACCTTTTTACGATTTTTTTTGTATTTAAAATCATAAGAATCAGTGAACCAAAGAAAACGGTATAAAACAAAACATGACCGCTGGGAAAACTCTGATATTTTGTATCCTCCAATAATGTCACCAGCTCTCTGGAAGGACGCGGCCTGTTAATCAAAACTTTGAAAAACAAACCTATTAATCCTGAAACCAGTGTTGATAGAAGCAAAACTGACTCTCTTTTATATTTCAATAAAAATAAAGCCAATGACAGGACAACAACTACCCCCACCGACACAGATGTTCTTCCCAGCCAGCTGACCCATATCATAAAATCATTAAGCCCGGCACTCTGATTCTCCTGTATTTCCTTTGAAATATGGATATCCAAATACTGCGGAGGTTCTGCAGTTACATAAAAACCTAAAAGCAGAAATGTCAGCACTAATACTGAAAAAATGCCATATGCATAGGGCTGCAGCCTTCTATATTGAAAAGATATAAGCTTCATAATAAAAATTTATGACTACAAAGTAAAAACCTGATTTTGAATAAATTTTGAATTCTGCTCCCGTAGCTTACATACCGTAAATTGTTGACAGAAACACTGAGTGAAAGGCATAGAAATACACTTACAATGATAAATGGTTTTAATTTTAATAATTTATTAATTGTTTATTTCTTCTTGTCTATATTGAATTTTGTTTAATAAAGTAGGCAATACAACGAGTAAAAGCGGCAGTGCAACAATAAATCCACCGATAACTGCAATGGCCAGAGGCTGATGCATTTGTGCTCCTGTCCCAATTCCCAGTGCTAAAGGCATCAATGCTATGATTGCTCCCAAAGCTGTCATTAATTTAGGACGGAGTCTTGTGCTAATCGCATAGATTACAGCTTCCTCCTTGGTTTTCGAAGCCAGACTTTCATGAAACTGTAAATAAGTAAAAATGGCATTTTCACCGATGATTCCTACCATCATAATCAATCCTGTATAACTTCCGACATTGAGAGGTGTATTGGTAAAATAAAGCAGTAAAATACCACCTGAAAGTCCAAGAACAGAAATCAATAAAATAATTAAGGCCAGCAAAACATTTCTAAACAGAAACAGCATCACAGAAAAAACCAGCAAGCTGGAAACCACCAAAATAATAAGCAGTTCCTTAAAAGATTGCTGCTGCTCTGCATAAGCACCTCCATAAACCACAGAATACCCGCTTGGCAGTTTTACTTTCTGACTGATTTGCTTTTGAATTTCCTGAATTGTTCCTCCCAGATTTCCGTTATCCAGTCTTGCTGTTACAATGCCTAAAGTCTGCAGATCTTCTCTGTTGACTTCTGCAGAACCTTTTGTAACATTCACGGTTGCAAATTCACTCAATGGCTTCAGCATTCCGTTGGGCAAAGCAATCATGCTGTTGTTGATATCACTCAAAGACTGGTTGCTTTTTTCATTGTATAACAGCCGTATCGGCGTGTACTGAATATTATCAAAAATATTTCCTGCCACATTCCCATCCAAATTGGCCTGCAACTGATTCTGAAAATCAGGTAAGGAAATATTGTACTGAGCTAAAACAGGAAGTTTTGGAGTAACCACTATTGACGGTCCTGCGATTACAATTCCATCAAATACATCAGCCGTACCGCTTACTTTTTCAGTAATGGCCGCTATTTTTTTTGAATACGCTTCAATCACTTTCTGATCTGTTCCAAAAACTTTAATTTCAATAGGCTGTACACTGCTCATCAGATCTCCCAGCATATCTGTAATCACCTGGCCAAAATCAACGGTCAATGGCAAACCTGAAGCATCAATTTTTGCCCGAATTTCGTCTGTAACTTCATTTGTAGTCTTGCTCCGGTTCTTTTTTAGCTGAATTAAATAATCACCTCTGTTGGGCTCCGTAATGAAGAATCCCATTTGGGTTCCTGTTCTTCGGCTGTAGGCCTGCACTTCAGGAGTGGATGTGATTATTTTTTCAACTTCTTTCAGCTCTCTGTCTGTTTCTTCCAGTGAAGTTCCCGGAGGCGAATTGTAGTCTAAAACGATACTTCCTTCATCCATATCAGGAAGAAATCCGGTACTGATATTAGGAAGAACAATCGCTGTCAAAACAATCAGTATGGCAATAAAAACATAGCTGTATAACGGTTTTCTGATAAAAAAACCTACCCATTTTCTTTCTTTTACATCGTGATGCTGAAGATTCTTTTCTTTCTTCTCTCCTGAAGATAGCAGTAAATAAACAATAGGTAATAATATCCAGGTTACAAAAAAGGAACAGATTAATGTAATAATCATTGTATCTGTCATTACTTTAAAATAGGCACCTGCCACACCGCTCATCAGCATAAATGGTAAAAAAATCACAATCGTACTTAACGATGATCCTACCATGGCTTTCAAAAGATAATTAATCGCTTTTTGTACTAAGGTTTTTGAAGATTCCTCGGGATGTTCCTCATGAGTTCTGTGTATTTGTTCAACAACCACAATTGCATCATCAATGATTAATCCTATGGCTGCAGCAATGGCTCCCAAAGTCATAATATTGAAAGTCTGTCCCATCGTATACAAAACAAGTATTGTAAGACTCAACGTAACAGGAATGGTAATGAGAATAACCATACTCGCCTTCCATGAACGAAGAAAAATAACCGCAACCACAATGGCTAAAACAAGCCCAATCCATAAAGCATCAGTAACACTTTTAATGGAATCATTCACAAAATCTGCCTGAACGTAATAAGGTTTTAAAATTAAATCTTTCGGAAGTGTTTTTTGAAGTTCAGCAATTTTAGATTCCATCGCCTGGGTGAGATCTACCACATTGGCATTCGGCTGCTGAATAATGGCAATAAGAATACTTTCTTTCCCGTTGGCATTTACTTTTATATATTGTTTGGCATTGTGAATATTGATCTGAGCAATATCACTCAGCAAAACGATCCGGTTTCCGTTGTTGCTCACCACAAGATTTTTCAGTTGACCTTCATTACGAATCTGGGCATCAGTAAGGGTTAAATATAAATATCGAAAATCTGAGGAATATCCGTTAGACTTAATAAAATTGGTATTATTAATAGCCTGCTGAACAGAAGCCGGTGTAATTCCCAATCTCGCCATCATGGGCTGATTCATTACCACACGAAACTCTTTATCCTGCCCGCCGATGATTCTTACTTCACTCACTCCCGGAACCTGCGAAAGGAAAGGTTTGATCGTATAAAGCGCCAATTGTTTCAGTTCTATCGGGTCTTTTGAACTGGAATTTAAAGAATAACCCATCACCGGAAGGATCGAAGGGTTCATTTTTTCAACGGAAATATTGACATCCGGAGGCAATTGATTTCTTACCTCATTGATGCTGCTTTCTATCTGTTGTTTTGAAAGGTCTACATTCACATTCCAATCCATAAAAGCAGAAATTTCACAACTTCCTCTGCTGGTTGTACTTTTCAACACCTGTAAATCCGGGACTTTTTTCACAGCATCTTCCAAAACTTTAGTAACCCCTACTTTCATTTGGTTCACAGGCTGCTGTCCTGCGTCAGCAATTATTTTTATTTTCGGAAAAGTGATTTGCGGAAATAGCGCAGAATGAATTTTGGTGTAAGAATAAATTCCACTTGCCAGAATCAGGAAAATCAATACCAGCAAAGGATTTTTATAGGTTACAAAAAATGACTTTTTCATCAGATTAAGGTTTTTGTATTTTCACAGCTGCAGTATCGGTCAATCCAAAATTCCCTGAAACAATGACTCTGTCTTTCGTTGTTACATTCCCTGATTTTATCTGAATATACCTGTCGGTTTCAATTCCTTTTGTAATCTCTGTTTTTACAGCTGTGGTATCATTAATTAATTTCATTACCCAAAAAGAAGACTGTGTTTCATCACTTACAACAGCCATTTTAGGAACGGATAATCCAGAGGCGGAAGTTTTAGAAAAACGGACTGTCCCGATCAGGTTTTCAGGAATAGTATGATCAGAGACCTGAAGCAGCACCTTTACGGTCTGAGAAACCGCATCCACTGAAGGCATTATTTTTGTGATTTTCCCCTGTAAAGTGGTATTGTCAGGCAAAGTGATGGGTAAAGAGCCTTTATTTTTGATAATCTGAAGGTATTCATAAGGCACATCCACCACAAAACCAAAACTACCTGCATCAGTGATTGTTGCTAAAATTTCCCCATCCTGCACATAATCTCCGATCTGATGATTTAGCATCGCTACATAACCTGTCGCAGGGCTTATTACCGTTGTTGCTCCATTGAAACGGAATGACTGATCCAGCTTATTGATGGTATTTCCAAGAGCTCTTGCTTCTTTGGTCTGCAATCCGAAAAGCACGGAGCCTTTACTTACACGATCTGCCAGTTTAATGGTCATTTTCGTAATATATCCATTGCTGTTGGCTTTTACATCAGACTTTAAAAGATAAGTTGCCGTTGCATTCAGTGTGATTTCGTTATTAAGCTGAGCCGTATCGGAAGGATAAGCTATCGTAACCAGTGTTTTTGGTTTTGCATCTGTTGCAGAAGTATCTGCCGGAGCATTGTCAGCTGTTTTATGGCAACTGAAAACAAAAAGAGAGGTTATAATGAGGGTGATTATTTTTTTCATAATTTATTGAATGATTAGGTATTGCAACTGATTTTTCAGATTGAATAATGTTGTATTATACTGGATAATATTTCCTTTAAGGCTGAGTAAATTATTAATGGACAAAATAAAATCCACCATTTTCACATCTCCTGTCGGAAGCTGTTTTGCATTAGCTTCTACAAGAGTTTTAGCATACGTAATCTGCTGATTGGCAGTATTGATCATTTTATTGTATTGCCCAAACTGATTATTGATCTGGAGAATCTGCTGCTGGTATTGTCGCTGGGTTTGTTCAAGATATTTCTTACGGGTTTCCAGTAATAATTGATTTTGCTGCAACAGCATTTTTTTCTGATGCCCATCATAAATCGGAATCGTAACACCAATGCCGGCACTCATTCCGAAATTTTTATAAGGAGTTGTGGCAAATGAAGACTGATAACCACTATCTGAAAAGGCCGTTATCTTTGGTTTATAATTGTATTCGATAATTTTGGCGTCATTTGATAATTTTAAACTATCTGCCTGAAAAGCTTCATTATAGATACTTTTATCAAATGATACGGGATTCAATGTTTCAGTAAATGTTGGCTTTTCAAGGAATTCGAAGGTGTCATCTACAATTCCGGACAGATATTTCAGCAAAGAATAATTGTTCTGCCAATCTGCTTTTTGTTGTTCTAGAGTCAGTTCATTTTGCTGAAGAGTAACTTTAAAAGTCAGATAATCTGTTTGTTTAAAAACAGCAGCCTGTGTCAGTTTTTTCAAAACAATATCCTCCTGATTGAGCAAATGAATAATTTCTTCGCTTAAGTTATACCGTTGCTGGCTGGCATACGTGGCAATATACTGATCTGTAATTTGTTTGTTAAGTGTTTGAATACTTATATTTTTCTGAGCCAGAACCTGTGCAATACTTGCATGGAGGCCTTCGAGACGGGTATTCAGATTATTTCGGCTGATGAATTCTTTGGCTACACGCACACCGGCAAAAAGCGATTGTCCATTGGTAAGGGCATTATCATATCCCCATCCTTTAATATTGGGAGAATATCCTGCATTCCCTTCTCCAGTCACGATGAAACCATAAGATGCCTTTAATTTTAAACTATCAATTCGGTTGGAGATAACCTGATTATTATAATCATTCAGAACAGGGCTATTTGCTTTTGCTTTTTCCAGAAAATAAGACAGTGTATTTTTTGATTGTGCACTGATTTTACTGCCACAAAAAAATACAGCCGAAAACAAAAAACCGCGAATAAGATATGTTCTTAAAACATTCATGATCTGTTATTTATTCAGTAAAGATTATACATGATTCTGTAGACATTCTGAATAAAAAAAAGATTGACCATAATATCAATCTTTTATTCCGTTTTCATACGGTAGCAGCGTATTCATTTATCCCTCCAGCTTATGAATAAGTTTTTTTATTTCGGATGGACTTAGTTCTGTTTTCGTTTCTGTGGCTAAAATATTTTTTAAAATGGTAATTTGGGCAGTTTTTAAAGCATCCTGGGCTTTTACTTTTTGATCAGGAATCACTCCAATATGTTCCCAGTTTTTATGATCTATCACAGAACTTACTTTTCCTGTCGGGACAAGTAACAGATATTGATTCTGAATAACAAAATGATCTACCGGATTGGCTGCTCCAGGTGTTTTCTCACCTATTACTTCAGCCAGTTTATTTTGCTGCAAAAAATAAGCAAGCGCTTCTGCTGCAGAAAAAGTACTTTTACTGGTAAGGATATAGATTTTTTTATAGAGATACTTTGCCCCCAAAACATCGGGTTGCGTACTGTTCATAACCGTCTTGTCTTCATGCCTGAAATAGGTGGTATAAAGGTCTGTTTTTTTATCAAAAAAATAACTGCAGAACAACAGAAGCATTTCATTATCTCCCCCTTGATTTTCTCTGAGATCAATGATCAAGGCGTTCGTATTGGCAACAAAATTCATGGCAGCAGCCAATGTAGCCGCGCTGGAATTTGATGAAGCAAAGCCTTTATAATTAATGTATCCTATATTGCCCTCCAATCGCTGAACACTTTCAAAACCAAAATTCTCAAGACTGTTGTGAAAATCATGCAGCTTCTCCTTTTCTTTCTCATCAACTACCTTTTCAGGGCTATAGTTTTCCAGATATCTGAAAGAAAAATGGTAGTCTTTTATATCCGATCTCAGTTTCTTGCCAAGAAGCGCTGCAAAATTATTTTTATTCAGCTTATTAAATACTCCTTTTTTAAGGTCGCTTTGAAATGAAGAATCTACTTTTTTATAAGCTTCTTTATCGATATAATAACGCTTTACTTTTTCTGTAATGTCAGAAAGAACGATCGTTTTTTCATCCTTCTGTGCATACGATAGCAGGGAGTGAAAAACGAAAATTCCGATTACTATTTTTTTCATGGAAATTGGTATTTATTTATTTTTATTGGTGATATCAACCTTTGTTTGCAGGGCATCTCTTGTTAAGATGACCGTGCTTAGCTTTCCATTGATGAAATCAAATTTTAATAGATTCGGGTAATCTACAATGGTAAAAAGTCCATTTTCCAGATATACCAATTCATTGTCATTTTTTCCTTTAAAATATTCTAAAAACTGATTTTCAACATAAAGACGATTGTTTCTTTCTACAATTTTTGTGTCCGCTCCCTGTCCATACAAAAAGTCGTTGTATGTACCGATGAGTTGATTTTTTACGCTTGCAGGAATCTCATGTGTCTTTTTATCAGACAGTTTATTGTTCCAATTCATTAATTCCAGAATCTTTACCCTTGTCTGGTTTATCACCGGAATACGGTTAGGCTTTTCACCATTCGCAAGAACGACAAAGCCATTCCCATCTTTCATACTGGCAAAAATACTTCCTCCAACTCCGGTATTGGAGCCGCTGCACATCAGCCAGTCATAGTTGTTATACGCTACAGATCTCTGCCACCCATTACCCCATCCGCCAACAGCATTTTTCAAAGCCGTTACTTCTGCTACTTTTTTGGCAACCTGATGAGAAATCACTTTGTTATTTTTATTGCGCAAAGCATTTTGTATCTCAATAGAAAGCTTAGCCAGATCTGTAGGCGTAGACCATACTCCTGATGCTGCAACCTGCGGGGTGATAGGCAAGCCTGTTTTAATAACTTGTGCATCTTTATCGTGAACGGAAGCAACATTGGTTGGAAATCCTTTTTCATTAGGCTGTATCATGGTGGTATTCTTCATACCTAGAGGTGAAAAGATATATTCCTGAGCAAGTTCTGCAATAGATTTATTCAAAGTATCTTCTAATGCCATTTGGACAATCACATAACCGCCTCCGCTATATGCAAAATCAGTTCCTGGTGTGAACAGAAATTCAATTTCCTTACCGTATCCCGGGATCTGTCCTAAAAGACTTTCTTTGATAGTAGGAATTTGATCTCCTACATAGTAATCTGAAAATCCACCTTGACTTGTCCCTGAAGTATGGTTAAAAAACTGTTTCCAGGTTGGGCTGTTATTTTCAGTAAACTTGCTTTTTGGCAGATGCCAGCGTTTTAAATACTTATCAATAGGATCATTCAAATTAATCAGCCCTTTTTCTTCAAGGATATGGCAAAGAAGCGCTGTTATGGGTTTTGTAATAGAAGCTGTAGAAAAAGCGGTGTTTACATCCAGTTTTTCTTTAGAATTCATAGATTTTACTCCAACCTGATTTGAGTAGACAATCTTATAATTTTCAAAAACAACAAGACTAAATCCCGGAAGTTTATACTTTTCTAGTTGTTTTTCAACATGTAAACTATCTGTAAGAAAGCTATAATCTTTTTTCTGAGATATTGCTGTATGACCTGCTTTGCAACCCGTCATTATTACAGTAAGAATCAGTAGGTATATAAAACTTTTCATGGCGTGATTTTTTTATATTTAAACTCTAATATTTGATGATATTTATTTCAGAACGGTTTCATAAATTTTGTTCATCAGATCCTGTCTCATTTTTGAGTTTCTCTGATCAAGAAGGATAATGAACCCCCATTTTTTTGCTCTGTTGTAACATATAATGGAAGACTGACCCATAGAGTCTCCTGATTTATAATAGATTGTATTTTTATCATCCGTCGAGATCCCTAAACCTAACCCCATTTCTCTTTTTTCATCTTTATAAAAGATTTTTTCCTCAATGATGGCAGCCTGCCCTATTCTGGTTTTATTATTTAATACAGCTTTTAGAAACTTAACCATATCAACCGCATTAGATTTCACTAATCCCGCAGGTGCTGTAATATTCCAATTGAAGAATTCCTGAATTCCTCCTTCCGGATTGTGAGCCGTTGTTCTGTTTTTCACATTAAAATCTTTAGTGAATGTAGTTGTCATTTTCAACGGCTGAATAAGTTGTTCTCTGATAATGACATCATAGCTCTTACCATATATTTTTTCCAGAATCTGTCCCAGCAAAGTATAGCCAATGGTAGAATATCGGTATTTACCATAATCTTTCAGCTCACTGCAGTTATTGATAATTGAGCTCAATGTATTTTGAGTAACACCGCTTACTGGCTGCTGTGGATTCTGCTCAATCAATTTTGCAAAATCGATGTCAGGTAAACCAGATTGATGGGATGCAAGATCTGAAACTCTGATTTTGTTTTTAAGATTCTGGTTCAATACATATTCCTTCGGAAGGTAGCTGTCTATATAATCATCCAGTTTTATTTTATGATCAATAACTGCCTGAGCAATTAAATTTGAAGTTAAAATTTTGGTGATTGATGCAATTTCAAATAGAGAACTTTTGTCAATTTTAGTCTGGCTTTCCGCATTCAGATTACCATATGAAGTATAATATTCTTCGTTGTTACTGATGAAGCCAACACTGATCCCTACGTTAGGATTTTTTTTATAATTATCCTGTATGATAGAATCAATCTTGGTGGAAAATTTTTGCCCAAAAGAAAAGCTGCTGATGAATAAAAGTACTGCTAAAAGTGAGAATGAAGTTTTCATTGTATCGTTTTTTTAAATGTTAAAAATTTATTTCGATACAAAGATGTGGAAGACGCCGAAGCTATGCGACCGAATAAAAGTAATCGTTCACATTTGCTTAAAAAAATAGGTTCGAATCTTTCAAAAAAAGAGTACGAGTAATTACAAACAACTGTATTACAAATTCTTACGGTAATAAGTTGGCGTATTCCCGGTATGTTTTTTAAAGGCAGTATTAAAGGAAGATTTTGAATTAAAACCCACTTCATATAGAATTTCAAGGATCGTCACCTTGCTTTTTGTAGCATCTTTTAAGATATTCATCGCATTTTCTATCCGATAAGTATTTATAAAATCATAAAAATGCTGGCCTAATTGGTGGTTGATCAAAAGAGATAAATCCCGGACAGGAATTTGTATTTCACTGGAAACATCCTGAATGGTAAGTGAGGAATTAAGAAAAGGTTTTTTCTCAATCATATAATTTTTTAACCTCAAAAGCTCTTCATTATATTCCTTGTTACTGGACACTAATTCATCACTGTTTTTCTCTTCTGAAATAATCTCAGACACCAGTTTTAATTTTGAATCAACGTTTCTGAACAGCTCCGGATTATTTAATGCTTTGAAAAGATACCAGCAAATAATAAAGAGCGACAGTAATAAAAGCCCAACCTTCATCCACTCAGAAATGTAGGGATAATCTGAAAACTTAAAAATATTTTTCAAAAGAGCAATGGCATACACCACAGACAATACAACGGTAAACTGAAAAAGCCAATGGTAAGAACTGATACTTTTCCCGGCATAGTTTTCAAGATAGAGTGTCTTTGATTTTCTTAACACCCTGAAAACAGCAACGAAATACGCAATCATCTGAACATGAATCAGGATATGATTAAACTGCAATTCTATCATGCTTTGGCGATTTTGAATAAAGCTGATTTTTGCAGCTGTATCTACCCCATAAAAACGAGGCACTAAAGCCAGATTAGCAATTAAAAACGGAAGCGCATGCAGGAGATATTGAGGCTTAAGTTTGAAATCGGAATAGCAAACGGATAAGATATAGAGGTAAAAAACCGGAATTTGCAGGTAAGCAAATGTATTTCTAAGCATTCCAAGGTTAGAGGGCCCATCAACCATCATATTAAACAATGGTTCGCTAATATCGATAGCATTGATGATCAGAAAAACAGCAAACAACCTATTGCTTACTTTATGTTTTGTCTTTACGGTAACAAGGAAAATAGCAAGAAGCACTGAAATGAATATGGAAACCGAAGCCACAATAATTAATAAATTACTCTTATCCATTCCTGATTCTTCTTTGTTTTTGGTTATTTTATTTTTAGTCTTTTTTATTGGAGTGGGTTCCCATATTTTGGTTATCCCCCAAGATGTGCAAATATAAAAATTAGATTGATACTGACTGAGTTTTTTCTCAATCGCATTGTTGAAGCTGGAGGCTGGGAGCTGGAAGAAGGAAGTTATGACGCCTTTATCTTTCTGAAACGCAAAGTAACACACAGCAATGTCATTGACTCCGCCTAATCTTCGATTTCTGACGAAGGAAGAATCTCATTCATATTTTGAGTTTCTTCAATACACTTCGTTTCTTTCAGAATGACAGCGGTGAAATCAGAAGTTTTACCCCAAACACCCATCACCACGACTCATAATAACTTCCATCTTCCAGCCTCCTACTCCCAGCTTCTACTTCCCTCTCCTTTCAAGAATCAGATGGGCGGCATCCAACATTTTGGTCAGGTGGATGTAGGGATTGACGATATTTCTTTCCGGCAGATTATCATACATTCCCATTGAGAAATAGACAATACCGGACATAAAATAATCAAACTCCCTGACACTGTATTCTTTAAATGCTTTTTTAAAAACCAACAGAGGATTTTGGTATTCTTTCTCCGAAAGCAAGCCAAGAATCCATGGAGAAGGATTTTCTAAATGAGCACAGGCAATCCGTTTCTTTTCCTTCAGATGAATGAGATAACCGGCACGCACAAAAGACCGCACCGCCTGATGAAACTGATAGATCACGGACGGATCTTCATCAATCCAGCTATTTCTCTTTATGGCATAATTCATAATGTTGTTTAACATCTCTTTAGAGGCTGCCAGATCATTGAACTGGAAGAAGGTCTCCATCAGCTGTAATCCGGAACGCTTCTTATCAACTGCCCAAAAACGGGTCTCAACGTGTGTTCTGCTTTTTTTCATGTGTTTGTATTTTTTTATAAATGTAATAAAAAAAACAAAAAGGATACATATAAGTATCCTAAATTTTAACTCTAATCTTAGAATTTTACAGTTAATGAATGATATCGAACTTAATAACTGTAAAAAAGCCCTTGGTTATAGAATTTCTGAATTAAGAAAGAAAGTCATAAACCCAGAGACCAATAAGCCTATCTCACAAGAAGAACTGGGGTTAAGAACCGGACATGCAAAAAAGACAATAGGAGAATTGGAAAGAGGAAATACTAATCCACGATATGATACCTTACTAATAATAAGCAAAGAGCTTAATGTTACAATACAAGAGCTCTTTGATTTTGACATGAAAAAATACATTAAACTATCAAATAAATCCTGACGAAAGTTGGGATTTTTTTTTGTGGCGAAATCTTAGAAATTCAGTAAAAATACTGATTGAAAATTTTAAAGTGATTTTTATTTTTGTTGTTTACGGAAAGCCGTAATTGATACAAAAGAACTGTCTGTATATTTGAATATATGATCTGATTATATCAACCAATTGAAAACTTAAATGAAAGAAAGTCTACTCAATTTAATTAGTGAAGCTCTTGTTCTAGAATATAACCTGCCTAACCAAACATTAAATTATCAAAAATCTTGCATCACACATGAAAGATTGAATGATGACTGTTATAAGGCTGATGATTTACAAAAATTATCTCGAATCGTGTATGAAAGCGTTTTATATTATTCATATGACCAATTTCAGCTAGATGGTGGTAATCATCAAGGAATGTTCGAAAATGCTTTTAAAAGGAAATTTAAGTTTAATGAAGCAGCTGATGAAACAGCAAAATTGAAACTTGGTTTCTACGGTGAGGCTTTATTATATTCTCTTTTAAAAATATTTTATAAAAATGAAACATTAGTTTGTCGTGGATATTTTTATGATATTCAAAAAAAATCAGAAGTGACAGGTTATGATTGTTTCCATTTAATTCAAACCGGAGAAAGTTTAGAATTATGGTTTGGTGAAACAAAATTCTATCAAGATGGAAAAGCGGCAGTCGATAGTGTTTTTAATAATATATCAAAAGCTATATCAAATGACTATTTAATAGAAACAAATTTTGTAACTATTTTGCAAAGCAAAGGAAATATTGTTGACAAAAACACTAAGATTTACGAAATTTTGGATAAATGGGAAAAATCATTAATAACAAATATGGTTGATGAACTTAATGCTAATAGTATTAAGTTGGTATATCCCATTTTAATCACTTATAACCAAAATAGTTCTGGTTATGACAAATCTGTAGAAGAAATAATAAATCATATTAATTCTGAATATATAGATTTGAAATTTAAAGATATAGGTATAGATTATTCTATATTTTTTATTTTTTTACCAATTACAAATGTTAGAGAATGTAAAAAACAGATTATTGAATGGATAGACAGCAAAGAACCCTTGATACCGTAATCGCATTAAATCAGTTTCAAAACAGACAATTAGAAAGGCATTTATTCTTAGAAAAAGTCTGTGATTATTTTGATTTCATAAAAGATAAAGAATTAGATGATGCAGATTTTCGTTTTTTGATCCATCTATCGTCGAAAGCTGGTGTCCCCCACTATTATGACATTTTAGCTAAATTTAATGAAGATAAGATTCTACTTAAAAATGAGGAAAATATTAAAATTGATGTAATTTCTTCGCTAATTTTTGAATCAACACTTTATACGAATGAGGATTCTAAACTTCATCTATACCAAAAAGAAGTTTTGGATAAATTTCAACACGGTAGATTAAATCGTTTCTTCTTATCTGCTTCAACTTCTTTTGGCAAAACACATTTGGTATATGAAATTATTAACAAGATGAATTATAGAAATATAATTCTAATTTTCCCTAGTATTGCTTTACTTTCAGAGAATTTATCTAAGCTTAAAGAAGAAAAGAATAAACTTATCAATAGCTATAAAATTCATACACTAAGTGATTCTGATATTGATTTAGAAGAAAATAATATATTGATTTTCACTCCAGAAAGATATTTATCTTTTCTGGACAAAAGCGAGAAAATGGATATTGATTTTATTTTTGTTGATGAAGTTTATAAAATAGATAATAGTTATATTATTGATGAAGAAAGTAAAGAAAATGAACGTGATATAGCTTACAGAATGTCTTTATTCTTTGGTTTGAGCAAAAACACTGAGGTTGACCTATTTATTGCAGGTCCATATATTGATGTTTTTAAAGATACTAATGAAGACTACAATCCATCTTTTGATTTATTCTTAAACGATTTTAGCATAAAAAAAATACTTTTAAATGAATACGAAATTGTAAAAGTTAATAAATATTCTGCCGTTGAAAATGAAAAAACTTCATTTGATTCACTTACAGTAAACCTGAAAGGAAAATCAACCAAAAAAGCAAAAATCCAAGAATTATTAGACAGTATTCTTTCTAATAGTGAAAATGCAATAATTTATTGTAATACAAAATCTATTGCTGAAAGTGTAGCACGTGAATATAATAGGACGGAAATTGTAACAGAAAAATTTTCTGATTTCATCAACCATCTCAAAGAAACATTTGATGAGAGATGGATCGTTATAAAAGCTTTAAAAAAAGGAATAGGTGTCCATCATGGTGTTGTCCCCAAATATATACAAAAAGAAATAATTGATTTATTTAACCAAACAGACAATAATTTAAATGTACTTTCTGCTACCACTACTATAACTGAAGGAGTAAATACAACAGCAAAGAATATGATAGTTTATAAAAGTAGTAAAGGTGGTGGAAAATATATAAAACCTTTACTAAAGTTTGATGCCAAAAATATTGCTGGCAGAGCAGGAAGATTTATGGAACATTATACTGGTCGTGTCATTACATTAGACAAAGAATTTCTTGAAGTTATTGAAAAAGAAGGTAAACCTATAGAGCATAAAAATTACGATAGCAATACATTAAAAAATGAAGTTGAGTATGAAATGACCAAACCTGAATATCTCGATGATAGAATTAAACAACAAATTGAAATATTAAAAAATGAACAAAAACGTTTAGAAATCCCCGATCATATTATCAACCAATTCAAAGTTATTAGTAAAAGACAAAAATTACTAATTTACCTTGAGATAATACGTCTATCAAAACAGCAGTTATCCATGATTAAAAAGCTTATTAGTAGTTTGAATTCTACAAATATGAGGTTGGATAAAGATGGATTTCAAATTGTCCTCAATATTATACTTCCACAAATCGAAAATGATAAATTGAGAGCCCTGATTGAGAACAAGTTCAAATACAACCAAGCAGATACAGATGAATATTCTATTTTGCTTGCATCCTTAAATAATTATATTTCTTATGGTTTTTCTGCAAACTATGACTACATACTAAATAGGAAATTGAGAGAAAAAGAACAATCTAAAAAGAATAAACAAAAAGATTTAAAAAAGAATAAAACTATCAATCTTGAATTAAATGAAGATGAGATTTCAGACTGTGTAGATTATTCAATGAGAGAAACTGCAGAATTAATATATAATACTTTTAAATATCAATTGGTTAAATATCTCGGAGTTTTTAACTTGATGTATAAATTTTACATTTCTAAAACAGAAGGAAAGAAATTCGAAGACGCTTCAGGTATCGATATTCTTTTAACAAAACTTGAATACAATGCTTTCTCGGAAAAAGCAAAAATAGCAAGCGATTACGGAGTTCCAAATAAAATAGTGGCGTTCTACGATGCAAAAACTACTGAACAAGCAAAAAGCATAAGTAATAGTTTTGATAATTATGAAAAAAAAGTTTTTGAAAAAGTAAAAAATATTATAGAACAATAGGTTTTTATCTACTGTTTAGAGTTCTCCGCTACCGCACGAATCCTTTCGTGTGGTTTATTATTATAAATCAAACATTCTAAAACAACAATATAAATATCCTTGTCAAGGTTTAAAACCTTGACAAGGATATCAACTGACATCACCTCTCTCCAAAGTCTCCAAACTTCGGAACATTTTTAAAGAAATCATTTTCCATCACCCCAAGCCAGAACATTTCCCCAGAAATTTCAAAAAAAACATCATCTTTCAAAAGAAACTTCTAAATATTCCGTTTAATTCTTAAATTTGATTCATGCGAAAGAATTTTTATCTCATCATTGTCTTATTTTCCCTTACCAGCTGCTATACCTATCAGGTAAAAAAGCCTGTGGATCCGGCAGCCAACAACAAGCAAGATCCTAAAAACAATACAGCTCTTGCCAATACTGCTTCCCCGCAAATGAACAGTACAGGAGCGGCACCTCAAAATCTGAACGCAGTACAGGCACCTGTTCCGGTGAATGTTCAGGAGAAGCTTGCCCCGGGTAAGAATGTTAAAATTGAAGTCAATGGTAAGAGTTATAAAGTAATCGTTGACCGATGGGAAAGCGACAGCCTGGTAGCCCATCCTGTTCGCAATGCTAAAACAAGTCTGAAGTTCCATAAGAACCAGATCAACAGCGAAAAAATTGCAGAAAAACGCTTTTCACAACCCATTGCAGATATTCTTACGGTGACAGCCTATACTGCCATTGGTGTTGGAATCTATCTTCTTGTCCGCTAGTTTTTAAACTTTCCGGCTCTCCAAAGTCTCCTGACTTCGGAAGCCTATTTCAGGGACTAAAAAACTTAATAAAATAGCCTGCAGCCCCTTCCGAAGGGTCTCTGGGTACTTCTATAACCCCCTCCAGGGTCTTCCGGACGGTCTCTACCCCCTTAAGCAACGGTCTCACCCCCCTTACCCAAGGGTCTCTACCCCCTTGGGTAAGGGGGTAAAGGGGGTTATGCAAGGGGGTAGAGAGGGTTATATAACCGGGTAGAGACCCTTATCCAACGGGCTCGAGACCCTTATGATAGCCCCTCGAGGGGGTTACGAACGGGGTACAGTGATAAAACATACTTATTTATACCCATTACCGGAACTTCAAAATCTCAGACTCTGGGGACTCTTCAAAGAATTTGTTAATTGATGGTTTCTAAGCCAGTAAACTTTACGCAGCTGGGTGTTTGAAATCATAAAAGAACTGACAAAACATTAATGGAATTGTCTATATCGGGAAGAGTTGCCTATATTTGAGAGGAGCGAAATTATAGAACCGCAACACTTACCCTATGAAAACAAAACTTAGCTATCTGTTTATTCTATTATGCGCCCTTATAAATGGTCAGGGAAAATCTGTTATGAATGACCTTCAGTTTTCTAACTATTCCGGGAATCCCAAAACAATTACAGAGATCATCACCTTTTCACCGGAAAATATCAGTAAAAATATTTCTTATTATGACAGAGATGGTTTTCTGACAAAAATAGAATATTATAACGCTGTCGGAACCGGATCTTCTAATGAAAGATCTCTCAATAAAATTATCAGCTACAATTCAAAAGACAAAGCCAAACGCCATTTCGAAGCCATTAACCCCGGAAATAAGAAGATAGAAACGACGGGCAGTTTTGAAAAAATTTCTGATTCTCTGTACAAAAGAGTTTCCCATAATTCCGTTCACAGTATATCACTCAGCAAGCTGTTTTATTTTGACAAAAATAACCGCCTTATCAAAACAGAAGAAACCGGAAATTTCTTCGAAACTCCCGTTAAGAATATCATTCTTTATACCTATACCAATGGAGTAAAAAGTGAAACGCTTCTTGAAGATCTCACGAGCGACAAAAAGTCTAAGCTTATTTATAAAAATATGAAACTTGACCTTCATGCCAATCCTGTTTATGAAGAATTAGTTGATGATCAGGGAACAATCCAACAGAAAACAGAAAGAATATTTGAATATTATTAATTGAAAGATTTCCTGAATTCTAAAGGAGAAAGTTTAGTTTTTGTTTTAAATAAATTGCTGAAAGACTGGGAATGCTCAAATCCCAGGGCATACGCTACTTCACTCACAGATAGGTTTGTAGTGGAAAGCATTTCTTTAGCCTCACTGATCAGTTTATCATGAATATGCTGCTGGGTACTCTGCCCAGTTAAAGAACGCAGCATATCACTCAAATAGCTTGGCGAAAGATGAAGGTTTTCTGCAAAATAACTCACCGTGGGGATTCCTTTGTTAAGAGATATTTCATCTTTAAAATAAGCATCCAGCAAATCTTCAAATTTCTGTAAAAGGGTGCTGCTTGTTGCTTTACGGGTAATAAACTGCCGTTTGTAAAAACGATTGGCATAGTTAAGAAGCAGTTCTATCTGAGAAATCATCACATCATGGCTGAAATCATCAATACGGCTGTTGAGCTCAGATTCAATAAAATTGAAAATAGAAAGTACCGTATTTTTCTCTTCTTCAGAAAGGTGCAGTGTTTCCTTTGTGGAATAGGAGAAAAAGCCATACTGCCTGATCTTCCTCATGATTGGATATCCCAAAAAGAAATCAGGATGAATGAGCAGAGAATATTGTGAACAGACTGTATCACTGTTTCCATTCCCTCCTATTACCTGGCCGGGTGCTGCAAATAGTAATCCGCCCTCATTAAAATCGTAATAGCCCTGTCCGTATTCTATTTTACCCTCTAATTTGGGTTTATAAGAGATCTTATAGAAGCTCAAAACATGTCTTTGAGACAATTTATCGGTCAGCACCAGATTGTGAGCCCCGTTCATTAAGCTGATGAGAGGATGTTTGGGTTTGGGTAGTCCAAAAAACTGACTCGCTTCAAATAGGGATCCAAATTTTAATGGAGTTTGATCTGTCTTTTTCATAAATAGTATTTTAAAGGTACGAAAAACCGGCTATACAGTGATAACCGGTTTTTATGGTTGTTATTACCCTTGCGCAGCACTGGAAACCTCGTCCCATGCTTCCCAAAGACTGATTCTGTCAGCATATACAGACTTCACCTGTGGAAGGTTATGACTTCCCAAATGAAAGCGTAACGGTGGGTTTTCAGCATCTACAACTTTGAAAAGTGCCTGAGGTGTTGCATTAGGATTTCCCCTCTCATAAGATTGAATGGTCTTTACAAACTCTGCTTTAAAGTCATTGTACACATCCAGATTTTGAGAAAACTTCAGAGAGTCCTGACTTCCAAATTCTGTTGCATAAGCTCCCGGCTCTATAATGGTCACTTTAATCCCGAATTGCTTTATTTCTTCTGCAAGACTTTCGTGGATGGCTTCAAAAGCCCATTTAGAAGAGCTGTAATAGCCAATAACAGGCAGTGTGAAATGCCCCAGATTACTTGAAGTCCCCAAAATATGTCCATACCCCTGTTCTCTCAAGATCGGCAGTGCCGCCTGAATGACACTTACAGGACCCAGAATATTGGTTTCATATAAAGCACGTATTTCATCTGCACTGGCCTCCTCTATGGTTCCCACTAGTGAATATCCTGCGTTATTCAGTACAATATCCAGTTTTCCAAAATGCTGATGTGCTTTATTTACGGCTTCTTTCACTTGATTTGGATTGGTAACATCAAGTTCTAAAGTCAGCACATTATCGCCATATTTTTCTTTAAAATCGGCAATGCTTTCCAGTTTTCTTGCGGTTGCCACCACTTTATCACCACGTTCTAATGCTGCTTCAGTCCAGATTCGTCCGAAACCTCTTGATGCTCCGGTAATGAACCAGATTCTATTTTGCTGTATCATAATTTTAAATGTTTTTATTTACTAAGCAAAGTTATACAGCCTGTCTTCCGGAATTGTAGGCTAATCGCAGACCTTTGTAGGCGAATTGAGGATCTTTATTTTGATACTCCTAATTGATAATCAAAAAATGTAATATTTTTCATATTTAATCCAATTAGAAGTAAAATTTACATTCTACCATTTTATATTTGCAGTCTTGATCTGTTTTATTAAGATATTCAGAGTATTCTTTATTTTAAATTAATTCTACTTTTCCTCTTCTCAGGAAGGTAGAAGGAGACTTATTTTATATTCTTTAAAAAATCAGGGATTCTATTATTCGACTTATTCTACAAAATTTGTTTTTTAACTTACCTAAAACAATGAAAAACAAATACATATGAAAAATCAATGATTTTACTAAAATGACTTAATGTTATAAATAAAATCTACAAAAACCATTAATATTAATCTAATTTTACCCCAGAAAACAAAACATAAAATCAATGATATTTTAGATTAAAATGTTCAACAAATAAGAACTTATATACAACAAAACACTTACTAATAATGTCTATCATAAGCTCATTCATTATGTAAAAAAATTATTCTTTTTATGATTTCATGAAAAATATTCTTCAACTTATCATTCCCCGAATAAAGAAAGCATAACTGAATTTCAACCAGTTATATACGCTACCATTTTCAATTAAAACCTTAATCCCTCATTATATATGATTCAGATTTTTTCTGAACCAGGAAAAGTATTGAAACAAAACTCTTGTTTCTTATCAACATAAAACACACACAATGAGATCCCTACAACAGCAACTGAAGCTTTTCCTCCCTTTATATAAGAGGGCTTCATTGCTGTTGTTTTTATTTTTTATAACCCCGAAAACTAAAGCTCAGGTTCTCTATTATGTAAAGGGCACCAGCATTACTATTGGGGAAAACACAACGGTTTATATTGCCCATTCAGGAGAAATACATCAGGCGGATCTGAAGGATTTTGAGGGAAAAATTTCGGAAAAGAAAGGGGTACTGAAATCCAGAAAACAAAAGAAATCTGCATTCAATGCTGAAAAAACATTAGCTGGACATCCGGCAGCAAAAACAAAAACATATCCAAAGGTACAGTCGATAGTATTTGCAGTGCCTCAACCTGATGATTTCTTTTTATCATACTCAAAAGGAGAAGCAATTTCAGCTTCGGTTACAGCCCATGACCACAAGAATTATTCAATTGAAAGTAAAAAACTAAGATTCAACCACGAATATCTCACCCCTATACCTAACAAAATTATCAGCAATAGCTTTATTTTCTTTAAAGACTATTACTGGTTCCAATGTAAAACCCGCCCTCCACCATCTTCTTTGATGTAAAAGAATCGATATAATATTTAAATTTAAACATACTAAAGTGAAAAAACACAATATATTAATGAGTATATTCCTGATAACGAATATATTCATGCTTACAAATGCCCAAAGCCCGGGAGGAATTACTCCTCAGCTGTGGTATAAAGCCGATGCAGGGGTTAACTCTTCATCAGGAATTGTAAATCAATGGAATAACAGTGCTTCTCCGGGAACTTATGATCTTATCCAACAGGCAGCAGCAACCAGTACTTTGCCTGCTTATAATACAAGCCAGATTAACTTTAATCCATCCATAAGATTTGATGGGGTTGATGACCGTTTGGCAGCACCCAGTGTTCCACAAAATGTAACAGTTAGTTCACCCTCTCCTTATCAGTCATCACAATATGTGGTATACAGAAAAGTAGGAAGTACTGCAAACTCCTTATACAACCACTCTAATGGTTTTGGAGGAACATGGAATGTAGGAGGAAATTCCAATGGAGGCATGCTTATTACGAACCGTAGTGTAGGTTCTACAACTCCTGCAATCAATGAAATTAGGTTACAGTCAACGGATGGAACTTCAAGTTTAATGAATGTCTATGTGAATGGCCAATTTAAGTCTTCTGCCTTTTCCAATGGTAATGCTGTTTCTACTTCAGGTACACAGCCTGTTTGGGTAGGAGGCCAGGGACTTAATAATTTTGTGAATGTCGATATCGCTGAAATCGTTATTTACAATACCACAAAGACCTTAGAACGTCCTCAGATAGAAAGTTACCTTTCATTGAAATACGGAATTACAAAATTTGGTGATTATATTGCTTCTGACGGAACAACCTATTGGAATTCCGCAACGAATAGTGCCTATAGCAACAATATAACAGGTATTGCCAGAGATGATAATTCAGCTTTGTACCAAAAACAGTCGATGAGTATTAATCCCGGACAGCAGCTTTTGATTGGGCTTACAGGAATGGCTAATACTAACACTTCCAATTCGGGAACATTAACCAACCTGCAGTCACTTGTTGTTGGAGATAATGGCCTGGCAAAAGCGCCTACAACCCTTGTAAGCAACATTCCGGGAGCTAATTTCCTTTTCGGTTCTGTGTGGAAGGTTCAAAATACAGGCTCTGTAGGAACAATAAGGGTAATGTGGCCTCAAGGGCTGAATAATTTAAAATTAATTCAGAACAATTCGGATCCTACTTTTGCTTCCGGAAATACTGTGACTGATATGTCTGCCAACACACAGACTATTAATGGAATTGTATATAATTATGCCGATGTTTCACTTGCAAACGGGCAATTTTTTACATTCGCATCTTTCGCTCAGGCTCCGGGAGGAATTTTAAACAATCTGCGCGTCTGGATAAAAGCAGATGATAATCCCAACGGAAATACTACGGATAACGTAGCGATAAGCACCTGGCCCAACAGATCGCCAATTGGTGGAAATTTGATTGGAGGGGCTGCATTTCCCAATACCATTGCATTACAAACGACCGGTCCATTGTATCGAAATTCTTCAGCAATGAATATCAATTTCAATCCTGTGGCACAATCTACTTCCACCTCCGGGCTTGGTATGCAAAATGCATTTGCCACTATCGGGGATGATTATACGATGATTGCCTTGCATAAAAATCCCACTCTTCCTTTTGCAGGATTTAGAAACATGTTTAGCTTCCATGATAATGCAAACCTAAATACGGTAAGTACTTCTAGCAGCTGGTTTGGGACTTATACTAATTCTCCTATTGCGTGGCCAAGTGCTGCCGGAACATCCGCATATACTGTAAACATTCCAGCAGTCACTACATTTTCGGCTACGGGAACAGGAACAATTGCTTATCAGGTAAATAGTATATCCAAAGGCAGCGGCACCAGTCTTTCAAAAAACGGAACCAATTTAGTGATAGGCGTAGATGCTGATGGTGGATCTGATGATGGTATAGACATTATAATGCCTGAAAACATTATGTACAATTCCGTACTGAATGCTGCAGATTATAACAAGGTAGTATCTTATATGGCCATTAAATATGGTGTAACATTAGGAGCATTTGCTGCCCCGGTGAACTATACAAGTACTAATGGTACAACAGTGTGGTCTACAGCGGCAAGCACCTACCAAACTAATGTGATAGGTATCGCAAGAGATGACGCAGAAGCTTTGCACCAGAGAATTGCAAAATCACAGGATGCTGTGGCAGATATTATTACCATCAGTACGAATAATGATTTTACAAGCGCTAATACAGGTGCAGGTCATTCCAATATTACTAATGATCAATTTTATTTTATCACAGGTAATAATGGTGCTGCAACAACATATAATGTTCAAAACTTAATGCTGCGCAGATGGAAAGTACAGTCTACGGGTACGGCACAGAATCTATTTATTAAGACTTCTGACAGTCAGGCAACCTATCTTGTGTATGCTGATGATGCTGCAATGACTGCCAATGTCGTGAACGTTCATCTTACAGGCGGCTCTACTCCTGGTATTCAGATTCCTAATGGTAAATTTTTCACATTCGGGAAATTTACATACTGTACACACACCCCTAATAATTCTCCAGCTGATATGATCACCAAAATTGGTATTACTATTCAGTCTAAGCAAAGCGGATGGCCGGAAAATATTCCTAATGGTGCCGTTGCGCTGGAGTCGAAAACGAAAGGTTTTGTTATTACCCGTACGCAAAGCTCAGCTATTGCAAATCCTGTAGAAGGTATGCTTATTTATGATACGGTAAGTAAGTGTATGAAATTGTATAACGGAACCAGCTGGAACTGTGTAGTAAGAACCTGTAATCAATAACAATTTTAATACATCAAAAATGAAAAAAGTAATCATATTAACCCTTATTTTCACCGGCCTTTCTTCTCTTAAGGCACAAGTGGGTATGGGAAAGGCTTCTGTAGACGGAGATGCTATCTTAGATTTTCCCGTTTCTAAAACCGGAATTATTCTTCCTATAGTGGAAGCACTTCCTACAGGCTCTGCAGCCACCAATGGAACGTTTCTTCTGGATAAAACCGATATGACAATAAAGATGCGTGAAAATAATCTTTGGGTACCTTTATCTGATGCAGGAAACCTCACTGGAACAATGCCCAATACTTCTGCAGAAACAGGAGGTGGAGTGATTATAGGCGCTGCAAGTTCTCCTGCACAGGGCGTACTGGTTCTGGAATCCACCAGTAAAGCTTTAGTTTTGCCTAAGGTTAATGATCCGGTAGCGAATATGAAAAGTCCGGTAGCAGGAACCATCTGCTATGATACGGTAAGTAAAACCATGGCCGTATTTGACGGACTGAATTGGAGTTTCTGGAAATAGTAAATTTTGATAGATTAATGATGGAGTCCGGCACCTTTGGTGCCGGGCTTTTTTTATGTTAATTTACTATTGAATTTATTTCTATTCTCCAATGTTTAAATTGCTCAAATATTCTGAAGGGGTAACTCCTTCAATCTGTTTAAAGACCCTGTTAAAGGTTGATTGATTGGAAAATCCTGATTCCGTATAGATGTACATAAGGGTTACTTTGCTGATATCATTTTCCTGAAGGAGTTTCTTTACATTCTCTATTCTGCAGGTATTAAGATAATGGCTGAAGTTTGAAAATCCATTTAATTTAATAGCTTTAGAAATATACAAATTATTGGATTTCAAAATATTGGATAATTGAGAAATGGTAAATCCTACATCTTTATAATAGGCTTTGTCTTCTACAATATCTCTTATCTCGTTAAACAGAAGGTTGTATTTTTCTGTATTTTCAAGGTTTCCAAAACCTGCTTTTTCTTTTTCAACAGCTTCTTCTTCGGGCATAGCGGACATCTCCTGCTGTTCGGAAAATCCTAGTTTGGTCAAAATATTTCCTTCTATTTCAACCTTTCTTATCTTTTCATTATAATACAGCAAAAGAGCAAATACAGCTATATTGGAAACGCCTACAAAAGTATCAGAAGCTACAATCACCTTCACATCATCGAGGGCAAAATAATCAAATACAAAAAACTTAGTAAGAACGCTTACAGCTACTATAATCAGTAAAATATATAAGGTATAAATGTAGATATACTTTTTCGGCAGAAAAATATGAGCCCCCAGGGGTACGGGGAGAAGCCACATAGCGGTAGCAGCAGAAAATTTCCAGAAATCCAGCATGACAAATCCGGCAAATAAGGGTGCATAAGAAATATAGAGATGTACCAAAAACTTTATATTATAACTTTTCCGGATCACCATAAATGTATAAAACATGGTAACAGCGTAGGTAAGTGTACATGCTGCAAAAAAAATATCTTTGATAATAAAGTAGAATACAAGAGAATAAGCCAGCAATATGCCGGACATAAGATAAACATATTGTGAAATAAGTTTTCTCTTGAGCGCATCTACAGATTTATCCATGAATTCTTTGTCAGCTGTCATCCTAATGTTTTTCAAAAAATAACTTAAACAAAATATTAAATATCAACATATTATAAAATTAAATGAATTTAAAAATTCAATTTAAGCTTATCATTTTTGATTGTTTTTATCTCTTAATTTTGCTAAAGTAAGTTACAAATTTAATAATATATGATCATATTCAAAATGATGAAAAATATAAATCAATTTTCAAATTATCATATATAAATCATTATACAAAGATAAATACTAGTAAATTAATTCAAATATCACACAAAAACAACATTTACACTAAACAACAGTATGTTTAGTAAAAAATAAAGAAAAACACCAATTTTAGATTATTTAACAAATCGGTCAAGTTGGTTTACGTCTGTCATTTTCAACACACACAAAGGATTAAAAAATTTAAAATTTATGATAAAAAAGCATTGTTTCGAGACCCGCAGTTATTTTGTTACACCCCTATCTCAAATCCCGCTTAGATGAAGTTCAAGAATATACACATTGGCTCCATGATCAATAAGCGTGCAAAGGAATGTGAAACTCCCATGCCTAGAATCTGCAAATTTTTCAACTGTATAGAAGAAGACATTTTGGAAATGTATAATGCTAAAAGTCTGGATACTGAAATTCTTCTGAAATGGAGCAAAATTCTGGAATATGATTTTTTCAGATTCTATTCTCAAAACCTGATCTTTTATTCTCCCGCATCCCCTGATGTAAAAAGCAAAAAAAAGAAATCAGATTCAGAGATGCCTTATTTCCGTAAGAATATTTACACCAAAGAAGTCATCAATTTTATGCTGGAAATGATTGAAACCGGAAAAAAAACAAAAAGTCAGGTTATCAGTGAATATAATATTCCTAAAACTACTTTGTACAAATGGATAGAAAAAAACAAAAAATAACGCAGCCTTACTATAAAAAAATTTATACGGATATCCTCACTATGAATTTTCCGGAAAAGATTGATGAATGTAACTCTATATTAGCCAAAGAAGAACTTTGTGTTTTGGATATTATCCAGCTCAATCAGAGAATTTTCGGATCTGAAGAAATTTCGTCGGAGAATCAGCGGCTGCGTTCTTATGATGATGAGACGATTATACAAATATTGAAATATCAGAAAAAAAACGGGCTTAGCAATACCCAGCTGTCCAATCACTATAAACTCAGCAGAAATACCATTACAAAATGGAAAAAC
The DNA here is from genome assembly GCF_050753305.1 of Chryseobacterium sp. 'Rf worker isolate 10'. Classification (NCBI taxonomy): domain Bacteria; kingdom Pseudomonadati; phylum Bacteroidota; class Flavobacteriia; order Flavobacteriales; family Weeksellaceae; genus Chryseobacterium; species Chryseobacterium sp. 'Rf worker isolate 10'. Next base: position 2,050,603 of record NZ_JBOZOF010000001.1, read on the forward strand.
TACTTTAAAGTTTAGCCTCAGTTCACTAATTTCCATGCAAACTATATCATACATTTAACACAACATTAATGAATAAAATTATTTTGACAGTACTGCTCACCGGTTCTCTCATTCCTGTATGCGCACAAAATACGGGAAACGTAGGAATCAATACACCCAATCCTGAAAAAGAGCTCACGGTAAATGGTACAATGAAAACATCCGGTATGACCATAAAAGATCCTCTGGAAAAACTTGGGGCAGATGAAAATTATTCTTTTTTAATTAAATCTCCTGCTCCCCAGAATAAAATCACCTCTTATAATGAGTCTTTTGTACCTACAAGTCCGGCTCCTATTAACCTTATACAGTACAAAATCACTTGTAATAGTGCAGACAAAGATTGGGTAGATGAATATGATACTAAAATTAATTCAAATAAATTTTTAGTTGTTATTGCCTCATATGGCTTTACGCAGCCCATATTTACTTTTACCTCAAGTGTAATTACTCCTGTACCTGAAGTTTTTGCCTACAATACCAATGGCACATGGAAACTCAAAGCTGATTATGTAGGATTCTCAACAGATGATTCTTTACCTAATGGGGTCTGGACCCTCAATTTACTGGTTTTTGACAGAGCTTATGCAAAGGAATTTACTTCTACACAAACCGTTACCACCTCCGGAACAGGCGCCGCTTCTGCTCCTTTAATCCAATAATAAAAAGAGAATATGAAAAAAATAACCGCACTTTTATTGACAGCATGTGCTTGTTTTGGAGCTAACGCACAAGTGGGAATAAATACAAAAAATCCTCAGGGGATGCTGGATGTTCAAGGGGGAACACTTATTGAATCCTACGTCATTGATACTGTTAATTCGGATGCAACGGGTAGCTATTATCTGCTTACGCGTTCAAAAGATACAACACCAGTAGGAAAGGTCAAGCTTCTTGATATTTCCCTTCGAAATGTAGCTCCTGTTAATACTTATACTATTATACTAAAGAATGTGAACCAGACAGATGTGATAAGCCTTAATACAGGACTGGAAACGGAAAAATATATAGTAGCCATTACTGGAGCAGTTTTCACAGATGCTACAGCGGGTGTCAATGCAGCAACAAGTATCCCATCGTATGGAGCGTATTCTACAGAAATAACCCATGTATCAAGTGGAGGGAAAAATTATAATGCTGTTAACCTGAATTTTAAAGGAGCGGGCACAACATCTGCACAGAACGGAACCTGGAGCCTTACACTTTGTGTCTATGAAAAAGCACTCGTTAAAGACTGGGGAACTTACACAGGAAGTGTAAATAGTTCATTTAAAGGAACCTCAACTAATACACCAACAGGACTTCAATAAACTAACATGAAAAGAGTAATTTACAGCACAATTATGTTTCTTTCAGGAATATTTATTAATGCTCAAAATACAAAAATAGGAATCAATACCTCAACACCAGTAGAAACACTTGATGTAAAGGGTTCAAGCTTTACCAATTCTTTATATTTAAGAAATCCCGGTGAACCGGATCAAACGGGAGGCCGTTTTCTTGCCACTTCTAAAAATACACTGGATTTGTATAATCCTGCACTTGAAACCAGCGGATTATTTAATTATATCAAGCTTACCATTTCAGGAGTTCCTTCCACAGGAATCACAGATTATGATACTAAAATAGATGCTACTAAATTTCTGGTGGTAGTACATAATTATTCATTTCAGCTTAGTAATGGTTCTACAAAAGTTGCTCTTGACTATGGCAGTAACGGCGTTAATGATAACAAGCAGGGGTCTCCCAATGTAAATACATTTAAAAGTAACGGAACCTGGCACATCAAAGCAAATTTTACGAATAGCAGATTAGAACGTTATACCAACCCGGACGGTACTTACAATAGTTTTAAAGTTGATCTTTATTTAATGGCCTATAAATACCTTATCACAAAACAGAATATTAATGATGATACAAAAGATCTCGGCGGTACAGACGGATCTGCACAAGTATTGAACAAACCTTCCGGTTTTTAAGTATTTATCCTTTTACATAAATTTTACAATTTACAGACAAAAACAATATGTAAAGCTTCTCATATCCTTTTTACTCCTAAAACACACTCAGAATACGCCAAAATCAAGACTTTTTGAGTATTTTTACATAATAATGTAAATAACTTATGAAAAGATTCATATTAGCGGGAATCGTGACTTTAGGAGGGTTCCTTACTGCCAATGCACAGTGTAAACCTGTAACTGCACTGACAGAAAATTTTGATGCATGGAAAGATATTAATAAGTGCTGGACTGCCCATGCGGGAAAAGCAATGCTGTATGCCAGTGATAAAAAAATTATTTTCTATTCTATGACCAGCCCGGGAGAGAACATGTATCTGGTAACTCCGGAAATAAAAGCAGGAACCTATACCCTTAGCCTTGATATTTCGGACAACGGAGGAGAAACTACTCTGGAAATTTTCTCAGTAGGCAATGCATCTGATGCAAAATCTTACACATCAATTGCTAAAGCCTCAAAAATAACAGGAGAAAAGAAAACCTATACTATTTCTATCAAAAAAGACACGCATTTGGGTCTGAAAGTTTTACTGAACGGCGTACATCAGGCTGTATATGTAGACAATTTTTCTCTGACACAGAAGAAATAGATCGTTTAAAATAACAACATGGAACAGGTTGCAAAACTTAAAAGTATCATTGTATTCAATGATGCTTTTTTATTTGTGAAATACTAAATGTTGGGAATTTGTATACTCCGAAAGTAAATTAATCTTTAAAATGATAAAGAAAAATAACATCTCCTGTATAAGCAGGTTTTGCATGGTCTTTAATCAGGAGTTTGGCCTCCACGATCGCTTTTACAGTTCCTCTGAGGTTAGTCACAGATTTTACAGTTGCCCGTAGCTTTACATCGCTATTTACCGGAACAGCTTCTCCGAATTTAAGGTTTTCTATTCCGTAATTGATCTCCATTTTTACATTTCTCACATCCGCAATCTGTTTCCAGAGATAGGGAATCAATGATAATGTTAAATAACCATGAGCAATGGTTGATTTAAAAGGGCCTTCTTTCTCAGCTTTTTCCTGATCTGTATGGATCCACTGATGATCTAAAGTAGCATCTGCAAATCTGTTGATCTGCTCCTGGCTGATCGTATGCCATGCAGAATCTCCCAACACCTGTCCTTCAAGAGATTTATACTCATTAAAATTATTAATAATAATCATATCCTTTTCTGAACCTTTTGAGGGATTAAAATATGTACAGCTGTTATCATCACTGTAATAAGTGTATATCAAGTCTGCATATTTATTTTCCAGGCATCCAGTTTTAGTCTTTCAATATTCAGACCAATTGCTGCCTTATTTTCTTAAATCCCTGAAAAACCTCTCACATAAAAGTAAGAGGCTAATGAACATAATGAAAATAAAAAATAAAAAGTAATTTACATTACATCAATGTTCTTTCAAACAATATATCCAGATCCTAAAGTTCCATGGATTTTTGAATTTTAAAAAAAATATAAAAATATGAGACTTGATATGGCAAAGAATGTTATTCTAACATACCAGCAATTAAGATTGTAATTACGCTAACTTTACGTTAACAGCATTTAAACCTTTATCACTTTTTTGTACATCAAAAACTACTTTATCATTCTCACGGATTGCTCTTGTGTTTAATCCTGAAGAATGTACAAATATGTCTTTACTTCCGTCTGCCGGAGTAATAAAACCGAAGCCTTTTGCTTCATTGAAAAATTTTACGGTGCCTTCTTGCATTGTAATTGTTATTAAAAATTGTGTATTATGATCTGTAAACGCTACAGATTTTATTTATGATATTCTGGCAGGCATTATGTTTCCTACCAGCGGTTGAATATTTTTAAGGTCCGGACGCTTCACCGTCTGTGGTACTGAAGAAGACGGATCTACAATAATCTCTACAGGATTATTCAGGATTGTTTTGGCAAAATATTTTAAACTTCCCGGCATTGTAGCAGAAAAAAGAAGATTTTGTCTTTTATGGGAAACCAGATTCAATATTTTCTTTATATGATTAATGAATCCCATATCAAGCATCTTATCTGCATCATCCAAAACAAGTAACTCAATTTTAGAAAGATCAATATGTCTCTGATTTTCTACATCAAGCAGCCCTCCGGGTGTTGCCACAAGAACATCTACTCTTTTTCTCAGTGCTGCAAGCTGGCTTCCAATGGAAACCCCTTCATAAATGGAAAGCAGAGATAATGGTAAATATTTACTGTAAATTTTAAGATTTTCTTCTATCTGTATTGCCAGTTCCGGTGTAGGTGTAAGAATTAAAGTCCGTATTTCTTTATGATCCGGAGTATGTCTTTTCAGCAGCTGCAAAATAGGCATAGCAAATGCAGCCGTTTTTCCAGCCCCTGTCTGTGCACATGCTGCAACATCTCTTCCCTCTAAAATATACGGAATCGCAGTATACTGTATTTCAGTAGGTCTGGAGTATCCTGCTTCTGTCACTGCACGGATAATAGGATTGATTAAATTTAAATTTTTAAAATTCATTATAAATTCCGGTTTTTCCGGTATTTTGCAAACAAATCTGCTGATCAGAATTTGAATTGGTGTATTATAATGATAAACAAATAAGGAATATACTTTTTCTGCTCATCTTTTTCTTGCTTCGGCTACTATACTATTTTTCAATATATTACAAATTACCCAGCAATGACTTGTCGCTCTTATCTACAATACAACTTCATAATCTCTTACTTCCACTATGGAAATCAAGACTATAAATTGGTAGCTGAAAAAGCAAGACTGAAAGAAAAAAATGTGATTTTAAACTATGCAGAATAGCAAAGGCAGTGACCTGTTTTATAAATGTTCTGCAAACCTACAATAAAAAAAACAAACACCATTTCATTTAATTGATTGATTATCAAAAATATATTCGTACCTTCTGCAAATAAACCGAATTATTTGGTAGCGCGGATGATTTTAAACTCCGAAACATGCAAACTTCTTCCCCACTAGCAGCTCCCTACCCCAAAACACTAGAATCACGCACTGCACCGCATGTAAGAATTGCTTATTTTATCATGGTACACCATAAGCCTGAAATATTTAAAGACATGTTTCAGAAGATTTATACAAGGGATCAGTTTTATCTTATTCATATTGACAGAAAAGCCAAACCTGATTTCATAGAAGAAATACAGCAGTATATCGTTCATTTTCCCAATGCCTATATTCTGGACAGTATGAATATTGTTTCGGGAGGCTTCAATATGGTTCAGGCTGAGCTGAATGCTATGGAATTTCTTTTAAATGTAAGCAAAGAATGGGATTATTTTATTAATCTCAGCGGTGAAGATTATCCTCTGAAATCACAAAATATTATCCGTAAATTTCTTACGCTCAATAAGGGCCGTAATTATCTTTTTTACTATGATCAGAAGTTTTACAGGCCAGATACCCTGCAAAGAATACAAAATCATTTTACAGAATTAGCTTATATTATTTCAACTTTTATCTACAGAAGATCATTCATGAAGGATGTGACCCCTTATATCGGCGGGAAATGGTTTATTTTCACAAGAGAAACCTGTGCATTTTTAACCAATAACAAACTGGTTATGGATTTTGAGGATTACTATCTCCATACTTTTTTACCTGCAGAATCTTTTTTTCAGACCGTCCTTATGAATACATCATTCAGCGATATTATTATCAATGATGATAAAAGAGCGGTACTTGAGAAATCCATTTTTCAGACAACACAGAATACATTCAATTATATTGAATCTTTAAAATCCGGCAATCAGCTTTTTATCAGAAAAGTCAACAAAAAAACGGATGAAAATATCAGAAAATATATGGAAGAAAGTTATCTTACTCCCCTTCCCTTTGTGAATGAAATCGAAAGAGAATTAAAAAGGAATAATCGTCAAAATAACTGACTTTATAAAAGTTTTACATCAATACAAATTACTTACCCACATGTGTTCACATAGATTTACAATACCTCTTGTATCTCATTATTATTTTGTTTCCTGATGAGCTCCGTTTTTAAATATGAGCTTTTCGGAAACTGATATTTGAGCTTTTCAGAAAGTGATATTTCATTTTGTTTTCAGAAATTTGATCTATAAAATTTGGCAAAATGGATATACTAAAATTAAGTATTGAATGGGCAAAAGCCGAGGTCTTTTCTGCAAAGATCATCTGGATATTCAGTTGTATTGTTTTTCTGAGCGCAGGAGGATTTGCCTTGTGGGGCAAAACCGCCATGGCAAAAGCATTTGTTATCCCATTGATTGTTTCAGGAATATTGCTGCTTGCAACCGGTATTGGTTTATATACAGCCAATAAACCCCGCATTTCTCAGTTTGAAAAGGACTATACAACGAATGCTGAAGATTTTATAAAGAAAGAAATAGAGCGAACAACAAAATCTGATGGAGATTTCAGATTAGTTTTTAAAATACTTCCTGCAATAGCAATCTTAGCAGCCCTTATTCTCATGGTATTTTCTTCTCCCAACTGGCGTGCCATTAGCATTACAATTATAGCTCTGGTAACTTTTCTAATGATTGTAGACAGCAATACTTCTTCCCGCAATTCGGCTTACCGTAAACAACTTTTAACTTCAGGAGTCTTATGAAAGTAACAGCATCACCATTCGACAATTCTTTTGTCTATTCTTGTGTATCAAAAGAGCAATGGGGACATGAGCAATTCATTCCTGAGCATGTTCTCGCATTTCAGATTTCGGGAGAAACATCTATTTATAATCAGCAGGGAACTTTTGTTTTAAAGAAAAACAGAATCCTCCTTGCCCGTCGTAATCAATTTGCCAAAACACAGAAGCTTCCCGGTTCAGACCCGGAATACAAAGCCGTTTCTATTATTCTGAAAACAGAAGATCTGAGAAAATTTGCAGCACTGAATAATATTATCTGTGATAAAGGATATAACGGAAAAAGCAATATAGTACTGAAGCCTGACACCTTTCTGAAAAGCTATTTCCAATCCCTCATACCCTATCTGGAGAAACCGGATAGCAGCAATGAAAGAATGATATTTTCCAAAGTTTCTGAAGCTATAGAATTATTACTAAACATTTATCCGGAATGTAAAAAATTTCTGTTTGATTTTAATGAACCCCACAAAATAGATCTCAAAAATTTTATGCTGAATCATTATCGTTATAATGCACCAATAGAAAATTTTGCCAGACTTACCGGAAGAAGCCTTGCTGCATTCAAGCGGGATTTTACGGAAATTTTTCAGATTTCCCCGGCAAAATGGTTAAAAGAAAAGCGTTTGGAGGAAGCACATCAACTGATTCACCAGGAAAACAAAAAACCTTCCGAAATTTATCTGGAATTGGGATTTGAAAACCTTTCCCACTTTTATACTTCCTTCAAAAGTAAATACGGCATGACGCCTACCGAAAGTTTAATCACTAAAAACAAATAAAAAAATGAGCAAAACCATTTTAATTACAGGGGCTTCTTCAGGAATTGGAAAAGCCACGGCCCAACTATTTTCATCAAAAGGCTGGAACGTTATTGCAACCATGCGAAGCCCGGAAAAAGAAACAGAATTGATCAATGATCCTAATATTTTTGTTACCCAGCTGGAAGTAACTGAACCGGAAACAATCCAAAACGCCATTAACAAAGGGATTGAAAAGTTTGGAAAAATAGATGCCCTGCTCAATAATGCAGGCTATGGAACAAGTGGAATTTTTGAAACACTGACAGACAAAACAATTCACGATCAGTTCAATGTCAATGTATTTGGAGTAATGAATGTAACCCGTGCTATTTTGCCTCATTTCAGAACCAATCAAAATGGTGTTATTGCTAATATTAGTTCAGGTGTCGGGAAAATTCCTTTTCCTTTGGTATCGGTGTATGTGGCTTCGAAATATGCAGTAGAAGGTTTTGTAGAGTCATTAGCCTACGAGTTGGACTCTCAAAATATTAAAGTTAAAATCATTGAGCCAGGTTATATCGCAACTAATTTCCAACAGCGTGCTTTTTCAGATTCGGAAAATAATACTGTGCCTGAAGATTATACTTCTTTTTTGGATGAAACCAATGCTTTATTCAACAGTCTGGGTACTGAAAATACAGCATCTGCACAAGATGTAGCTCAAACTATTTTTAATTCCATCACTGATGGTACTCATCAGCTGCGTTATATTGCCGGCCCCGATATCGTTTCTATGATTGAAGCCCGAAACAACAAGACAGATCAGGAATATGTAGAATTTCTTCGTGGGATGTTTGCTCCCAACGGATTTAACAACAAAATATAATCACAATGAACACCGAGCAAAAAATACAGGAAGCGGAAGACCGAATTTTGATCCGCTCATTAGTAGATAACTATGCTTTCTGTGCTGATACAAGAGATGCACAGGGACAAATGGCATTGTTTACAGAAGATACAAACTTCGAAGTGTACTACGATCCAAAATCCGGAGTTCCTTCTCAGGTAGTAAGCAGCAGAGCAGATTTGTTTCCTGTCTTTGACAACCTTAATACTTATCATTCCACCATGCATTTTAACGGGCAGAGTTCTGTTATACTGAATGGTGATCGTGCAACAGGTACTGCTTATTGCATGGCTCATCATCTTACCGTAGAAAATGGACAACAAAAGCTGATGGTTGCTGCCATCCGTTATCATGATCAGTTTGTAAAACAGAACGGACAATGGCTTTTCTCTGAACGTAAATTGTTGGTTGACTGGATTGAAAACAGATAAAAACCCTAAACGAACTTTCCATTAAACAAACATGATCTTCCGTGGGTTTTTCCTCTAAATCACTATATTTGAAAAAGGATCATACAACCTGTTTTCTTCAAATTAACATATGGAAAAGAAGCTGACACCGGAGCACTTAAAACTGGCGACATTAGAAAGTCAGGGATTAACACAAAGTACACCGTTTGGAACAGGAAAAACTGCGGTTTTGAATGCTTTGGAACACCTCGGATATATACAGATTGATACTTTATCTATGGTGGAACGTGCTCATCATCATACGCTTTGGACGAGAATCCCGGATTTTAAGGCAGATGATCTGGAAGATCTGGTGGAGGAACGTAAAGTATTTGAATATTGGTTTCATGCCGCTTCTTATCTTCCTATGCAGGATTTCCGGTATGTTTTACCTCAGATGATGACCATTAAACGCGGAGAATCCCGCTATTACAATGCTGATGCTAAAGTAATGGAATATGTAATAGATACCATTCGTAATGAAGGTCCTAAAAGAGCGAGAGATTTTGAAAACGAAAGTCATAAAGCTGGAAGCTGGTGGAATTGGAAACCTGCCAAATTAGCTCTTGAAAGACTTTTCATGCAGGGAGACCTGATGATCAGCGGACGCTCAGGAATGCAGAAAACTTATGATCTTGCCGAAAGAGTTTTACCTTCTTCTACTGACACCACAGAACCTACTCCTCTTGAGCTGGCAGAATATCTGGTAAAAACCAATCTGCGGGCTTATGGATTTACTACATTGAAACAGATTACCCATCTCCGGAAGGGAAATGAGTTAAAGAAGAATGTCAACCAGGTATTACAGACGATGCAGGAAGACGGAGTAATATCTCAGGTTAAAATAGAAGGATTATCTTCTGCCTTTGTTCAGAATAATATTTTTGAAAAAACATTTGATCTGAAAGATTCCAATATACGGCTGTTGTCTCCGTTTGATAATTCTATTATCCACCGGGATAGAATCAAGCAGATTTTTGATTTTGATTTCCGCCTGGAATGTTATACGCCAAAAGAAAAAAGACAGTACGGCTATTTCTGCCTGCCCATCCTTTTTAGAGATCAGTTCATCGGAAGGGTTGACTGCAAAGCGCACAGAAAAGAAAAAAAGTTTGAGCTTATTCATTTACATATTGAAAACAGTGCTATAGATATGGAATTATGGCTTAAACCTTTTGTAGAAACCATAAAACGTTTTGCCATTTTCAATGGCTGTGAGTCTTTGGTTCTGACAAAAGTAAGTCCGTCAAAATTGAATACTGGTATCAAAAAAGAATTATCAAAAGTAAAGTTTAAAAAGTAGCTGGTATCTATTAAAAGACAAATCGCATTATTGACTTCAATAATGCGATTTTATTTTTAAGGGCAATCCCAATTAGTTTAAATTCTGATTGGTTTTCTGAACAAAATCATTCCATTGCTGATCCAGATAAGCAACAGCTTTCTTTTTCTCATTATCATTCATAGAAGAATAAGTAATGGAATTGAAAACCAGCTTTTTCAGTGCTTTTACATCAAGTTCCCAATAGATCTGTGTTACCCAGAAATCATAGCTAAGACCTGTATATCCATATACGGAAGGATCATCACTGCTGATGGAACATTGTATTCCATTGCTTAGTAATACTCTTGCAGGGTGGTTTCTCAAATCACTTACATATCCTAAAACCTGATTACTGATCGGGCTTACTTCCACCAGTTTATCCTGTTTTCTGATCTGCTCCATTGTTTTTGGGAAGTAAATCAGATTCAGTCCGTGGCCAATTCTTTTGTTATTTAGCAGAGCTACATCCAAAACATTTTTATTCAGGATAGAATTACTTTCTCCGGCATGAAGGAAAAGTGGCAGTTCTACACCATACTTTTTATTAAGCTCGTTCATTTTTGCCCAGCTTTTCTCAAAGAAATTGATATTATGTCCCGCAGCTTCATCCGCCACAAGATCAAAACCTGAGATCATATCCGGAAATTCTTTCTTCATTTCAAATGCCATTTCCAGCTGCTTCCCAATGCTTTCATTATCTAAGAATTTAAAGCTTGAATAAATCAGCTTCAGGGTAAACTGAGGATCGGATTTGTGTACTTCTTTAAGAATATCCTGCAGGTCTGTAATAGAAGTTTTCAGAGGATACTTTCCATGCTGAAAATCGTAAAGTTCATCAAAGATATATCTGATTTCTACATGTTGTACTTTGTCTTTTATCAAATCCTGAAATCCTTTCAGGTAATAATCTTTAAAGAAAGGACGATACGGAAGCAGCAGGCTGATACGCTTAAAACGTTTTTCGAATTCGATCCAATAATCTGTATAAGAACATAAACTATCTCTTCTCAGCGTAAGAAGATCCTGCAATTCTTTTTCGAAACCAGGTGTTGAGGTTAACTTTTTATCAAGGCTCACAAATCCGGCCGGGACTTTTCCTTTTTCAAAAAATCCAAGCTGTCCGAAAATGAACTGATCATTATCTTTCTGATCGTAAATATAGCATTCCTGATATTTTCTGGCAGCAGAAATGATCCATTTCACATCTGTAATTCCACCGCTATGGGTATGCAGCAAACCTCCTTTCGGCATGGTCTGGAGGATTTCAAACAACTTGCTGTTTTCTATTAATGGTTTTAATTCATTAAAAGAACCGTTATATAGAGATATTTTTTTAGCTTCTGTATCATTGAGAAACTCTTTACGAATCTGGAATAGTTTTTTATCCAAAGCGTGTTCTGCATCGGACAATTTTATATCAGCATCAAATGCCATCGCCTCATTTTCCTTTTCTGATAACGTCAAATTCTGCTGATAAGCAGATTTTTCAGTCACTTTACCTTGTCCCCAAAATAAGGGTGCTCCCAAAAGTGCTGCATAAATAAGGTATTTTTTCATCATAATATCGGATGGGTTTTGTACTATCGGTTATGTCTTAACCGTTAAAAGTAGCTTGTTACAGCAAAAATTGTGCAGAATAAAGCTATTTCAAAAATAATATTAATTTTTTTGTTAAAAACCTTCCAATACGTCTTTATCTTCTCAATTATAATTACATCTTTACTTTTTACGCGGAACCGACAAATAATAATGCCAAAGTATCATAGATGCTACTGACCGAAAGGGAGCCCATTGCTCAGTAACGTCAAGAATTTCTTCTCTGGTAATGTCCGGAGAAAGTTTTTTCAGACGCTTTAAAGCGTTTACAGCAGCCAGATCACCAATCGGAAAAATATCTGTTCTTTGAAGAGTAAACATTAAGTATACATCAATGGTCCAGTTTCCGATGCCTTTCAGTTGGATTAAAGTCTTTCGAACTTCATCATTAGACATAGCTGCCATTTTTTCAAGATTTATTTCTCCTTTTATCATTGCCTGAGCCAATCCTCTGATATACATTGTTTTCTGGCGGCTTACATAGCACGCTCTCATTTCTTCATCACTGAGTGTAAGGATCTGCTCTGGAGTAATTTCTTTTGTTTTTTCCTTTAACTGCTGCAAAGCGGCTAATGCAGATGCCAATGAAACCTGCTGTTCCAGAATAATATGAACAATCGTTTCAAAAGTATTTTCTCTTGTCCACATCGGTGGATATCCATAGGCTTCCAGAACTGATTTTAAATCATGATCATGATGGGCTAAATGCTCACATACATCGTGAAAATTTTCAGAATTGAATGTTTAAACAGCTATTTCAAGGTTTCTTAAATTCTTATTCATCATTCGTATTTTGCATTAAAATAATGTGGGCATTGTAAAACTTTTTTCCAGATCCAGAAGAATGGATTTGTTTTTTAAACCTCCTGCAAAACCCGTCAGTTTGCCTGATGCTCCAATGATTCTGTGACAGGGAACTATAATGGATATTGGATTTTTGTTTAAAGCTCCCCCCACAGCACGAACCGCTTTCACATCACCCAGAATTTTTGCCAGATCACCATACGTTTTTGTAATCCCGTAAGGAACTTTTAATAAGGCTTCCCAGACTTTCACCTGAAAATCGGTTCCTCTAAAGTCCAGCGGTACGGTAAAAATGGTTCTGCTATTTTCAAAATATTCTTCCAACTCCTTCTCTGCCTGTACAATAACCGGATGATTTTCTTTTTTCACAGGAGCAAAAAGTTTTGTTCTTGTATAATCCTCTCCTTCCCAGATTATTGCAGCAAGCCCTTTATCAGAAGCGATAACTCTGATTTGTCCGACAGGTGAGATAACATCTTTATAAAACAGCTGATTTTGTTCTTCCATTATGCTTTGATTACTTTTTGACGACGTTCTTTTACAGATTCTGAACCTGGTAATAGCTGCAGCATCACTCCTACCATCACCAGACAAATCAATATACAAATAATCCCGAAGTGGTAAGCCGTATGCCAGTTCTCTTTTGAAAAATAAAAAAATACTCCGCCAATAACACTCACTCCTAATGCGGAAGCTGTCTGCTGAAAAGTAGAATATATCCCTGCTGCGCCTCCCGCATATTGGGATGGAACATTTTTAAGTGCAATATTCAATAATGAAGGAAGAACCAGACCGTTTCCAAATCCCCACATTGCCATGAGTCCTATCACCAATCCGGTACTGATTCCCGGTTTCCAAAGCGTCATCTGGAGGTAAAATGCGATGAAAAGAATTACGACACCTATCTGCAGTACCCTTTTACCATATTTTACAATAAGACGGGAAGCCATTACAGACGAAACGACAAACAGAATTCCCGGTGCAATAAAGTATAATCCGGAATCCAGTGCTGAAATACCAAGCCCGTTCTGAAGATACACTGCACTTAACAGTAAATACGCTGTATGAAGCATAAAGTGAAATAAAACAGCAGTAAGCCCGATATTGAAATCTTTTATTTTAAATAATCTGACATCAATCAAAGGATTTCCGTTTCTACCCAGTTTCTTTTTTTGATTATAAATGAAAGTAGCAAACAGAATAAAAGAGAGCATTAAAAGTCCGAAACTCCACAAAGGCCATCCGGATTCCCGCCCCTGAATCAAAGGATAAATAAGAGAAAACAGAGCAAAAGTTAGAATTACAATTCCTGTGTAATCAAATTTTGTACTTTCATGCTTGGGTGTTTCAGTAACGTATTTGTGGGTTGCCCAAAGGGTAATAATTCCTATGGGAAGATTGATAAAGAATACGAGCCTCCAGCCTTCTATCACCCAATGTGTATCAGACAAATAGCCCCCAAGTACCTGACCTATTGCTGCCGCAGTTCCAAGGGTAATTCCGTACAATCCAAATGCTTTTGCCCGTTCTTTGGTATCTGTAAAAAGCACCTGGATAAATGCGATGGTCTGCGGAACCATAAATGAAGCACTTAACCCCTGAAAAAACCTTGTGACGTTCAATTGTAAAGCTGATTGCGACAATCCGCATAAACAGGAAGCAACTGTAAAAGCCAGCATTCCCCAGAAGAACACTTTTTTTCTTCCGAAATGATCCCCTGCCCTTCCTCCGGTAATCAGGAAAGCTGCATAGCCAAGAAGATATCCGGCAATGACAAACTGCATTTCACCGTCTGTTGCATGAATTCCTTTTTTGATCGTGGGTATTGCTATATTGATAATAAATACGTCAATAACGGAAAGTAAAGGGGCAGCCAGAACAATGATCAGTTCCAGCCATTTATTATTGGTAGTTTTCATTTTAAATCAGTTTTTGAATAATTTTCTTTGCAGATTGTATCTCGTCCGGCTTTTTAAAAACCGAAGCAGTGACAATAGAGCCTTCCAGCATGACATAAATTGTTTCCGCCAGTTCCTCGTCTGACAATATATTTTTGTGTCCGGAAGCTCTGACAAGGGTTCTGATAAATTCTTTACTGTGAACTTTTGTTGCCTGAATCTCAGCTAAAACCCTTGGATCACTCGTTCCGGCTTCATCATTGGCTTTAATAAACGGACAGCCTCCATATTGTCTGATCTCCTGTCTTTTCGTATGATGGTCAAAAATGGCTAAGAGCTTTTCTTTTGGATCATTTACTTCGTTTACAGTAGCTTCCAGCCTGCTGAACCAAAGCTGATGCATTCGCTGTATATAAGCAATCAATAAATCAGTTTTTGTTTCAAAATGTTTATATAATGAAGCTTTTGCGATATCAGATTCACTGATAATCTGATTAATTCCGGTATTACTATACCCCTGTTCGTAGAATAATTTTTCTGCGGTATCTAAAATTTTGTCAATGACAACCTGACCTCTCTGTTTCATGAAACAAAGATAGATAATAAATAGACAAGTTTGTCTATTTATTTTTTTAGCTTTTCTCTATTCACTTTATTGATTTTACCTTTCATCAATGACAAAGTCCATAACATGGACGTTATGGACTTTTATTTGTCAAATTTTTCCAAAATCTTTATTGAAAAGAAGTTCTGAACTCCAATGGAGAAAGATGGGTTTTATTTTTAAATAGTTTTGTAAAGGATTGTGGATGTTCGAAACCTAATTCATAAGCAATCTCACTCACAGATAAATCTGTTGTAGAAAGCTTTTCTTTTGCTTTTTCAATCAGTTTATCATGAATAAACTGCTGAGTACTCTGTCCGGTAATTGTTCTTAATAACCTGCTGAGATAATTGGGAGAAACCCCAAGTTCATCTGCAGCAAGCTGTACTGTAGGCAGTCCTTTTGATATCAGATCATCATCTTTAAAATAATCATCCAATAAGACTTCCAAACGGTTGAGAATGGTATGATTGGTTAATTTTCTTGTGATAAACTGTCTTTCATAGAACCTTTCGGAATAATTGAGCAGTGTTTCAATATGAGAAATGATAATATTCTGGCTGAATTTATCAATAACCGAATGATATTCCTGTTCAATATTTTCTATAATTCCATTAATGGTAAGTTCTTCTTTTTTTGAAAGAAACAAAGCTTCATTCACAGAGTAGTCAAAAAAGTCATACTGTTTTATAGTCTTAGCAAGAGAAGTATGCCATAGAAAATCAGGATGAATCAACAGCATCCAGCCGGATTGTTTTTCCTGTACGCCAGGATCTGATTCAATTCTGAAAACCTGGTTTGGAGAGATAAAAAACAGCGTTCCTTCATCAAAATCATATTCCTGCTGGCCATACTTCAACTTTCCATTCATCCCTATTTTTAAAGAAATCTGATAAAAATCCAACATCCAATTGACTTCTCCAATATCGGCAGGCCGTTTTACATCTTTATAATCGATCACACTGATCAGAGGATGCTCAGGAGGAGGAAGCCCTCTTGAACGGTGAAATTCTGTGATGGATTTTATTCTTTTTACAGCTCTTTTTTCCATATCTATAAAATTACGAATTGTTTTTCCAGTGAACTTTTGTTGTAGAGTTTTTTCCAACAGATGACCAAGATTTTTACAGAAATTTACGTTAATACTATTATTTTCATTTACTTAGGCATCTACTTCTTTGTAACTTTTGTGGTTTACTATTTATACCTATCCATTGTGATACGCAGCAGCAAATTCCTTTGCAAAATCTGTCAACTTTACTTTTCCTAAAACAGGCTGATTTTGATAATAATCTTCATACACAACTCCGCTTCCCTGGCTTGCCTGTGTTTCTACAAAACCTTTAGCCACCTGTTCATTGAAACCGATATCCAGCCAGCTTTTCAATAATTCTTCATCTGAGATTAATTTCCACTGAAGATCCGGCTTCCCGATTGCTTCACCCAAAGCTTTGGCAATTTCATTAGGAGAAACCTCATCACTGGCTACATAACGAACAGTTCTTCCCTCAAATGGTTTTTCTGTTTCTTCCGCTACAACCGCTGCAATATCCAGTGGAGAAACCCAGGGTTCTTTCCGGTCTCCTCCCCAGTTGGAGATAATAGCCCCTTTATTTTTTATTGTATTGATGAATGAAAACATGTTGAAGTAAATACCTACAGGACGAATGAATTTGATGGCAACATCATCCGGCAATTGCTTTAAGAGTTGCTCCACATGGTAATGAAATACGATGATCCCTGTTCCTTTATCTGTATGAGCTCCAATACTGCTGAGATGGACAATCTTCTTCACTCCGGAACGTTCCACGGCCGTTTTGTATTGCAGACCAATTTCACTGATCTTTCCGATAAAATCAATGCTTTTATCAAACAGGTCTCCCGCTGCTTCCATAGTTTCCATGAGATAAACAATATCTGCCCCTGTAAATGTTTCGGTGAGAAAATCTGCATCAAACATACTGCCTATTGCCGATTTTGCACCCAAAGCTTCAATAGCTTCCCTTCTTTTTTCATTACTGCTGATCACTGTTACCGAGTGTCCTTTGTCTACTAATTCTTTTGTAAGCGGTTTTCCGATGTTCCCGATGGAACCTGTTAAAACAATATTCATTTTTTTATTTTTTTGTTGATGTAAAATTCTGAAATGCCTATCGGGAATACTTCGCCGGATCTATCTTCTTCTTAGCCAAAACCAAACTCTGCCAATAGCGTTTTTCATAACCACCATTCCTCTTCTGAACATTATGAAGCTATAAAATAAATAAAAAGTCTACAAAACAAGTAGAGTTATAATATTAATTTTAGTTTACAGTTAAAATTATACTTTTTTATTATTTTTTAACATTTTCATAGTATGTAACAAATCATTAATTATCAATAAATTACATTAATTGCAACTCATTTAATTTTATTAGTACACTAATTTAGTAGACTAATATGATTTATCTCATATCTCCATTTTATGGGGGTTCACCAATTATTAAATAATTTTGACCCAGTTAAAAAAAACTTAAACTTTATTCTCATGAATAAGAATACCTTTAATTCTTACCTATGCACCATTATGGCGACAGCTCCTGCACAGCATACATGTTGTGGAATGCCTGCCCTTTCACAGCACCATCTTACTTCCCAAGACATGTGTTTTGATATGATGTGCAAAATGATGATGTGCTAACTTTTTAAGAGATACATTCATTACTGTAGGAATTAAAGCCAAAGAGTTCAAGGCTTCTTTCATCCGGGTACATCTCCAGTAAATTTAATTTTCTATTTCTTATATCCTCCCTGAAAAAGGAGGCAGGGAATTATTATTTCTTACAGAGAGATCAGCAGTAATACACAGTTCAGTTTTAAACCTAGATTAATATAATGAAAAAGAAACAATGCAAGCTTGGTGTATTGGCCTTACTCCTGTTCGCGGAATATGGTTTTGCACAAAGTAAAGACAGCCTTTCCAACGAAACTTCCATCAAAGAAGTGGTAGTAGTGGCCTTTGGAAAACAGAAAAAAGAAGAGATCACAGGATCTGTACAGTCCTTGAAGGCCAAGGACCTTTCTAATCTTCAAAACGGAAATATTCTTCAGGGAATTGGAGGAAAAGTAGCTGGGGTACAGGTGATTTCATCGGGACAACCTGGTTCCCAGCCAACGATCAGAATGAGAGGAATAGGTTCCATTAATGCTTCCAGTGATCCGTTAATTGTACTGGATGGTATTCCGTACAGTGGAAACCTGAACAGTATTGCCTCATCGGATATTGAAAGTATTTCTTTTCTTGAAGATGCTTCTTCGAATGCTTTATATGGTTCCAGAGGAGCCAATGGAGTTATTATTGTGAATACAAAAAGAGGAAAAAGTAAAGGGATAAGTATTGAAGCCGATGTAAAAACGGGTGTCAACTTCCGATCTATTGAAGATTATTCCGTCTATACTTCTCCGCAGGATTATTATACAGCTTATTATAACAGAGCCAGAATTGGTGAAATTGCGAGACTGAAACAACCGGGAGCGGTTCCTTCCGGTAATTCTCCGCATGATGTAGGACTTTCAGCTTTAACAAAACTGGGATATGATGCTTATAACGTTCCTTTTAATCAACTGATATCAAAGGATGGCTCTTTTAATCCGGATGCGAAATTGTTATATCAGGATGACTGGAAAAAACTGCTTTTCAGACCTGCTTTGAGAAGGGAAGCCACAGTAGGAATCAATGCCAATGGTGATCAGATAAAATCTTATACTTCCCTTAATTATCTGGATGATAAAGGATACTTAATCTCTTCAGGTTTTGAAAGATTCGGGATCAGATCTAATGTAGACTACTCTATTACCTCAAAACTGAAATTAACCAGTGCTTTGTCTTATACCTACAGCAAGCAGGATTTTGGTGAGACTGGCGGTTTTTCCAACCCTTTTCAATTTGCCAGAAATATCGCTCCTTTCTATCCTGTTTTCCTGAGAGATAATAATTACCAAAGGCTTTATGACAGCTATGGTAATGCTTTATATGACTATGGAGACGGCCAGGGACCAAACGGAGCCACAAGATCTTATGCTGTTTTTGAAAACCCTGTGGGTAACCTTCAGAAGAATAAATCACAGATCGTAAGTAATGCTACCAATCTTAATCTTGGCTTAAATTACGAAATTATCAAAGGGCTGGATTTTACCTATAATTTCGGAGCTTATCTTGAAAATACAAGAAATCTGCAGTTCGGAAATACAGAAGGAGGAACTTCTTCTTCTGTAGGGGGAACTATTTCGCAGAGTTCTAACTTTAAATACACGCTGAACCATCAGCAATTGCTTACCTATCAGAAAAAACTGGGAAATCACAGCTTCAACCTTCTTGTAGGACATGAATTGAATAAGATCAAAGATGATGGTCTTTCAGGATCAAAACAACAGCTTTTACTACCTGACTCTCAAGCTTTTGACAATGCCGTGAAAATCACGGGTTTATCAGGAAGCGGTTATGAATATGCTGTAGAAGGGTATTTCACAAGGTTATTGTATAATTATGACGGTAAATATTTCTTCAATGCCAATATACGTAGAGATGGTTCTTCAGTTTTTTCACCTGAAAGCAGATGGGGAAATTTCTATGGGCTGGGACTGGCCTGGAATATTGCAAAAGAAGATTTCCTTAAAGACAACAGCGTGATTAATTCTTTAAAGTTAAAAGCTTCTTATGGCCAGCAAGGAAATGACAACATCCTTTTAAGCGGCTCCACAAGAGATTATTATGCTTATCAGGATATCTACGGAATCAATAACTTCGGAAATGACAAACCTGTTCTTTCTCTAAAGAAACAGGGAAATAAAGACTTAAAATGGGAAACTTCCAAAAACCTGAATGCCGGTTTTGAGATTTCACTTTTAAAAAACAGAATCACCCTGAATGCAGATTATTTTGAAAGGAAAGTATCGGATATGATCTACGCTCTTCCTCTTCCTCCATCCAATGCAGGATCTTATGTAAAATATGGCAACATTGGAGATATGACCAACAGAGGTGTTCAGGCCAATCTTAGTGTAGATATTCTTCGCGGGGATGAGTTCCAGTGGAGCTTTTATGCCAATGCCACTCATTATAAAAATAAGATTACCAGATTACCGGCTGAACAAAGGAATACAGGGCTGGTTAGCGGCTTGTTTATTCTTGCAGAAGGCGGAGACCGTTACACTTATTTCCTGAAAGAATTTGCCGGAGTTAATCCCGAGAATGGAGATGCTTTGTGGTACCGTACATCCATAAATCCTACCACTCAAAAGGAAGAAAGAACAGTTACCAGCAATTATAAGGATGCCACTGATTATAACACCGGAAAATCAGCAATTCCAAAGGTATATGGTGGATTCGGAACAGATTTCAGCTATAAAAGATTTAACCTGGCAGTGAATTTTGCCTATCAGTTCGGAGGATATGGATATGATGATATTTACAGAAGCTTATTCCATTCTGACAGCTATGGATCTAACTATTCAACGGATCTGGATAAAACATGGACCCCGGAAAATCCTACTGCTGCATTACCAAGAGTAGATCTTACCGCTACGAATCAGAACGGAAATTCAACGCTTTATCTGATCAAATCAGATTATATCAGTCTTCAGGACGTCACCCTCTCCTATCAGCTTCCTGAAGGTTTTGCACAGCAGGCAGGCTTATCAGGTCTGAAAGTTTATGTGACAGGAAACAACTTATACTTATGGTCAAAGAGAAAAGGATATGATCCAAGAGCTTCACTGACGGGAGTTTCTGACGCCTACCGTTATTCTCTGTTATCAAGTGTCTCTTTAGGCTTTAAACTTAATTTTTAAAAGAACAGGAATGAAAAAAATACAATACATTATAACAGCTGTAACCATAAGTTTTATTGCTACCAGCTGTTCCAATGATCTCAATACATTACCGGATGGAGATATTTCCGGTGAACAGCTGAATAACGACGCCAACAGTCCGGAAAAAATACTGGGCGGAATCTATCTTGACCTTCGCAGCAATGGCGCAGGCGGTACTACCGTTCACTCAGATTTCGGAATCATGGGAATCAAAGCAGGAGCCGATCTGATGTCTAATGATGTCATCCAGTCTACCAACCAGCATTTGGGTATGTTTTATAATTATGAGGCAACCAATGCCAGCAATATTGCCTCTGAGATTGTATGGACCACTTTTTATGCTAGAATATTTATTATCAACAAGCTTCTTGATAACCTGGATAAAAATGCAAACGCAAAAAATAGAGCTATAGCAGGACAGCTTCTCGCTTTAAGAGCTTATTCTTACTTTTATCTGGTTCGTTTCTATGCTAATGATTATAACGGACACCAGGGAGAGCCCGGGCTTCCATTGGTTCTTACTGCCAATAACCCAAGCCAGGGACTTCCGAGATCAACGGTTGCTGAAGTGTATACACAAATCAAGAAAGACATAGAAGAATCCGTTACGCTTTTGGACACGTATGCCCGTCCATCCAGAGCTCAGATCGACCAAAGAACTGCTAAAGCTATTGCTGCAGAAATATTTCTGGAAACAGGAGATTATATCAAAGCGGCCAAATATGCTGAAGAAAGCAAGCAGGGAGTAGCTCTTATGACTGAAGATGATTATACGAATACCGGATTTTCCAACATCAATAATCCTGAGGTAATATGGGGTTTTCATAATACGATTTCCACTATGAGTATCGGGAATTATTATGCTTCTTTCTTTTCGATGTTTGATAATACCAATGAAGGATATGCAGGAGCTGCACAGATCCGTAAGCTGATAGACAAGCGTCTTTATGAAGCTATTCCGGCAACGGATTACCGTAAAAAAATATTCAATGGAAGCCAAAGTGCGCCATATACTTTTAATGGAAAAACAAAAAATTATCCACCTTACGTAAGCTGGAAGTTTAAAGATCCTACCCTTTTTGAAGGAGATTATATTTATATCAGAGCTTCCTCACTGTATTATATTCAGGCTGAAGCCCTTGCCAGACAAGGAAGAGAAACAGAAGCCAGACAGGTATTATTCGACATTACATCAAAAAGAGATAAAGCATATACACTGTCTACAAAGTCAGGCAATGAGCTGATCAATGAGATTGTACTGCAAAAGAGAATAGAACTTTGGGGTGAAGGCTACGCCTGGTTTGATATGAAGAGATTAAATACTCCTTTAGAAAGAGTATACCCAGGAACGAATCATACTTTTGGAAGATTCAACCTGACACCAGATAAATTCAGATTCCAGATTCCTAATAAAGAGATTAATAATAACCCACAAATCAAACAGAATGAATAGATAAACCAAAAACAATTTTACATTCAAATATATTCAGTGACGAGGTGCCATTTACAAGTAAATGGTGCCTTTTTTATTGACTAAGATAATGTACTGATATTTTTCAACTTTCACTTGCTAAAAATCTTTGATTTTTTCGCGCCTTAAAATTGTACATAGAATTAAAAAAGCTTTGCGTCTTTGCGTTTTCAAAAAAGCACAAACAAGAAAGGTATAATTGGAAAACGCAAAGACGCAAAATATTATTAAGAAGGTTGCTATAAGGCGCAAGGATTTTATCTGCGATAAAATTGAATACTGTTTATTTCCAGGTTTCTTACAGATTCTTTATTTTATAACAATATCAGATTTATAATGATCTTTCACCAGCTCGCCATTTTTATACAACCTCTGGTTAATCACCTTCCCTTTTTCATTAAAGTAAAGCCACAAAGCATTTTTTCTCCCTAAAGAATCCAGACGTCCAATTTCTCTCGGCATTTTATTGTTATGAAGAATTTGAACAGGATACAATCCTTTCAAATCTTTTAAAGAATCCATTTTTCCCGGGATCAGTTCAGATTCATTTCCAATCTTGAAAATATATTTTTTTCCTTGATTACTCTTTAAAATCAGCTCATCACCCGATATTTTATATTTTCCTTCTGAAAAAGGTGCTGTTACGATCTGATCATAACTTATATGTTCCGTTTTTAAAAATTCAAAAGTTCCGTCTTTTACATAAAGTGAATAGGTTCCGTTCCCCGATTCCAGCTCAACATATTTTGGATATTCTTTATCTTTTTTACAGGAAATAATAACGAAGAAAATGATAGAAAGGCTAATAGTTTTAATGTTCATGAAAACTAAATTATTAAAATATTTGAAATAAAAGAAACTGGAATTACCTATATTTGAAAATCATTTTCATTTCTTACATCCCTTACTTTTTTCAATAATAAAAATATATAATGACCATAAAAAAATTACTCTTCACTGGTGTATTTTCCACCCTGCTATCTATTACCACAACAGCTCAGAAAAAAGATACTTATACTCATAAAATTGACAGTATTATTACTGCTTCCAGCCCAATACAATTCAACGGAGTTGTTTTGATAGCGCAAAAAGGAAAAACACACTATTTGAAATCTAATGGATACAAAGATTTTGAAAAGAAAGTTCCTTTGAAAACAGATGATCAGTTTGAAATCATGTCAAATTCCAAGCAGGTAACCGCCATTTTGATTTTACAGGCTGCTGAACAGGGAAAACTGAACCTTCATACTCCTATCAAAAAATATCTTCCTTCTCTTACTCAAACCTGGGCAGATACAGTTACAATACATCACCTTCTGAACCATACCCACGGTATTACAAATAAGGAAAAACCCACGGTCTTCAAAGCCGGTTCCCAGTTCAAATATGGCAACCTTTCTTATATGATGCTTGGGGAAATCTTAAAAAACACAACCGGAAAAAGCTTCACAGAACTGGCCAATTCTCTTTTCAAAAAGCTGAAAATGGATCACACTTTTGTTTATAATACAAAGAATAATCAATCTCTTGTTCCGGGTTATATGAATGAGAATAATCAGTTTGAAAAAGTAAAAGAGTCTTTTCTGAATGACGATATTGCTCCCGCTGCAGGAATTATTTCTACAGTACAGGATCTTGCAAAGTGGGATCAGGCGTTGTTTAAAGGAAAACTGCTTTCCCCTGAGTTTCAAAAACAGATGATGACTCCTTCCACAAGCTCTCAGCATAATGTATTTGGAACAGAAAGCATGGGATTCGGGTATAATGTGAGATTTATCAAAGAAGCAGGCCAGGATTATTTTGCAGTGACAGGGCTTGGTGATGGCTTTACCTGCCTTAATGTGTACTTCCCATCCACTGATACTACCTTGGTTATCCTTGAAAATCAAATGCCTGAAAACCGTGAATACT
The DNA here is from genome assembly GCF_050753305.1 of Chryseobacterium sp. 'Rf worker isolate 10'. Classification (NCBI taxonomy): domain Bacteria; kingdom Pseudomonadati; phylum Bacteroidota; class Flavobacteriia; order Flavobacteriales; family Weeksellaceae; genus Chryseobacterium; species Chryseobacterium sp. 'Rf worker isolate 10'. Next base: position 2,074,853 of record NZ_JBOZOF010000001.1, read on the forward strand.
GGAGCTTTAAAGAAGCCGCTATAAAAAATGTAGTTTTGAAAGCAATTACGGCTAACTAAGTATCTGTCAAAGATTTTTAGCAAGGATAATACTTTTTCAAGTTTTGAACATCTATCCTGAAGAGGGTGGATATTATACAATTCTTTTCAAAACTTTAGTTTTAATCATAGAAAAAGGTTTTTCTATCAAAAATCTATAGAATAATCCTCCAAGAAGACAGGCAAAAAAGCATACAAAAAGACTTATATTATCTGAAGCTTCCAGCTTACAATAATCAAGTCCTCCTTGTACGATATGAATAATTCCTTTATGTGAAAGATAAACTGCATACGATAAAGCAGCCAGCTGAGCAGTAATATAAGATTTCGTCTGATACAGGAAAGAAGATTGGGAAACTGCTGCCATAAGGATAATTCCATAGCTCAATGCTACTAAAGTAAATCCGAATATAGAAGCTATTTTTGAAGCCTGCTCATTACAAACCCAGAACGAAACTCCAAGAAGTATAATTCCCAAAAAGAAAAGCCCGTTTCCGTTGCTATTCACCATTTTTTTGAATATTACCGAATACTGCATTAAATATCCCGTCAACACCCCTGTTGCAAGTCCGTCCAGCCTTGTGTGAGTAGGATAATATATTTTCATGTACCATAATTTCCAGAAATCTGAAGAAGCAGTATCTGTTCCTATAATAAATTCATTCCATGCTATCAGCCTGGCTGCAACAGAAAATCCTATGACCGCAATCATCAAAACCGCAAGATATCTGAATAATTTTGATGGCATTACTATTAAAAGCAATAGAGGAAGAATAAGATAAAACTGCTCTTCGATACATAATGACCATGCATGGGAAAATGTTCCGCGGTTGATCACATCCAGACCATAATTTTGAGTAAAAGTAACAAACTTCCATAAAGGAGATAAAGCTTCCCGTTCTCTGAAAAAAGGAAATGAAAAATACAGAAAAAGTGTAAAAAAGTACGATGGAATAATCCTGAAAAAACGTTTTATATAGAATGTTTTCAGATTGATTTTTCTTTTATTTTCTATTTCTTTAAACAGCTGACTGGAAATCAGAAAACCACTTAAAACAAAAAAGAGATCCACTCCCGTCCAGCCAAACCTTCCAACACTGTCAATCCAGTCGGGATGCTTAAAAGCCCGATAATGAAACATTAACACGAGTAGAATAGCAACAGCTCTCAGATGATCCAATCCGTAAAGCCTTTCAGAACTTTCCATCATTATTTTTTTATGCAAATGTTGACAAATTTCAAACTTCTTTCTGACATAGAATCCGGATAACAGACTATTCAGTACCAACAGCAAAATAGGTAGTTTACATTATAAATAAAGTTATTCGTCATTACTTTAAAGGCTTTAGTATAAGATTTCTCTGAGGTTGCTTAAGATTTTATATTTTTGAAAATAATGAAAACCCAATCAGAAACTCAGATCAGGCAAACACTATACTTCCAGCTGCTTTTCTGGACGGCTTTATTTTTATTCGGAACGGTAAGAATGTCTGGAGAATATGATAGTGAAGCTACCAAAGGATTGATTATTTATAATTTTTGCCACTGGATTTTCCAGATTGCGGGAGCCAATTTTATTTATTTTGTTCTGATCCGTCATTTCTTTGATCAGAAAAAGTATGCTGAATTAATACTGTCTATTCTTCTCAGCCTTTATATTATTTCTGTCATTAATCGGTTTTTTATCGTTTATATTGCAGAACCTCTATTCATTAATGAATTATTGAAAGATACCCCTTTTGAAATTTTCACAGATATTCCTTACCTGCTTATTCATTATACTTTTCCGATTATCAGCGGTGCCTTTATCTTTATCTCAATTATGTTTATCATACGGTATAAGGATGAAAAGGAACGTACTATCAAACTGCAGAAGGAAAAAACCGAACTGGAACTCCAATCACTCAAATCCCAGCTCAATCCTCATTTTCTTTTTAATACTCTGAATAATATTTATTCCCTGTCTGTTAATCATTCTGATAAAACCCCTCAATCTATCAGCCAGCTTTCTGATATTCTGGATTATATTCTGTACAAAGGGCAAAAAAAATGGGTAGCAGTCTCTGATGAACTGAATATTATCGATCATTATATAGCTCTGGAAAGTCTCCGCTATCATGATGAAAGATTAAAAATTGAGAAACATGTTCTATTAGGCTCCCAGAACACAATTCCACCACTGCTGTATCTCACTTTAGTAGAAAATGCTTTTAAACACGGAGCAGGAAAAAATTCAGAAACAACAGAAATAAAGATTGAAATAGAAACGAGCAAGCAGTTTTCTGTTTTTAAAATTGAAAATACTTTTTTTGAAAACCCGGCTGATAACGAAAAAGGAATTGGTCTTCAAAATATAGAAAGGCAATTACAATATCATTACCAGGGTAATTTCACCTTCCGGGTTTCAAATAAAAACAATATTTTTAAAGTTGAAATAATCACTCCTTCACATTATGATTAACTGCATTATTGTAGATGACGAACCTTTGGCAGCGTCATTATTGGAAAATCATATCTCCAAAATCGACGATCTAAGGCTGGTAGGAAAGGCTCAAAATGCCATGCAGGCTTATAAAACACTGCAGAATCAGACTGTGGATCTGATGTTTCTGGATATACAGATGCCCCACCTCAATGGAATAGATTTTTTGAAATCGCTGCCTCAGAAACCCAAAACCATTTTTACTACAGCTTATCGGGAATTTGCTATAGAAGGTTTCGAGCTGGAAGCAGTAGATTATCTTCTGAAACCCATTACTTTTGAACGGTTTTTCAAATCTGTGGAACGTATATTGAGAACTTCATCTGAAGGCAGGGAAGACTTTATCCTCATCAAAACTGAAGGAATGCACCGTAAACTTTCCCTTTCGGAGATTGCTTATTTTGAAAGTCAGGGAAATGATATCAAAATAGTACTTGCCACTCAGGAAAGTTTCATTTCAAAAAGTAAGATTGCTGATCTGGAAAAAACTTTATCCGGTAAAGGTTTTGTAAGAATTCACAGGTCTTTTATCATCAATTCTGATTTTGTGACAGCTTTCAGCAGTAATGACGTTGTAGTCTGCAGCCATCAGATTCCCGTTGGAAGAAGTTATAAAAAGGAATTTGATGCCTTCATATTTTCAGTTTCCAGAAATAAGCTGTTATAAAACTGTTTATAATAATTTCAGCATTGGATTTTCTACTTATTATTTAGAATTTAATCTATAAAACCTCATTTTTAACATTTATTTTAAATTAATTTTAAATTCAAGCTATCCTGAGTAATATTCAATCTGTTTATCAGCACATTACATCATATTAACTATTGTAAATCTGCCTTCAATTAAAATCAACACCTATACACTAAAAACAACTAATTTAATAATTATCAACACATTACAAAAACAATGAAATCCATAGTATCAGCAGACCATCTCGTATTGATATTAAAAAAAAATGTTACTTTTGCTTGAATTAATAAAGTTGCTTTTTTGCTTTTTTATTAGTAAATTTATGTACACCAAGTAATAAAACATTAAAATTCATTTTATGAGAAAAATAATTCTACTTATTACATGTATGTTCGGTATTTCAGTTTTCTCACAGATTAAGGTGTTGAAGAATGAAAGTTTGGTGGAAATTGGTAAAGATAATTCCGTTGGTCTATATAAAAAGGAAGATAAATTTACATTCAACTACCAGGATCTGAACACCAGCAACCTGAATACAATCCGATCTTTTTCTTTCCAGAACCTTAATGGTGATGTTGCCGGACTATACAAACTTATTATGGATGGTTTTATCTCCACTCCTGAAGAGAATGTTGTGTTGGAATTACCTAATGATATTATCGAACTTCATTATGAAAAGAATTATGGCCAACAAACCATGCAGTTTATCCAGATCATCAACAAAAACCGAAAATATATTGGAAAATCACAGTTTCTAAACCAAAAACAGGTAGAGAAAATTTTCGGAAGAACCAATGGAAAATATACGATGTATGACAAGCCTACGTCTGTAAATCCTGCTGCAAATAAAGGAAATACAGCCTCTAATGCTGTTCCTGCAACAGGTGGAGCTAAGAAAAAATCAAGAAAATAATTATATTTTATAAATATTGCGAAACTCATTCTATCGGATGAGTTTTTTTATTTTATTTTTGCAAAAAGACATTAAAACTTATGCCGCTTCAGATAATCAATTTAACCAAAAAATTTGGTGAACAGACTGCCCTTGACAATATCAACATTTCTATTGATAAAAATGAGATCATCGGTCTTCTTGGCCCAAATGGTGCCGGAAAATCCACCCTGATGAAATCTATTGTCGGAGCACTGAAAATTGACCAGGGTGAAATTATTTTCAATGGGATGAATATCTCTGACCGTGAGATTGAAAGCAAAAAGAAAATAGGTTTTCTTCCTGAAAACAACCCGCTTTATCTGGAAATGTATGTGAAAGAATACCTTCAGTTTGTAGCCAATATCCATAAGATCTCTGAATCCAGAGTAGATGAGGTTATTGAACTGGTGGGAATTACTCCCGAAAAATCAAAAAAAATCGGGCAGCTGTCTAAAGGTTACAAACAGCGTGTAGGATTGGCACAGGCTATTATTCATCAGCCAGATTTACTGATTCTGGATGAACCTACCAATGGTCTGGATCCTAACCAAATCATAGAAATCCGTAACGTCGTAAAAGAAATCGGGCAGCAAAAGACCGTTTTACTATCTACCCACATCATGCAGGAAGTAGAAGCGCTTTGCTCAAGAGTAATTCTTATTCATAAAGGGAACATTCTTCAGGACTGCCCTATTGATGAATTTAAAGGCAAATTTGAAAGCCTGGAAGATGCTTTTGCAAGTTATACCGCATAAAAACAAAAAAATCGCCCGAAGAACTTTCGGGCGATTTTTTTAGTTTTTAATTATATATCCTACAGGTGCTGTAGTTTAAGAATTGTTATCCGGTTTTTCTTCAATTATAGAAACCGTTTCCACATTTTTCTTCTGAATCTGTTCCAACAGCTGAAGTCCTAAAAGTCCACTGATTCCTCCATTGGCCGAATCTCCGCTTCCCCCGATTAATACTTCAGGCATTATTCTTACATTCTGACTTGCTATATTTTCCATGATTTTCAGTTGAGTAAAGTTATTTCCACCCATTGCTTCTACGGAGAGTTTGTAGGATTCTGCATTAGATTTACCGATGGCCAGAATCTTTTCCGCTTCAGCATTACCCGTTAATGAAATTTGTTCAGCACTTGCTTTTGCCAGTAATTCGATCTTTTCTGATTCAGCTTTTGCAAGAAGTCTTGTTTTCTCTGCTTCACCTGTTGCCAGAAGTTTCAATCGGTCTCCTTCCGCATTCGCCTGCAGCCTTACAGAGTTGGCGTCTCCGGTTGCCTTTTTCACTGATGCATCAGCAATTCTTTCCGCAATAATAACGCCCTGATCCGCTTTTACAATTTCTTTCTGCATATCTGCAACAGCCGTTTCTTTTTCCAAAGCCTGACGTGTTTCCTGAGCCAGCATTTCAGTTTCATAAGTAATTTTCTGTTCTTCGGCCAATTTTCTGTCCGTTAAAGTTTTCATTAAACTTTCCGGAGGAACAATCGCTCCAATCAAAGTATCAACAGCGTTGACATTATATTGTTCCAAAACACTGCTGATATGGTCTTTTGCCGATTGCTGTCTTTCTTTTCGGGTTCCTAAAAATGCAATCACATCACTGTCCTGTGCCGAGTTTCTGAAATAATTTCCAATGGTTGGCTCTAAAACCTGACTCACAAGATTAATCATATTTCCAAAACGCGCTATCACTTTTGGAGCTTCATAAGTAGGAATATGAATGATTTGCGAAACATCAAGGTTGAAAGGGAAACCATCTTTACTTCGTACCGTAATGGTTGAAAGATTTTTATCGAGTTGGTGAGATTCGCTTCTTTCATAAGCCCAGTTCAATACTAAATTGGTGGTAGGAACAAGCTCAACCTTCATAATGTAAGGATTAATCGGATATTTTCCGGGACCAATAGGCTCAGACCAAACTCCTTTATGCCCTTTCTCAACAATATTTCCATGTTTAAAATCAACACCACTCAAATCTTTTCCTTCTTCTCCTACATAGCTGATAATGACTCCAACATGACCTATCGGGATTTCCGTCATTTTCACCATTTCAACTTTCGTGAACCAGGGATTCAGAAAATAAGAACCCGCAAGGATTACCTGCTCCTGAAGACCTTTATATCCCCCGCTATTTAAAAAAGTATCAACATCCTGAAACTTATTATGATCATTGATAATTTTACCCGCAATCTGACCTTCTTCTAAAGGACTTCCCTCCATTGTTGTGATAATACCCACTGCATTATCAGGAATCTGGGTCATATCCGTTAATTCTATTTCAAACAACAACGTATTGATCCTATACGATCCAGGTGCAATAATTGCTGTCTGGCGGCCCTTTCTTCCTCCGTTTTTTAAGAAAGCTTCAGCATCCTGAAAAGAATCACAGTCCACTTTTCTCGCTAAAATCCTTCCGGTTTCCAGTTCTACACCATCTTTTGCCAATAACAGACCTATTTGACCAGTCGGAATCACTATAAAAGGTTGAAAATCGATAGAATACTGCCATATCCATTTTCCAAAATAGACTCCCGGAGCTAATGTCTGAGCCTGAAAGCCCGCTTCTCCGTTGGTTGCAATGATCCTTCCTTCCGGAAGTTCCTGCTTGCCTACCAACACGAATTTTTTGGTAACCAATCCTATTTTGTCCTGGGGAACAATGATCAATCCAAAGAAAATTCTTAAAATGAATTTGTAAAAAATCACGCACAAAAGCGCAATTACGGCCGGAACCATCCAGCCATGAAAAGCTAATTCCATAATTTGTTTTTTTGTTTTTTGATTAAATTTGAAAACAGGGATTGTGCTCTGGTTCTTCTGAATATGAGAAACCAGAGTACGAATTATATGATAATTCTTTCGAAAAAATTAAGAAGTTGCCGGAGGAGATGTATTAAAAATCGTGAAGATGATTTCTGATACTTTTAATAGAAAAAACTTAAAGTTAATTAGTTTCATTTTGATAATAAAGGAACGAGATCCTTTGATGGTACAAATGTACATAAGAAAAGTATTCAGTTGTTTCAGAAACTGGCAATTTTTTACAGAAAAAAACAATAATCAACTGAAAATCAATATTATTATTTTCTAAAATCAAATATCAAGCAGTTTCGAAAATTCCATTTTTTGTATAGTATATTCATATTTTAAATTGAAAAATGGCGTTATATTTGATAGAATCTAAAATATCAACCCATAAATATTTAATATGATAAAGCATATTTTATTAGGAACTTTCTGCTTAGCTCAGTTTTCTTTCGTTTACGCCAAAGAAGTTCCCAATCCCAAAACAGACCGTTTTATAACCTCTTCTGCCCTTCAGCAGGTACCCAAAACGGTTATTATTAAAACGAAGAAGTTTAAGATCAGAATCGATAAACAGCCGAATGGCAAATATCTTTACCAGTCCTGGAATGCCAATGCAAAGATTACAGCAAAACCAAGCATGATCATCAGTGATGGTGAACTGATTCCTGATGGTTCAGGAGGAAACTATTATATTAATTTCAACAATGAGGGACACAGCTACCAGATCTGGAGAAATTACCTTACAGATTCTGCGAAAAAAGCACCTTATACACTGGTTGTAAATGATGTTAATGACCAAGAAATCGTTCGTCAGGACGGATATGTTGTTAAAAATTAAGTATAAAGGCGGGAAGATGGAGGATTGAGACGGAAGTTGTTATTGCCTTTCTATAACTACCATTTAAGAACTCAAAATTACTTTCCTTTCTTATAAAATAAAAATCCTGCATTCTGATGCGGGATTTTTTATGTTCCGGATTGTTTTAATTCTGTAAAAAAAGAGCTTTCTTCATAGCTTTCTTTTGCTGCTTTGTAACCGATATTAAAGATCTCTTCCAATCTGTCTTTTCTACGTTCAAAAGTTCCGTAGGAAGATAGTTTTTGGGAAGAAATAAACCAGTCGCAGTACTCAAATTTTACTTTTTCTATCCTGTAGGAAAGCAGATCGTAAGAACGGGAAACAATTGCTTTAATGGAATTCAGATCTTTAATCTTCGCTTCGTTGGGCGGAGAGACAAATACACCGATCAGCTTATCACAATCCTCCCTAATGATATCTGCCGGGAAATTATTCAGTACCCCTCCATCACAATACATTTCATCACCCATGATATAAGGTGTGGTGATTCCGGGAATGGAGCATGATGCGATAATGGCATCCACAATTTCAAAATCTTTATCAAAAATTTTCTGGGTTCCGGCAACAAGCTCTGTGGCTACAATTTTCACTTCTATATCCAGATCACCTAATTTCATTTCATGAAAAATAGGTTTCAGATAGTTCCTGAAAATTACCGAAGAAACAAGCCCCGGTTGATTGAACGTAAAGTGTTTCCAATTGAAAAAATACACAGAATTGAAAAATTCCAGGATTTCTTCAGGAGTTTTTCCTATGGCATGAAGACAGCCTACAATAGATCCGGCGCTGCAGCAGGAAAGGATATCAATTTCAATACCTTTTTCCTGTAAGAATTTTAATACTCCTGCATGAGCGATTCCTTTGGTACCGCCTCCTGATAAAACAAGTCCTACTCTCTCAAAATTCATTGAATAAATGTAAGGAAACAGCCTGAAATAATTAAGTTAATTTTTATAAATATGCTAATTTTAAAATTATTTTAAGAAAATCCATTGTATACAAGCTAAAATTTAATCAGAAACCTTTTAAGGAAAACAGATCATAAGCAATAAACCTAACAGGTTTTTGAAACCTGTTAGGTTTAATTTACGCATATTTATACTCTACATCAAAAAAAAGCCTGGATTTCTCCAGGCTTTTTTTATATAGATTTCTGTATTTCAGATTAGATGTGAATCACTTCACCGTAAGCAGCAGCAGCAGCTTCCATAATCGCTTCAGAAACTGTTGGGTGCGGGTGGATAGATTTGATGATCTCGTGACCAGTAGTTTCTAATTTTCTGGCAACAACAGCTTCAGCAACCATATCTGTTACTCCTTCACCAATCATGTGGCATCCTAACCACTCACCGTATTTAGCATCAAAGATTACTTTGATAAATCCGTCTGTATTTCCGTTTGCAGTAGCTTTACCACTTGCAGAAAGAGGGAATTTACCCACTTTGATTTCGTATCCTTTTTCTTTAGCCTGCTTTTCAGTAAGACCTACAGAAGCAACTTCAGGGTGGCAGTAAGTACATCCAGGGATATTGCCATAGTCGATTTTTTCAACGTGCATTCCTTTGATTTTCTCAACGCAAGTGATTCCTTCTGCAGAAGCAACGTGAGCCAATGCCTGAGTTGGGATAATATCTCCGATGGCATAGTAACCAGGTACTGAAGTTTCGTACCATTCGTTGACCAATACTCTTCCTTTATCTGTCTGGATTCCTACTTCTTCTAATCCGATGTTCTCGATATTAGCAGCAATACCTACAGCAGATAATAAGATATCAGCTTCAAGAGTGATGTTTCCGTTAGCTGTTTTTACGGTAGCTTTTACTCCTTCACCGCTTGTATCAACACTTTCTACAGAAGCGTTGGTCATGATCTCAATTCCTGTCTTTTTCAGAGATTTCTCTAAGTGTTTAGAGATTTCTTCGTCTTCTACAGGTACGATGTTTGGCATAAATTCAACAACAGTTACTTTAGTTCCCATTGTGTTATAGAAGTCAGCAAATTCTACCCCAATAGCTCCAGAACCTACAACGATCATAGATTTTGGCTGCTCAGGAAGAGATAATGCCTGTCTGTATCCGATTACTTTTTTACCATCCTGTGGCAAGTTTGGTAATTCTCTTGAACGAGCTCCAGTTGCAATAATGATGTGAGTACCTGTATATTCAGTTACTTTACCTTCTTTATCTGTAACAGAAACTTTTTTACCTTTCTGTACTTTTGCAGTACCAAGAATTACGTCAATCTTATTCTTTTTCATCAAGAATTCGATTCCTTTGCTCATTTTGCTGGCAACACCACGGCTTCTCTGAATTACATTCGGGAATTCAAAGCTTGCCTCCACTTTATTCAAACCATAATCTTCAGCATGGTTGATATAATGAAAAACCTGAGCAGATTTCAATAAAGCTTTAGTTGGAATACATCCCCAGTTAAGGCAGATTCCCCCTAAATTTTCTTTCTCGATAATTGCGGTTTTGAAACCTAATTGCGCTGCTCTGATCGCAGTAACATATCCACCAGGACCACTTCCAATGACAATAATATCGTAATTCATTACTTTAAAAATTTTTATGCGAATTTAAGGAAAAATATTGGATGTTTCATGTTTCTGCAAACTGATCTTAAAATGCATCAATAAAGCTATTTTCATTAAATTTTAAACAAAGAAAGAGAACACAAAACGCATTCTCTTTCAATAAATTTTCTTTTACATTGAAAACTTCTCAAAGTTCAATAGGTGAAAAACGGCATTTCCTGTTTTAATTACCGCAAAAATTCTGTATTATTTTGCCTGTCTAAGTAATCGTTTTTCAGTCGCATATCTTTGATTTAAGGCTTTCATCTGATCTCTCTTCATCTGTTTGGTAGCAAGAGGGTGATTAAGGATCAATTTTTTTTCTGTATTGTATTTTTTGGTGAGCTCCTGCATTTTAATATTCACCAACTCACTTTTTGAAGGATGTGGAGGAACGGGTGGATGTTTCTGTGCAGAAACATTCATGGATAAACCTAGTAACAGTACTGTTGAAATTAATAACTTTTTCATAATGTTCATATTTTTGAATGATTTCAATTAATTCAATATCATTTAATTAAATTCATTCCGGTTCATTATCAATCTTGCATATATCATACCAATATTTTTTTATAACCCGTAAAAAACACAATGTAATATTAAAAGATGCTCTATTTTTCATACATTTATTTATCCTTTAAATAAGCGTTTATGAAGACTTCCACGAAAAAAAACAATCAAACTAAAGACAGCATCTGGATGAAAGAACCGGAAGATCACGATTTTCCCGCAGCACAGGATTATCTGGAACTCCTTTTCGAACCGGATGAAGCCAAAAAAATGGTTGAAAAACTTAAGACCGCTCCTACTATTACCAAAAAGTCAAAAGACATCTTAAGAGCCAGTAAGCTTGCTTTGCTTCCGGAAACCAATATTCATGTAAAAGAAAACCTGAAAAAAGTAGAAAAAAACAAGAAACTTTCTCCTATCCTGCTGGTAAGAGGTGAGCATGAGCTCATTATTGCAGATGGGTATCACAGACTATGTTGCAGCTACTATCTTACTGAAGATCTGGAAGTCCCTTGCAGATTAGTTTAAAAATTCATTTAATTATTTGACAACATATTGTATTATTAGTATTAAAAACATATAAATTATTCTTCAATAGGTGAATTTTGCATCATATTTTTTTTATTTTTGCTTGAAACCAATTTTATTAAATATGAAAAAATACATCTCAATTCTTTTATTTGGAGCTTTACCCTTATCTGCACAAGTAGGTATTAATACCCTAACTCCAAACAGTACTCTTGCCATCAATGGTTCATTAAGGGCTGGATACACTCAAATCACTGCCACTGCATATAACATTTTGTCAACTGATCATTATATTACTTATAACGGAACAGCTGATGCCACATTCACCCTTCCTGTCATTGGAACGGGAACAACAAGCTTCACTGGTAGAATTTATAAAATCAAAAATATATCTCCGAATGCAATTACATTACAGGCTTCCAGTGGTAATACATTAAGGATTGATAATACTCCGGTTGCTTCTTTTGTAATTCCTACAGGAGCTTATGCAGAAGTGGTAAATAATAGTAATACCACGGGAGGAACATGGGATTTATCTTTTACGGTTCTTCCTAAACCCAGCAACGTAGAGATTTATGGTACACAGCTTTTTATTCCTCCACACGCCTTAGGAACTACAGCTATTGCAGACTGGACTAACCATTTTAATCCTGCCTATGACTCTGGTTCTGCGACTGACAGATGGTGGATTGTAAGTAAAGCATCTGTAGACAATGCTCATACTTCGCTCTATACCAATGCCAGTAGAATGACCCTTGTTTATGAATATCAGGGTACGCCGTTTAATGTTACTAATATGTATCCAATTCTTACCGCAGGAAACAACTCCAGTTTCCCGGATGTATTTACTGCTTCGTTTGTAAGTCTTGCCAATAATGGTACTGCCGGAAGAACCAGACTTACAGTGTCTGTAGCACGTGTTGATTTTATGGGAAATAACGGATCCAATAACAGTAACTGGACAGGAACTTTCTTACTGAATGTTCTTTTGGCCAGAAAATACTACAGATTCTTACAACATATACAAAAAAGAGCAGATTTTTCTGCTCTTTTTATTGTTATAATATTTCAATATTTTGTTTTAAAGAAAGGTTTTTTGATGAATTTCCGACCATGATTCTGTATGTTCCTTTTTCAACTACCCATTTCATTTTTTCATTTAAAAACTGTAATTGTTTTACTGGAACTTCGATGATGACTGATCTTGATTCTCCAGGCTGTAATTCTATTTTCTGAAATCCTTTAAGCTCAATAATGGGTCTTGAAACAGAGGCTAACAGGTCTTTCACGTAGAGTTGAACCACTTCACTTCCTGCCCTTGAACCTGTATTTTTTATATTTACTTTGGCAATAATGGTGTCATGTTCGGAATATTGAGCTTTATTCAACTGTAAATCTGAAATTTCAAAGGTAGTGTAACTTAATCCGAAACCAAACGGATACAGTGGTTCACCACTCAAGTCATGGTAATCGTTTCCTCTGCCCGTTGGATGGTGATTATAAATTAAAGGTAACTGGCCTTCTTCAACAGGAAAGGTGATGGGTAATTTTCCAGATGGATTTTCAGTACCAAAGAGTGTTTTTGCAACCGCATTTCCGCCTTCTTCACCAGGATACCAGATGTCTAAGATGGCTCCAACTTTATCTTTCCAGGCTGTTGTTTTTATAGCTGAACCTCCAACCAAAACAACTGCTGTGGGTTTATTCAATGTTGAAACTTCATGAATAAATGATTCCTGATTTCCTGGCAGGCTGAGAGATGAACGATCCTGAAATTCTCCTTCATGAATTCCGGCTGCAATAATGATATAGTCTGCTTTTTGAGCAAGATCTAAAGCTTCTTTAAAATCTTTCTGATAATCATGCAAACCATAGTTCCAGATCAGTTCCAGATTGGCTTCACCGCGGTTTTCATGAAATTCAATCTTAAGATCATATTTTTTTCCTTTTACGAAATCTACAGCAACCGTTTTTGTGGAATAGCTCAGTTTTTCCCATTGATCAATGACTAATTTCCCGTCGAGATATAATCTGAAACCATCATTTCCTCGTAACCCCAATTGGTATTTCCCTGATTCCGGCGCTTCTAATTTCCCTGTCCAGCGGACACTGTATTGATCGGGCTGAAGTTTTTCAGGATCGGGAGAATATAAGGTCCATTTGAAATTAAGCTGTTCATCCTGTCTTTCGAAGGCTGGGTTTCCTTTTAAATCTGTATTAGAAAAATAGCTTCCTTTTAATCCATTTTTGTTGTCTGAGGACAAATATTCATTTGGAATGGTGGTAAAATCTTTTACATTCCAGTCAATACCTTTTGAGTACATGATTTCAACTCCTTTATTCCTGGCATAATTTTTAAGTCCATCAATAATATTTATTTTCTTATTTCCAGGCCCGGAATAGCCGCCTAATCTGGCGTCTGCAGCATCTGTACCCACTACCAGAATCTTTTTTATATTCTCAGAAACAGGAAGTGTGTTATTATTGTTCTGCAGCAAAACGAAAGATTCTGAAGCTGCTTTTTCTGCTAAAGATTTATGATTCAATTTCTTTAATTCTTCAATTTCCTTAGCCGAAACATAAGGATTTTCAAATAATCCGAGCTCAAATTTGGCTCTCAATACTCTTGAAACGGCATCATCAATTCTTTCTTTCGATATTCTTCCATCCAAAAATGGTGGTATAAAAAGCTCATAATGTTTGTATTCTGTCTGAAAAATCACGTCAAGCCCGGCATTGATTGCTTGTGCAGAGGCATCATCATAATCTTTTGCTGTGAAATGAAGCACATTCGCTCCACCAACTGCACTTGCATCGCTGATCACGAAGCCTTTGAAGTTCCAGTCATTTTTTAATTTTTCTGTTAACAGCCAATGGTTTGCAGTTGAAGGTCTTCCATCGAGTAAGTTATAGGAAGTCATCACCGATCGGCTTTTTCCTTTTGTAAAAGCATTGTGAAAAGGAATTAAATGAGTTTCCTCAAGGTATCTTTTACTCCAATGAATCGGATACGAATCTCTTCCTCCCTCACCCACATTCGCTAAAAAGTGTTTAGGGGTGGTAATAATCCCCAAATTTTCAAATGAACTGACAAAGCTGACTCCCATTACGGATGTCAAAAAGCGATCTTCACCATAGGTTTCTTCTGTTCTTCCCCATCTCACGTCGTTTGCAAGATTGACCACTGGTGTCAGAATCTGGCGAATTCCTCTCAGTTTTGACTCTGTTGCAATCGCCGCTGAAACTTTTGTCATCAATTCCGGATTAAAAGTGGCGGCCAGACCAATTGCCTGAGGAAAGGCCGTAGCTCCCTCCCGAACCAATCCGTGCAAGGCTTCATCAAAAGGAATAATGGGAATTCCCAATCTTGATTCTTCTATGAAATATTTTTGAATGTCATTGATTTTCTTCACCAGTCTTTCCGCATCTTCATTGGCATTATATTTCAATAATTGTCCTGCTGCTCCACCTCCCTGATTTACTGCGCTTACCTGTAATCCAAAAATCCCATGGGAATATTGGTCTTTCGGAACGTTATCCAAATCTCCGGGAATCATGAAACACTGCCAGAATTTTTCTTCCGGAGTCATTCTCTTCAACAGATCCTGAACTCTCGTTTCAATGGGTTGTTTGGGGTCTTTATATAAAGGTTTTTGAGCAAAAGTAATCCCAACATTCAACAGTAATGCGACTCCAGTAAGTTTAAAGCTAATAGATCTCATTATTGAACGATTTGAATTACGGTAGCATATTTCAGGTTTTTCCTTTCTTCAGGTAATTTGATTTCAAGTGTATTTTCCCCTGATTTCTTCCATTGAATTTTGTTTGATAACCCTAAAATTTTCAAAGATCTTGGTTTAAAATTATCAGGAATTGTAAAACTTAATGTTGATGGAGACTCATAATTTGTTTTTTCATTTAAATGAAAAATATTCACTGTTTTTCCATCTTTGCTTTGCGTATAATAAAAATTTCCTTCGTGGTAGGGAGCAATACTTCTGGTTGCAAAAACACCTGACTGATTTTTATCCATCCAGCCGGAAATCTGCTGTAATCTTTCATAGACTATTGGATCATAATCTCCATTAGGTCCGGGAGCAATATTCATAAGATAATTTCCACCTCTTGAAATGATTTTGACCAATGTTTCAATGATCTTTTGAGAAGTTTTGTAGTTGTCATTCGGAACATAGGAAAAGGAATCTCCCATCGTGATGCAGCTTTCCCAAGGGATGGAAAGTGCGTGTTCCGGAACTGCCTGCTCAGGAGTAACATAGTTTTCCCACTTGCCAGGAACAGTACGGTCTACAATGATAATTCCGGGCTGATTTTTTCTGGCCATCGTTCCAATCTTGTCCATATCGATATCCTGTTCTACTTTGATGGTACGCTGCCATTCAACTTTAGGATCTATGGTGTGAAAAGGACGCACCCATCCTCCATCTAGCCAAAGAATATCAATTTTCCCATAATTGGAAGTAATCTCATTCAGCTGATTGAAAGTGAATTTTTTAAAGTTCTCCCATCTTTCCGGATATTTCTTCGGATCATAGTTTACATTTCTGTCTTTGGGTGGAAAGTAAGGCCACCAATAGTTATCAGAATGCCAGTCAGGTTTTGAAAAGTAAGCTCCTATTTTAAATCCTTCTTTTCTGAATGTATTGAAAATTTCTTTCGTCACGTCGGATTTTGGATTTTTTGAAAATGGTGTTTTGGGAGAAGTGATTTTATAATCCGACTGTTGGGTATTAAACATAGCAAAACCATCATGATGTTTGGTCGTAAAAACAACATACTTCATTCCGGCTTTTTTTACGGCATCAGCCCATTTTTGCGGATTGAACTGTGTCGGATTGAAAGTAGTCTGAAGATTTTCATAGTTTTTCACATATTCGTAGTAAGATTTTCCGTGCTCAGGTTTTCTCTGCGTCCATGATTCGTCTTCAGGACATAAACTCCAGCTTTCTACAATTCCCCATTGGCTGTAGGTTCCCCAATGCATAAACAGCCCGAATTTCATATCCTGCCACTGCTCCAGATTTTGGGTAACCAAGGGATCTGTAGGCTTCTGATAGCCGTCAGACACATTATGAGCCTGCGAAAATGCTATTGAACTTATCAAAAAGTATGAAAGAAAAAGGGGTTTTACTTTGGATGTAACCGGCATATGGAATAGTTTTCCGCTAATTTAATTATCCTTTGGGAAACCCGCAAACATTAGGCTTCCAAGAGATTAAGAATTGCGTCATCAAATTCTGGATAGGTAAACTGAAATTCGTTTTTAATGAGTTTTTCAGGATAAACGTTTCTGCTTTTTAAGAGTAATTCCGTTTCTGTATTCAGGAATACTGATGCAACTTCCAGCTGCCACACAGGAGCATTCAATCCAAATGGAATTTTCAGTTTCTTTCGAAGTTTTTTCATCATATTTTCATTGGAAACAGGCTCTGGAGCAGTTATATTAATAGTTCCTGAAATAGTTTCATTCTGAATAATCCATTCTACTGCTTTGCAGAAATCATCAATATGAATCCAGCTTACCATCTGATTTCCTCTTCCTTGCTTTCCTCCTAAGCCTAGTTTTGTAATCATTTTCAGCTTTGGAAAAGCTCCTCCATTTTTCCCTAAAACAATAGAAGTTCGAAGAGCAACTTTTCGTATTTTTTCATTTTTAACTTTAAAAAATTCTTTTTCCCAGCTCTTACAGATATTCATAGAAAAGTCATCTCCGATAACTCCGTTTTCTTCTGTATTGAGATGTTTTTCAGAATGAACATAAATAGTTGCGGAGCTGGCATTCAGCCAAACTTTTGGTTTTTCAGAACAAAGATCTACCGCTTTCTGTAATATTCTTGTGCTGTCGATTCTTGAGGAGTAGATTTCATTTTTATTTTTCTCATGATAGCGGCAATCGACAGATTTTCCTGTAAGGTTGATGAGAACATCTGCTTTTTCAAGACTGCTTTTCCATTCGCCTATAGTTTGGGCATCCCAATAGATTTCGTTTTTACGTTGAGGATTACGGGTAAGGATGTAGACTTGATTTCCTTTTTCTGTAAAATATTTTTCTAAGTTTTCGCCGAGAAATCCGGAACCTCCGGCTATGATTATTTTCATTGTTTTGAAGTTTAAAGTTTTGAGTTCAAGGTTTAAGGTTTAACCACAGATGACACAGATTTTTACAGATGTTTATGAATAGAGCAAGATGTTTTTTAATCTCTTCACTTTTCAGCTGATGTATTTCTTGGTTTTGACCTGAATTTCTGAACCTTCGGCCAACATTACAGAAATGGGTTGCTGGTGATTCAGGCATTCGAAATCATTTCCATAGATCTTTTGAAAATCAATTTCCAAATAGTGCTCTTTTACAGGGTAACAGTCCCATTTTGGGTGGCATACTTCGTATTCGGAGGTTGTATTTTCTTTTTTTGTAAAGCCAAAATAGTGTTCCGTAATAAATTCAAATTCTGAGTTGTCCTCCATTGGTTTTGGTGTATTTTCTGCCGTAACCTGAATGGAATGCCAGCTTTTATCTTTCCAGGAATACCGGATCAGCAGTTCATCTTCTTTTTCATGAATCTGATTTTTCATCGGCATAGTATGATAGTTTTCCTTGTATATGGAATTTGCTACCAGGCTTAATGCAGGCTTGGGAACAATCTCTTTGATGAATACCACTCCTCTTTTCCAGATTCCGTTTTCTTTTTTCTTTACATAAAATCTTAGATTTACTTCTTCGAAATTCCGGTGAAAAGGGATTGGCAGTCCTAATAATTTAGTATTTAAAAACATAAACCCGACCAGACTTACATAGCATTTGCCTTCGTAAAAATCAAGTTCTGTCCCTTTTGGCAGGTATGGCAGTAAAATATCAGGATTGATTTCGTAATTGATGATGGCCAGTTTTCGCCATTCTGCTTGTACAAAATTCATAATTGTGTATTTTTTGGATTAAAAAATGGCTATTCCGTCATGGGTAGAAGATTCTGCAATCGTTTTGATCATTTCGTTTCTTTTGAGCAGAAACTTTCTGAGATATCCGGTAAGAAAAATGACATTAAATAATTTTCCAATGATGCCCAGCGGAGATTCGAATTCAAAAATATCGGTCATGAGTGTTTTCCCGTTTACCGTTTTGAAAATATGCCTGTGACGCATAGATTTGAAAGCTCCTTTCTGCATCACATCAATGAACTGAAGCGGTTTTTCCATGCTGACAATTTTTGTAGTGAGGTTTTGGTAGACTCCCAGATGTTTTGCACGCCAGGTCACGGTTTCATTTTCTTCAATCAGTCCTGAGGTGCGTCCTGCAATTGCTTTTTCATGGGATTTTGAGGTAGACTGCTGATGCAGATCAATATTCCTTGCCAGATCAAAGACATAGTGAATATCTGCTTTGATGACTGTGTTTAAATAGATTGTTGACATTTTTTAAAAGGTTTGTTTTTTATTTAATTCCGGTAAAGCATTATCTATTCTCTCCGCAAGCTTCGGAAGTTTTATGGTGGGCACTGCCGGAAAAAGGTGATGTTCCATGTGATAAAACATACTGAAGCTCAATTTATTCTTCCAGAATCCACGTTGTGTCCTTGCCATATCCGGGTGACCCTGAGTATCATGATGAACCGTCCATACAGCAAAGAATGCCATCAGAAATTCTCCAAAAACCATGATCAATACATGATACATCAGAAAATGAACCTGAAAATAAAAGACAATGGTTATAATGATGGCTATAGATGCCAGTTCCAGAAGCATATTTTTCTGATATGTCTTATTCGCTTTTTTAAAAGTAATCCAATGAATGAGAAACATATGTTTAGGTCCATACATAATGGCCTGATACCATTTCATAGAAGCTGATTTGCCTTCGTAATCTTCTTCCGAAAGACAGAATTTATGATGTCTTATATGATTGAATTTTACAGCATGGATGGAAGCGATCATGGTAAGACTGTTAAGATATAAAGACAGCCATGTTAATCTTTTTCCTGTTCCTAAAGAATTATGAAAGCCGTTATGCACCTGTCTCAATGCTGTAAGAAAGTAAAACCCTGAAAATGGCAGCGCTAATGCATAATATCCTTTATGGGCTAAAAATATAGAAATAAAAAACCATGGCAGGCTGATGTTGTTTTCAATCAGCATTTCCTTTAGAGAGAGTTTCTTTAGGTCTTTCCACTCTATTGCTCTGATAATTTCAAGATGATTCATGTTTTTAATTTTTTAAATGGTTTTCAGAATGATGTTTGTATGGCTCATACATCTTATAACAATCATACACATATGCAGCTGCCATCACTGGACTATATAGAAGGGAGATCATTAAAACATATCCAAAAAAATCATTGATATTTTTCTCTATAAGCAACACTGTTATAATAATCCAAATCGGCACTATTACAATCCCATAGGCTACATATAACACTGATTTTTTTGTTCCAAGAAATAGCTTGATCAGAAAGCTTATCAATTGTGGAATTCCTACTATAAAATAAAACAGAACAAATCCCGACAAACCACCAAATATAAAAGCCTGGGGTCCTACTATGATGAAGAACAACTGAGTGTAGTAATCATATTTTGTAAATGTTTTCATGGTCGTTATCATTTAAAGTGATCCTTTTCTTCTGAAATAAATAATCAGGAATAAGTGAATGATTAAATTTTTCATAATTATTATTCATTTAAAATATTCAGTAATTTTTGAAATATAAATTCAAATAAAAAACTAGTTTCTTCTCACATGAAGAATTTCAACCAGATCCAGATATCTTTTGTGAGATAGGATAGAAAGTCTGTTTTTGATAAATTGATTTTTAAGATCTTCAAGGCTTTCATTTTTGTTGATATAGTGAAACAGTTTTCCAAATTCGTTTCCAAAAAGCTTTGAAACAAGTACTTCGATATACCATTTCACACAGCTGAATCTCCACTTTGTTTTCGGTTTTACAAATTCTACAATGATGATTTCTCCTTTTTCATCAATGATTCTTGACAGTCTGTCGGCAAAAATTGGTTTCTGATCTTCTTCTATTGTCTTTGTTCCGTAAGAGCAAAGTATGATGTCCATAGAATGATCCGGAATCTGGCTTTCAAAAAAATCTTTCTGGATCTGTTGTATTGATAGCTTATTTCCAAATGTTGCAGCCAGTTTCATATGCATTGCTGAAGAATAATCCAGTGCTACAATGGCGGTATTTTTATTGTGAGATTGGATAAATTCCAGATTTTCTCCCTGTCCGCTCATCAGATCCAACACTCTTTTGTCTCCATAGCTTTTTACCTTTTGAACGGCCATCTTTCTGAACAGTCTGGTAAACCCTAGAGATGCAATTTCGTTAATATAATATCTGGGTTGCAGGCGGTCAAAATATTGTTGCAGATCATTCATTTTCAGATTGTGTTTTTATAGATTGTAATACATGGGTTTGCATTTTATCAATGATATAGCCGGACCATTTTTTCCAGTACCATGTGGGTGCTATTTTGTAACTGTATTTTGTTTTTGCTATTATTTTTGTTTTATTTTCTGACAGTTTATCTAAAGTAATTTCGCCATAATTCACGATAAAATAATCACGTAAATGCTTGGCATCAATATCTTC
The DNA here is from genome assembly GCF_050753305.1 of Chryseobacterium sp. 'Rf worker isolate 10'. Lineage (NCBI taxonomy): Bacteria > Pseudomonadati > Bacteroidota > Flavobacteriia > Flavobacteriales > Weeksellaceae > Chryseobacterium > Chryseobacterium sp. 'Rf worker isolate 10'. Next base: position 2,095,894 of record NZ_JBOZOF010000001.1, read on the forward strand.
ATAAGGTGTTATCTCTTTCATTGGAACGGTTTGATTTTCCAAAGAGAATTTTACTTTTTTATTTTCTATAAACTCATCAATATTAAGTTGTAATTCATCATTATTGGTCTTGCAGCTATAGCCTAATTTTCCGTTTTCATCTACCAGTTTTATATTCTTTGGATAGCTAACTCCTTTTTCAAACAGAATAAAATCAGGGGTATTGAAATTGATTTGTGTATTTAAAAGTTTCCAGACTTTATCATTTGAAGAGTTTACAATCATTTCTGTTGTAATAGTCTCCTCAATGGGTTTTGTATAGGTATCAAAAATATAAGATGCCGGATTAATAAAAAGAATGAATACTATAACACTTCCCGTATTTCTTTTCTCATCAAGAACCCCAATAATAAAACCAATCGTAAAACCCACGAACATGGCAAAGCCGATAAATGGAATAGCCATAATAATGCAAATAGCTCCTTCTGTTCCGGCTGCTATTAAGATCACAGAGAAAATAACTAATCCTAATACTATTTTAAAGATGGTCTTCAGAATATTCGCCAACCCGATTCTTTTAAAATACTTTACATATCCAATGATAAATCCTATAGAAACCGGAATGGTAAAAAATAGAGTTACACCGTACTCGCCTTCAGTAACCAGAAAAAACCATATACCAGCAATTAAAACAACTGTTAGAAACAGGCTTAAATAAAGGTATTTTTTGAAAAAATTCTTCATGATATTATAAGTTTTATATTTTCAGTAATTTTTGAAAATTAAATTGAAATAAAAAAGGATTTTCACCCTCTTTTGTTCTTTATTTCAACAGATTGGTAATCTTTCCTACCAGCCAATGATCATCACTTTTTATCGCCAGATCCATGATATTATTGATTTTCCCGGTTACAGAGCTGAAATCGTTCATTAGCTTGATAAACTCCTGAGCTTCTTCCGAATCTTTATCCTCAATATTTTTTAACTCTTCTAGAAAGGAAATCACGGGTTCTATTTCTCTTTTTCTGCGTTCTTTTGTAATTTGTTTGAACAGGTACCAGACATCTTTTTCTGCTACGAAGTATTCTTTACGGTCGCCTTTCACAAATTCTTTTTTCACGATTCCCCAATCTATCAGGGCACGAAGATTCATATTGGCATTTCCTCTTGAAATCTCCAGCTGTTCCATTACCTCATCGGTAGAAAGAGGCCTTCCACTTGCCAGAAGCAGCGCATGCACCTGTGCCATCGTACGGTTGATTCCCCAATTGGTAGCAAAGGTTCCCCAGGTTTGAATATATTTTTCTTTTGCTTCTGAAAGTTGCATTTTGTTTCCTTTTTTAATTTCTGTAACAAATGTAATTATATTTTTTGAATTTTCAATAATTTTTGAAAATTAATTTTTAAAATAAAACAGACATCCCTGAGAATGTCTGTTTGGGGTTAATAAAATTTAAAATTAAGGTTCTATTTCCGTAGTTATTCCCTGATTCCAATACTTAGCTTCCGGCATGTAATACAGATATACATTGCTCGATTTTCCGGTATAAGTTCCTGCAAATTCTACTTTAAGATCAAGGTTAATGGTTTTTATTTCCTCAGCATCGAAATGCTCCCAGTACAAAACAAGATAGTTGTCAAAAATTTCATAGTAAGAGACTTGTTTTTTATCAATAAGATCTTTCAATAATGCATTTTGAAGGGTAAGTCCCGCCGGAATACCTATTTTGGCTATTGTCATGGGCAGCTGGCCATTGATTTTGTTTTTAATGGTAACAGTCATTCTGTTGGTCTCCCCTACTTTTGATATCCCGGATTTCAGTTTTGTTTCCATAGTAAGAGGAATATCTTTGCTTTCCGGAGCCTGCAGGGTATAATACTGGTATCCCAGTTTATAAGGCAGTCCTTTTTGTGACGGATAATGAATACTGATATCATTTCCTCCAGCTTTAAATGCTGACGAAAAACTGATCATAGGAGAAATTTGTGCCTGATTAATCTTGATAACAGGCTTTTCAGTTCCATATATTTTTTCATTTTTAGAGAAAAACTCAGACAGCGCCTGTATTGCCAGTGTAGTTGCCTGGGTAGAACCGAATCCAAAATACCCATCGAAAGCAATCAACATATCTACTGCTTCTGCAATTTTCAACTGGTTTAGTTTTTCATCTTTCTGAAGTGCCATAATATACAATGAAAGGGCTTCCGCCTCTGCAGACCTTCCCCATGAACCTGTAAAAGTGATTTCAGATTTTATATTCTTCGCTTCATACTGCTTGTCCAGAATTTTCATCAGATCGTCATATTCCTGTTGTTTTCCAAGATCTGCAGCCGCATTGGCAAGTAAAGCCAGCTGATACGTATCTTTTGTAGTCATAGCTCTTTTTAGCGTGACCTGAAAGGTATCTTCTATTTCATTTTTGAAGCCCAGTTTGGATAAAGCATAAACAACGTACATATTTCTCGACCAGGAATATTCGGAATACGTTTTTTTGGATTCATAGGGTCTTCTGACTTCAAATAATCCGTTTCCGCTTTTTCTGGATAAAATAAATGAAGAAAGTCCCTGAATAATTTTAGCATCCGGGTTTACATATTTCTTTAATTCTGTAAATTCCAATAATGCAAATGCAGAAAGTGCCACGTCTGATTCTTCAGAACTGAAATATCCGATCCCTCCATCTTTATTTTTATAGCTCAGCATTTTCTGGAAACCTTTTTTAAGGTTTTTAATCACCAGATTTTCCGTTGCTGTATCTATTTTTTTAGCCGATTTTAAATAATCCAGAATAAAAATAGTAGGATACACTGTTGAAGAAAGCTGTTCAAAACATCCGTAAGGTTCTTTCTTCAGCTGCTCAATATCTGCAAACATCTGTAAAGCAGCGTTTTCAAATACATAATAAGATGAATAGAAACTTCCGTTGATATGCTCCGGAATATTGATTTTCAGATCTTCTGTTTTATTATTGATGATGGAAAACCGATGTGGGAATCCCTTTTCTTCTGCTTTAAACGGAAGAATCATTGTTTCTCTGAAATCTCCGGATCTTACTGAAAACTGAATATCAGAATTGATAATCTCATCGGCCTGCATTTTGACAAATAACTTTCCTGATTCTAATGGTTTCAGAGTAATCAGACTGTCAGAACTGATCAATTTGACATGATTGGGAACAATCACCTCCATGGTCATTTTACGTGTTTCGGAAGAATTATTTTTAATCACTACAGGAATCACCATCTGATCCGTTCTCGTTAGATATTGTGGAATTTTAGCATCCAGTGAAATAAGGCTCTGTGCAGCATAAGTGGTTTCATTTCTACCTAAAAGCCCTGTTGCAGAAATACCTTCTGTCATCACTCTAAAAGTAGAATTGGCATCTGAATTATAAAACTCTACTTTTGCCTTCCCTTTTTTATCGGTTTCTAACACTGGATTCCAGTAAAGCGCTTCTCTGTAATCAAAACGGTAGGAAGTGTTGGTGGTTTCATATTCCGGATAAGCAAATTCTCTTGTGCCAGCGTATGATATGAGTCTTCCATATGGCACAGTTTCTACAGCAATATAAGATTTCGGAGTGATATCCCATTTGATTTGCGAACTTCCATTTTTATAAGAGTTAATAATCACCACTCCATTTGAAGCTCTGCTTCCGTAAATAGCGGTAGCGGCAGCGTCTTTCAGGACGGTGATACTGTTGATATCATTGGGGTTGATAGTTGTATTAAAATTTTCGACGGGTGTTCCATCAACGACAAATAATGGATATTTGTTGCTAACGGAGGCTTCTCCTCTTATTCTTATTTGTGCATTCGCTCCAGCCTGTCCAACAGGGGTTATGGTTATTCCGGCAGCTTTTCCACTTAGTAATGAAGCCACATTAGGATTTTGAATTTCTAAAGAAGATGTTATGGTATTGGATGCCACAATACTTTTGCTCTTAGCTATTGAACTATATCCTAATACTACGACTTCTTCAATACTCTTATTTCTACTGATTGTATCAGTTTTTGATCTTCCCGGACGATTTACCTGACTGGTGTTGTTTCTGTTTTCTGTTTTTGTTTCTTCCTTTTTTTCGGCTTCCTTTATAATTTCTTCAACATCTATATTGGATAGTTTTTGTTTTTCTAAAGGATTAATATCCAGATTATAAGATAAAATTCTGATTTTCAGTTTCTGCTTAGGCTGATAAGATTTTGCAATAATTTTGTATGAATTTCCTGCATTTAAATCTGAAAAATAAAACTTCCCATTTTCCGCAATGGTCTGCTTAAGAATCTTTTTATCATTAGTGCCTACAAGAAAAACATCAGCTTTTACTGTTTTCGTGTTCTCATCTTCCACTATACCGTAAATAGTATTTTTCTTTTCGGGAAGGTATTTGTATTTGTTGGTCTTCAGTATTTCGGGGATCAATTCGAAATATCTGTAACCATTCGTCAGCATAACAAGATCAAGGCTTTTATCAGCTTTTTCTTCTTTTTTATCGAAGTAAAACTGAGGTTTTTCAATTTTCCCTTTCAGTTCAGAGTCCATCAAAAGCCATGAGATGAGATGATTCTGCTTATCGTCTGCATATGTCCAAAGCTTATCATCTACCACGCTCATTCCGAGGTTGGCAGGAACGGGTTTATTATTTTCATCGGTAGTTTCAATATTCAGAATAACTTTTTCTCTTGGCTGATAATGTTTTTTCACCGGAGTAACCTTTATATTGAGCTGGTTCTTTTTATTGGTGAAAACAATACGTTCTGCAACTGGAATATTGTTTTCCAGAACAGTAAATCTGCAAATTCCTTTCGGGAAGTCTTTTGCTTCAATTTCCAAAGAATTCATTCCTTTTTTTAACAGAATTTCTTTGCCGTACACTTCTTTTCCACGGAAACTTCCTTTCAGGGTAATCGTTTTTTCCTCTGTTGAAATGATGGTGAAACTCAGTTTTGTGTTCTCATTTTGAACATTCAACACCAATCCTTCATTTTTTGCTACTGGTAAGTTAAAAATCTGGGCTATATTGTCTGGTTTTATAACTTTAGCATAATAAGTTTCTCCTCTTTTAGGGGTAAAACGGAAGCTTCCCATGCCGAAATTGTAGGCTGAAATTTCTTTTATTTTTTCATGATTCTGATTGTAAACAACTAAAACAGCATCTACAGGTTTTTCAAACTCATCAAGAATTTTAAAAGCTATATTCTGTTCTATTCCATTAATAAAAGTTCCTCCTTCTGGTAAGAATTTCACATCCAGATTATTCAGAACAATTGGGATATTTCTGGAAATAGATTCTGTAAATCCGTCAAAATTCACTTTGATATTTAAAAGGGCATCTGAAGATTTCAAAACTTCAGGAAGCTTAAAAGTCAAAAGTTTTTTCCCATCTTTATCGGTAATCAGTTTTCCTGCAGAAATGCTCTCTCCATTATGCATTACCGTATAATCTGCTTCGTAAAAAGGAATTGGAAGACTGCTAAGACTTCTCATGGAAAAGTCAGCGGTCACCTCATCTCCCGGACCATATCCTTTTTTAGGAAAATCCAGTTTCATGAGAATCCTTGGTGATACTATTTTCTGGAGGGTAATTTCTTTTTCGAAAATATTTTTCCCTTCTTCATTCTGCATCCAGTTGGTATAGGCTCTGACTTTATAAATTCCGCCTTTCATGTCTTCATCAAAATAGAAATAGCCCTGGGCATAGCCATTGGTAATTTCATATTTTAATTTTTTCACAACACTTCCTGACGGATCAATGATTTCAAAATTAACAACTCTGCTGTCTTCTGCCGGAAGGTTATTATTTCCTTTTACCACGTATATTTTAAAATACATTTCCTCTCCGGGTTTATAAAAAACGTGATTGGTCTGAATATAAGTTTTCTCTTTTTCAAAATCCTGAAATGATTGCTGAGCTTTTAGAGAAATCGTTGATAATAATAAGCTCAAGAGGATGATATAGGGTGATATAAATTTGAAATTCATAAGTTAAAATCTAAGTGAAACAATACATCCGAATGTTTTAAAAGACGGAAGGTTGAAAAAATCCAGTCCTCTTCCGTTGTCCATATCATAAAAATTCTGATTAGGATCTACGCCTTTACTGGCTTGCCAAAGCATTATATTATTCACATAAAAAGTGAGTCTTAGATTCTGTTTTCTATTGTTAATCGGAAAATCTGAAGACAATGAAATATTGTTGATTCTTATATAATCAGCCTTTTGAACATAGTTTTCCGCCACACCAAGATAACCATACCTTGACCATCTGTTTTCCTGAACATTGCGATTGGGATCATAAAAATCTACAGGAATCTGATTAACCGTTCCATTCGCCTGCACACCTTCGAAAACATAGTTTTTAATACTTCTTTCTTCGCCAGAGTTCTCAGAACGTCCATAATAATCAAGAACTGCCTGTGTCCCGTTCCAGAGCTGGCCGCCTTTTTTCCATTCCCAATTGATATCCAGAGAAAAGTTTTTATAAACAAAATTGTGATTGAACTTCATTACAAAATCCGGTGTAGGATCTGCAATTATTTTCATCCCGTCTGCCTTTTTGGGGAATCCAAACTCATCAATAATCAATTGTCCGGCAGCATTCCTTTCAAAATAACTTCCCATCACAGCACCCAAAACCTGTCCTTCCGACAATGTTTTGTAAATATCTTTGAACCCTGAAACTGCCAGATTCTGATATCCGGAAGCTATCCTGTCTACGATATCTTTATACTTGAAAAAGGAGACTTTGTGGGTTGTATTTACATCATATCCAAGACGTAACCCTTCATAGGTAAAATTGAATTCATACCCACTGTAAGTATGATCGGCAATGTTTTTTAGTTTTAACTGATTGTTTTCAAAAACAGGAAATATATCGTCTGTATTCTTTTTATTGAAATACTCTCCATCTACGCTTATGTTATAGCCAAGGTTGAGTTTCGCTCCTATTTTCCATTCTTTAGTATTGATATTGGATAACCCTCTGAAATTTTCCACTTCCTGTACCGGAAAATATTGATTATAGTTTTCTGCGTTCAATAATGTTGTGGCATATGACGCATATGACCTTGTAATATCCGGTTCGGAGCTTAATTGGGTATAACTTCCAAGCAGCTTAAAATTGTAATTATTCCAAAAGATATCTTTAAATTTTACATAGAAATTAGTTCTTGGCAGCCAGTAGCTGTTTTTAAGGGAGGTATTGGAAATGTAAAATGAATTTCCAAGGTTAAAACCTGCTTCAAAGTCATAATCCTGGATGTCCATATTATAATTAAAAATGTGATCCTGTGAAGTTCTCTGGTAGAGATACTTTTGATTAACAAGGCTATTATAAACATCTGATTTCCTATCGTTTAAAATAAAATTCAGGCTGAATATATTTCTAAAATTATAATCTCCCAATGTATAAGTTCCCAATACATTAGAGTGGTACAGGCTGTTATTTTGAATCCTTTCATTAAAAATTCCGCTGCTGAAGCCATACGTAGAAGGTTTATACTGATCCCAGTTCCCAATATTGTCATTTTCATAAGATTGATTGAGATTCAATCTAAAATCTCCCCATGCTTTAACAAGATTAAGACTAAACTGTCTTTGTCTGTTCTGATATCGGTATTTGCTGTCCAGTTCAAAAAGAAATGAAGGGTTGTCTGCATATTTACTGTAACTTCTCTGTAAACCATTATTTAGGAAAGCATTCTGTTCATTCGAAAAAGAAATAGGAGTTAGCAATGAATTCTGATAGGCTCTGTTGAACAGTCCTATTCTGTTGGTATTTGTAGCTTTATCTTCTTGGTAATTAAAAATAAGATTGATAAAATATCCGCCAAAATTTGTATTCAGCTTTGTTTTAAAGGTATTGGCAATATCAAACTGATCGATGAAATAGGTCTGGTTCTTTTGCTGCCCCAAATTAAAAGAAAGACGAATTTTTTCATCACTTCCTTCTTTTATAAAAGCACTTACATTCAGCTGATTATTATAACCAACAGTTGTTTTAAAAAGATTGTTATTATATTTTTGGGCACGCTGAAGTCCGCCGATCCAGGGTGTTAATTTTCCATTCAGATCGTATTCATAAGGCAATCCATTAAATCCCAACGTAGAAATATCAGGGCCGAAACTGTACATTTCATTGGTTTCAGGGCCTTTCCAGATAAGATTTCCATTTTCAGATCTTCCCTGTACATACCTATTTTGAGTTCCGGGAATGGCATTCCTGCTTTTAATATCAACAGAAGTGGTAAAGTTCCCATTCAACACGAATGTTCTCTGACTGAGGTTTTTTAAAACATAAATACTATCATTTTTTTGCCTTAATTTTCTTATTTCACTAAAATAAGGATAGGAATTTTTACTTAAATATGTCTTCGCCTTTTCAATACTGAATTCATCTTTAACTTCTTTTGAAACCAGACTGTCATAATCTTTACTGTAGATATTGTCTACACTTTTCTTTGCCGTCTGATTTTCCAGAATTGATTTTAATTCCCTGAGCTCGTACGAAGCAATAACATGGGTATTCTTCCCTTGATTCCACACCAGTGTATCATACGGTTGGGCTGCAATGATAGCAAATCCTTTCTCATCAGTAAGTTCATAGACCCCACTGTTTTTATTATGAATTTTTAAAAAATTCTGTGCCTTATTTTTAGATGTTAAAAATTTTCCGGAATAATATAATTGTGAATTCTGTGCCTGTAAAATGGTAATGGTAAATGGCAATAACAGCAAATAATTCTTTTTCATCAGTTATTAGTATGCTTAAAAATAGCAAAAAAGAAATTTCCGGGGAAATTTCTTTTTTCATGACAGTTAATTTTTAATGACCTTAAACGTTTCCCATTGGTCATTGGTATGAATACGTACAAGATAAATTCCTTGGGGATAATAAGTTAAATCAATCGTGTTTTTACCTTCTGGCAATTTTTCTTTTCTCATAATAATTTTCCCTGCAAGATCATAGAGAAATAATTCATCAATTTCTTTTGTCGTCTTTATCTGTAGCAAACCTTTTGTAGGATTTGGAAATATAACAGTTTTACTATCCGTCTGACTGTCAATTTCTGTCTGCATTTTTTTATTAATATTATCATTTGAAATTCCTGTGCTGCATTCTGGCAAAACGGCTCTTTGAAGGATTAATCTTAATAATAAATCATTCAGTTTTTCAACCTCATAAGAATCTATGGTGGGTTTTATATGGCTGTTCCCTATTCCACTGTCATCTGTAAGGAATGTATATGTGCCATTTGTAAGTAATGCAAATGTCCGCATAAGGTATTCCGTTTGTTTATCTGTATCACTGGCAGCCAGTGGAATAATTGTAATACCTTTTTTTGCTGCAGCTTTTATTTTACTATAAAGTTCCTTTATATTCTGTTCTGAATGGTGTGGCGGCGCGTCCAGAATTAAAAACATAATTTTGGTTGAATTTTCATTACTCCATTTCAACTCGTCAACAGAAACTTTCAAAGCTTCCACAACAGCTTCAGGGGTATCTCCACCACCTCCGGCATTCTGTTTTTTTATAAATCCAACGAGATCTTCTGCTTTATCTGAAAAATCAAATTTCCGGGTTACATATTCATCCCCTTGGTCTCTGTAGAAAACAGAACCATATCTTACTGTAGTATTCTTAAGTTTTCCTTCGATCTTTTTTAACACATCCAAAAGCTCAGATTGAAGATAAGAAATTTCATCACCCATAGAGCCTGTTGCATCCACCACAAAAGCAAGATCCAGTACACGTTTTTGCAGACATTGCTTATCTACTATTATCAGGTTTTGTCCATTTTTAAATGTTCTGAGGTTACTACTGATTACCTGTCCTGAACCATCAGATAAATAATATTTCCCTGAGTCTGTGCTTTCATCCGTCATTTGTGATATCCATAGTTCTACATTGCCCAGGTTATCTGAAACGGCTTCCCAAATAACATTTTTCTTATCATCCAACAATTTTACTTTTTCACCTACCACTGGTTTTTTATCCCGGTTTACCAATTGAACAGAAACCCTGTTATCAGGAAAAAACTTCCAGGTATTTTTATATTGATCAAGGGTTGGAACTGCAATATCTGTCCAATACTCCCATTTAGAAAAATCATTTACTTCTCCGGCTGTCAGCTGACCTGCTTTAGGAAGTATCTTTTCCGGTTCTTCATCTTCTTTTGAGGGTTCTTTTATACTATCTGACGATATTTTTTTTAAGTTTTCTATTTCAGCTCTGGACAGTCCTTTTGTTGTGATCACAACCACGCCATTAGTTGCTTTACTTCCATATAAGGCTGTAGCTTCTGCATCTTTTATGACTTTTACTTCTTTAATCTTTTTAGGATCAAGTGTATTAAAAAAATCAGATTTTCTGCCTATTATAACTCCGTCAACTACATATAAAGGACTCACTGAATGACCGTCTATACTCTTAGCTCCTCTAATCAGTATTTCACCAGGTCGTTTAGTCCCAGTTACTACTTCTAACCCAGCAACACTTCCTGACAATGAAGATACTGCAGCCGGAGGACGCACAGAAGATTTATCTGTAGAAGCAATCATAACCGTTGAAGATGCAGCAACGGATTTATAACTCTTTTTAATCCCTAATGCAGTGACAACAACTTCATCAATACTTTGTGTTTTTAAAGTATCACTATATACTTTCGGTAAAGAGGAAACTATTCTATCGGGAGCTGCCACTGGCGGTAGATTGCAGGTAGGTGGAGACTTGTATACATCTATTCCTACAATAGATGAAGGTTGATTTGGTAAAGGAAGAGGTACAGATCCAGGCAATTCTTCTTTTCTGATATTCTCTTTTATGGTACGGTCTATTTTTGCAATATCCGTTTTGCTAATAGGTCCTCTTGACGTTGTATTCTCTGCTATTATTGGTTTTAAAGGTTCTGCAGTTTCTTTTTTATTCATAAAATAAAAAGCCCCTAGGCCAATCACCAGACTTGCAGCAATACCATACGGCAGCCAAAAAGGAATTATTCTCTTTTTATCTTCTTTTTTATCTAGTTTCTCTTCAACTTTTTCCCATACTTTTTCAAAACCAGGAAAAACTGTTGGTTCTTCTGAAAGCTTAGAAGCTTCATTGAATTGTTGGTCTATATGATTATTTTCCATTGTTGTAAAAGTTTAAATGTTTTGATTCACTAAAAGTTCCTGCAGCTTCTTTCTTGCAAAATTGAGCTGGGATTTTGAAGTTCCTTCACTGATGGAAAGCATGGCAGCTATTTCCTTATGAGGATATCCTTCAATAGCGAAAAGATTAAAGATTGCTCTGCAGCCTTCCGGGAGAAAGTTCAGTAAACTCAAAATATCTTTTTCCAGGGAAAGACTTTCTGTAGTTCCTTCAGAATGATCAATGAAGTTTTCTTCCAGGGAAATAAACAGCCCTTTACTGGTTCTTAATTTCTGCAGGCACTCGTTTACCGCAATTTTTCTAGCCCATGCTTCAAAGGTTTCAGCATTCTGAAGCTGGCTAATTTTCGTAAAGATTTTATAGAATGTATCGGCTAATACTTCTTCTATATCTTCATCGTTTTTCAAATAGCGTCTGCAGACTGAGTAGAGCCTGCCCGCCATTTTCTCGTAAACTTTCCGCTGGGCATTACGGTCGCTACGCTGGCATTCCAATAATAATTCTTGTTCCATAGTCAGGAGTTATACTATTATAGATGCAGAAACTTTTAAAAGGGTTGGAAACATGATCAACTTTTTTAGTAAAATGGAGAAAAAATAAATTTAAAAATCAGTTTTTTAGTATTTTTTTTAATTTCAAATTTAACTTTTCCCTGTGTAACAAATCTCTATTATCAACGACTATTAATATAAATAATCTTTTTATAGTAATGAAAAATGCCAAAATTGCATCATTACTTTTTGTTTTGTCTGCAGGAAGTATGATGTTTGCCCAAGATGACTTAATCAACAAGTTAAAAAACAACCAATCACAAAATGCTAATTTTCAGTTCACAACGTTAAAAGACGTTGGAGCAACTTCTGTAAAGAACCAGGGTTCATCAGGAACTTGCTGGAGCTACTCAGGAAACTCTTTCCTTGAATCTGAAATGCAGAGAATGGGCAAAAAACCTGTAGATATTGCCGAAATCTTTACAGCAAGAAACTCTTACCACGATAAAGCAAAATTATACGTTTTGAATAATGGTGCTATCAGCTGGGGTGACGGAGGAGAACTTCACGATGTAATCAATATGTACAAAAAGTACGGTGCGGTTCCTCAGGATGTTTATACTGGGTTAAAATCCGGACAGACTACAAACAACTTCAAGGAAATGCAGGGGAAACTAAAGCCAGTTCTTGACAGTCTTGTTCAGGCTTCTTCGAAAGGAAAACTGACAGATAACTGGATGGATTCTGTAGATGCTATTCTTGATGAATATTTAGGAAAAGTACCTGCTAACTTCACCTATGAAGGGAAAAATTACACTCCGAAAACATTTGCTAAGGAAGTAGTAGGAATCAATCCTGAAGATTATGTAGAATTATCTTCTTATAAAGATTATGCTTATTATGAGAAATTTGTAGTTCCGATTCCTGATAACTGGAGCCACGATTCTGACTGGAATGTCCCGATGAAAGATCTTACTGCAATCATTGACAATGCTGTAACTAAAGGATATTCTGTAGGTTGGGCAACTGACGTTTCTGAGCCTTATTTTTCTTATAAAAACGGGGTAGCTTACGTTCCGGATATGGAGCTTGATCAGATTACTGCAGAAAACAAGCAGACTTTGTTTACAGAGCCTAAAAAAGATAAAACCATCACTGAAGACATGCGTCAGAAAGCATTGAACAACCTTTCTACAACGGATGATCACGGTATGCATATTGTAGGTTTGGCAAAGGACCAAACTGGTAAAGAATATTATATGGTGAAAAACTCATGGGGAGTAACCAATGATTTTGCCGGATATCTTTATGTAACAAGACCTTATGTTGAATACAAATCAACAGCAATTCTTGTTCACAAAAATGCCATCCCGAAAAGCATCTTAAAGCAATTAAAACCAACTAAAAATATTGGTTTATAAGATAAAGAAATCATTTCTGCCGGTTTAATGGCAGTTTTAGATATTTAAATCTGTTAAAACCCGCTTCCGGAAATTCTGTAAGCGGGTTTATTTTTAGAATATGCAATTTGAAAGAATATATTTCCCATTTTGGTGCAAAGTATTGTTTGATTCACAAAAAATATTATATTTGTATGAATCAACAAACTAATTAACATGAAAAATCTAAAGAAATTAACAAAATCAACATTAAAGAACATCATCGGAGGAAATGCTCCACAATGCGAAGGCGATACTGTTGCATGCCGACATAAAGCTGAAAATGGAGTTCCTGCCTATTGGTCATGTGAACCTGCTGCAACAGGATGCAGATTCTTATAAAAAGGAATTCAAAGCTTTTAGAAATTGTTTATAAAAAGCCAATAAAAACCCGATTTCAGAATGTCTGAAATCGGGTTCTTTAATAAATAGGTGAAAATTAAATATAAAATAAAGTGAATTATGCTGATTTAATATCTGGTTGCATCGTCAATTTTACTTCGCAGTGATTAAATTATGCTGTAAAAAAATTAACTACGAAGCGAATTTCGATTCATTATTGATATTAAAATAAAACGCCCATACTTTCTGCCGAAAAGTCAAGAAGGCTTTCAGTATTCCCTTCTTTGATCTTCTGTACCCACTGGTGGTCCTGTAAGATAGCTCTTCCTACTGCAACAAGATCAAATTCTTCATTGTCAAGTCTTCTGATCAGTTCCGTAAGATCAGTTTTTTCTGTTCCCTGTCCTGCAAAAGCATTCAGGAAATCTCCGTTTAAGCCTACAGAACCTACTGTAATGGTTGGCTGTCCGGTAATTTTTTTAGCCCATCCTGCAAAGTTTATGTCAGAACCTTCAAATTCCGGTTCCCAGAAACGACGTTGTGAACAGTGGAAAATATCTACTCCAGCTTCTTTTAATGGCAATAACCATTCTTCCATTTCATTTGGAGTGAATGCCAGTCTGGTTTTATAATCCTGCTGTTTCCATTGTGAAAGACGGATAATGATAGTGAAATCCTCTCCTACTGCTGCTCTGATCGCTTTTACTACTTCTACAGCAAATCTGCTTCTTTCTTTTAGTGTTTTACCTCCGTATTCGTCAGTTCTTGTATTGGTTACTTCCCAGAAAAACTGATCGATAAGATATCCGTGAGCGCCATGAATTTCAATACAGTCGAAACCAAGATCTTTCGCTGATTTTGCAGAGGCTGCAAACTGTGCAATAGTATCCTGAATATCTTCAATCGTCATCGTGGAAGCCTTTTCCATTGGAACCAACGGATAGTCTTCAGACATTCTTGTATCTCCTACATGCCAGATCTGAGGACCCATTTTACCACCATTCTGATGAACGGTATCAATGACGTTTTTCCATCCGTTTAAAGCTTCAGTTCCATAAAAATCAGGAATGTTCTGCATATTTTTTGATCCCGGTCTGTTGATCACAGTTCCTTCAGAAAGAATCAATCCTACTTCTGAAGCAGCTCTTCTTCCATAATAATCTGCGATATTCTGTGTAGGTACTCCATTATCAGATTGCGCTCTGGTCATTGGAGCCATTACAATTCTATTTTTAAGCTGTAAATTCTTGTATTGAAACGGTTTAAATAATGATGATGTGCTCATATTTAAATTTATATTTTATAATTGTTACACAAAGTAACTAATAATAGTTTATTTTTGTATCTTTCATTAAAAAAATAGTGGTAACTTCGCAGTAACTTACATTAGTAACATCAAAGTAACTTATGAAACCTAGGTTCCGTACCCTTATTTAAAATAAATTTCTCCTTATGAAAAAGAATGAATTAATGCAATACAGTTGTCCTCTGGGCAAGGCAATGGCCGCTTTGGGAAGCAAATGGAAGCCTATTATTGTTCTTGTTATTAAAGACAGGAAATTACGTTTCGGGGAACTGGCAGTACGCATTAATGTCATTTCCAGAAAGGTATTGACTGATCAACTGAGGGAAATGGAAGCTGATGGACTGGTTGTCCGTGAAGAGTTTAAAGAACTTCCTCCAAGAGTAGAATATTCTCTTACAGAAAAGGGATTGGCTTTATTACCGATTTTATATTTACTGGAAGAATGGGAAGCTAAATATCAGGTGAAAGGACAATACAATGAAGATTGTAGTCTGGTAGATAAAAAAACGAAAAAGGCTGTCAATGTTTAATGGCTTTTTTATTTTAAAATAAAATATCATATAAAGTTACTTTCCAAAAGGTAAGTATAGAACGAAAAAGTAAGTATATAGGTTCAAAACCATTTCTGTTGCAAATTTGCAGAAAAATATTCATTATGAATTACAAAGAAATTGCAAAAGAAACTATTGGAAATCTGTATAGAGCTCACCACAGCATTAGAAAATCCGGTATTGATGAAAAATTGATAGCCCTTGTGGAGCTGCGCGTCTCTCAAATCAATGGATGTGCGTATTGCTGCAGCTATCATGCTAAAGAATTATCTGATTTTGGCTTTGAGCAGGATATCATCAACAGACTTCCGGGCTGGAAACATACCAATGTCTTTAATGATCAGCAAAAGCTGGCTTTAAGCTGGGCTGAAGCAGTAACAGGTGGAAATGATCATTGGAATAAAATCAAAGAACAACTTAAGCTCTATTTTAGCGAACGGGAAATTGTAGAACTCACGGCAAGTATTACCTTAATGAATACTTTGAATAAGCTGAGAATTACTTTGGCGGAAGAAGATTAAAAAACATCGGGCTTTCAGAAATCTGAAAGCCCGATGTTTTTATTGTAATCCCAATTAGAATATCGCTGGATATTTCTGAGGATTTGTTTCATTAAACATTGCGTAGATCTTTTCTACCATATCGTCTGTGGACGGCTTACTGAAGTAGTCACCATCACTTGCGTAAGCAGGTCTGTGATCATTGGCAGAGATTGTCAACGGATCTGAATCCAGATATCTGAATGCTTTCTGTTTTTCAAGGATCTGCTGTAAGATGAATCCAGTAGTTCCACCTTCCACATCTTCGTCAATTACGACTAATCTGTTGGTTTTCTTAACACTTTCAGCAATTTCATGAGATAAATCGAAAGGAATCAATGATTGGATATCAATCACTTCTGCAGAAATTCCTAATTTTTCCAATTCGTTAGCTGCTTCCGTTACAATTCTCCATGTAGAACCGTACGTTACCAAAGTAACATCTTTTCCTTCTTTAGTTACTTCAATTTTCCCTACAGGAACAGTGAATTCTCCTAAGTTATCCGGTTGTTTCTCTTTTAATCTGTATCCGTTCAGACATTCTACGATGATTGCAGGTTCGTCCGTCTGAAGCATTGTGTTGTAGAATCCTGCTGCTTTTGTAAGGTTTCTAGGCACCAATACTAAAATCCCTTTTGAAAGGTTCAGAATACCTGCCATTGGAGAACCTGAGTGCCAGATTCCTTCTAATCTGTGGCCTCTTGTTCTGATGATCAATGGAGCTTTTTGGCCTCCCTTGGTTCTGTAATGTACTGTTGCCAGATCATCACTCATTCCCTGTAAACAGTAAAGAACATAGTCTAAGTATTGGATTTCAGCGATTGGTCTCAAACCTCTCATTGCCATACCAATTCCCTGTCCAAGGATCGTTGCTTCACGGATTCCTGTATCAGCGATACGTAAAGCACCGTATTTTTCCTGCATTCCTTCCAATCCCTGGTTTACGTCACCGATATTTCCGGTATCTTCTCCAAAGATTAGGGTTTCAGGATATTTTTCAAAAATTTTGTCAAAATTGTTTCTGATCACTACTCTTCCGTCTACATCTTCTGAACTGTCAGAATAAACAGGCTTGATTTCCTGAATATTTTCAGCTTTCCATTCAGACTGAGAGTATAAGTGAGAAGAATAATTGTCTTTTTCAACAGCAGCCACTTCATTGTATTTCTGCATTAGTTGAGTTCTTTCTGCTGAGTTTGTACCTCTTGTAGCCAGTAAAGCTTTTCTTACCAAATGGAAGATATCTTTCTTAGCTTTTGAAACCAATTTGTTGAAGTTAGCAATATACGTTTCCACTTCAGCATTCTGACCTTTAAGATTTTCTACTAAAGGTAAAATAGACTGAATAAGTTCTGAAATAGCTTTTTGATAGTTTTCCCAAGCCGTTTTCTGTCCTGCTTTTGCAATCTTTTTGGCTTCATCATCTATTGCTTCCAGCTCTTCAGTAGTAGCAATGACTTCTTCTTTTCCTTCAATTTCAATAGAATAGTTCAGAATCCACTCTTTGAATTTTGCAAGTCCGTCATACTCGGCTTCCCAAGCCAGACGCTCTTCGTTTTTATATCTTTCATGAGATCCGGATGTAGAGTGTCCCTGAGGCTGGGTAACGTCAATCACATGCACTACTACCGGTACACTTTCTGTTCTTGCAAAATGTTCTGCCTTAGCATATGCATCTAATAATGCAGGATAATCCCAAGCTTTCACCTGGATAATCTCACACCCCTGATTTTCGCCTTCTTTTCTCTGGAAACCGCTCAGCATTTCACTGATGTCCCCTTTTGCTCTCTGGTTTTTAGTAGGAACCGAAATTCCGTATCCGTCATCCCAGATAGAAACAATCATAGGAACCTGAAGAGCACAAGCTGCATTCAGAGTCTCCCAGAAGTGTCCTTCTGCTGTAGAAGCATCCCCAATGGTTCCGAAAGCAATTTCGTTACCTTCTCTTGAGAATTTTTCTGACCCGTCAAATTTTACACTTTTATAGATTGTAGAAGCCTGAGCCAGTCCTAATAATCTTGGCATCTGTCCGGCTGTAGGAGAAATATCGGAAGAAATATTTTTCTGAGCTGTCAAATCTTTCCAGCTTCCGTCTTCATTTAAACTTCTTGTTGCGAAATGCCCGTTCATCTGTCTTCCAGCTGAAGCAGGCTCTCTTTCCACACTTGTATCTGCATACATCTGTGCAAAGAAACTTTCTACTGATAAGGCATCTATTGCCAATGCAAAAGTCTGATCCCTGTAATATCCTGAACGGAAGTCTCCATTTCTGAAAACTTTCGCCATTGCAAGCTGAGGAAGTTCTTTTCCATCCCCAAAAATTCCGAATTTAGCTTTTCCAGTGAGTACTTCTCTCCTTCCGAGATAAGACATTTCACGAGAAATCCTTCCTAACCTGTAGTCTTCAAGTATTTGATTTTTAAAATCTTGAAAGGATATTTGCTGTGTTTCAATATAGGTTGTTTGCATAGCTAAGTAAAAAAGTTTTTTAATCTTCAAGTATTTTGCTAATATACACTTTTTAAATTAATTTTAATTTTTAATAATCTTTTTTAAAAATTTGATAATAAAAAAAATTGTGCTTTATTTTGATAAAAATTGTAAATGATGGAAAAAAAGTCACCTCACATTTTGAACGCTTCGAGCAATCTTTTAGGATTTTCCTTGATTATTATTACCTCATTGAAAATTTCTAAGATCAGTCAGAGTACGTATTTGGACGAATTTGCCGGATTTGCCTGTATTCTTTTCGCATGCAGCTGTTTCTTTTCTTTTCTGGCCATCAGAACTAAAATTGAAAAGCGCGAATCCACCTTTGAGGGTATTGCGGATTATTTATTTTTAATCGCTTTATTTTGTATAGTCCTAGCAGTTATTATTGTAACCCTGAAAATTATTTAACTTAAAATTTTCGCTCAATTACATAATCCATGGTAATACATAATGATTTTCCGACATCGTAATCCGGGAATCTTATCATGTTAATTCCATATCCTTATATATGTATTCTCTGAACTTTTATAATTCTGTTCAGATTTATTTTTATTTTTGAACTGGTTCAATATAAAAGAGAAAGTGTTCTGCATACGTTTTCAGTTTCCCGAAAACATATACAAAACACTTTATAGTTTTAATTGTACTGTAAAGATCGAATTATATCTTCTGAACAGTTACATTGGTAACATTTCCACTTCCCGTAGATCCTGTTTCTGTTGCAATAATTGTAGCATTTTGATTGGGAGCTGCTGTAAAACGTATCTGATACCCCGCTGTGGGAGCAACAACTACGGTTGTATAGTTCATCAGCTCACCTACCGTTCCTGAAGCTGCAACCGCATTATAATGGCTTCCTCTTCCCAGATAATTCGCATCCGGTACAGGTCTAATACCAATGAGCAGCTGAGTATCTGCAGGCATATTGGTAAAACTTGCCTGTAACGTTACCAGATAATTCCCGGGCTGATTAAATGTCATTACGCCAGTTCCGGTATTATAAGAAAAGAAAGGAGAAGTTGCTATCGGTGTAGCGAATAATAAAGTAGTAATTGTTGAAGAACTGATGTTCTGATTAGCAGCTAAACGTGCATGAAACAATGAATAAGCAGTAAAATCCATAGTCTTCAGTACTCCAGTAGCATCAGCCACAACAATTCTGTCAGTTCCTCCAATACCTACATTCGAATTAATATTACGGATACGGGCATTTCCGGACGCTACGTCTAACTTTTCAGTTGGAGAAGTTGTCCCTATCCCTACTTTAGCAGTTGAAGTCACACTAAAATCATTATCCTGTTGAGCTGCAGAAGGAATTCCTGTAGCAGGATTATCTTTGGAACCGTCAATATGAAAACTTGCCTGGGGATTTTGAGTACCTATACCCACTTGTGCGTACGTAAGAAAGCTTGAACTGATAGCACATGCTATCATCATTATTTGCATTTTTTTCATTATTTGTTGTTTTTTTATGACCACAAATATATAAAAACAACACTGGAAATCAATGGATTATAAACTTAAATTTTTATTAAATTATTTAACATATTAGTTTACAAGTACTTAAAAAAGCGATTTTTTTATCCCAATAATTTGAATTATTATAGGTATATTGTTTTTTATGCTCCTTAAATTTTCATCATTAAATGAAGCATATCAGGTGATAGTAAAAACATTTGAGCATGAAAGAAAGATAATTAAAATTTTCGTTCAATTACATAATCGAGCATAATATGTAACGATTTTCTTGCTTCAGAATCCGGAAACTCGTTCAGAATATTTTTCGCTTTCTGCAGGAAGTCTTTCATCACTGTAATGGAATATTCCAGCCCACCAGAGCTTTTAACAAATTCTATAAGCTCTTTTACGCGTTTGGGATTATTATTATAACGTTTTATAGTTTCGAAATAATATTTTCTGTCTTTTTCGCTGGCAGTCTTCAGGGTATGAATCAAAGGCAGAGTCATTTTCTGTTCCTTAATATCAATTCCTACAGGCTTACCGATCACGTTTGAACTTAAATAATCGAAAAGGTCGTCTTTGATCTGGAATGCCATTCCTGTAAAGGTTCCGAAATCCATCATCTTCTTGGCAAGGGCTTCGTCTGCATTATTGGAAAGAACTCCTATTTCACAACACGCAGCAATCAGAGTCGCCGTTTTCTGGCGGATAATTTCATAATAAACATCTTCAGTAATATCAAGCTTTCTGGCTTTTTCGAGCTGAAGAAGCTCTCCTTCGGACATTTCACGGATTGTTCTGGAAATTACTCCAAGCAGGTCATAATCTTTATGGTCTGTAGAAAGTAAAACAGATTTTGACAAAAGATAATCCCCTACCAAAACCGCAATTTTATTCTTCCACAAAGCATTGATTGAAAAGAAATTACGACGTTTAAAACTTTCATCTACCACATCATCATGCACCAGAGTAGCAGTATGGATCAGCTCGATCATGGAAGCACCACGATACGTTTTTTCCGTCACCTCCCCTACCAGTTTAGCACAAAGAAATACAAACATAGGACGCATCTGCTTACCTTTTGTGGTAACAATAAAACGGGTTACTTTATCTAATAAAGCTACTTTACTTTGCATTGATTCATAAAACTTCTGTTCAAAAAGTTTCATTTCATCATTGATCGGTCGTTTAATCTCTTCTACTGTATTTGCCACAATCTGCGAATGCTGGGTGAATAATTATTAATTCTCACAAAGATAATTTTTTTCGCTCAATTTTAAGATAAAATTAATCTTTCAGTTCATCTTTCGGGATAAAATAAAATGAGGGTTTTGTAGTTCCTAGTGGAGACCTGAACTTTTCACCGGAGATATAAATTCCGGTTTCGTCTACACTTATACCTTCAATCTGTGATAATGAAAGAGCGGTTCCCAGGTAATAATGTTTAGGTTTTTGTTTAAAAAATATTCCGGGCTCAGTTTCTGTAAAAACATCTAAAAAAACTTCTGTTTTCTTGGTATATCCTATCAAATAAAGTTTTTTATCAAAGTAAGAAGCATCCGTTACCACAAAACCTGTTTTATAGGTTTCTGTTTTTTCTGCCTTTTGCAGTTCTGAAATTTCAGGATCTACGATATAATGGGAGGTTGCTTTTGATGCCCATTCTTTGGTAAATATATGCAGCTTTCCATTTAAATAAATCATGGCTTCTGCATCGAAGTCATTCTTTGTATTTTTAGAAATGAATTCAGTCTGCTCGGGATAATAAAAAAGAATTTTTGTCCCATCTAAAGCTCTTTCTGAACCAGGAATCTTAGTTACATTAGACATATCAAGACGTCCATAAGGAACTTTGTAAATCATGAGATCCTTTCTTGTTCCGGCATTGTTTCCAAAATCTCCGATATAAAAATTTTCGCCATCATTGGTCAAAGCTTCCCAATCTGTATTGATTAAATTGGTTTTCAGTATTCTGATAATTTCCCCATTCTTTTTATCAATTTCAAAAAGCTCAGCCGGGTTTCCGCTATCATTGAATGTATACAGTTTTCCGTTTAAAATATTCAGCCCTGAAGTTTCTTCAATTTTATCATTCAGATAATTAACTCTGTATTTTTTTATTTTCAGAAAGTCGGCCTGCTGTGAAAATGCAGATTGAACGGCGATAAGAGAAACAATCAGAAGGAATTTTTTCATAATACAAAAATAGGGTTTTATAATGAGTTGGGCGAGTTTGAGGGTGAGAGCTTTTATTTATAAATTACCTGGATCTATTACCTTTTTACTTTCAACTTCTGCCATTCATTCATCTTCTTATAACAGAAAAACGAGCTAAAATAGCCCGCTTTTCCTTAGATTTCTATTGATTTTAAATCAGAAGTTAAGCAGTTTTCTGCTGTTTCTGATTTTGCTGTTGTTCTTTCTTTTTCGCTTGTTTCGCAAAATACTCTTTCTGGTATTGTCTTACCGTTTTTCCGGTTCCGTCATGTCTCCATCCAGGTGAATTGAAAATATAATTGATCCTGTCTGTGAATTTTAATCCTGGTTGCTTCAGATCTTTCCAGATTTTTCTCCATTCATAAAAAAGAACAGTATCTGGCCTGTTATCCGGCATTTTAGGATAAATTCCGTATTTAACAGGAATATTGGGATCTTCTTTCTGAAAGGTTCCGAATATTTTATCCCAGATAATAAGACACATTCCCATATTTTTATCAAGATATTTCACATTACATGCATGATGTACACGGTGATGAGAAGGAGTTACCAGAATATATTCCAAAAATCCCATACTTTTCACTGTCTGAGTATGCACCCATGTTCCATACACCTGCCCGATCGCATATGCCACCATAATATGCCAGGGGTTGAATCCTAAAAATGCAAGCGGTGAAAAATACAAGTATCGGTAAAGCGGCTGTAATACAGGGCTTCTGAAACCTGTTGTAAGGTTAAAATATTCCGAACTGTGGTGTGTGATATGAACTGCCCAGAATGCTCTGGAACGGTGGTCTACATAATGCAGTACATAATAGGCAAAATCTGTGATGATAAAACAAGCCAGCAGATACCATACACTCAAATCCCATGAAAAAAGCCTGTGATTGTAAAAGAAAAACATTACGCCCATGGCAAATGCCTTCATGATAAGGTCAAGACCAAAGTTCATCAATGCCAGATAAACGTTAGTAGCAAGATCTTTTCCACTATATAGCTTAGCTTCTGAAACGTGGCTGTAAATCATTTCAGCTAAAATAACAGTGGCATGCAATGGAATAGACCATGCATACACATTTTCCAGCCCGTCCTCGCTCATCAGAAAATCCATCATCACAAAATAATTTGTGCAAAGGTAGGGTTTTAACCTATGTTTTAAGAAACCGTTAGTTTTTTTTTAAGGAAATTTTAATCTGTTGCTTTGTTCGCTAATTGCCCGCAGGCAGCATCAATATCACCTCCACGGCTTCTTCTGACCATTACAGTAATGCCTGCATTTTCAAGCTGACGAATATAGTTTTCTTCCGCCTGTTTGTTGCATTGGTCATATTTACCATCTCCGATAGGATTGTATTGAATAAGGTTTACTTTTGAAGGAACCTGTTTGCAGTATTTTATTAAAGCTTTGATATCTTCATCTCCGTCATTAATTCCTTTCCATACGCAGTATTCAAAAGTAATGACAGAACCTGTTTTTTGGTACCAGTACTGAAGAGACTCCATAATATCCGTCAACGGGAATTTATCAGAAAAAGGCATGATTTCATTACGCTTCGATTCGATTGCGGAATGAAGTGATAAAGCCAGCTTCACACGCAGTTCATCATCTGCAAGCATTTTGATCATCTTAGGAATACCGGATGTAGAAACGGTAATTCTTCTTGGAGACATCCCCAAACCTTCCGGCTGGGTAATTTTTTTGATGGCTTCCACTACATTTTTGTAATTCATCATCGGCTCTCCCATACCCATAAATACGATATTGGTAAGCGGTCTGTCGAAATACATTTTACTCTGGCTGTCAATCAGGGCTACCTGATCCACAATCTCAGCAACTTCAAGGTTTCTCATCCTTTTCAGTTTGGCTGTAGCGCAGAATTCGCAGTTCAATGAGCATCCTACCTGCGAAGATACACAGGCTGTTGTTCTTGTTTCTGTAGGAATAAGAACAGATTCCACCATCAGTCCGTCATGAAGTTTCACTCCGTTTTTGATGGTTCCGTCAGAGCTTTTTTGAAGAAGATCTACGGAAACAGGATTAATGGTATATTCTTCCGAAATTTTCTCACGAAGTGATTTGGAAAGATTCGTCATTTCGTCAATCGAATGGAGGTTTTTACTCCATAACCAGTCATAGACCTGTTTCGCACGAAACGGTTTTTCTCCTAAAGATACAAAGTAGTCTTTAAGCTGGTCTAGTGATAATATGCGGATATCTTTCATTGTAAGGTTGTAGATTATAGGTGACAGGTGGCGGATAACTACTACCTGCCACCTTTTACCTATTATCTTTTTTATAGAATTAACATTGCGTCACCGTAAGAATAGAATTTATACTTTTCTTTTACGGCTTCTTCATAAGCATGCATTACGAAATCTCTTCCAGCAAATGCTGCAATCATCATAAGCAATGTAGACTTCGGTGTGTGGAAGTTCGTGATCATTGAAGTAGCAACTCCAAAATCGTGAGGTGGATAAATGAACTTGTTTGTCCATCCGTTGAAAGCAGAGATCTTCTTGTTCGAAGAAACAGAAGTTTCCAATGCTCTCATTGTTGTAGTACCTACCGCACAAACTCTTCTGTGAGATTCTACAGCTCTATTGATAAGGTCTGCATTTTTCTCATCGATGATGATCTCTTCAGATTCCATTTTGTGTTTAGAAAGATCCTCTACCTCAATTGGGTTGAATGTTCCCAATCCTACGTGAAGAGTTACTTCAGCAAAATTGATCCCTTTGATCTCTAATCTCTTCATCAAATGCTTAGAGAAGTGAAGACCTGCTGTAGGTGCAGCTACTGCTCCTTCTATTTTAGCATAGATCGTCTGATATCTTTCTGCATCTTCTGGTTCTACTGCTCTTTTGATATATTTTGGAAGCGGAGTTTCTCCCAGTTCTTTTAATTTCGTTCTGAATTCATCATAAGAACCGTCGAATAAGAATCTTAATGTTCTTCCTCTTGAAGTAGTGTTATCAATAACTTCAGCTACCAAAGACTCATCTTCTGTGAAGAATAATTTGTTACCAATTCTGATTTTTCTTGCCGGATCTACCAAAACGTCCCAAACTCTTGTTTCTTTATCAAGCTCTCTTAATAAGAAAACTTCAATTTTAGCACCTGTTTTTTCTTTATTTCCGTAAAGACGTGCAGGGAAAACTTTAGTATTGTTGAAAATAAACAAATCATTTTCATCAAAATAATCCACTACATCTTTGAATAATTTATGCTCGATAGTTTGTGTTTTTCTATCAAGTACCATTAATCTAGCTTCGTCTCTGTGCTCTGATGGGTGTTCTGCTAATAATTCCGCAGGAAGATCAAAATTAAAATCTGATGTTTTCATTTTTTAAATTACGGTTTAAAAATTATTGAAATTACAAGGTGTAATTTTCGGAGTGCAAATATACAACATTGAATACCCCTTTGTCAAGTATTATTTACAATCAAATATAAAACCGTGATTTTACGGGGATCCCCAAGGTATAAAAAGAGTATTTTTGGAAAAATTTAAATTCAATATGAAATCTGTAAGTAAAATATACTTCCTTGATAATCCGTACCCTAACGGTCATGCCATTGAAACATTCAGCTGGAGTGGACGAATAGACGAATATGGATTTATCTGGTTTGATTTTCATTTAAAAACAGAAAATTATTACGCCAATGATGATGAAAACAATGAGGAAGAAGATGAAGACCTGCCTGACTGGGACTCCAAAATCGTATGGGGAAACTATCATGCCTGTACGTTATCCTCAAATTATTGGGGTGAACAAAGAGGAATCAGGATCAACAACCTTGATGAAAAACTGGATTTCGAAGCTGTAATTAAAAATGATCTTTTCAGCAATGATCTTCCCTCTGAACAACATTTCGATGATGATGATCTTGCTTTCAATATTTATCTGTTGGGGCATGACAGCTGTGCAGACCATCAGATCCGATTTTCAAAAACAGATAACAATCAATATGATATTACATGGACCGGTAAAATAGCATTGAGCTATGCGGGTGATGATGAATTTTCACATGAATTCAAAGCACAGATCTTCAATGCTGAGTTTGAAGGCTTTCATTATCCTAAAACCTGGTCGGTAGAAAAAGCAACTGAAATGTTTAAAGCAAAACTTGCCCATTTTGAAGAATACGAATTTGTAGATCTGAATCCTAAAAGTAACAAACGGGAGTATAAACTCGACAAACTAAGATAATAACTCTATAAAAACAACAAATTAAAAAATTATAAGTATGAGTAAATATTCAATTGAAGCATTTATCAACGAAACAAAAGAAAACCCGCAGCAAAGGGATTATTTTGAACTGGAAACGAAACATCTTCTGGAAATCAATCTTAATAATCAGGCAGTATGGACGAAAAGAGGAAGTATGGTAAGTTATGTGGGTAATATCAATTTTGAAAGACAGGGAATGCTGTCCGGAGGTATTGGAAATCTTTTGAAAAAAGCAATCAGCGGAGAAGGAGCCAAGTTAATGAAAGCAGAAGGAACAGGAAAGCTATATGTGGCAGACTCCGGAAAGAAAGTCCGTATTTTATATCTGAATAACGAATCAGTATGTGTGAACGGGAATGACGTTCTTGCTCACGAACAAAGCATAAAAAGTGATATTACGATGCTGAAAAGTATTGCCGGAATGATGTCCGGAGGACTTTTTCAGGTAAAACTTTCAGGAACAGGACATATTGCTATTACCACTCACGGAGATCCGCTTACCCTGCTGGTAACTCCTGATGCTCCTGTTTTCACAGATCCTAATGCCACAGTTGCATGGTCCGGAAATCTAAGCCCGGAACTCAAAACCAATGTTTCTTTCAAAAGCCTTATCGGCAGAGGAAGCGGTGAAGAGTTTCAGATGAAATTCTCAGGACATGGATGGGTATTGATTCAGCCTTATGAAGAGGTGTACTATACGGAAAAATAAAGCAGACAAAACTTAGAAATGATTTAAAATATTCGTAATAATTAAAATTGCAGCCCATGAATACTCTTATAAAACTATTTTTCGTGATCATTATATTACCCAGTGTAATGATTGCCCAAACGTCAAAGAAAAATTACGAATATACTATAGATCTTCTTCATATGTCTAATGATGAAGTCCGGGTATCTTTTTCGCCCCCAAAGAATAATCTTAAACAGGGCAAATTTATTATTCCCAAACTGGTACCCGGATTTTATCAGGCTATGAACTTCGGACAATATGTTTCTGATTTCACGGCCACTGATAAAAACGGTAAAAAGGTATTAACTGAACGGCTGGATAAAAACAGCTGGATGGTGCATGACCTGAAACGTGTAAAGAAAATATCCTATCAGGTAGCTGATGGATGGGACTCTTTGGAAAAGGAATCTCATGAGGCCAGATCCGCCGGAAGCATGTTTATAAAAGACAGTGTTTTCGTCATCAATTATAATTCTTTAGTGGGGTATTTTGAAGAAATGAAAGATATTCCTTATCAAATTTCCATCACAAAAAACAAAGGTTTCTATGCTTCCTCTGCTTTGGATTATAAGCAGAAAAATAAAAATACAGATATAGTTTGGGCAAAAGACTACCGGGAACTGGTAGATTCTCCGGTTTTATATTCTATTCCTGATACAACATGGCTGAAAATAGGTCATACCAAAGTGCTTGTATCATTCTACAACAAGAAGGAAAGACACTATTCCAAAACAATAGCTCGCGAGATAGAGAACATTCTGAAAAATCAGCAGGCATATCTTGGTGGAACATTACCCGTCAACAAATATGCTTTTCTGATTTATTATGAATCTTCCAATGAAAATGGATATCTCGGAGATGGCCTGGAACACTCCCACTCTACAGTCTGCCTGTACCGTTCCGGAAATATGAAATTTCTTCCACATGCTTTAAACAGAGTGGCTTCTCATGAATTTTTTCATATCGTTACTCCTCTCAACATTCATTCAGGAGAAATTCAGCATTATGATTTTCTGAACCCTGTCATGTCTAAACATCTATGGCTGTATGAAGGTATGACAGAGTATGCTACCATTCATATGCCTATCAAACAAAAAATGATCAGTCTGGAAGATTTTGAAAAAAGTCTGGAAGAAAAAATAAATGGCATGAAAGAGTTTGATAATAAACTGTCTTTTACAGAAATAAGTAAAAATGCAATGGAAAGACAGGATCAGTATATGAATTTTTATATGAAAGGAGCATTACTCGGATTATGCCTGGATATAAGATTAAGAGAACTTTCTAACGGGAAAATGGGGACTCAGGATCTCATGCTCCAGCTTATGAAAAAATACGGAGAAGGCAAATATTTCAATGATGATGATCTGTTTGATGAAATTACCAAAATGACTTATCCTGAAATACGTACATTTTTCAGCAATTTTATAGAAGGCACTCAGCCTATTCCTTTGAAAGAATATCTGGAAAAAGCAGGTTTCAACTATGATGAAGCGACTGGAAAAGTAACTTCCCTATCCAATCTCAATTCAAAACAAATAGCTTTAAGAAAAGCATGGATCAATCAATAATTTTTTATGCAGATAACAAACAGATTATAAAAAAAATAAATTGAGAAAAACAGGAAAAAAGTGAAAATTAGTAATCTATAATTCAATAACTCCAAAACCAATCAACTTTAAAATCCAACAACCCTCAAATTCTTACAAACGGGCACCCTCACTTCATTATCCGATTATCCATCACTTTGTCGGGATTTACAAAAGTTTTTATATATTTAATAAAAAAAATAGATGGACAATAGTAACTCCCGCAGAAACTTTCTTAAGACAGCAGCTTTAGCAAGCTTTGGGGCATTGGTTTTACCCAATTCTTTATTTGCTTATTCCAATGATTTTAAAACAGATAAAAAAGTCCGCGTCGGTTTTATCGGTGTAGGTCTTCGTGGTCAGGAGCATGTGAAATTACTGGCAAAACGTAATGATGTAGAGATTGTTGCGTTTGCAGATCCGGAGAAAAGAATGCTTGCCGCGTCTCAAAAAATCTTAAAAGACAATAATAAACCGGCTGCCCAGGAATTTTCCAACGGGGAATATGACTATCGAAATCTTTTAAAATTAAAAACAATAGATGCTGTTGTCATCGCTACTCCATGGGAATGGCACCTTACACAAGGGGTAGAAGCTATGCGCGCTAAAAAAATTGTGGGCATGGAAGTTGCCGGAGCCATAAAACTTCAGGACTGTTGGGAATTTGTAAAGGTATATGAGGAAACCAAAGTTCCTATCTTTATGATGGAAAATGTTTGCTACCGCAGAGATATCATGGCTATTCTGAATATGGTTCGTAAAGGAATGTTTGGAGAATTGGTACACGGAAGAGGCGGCTATCAGCATGATCTGAGAGGTGTCCTTTTCAATGACGGGGTTACTCCTTACAATTCCGGTGCTGAATTCGGAGAAAAAGGATTCAGTGAGGCAAAATGGAGAACAGAACATTATGTAAAACGTAACGGAGAGCTTTATCCGACTCATGGATTAGGCCCTGTTGCGATGATGATGGATATCAACAGAGGAAACCGATTAACGAGACTGTCTTCATTCTCATCAAAATCTGTAGGGCTTCATAAATATATTGTTGAACATCCAAAAGGTGGAGAAAACCATCCAAGTGCCAAAGTAAAATTCAATCAGGGAGATGTGGTAACCACGCAAATTGCTTGTGCTAACGGGGAAACTATTCTTCTGACTCATGATACAAGTTTACAGAGACCTTATGATCTGGGCTTCAGAGTTCAGGGGACTGAAGGATTGTGGCAGGATTTCGGATGGGGAGATTTCAATCAGGGTCATATCTATTTTGAAAAAACAATGAACCATACCCACCGTTGGGATAATACTGAAAAATGGATGCAGGAACACGACCATCCGATGTGGAAGAAGTTTGAAAACACTGCTGCAGGAGCTGGACATGGTGGAATGGATTTCTTTGTAATGAATACCTTTATTGAATGTATTAAAAGAAATATAGAATTCCCAATGGATGTGTATGATCTTGCATTATGGTATTCGATTACGCCATTGAGTGAAGAATCTATTGCCAAAGGCGGTCAGGCAGTTGATATTCCTGATTTCACCAATGGAAAATGGAAAACCCGTAAACCCGTATTTGGAATGACTGATGAGTTCTAAGAAGACATTACTCATATTAGCAGGCGGATTAGGCAGCCGATACAAAGGACTAAAACAAATAGACGGAATACTCAATAACGGTTCGCCGATTCTGGAGTATTCTATCTTTGACGCTCTGGAAGCAGGTTTTCAAAAAGTAGTTATTATTGTCAACAAACTGATCCCTGAAAATTATATTGAGAGACTCAATACCATTTCAAAGGCTAAAAACTTTGAACTTCATTGGGTATATCAGGAAATCGACAGTATTCCTATTTCATTGGAGGGTTTTGATTATCCTGATCGTGAAAAGCCATGGGGAACTGCTCATGCTGTTCTTTGTGCCAAATACTCGATACAGGAGCCATTTATTATGATCAATGCAGATGATTTTTATGGAAAAGAAGCCTATCAGCTGGCTGCGCATGAGATTGACCACCATTATATTTCAGATACCCAATTAGGAATGGTTGCCTATCCTGTAGGGACAACATTGAGTGGTAACGGAGCCGTAGCAAGAGGAATATGTACGCTGGATGCTGAAAATTATCTGATCAAGGTAGAAGAGCAAACGTCTATTCAAAGAATAAATAACTCCATCATTTATATTGAAAATGGGGAAAATATAAAACTGGATCCCGAAACACCGGTATCTATGAACTTTTTTATTTTCCATCCTCATATTTTCTGTTATCTGGAAGCCTATTTTTATGATTTCATCGAATCTGACCCGCTGCCCAATCAGGAATTTTACATTCCTACTGCAGTACAAAAAATGATGGACGAAAACAAAGTAAAAGTAAAGGTAAAGACCTCTCCTTCCCAATGGATGGGAGTTACTTATGCCGATGATAAAAAGGAAATTATAGATTTTCTGACTTTAGAGATTAAAAACAACAGATACCCGGAAGATTTATGGAATTAAACGACATTATTAATGAGTTTATCGGTACAGATAATTATGAACTTACTTCTATTACTGACGGATTGATCAATACAACCTATCTTTTGGAAGATAAAGATCAGAGAAAAAAGTTCATTCTGCAGAAAATTAATAATCATGTTTTCACACAGCCGGAAGTGATTGTCAATAATCATTTGATGATTAATGAAATTCTCAAGGCAAATGATTACCAGTTCCAAATTATTGAGCCTATCCTTTCTCTAAACAATAGGCTTTTGGTAGAAGATGCAAATGGACAGCCGTGGCGCATGCTGAGTTTCGTAGAAAACAGTATGACCTTTCTTTCCGCTCCATCTTTACAGGTGGCTTTTGAGGCGGCTAAAACCTTCAGTTATTTCCTTACCACCATCAATACTGAAAAACTGCCTGACATAGAAGATTCTCTTCCTAATTTCCTTAATTTTGAGAAAAGGGTTGCAGATTATAAAAACGCATTAAAAGATGCTGCTCCTCATTTAAAAGAAAATGCAAAGACTGAAATAGAAATCACCAACCAGCTTCTATCCTTGCCTGATCAATGGATCGAAATGGAAAAAACCAATCAGATTCCTAAAAGAATTATTCATGCCGATGTAAAAATCAGCAATATTCTCTTTGATCAAAATCATAACCCATTAGCTGTGATTGATCTGGATACCATGATGATTTCTACTATTTTATATGATTTTGGAACGATGATTCAGTCTTATACCAATACAACACAGGAAGATGACGGAAGTGCTCAAAACAATTTCAATCCTGAAATGTATAAAGTTGTAAAAGAAGGATTTTTATTTTATCTAAAGGAAAAACTGACTCCGACAGAATCTGAGAATCTTGATTATGCAGCACAAGTCGCTATTTATATTCAGGAACTTCGCTTTTTAACGGATTATCTGAACGGAAGTACTTATTATTCTATTACACATCCTGAGCACAATCTGGATAGGACAAAAAACCAGCTGGAGCTGTTGAAAGGACTAAGAGAATACCTGGGAAGTGAATGATTTTTAAACTCTTATCATTTGTACCAAGATTACATACGATATTTAGATTCCTACGGAATGACAAAGTGTACGGATAAATAAAGCGCTTTGTTTGTCATTCTGTAGGAATCTAGCTTTATCCTCTCACTCTCAAACCAAAAATTCAAGAATTCTCTTCCATTCTTCCAGCTTTTTTTCAAAAGAAACGGTATGAAGCGGACTTGTAGATGGCAATAGAAAAATGGGTAGCTTATAATTTTTTCCTAGTAGTTTTTGTAGGTTTTTGTAAGATTTTCCGCCATTACAAAAAATAGCTTTTACATTCGGATATTCTTCCAACAGTTCAGCAATCTGATTGGCTTCTTCATTTCTGATTTCAGAATCCAGGCTGCCTTTTCTCTCACAGGAATCGATGACATCCCAAAGGGCGATATGATGTTTGGTTATGGTTGCAATTCTTTGAGTATAATCATCTGTAAATTCTTCGTTCAGCAATTCAAAAATGATTTTCCAGAATTTGTTTTGCGGATGCCCATAATACTGTTGTTTTTCCAATGATTTTACTCCGGGAATTGATCCTAAAATTAAAATTTCAGATTGAGCATCAATAATGGGTAAAAATGAAGAAATACGGTTTTGCATATTCAAATATAGAGATTTTATTACTTGCAGATTAGGAAGCTGGAAGAGGGAGGCTGGAAGTTAGTCAGGTTATTTATTATAAAAAAAGCGGACTAAAGTCCGCTTCTATTAATATTTTATATTGTTTATCTTATAAAGTTTCCTTCAGCCAATCGAAGAATTCTCTCTGCCATACCAATCCGTTTTGTGGATGAAGTACCCAGTGGTTTTCGTTCGGGAAGTAAACCAGTTTAGATTTTAATCCTCTTAATTTTGCAGCCTGAAAAGCTTCCTGCCCTTGCTCGTAAGGAACACGGAAATCAATTCCCCCCTGAACAATCATGATTGGCTTGTTCCATTTATCTACAAAGTTGCTTGGGTTGAATTCTGTGTACGCTTTTGGCTGTGGTTTCTCCCATGGAGAGCCAAGATCCCAGTTGGCAAACCAAAGTTCTTCAGTCGTCAGATACCAGGATTTCATATCAAATAATCCATCATGCGCGATGAAAGTCTTGAATCTGTTCTCATGAATTCCTGCCAGCATAAATACGCTGTATCCTCCATAACTAGCTCCTACAGCTGCTACTCTGTCACCATCTACGTATGGTAAAGTCTTTGCAAAGTCTGTTGCAGCCAGATAATCTCTCATTGGCTGTCCGCCCCAGTCTCTTGAAATTTCTTCATTCCATTTTGTTCCCCAGCCCGGCATACCTCTTCTGTTGGGTGCTACCACAATATAATCATTGGCTGTCATTAGGGCAAAATTCCATCTTACGCTGAAAAACTGAGTAAGAGCAGATTGTGGTCCTCCCTGACAGTATACCAAAGTAGGATATTTTTTATTCGGGTCAAAGTTTGGTGGATAGTGGAACCAAACTCCCATTTCTTTACCATCAGAAGTTTTTACCATTTTAAGTTCAGATTTCCCCTGAGCTAACTTAGCATAAGCTTCTTTGTTCGCTTCAGTCACCTGCTTCATTTCTCCGTTTTTAACGTTTACAGAGAATAATTCTGTTGCATGGTTTACGTCTGTTCTTCCTACTAAAAGTGAAGATTTATTGTCTGTAAAGATTTCGTTAACGTCAAAATCTCCTTTGGTAATCTGCTGTACTTTTGCTGATTTTGAATCCAAGGCAAAAAGTTGTTTTGTACCTCTGAATGCTGCTGTGAAGTAAATTGTTTTTGAATCTGCTCCCCAAAGTACATCTCCCGAAACACTTTCGTCCCATCCTGATGTAAGATTTGTGGTCTTCCCTGACTTCCAGTCCAGGATTTTCACGTCATTTTTATCTGCTTCATACCCATCTCTGGCCATACTCTGCCAGATTAAAGATTTTCCGTCCGGGCTGAATTTTGGGTTTACATCATATCCTTTGTTGGATTCTGTAAGGTTTTTGGTTGTACCTGATGCCAGATCGTAAGCAAAGATATCTGTATTGGTACTTGTAGCGTACTCTTTACCGCTTTTGGGTTTTGTAACATATAAAAGCTGTGCAGAATCCGGGCTCCAGATAAAGTCTTCAGCACCCCCGAAAGGTCTTTGAGGAGAATCCCATGTTTTACCTTCCAGAAGATCTTTGGCTCCTTCTGCTTTATCAGAAGTATTCACTACAAATACATGGTTGTATTTTCCTTCATTGAAGTAATCCCAGTGTCTGTGGTTCAAGTCTGTGTATACCTGAGCAGTAGTTTTAGGAGTATCACTGAATTTATCTTTCCCCATTACTTTCTCTACCAGCACCTGCTTACTGAAAGCAATTTTCTTCCCGTCCGGAGAAATTACAATATTATCAGCTTCACCGATGGTATAAAATTCTGTCCAGGTTTTTCCGGCATCTTTAGAAAGGTAGATTTTGTCTCCTTCCTGAGCATAAATTCCGTTTTTATCCCATTGAATAAGTGCTTTTTTACCGAAATCGATTTTGAAAGACTGATTATTAAGAACATTCAGAAAATAGTTCTCATTTTTTGTTTTCTCTGTTTTCAGATCTACCTGTCCTACTTTATAGATAAGGGAACCCTGATCTGGTGAAACTGCCTGAACTCCTACCTTTTTCAAAGTCCAAAGAATTTCAGGCGTCATTACTTGTTGTGCATTCATTAAAAGCGGAGCTGCCAAAGCCAGCAGACTGTACTTAAGTTTCATATGTTGATATTCATTTTTTAACGGATGTACGGAATCCTGGTGATTTCATACGATCCTTTTATTAAATTCAAAGATTGCCAAAGTTAATATTTAAAATAAAAACGGACGAAAGAATTAACATTTAAGTTTCCTAAAATTGAAAAATAAATAATTTATTTATAGATGAATTTTATTAATTTTATAAAAAATAAACTAATACCCATTTTATATGAAAAAATTACTACTTTTTTCCTCACTTTTTATATCCTCATTCTTTTTTTCCCAGCTAACAATTAATCCTTTCGCTAATCATTATTATAATACATATCAGGCCACTATTAATGGAAATGGCACTATTTATTATACGACTGATGGAAGTACACCTACACTAAGCTCGCCCTCAGCAGTCAATAACGTTCAGATTACGATTGATCAGAATAAAGAAATCAAGGCATTTCTTGTGAGCGGACAAGGAAGTTCATCAGCTGTAATCAGTAAAAAGTATTATACCGGGAGTATTCCTACTGCTACTGTTTATTTTAAAATTCCTTCTGCCTGGACTAATGGAAGCTGTGTAATGATTGATATGGTAAATCCCAATTCAATTGATGGGTTTGCAATGGATACATTCTGGCCGGGAGTTGTAATGCAGCCTGCAGGATGTGAATCGTGGTATAAGATCACCAGAAATTTTGAAAATGCCAATGTACGTTTTAATAACTGTACTCCTTTTGAAAATATTCCTGCAACCATCAGTACAAGTTTGATCCCGATGGGAAGTACTTTGTATTATGATTTTACAGACGGAGTAATAACAACTCCGCCTTCATGTTTATTTTTAGCGACTAATGAATCCCAGCCCAAAAATAATGCTGTTTTAATCAAGGTTTACCCTAATCCTGTTTCGGATATTTTAAAGGTAAATACTGACAGGAATTTTCAGGAATATGAGATCCTGGATGTGAATGGAAGGGTTGTCTTAAAAGATCAATTTGTGAAAGAAATTATCATTAATCAACTTATTTCAGGAAATTATTTTCTAAAACTGAAAGATAAACAAGGAGATCTGGTTTTACTGAAGTTCATTAAAAAATAAAAAATCCGCTCGTTGAGCGGATTTTTTATTTTGATCCTGTATGATTTTAATTAATCTCCATCTGAGAACATCGAGTTCGCAAGGGAGGTTACGATTGACAATAATATACTGAAGATAAATGCCCACCAGAAACCGTCTACAACCATACTATCTATGAAATAGTCTGCAATCAGGATAATTCCCGCGTTGATTACCAAAGCAAAGAATCCTAAGGTAAGAATGGTCAACGGAAGACCAAACAGACTTAAAACAGGTTTTACAAATATGTTAAGAACCCCAAGTACAATAGCAAAAATAATAGCTGAAGAAAATTCTTCAAAACGTACTCCCGGTAAAATTTTAGTTAAAAGATAAGCAACAATTGCTGTTATCAATAATCGGATAATTAAGTTCATTGAGTTATTTTTTAATGTTTATGGTGTATAAGGAGCAAAAGCCATTCCATTTTAAAAAAAAGAATTCTTTGAAACCCTTTATTCTAGGAATATTTTGTCAATTATTTCCCTTAATTACTTATTTTATTTTCATCATGGTTACTAATGAAGTAGCTACATGACTTTCTGAGTCAGAGCCTTCAGTCTGAACATAGATTTCTGTTCTTACCACGATGATCTTTCCTCCGCCTTTAATGACATATGATTTTGAAACCAAAGCATCTCCCATCGCAGGACGCAGATAATTCACCTTCAATTCAACTGTTACAACATAACAGTCTTCCGGATAATGGCTCACGGCAGCATATCCCGAAGAAACATCCACCAAAGAAGCTATCATTGCTCCGTTGAACATTCCTGCTTTTCTGGTCATCATTTCCATTTTAGGGATCTTCATGGATATAAAATCGGTTTCTACTTCCAGCAGTTCCGCTTTATAAAACTGTAGGGTTTCCGAACGGCCGAAGCTGTCTGTAATGAGTTTCTTTTTTTCTGGTGTCATGAATTTCATTTTACACAAAGGTAAGTGCTACGAGGTTTTTTATTTCAATGATCTTGAAATTTTCATTAAAAAACCGTCTCACCACTAGTGAAACGGTTTCTTTCAGGATTCTAAACCCTCTTACACAACAAACGATAACTTTTCTGATGAGTCTGATGCTTTCAGATGATGATCTTCCTTGATCATATCGGCTGCTTTTTCACCAATCATGATGGTAGGTGCATTGGTATTTCCGGAAACCACATCCGGCATAATGGATGCATCTGCAACTCTTAATCCTTTTATTCCATATACTTTCAGTCTCGGATCTACTACAGAATGGCTGTCGGTTCCCATTTTGCAGGTTCCTGTCATATGATGGTAGGTGGAGCATGATTTTTTGATGTAATCAATTACTTCTTCTTTCGTTTTTCCTTCTCCGGGATAGATTTCACCGTCATTCCATTCTTTCATGGCTTCTGTTCTTCCCATTTCACGGCATATTTCAACGCATGTATAAAGGGCTTCCAGATCAGATTCTTCAGAAAGATACATCGGATTGATTTCCGGTGATACGGAAGG
Organism: Chryseobacterium sp. 'Rf worker isolate 10'; assembly: GCF_050753305.1. Taxonomy (NCBI): domain Bacteria; kingdom Pseudomonadati; phylum Bacteroidota; class Flavobacteriia; order Flavobacteriales; family Weeksellaceae; genus Chryseobacterium; species Chryseobacterium sp. 'Rf worker isolate 10'. The sequence continues at coordinate 2,133,266 of NZ_JBOZOF010000001.1, forward strand.
ATCAGAGGAAGTCAGTTTAATATAACCTTTACTCGCAGGTCTGATAAATCCTGCACAGAATGTGAAAGCATTTTCCGGCCCCGTGAATCCCGGGCTGTAGTAAGGAAGTCCCATGAACAAAGGCTGTAGATCCGGGAACACCATTTCTTCTTTACTTTTCCAGAATAGCTGAGCTTCCAGCAGATTGGCTTCCGGAGCAGGGATCTCTTTTTTAGCTTTAAAAATAACACTGGTCAAGAGGTGATCCTGAAGGTTTTTCCCAACTCCTTTCAGGTCTTTTACCACTGAAATTCCTAATGATTCCAATTCTTCTTTATCCCCAATTCCGGAAAGCATCAGAAGTTTGGCAGATTCTATGGTACCACAGGATACAATAACTTCTTTTTCTGCTTCCACTTCAACTAATTCACCGTCTTTCAAATACTGGACTCCTATACATTCATTTCCTTCAAAAATTAATTTTTGTGCCAGAGCATTGATATGAATATGCAGGTTAGTACGTGATTTCACAGGATCTAAGAATGCTTTTGCTGTTGAGCATCGCTTCCCGTCCTCTCCTGCAGTCAAGTGATTAAGACCTGCTCCCCAGATTTCTTTATTAAAATCATCTGTTAAAGGATAGCCCAATTCTTTACAGGCTTCAATAGCACTTATAGAAATGGCATTCGGACGTTTGATACGGCTTACAAAAAGTGGTCCTTCACCTCCGTGAACTTCATCCTCCCCTTCTTCATGGGTTTCTGATTTTTTGAAGTAAGGCAAAACACTATTCCAGTCCCAGCCCACACATCCGTTATAAGCCCAGTGATCATAATCCTGCTGATGTCCTCTGATATAAATCAATCCATTAATAGAACTTGAGCCGCCCAACGTTTTACCGCGAGGCCAGTATTTTGCATTTCCTCCTGCATGTTCCTGTGCTACGGTATGATACGCCCAATCTCTTTCTGTATTCCATACAGCGGGCCATCCTGCCTGCTCCTGTACTTCAGCAACTTTATCATCAGGACCAGCTTCCAAAAGGAGTACATTAATATTTTCGTTTTCACTTAATCTGTTCGCTATTACAGCTCCTGCCGAACCGGATCCGACAATTATAAAATCGTATTTCATGTGTTTTTTATTTGTTTTATTTTTTGATGCTGATTACTTTGGGAACTGTGACTGCTTTCAATCCTTCAATTCCGAATTCTACTCCATAACCGGATTGTTTCGCGCCTCCAAATGGAACGAATGGATGAATAGCCCCGTGCTGATTGATCCAGACTGTTCCTGCTTCCAGTTGTGCTGCCACTTTCTGAGCCTCGCCAATATTATCACTCCAAACTGAAGCTCCGAGTCCGTTTTCTGAATCATTGGCCTTGCTGATGGCTTCTTCCAATGTTTTGTATTTAATAATTGGTAACACCGGACCGAACTGTTCTTCGTCTACAATTCTGTCTCCGTTATCTACATTTCCTACAAGGGTTACCGGAATGAAATACCCTTCCAGATCAGGTTTTTGCCCTGTGAATATAAAGTCTGCCCCAATACTTTCAGAATCACGGATCAGATCCTGAATTTTATCGTACTGCATTTTATTCTGAATAGGTCCAAGAACGCTGGTTTCATCAGCTCCGTTCCCCATCGGAATATTGGAAGAATAGTCTGCCAAAGCATTTACGACTTTTTCATAATCGTTTTCATGAACGTATAACCTCTTTAAACAGGCACAGGTTTGGCCCATATTCAGGAAAGCACCCCAGAAAATACTATCAATATGTTTGGAGACATCAAGCCCCGGTAAGATAATTCCGGCATCATTCCCTCCGCATTCAAGAGTTAATCGAGCCATATTTTTAACAGAAGCTTCAATGACCTTTTTCCCTGTGGCAATGGATCCGGTAAACATAATTTTTCCAATTTCGGGATGTGATGTAAGATAACCTCCTACTTCTCCTCTGCCGGTAATTACCTGTAAAATATCCTCAGGAAGCACACTATTGATCACTTTTATCAATTCTAAACTACAATAGGTAGTATATTCCGAAGGCTTGATGATCACCGCATTTCCCATTCTGAGTGAAGGAATAATCTGCCAGATGGCAATCATCAACGGCCAGTTCCAGGGAGCAATAGCAGCCACTATTCCAATCGGGTTTCTGTATAAAACATCTTTTCTGGTTTCGTCTTCAAAAACAATTTCTTCGGGTAAATCCAGTGATGCAGGAACCTGCGTCCAGCCTACACATGCCTGCATTTCAAAATTGGCTCCAGGACCATTAAGCGGTTTTCCCTGCTCGCGGGTAATCCACTCTGCCAGGTATTTTGAATTTTGCTGCAAAGCTTCCGCAACTTTTACTAAAATCTCTTTTCTTTCTGCGTCTGGCCTCACTGACCATAATTTTTGGGCTTTTTTTGCTTTCTCAATTTTAGCATCAATTTCTTCTCTGGAAGTATTGGCAACTTCACCTATAACCTCTAAGGTAGAAGGATTTAAGGATAAAAACCGGGTATCTGGAGCATGCGTTTCTTTGGCTATTGATGTATTTTCCATTGTTTTAAATTATTTTGTATTTTACGTAGTTCGAAAATGGCAATAACATGATATAAATCATTTACCTATTCTCTATTTTTTTTAACCTAAACTCTACCTATCATGGAAAAGATCGAAGAAAGAACTGTTTTCAGCATTCCTTTTGGTGAATTGAATGTATTTGAAACGAATGTAGTTTGTCATGATTTTCCTTTCTTTTTTGAAAAGCCTGTCATCACGCTTATGCTGAGTGGCAATAAGATCATTCGCAGCGAGGATGAGACTTTTGAGTTTAATGAAAGAAGTGTATTTATTCCGCCCTGTAACAAGGAATTGAGCATAGATATTCACCCTGTTTTCAAAGAACCTACCAAGTGTCTTGTATTAAATATTGAGCAGGAATATATTGACAGTGTATTCGCTGAAGTAATTGAAAACTGGCATCCGGATTGGGACAGAACGGGAATTATGATGAAAGAAAATGCGGTGAAAAAGTTTGTAAGTTCGGATGAATCTTTGTGGAGAAGCCTTACTAATCTTTACAACAGAAGAATTGATGGAAATCTTCATGGAACCTCAGATTTTCTTTTAAGCTTAAGCCTGAAGGAACTGATTTATGAGCTGATGAAAACCAATGCAAAACATATCCTTTTGTATTCTGACAAGACAGGAAATGCGCAGAATGGGCTGCAGGAAGTCGTTCATTTTATCAAAAACAATTACAGAGAACCGATTACCATTAAGAAACTGGCTGTAATTGCAGGAATGAGTGAAGCCAATCTGTTTAAAAAGTTCAAGCATTCGTACAACTGCACTCCGGTAGAATATATTATCCAGCTGAGAATAGAACATGCAAAACAGCTTTTGATCAGTAATCCTGAAATTGGAATTAAAAATATATGTTTCGAATCCGGTTTTAATACGCTGGAATATTTTTATAGAAAATTCACCCAGATCACCGGAAAGTCTCCGAAGAAGTTTAAAATAGATTGATAAGGGCTGGAAGATGGAAGGAGGTTAGTACCATTCTTTTTATTTCCGATAATTATCATTATTAAATAAAGTTAATCGTCTTATGTATTATAAAAAGATATTCATTGTTTTAAGTCTTTTCTTATGCTGTATTTTTCATGCACAGACTCTTCATTTGTATGGCGGTGTGGATCAAAAAGAATACCTGGGATGCTTAAACTGTGACAATTTTGATAAGAATTCAATATGGAATAAGTTCAGTGATTACGGAAATGTCTTCAGTTCAAAATCCATCTGGAATGCCTATGGAAATTATGGAAGTACATACGGTCCCTATTCACCATGGAATTCTTATACTTCTTATCCTCCGGCGATCCTGGATCAGGATGGAAATTTCTTTGGATTTCTTACATTGAACCCTTATAAATCTGACAGGTCTGAGCTGGAGCTGGCTTTGATTTTATGTAAACATCATGAAGAAATTAAAAGTGATGTTGGGGGTTGGTATGAGCGGTTATTTCGGTAAACCATCCTGTCAAAAAATCTTCAGTTGTGGTATTTGTGAATAGGGCAACTGTTGTGGGTATATGGAAAAGTATAAAGATTAATTGGTTGTAAGGCGCAAAGATTTCGTCTCCGATACAATGGATTATTACTTTGTATTTACAGTGAAAATTTATTTAACTTTTCCTATTATTGAATTCAAAAACGAAACTCCTCCATTATGTTGAATGATTACAAAAAACATGAATTGTTCGGAAAAACTCTGATACAGAAAATTGATCTGAAAGGTCCATTCAGATACGATTTCCCAGTTTCGGAGCAAGCCTGTTTTTTGTATGTTCTTAAAGGTGAATTTCAATATAAAACGGATGAACAGGAGTTTAATATTCCCACAAATTATTCTCTTTTTCTCAATTGTATCAGCTCGGGAAAGCATATTCAAAATTCTGAATCTGAGGATCATTGTGAAATTGTCATTGTTACTTTCTATCCTGAGATCCTGAAAAAAATCTATGACAGAGAACTGCCTTCATTGCTGCAGAAGCCTGCAAATATGGTTTCAAACAAATCCAATGAAAAAATAAATAATGATTTTCTCATTCAAAAGTATGTAGAAGGGTTGCTTTTTTATTTTGAAAATCCATCTCTCGTTAATGAAGATATATTAGTTCTTAAATTAAAGGAAATTATTTTATTGCTGGCTCAGTCACAGAATGCTAAAGCCGTTCAGTTGATTCTGTCACAGCTTTTCTCTCCCACTACCTATTCTTTCAAGCAGATCATTGAAGCTAATTTATTTTCACAGTTAACCATTGAACAGCTTGCAGAGCAAAGTAATTTAAGTATATCATCCTTCAAAAGGGAATTTGCAAAACTATATAATGACACGCCTGCCAACTATATAAGAAACAAAAAGCTGGAAAAAGCGGCCGAATTGCTGTCGATTTCAGACGAACGCATTACGGATATCGCATTGGACTGCGGTTTCAATGATCTGGCTACTTTTACAAAAAACTTCAGTGATAAATATCTTGTCACACCTTCCAGTTATCGCCAGCAGCAGAAGGAAAGATAACTAAAACGCTTTTTATGTAATGATACAGGCATTTCTTATTTCAATAAGGGATGCTTTTTTTGGACCAAAATCTCAAATTCTTGAACTAAATCACAAAGTCATTTCTGTATTTCTATTGCAAATTTGTACCATCAGTTTCAGGGAACAAAAATATACCTGCCCGCCTAACTGAATAAGTATACATTTAAAATAATATCAATATGAATCTATCAAGTTTAGGAATTTTTCATACTATTATTGGTATCACAGCACTTGTGGGTGCCATTATAGGATTTATCAAATATGGTAAAATCAATCTGGCTCAGCCGTCAGGAAAAGTATATTTTTATGCAACAGCTGTTACGTCGCTTACCGCATTGGGCATCTCAAAACATGGAGGTTTTAATGCAGGACATGTGTTTTCATTATTTATCATAGTGCTAATCTCCATTTCCTATTTTCTTTTTGCTAAAAAAAAGGAAGTCAGAAAAGCCCGGTATTTTGAGAACTTCCTGCTGTCATTCAGCTTTTTTCTGTCGCTTGTTCCGACTGTTAATGAGACTTTCACAAGGGTTCCAATAGGGCATCCTTTGGCTAAAGATATCAAAGATCCGATTATTGGCCAGACCCTTCTGATTATTTTCCTTCTTTTTATTATTGGATCTGTTTTTCAGTTTATGAAGCAGAAAAGAGAGAATGTTGAAATTTCACGATAATAAGGCGTTCAAAAAATTGTAAAACCACCCCGTCAAAAATTCAAAGAATTTTTGCCACCCCTCCGGAGGAGGGGAATTTTTACGTCTTCAGTTGTGGTATTGGTAAATAGGGTAAGGATAGATGGGTTGGAAAACGCAAAGACGCAAATTGTTTCCTAAGCTGTATGTTTTTAAGGCGCAAAGATTTTATCTCCGATAAAATAGGTAATGTCAAAATTGGTTTAGCTTAGCTGGATCTGAAAGTCATCGCTCAAAGTCAAAACACCTTCTGCAATGGCTTTCGGGTGTGTGGTGAAACCCTTCAACTTTGATGTTTTTCCTTTTAACATAAGGTCTAAAAGCTGTTTATCTGATAATTTTTTACCGAAAATTTCAAAGGTAATTTTAAAACCGCAATTTTTGAAATCGGAGCAACCTACTGCCGTTTTCCCTTTGATCAGATTGTGTTCTTTACATTTAGGGCATTTCGTTTCTTCCCAGGACTGAAGTTCTTTTTTCTGTGCAGGTTCTCTTTTTTTCTTCTCCTTTACTTCTTCTTTTTCTTCGTCCTGAAGGGTAATGACTTTTCCTTTTCCGTACACCACTTTTTCAGTGAGTTCTGTCACCATCTGAATCAGTTCTTCTTTGAAAAGATTGGCTTCATACTCCCCTTTTTCAATTTTACGAAGCTTGGATTCCCATTCTCCGGTAAGCTCCGGGCTTTTTAACAGCTCGTCTTCGATGGTATCAATCAGCTGGATTCCGGTTTGGGTAGCAATCAGGTTTTTTCTTTTCTTCTCGATGTATTTTCTTTTGAAAAGGGTTTCGATGATGTTCGCACGGGTAGATGGTCTTCCGATGCCGTTGTTCTTCAACATTTCACGCAGTTCTTCATCTTCTACCTGTTTTCCGGCCGTTTCCATGGCTCTCAGCAATGTTGCTTCGGTATATGGTTTTGGAGGTGTTGTTTTTCCCTGGTGGATCATCGGATCGTGTGGTCCGGTTTCTCCTACAACAAATTCAGGGATGGTTTGTTCTTCCTCCTTTTCTTTTTCCTTATCGGTGGTTTCTTCTTTGGGTTCTTTGGCATAAACGGCTCTCCATCCTGCTTCAAGAACCTGTCTTCCACTGGTTTTGAAAGGAATGGTTCCTACTTTTCCTTCTACCAAAGTATTGGAAATTTTACATTCCGGATAGAATACGGCAATAAAACGTTTTGCAATCAGGTCATAAATCAGTTTTTCTTCCCTGCTCAAATTCTGAGAAGGTGGAATTTCTGTAGGAATGATGGCATGGTGATCCGTTACTTTTGCATCGTCGAAAACAGCTTTTGATTTTGGAATCGGAGCTTCCAGTAATGGAGCAATCAAATCCTGATAAGGGTACATTTTCTGAAGAATACCCGTTATTTTCGGATATAAACTCTCGGATAGATAAGTGGTATCAACACGAGGGTAAGTCACGTGTTTCTTTTCGTAAAGACTTTGGATATAATTCAGTGTATTTTCTGCTGAATATCCGTATTTTTTATTGGCTTCTACCTGAAGTCCGGTCAAATCGAAAAGTCGTGGATTTTTTTCTTTTCCTTCTTTAATTTCGAAAGAAACGATCTCAAATGGATTGACTTTAAGGTATTCCAGTCCTTTTTCTGCACGTTCTAACGTTTTTAAACGATCGATCGCCGCATTGAAAATCACATCACGATATTTGGTTTTCAGTTCCCAATATTCTTCTGTGGTAAAGGCATCTATTTCTTTCTGACGCTGCACCAGCATCGCCAATGTAGGAGTTTGCACTCTTCCAATGGAAAGAACTGCTTTATTTCCTCCAAATTTCTTGGTAAAAAGCCTCGTAGCATTGATTCCCAATAACCAATCTCCTATGGCTCTCGCATTTCCGGCCAGATAAAGATTCTTGTAATCTTCTGCAGGTTTTAAGCTTGCAAAACCTTCTTTAATGGCATCTTCCGTCAATGAAGAAATCCATAAACGCTGAATCGGTTTGTTGCATTTTGCTTTCTGCAACACCCAACGCTGAATGAGTTCTCCCTCCTGCCCGGCATCCCCGCAGTTAATGACCTCATCACATTCTTCCACCAATCTTTCAATGACTTTAAACTGATTTTCAACACCTTTATTCGGGATCAGCTTGATTCCAAAACTGCTGGGAATAATGGGTAGTGAAAAAAGATTCCAGGATTTGAACTGTGGACCGTAATCGTGAGGTTCTTTAAGGGTACAAAGGTGTCCGAACGTCCATGTTACGCAATAGCCGTTTCCTTCCATATAGCCTTGTTTAGGCGTGGTAGCGCCCAATACTTTGGCGATATCTCTGGCAACACTGGGTTTCTCGGCAATACATAATTTCATGAACTCGGGTTTATTGAAGGAGTGCAAAAATCGGGATTTTTTTTGACATTGCAAATTGGGATATATATCAACTTTAATATAAGAGATCGTTTATGTAGAGATATATTAATATTCACTTCATTTTTTGTGTAAATGTCTATTAATAGCAGTAAATACTACATGCTTTCTTTTTCTAATTTGATTCATAAAATGATCCTCTTCAAATATTGAACAGCAACGTTTTACATAAGAATAATAATTAGATTCTTTTTTACCATTAGAAGAATAGTGTGAAAATTCATAAAATCCTCTATCATTCTTAACTAAGGAATAACGTTTTCTATCCAGTATTTTAAGTTCAGTACTCTCAGAATCTTTAACCTTTAAAGGTCTATTATATAACTTTTTTATTTGATTAATATAGATCGCCTTCTTTGCTTCTGGATTCTTATCCACTAAAGTCCGTGCTCTTTTACATCTTCTCTTTGTTATTGAAATGATTTTCCTATAATAGGAAGATAGGTTAGCCGATTTTATCACTGTCTTATATCCTCTAAATTCAAATCCTAGATATAATAATGGAGTTTCTTTTTCTTCCTGTGTTGTTTTATTGACTTTAAAACAAGTCAATCTTTTCTGATTATGTTTCGGAGAATAATTAATATTTCTGAAAATAAATTTTTCAGTTTTATTTTTACTGATTTGAACTTTACTTTCTTCTACAAGATCATAAATATATTTTTCAATAAATTCTGATTGATCAGGTGTACAAACTACAATAATATCATCAGAATATCTTCGATAGTAAGCCTTTCTTTCTGTAACTATATCATTGACAATTTTTAAATCAAAATCGTATAAATATAGATTTGCAAGAAGCGCACTAATAGGGAGCCCTTGTGGGATTCCGATATTTATCTTTTCTTTAGAAAAAAACGGATTATTATAAATTCTAAGTTTTCCCTCTTTAATCGTTTTCCTAAATTCTTCATTACTTTCAAAGAAACATTTGAAACCTTTTTCTTTTCTAATTTTAGCAAGCTTTGACTCATCAAACCCTAGCCTTCGTCCTTTTCTATTTCTCTTTTGTATTCTTAAATCATCAAGAAGTACGTATCTAAATCTTGTACAAGCCTTAAAAACATTGTAATGATCTTTTGGCAATTCATCAACTTCTAAAAGCCATTTCCACTTTTGTTTTAAAAATTGATGATCCAAACTAGAGAAGAAGCTTTTTAAATCAAATGTCATTACACAGACATCTTTATTTTCTCCTCTTTTTTTTATTTCGTCAAAAGCTTCTTTTGCAAAGTGAATTGTACTTTTACCCTTTTCATTTTCTTTAGAAATTGGAATTTTACGATATGCATTTACAGAAGCATCTAATACAGGATTTTCCTTTAATTTTTTTTCGTAAAGCTCATTAAGAAGATCTTTGTAGTATCCATATATGAGTGCATCCATGTGACTGGCATAATGCAAAGGACGAAGCTTATGTGTTTTTTCAGGTTTGTTGGTTTCTTTATGAAAATGACAATGTCTACGATTATCATTATGTTTATGCTTTTCAGAGTCCCCTTTCTTATATTTTCTATCTTTTAAGATCGTATGTATAAGTGGATAAAATGCATATCTTTCTGTGTACTCCTTATTCGTAATGTTTTGATAATATTTTACCCAGTCCTCACCTATTTTAAGGGAAGGAGATAAATGCAAATAGCCTTTTTCTTTTATCCAATCAGGTTTTTCCATTATAAAAAAATGCTTGCAAAAAGACAATAACATTTTATAATTACATACAGCTTACGCCCAGATAAGTACCCAATTACTGAGTCATTGAAAATTTCGTAATTATTAATAGAAGCACTATTAGGCATAGTCCAAACTGTGTGTTTAGAGCTAATAACTAACATTATAATACAACATGAAAGCAAAGATAAGATATAAATTTATCCTTTTGGTAGTTTCATATATAATTTGTATATTGCTACTAATACTGTCAGGCCTCCCATGTATGGGGATATCAGCACTGATGAAATTATTAATCCTTATAATCCAATTATTATAAGTAAATCTTTTAACTCTAAAAGATCTTTTATCTTAATTCTAGTTGTAATTAAACTTCTTTTTACAAGCAACTCAAAAATAGTCATTTATTAGTATATTTGCTCAATAACTTTGAAAATATCAATAAACATGGAAAATCTTTCCATTGGAGATTTTATATGTCTTAAAAATCATCCATACTTTGAAGATAATAACTTCATTAAGATAGCATCTAATGCTAATATGACTCCTCCAATCATGGTCATTGGAGAAATATTAAACAAAAATGAATACAATAGCTTAACCGGCAAAGCGATTGAAAAACAATTCAAATGCTATTATTACTCCCACAAAGAGGGGAAATTTCATAATACTTGGTTTAAGGAGGATCAGATAAAAAAACTAGACTCAATAAGTACATACTTAAATTTAGAAAAGTTAGTTTCAATTGAAGATTACGAAATAGATTATTTAAAGAAAACTTATTTAAATAATCTTGTTTGCCTAAAAAATGTTGATTTTGAACTTAACAAAAAAAAAGTATTTATAGAAAACTCTAATGGATTAAGAGCTAATAAAGAACAAAATCATCTAGATTTTTTACCTCCAGTAATGACAATTATTGACATTGTTAAAAACAAAGAAGAAAAAAAATTTTCAACAAAAGATCCAGAATTACTTGAAAAAGATTGCTCTAAATACTTATTTAAATGTAGATGGTATAATCCTCAAACGATCACTTATTCAGAAGAATTTTTACCTTCAAAAATCTTAGGTTTAGTAACTATTGACATAAATTCACTAGCCAAATTAAAAGATCTAAAAGTCAAAGACATATACTATCAATACTCATTAAATAAAGATGAAGAAATTGAGTTTGAAGATTCTTCTTCAAAACTAAAAAAATCTTTATTGACGGTTAATGAAATTGTATTTAACCATTATTATTATAATTTTGAATATTTTGATCTTTTATCTCAAAAAAGAATAGTAAAACCTATTTACGAAATTAATTCTATAATGCAAGACGTTGATAATTCAGAATTTTGTTTCAATATTGAGAAAATCTTTGGTAAAAGTTATCCTAGTTATAAAAAAGTTTTCACTGGAATTGATGAAAAAATTTTTACCCCTAATGAATATTTCTTAATAAATTATACTGACAAGGTAGATAAAGTCACAAAAAGAGTTATAAAAGTAATCGGTATAGATCATTATACGGATTCTGATGGACAAGATTTTATTTTCATTATTGCAAATTGTACCCTCCGAAATGGGCATATACGTCATTTTAATATAGACAAAATATCTAAAGTTGTAGAAATAAAAGATGGAACTAAATTATTTGAAGAATAAATAGCAAAAAGCCCCCTTATAAAAAGGAGGCCGGATCAACAATGTAATGAAACTAGGTTCATTATTTCTTTTTTACTTCTGAAATGGCATCGGCAATTCCTCCACCTGCAGTTTCAAAGAAGGCAGGACCAGCCAGAAGGTATACTTTTTCTATTTTTTTTGTGGTGGAAAGTTTGTGTTCTTTCAGGTAATTTTCAGAACGGTTGGCATGTACAATTCCTCTTACTACATTTCCTGCTACCAAAGCAGTTGGAGAATCTATTCCGGCATCTTTCAAATCGCTGGCAAAGGCAAAATTGGTAACGCCTAACCTCATAGCTTCACGAGCGGCCACTTCTCCTACGGAAGTCATTAAGCCGGGTGTGAATTTGTTACGGTCACCCAAACCGATCAATAATAATTTCTTTGCAGACATCGATCCTGCAGGAGGCGTAATTAAAATGGTTTCCAAAGAATGTCCCTGAAATTGTCCTGTTTTTCTAAGATTGGTCAGTTCTCCTTTTAAAGCTTCATCAAGATGAACCAATCCGTTCAATTTTGCCGGTAATGCCTGAGCACTGAAGATGTCTCCTTCTGTATATTCGAAAACACAGGCTACCTGAAGCTGGGCGTCAGCTGAAGAAGGTCCCTGAACCAATCCTACCATGGAGATTCCGTCTACGGTTCCCCAGTTTTTGGAAGTTCCGATGGCTGTTGTTTTTGCAGGAGTTGTAGTTGTGGTTTGTGCAAAGTTTAATGTAGATAATGCTAAAGTTGCAATTACCAGTGATTGTTTTAGTGTATTTTTCATGTGATTTATTTTTTGTTGTTTATTGTTGATGGTTGCTGGTTATTTTTGTTGATTGTTATTGGGTAACGCAAGGGCGCTAAGCTTTTTTAAAGGTTATGTTTTTAAGGCGCAAGTCGCTTCGCTCCAGCTATTTTTATTTCTTTTTCAAAGGTAGTTTCTGTAGTGAAGATGGACATTGATGTGGGATAATTGTTCAATTTATTTTCAAATTATCTCATTTTCAGATTCCATGTGTGTTTTTTAAAACTTAAATACGAGTCTGGAGTTGATGAACAGTCCGTCTTTGTGGTTGTCGATTACCTCATTGATGAAGGCTCCGGTGTTGAAATATTGTATTCCGGTATTAAAGGTTAAAAATGGATTGATCTTATAATTAAAACTTCCTAAGAAAGCTGTTCCAATGTATCTCTTTTTTGAGTTTGAAGATGGTAAATTCAATGTTCCGCTGGGTCTGTAAATTCCATCCTGAGTAGAATATCTCCAGTTGAAAACTACGTCTGCCTGCACTGTTATTTTTTCACCCAAATCAATGGTTGCATAAGGATGAATATCAATTAAATTCACGGGGCCGATCTGAGGATTAAATCCAAAATACCCTCCTTTCGGATATAGGGGATTAAATGTTCCTAATGTTCCGTCTCCTTTATTGCGGTCCCCTGAGATGTAATCATTTCTAAGGTTGATGGTCGGTTTTCCCTTTACATTTTCAAACATATATCCAACATCTGCAGAAGCCGTCCATGCGCTGATATTTCCTTTATTAAAGTTACCAAATTGATAGGCTGCTTCAAAATTATAAATAAGCCCTCCTCCATATTTCCAGAATCTTCCGCCGAAAGTATGCCTGTTCTCATCGGAAAGTCCGTCCTCAAAGCGTACATCTTTTCTGTGAATTCCTAAATAATAGAATTCCAGGTTTCCGCTTCTGGGAATAATCCATGTATTGTAGCTTCCCCAAAGGTTGATTGATTTTGAAGATTTGTTATCGAATGCTCCCGGACTTATTTCAGTGGCCGCCATCATAAAGGCATCAGATTTGAAATTTCCTCTTTTGTACATGAATTTTAATCCATCAAAATAGAGTCTTAAATTCGGACCTTCTCTTACCGAGATCAGTCTTCCGCTTCCATAATCAAGTTCCTGTCTTCCTGCACGCACCGTAAGTTTTTCTTTGTCATTTTTCAAAATATCAACATCAATGAAGAGATTCTGAATATTCAAATGGTCTTCGTCAATAGGTCTTGGTCCGTTTTTTCTTCCATTTTCCCACGCACTTCTCACCTGTCCGAAAATTCTTACCCGTGAGCCCAGATGCAGATCTGCATGCACATTGTATCGTTGAATTAGAAAAGGATTGCTTCCAATGTCAATTCTTCCCCAATCTTCATTATTAAAGTCTACAAATTCCAGTCTTGCTTCTCCTCCCAATGACAAATAATTGTTGTTGTTTTCTGAAATCGGTATGTATTTGATGGAGTTGTAAAAAGTTTTTGCAGAGTCTTTATAGGAAGCATAATCTTCATCAAACCTCATCAGTTTGAACTGAGCAGAAAGCTGAGCCGGAATAAAAATCTGCAGAAACAGTACAATGGCAATCAGTTTTTTCATAATGATTTCTTTGTTAAATAATGATCCACAGAATATTTCCCTGCACCCATAAACAGTAAAAACAGATAACATAAACTGTACATAAAAGGAGTATCTTTTACCAGCAATGCATCATTCCAATGAAGAATAAAATATCCTGTAAGGGTCACTGCTAAGATTGGTAACACAGCAATTCTTGTAAAAAATCCAAAGATCACAAATACCGGAAATACCAGATTGGCAGCATCAGCAAAAAGACTGTTGAATGCTTCCGGAAGGTGCAGCGGGTTCGGAACCTGCTCGGCTTCTGAAACCCCTACTCCTATTTTTTTTAGTCCGTGGGCTACGATTAATTCTACGGAAAGTAAGATTCTGAAAATTAAAAGTGCTACATCAGTTAATTTCCTTTCCGGATTGGTATTGGTGATGATATGGATTATTTTTTTCATGATTGGAATCAATTTTTAATGATGATTTTTGTTTTTTTAACCGCAGATTGCAGGGATTGCCACGGATCATTGGCGGTATTTAATCCTTTTGATGGCTTTGCGTGTAAGACCACCCCGTCAAAAATTCTTTGAATTTTCGCCACCCCTCAAGAGGAGGGGAATTTTTACACCTTCAGTTGAAATGTTTGTACCTTTTGTGGTTTAAAAAATTATTTTGTCTGATAGCCACCGTAATATTTTACGGGTGACCAGTCTGGAATAACTGGAAGTGGTGCAGGTGCAGCTGTTTTGTAAGTTTCATCGCCATACACTACTTTTCCATCCACGATAGTCAGTTTTGAAGTGATATTTTTGATTTCTTCATCATTGACTGTAAAGTAATCTTTATCCAAAATAGTAAGATCTGCAAAATATCCTTTTTGTATTTTTCCTTTCTGGTAGTCTTTGATCAGTTTGTATCCTCCGTAGGTAGAAAGTGATAAAGCTGTTTTTCTATCCAATGTATTTTCTTTGCCCATCACCTGAGTTCCTCCTATTGTTTTCCCTGTGGTGATCCAGTATAAAGCAATCCATGGATTATAACTTGCCACTCTTGTTCCGTCTGTTCCCAATCCTACGGGAATTCCCATTTCAAGCATTTTTTTCACTGGAGGAGAAGCTAAAGCCGGCTTTTTGCCATATCTGTGGATGAAACTTTCTCCCTGATACGCCATTCTGTGCTGTACTGCAATTCCTCCGCCCAAAGCTTTAATTCTTTTCATATTATCTTCGGTCACGGTTTCTGCATGATCAATAAACCATACTAATCCATTCAAAGGAGTTTCTTTGTTGACTTCTTCAATAACATTTAAAAATCTGGTGATACTTTCATTATACGTCGCGTGAATTCTGAAAGGCCATTTATTTTTTACCAGAAGACGAACTACCTCTTTCATATTCTTTTCCATGGTAGCTGGAAGTTCCGGTCTTGGGAAAAGAAAGTTTTCAAAATCGGCTCCGTCTGATACCAGGTTTTCACCGCCACCGTTGACATGATAATCGATTTCATTAAAATCATTGTGACCATGGTCATCAATTTCTACCATTCCGATCCATTTAGTATAATCGGCAAGTTCAGAACCTTTTTTCTGGGCAAATAAATAATAAGGAAGTCGAACGGTAATTTTCCCCTGTTTATTCAGCTGATCTGTTGTTCCATAGTCATCCGGAAAATTCTGGAATCCACCTCCTGCATCCATTACCGCAGTCACGCCTAATCTGTTCAGTTCGGTCATATACTGGAGGGTAGAGTTTACTTTTTCTTCTTCTTTCAGCTCCGGCAGTTTTGCCAATGTTGAATAAAGGATAAAAGCATTGGGTTCTGCCACCAATAATCCTGTAGGATCTCCATTATTGTCTTTTTCGATCAGTCCCTGTGCAGGATTGGGAGAATCTCCGTTGATGTTCAGTTCTTTTAATCCGGCTTTGTTTAACCAGGCTTTTCCGTAGAGATACATGATGAAAGTGGGAACATTTCCTGTAGCTTCATTAATTTCAGCCAGTGTGGGAAGTCGTTTCTCTTCAAACTGATATTCATTCCAGCCTCCGATCACTCTTACCCATTGTCCTTTGGGAGTTCTCTGAGCCTGTTCTTTCAACATTTCCAGCGCTCTTTTCAAAGATTTCACTCCATCCCAGCGTAGTTCGGTATTGTAAAATCTTCCTCCTCGGATTACATGCAAATGGCTGTCAAACAAGCCGGGAATCACTCTGTTTCCTCTGGCATCAATGACTTTTGTATTGCCGTTTTTTAATTTTAAAATCTGGGCGTTGGTTCCCACCTGTAAGATTTTATGATCCTTGATAGCAACAGCCTGTGCTTCGGGATTTTTATCATCCATTGTGGTGATCTTTCCGTTGGTGATGATCATGTCTGCTTTCTGAGCGTTCAGGATTCCTGCAGCCAAAACAGCGGAAAGTGTAAGTATATTCAGTAGTTTCATAATTTCAATATTTAAGATTGAAGGTTTCGGCAGGCTTTCAGCCTGCCGAAACAGTCCCATTAATGTTTCAACATTTCCTGAGCATACTGAATTCCAATCCCGTAAGCTCCGCCATGCTTTTTCATCAAATCATTAACTGGTTTGTATGTTTCTTTTCTTGCCCAGTCTCTCTGCAATTCCAATACATACTGAACAGAAGTGATGGGATGTGCCCCTGCCTGAACCATACGCGTGATTGACTGGTCGTGAGCTTCTTTAGAAATATCACCTGAAGCATCTGTTACTACATATACATCATAACCTTCGTCAATCGCTGATAACACAGGTCCTACAATACATACGCTTGTCCATAATCCGGCAAAAACCAGTTTCTTCTTATTCTTTCCTGTAATAGCTTTGTGAGCGTTGACGTCTTCCCATGTATTCATGGTAGTTCTGTCTACATATCCGCTTGTTGCTTCTGGATATACTTCTGAAATTTCCGGGAAAACAGGTCCGCTGAATGATTTTTCTGCCACCGTCGTTACCACTGTAGAAACATTAAATATTTTTGATCCACCTGCTATCAGTGCCACATTATTTCTTAATTCTTCCATGCTGATGCTTTTTGTTGCAAAAGCCATCTGACCTTCATGGTCTATGAGTACTACTGCATGATTGGTAGGATTTAATAATGATTTCCCAGGGTTTTGAGCTGATGCTGTTAATGATAATAAACCAGCTGCAAAGGATAGGATTAATTTTTTCATAATAATTTAAAATTTAAGGGTTGTTATTTATGTTGAATTTTTTATTTATAATGTCATGGGTACTTCCATCAAAAGGATTTCTGTACCTTCTTTAAGGGCTTTGATGGTAATTTCCTGAATATCCCAGATTCCGAATCCATCACGTTCTTCTATCGTTTCATTACCTATTTGCGCACTTCCTTTAAGAATAAAAGCATAGATTCCGTTTCCTTTTTTTCTGATCTGGTAATGAGTTTCTTTATTCTGATCAAAAGTTCCCAGATGAAACCATGCGTCCTGATGGATCCATACACCTTCGTCATCTGCATTAGGAGAAAGAATCTGTTGAAATTGATTGTAACTTTTTGTTTTGTCTAAAGTAATCTGATCATATCTCGGAGTAACATTTCTTTTTTTCGGATAAATCCAGATTTGAAGGAATTTCACAAGCTTATCACTGTTTTTATTGAATTCGCTGTGCATGATTCCAGTTCCTGCGCTCATCACCTGAATATCTCCGCTTCTGATCACTGCTGTATGTCCCATGCTGTCTTTGTGTTCGAGGTCACCTTCCAAAGGAATACTGATAATTTCCATATTGTCGTGAGGGTGTGTTCCGAAACCCCTTCCTGCTTCCACTTTATCATCATTCAGGACTCTTAATACTCCGAAGTGCATTCTTTCAGGATTATAATAATTGGCAAAACTGAAAGTGTGCTGACTCAACAGCCATCCGTGATCTGCTTTCCCTCTTGAGCCTGCTCTGTGAATAACAGAGTTTTCTTCTATTTTTGATTCTGTATTGGGTAGATGATTGTATCCGATCGGTTCTAATGGTTCGATCTCATCAATGTCATTTTTCATAGCACTTGCTAAAGAAGCAGATGCTACAAACATTCCTGTTCCCAATAATCCTTTCTTTAAAAAATCTTTTCTGTCCATATCAGATTGTTATTTGTTCTTGTTTGATAGGACAAATTTAGAGAGACCGGAAACCCTGCACATTTAACTAGTTTAATAAATGACTTCGAAGCAAAAAAAAATGCCGGATACAAAAGTATCCGGCAGTATGAGTATATTGGGTTGTTGTTTTTCGGAAAACACAAGAGTCTTTTTTACTATTAAAACCTACTTAATTCTATTAATATTGTAAAGAATAACTTTATTTAGATTCCTACAGAATGACAAACTGCGTGGGTAAGGCCATTATTGCAATTGTGTTATTCCGTAATAATCTAGCACATATTATTCAAATAAGAAAAGTATCAACAAAAATTCCCTTCTTCCGGAGGGGTGGCGAAAATTCAAAGAATTTTTGACGGGGTGGTCTTACACGCAAAGTCATCAAGAGCAAAAAATTTGCCTAGTCATTGATGCAGATCTCTGCAATCTGCGGGTATAAAAAATTAAGATTTATTTTTCTTTTGAAGCAAGTCGCTTTCTGATGGTACTTACAAATTCTTTTGAAACACCAAGGTAAGAAGCGATGTAGTACTGTGCTACTCTTTGTGGTATTGAGGGATATACTTTAATAAATTCAAGGTATCTGTCTGAGGCGGTTTTGGAAATGGTGTTTACCAGTCGGCTCTGCAAAGTTGCCAGATTCCTCTGAACCAGCATTCTGAAAACTCTTTCGAATTTAGGAATCTCCTGCAGTAATTTTTCTTTCGTTGAAGGATTCAGCATATAGATTTCCGAATCTTCCAGGGTTTCAATATACACTTTAGAAGGTTTCTGTTCCTGAAATGATGCAATATCACTGATCCACCAGTCTTCTATGGCAAACAGCAGCGTTACTTCAGAACCGTTATCATCCAAACAATACATTCTCACACATCCTTTGTGAATATACCCTTCAAACTGGCAGATCTCTCCTTCTCTGAGCAAAACCGTTTTCTTTGGAAACGACTGGCAGGCAAGCAGGTCTGTGAAAAATTTTTCTTCATCAGGAGTGATTGAGATAAATCGTGTAATGTTTTTGATGATATTTTCGAACATAATGTCAGGTTTATCCCTGCAAATTAGGAAAAAGACTGTAAACTTCATTCTTTAAAAGGCCACTTCCTCCTCCATAATGATCAATCACTTTAACCTCTTTATCTAATTCTGCATAAAATTCTTTGATCTCTTTTTCAAAATCATCTTCAAGACCGGAACTTAAAAGGACAATATCCACCTTATTTTCTCTAATATATTCATAGCAGAAATCTTCATCACTTTGTATTTCTGCCGTCCAGCCTTCATTATTTTCTATAATTCTTTTTAAAGTATCCAGAATTTCCTGGTTTTTTCCAATCACTAAAAAATGTAATGTTTTCATGTTGTTCAATGTTTAAAATTCAAAATTCAAGGTTCAGAGTTTAATGTTTATATTTTTATGTAAAGGGTAAAATGATGATTTAGATTCCTGCGGAATGACAATGTGGGTGCATAAATAAAAACATATAATTTGTCCATTCCGTAGAAATCTGAACACTTTTACTCCCAAATGCTCCCACTCAATAACCCGAGTCTCGAAGCCTGCCTCCACACTAACAACTCTAATACTCTCAAGCCCTCAGACTCTCAAACAAACTCGAAACCCGCATCCCGAAACCTTCTACAAATGTTTATTCCCCGTAATTTTCAATTCGTTTAAGTCCAGTTGTGATTCTGCTTTTCGGATCTCATCATCACTGAAGAGTTTTTCACGTTTCATTTTAAATAGTTCTTTTCGCTGTAAAGCAAATATATCCAGCATCACTTTATGATATTCCGCCATATCATTTTGCCTGTTGGTACACATTTCAATAGAGCTTAAATGATTTTGATGAAGTTTAATATCACTTTCCAGAGCTTTTTTAAGATTTTCAAGCAAGCCATTACTGTTTACGGCTTCATTGTATTCGTTATCGAGTTTATGAACAGCAAGTCTATCCAGTCTCATCTGAATTCCTGCCTGTTGTTCATGGGAAGGAAGAATAGCATCAATTTCACCTATTTTGGTTAATTTAATAATTAAAGGTAAGGTCAGCCCCTGAAAAACCAATGTTACAAAAATGACGACGAATGTGATAAAAATGATCAGGTTTCTCATTGGAAATTCTGCTTGTGAATTCATCATAACCGGAATAGACAAGGCTGTTGCCAGGGAAACCACTCCTCTCATTCCTGCCCAACCGATAATCAGGGGATTTTTCCATCCCGGACTTGGATCACGACGTGCTTTTTCACTGAACCATCTTGGAAGATGGGCCACAGGATAAATCCATAAAAGACGCACTACAATGACGATCAGGCTTATAATTAAACCATATTTGATTCCTTCCATTACAGAAATTTCACCTAGTCCATTGATTATATCAGGAAGTTCAAGACCTATTAATACAAAAACCAAAGCATTCATCACAAAAATCAGCGTATTCCAGACTCCCGTCATATTGATTCTTGTGGTTCCTGTTTTAAAAATTTCATGAGCACGGAAAGACATAAACAATCCTCCGCTTACTACAGCCATCACTCCTGAAAAATGAAAATGCTCCGCGGAAAGAAACAAAATATAAGGTGTCATTACGGTGAGTGCTGCATCAATAGCGGGTGTAGTAGGTAAAAAACGGTGAATCGCATAAAAAACATGAGCTCCTGCAATTCCTACAACAACGCCCATTCCTGCTACCAGAAAAAACTGTCCTGTCGCTTCATGCATTGAGAAAGCTCCTGTCATTACAGCTGCCAGAGCAAATCTGAAAACAATCAGTGAAGAGGCATCATTAATCAAACTTTCTCCTTCCAGAATGGCAATCGTACGTTTGGGAACTTTTAATCCTTTTAAAACCGTTGTGGCTGCCACTGCATCCGGAGGCGAAACAATTCCTCCCAATAAAAATCCCAGTGCCAAGGTAAACCCCGGAATCAACATTTGTGAAGTATAAGCCACTACCAGAGAAGTCAGAAATACCAATCCAAAAGCCAAGAGACTGATGGGACGTTTCCATTTCCAGAAATCATTCCATGAGGTATACCAGGCCGCTTCGTATAAAAGAGGGGGTAAGAAAATCAGAAATATAATCTCCGGATCCAGCTTTAGAACGGGGACTCCGGGAATAAAGCTGATTCCCAATCCGGCAAGAACCAGAAAAATAGGATAAGCAATTTTGATCCGCTGTGCCAGCATGACCAGCAGCATAACGAGTAATAAAAGTCCCAGGATTAAAAGGAGTTGTTCGTGCATTCGTTTTTAGTAGTTAGAAATTAGAGGTTAGAAGTTAGTTTTCATATTCTGGTTATTTAGGTTTCGGCTAAAGCCAGTGATTTTTTGTTTTTTTGTTTGGCGGGCTAAAGCCCACCGTTATTGAATGCTAATTTATGATTGGGTTAGACTTCCTACGGAGTGACAATGTGAACGGATAGATAATGCTCATACTTTGTCACTCCGTAGGAGTCTCCATTTTACTTAAACACTTAAATGGTCATTAAAATTATAAATATATTCAATCTTAAAAAATACTTATTTAAATATCAATGAATTAGCTATTCCAATTTCGTCCTCGTTAATAGAATGTCCGAAATTGGCATATACTTTTTCTGTTACATCTGCATTCATTTCTCTTAAAATATTAGCTGTAGCATATACTCTTTCTATAGGAACATGAAAATCGGGGTTACTGGTTCCCAGAAAAACCGGGGTTCCGGCAAAATCACCTTTATAATTTTCACGGTTGATCTTATCTCCTATCACTCCGCCAATAATGGCCGCTGCTCCACCAAACTTCTGAGCATTTCGTGCTAAAAATTCAAGGGTAAGACAAGCACCCTGAGAAAATCCGAAAAAGTATATATTTTCAGGTTTAATTCCGGCTTTTACAGCAGCTTTCACTGTTTCTTCAACCATTTCAAGGGCTGATGATAACCATGGTTCGTTTTGTTCTACCGGAGCTATAAATGAAAAAGGATACCATGTGTGATTCAAAGCTTGCGGGGCTAGCAGTGCATAATCTTTTACATTCAGATGCTGGGATAAACTTAAAATATCCTGAGCACTTCCTCCACGTCCATGAATCATGATCAAAGCTTTCTCTGCCTGATTCAATAGTATTCCTGCTGTTTTTATATTTAAAATATGACTCATTATTTTTATCTGAATTTTTCTGTTGGATAATCGATTTTGGGAAGAACTTCTTTCAACCGTTCTCTTCTTTTTTCAAACTGTTGGGGCAATTGCAGATCTTCTCCTAAAAATGCGGCTTCTTCGTCTACATCGAACCCGGGACCGGAAGTTGCAATTTCAAACAAAACACCTCCAGGCTCCTTAAAATATACGGAAGTAAAATATTTTCTGTCTTTCACTTCTGTATGTTCCAGTCCGTATGCATTTAATCTCTTTACCATTTCGAGCTGGGTTTCTGCATCGGGAGTAGCAAAAGCTACATGATGAACGGTTCCTCTTCCGGCTAATCCTTTCAAAGCATTTGGGGTAGATAGCAGATCTACATATTTCCCGGGCATATTTTCTGTTCCCAATCTCAGTCTGTCCGGACTTTCTTTGATGACTTTATGATCCATCTGAGTGGTCAGAAGTGCGGCTGTTCTTTCATAAGCATCCTGCCAGATTTCAACGTGATGGATTCCTTTAATGGCATAATCTTCAGGAATAAAACCGTTATAATATCCTTTTCTTTCGTCTTTATCATTAAAAACCAATTCCAGTCCCAAACCATCAAAATCTTCAAGATAAATGAAAACTTCATCAGAAAGTCTTTGCTGTGGCTGCTTAAAAGGAATATTAAACTGTTCCAGACGGTTCATCCAATAATCCAGGGCATCTAAAGAAACTGAAAAAGCAGTGGTATTGAGCATTCCTTTACCATGTCTGCCATTGATCAAATCTTTACCATAGGGAAAAGTAGTCATAATTGTCCCCGGTGTCCCGTATTCGTCACCGAAATAAAAATGATAAACATCTGAGTAATCAAAATTGACCGTTTTTTTGACTAACCGAAGTCCTAAAACACCGGTATAAAAGTCTATATTTTCCTGTGCATTGCCGGTAATTGCCGTAACATGATGCAATCCTGTGATAAGTTTCATTGTGTTGAAATTGTTAATTGGTTATTATGATAGCGTGCGAGATTTCGAGATTCGGGAGACGAGTTGATACGTTCGAGGCTCTCAAACTCCCTACAGCACCTCCTTTAACCATACATCATTATATTCTTCCGGGTGACGTTTGAACTGTGCGTGAACATACGGACACAACGGAACAATTTTCAAATCATTTTCTCTTGCGTAGGAAACCAGTCTTTCCAGTAAAATTTTGGCAAAACCTTTTCCTTCATATTCTGTATTCACTTCGGTATGGTAAACGGTCAGCTTTTGTCCAATCACTGAAATATCCATTTTACCTGCTTTATGATCGTCTGAGAAAAGCTGTATCTCTCCTTTTCTTCCTTCTAAAACTATTTCTGTTCTTTCCATTTTTCTTATTTTTAAATCTTTATTCAAAATTAGCATCTTTATAAGATATCGCCGATGATCTATGATAAGTTCGGAAGTACACCTTCTATTTTCTCACGCATTCCTTCGTATTGAACGGGAAGTTTCAGGTGGGTTCCCAATTCATTTAAAGGTTCATCCACAGTGAATCCCGGATTATCGGTTGCAATTTCAAACAAAACTCCTCCCGGTTCACGGAAATACAGTGAGTAGAAATAATCTCTGTTGATTTTCGGAGTAATGCTCAGCCCTGCGGATAAAGCTTTCTCACGATATTCCATCAAAACATTGTCATCTTTCACTCTGAATGCAATGTGGTGATTGGTTCCCGCTGCATTTCTTCCGGCAGGAACTGCATTGTTTTCAATAATATCAACAAGATTAGCCGTATCAATCGCATTTGTTGCCAATCTGTATCTTTCTCCATCCTGTTTCTGCAAATTATATCCTAAAATATCGGTTAAAACTTTGATGGTGGGATCTGCTTTTTTTAAGGTTAAAGTGACATTATGGAAACCTTTCAACGCATTCTCATTCTTGATATCATCTGTTGTCCATACTTTTCTGTTGTCTTGAGTGGATGGTTCTATTAACTGTAACTGAAGCCCGTCCGGATCTTTAAAAGAAATCATTTTTTCTCCAAATATCTCACCTTCTTCTGTAGCAACATTCAAACTCTGCAAATGATTTTTCCAGAACTCAAAGCTTCCTTTGGGAACAGAATACCCTATGTGAGTAGCCATTCCGCTTCCATTGGTACCTTTTCCTATTCCTTCCCATGGAAAGAACGTAAGAATGGTTCCCGGAGTTCCATTTTCATTTCCAAAATAGAAGTGATACGTTCCCGGATCATCAAAATTTACAGTTTTCTTTACCAGTCTTACTCCTAAAACTTTGGTATAAAAATCTAAATTTCTTTTCGCGTTGTCTGCAATAGCAGTGATATGATGCAGACCTAAAATTCTATTGTCCATGTCTTTTAATTTTGATGCTAAATTACAGTGAACAGAAATCCTGTGCATTTAACTAGTTTAATAAATGCAAAACTCCCTTTCCGGAAACACATTTTAAATCTTTTTTAAACAGACCACAACCAACCTTTACACAATTCTCAAAAAATTCAATTTATTTTATGTTTTCCATAACCCCAATTACCAGTCAATTTCTATAATATTTGAATTTAAAAGTATAAAATATTGATAAACAGTTTTAAACAGGCAAAAATAAAAATAGATAAAACACTGGAATAAAACCAATTAACCCATTAACAATAATTTAATATTTAAAAAGTCTACTTTTTTAGTGGACTAATAAAAATTATATTATATATTTGCAAACGTATTCAGGAAATAAGACAAAATGAAGGCAGAATTAATAAATAATTCAATAAAGAAACACACCATCAAAAATATGATGAAGGATATCTGTATGCCTATACATCAAGAATACTGTGGTTGACCTTACTTTTATTTAGATATATTTTCAAAGGCTTTACCACGTGGTAGAGCCTTTTTTCATTGAACACAACAACATTAAAAAAATAAAAATGAGCAATTCTAAAAACAAATGGTTGATTCCATTGGCGTTTACAAACATCTATGTGATATGGGGAATTACGTTTTTAGCTATTTCATTTGGCTTAAAAGGTTTTCCGCCATTCATTCTTTCGGGGTTAAGATTTCTGGTTGCCGGAATTCTGATGATCGGGTATCTTCTGTCTAAAGGAGAAAAAGCAAATTCTCTGATCAACTGGAAGAAAAATGCCATTACCGGTATTCTGATTCTTACCGGAGGAACCGGGCTTGTAGCCTGGGGAGAACAATATGTAACGGCTTCTGAGGCAGCCATTTCGATTGCAACCGGACCGTTCTGGTTCATTGCTATTGACAAAAAGAACTGGAAATATTATTTTTCGGATAAATTCATTCCGATAGGATTGGTTATTGGTTTTGTAGGATTGGTGATGTTTCTAAAAGGAAGTGTACATTCGAATGCTCATGCATTGGCAGACGGAAACCTACGTATTACAGCATTTATAGTTTTGGGATTAAGTTCTATTGCATGGGTACTCGGTTCTCTATATTCAAAGAAAAATCCGGCTTCCCAATCTACGTTTATGAATATTGCGCAGCAGCTTATAGTAGCGGGATTAACCTCTTTTATCATTGCTTTTTTCAGAAAAGAATGGACTGATTTCTCAGTTTCTGCTGTTCCGTTATCGGCATGGTTTGGGGTTCTATTTTTGATCTTCTTTGGATCGATAGTCGCTTATTTGTCGTACATTTGGCTTCTGTCCGTAAAACCCGCTGCCTTGGTAAGCACCCATACCTACATCAATCCTATTGTAACAGTGATTGCAGGCTGGATTATTGCCAACCAAAGCATCAATGGAGGTCAGCTATATGGTTTATTCATCATATTGCTGGGAGTACTTCTAACAAATGTCACCAAGTATTTCAGACTTTCAAAACGGTCCAAGGTCAAAATCAGAAGAGTAAGAAGATTTTTTAACAGAGCAGGCAGACGATATCAGCCTATTTAAAAAAAGTATATATAATATCACAATGATAGAAATCAGAAACATATCAAAAACGTTTCACCAGAAAAAACAGTCCTTCAAAGCACTGGATAAGGTGAGCCTTACCATAGATAAAGGAGATATCGTAGGAATTATAGGATTTTCGGGTGCAGGAAAAAGTACCCTGATTCGTACAGTAAATCTATTGGAAAGACCGGATGAAGGACAGATTATTATTAATGGAAAAGATTTTACTAAGCTTAGCTCCAAACAACTGGCTGACGAGCGTAAAAAAATAGGAATGATCTTCCAGCATTTCAATCTTCTTTCTTCAAGAACTGTTTTTGATAATGTAGCGCTTCCTCTGGAACTGGACAGTACCAGTAAAGATGAAATCAACAGAAAAGTAAACGAATTACTAAAGATCGTAGGCCTTGAAGACAAAGCCAACGATTATCCTAAAAGCCTTTCAGGAGGACAGAAACAAAGAGTAGCTATTGCAAGGGCTCTGGCCAATGATCCTCACCTTCTGCTTTGTGATGAAGCCACCAGCGCACTGGATCCGGCTACCACGCAGTCTATTCTACAGCTTTTAAGAGATATCAATCAGAGACTGGGAATTACTATCCTTTTAATTACCCACGAAATGGAAGTCATTAAAGCGGTCTGCAACCATGTTGCTGTGATCGACAAAGGAAAATTATTAACAAAAGGAACTGTAAGCGAGATTATTTCGGACAAAGAAAACCCGATCATCCGCCAATTTATAAATTCAGACATCATGACCCTGCCACAGGAATTCATTAGCAGACTGCAGAAAGAACCCAAAGACGGTTTATTTCCGCTTGTCGAAATAGAACTTAACGAAAACATAAGTGTTGAACAAATTCTTTCAGCACTTTACAACCAATATAAAATCCCTTATAAATTGTTAAAGGCAGACGTAGAGTATTTTGGAGATTCCAATTTCGGTAAACTTCTGCTGCAGCTTCAGGGTGAAGCCGAGGAAAACCAACAGGCGATCTATTATTTCAATCAAAATAAAATTCAAAATACAGTAAAAGGATATGCTTAGTGATACGGTAATTGCCCTTTTGGCAAAAGGAACCTGGGAAACGGTTTACATGACATTTTTATCCGGATTTTTTGGATTTGTATTGGGACTTCCGGTTGGGATTATGCTGTTTTTAACCAGAAAAGACCAGCTGTTGGAAAATGCTTTCTATCATAGAGGACTTTCTATTTTGGTTAATATTTTCCGTGCAATTCCTTTTATTATTCTGATTGTATGGATGATTCCTTTCACAAGAGTTTTAGCAGGAACTTCTATTGGAGTGAATGCTGCTTTAGTCCCGCTAAGTGTGGGAGCTGCTCCGTTTATTGCAAGACTTGTGGAGAACAGTCTTATTGAGGTTCCTCATGGTCTTATAGAAACGGCAAGAGCGCTGGGAGCCTCTCCATTGCAGATTATCAGAAAAGTATTGCTGCCTGAAGCACTTCCTTCATTAATTAACAACGCTACTATCACTTTGATTACACTTGTAGGCTACTCTGCAATGGGTGGTGCTGTAGGAGCAGGAGGACTTGGACAGGTAGGTTACCAATACGGATATATCGGATATGATATTGTCATTATGAATACCGTTTTAATTTTACTTGTTCTTTTGGTTTTCATTATCCAGTTTATGGGCGACAGGTTGTCAAAAAGATTTGATCACAGGTAGTTGAGTTGAAGAGTTTGAGGGTTTGAGCGTATGAGAGTTCATTTATCTTTTACCTTAATACCATTTAAAATAAAAAATAGAATGAAAAAAATAAAGATTTTTGGTTTATTGGCTGCAGGAATATTGCTTTTCAGTGCCTGTTCAGGAAGAAAAGATGATCCGAATTTTATCCGTGTAGGAATTACTTACGGTCCGGAACAGGAAATTGCCGAAGTAGCAAAAAAAGTAGCGAAGGAAAAATACAATCTGGAAGTGGAATTGATCCCTTTCAATGATTATGTAGTTCCCAATGAAGCATTGACTAACGGCGATATTGATGCCAATGCTTTTCAACATATTCCTTATTTAACGGAGCAGTCCAAGCAAAGAGGCTACAATCTTGTACCGGTAGGAAATACATTTGTTTACCCAATCGTAGCCTATTCAAAAAAGATTAAAAATATCAGTGAATTAAAAGAAGGCAATACGATTGTTATTCCCAATGACCCTACCAACGGTGGGCGGTCTCTACTGCTTCTGCAGAAAAGTGGTCTTTTAAAATTGAAAGACGGTGTCGGACTTCTACCCAAAGTAACGGATATTACAGAAAATCCGAAACAGCTGAAAATTATGGAAATTGAAGGCGCTCAGATTCCAAGGGTTTTGGAAGATAGAGATGTTGTTGTAGGCATCATCAATAACAACTTTGCAGCTCAGGCAGGTTTGGATCAGGAAAAACAAGGCATTCTTGTTGAAGATAAAGACTCACCTTATGTCAATGTAATCGTTGCAAGACAAGACAATAAAAACAGCCAAAAAGTAAAAAACTTTGTAAAAGCATATGAGTCTCCGGAAGTTGAAAAGAAAGCCAAGGAAATCTTCAAAGGAGGTGCTGTGAAAGGATGGGATTGATAAGTTGAAGGGTGGAAAGTTTTAGAGTGAAAGAATTTGAGTTTCGGGTTCGGGACTTTTGATATTTCGCCTAATAGTTTCACTTCATTTTTTTCGCCATTACAAATACAATATTTAATAATAGGCTGTCTGTAAATAAGCAGGCAGTTTTTTATTCGCTAAAATTTTATTTTCTCAATTTGAGATAATAAAGAAATTTTCTTTATTTTTGTTTTCAATCAAAATGAAAGGCATTATGTTAAAGAAAACCGTCATTATCAGTTTATTCACCTTTATTTCTGCTTCTTATATGGCTCAGACCAATACTACCATACCCGTTTATTTAGATGAATCCAAACCTGTAGAACAGCGTATTCAGGATGCATTATCAAGAATGACACTGGAAGAAAAAGTAGCAATGCTTCATGCACAGTCGAAATTCAGTTCACCGGGTGTTCCAAGATTGGGAATTCCTGAATTCTGGACCACAGATGGCCCGCACGGGGTACGCCCTGAAGTAATGTGGGACGAATGGGATCAGGCCGGATGGACGAACGACTCTATTATCGCCTACCCTGCTCTGACTGCTTTATCCGCAACATGGAACAAAAAAATGTCATGGAACTATGGGAAAGCGTTGGGGGAAGAAGCCCGTTACAGAAAAAAAGATATCCTTCTGGGACCTGGAGTCAATATTTACAGAACACCGCTGAATGGAAGAAACTTTGAATACATGGGTGAAGACCCTTATCTGACCTCAAAAATGGTGGTTCCTTATATTAAAGGAGTGCAGTCTAATGGCGTGGCAACTTCTGTGAAACATTATGCTCTGAACAATCAGGAAATGTTCCGTCATACGAGTAATGTGAATGTAGATGACAGAGCTCTTTATGAAATTTATCTTCCACCTTTCAAAGCAGCGGTAACAGAGGGAGATTCATGGACCATCATGGGAGCTTATGACATGTACAAAGGTCAGTATGCCAGCCAGAATCAGTATCTGTTAAATGATATTTTAAAGAAAGAATGGAACTATAAAGGCGTGGTAGTATCCGACTGGGGTGCTGTCAACAATACTGAACAGGCCATCCACAATGGACTTGACCTTGAATTCGGATCATGGACCAACGGACTTTCTGCAGGAACTAAAAATGCCTATGATAATTATTACTTAGCAAAGCCTTACCTTGATTTGATTAAAGCAGGAAAAGTAGGTACCAAAGAATTGGATGACAAAGTAACAAGGTTGCTTCGTCTTGCTTATAAAACTACGATGAACCGTAACAAGCCTTTTGGAAATATTGCTTCTGAAGAGCATAAAGCTATAGCCAAAGAAATTGGAGAAGAAGGGATCGTTTTATTAAAAAATCAGGGAAATGTTCTTCCAATTGATATTAATAAGGCTAAAAAAATAGCCGTTATCGGAGAAAATGCTATTAAAATAATGACTGTAGGCGGAGGTTCTTCATCATTAAAAGTAAAATATGAAACCCTTCCTTTAGATGGAATCAAATCCAGATTTGGAAAACAGGCAGACGTACAGTATGCGAGAGGTTATGTAGGTGATATCGGAGGTGAATACAACGGAGTAAAATCCGGACAGGATTTAAAAGATACCCGCTCTGAAGCTGAATTATTGAATGAAGCTGTAGAATTGGCTAAAAAATCAGATTATGTAATTTTTGTAGGCGGACTGAATAAAGCAGACTTCCAGGACAGTGAAGGAAACGACAGAAAGAGCTACGGGTTGCCTTACAGTCAGGATCACGTGATATCCGCTCTTGCAAAAGCCAATAAAAATCTTGCCGTAGTTTTAGTTTCCGGAAATGCTGTGGCAATGCCATGGATCAAAGACGTTCCAACTGTTGTACAAGCTTGGTACCTTGGTTCTGAAGCCGGAAATTCTATTGCTGCCATTTTAGCAGGAGACGCCAATCCATCAGGAAAGCTACCTTTTACATTCCCTGTAAAACTTGACGACAATTCAGCGCACCAGCTTGGAGAATATCCCGGGCAGAAAGACGAGTTGGCAGCAGGAAAAGGTAAAGACCAGAAAAACCCTATCAATATTACGTACAACGAAGGCATTTTTGTAGGTTACCGTTGGCATGATACTAAAAATATAAAACCTCTGTTCAGTTTCGGACATGGGTTGAGCTATACCACTTTTGAATTCGGAAAAGCGAAAGCAGACCAGACCACGATTTCACAGGATGGTAAAATTACATTTACCGTAACAGTTAAAAATACAGGTAAAAAAGTAGGTGCTGAAGTTGCCCAGCTTTACATCAGTGATTTAAAATCATCTGTTCCGCGTCCAACAAAAGAGTTGAAAGGTTTTGAAAAAGTGTATCTGAATCCGGGAGAACAGAAGGAGGTAAGTTTCACCATTGATAAAACGGCTTTAAGTTATTTTGATGCCGGAAAACACGACTGGGTTGCTGAACCGGGAGACTTTGAAGCGTTGATTGGAAATTCTTCCTATGCTATTAAAACAAAAGTGAAGTTTACCCTTAAATAAATGGGAAATTCAATTTGAGAGTATCCACTCAAAAAAAGAATATCTCACATTTTAATAATTTATTTGGTTGAATTAAACAGATCCCGGATTTGGGGTCTGTTTTTATTTTTCCCTCAGATCATAGAGATTTCACAGATTTTTTAAGACAAATATTAAAGAGGGATCTTTTCACTTCCGGATTCCAGCCCAAAATAAAAAGCAGATTTCAATTTGAAACCTGCTTTCATTTTATCTAACAAATCTTGAGTTATTTTCCACCGCCGCCGTTTTTCTCTACGTCGGTTTTTGTATTTTCTTTTACCTTCTGATTTCCGAAACGTTTTACAAAAGTAAGGGAAACACCATACCAGTCCCATTTTGAATACTCTCTGAAAGTTCCGTCCGGGCTATAAGTGGTGTTATCACCATAAGGTCTTTTAAAAATATTCATTAACTGCATACTCAGCTCCATCTGTGTTTTCGGGAATATTTTGGTCACTGAAATATTATGGAATACGTTGGTATTATTCGCATAAGAGTTCCCGTTATTCTGGTTGGCCAATTCTACCCATGCACTTAAGTTTATATTTTTATTGAAAAGATTCGTGTAAGATACATTCGCGGAAGCTCCCCAATAACTGATATAATCTTTGCCTCCCAACTTATTCTTCTCATTAAAGTCCTTATTATTAATGTAATACCATCCAAATCCGGCATTTACATTCAGTTTATTTTTCAGGAAGTTCTGATTCGTGTTGGCAAAGAGATAATATTTCTCAACTTTTCCATCGAAGTTCCCAGGCAATGAAACCGTTCTTCCATTTTCCGTCACGTAAGTCGTCCAGTAATCCTGATTCGTGTGCATATATCTTGCTGAAATAAAGTACTTTTTCAGAATTCCTAATTTCAAATAAAGCCGGTCATTCGGGTTGGGATTCAGATAAAGGTTCCCTCTTGAATAGGTTCCGTTAATTTCAGGCACCAGAAAAGGATTGAATTCCGAATACCAGGGTCTCCAGATGGTTCGGTTATAGGTAAGACTTAAGTCAAACTTCTCTGAAAAACTATACTTCAGCAATAGATTGGGAAGAAAAGTTCCGTATGAATCTTTTCTCTCCGTACCGGCAACATCCTGTCTTACCTTATAATCAATATATTCATAACGAACTCCGATTCTTGTTTCTAATTTTTTGAAGAATGTTTTGCTGTAGTTAGCATACAAAGAGCTTAAATTGTCCTCATAATGGAAGGTATCATTTCTGGCAAGATTATAATATTCTGAGTTAACGTCAGTCATACTGAAACCATACAAACTGTTTGGAATAATATGATTGTTAATTTCCGTTTTCCCTCCTACTTCTATCGTACCGCCGGATTTACCTAAAGGCTGTGTATAATCTACTTTCAGATAATAATTACGCATCTGATTTGAACTGATAACTCCTAGCTGCTGAGCTTTGCTCCCTGTCTGATTATTAATTTGTTTATCAATTAAATTATCATTGTCATTGCTGGAGTAATTGGTTCCTAAATTGATATCTAAAATTCTGTTCTTTTCTTTATCATAATATTTGTAGAAAGCATTGGTTCCCAGATTACGGTTGAATCCCCATGTATTCTGAGTCTGAAGAAAAGAGTCACCAGGCTCTCCATTATTGAAGATCATCCCATTAGATTCTGCCAGAGACAGATTTCTACTCTGTGAATATTCTGCTACAAATCCGATATTATTTTTATCATTCAGTTCAAATTCTGAAGTGGAAGAAAGTGACGGACTCTCGTTTCTCATCACGTTCTCCAAATTGAACTGAGTCAGTTTATTAGTAGCATAACGGTTATCCCAAGTTTGAGTCTTTTGTACATAATTTCCGCTATTGTAACCTCCTATAAAAGTTTGGGTAAACTTTTTCTTATGGTAGTTCAGGTTGAAATTTGTGTATTGAGAGTTTTTCGTGCTTTGTCTGTTGTTGAGAGAGATGCTTCCTTTTATTCCTTCGTCATCTCTTTTTTTCAGAACAATATTGATTACAGATCCTGAAGTTTCATAACGGGAGGAAGGGCTGGTAATCACTTCAATTTTCATCAGGTTGTCAGCCGGAATCGTTTTAAGATATTCCTTCAATTCTTTCCCTGTAAAAACAGATTTTCTGTCGTTGATGTATACCGTAACCATTTGTCCTTCGGCTTTTACATCATCATTGTTATCAATACTTACCAAAGGAGTCATTCTCAGGACATCCCATGTTGTATTTCCGGCCAGAATTGCACTGTTCGCTACATTGAATACAGTTCTGTCTATTTTCGATTCTACGGTCGGTTTTCTGGCAACCAGAGTAACCGCTTCTATTTCTTTTGCATTTCCTTTTACAGTATCCTTTGCAGCCGGAGCCGGAGCTTGCTGAGCCACTGCTAATGAACCTGCTAATATCGCTATTGGAAATATAATTACTTTCATGTGAAATTATAGTTTTTCTATAAGACCATTATATTCACAGGTTTGTTACATCAAAAATTAAAAAAAATAAAATAATTATCTAATTTCCAATAAGATATCAATAATTAATTTAAACATAAATTGAAAAATAGTACAAATTTTTCAATAAAGAAGGTCAATATAAATCACTTCCATAATAATTATTCTTAAAAGGACTTTTTATCTGTAATTTAAATTTTATTGAAAAAAGTTTTAAAATTTATCATTAATAGATGAATCTTTTATGATCAGTACATAAAAACAAGGAGATCATCATCAGATTTCAAAAGAGACATGAATAAAAAAAGCCCGGATCTCACCCGGGCCGCTAGCAATAGCAAATTTACAAGGATTAATATTAAAAAATATATGCTAGTTTAAATTTTCAAAATAATGGATAACACCTACTTCAGGCAGACGAAGCGGATCTTTATTAAAATCAGATTCTTTATTTTTACTGCTTTCCAGAAAAGAATTGCTGAAAAGTGCATATGAAGGCTGCTCTGCCAATCCGTTTTTCAAAAGCTGATGGGCTTCCACAATTGTTTTTCCATAGAGTTTTCTGAAGTTTCCAATATTATATTGTGAAAAAGACCCATAATGAACAATAAATTTGAGAGCCAAATCTATTTTCGTGCTTAAACTTTTACTCAATTCATCTATCTTCCTGTTGAAGGCACTTCTCATCTTCCAAAGCATTGTTGAAATACTCTGGTAAGACGGATTTTCATCATAACGGTAAAATAAAATGGCATCCCCCTCAATCTCAGAAATTTCAAAATACTGATCGTTTACATCAATCAATGTAGACAATAATTGTCTCACAATATACTCGCCTGTATACAATTTTGTATTGAACACAAATTCGGTAAATCCGCTGAAATCCGGAATAAGAATGATCCCCTCTTGTATATTTGTCTTCATAATGATTATGGATTAAAAACCTGCTTCATCATTAGAGACGAAGCAGATTCAATTTTACTTTATTGCCATCCGCCACCTACAGAACGGTAAAGCGCTGTAATGGCATTCAGTCTCTGGGTTTTCAGAGAAGCAAGTTCCAGTTCTGCCTGAAGTTTATTCGTCTGTGCGATGATCACCTCTACATAAGTCGCTGAATTATATTTAAATAACAAATCAGCCTTCTTCACTGCCTCACCGGATTTTACTGCCAGTCCTTCCGCAATTTTCTGTTGTTCTTCCAGCTTTTGAATTTGTACCAATGCATCAGAAACTTCTCCTACCGCTTTTAAAACAGACTGCTTAAAGTTGATTTCTGCCTGATCAGCCAGTACTTTAGACTGCTCATATTGTGTTTTCAGCTGTTTTCCATTCAAAATAGGTTGCGCGACAGCTCCCGCCACCATTCCGAAAAGTGATCCCGGAACACTGAACCATTTGCTGATCTGGAAGGCATTTACTCCTCCCTGCGCTGTAATATTCAAAGAAGGATACATACTCATTTTTGCCACATGAATCGCAGCGGCACTTTTTCTGACCTCAAGTTCTGCTGTTTTAATATCAGGTCTGTAGCTTAATAATTCTGAAGGAACTCCTGCTGCAAGATGATCCGGAGACTGCACATTATTCAGGCTTGCACTTCTTTCAATTTTTCCCGGCATAGAACCTGTCAACAAACTCAAAGCATTTTCCTGAGTGGTCACAGAGCTTTCAATATCGGGAATTGATTTCAGAATCTGATCCTTCACAATTTCCTGCTGCTGTACTGCCAAAGCTGTTGTCAAACCAAGCTCCTGCTGCTTGGTCAGAAACTTCAGGGTATTATCCGCATACGCCAGATTGGATTTTGTAATTTCCAGCTGAGTATCCAGCATTAACAAGTTGTAATATCCCTGTACAACCGCAGATACAACCTGAGTTTTTACCGCTTTTGCCGCTTCCTGTGTTTTAAGATATTCCGCTAAAGCCTGTTCTTTTCTGCCTTTGATCTTCCCCCAAATATCCGCTTCCCATGAAAAGCTAAGAGACGTTGTATAATCTTCCATATATCTTTTTCCCATGAACTGTCCGGCCATCATTCCGTTCATACTGTTATCTGAAGGACGGTTGATATTGGCATTGGCAGAAGCACTTACTGTAGGAATATTTCCCCATTTACTTTGATTATAGGCCAACGAAGCAAACTCTATCTGTTTTAAAGCCACCTGAAGATCATTATTCTGCACCACCGCTTTATCAATCAGTCCTACCAGAACGGGATCTTTAAAAAAATCTTTGTAGCTGATTTTAGCAATATTTTCTTGAGAATCTGTCACAATACTGTCACTTCTGAAAGTTTCGGGCATTTTGATTTCAGGCTGTTCGTATTTCTGAACTTTACAGGAGATTGCTGTTCCCGAAATGAATGCGATATATGCTATATTTTTAATTTTCATTTTTAAAATCATTTGAATTAATATTCCCAATCCGCATCGGTTACTACCCTACCATTGATTCTTTCATGCAATGCCTGGAATACCACAAAAAGAACAGGAACTACAAAAATCCCTAAAATGGTTCCGAAAAGCATCCCTGAAATGGCTGCATATCCGATAGAATGATTCCCCATCGCTGAAGGACCTATCACAAATAACAATGGAAGTAATCCTGTTATAAATGCAAGGGAAGTCATCAGAATAGGACGCAGACGGGCTTTGGCACCTTCCACAGCAGAAGCAATAAGACTTTTTCCTGCTCTACGTCTCTGAATGGCAAATTCTACGATCAGGATACCATTTTTAGCCAATAATCCGATCAGCATTACCAAAGCAATCTGTACATAAATATTATTGGAAAGCTCCGCAAATGTAATTCCTACAAATACGCCTGAAAGCCCTACCGGAATAGCAATCAATACTGCTAATGGAAGAATATAACTTTCATACTGCGCTGATAAAAGGAAGAACACAAACACGATACATAATCCGAAAATCATGACAGATTGCGAGCTTGAACCTGCTTCTTCACGGCTCATTCCTTTATAATCGTAAGTATATCCCGGAGGAAGTACCTGCTTGCTCACCTCATCAATGGCCGCCATAGCCTGTCCGGTACTGTATCCCGGAGCCGCCATTACCGTTAAATTAGATGAGTTAAAAAGATTGAAACGATCCACTACTTCAGCACCTGTGACTTGTTTCAGGCTTACCAAAGTATTGACAGGAACCATTTGCCCAAGATTATTTTTAACGAAAATTCCGTTCAGAGATTCTTTATCCTGTCTTGTTTCCGGCGTAGACTGTACCAGTACTCTGTAATATTTCCCGAATCGGTTAAAATCAGAAGCCTGAATACTTCCATAATACCCCTGCATCACTCCTAACACATCAGAAACATTTACTCCCAACTGAGCAGATTTTACTTCATCTACAAGCACCTCAAATTGTGGATAGGTAACATCAAACGTAGTAAATGCTACTGCAACTTCCGGTCTCTGCATCAAAGCTCCCATCATTCCGTAGGAGATATTTCCTAAATTCTGAAGTTCTCCGTTAGTACGGTCTTGAAGCACCAGTTCCATCCCGCTGGTATTACCGAAACCATCTACCGTTGGGGTGTTGATCACAAGGAAATTAGCTCTTTTATCCTGAGAAAGCATTCCCTGAGTTTGTCCTATAATGTCATTGATATTATTAACAGGCCCTCTCTCACCTCCTTTTTTTAATTTAACGAAAATAGAAGCTGCAGAAGATGACATAGAACCACTGAATAGGTTCAACCCGTCTACTGAAATTACTTTGTCCACTGCCGGATTTTTCATTAAAAGATCTTCCGTATCGGAAACTACTTTTGATGTTCTGTCCTTTGATGCTCCGGGAGCAAGATTAGCAGTTACGATAATAAAACTTTGATCTTCATCCGGAATAAATCCTTTAGGTGTTGTCATAGACATCCATGCGAACAATCCTCCGAAAGCCACAATAATAATCAAAGCCACCCATTTTCTTTTTAAAAGGAACAGCACAGCTTTTCCATAGCGGAAAGTCAGTTTATTGAAGCTCGCATTGAATCCTGCAAAGAACCGGTCTTTGAAATTCATTTTTTCATGAGTTCCCGGATGGTGTTGTTTTAAGAATAAAGCACATAAAGCCGGACTTAATGTCAATGCATTTACTGCTGAAATAACAATAGCAATCGCCAGCGTCAATGCAAACTGCTGATAGAATAATCCTGTGGAACCACTCATAAAAGCCACCGGAACGAATACCGCTGACATGATCAATGTAATCGAAACAATAGCTCCTGTGATCTCACTCATGGCCGACATGGTTGCTGCTCTAGGATTCAGTTTTTTATGTTCCATTTTAGCGTGAACAGCCTCTACGACAACGATCGCATCATCAACCACGATACCAATCGCCAGCACCAGAGCAAACAATGTCAGAAT
Source organism: Chryseobacterium sp. 'Rf worker isolate 10' (assembly GCF_050753305.1). Lineage (NCBI taxonomy): Bacteria > Pseudomonadati > Bacteroidota > Flavobacteriia > Flavobacteriales > Weeksellaceae > Chryseobacterium > Chryseobacterium sp. 'Rf worker isolate 10'. The sequence continues at coordinate 2,171,235 of NZ_JBOZOF010000001.1, forward strand.
ATTAATAGAGAATCCGAAAACCTTCATAAAGAAGAATGTTCCCACAATAGATACCGGAACTGCAATCGCCGGAATTAAAGTAGAACGGAAATCCTGAAGGAAGATATACACCACAATAAAAACCAGAATAAATGCTTCTATCAGGGTATGAATAACCTGTTCTATGGATTGATCCAGCGCGTCTTTTGTAGCATAAGGAATTTCATAATCCATTCCTGCAGGAAAGGATTTTTCCAGTTCTTTCATTCTTTCCTGAAGGGCAATCTGTACTTCATTGGCATTGGATCCTGCCATCTGGAAGATCGCCATCGTTACAGATGCTTTTTTATTGTAATTGGAAGAAACCGTATAACTGTACGCTCCGAATTCCACTTTAGCAATATCTTTTAACTTTAAAACAGAACCATCGTTCAATGCTTTAATCGTAATGTTTTCATATTGTTCAGGCTCTGTAAATTTTCCTTTGTAGCGAAGAACATATTCCATGACCTCTTTACTTCTTTCTCCTAATCTTCCGGGTGCTGCTTCAAGGTTTTGGGTCTGAATAGCACGGGAAACATCGGATGGAGTAAGATTGTAAGAAGTCAGTTTATTCGGATCCAGCCAGATACGCATAGAATAATCTTTATTTCCGTATACCATAGCATCTCCTACTCCTTTTACCCTTTTCAGTTCCGGAACGATATTGATTTTCGCATAATTTTCAAGGAAAAGATCACTCATTGTACCGTCTTTACTGGTCAGAGAGACCATCGCAATCATACTGTTCTGTCTTTTCACTGTCGTAATTCCTGCCTGAATTACCTCTGCAGGAAGCTGATTGGTAACCTGCGCTACTCTGTTCTGAACGTTAATGGCAGCCTGATCAGGATCTGTTCCTAATTTGAAAATAACAGTGATACTCAATGTACCGTCATTACTGGCTGTAGAAGTAATATAGTCCATATTTTCCACTCCATTGATGGCGTTTTCCAATGGTGGCGCTACGGATCTTGCAATCGTCTCAGCGTTGGCTCCCGGATAAGCAGCTGTCACCATGACGGTAGGAGGTGCAATGTCCGGAAATTTGGTAATCGGAAGGCTTACCATCCCGACTATACCCAAAATAACAAGCAATACGGAGATAACCGTTGCCAGTACGGGTCTTTTTATAATTTTCTTTAACATGATTTCTTCTTAGGATTTTTTCTGTTGAGCATTTTTCTTTTGTGCCACTACAGGAGTTCCCGGCTGTAGACGGTCAAAACCGCTGGTGATATACTCATCTCCTGCCTTAAGTCCTTTGGCTACAATGAAATTATCCCCGGCCTTTCCGTTTACTTCAACCGGAAGCATTGCCGCTTTTCCCCCCTGAATCGTGAACACAAAGACTTTATCCTGAATAGTTCTGGTAGAAGCAATCGGGAGTAAAACAACATTGCTGTAGAACTGATCCAGTACAATTTTACCAGTGTTTCCACTTCTCAAAAGATTGTTGGGATTGTTGAATTTCGCTCTTAGCGTGATTGATCCGGTTGTTTTATTAAACTGACCTTCCACCGCATCAATCTTTCCTGTCTCAGCATATTTTTCACCTCCTGAAAGCAATAATGATACTGCCGGTGTATTTTTGATCACCTCATCAATATTGCTACCCGTGTATTGTTTCTGAAAGTTATTAAAATCATTTTCGCTCAAACTGAAATAGGTATACACCTGATGAATGTCTGATAACAGCGTAATCGGATCCTGATTACCCGGCGTCATCAAACTTCCCAGACGATAATTGAATCTCCCAATAAATCCGCTCACCGGAGCTTTAATAGTAGAAAAGTTTAAATTGATTTTTGCAGATTCAATAGTAGAAGTAGATTGGCTTACTGCCCCACGTGCCGCATTATAAGATGCTTCAGCTTCTTTTACCTGAATTTCGGAAACCATTTTGTTTCTGAATAGTTCTTTTTTTCTGTCCAGATCAATTTTAGAGGTTGAAAGGTTGGCCTGAGCGGTAATCAGAGCTGCCTGAGCACTTTTCAGCTGTTCACGAAAAACCTGATCTTCAATTTTGAATAAAGGCTGGCCTGCTCTCACAAAATCACCTTCATCTACAAAAATTTTGCTTAAATATCCTGTTACCTGAGGTCTGATTTCTACATTGGAAACGCCCTCGATAGATGCTGCATATTCTCTGGAAACAGAAGCGTCTCCCTGTGTCACTTTTGCCACTGGTAATTCCGGAGCCTGCTGCTGATAGCCTTGGTTTTGATTATTTTTCCTGCACCCCGCCAACACGATCAGCGAGAGGAAAAGTAGAGTTGATTTTTGAATAAAAAATCTTTGCATAACAATAGTCCTTTTAAATTTCCGCACAAAATTCGAACGAAAAAAATTCAATAGGATTATTCGAAAAACTCCTTGTTTTGTCAAAAAGACACCTTATTTTCAAAATCATGATAAATATCACTTATAGACAACATAAATGATAACATTCAGTATTTTAAATCAAAATAATAGTTGAAATTTGGTAAAAAGACGTCTTAAATTTATAAATCACTGATTATCAATACAAATCATCTTTTCTATATTCCAGGGGAGATCTCCCTACGTGTTTTTTAAAAAACTTACTGAAAGACGCCTGATCTGAAAACTTCAATTGTGATGCCACTTCACCAATATTCAGGTTGGGATTTCTTAGCAGTAATCTGGCTTCTACAGCTAAAACCTGATGTATAATATCTCTCGGAGATTTAAAGACTGTTTTATTGATTACTTTCGTAAGGTATTTGCGGCTGATAAAAAGTTTATCTGCATAGAACTGAACATTATGTTCTTCTTTAAAATGATCCTGAACCAGCTTAAAGAAACTGGTCGTCAGCTCATCTTCTCTGTTGGTTACAACATGAGGTTTTTCTATTTTCTTAAAATAATTATCAATTTCGTAGATCACCAGCGAAAAGTGATGCCAGATCATTTCATTGAAATAATAGTTATCTTTTTCCTTATCGTTCAAAACCTTAAGCTCATCGAGATGGAAATTTATTTTTCTGTATACATCCGGTTCATTTCTTATGATGTGGGTAGGATCTGACGAAAGGCTTTTCAGAACATTGTTTGATTTATAATTAAATCCTGCATCAGAAATAAAATTCAATGAAAAGAAAATATATTTAGCATTGTAATCTTCAGAAATTTCATCCACCCAAAAAGTTTCTAACATCGGACAAAAAACAATATCGCCCCTGGAAACTTCATAACTCTTGTCATCCAATCTGAATGTGACTGCTCCTTTCTGTACCATAAAAATGCAGAAATAATCTGAACGGTAAGGAATGTTCGGCTGTATGATATAATTAACCTTATCAATTTCCATCACAACAAATTCCTTGATTCTTAGATCGAACTCCACTTGCTGAAGCACTTCATCAAAAGCTAGCTGCGAAACAAAATCAGGTTTTGGCTGGGATTTTTTAGGCATTGGAAAAAAATTAAATACGAAGGTAGTGGAAAAAGAAAAAAGAGCCAAGAAGTAAAGAGAGCCGAGAAGGTAAATAATCTCATTTTACTTTTTATTGTTTATTAAACAACGATCATCAATTCTTTATCGTAGCCATTATATTTTTCATCAATATAGCCATGAGGATTACAGATGATTTCTGTTTTTTCAATCTTATACCTGCACGGCGTATGGATATGCCCATGAATCCAATACAATGGCTGGTATTCTTTGATTACATCTTCCAGATCAGAAGCATAAGCAGCCGTTAAAGGATCTTCTTTGTAATGATCGGGAACAGATTGTATACTGGGTGCATGATGGGTAACGACTATATTTTTAAGCCCTTTGGAATCTTCAAGGCTTTCTAACAGCCATTGTTTTGAAAGCTGATGGATTTTGAAGGTATCCAAAGTTCTCATTTTTGAATAGGAAGGATCCCGACGGATCATTTTATAGTCATTCATTTTAGGCTGACAAAGCATTCCGTATTGAACAGGATTTCCAAAGATTGAAAAATCTGTCCATAAGGTAGCCCCATGAAAACGAATTCCATCAATATCTATAAATGCATTTTCCAGTACATGAACGTTGGTATCCAGCGATGCTTCCTTAATTTTATTGAGTGTTTTCGGATATGAACCTTTGTAGTATTCATGATTTCCCAAAATATAGATTACAGGTTTATTGGGTATTGCTTCTTTAATCCATTCAATTCCTTTGGTTCCCACGTTGACATCACCTGCCAATACTACAATATCCGCGTGATCAAAACATAATTCCGTACTTCCAAATTCCCGATGAATATCGCTGATAACCTGTATTTTCATGATGTATCGTAAAAATACAAAGGTAATAAAGGGAAAATAGAATGACAAGAAGACAAAAAAGAACCGGCACCCAAGCACCGATTCTTTCGTCATATAGTTTGTATATTTTTAGACCACTTGTCATGAAACAGCAACTTCCGCCTCCTTTACTTTTAAGCTTTTTACTATAAAATAGAATAACATTCCGAGGGCTAATAGAGCGTAACCGATTAAAATAATCAGATTCAGGCTTCCCACTGATAATTCTGATGGAAAGATCTGGCTCATTAACGTCATGAATGACAGCCCGATCCCAGCTCCCAGAAAGTAACTTGTAGAGCTCAAACTTGATGCCAATCCATAGTTTGAAGGTTCAACATCCTGAATTCCCATTACCGAAAGTGCGGTAAAACAAAATGTCATTCCTACGCCGGATATGCATGCAGCTCCCAGTAAAACCATTGTCAACGGATGCCCGGCATAAACTGAAATCAACAGCAACAATCCTCCAGCCAACATAAAAGACCATCCTAAAACACCCATTTGAGAAGAGCTCAGACGTTTTGATACATGGGGCAGAATAAATTTAGCCGTTAAAGCCGATATGATACTGAACGGAACAAGCATTAATCCTGCTGAAGCGGCGCTGTAACCCATATCTTTCTGAAGCATCAATGAAATCAGGAATAAAAATCCTATAAAAAATGCGCCCAAAGTAAAGAATACCGCATTGGAAACCACCAAAGATTTGTGCTTAAATAATTTCAAATCTACTAATGGTTCAGCAACAGATTTTAGTCGGTAATAGACCATAACAAGAAGGACTAATGCTAAAACCAAAGAACCTGTTACCAGGAAAGGCTGTTCTTTAATATGAACCAATTCATGGGTTCCGTACGTGAGGCTTAATAATCCAAGCACCATCAATATTCCTGAAACCAGATCTGTTTTCTGAGCGGCTTCATTTTTCTCATCTGTGGGCAGATAATAATAAGACAGTACAAGTGTTATTAAAAGAATAGGAACATTGATCAGGAAAACCCAATGCCAGCTCAGGTAAGTACTGATAATTCCTCCTACGGAAAGACCACTTCCGGAACCAATGGCAGCAAATGAACTGAAAATTCCGATAGCACGGTTTCGCTCCTGCTCTTCTCTGAAGGTATTGGTCACAATGGATAAAGCTGACGGCATTACTAATGCAGCTCCTAACCCCTGTAAAGCACGGAATATTGCCAGCACCTCAAAGTTTTGGGATAATCCTGCTCCTAATGAAGTGAGCATAAAAATCAGCGCTCCCCATAAAAACATTTTCTTTCTCCCGATCTGATCTGAAAGTTTTCCTCCAATGATCAGAAATCCACCAAAGAACAGTACATAAAGTGTCTGTAACCACTGAACAGTTTCCGCTCCGATTTGAAACTGCTGCTGAATAGAAGGAATTGTTAAATTAATAATGGCAATATCCAAAGCCTCCACAAATGTTCCTATCGATGCTAAAATTAATATCAAATTCTTCCTTGTATCCATATATTCAAATTTCCTGCAAAATTAAAATTAACAGAACATATATAAAAATTTAACCTTAAATTTGGAACGATATTAAAAATAATAAATATTTAAAAGAACAAAACACCTGATACATTAAAAAAAACCTATAAAAACAGAACAAAATGGCAACTGAAAATTATATTCCTGATGAAAAAGACTTATCCATCCTCCGTTTGCTTCAGAAAGATGCGAAGATGAGTGTCCGTGATATTTCGGCAAGAATCAACTTAAGTCCCACTCCTACTCACGAACGTATCAAACGTATGGAAAAGCAGGGAATTATTAAAGAGTATACTGCTGTGGTAGACCGTAAAAAAGTCAATAAAGGAATGATGGTGATCTGTATGATCGCTTTAAATGTTCACAATAAAAAAACAGCAGGAAAATTCATTGAGGAAGTCAGCAAACTGAAGGAAGTAGTTGAGTTTTACAATATCAGCGGAGATTTTGATTTTATGCTGAAGATTCTCGCTCCCAATATGGATGAATTCCATGAGTTTTTTGTGAATAAATTATCAGAAATTCAGGGGATTGGACAGACGAAGAGTATTTTTGTGATGAACAGCATTAAGGAAAGTGCACAGATTGTTTAAACTAAAAAAGCAGCTATGTAAAATACACAGCTGCTTTTTAGCTTAAACCAGAATTTTCTGAATTATTTTGTCATTACTTATTTCCAGTAATTCCAGACTGAACCGTCAAATACCGCCAGTGTTTTGCTGGTGGTATCATAGCAGATCATGCCCGGATAAGGATTTTTTACATTAAGATGAGGTGCTGCTATTTTAGGAAGAATCATTGCTTTATTCTGAGATTCCAGAACCAACACACCATCAGCAGGGCTTGTACTATCTCCCATAATAACTCCTTTACCTGTCTCTGCAGAATTATTAACAACAACTGCACTTGAATTTCCGGCATCCGATAAAGATTTCCAAACATCATTTTCGTACACTTTTACTTTGTTATCTGTAACATCAAAAATAAATGTTCCATTCGCTAAAGATCCCGTGGAAAATCCGGATGTAGCAGGAAGAATTAAGCCTTTTGTGTTTCCGGATACATTATCAAAATCCAATACCGTACTCCCTCCATCTATAATTTGCTTGCCAATGGCTATTTGAGCGAAGGATGAGTTAAAAACTATCAGAGCAGCTATTATACTTATGTTTCTTATATTTTTCATACTATTTACAGCTAGATTAATCATTACAGCTTCTTTGCACACATTTCCATTCGGTTCCGTTATAAAGTTTCACACACTTATCCTGAATATCGTAAAGAAGCATTCCTTCTTTTGGCTCTGCGATGGCATCTCCGGATTGCGGTGTCTGACTTACATGCTGAACTCTGGTAATGACAAAACCTTTATTTTTCGATTCCATAGCTAAAAATCCGTTAGGGATATTTTCCGGCCAAGAATTGCTTTTCTGCTGAATGGTAATTCCAAATTTGGTAAATCCATCGGGTGTTCCGGAAAGTCCCGGTTTTGTACAGAACCCATCGATATCATCAATAATCACAGGAGCATTTCCACAACTTGTTTTATCTTCGGATAATCCTTCAGGCCATAAGGTTGGACACATCGTTTTTGTTGCATTCGGACCACAGAAACTGGAATTTCCCATTCCTAATCCTGTTACAGATCCCATAGCAATGGCTACAATCTGACTGTCGTCACTGATGATAGAAGCTCCTCCACCTCCACTTACGTCTGCTTTTGCAATACAATATGCTTTTCCGGTAGGAATTCCGATATATTCAACTGATGGATAAGTGGTAGACTGCTGGGTAAATGTTCCACATATTTCTACAACACTATTGGTTCCCAACTCAATAACAGAAGTTGTTCCGGGATAAAAGCCTCCAAAGGTAGGATCTTCCTGAATCACTGATCCTACAAGAGATAAAAAGGATTTGGTTCCTAATGTAATTTTTGAATTTTTCTGTGATCCGAAAGTTCCCACTTTCACTGTTCCTGTAGATTGCACACTTGCTCCGTCCCCAATCTCCAGAACTCCGTCAACCTGAATGCTATTAGACTGCAGCTGTCCGGATTGAATGATAAGTGCAGCTCCGTTCGGAATACTGATATTTGTACTTATATTAAGGGTTCCGTTAAGGCAATAAGTATTTCCACTTATCATTGTCTGCCCGGTATAGGGAATGCATTGAGCGTATGCTAAAGCACTGAAAACAAGCATTAATAAAAATGTTATTTTTTTATCAATACTTAAAAAAAATAAGTTATTCATGTATATTTATAATATTTTAACAGATTATCATCGTTTTAATGAAAAATATTTAAATTTTCAACATCATCGACGGACTATTAAACAATTAACATACCAAACACGTGTTTAATTTTTCTATCATTATCAAACACTTCATCAGAATGTAATTTTTACAACTCTATTAAAAACAACTAAAAAATACTATATTACAAAGCATTAGACCTTTTAAAAAACACTATGCATTGATGAAAATATGCATAGGTTAAATAATATTTTTCCTGCATCATGTGATCTCAGTTTAATAGAAAAAAATGCCATGTTCTTATGTATTTCTTTCTTATTTAAAATCCAGAATGACCAAAACAACGACAAATTTTATCACAATCTGCTTTTTTCAGATTTTCTATCTGAATAAAATGATAGATAATCTGAATAGCAGACCTCATCGAAAATTTGCATTAAAAAACGTAAATTTGCAGCATGAATAACGATACGATCTGTGCGCTGGCTACCGCCAATGGAATAGGTGCTTTAGGCATCATCCGAGTTTCAGGAAATGAGGCTTTATCTGTAGTTCAGAAAAGTTTTCCGGCAAAAAAGCTGGAAAAACAGAAATCCCACACCATTCATTACGGTTATTTTATGGATGAGGAGGAAGCTATTGATGAAGTAATGCTTTCAATTTTCCTGGCTCCGAAAAGCTTCACCACTGAAAATTCTGTGGAAATTGCTTTTCACGGCTCTCCGCATATCGGAAAACGTATTCTTGAAACCCTGATCAAAAATGGGGCAAGAATGGCCAAAGCAGGAGAATTCACCCTCCGTGCTTTTATCAATGGAAGAATCGATCTTTCTCAGGCAGAGGCAATTGCTGACGTGATTGCTTCTGAAAATGAAGCTTCAAGAAAGGTTGCCATCAATCAGTTAAAAGGGGGAATTACCAATGAAATTTCCTTATTAAGAACTGATCTTCTGAATTTCGTTTCCCTTATTGAGCTGGAACTTGATTTTGCCGAAGAGGATGTAGAGTTTGCAGACAGAACTGCGCTGAGCGGATTATTAGATAAAATTGAATTAAAATTAAATTCTCTGATTGAAAGTTTCCAATACGGAAATGCCATTAAAAACGGAACCGCTGTTGCTATCATCGGAAAACCGAATGCAGGAAAATCTACACTACTAAACTCTCTTCTAAAAGAGGAAAGAGCGATTGTAAGTAATATTGCAGGAACAACGAGAGATACGATTGAGGAAGTTCTTCATATTAAAGGTCACGCCTTCCGATTGATTGACACTGCAGGACTTCGTGAAACGGTGGATGAAATTGAAGCAATCGGGGTAAAAAAAGCTAAAGAAAAGGTAGAAAACGCTAATATTCTTGTGTATCTAGCTGATGCTGCTACGGAGGATTTTTCGGAGGATATTGAAATGATTCAATCACTTTTGAGAGAAGATCTGAAACTGATTATCTGTGCAACAAAAATTGATGAGGTTATTCCAACAAAATACGAAGCGGTAGAAAATATTTTCAGAAATGCCATTTCCCAAGAGTTTGATTTCATTAAAATTTCTGCGGTTGAAAATCAAAATATACAGGATCTGAAAAATGAACTTTCATCCTATGTAGAGCATTTAAAAACTGAAGAAAATAATGTTGTAATCACCAATCAACGTCACTTTGAAGCCCTAAGAAAGTCTTTAGATGCTGTTGACAAAGTGAAAGAAGCTATTTCGTTCCAGATTTCTACAGAATTGCTGGCTTATGAGCTCAGAAATGCCCTGGAACATCTCGGAGAAATTTCAGGAGAAGTTACCAACGATGAAGTGCTGGGGAATATTTTTTCTAAGTTTTGTATCGGGAAATAAATTAACTTTCTCTTGTTTTCTTTTAGTTTCTTTTGCTTGATTTATAGTGTTTTATATGTTTTTTATTTTCTCTTTTTAGTGTTTGTTTGTATATTTGTTACACCTAAAGTACACCTTGTTGTTATAAAGTTGTACAAGTGTACATCTGAATTGCAAACTTATGAAAATTACACTCAAGCAGAAAGCTCTTAAAAATGATATGCTTAGCCTTTATATTGAATACTATAAAGGCTCAACAAATGATTCATCTGGAAAAAGGATTCATCTTAGAGATTTTGAGTATTTAAAAATTTATTTATACCAATTTCCTAAAACTGCTCAAGAAAAAAAAGAGAATAAAGAAAATGAAAAACTGGCAGAAAATATTCTTTCAATACGCAAAGCAGAATATGTCCAAGGAAAATTTGATATAAAGAACACTAGCAAATCCAAAAGAAGATTTCTTGAGTATTTTTCTGAAAAGACAGGAGAAAAACAGAAACAAGATACTTCTAACAATTATGGAAACTGGTTTTCTACTCTCCAACATTTAAAGAAAATCATATCTCCAAACTTTACTTTTGATGAAGTTGACGAAAATTTTATTAAAAAGGTTAGAAATTATTTTGACAGCAAAGCAAAAACTAAGAGTGATCTTCCATTATCCCAAAATTCTAAATATTCTTATTTCAACAAATTTAAAGCATCATTAAGGAATGCTTTTGATGAAGGCTACCTTTCTATCAATTATGCCAGTAAAATAAAATCATTTGAACAGGCTGAAAGTCAAAGGGAATACTTAACATTTGATGAATTGCAAGCCCTAGCCAGTACACAATGTAAATATGCTGTACTTAAGCGTGCTTTTCTGTTCTCTTGTTTAAGTGGGCTTCGATGGAGTGATATTAATACAATGGTTTGGTCAGAGGTAAGAGACGAGGGGGAAATAAGCAAAATCAACTTCCGTCAAGAAAAAACAGATGGAGTTGAATACTTATACATTTCTCAACAAGCAAGGGAACTACTTGGTGAAAGACAGTCTCCGGAAGACAGAGTTTTTCGTGGACTTAAATATGGGATGGTTTATAATACTGAAATTGTCCGGTGGTGTAATAGAGCAAGTATATCAAAACATATAACATTTCACAGTGCAAGACATACAAATGCTGTTTTATTATTAGAAAACGGAGCAGATATTTATACTGTCTCTAAAAGATTAGGTCATCGTGAAATTAGAACAACAGCAATTTATGCCAAAATTGTAGATAAAAAGATGAAAGAGACCGCAGAAATAATTCCTGAACTAAAAATTAAATTATGAAAAAGAATCGTTTTATACTCAAAGCATATTTACTTATTTTATTAATTATAGCTATTTCAGCACTTCTACTCTGGGGAATTTATTTCTTTTCATTAGATGATAGAGTCTTTCTATTAAAAGTACTCTTGTTTTCTTGTATACTATTTATGTTTTTTCCTTTTTTTAAAGTTAATATTAAATGGGTTTTAAATTATTTTTTTTGTATAGATAATAGTTGGTGGGATAAAAGGATTCAAAGACCAAGAATTCTAATATATATAGTATATTTTGGAGTATTATATCTAGTCGTTACAAACTTTCCAAGTAACAAAAATGATTATGTACTAATACTAAATCGTCTTTCACTTATTTTTTACCTTCTCATTGGATCTTTTGTGGTTGGAAGATTAATTTGGTCTAAAAAATTTGAAACCCTAATTCTTCCTGAACTTAAAAATATTGTTAGTCATGATATCAAGATTATGACATCAGATTCAAAAGTTTTAGATTCTCTAATAAATGATAACAAAAGTAATATAGATAAAAGCTCAATAGAAGATTTTAAAAAACTTTTAAAAGGAGAGAAATTGGATTCTAGAATTAAATGGGTTGGAACTTCTGGCAAAAATAGCATTACATATACCGGAATTTTTTTAGTGTTACATTCGGTAATTGAAGGAGGCGAAATTAAATTTTCGAGAGAGAAAAGAAAAGCCTTAATGAATTTCATTACGGATAATTTTGTAAAATTTGAAGAAGAAGAAATTAAAGAGATTTCCTTTAATACTATTAATGGAGCATACACCAACTTTATATTACCCAATAATACTCTAAAAAGATAGTCTAAACTCCTACTAAAAGGGACTTTTAGAGTATCAGAGTATTTTTTTACTTACATCACATTCTTTCCTTTGCTGTCATAAATCCAAAAAAAACAAGCAATGGAAAGTAACCTAATCTTACAAAAGCTTAACCGACTTGAAAAATTATTAGTCGGTGCAAAGAGTATTTTTAATGTTGAAGAACTTGCAGATTATACAGGTTTTAGTAAATCGTATATCTATAAGCTCGTACATTCTAATATTATTCCTTATTCAAAACCAAACGGCAAGACTTTATTCTTTGAAAAGTCTAAAATAGACAATTGGCTAAGAAGCAACTATTCTAAATCCGATACGGAAATTACCGAAGAAGCTGAAAATTATATTTTCAAATCTCAAAAATAACAAAGCGCAACTATTGCAGTAGTTACGCTTATATCTTTTGTTTAATCAATCCGTAGTACAAATATACGGATTTATAATCCAATTACTTATGAACGAGGAAAATCCATATATACGTGTGGGAACATCATACTATAAGATCATTCGAAAACCAACAATATCAGGTGATACAATTTCTCTGATGTCAAAATGGAATAGAGAAACAATAATTACTGATCATGGTAAAGATTTTATCAGTAATATTCCTAAACTAGATGATTTTATTTGTATTCCCGACAATCTAAATTATGAGAGGATAATTGGTAATTTTTACAATACTTATAATGAACTTCCATTTAAACCAGTTGAAGAAAAAGTTGATATTGATTCTCCGAAAATTGAAAAATCAATTTTATTTCTCAATCATATTTTTGGAAATCAATTTCTCCTGGGAATAGATTATCTAAAAATCCTTTTAGAACTCCCTACTCAATATCTACCAATACTTTGCTTAGTAAGTAAAGAGAGAGCGACCGGAAAAACGACAATGATAAAGTGGCTTAAAGCTATTTTCGGACTTAATATGACCTATATTAAAGGTGATTCCTTTAGTTCTCAATTCAATGCAGATTGGACAGCTAAACTTATTGTAGCTATTGATGAAGTATTTTTTGACAGAAAAGAAATCACAGAGCGTTTAAAATATCTTTCCACAACGGATAAAGATAAAATTGAAAGAAAGGGACACGACAGAGAAGAAATTGACTTTTTCGCAAAGTTTATACTTTGTTCAAATAACGAGGACAATTTTATCCAGATAGATGAAAACGAAATTCGATTTTGGATTATCAAAGTAAAACCTATCAAAGAAGAAAATACTGAGTTCTTATTTCAGTTGGTCACTGAAATTCCCTATTTCCTCTCTTTTCTGTTAACGCATCCATTTACAACAGAAAAAAAATCAAGAATGTGGTTTTCTCCTAATGAAATTAAAACCGATGCACTACGAAAACTGGTTTGGAGAAACAACAATAAACTTGAGAGACAAATGATAGAACTTTTCAATGAGATTTTTGAAAATTTTGATGAAAACGAAATACAGTTTACTCCAACGGATATAGTATCAATGTTAAAAACTATGTTTAAAGCATACTGGTCGGTGTCTGATGTTAGAAAACTATTGAAGAACAACTGGAAAATAGAACCGAAAAATAATTCTTTAGCCTATGTAAAATATGATATTGAATATAATGGAAGCTTTTATCAGCTAAATAAGATTGGAAGATATTTTACAGTAAACAGAAATTTCATTACAGAAATTTATGATGAAATGATGAGATAGATGTATAAACATCTAATTAATAACAAATTGTAATTCATCAAAAGCTCATCAAAATAAAAATTAACACTTTTTGATGAGATAACGATGAGACAATTAAACAATTGTTTGATGAATTGATGAGTATTTGATGAAATAATAAATACCTGAAAACAAGTCATTTACTTTCATTTTTCATCAATTCATCAAATTTCCAATTAATATAAACCCGAATTTTATGAATTGCCAAACTCTAAATAATAATATAAGACTGGAAGAAGTTCTGGCTTCGCTTGGACACCTACCTGTAAAATGTAATGAAAAAGAAGCTTGGTTTCTTAATCCTTTTGGACTAGAAACAGAAGCATCTTTTAAGATAGATAGACATAAGAACGTATGGTATCTATTTTCTGAAGGCAAAGGAGGAAAAACAGCAGACTTTATTGTGAAATACTTCAACTGTTCTGTTTCCGAGGCTTTATCATGGGCAGAAGAAAAAAACTTTAATTTTTCTTTTCAAAAGCAAAACGATTTATCAAAAGCTAATATTAATATTACTGAAGTCAAACCACTTTCTAATTATTATCTCAAAAAATATCTTAAAAGTAGAGGGATTAGTAGTAAATTTTATCATCTACTTAATGAGGTGAAATTTACAGTCAGTAATAGGAAGTTATATGCAATAGGTTTTAGAAACCTTTCCGGAGGTTATGAATTACGCAATAGTTTTTATAAAGGATGTACCTCAAAAGATATTTCTTTTATTCAAAAATCAGATGCTTCAATTTCGGTTTTTGAAGGATTTATTGACGCTCTTTCATACCTTGAATTTACTGCTTTAAATGCTGAAAGTTTATTGATTTTAAACTCGGTTTCTATGCTTGAAAAAGCAAAAACACAGTTGCAAAATTTTAGTTCAATAAAGCTTTTTCTAGATAATGATAAGGCAGGACAAAGGTCCAAAAACGAAATTTTATCTTGTTTTTCTAGAGCTGAAGATTGCTCAAAACTATATGAAGGCTACAAAGATTTTAATGACTTTTTTATTGACAAGCAAAAAACACTTTAGTTATTACGGTGCATAGGTCGAGAAGTGCCTTTGTCCTGACAAAACCAAATTCCGCTACGCTACATTTCGTTTTTCAGTCCTAAAGGCTTCTCGTTTTGCTCCCGTTGGTCGCAAAAATTTTACAATGAAAAGGAATAAGAAAATTGAAATCAGAGTTTCAGAAAATGAAAAGAAAATGATTTCTGATAAGGCTGAAAAAACAGGTCTTAAAACTTCTGAATATGTAAGAAAAGCGTCGTTAGATAAGAGTTTAAATTTCCGCTTTTCAAAAGAAGAAATTGAAGCTTGGAAAAATTTGACTTTTATCAGTACAGCGCTCCGAAACCTAACTAATATTTTAAATAAGGAAAATAGAGAGGAACTAATTTCTGAGTTAAAAAATATTAATGAACAAATTAAAGTTGAAATTCAAAAATTCCTAAGATGACAGCAAGTGCAAAATCCATAAGAGGAAGCCGGCAGGGTGTCGATTATTTAATTGCCGAGCATAAAGGATATGAATTAGATAGAAATCTCATTTATGGGGAAACATCCACAGAGATTATGAATAGTTTCAGAATCCAGCAATCTGAAAACTACACATGTGATAAAAAATTCTTTACGGCATACATTAGCCCAGATCCTAAAGACGGACAGAATTTAACAGATAAAGAGCTAAAGGAAATCAGCCATGATTTTATGAAAGGAATTGGTGTAAACCCTGAAAAGCAAGCTTACTTAGCAATTGTACATACGGAAAAGAATCACAAACATGTTCATTTATTGATCAATCGTATAGACGAAAAAAACAAGGCAATTAAAGACAATTTCATTGTTCTTAAAGCTCAAAATACTGTTCACAAAATAGCAAAAGAAAGAGGGTTAATCTCTGCGAAAGATATAATGCATAAAAATCAGGAAAATAAAATTATGCAGTCCAAAGAGATAAAGAAACAAATCTTTGAATCTCATAGCCAAGTAATGAAGATCAAACCCCAAACTTTTTCCAAGTATATGGAATACATGAAAGCTTTAGGACATGAAATAAAGCCAACCATTAATAAGAAAGGAGAAATACAAGGTTTCACTGTAAATGATCGGAAATCAGGACAGGAATTTAAGATATCTGAAATTAAAAGAGAAATGTCTGCTAATAATCTGGCTAAAGAATTAAAGTATGATTTGGATTATAAGTTTAATTCTGTTTTGGATAATAGTCGGAAAAAACAATTAGAAACTTCAAAAAATAAAGAGAAATCACAAAGTTTAGGAATAAGTAAAAATTAGAATTATGAATCAATTAGGTTGTTTACCTCAGATATTAAAAGCTTTAGCAGTTGTTACTTGTATGGCTTTTATAGCAGTAAATTTTATGTTTATTACTGCACCAGTCACTAAATATTTTTTACCAGAAAAATATTCACACTCACTTTTAGGGTTATTTGTTAAAGCTCCAATTTGGTTAAATATATGCTTTTCACTTTTAGGATTGTCGTTCTGGCATATTGTATATAAGTTAGGGAAGTTTAAGAGCATTCCCACCGGTCTGGTATATGTTGGAATTTTCACAGTTCTTTCTATTTTTGTAACAGGGCTTATTGGAGAAAAAACAAAATCATCTTTAGGAAATTTGGGAGTAATTCTGATTTTTACTCCAATTTTAATATCCGCTTTTTATCTTATCCGGGATCTAAGCAAGCCCAAGCTAAAATATTCTCCAATACAAAAATTCGCAAAAGAGGTTGATGATGAAAGTCTAAACTTTAAAACAAAATCCGGAATCATAAAACTAGCTAATCCATTTAGAGGAATTTACATACAAGGTGGCGCAGGTTCTGGAAAGAGTGCAAGCATTTTTGAGCCAATTATCAAACAAATTTCACAGCAAGAATATACTGGTATTCTCTATGATTTTAAAAGTCCTGAATTAACAAATAAAGTTAGGTCAAGTTATTACAACAGCAATGTTTGTCTTAAAAATGTAGACTTTAAAAATCCTCAACAAAGCGATAGGATCAATCCGATTGCACCCCATTATTTAACTAAAAGTGTTATTGCTATCGAATATTCACAAGCATTGGTCAATAACCTTATCCCTGAAAGTATTAAGAAAGCTGATTTTTGGTCAAATAATACTAAAATGATTATTGCAGGAGTAATATGGTGGTTAAAAGAGGAACATCCTGAATATTGTACTTTACCTCATGTAATTAGTTTACTATTACACACTGATATCAAATTACTATTATTAAAAATTTCCCAAAATTATGAAGCCGGAGGAATGGTTTCTTCCTTGCGACAATCATTAGAAAATGAAGCACAGAATCAAGTTGCAGGTATATTGTCTACCATTCAGACAGCGGTTGCTCAGCTAAATACAAAAGATGTATTCTGGATTTTGTCAAAAAACGATGTTGATTTGAATTTAAACAATCCCAAGAATCCAACATTTTTATGTTTAGGGAATGATAGTACACTTCCGCAGGTTTATGCGCCTGTAATCTCTCTAATTATAAGTGTTGGTATGCGACAAATGAACAAGCCACAACAGCAGAAAAGCGTTGTCTTGTTAGATGAAGCTCCAACGATTTACATCCCTAACATAGAACAAATTCCTGCCACAGCTCGAAGCAATAAAATTGCGACAATATTTGGAGTACAGGACTTTAGTCAACTAGTTGACAATTATGGGCAAGATAAAGCGCAAATAATTATTTCCAATTTAGGAAATCAATTCTTTGGTAGGGTTACAAATGGAAAAACGGCAGAAATGGTTAAAACCCTATTTTCTAAAGAAGATAGAACCTTTATTAATAAAAATACAGGAACAGGTACAAGCGGAACTGTAATACATATTCAAAGTAATGATAGCAAAAGTAAAAGTGAAAATATTCAAGAACGAGATCGTGTAAAAGTTAGTGACTTAATTAATCTTAACCCAGGAGAGTTTTATGGTATTATAGCAGAAGGCGAACCAAAGGAGTTCTTAAAAACTCAATTTTTAGAAGACTTTGCATCTGACAGGCTCACTTCTAAAGAATTTGTTAGTGATAAAGAAATGAGTGAAAATTATTTTAGAATTATTGAAGAAAGCAAAAACTTAATTTAAACATAATACAATGAATAATAGACATATCAATTATACTATAAAGCAAATTTTCGAATTACCGGACAAAATAATTTTGGTAAAAAGGGAAACCCAGCAATATGATAATGATTTTAAACCTAAGATTGGAGACTACTATACTTTTAATCTGAATGGCAGACATATCACCACCACAGTAGAACGAATTGAAAACAACATCATTTTTATAAAGAAAACCAAATAACAAAATATCAAATTATGGAAAACAAAGATTTTTATGTAATTGAACTTAAACAGAAGATTAAAGTAGGAATTACACAGGATTTTAAAAGCAGATTTAATAATATTAAAACAGGTTCAGGTATAAAAGATAATGAAATCATCAATGTATACCATTATCCTGATTTAAGCTCTTTAGAATCACGTATTAAACGATTATTCTCGAAACAAAATATTGCAGGTGAATGGTTTTATAAAAAAGAAATTGTTTTGGATTTTGTTGAGAGTTTAAAAGAGGGACATGTTCCTAGCATTGATTTGCTCAAAAAAATAAAAAATAATAGCGTAAAATATTCTAATGTTTTTAAGACTGGAGACTTTCCTTATGAAAACTATGCGATCTTAAAAGAAAATGCAATCAATCTTTTAGAGCAAATAAAATCAGAACGAAGAGGAATTGGCTATCCGGATAGTATTGACTTGGCAAAATTCATAAGAACGAAGAGGGCAAATTATCGAAATATGGTATACTATACTGATGATGACTTTAAATACTTTGAACGAAAACCTAATTTCAGTATCGAAAATATAAAAAATAATCAGATTATTGAATGCTTGAGGATTATCAGAAATACAACAGCCAATAATAAAGTCAAAGATCTGCTTCAAGATTATATAGATTCAATTTTTGCTGAAAGAGATCTTTATATTGCAAAAATCACAGAACTTATAAGATCTTTTTTCTTTGATAGTCATAATTCTACTAATGAATTATTTATAGAAACTGATATTTCTTATTCCAATATTGAAATGGAGCTTGACAAAGAACTTAATGTTTATTCTTTATCTAGATATTTTGAAAATCTTAACAAGGATGAATTATTGTTTTTAAAAAATGCAAAAAACCACAATTTGCGGGTTTCTATTTTTGGGAATATCGATTTTGATTATAAGGAGAGATTTTGTTTCTGCTTTTTTGAAGTTGAAAATTATTTAAGAATATTAAATTTCTTGTCAATAACAAGACTGGAAGAAAATGGAGTAAGGTTATTTTTCAATGACACAGATAAATATTCTAAAAGTTACATTTTCCAATATAAATTTCATTTGTTGAACTTTAGTGAAAAGGAGTTTCTCAGTTCACTCGAAGTAAAAGATGTATCTTTTTGTTATATTGAGTTTGAGAAAGATAAGCAAACATTTTATTGCCTGTTTGATGATATTGAAGTTGTTTGCAAAGAGCTAAAGATTAACTTAGATAAAAATACAAAGGTTAAAGTAGAAGTTGAGCCGTTAAAGGCTATAAATGAAGAGGAAATGCCTGGTGATTTTGAAAATGATTTTGATAAAAAAGAATGGACATGGGAATAGATTTAAACTAAAAAATATACTAATGAAAGCACATAAATCATATTGGAGATACCAAGTAATTAACCGAGGAACAGAAGATGAACCGAGTTTTGGTATTCACGAAATTTATTTTAATATTAAAAAAAATGGAGATAATGTATGGACCGAAAACCCTGAAAACTTGGGTGAATATGACAACTTGGAAGAGCTAATTGGTAGTTTAGAAATGATGTTAAAGGATGCTAAGAAATATTCCCCTCTTTTAGAATCTGAAATGGAAAAGAAATTAAAGTAAATTTGCATACAAAACAAAGATATTTATGCTATCCAATCAGTTCAATCATATTGTCTATTTGATTCGAGAATCTCGAAATAATGCTCTAAAATCTGTAAACCAAGAGCTAATCAATCTCTATTGGAGTATTGGGGAGTATATCAGTAATAAAGTGGAAAGCTCGGAATGGGGTAAATCGGTTGTAGAAGAGCTTGCAATACATATTCGAGAAACAGAGCCAGAGATTAAAGGTTTTTCTGATAAAAACCTTTGGCGGATGAAACAGTTTTATGAAACATACAGAGAGTTTCCAAAACTCTCAACACTGTTGAGAGAAATTAGTTGGTCTAATAATTTAGCTATTTTTTCAAGGGGAAAAACGATTGAAGAAAAGGAATTTTATATAAAACTTTGTATTGAAGAAAGATATAGTTTCAGAGAATTGGATCGCCAAATTTCATCATCTCTTTTTGAAAGAACGATGATTGGAAATGAGAAACTCTCACCAGTAGTGAGAGAAATGTATCCGGACATAACGAATACTTTTAAAGATAGCTATATTTTGGACTTTCTTAATCTACCTGCCACTCATAGCGAAAGCGATTTACAAAAAGGCTTAGTGAACCAGTTAAAAAACTTCATATTGGAATTAGGTAAGGATTTTCTTTTCATAGGTGAAGAGTACAAGCTTCAAGTCGGAAATAGTGATTTTTATGTTGATTTATTATTCTATCACAGAGGATTACAATGTTTAGTTGCTTTTGAATTAAAAGCTGATAAATTTAAGCCTGAGCATTTGGGACAACTTAATTTCTATCTTGAAGCCTTAGATAGAGATGTGAAAAAAACTAATGAAAACCCAAGTCTAGGTATATTATTATGTAAGGATAAAGATAATGAAGTTGTAGAATATGCATTGAGTAGAGCATTATCTCCAACAATGGTTGCTGAATACCAAACACAGTTGCCAGATAAAAAATTACTTCAGAAAAAGCTTCATGATTTGTTTGAGAAATAATAAGAAATTTAATTTCTAAAAACTAACTTATTTGAAACCAAAATTTTTCAGTCGTCACTTCCTCAGACTGCTCGTTTTTTCAAAACGTTTGTCATTCGTTGCTCCTTTGTTCAAAATTTTGATTATGAAAAAAAAGCCCGGTATTGATATATACCGGGCTTATATTAATATATCATTAAAATAGCATTAGTACCACTATTGGAAATTTCAATTGGCTTTTTAGAATTAGGATTTCTTCCACTAAGACCAAAACCCTCTATTCCATTTTCTGAATATACTTTTATTTTAGTGGGATAAACTTTACCATCAATTTTTACAGTGCTTACATCAACATAAAGCCGTCCATCCTGTTCTCTTGCAATTCCAGATATGATTTGTCCTTTCTTAGTAGATACACCAGCAATTGAAGTTGGCTCGGAAAGAATAAATGTTAAGGAGCTTCCATTCTGGATTTTTCCACTGGTTAACATACGTGCCTTTATTTGTTTGTCAGGCAAATTATTTAAAGATATTTCAGCTTCGTTTCCTGCTTTGATAGATGTTTGGGCAGATACTGAAAATGCTATAATTAAGCATATAACTGTGATTATTCTTTTCATATTTAAAGTGATTTTTTGTAAAAGTATTATTTTTTTGAATTAAAGAGAAGCATAAATTAAGTCTATAGATAATTTAGATGATGTGTTTCTAAAGATTATTCTATAGAGTTTCTTTTTTTCACTTTTCGTATATTTAATGTTTATAAATATTGATCAAGTAAGTAATATGCGTAGAATTGTTTTCTTTTCAAAAGAGGATTTAGCATCATATCATATGATGGGTAAAATTGATGAATTCTTTAAAAATAAGCTGAATGAAAAGCCGATTGAATCCATTGATGATATTTTAGAACGACATCATATTATTGAATATATTGAAAATGGTTTTACTTATCAAGATTGGACAGGAAAGGAAGTAGATTTATATAAAGGTATTATAAAAGAATTTAAAAAAGATATAAGTCAATATTTTAAAAATTTAAATACAAACGACATTTTAAACTTTTATGATGATATCCATTTTAATTATTTCGAAACTTTCTGGTTATTAATCAATAAGCATGGAACTTTTGAACAAATAACGAGTTCTGAACTAGATTCGATTTTTAAAAAGAAAAGATTTAGAATTTCAGATATTCTTTACTGCAAAAGAGTTGTTAACCATTTTGATAAAGAAATTGGTGAATATCTTGTGTGTAATCCGCTTAATGCTGAAATACTTCTAAGTTATTTTGAAGCGACACATGATCGTCCACAACAAGAAAAATTTTTCCCTAGATCATTAACTTTAGAAGATCGTGAAAAATTAATTGATAGATATTTGGAATCAGATAATACAAATCTAAATTATATCCGTTTAATTGTTAAAAATAAGGATTCTGAAAATTTAAGATTCACAGATAAAACAAGACTTAAAGCAAAAAGATTGGCTGATAAAATTAATGATGAATTACTAAATAGTGAGCATGCTTTAATTTTAAAAAAGGGGGTTGCACTGTCTGAAGATCAAGATGAGATAAAAAAAATAGAATATAAAGATGGAGAACAAATTTATTCGTATAGTAAAAAAAGACTAAGTGAAGATATTAATAATGTAACCCTTCTAAAAAATTTTAGAACTGTATTTGAATATTTAGATTTTCAAGGGTGTATTAATTTTGTTCCAAGAACATCAGAAATTGATAGCTTTGAGTATTCTTTCATAAGATCTAAAAATGAATTTTTTATTTCATCTGCGTTTAGTGAAAAGTCGCTGGATGGGCACATGTGTTTCGAAATTTATAAGTTTTTTCTTGATTCAATGGATATTAATTTAGAGGATGTTATAGAAAGCTTTGTGAATGAGTATTTAAATAAAACATACAATATTAATTATTTTAAACTACACTTACCTAGTAAAGAAAGCACTTACTTAGGAAAAATTAGATTAATAGTACCAGAATTTGAATCTTTGCTTGAACAATACAAATTATACGTAGAGGATGACATCGTTGATTATGAGCTTTTGCAAGTAAGTACAAAAACTTCAAAGTCCAGTAGTATTCCTTCTCTTTTACAGAAAAAATATGTTTATCCTTTTGGTGATGAATATTTGAAATTAAAACATACTTTTTTCAGCAATATGAGCTACTTGATTGATTACGAAAAATATGGAGATAAATATAGTAGCTTTTGCCATTTATTGATGAATGAAAAAATTTCATTGAATGACTTTGATGATTTCAGAAAGAACAATATCCAACAATTAATTGATGAAAATTATCTAAAAGTAAATGAAAATGGAATATTGGAATTCGTAAACCAAAACCTAATATTAATTGTTTATTATTTAAAAGATTATGATGTTATCAGTTATTGGCGTTTCCCAAAATCTCTTCGTGAAGAAATTGATGTTATGAGTGAACAAAAAATGGTTAAATTTTCTGATAAATTACTGACTGTAGCCGAACAAGAATATTTTGACTACTACCTTAATAATAGGTTCTCCAATGGCTTATGGCTCCGAAATAAATATGTTCATGCAACCAATAGCCACAATGAAGAAGAACAGGAAAATGATTATAAAACTTTGCTTAAGCTATTGGTTTTACTTATATTAAAAATAGAAGATGATTTAAGTATATCAAAAAGTCTAATAAAGTCAAACATACAATAAACTTCAATGATTAAATTTATAATCATCCGTACATCTTTTGTACATCTCCATACATGTAAAATACTATGAATAAAGTATTTTATACTTTCTGTATCGGAAAGTAGGACATATAAAATACAGAACGAAAAAAAAAAAAAAAAACGTTCATTCTAAAAATTCAGATATATCCTTAGCTCAAATCAGATTTGTATGTACTAAGGATAATCTTTTTTAATATAAGAACTAATTTAATATAAAAACTAACTATCCTTTCAACGCTTCTTTTACATATTGCTTCCTTTGGCGGGATATTGGAATTTTCTGATCTGTATGGGCTAGAATCAAATATCCTGAATCTTCATTAAGAATACTTACTACATGCCTTTTATTGACAAGGTGTGACTGGTGGCAGCGTATAAACCCGAAAGGCTTGAGCATCTCTTCATACTCATATATTGGTTTGGAAATTACGTGTACCGTACCATCTGTTAAGAAAAAAGTAGTATAATTATTGGATGACTCACACCGCAAAATATCCTGAACCAGGACAAATAATGTTTCTTTTTGGGAGGGCAGCGCTATTTTTTTATGATCAAGAGGCAATTTATTCTCCAATAATTCCATAAGATTAGCAAGCCTTGTCTGATGTGTTTTGTTCGTAAGAGAAAGCTCAATTTTTTCTACTGCAGTTTTTAATTCATCAATATTAATAGGCTTCAGTAAATAATCCAATGCAGAGAATTTAATCGCCTGTATTCCATAGGAATCATAGGCTGTCACAAAAACAACATCAAATTGAGGATTTTTAAAATATTTTAAAAGTTCAAATCCATTCTTCTGAGGCATTTCTATATCAAGAAATATCACATCAGGATTTACCTTCTCAATAACAGCACAGGCTTCATCTACAGAACCCGCGATCCCGACAATTTTTATTGAAGGACAATATTTGGTTAACAAGGATTGCAAGTTACTGATGTTGATGGGTTCATCATCCACGATTACCGCATTAATCATTATTGATCCAGTTTTTAAAAGTTAAAATTACCTGAGTACTTTGGTTGATATTTAAAGATAAAAAAATCTGTTGGTCTGTATACATCTTATTAATGGTTTCTATTCTTTCACGGGTAAGAGCCAGTCCATAACCTGTAACAGAAGTTTTGTCTTTCCATGTTCCGTTATCTTCTATCAGTATAATCATATCCTCCTCCTCTTTCGTACATGCAATCCGGAGTTCTCCTTTTTGTTTGAGCGTTGATACACCATGTTTAATAGCATTTTCGATCAAAGGCTGCAACAATAATGTTGGTATTTCGATGTCCGTTGCAGGTAAATCTGCAGGCACTGTTATTTCCCATTTAAAATCAAAGCGAAGGGATTCAATATTTAAATAGATCCGCATCATTTCCAGCTCCTGATCAAGACTATTAAAAACGTTTTTACTTTTAGATAAAGACTTTCTTAAAAGGATACTAAACTCTTCGAGATATTTATTGGCTTCATCTATCCGTTCTGTATTGACTAATCCCTGAATAGTACTCAAAGCATTGAAAGTAAAGTGTGGATTCAGCATTGATTGCAAACGTATAGCAGCCTCTTCCAATTTTTTTTGTTTAGCTTCCGATTTTTTAATTTTTTTCCTGAATTGCCGGGTAACAATATAGAATATAAGCCCTGACGATATAAGAAGCACCAAAATATAAATAATCACCGACTGATACCATTGTGGTCTGATCTTAATGTATTCCACTCCAGTACTTTGCATTTGGACTGTATAGGTGTATCTCAACTCATATTCTGTATTTGAATCCAGAATAAATGTCTCTTTTGTATGCAGAACTCCGGAATAAATATTTTTTTTGGTCTTTAAATTAATTAACCGGTATTGAATTTCCAGGGTATCATTTTTAGATTTCCGCAACAATTCTATTTTTTTTGTACCGGATGGTAGAATAACATTGGGATATTGGTCTGTCGAAACTTCTTCTGCAGAGCCATTTTCTGAATCCTTCGTATTTTTCGGAATTATTTCAATTTCCGGAATAGATTTAATCCTTTGTATCTTGTATCGTTGAAGAAGTCTGTTTGTATTCTGATCAAATAATTCTAAAGTACATCCTTGCCCAACATCTAAAAAAATCTCCTGATGGGCCTGCCTAAGATTGGACTCTTTATGAATACCAGTAAAATAAAACGTTACATTAATATCAGATTTCTTAAAAAGATCTGTAGTGTTTATCTTAACAAAACCACCTACTGTTGTTATATTACTATCCCATTTATTCTTGCCAACGATCTTTTTCACCCCTACCCCTTCTATAATAAGATATTCCTGCGTTTCTCCTTTTAAATCTTTTGCTGATGTGGTTACAATTAAAAACATCAGAATAACAAACAAGGTATTGCGAATTATTAATCTCATTTTCAAACATTTGCTTTTGCTAAGATAATTAATTGACTTGTAAAACTATTGACCTTTTACAATATCGATCATAGCCTGCAGATCATTGCTAAGCTCGCTTTCACTTCTAAACCCTACTGAGCTAAATTTTATCGCTCCATTTTTATCAATTACCACTTTTGCAGGGATTCCTTCTATTTTATAATTGTATTGGGTTACAAAACTTTTGGGATTATTCTTATCAGGAATATCTAGCAATACTTTAAATGTAAACTGATGTTTTTTCATAAATTTCTTTATCCTCTGTACAGTATTAGACTCCTCTTCTCTTGTTGCTATGTATAAAAAAACCACATCAGGATTTTTTTCACTTATTTTAATCATAGTGGGTAAAGATTTAATGCACGGTACACACCAGGTAGCCCAAAAATCCAGCACTACAACCTTACCACGCAGACTTTTTAAAGACACTGTATTTCCGTCCAAAGTTTTTAAATTAAAATTAAAAGCCTGCTGACCAGTGCTTATTTTCTTGGACACCTCCTGCACATATCTGCTGTTGACATTTTTTTGAATTGAATCCATGACTAGATCTGAATTTTTCCCTGTCGATTTAGTATAAAGTGTTTTAAACTGATCAACCATCACATTTGTAGCTCTGCCAAGTTCAGCCTCTCTCCGTAACAGTTTATAAGCTTTTTCATTATGATGTTCAGCAATCAATAAAGAACTGTATAGCTGCGTTGTCTCCGGCCTCATATTTTCCAGATCTTCATTTTGTAATGCTTTTTCCAGATAGTATAATGCTGTATCTGTTTTCCCCTGAGCATACAACACCTTAGCAAAGGTTTCATTATAGGGATATGCAGCCATTTTCATGAACCTTTCCCATTCTTTGGGATCAAAATAAGAAGGTTTGGCTTTTGGATCATCTTTATAGGATTCATACACCCGAATTGTGTTTTCTGCCAGTTTAACAGCATAATTTATATTTCTCTTGGATTCATATAATTCTTCTGCTGCCTCATTCATATAAGATGTCTTATTAAATTTATTTTTTATTTTACCGATATAGCGTTCAAAATTTTTGAAATCATCTTTTTTTAAATAAGCAATTGCCACAGATCCATTAAATACATCAAAACCTTCTTCATGCTTTAAGGTATCCAGCTTATATTCCTTAATAAGTTTTGCCATACCCATAATAATTTTATCCGGATCATTTTCCCGAATAACCTTATTATAATCATTATCAAAACTCTTTTTTTTCTGTGCTTTCATACCTATCGAAAAGGCTGTTAAAAAACAAAATAACAATATTTTAAGTCCCATATTATATAGATTTAATAATTATACAAGGCAAAACTAGACATACAATTCAATGAATAGTTATGGGAATGTGGAAAGGGATATGTCGGATGTGAATTTGGATTCAAAAAAGTAAAAAGCATTCGATATGCTAAATCAAAAAATAAATGTCTCAATATTGAGACATTTCTCGTAAATTTGAGTCAATTAAAAATTAATGGATACTCAACAAAAAATTATTGATACAGCCATAATTGTTTTAAATGAGAATTTTTCGGCAACATTTGAAGAAATTGCTGTACGCTGTAACCTCAACCGCAGGACATTGCACCGCTACTTTAAAAACAGAAACGACTTATTAGAAGCTTGCAATAAAAATATGATGAAAGCCTGGGAAGAAGCAGCCATTAAAGCCTGCAACAGCTCCAGCAACCCTATAGAACAGCTGGAAAATTTATTATATGCCGGAATTGACAGCGGAACCCGGTATGCCTTTTTAATTAAGCTTAACGAAATTGAACCCACTTATACAACAGAAACAGGTGAAAACTATCTAAAAGCTAGAACCGATTTATTCAGCGCGATACAGAAACTGCAAAAAAAGAAGTTAATAGACAGTGAATTACCATTACCCTGGATAAGAATTCTTTTCACAAACAGCATCACAGCAACCATCACAGCATACAGATCCGGAGATATTGCTCCCAATGAAATAAAGAAACTAGCCTGGAATTCTTTCAGCAGAAGTATAGGTTTACAACTAAATAAACAAAAATGATACATTCTTTTTTAATGATAGGCCAATCCAATATGGCCGGACGTGGGTACATAAAAGATGTTCCGTTAATTTTTGATGAACATATTAAAATGCAGAGAAACGGATTATGGCAGATCATGTCTGAACCGATTAATTTTGACCGCCCCAGTTCAGGTGTGGGTCTCGCCTCATCATTTGCTGCTTCCTGGAGACTGGATAATGAGCAAGATGAGATTGGATTGATCCCCTGTGCTGATGGAGGAACCAGTCTGGATGATTGGGCTGTAGGCGGTGCACTCTTTGAAAATGCTGTATCACAAGCCAGACTTGCCCAGCGAACAAGTAAAATTAAAGGAATCTTATGGCATCAGGGCGAAAATGACTGTTCACCGGAAAAGGCAGAGCAATATCAGGAAAAATTTTCTGTCATTATTGATGCTTTGCGCCATGAACTCAACATTCCTGAGGTACCTCTTATCATTGGAGGTTTGGGAGACTTTTTACCCACTGGAATATTTGGTCAGTATTTTGTCCATTATTCATTGGTCAATCGTGAGTTGGAGCTTTTTGCCAAATCTCATAAAAACTGTTTTTTCGTTACCGCAAAAGGACTTACTGCCAATCCTGACGGTATTCACTTTAATGCCCACTCACAAAGATTACTGGGAATCAGGTACTATTATGCTTACCGAGGTCTTCAGCACGTTTGGGAACCTTTGAAGGATGAAGAAAGTATACTGGATTCAATCTATAAGCGTCCTTATACCAAGACAGAAAAAATAAAGCTGCTGGAAAATGAGTTTGCGCTAGGGAATATTGAAAGTAAGGATTACTTAAACAAACTAACCGCATTAAGCCAGGAATAATAAAAATACTTTATGATCAGCCATAAAAAATCCAAGATCTTTCTGATATTGGGTTTTTTTCTTCTCAAAAGATACAATAGATAATTAACAAATCAACAACAGCCTGCATTCTCCATCATTTTCCACAGGTGCTCTGTGTACACAAGGCAAAGCCTGCTGATCGGGATGATCTACTGCCAGACGCCAAAGATTTCCTACTCCCAAATTAACAGGTTCTGCATTGGGTTTAGGCTGATAATGTAAATCGAAGAAATATTCTTTCAGAAAGGCTTCAAATTCTTCCTCCGGACCGTCGTGTAACTTTCTTAGTTTTTCACGGATTTCCGGAATCAAGATTTTCTGTTCAACCTGATCATTCGCTATGATGTCGCTTGCCGCTCCATGATAGGTACATAAAAAAGTATCTGTTCCAATGGGTGATCGGTCTACATGATATGAATATACATCTGTTGAAATAAAATCCAGTTCTTCATCACGATCATAATATGTAAGCAAATTAAGAGATGGGGATGCTCCAAAATCTGACAATAACTGCATATCATTTAAGATGGTCTCCCGCGCAATACTCCCCTCTTCTGATAGCTGCAGTGCCAAAAGATCTTCAGGAAAAATTTCTGCAAAATTATCTTCCGGCTGAAGTTTTGAGACAATTTCTTTAAAATCTCCAATAAGATTTCTGTGCCAGCAAATTGCATTCATAGCTTCATGAAAGTGAGTGCTTATAAGTTCAGAAAAAGAAGAAACCACTTCAATTTGGCTGTTGTCAGAAAATGTATTGCTCATATGTCGGAATAAAGAGTTTAACTGTTTAATTCTCTGCAAAAATACGGAATAGCTGATCAAAAAACTCTATTATAAAGAGATCCGGATATAAAACTCCATAAAAAAACAGCGCCCTCATTCTGAGAACACTGCTTATATATAAGGTTATTAATTTTCAGTTTTGTTGTTTACTTCTTCAGTATTTTCTCTGTTACTGTGGAAGATTTTGTTTTAAGTTTAATGTAATACACTCCCGTCTGAAGAGAGGATAATACTACCTGTTCCTGTGTCATATTCAAAGCTCCCTGTTTTACAAGCTGCCCCGTAGCCCCAAAGATTTCATAAGAAACCAAAGGTTCTTTACTTCTGATTGTAAGCACATCCTGAACCGGGTTCGGATATAATTGTATTCCTGCCTGAACAGCTGTTTCTTCTACCGACATCTGACTGCATGCTGATTTAGCATATTTTGTAATAAAAGATTGAGATTTTCCCCCCGTTACATTTACCGTCATCGTATTGACATTATCATTGGAATCTGTAAACAGCTGGTCATGAAAAAGACCGCCTAATACATAATTTCCGTCTTTATCTACAGCAATGGCTGTAAATTCATCCTGAACCTGAAAGTTACTATGAATCTCTCCGGTACCAATTACCGCTCCTGTATCTTTATTAAAGCGCACCAGCAAAGGATCTGATAAATCTGAATTGGGACGCGTCATTGAAAAACTTCCCCAAACCTCATTCCAGCTTCCTTTAGCATATGCCAGTTCATTTCCGTTCAATGCAATTTTTCCTTTCATGAAACGGTAAGCGGAAAAACTCGTAAGCCCATCCGGAACTTTTGCCCATTGTACTACTCCATCAGCATTAAGCTTCATCACAAAAGGAGTCTGCCCCTGATAGTTTTGTACAGGAAAAGAATAGTTTCCGAAAGTTGTAGGAACCGTTCCTGAAAAATAACGTCCTGAAATATAAATATCTGAAGAGCCTGAACCTTTGATAACAGAATGAATTTCATCATCCATAAATCCTGGTAAGCTATTATCAAATTCTTTTCTCCATAACTCTGCTCCGGTACTTCCATTAAATGCAAGCACATAAGCATCTTTTGTAAACGGAATATTATTGTACGAAAAATCTTCAAGATTACTGGTGTAGTTTCCAACCATTCTTTTTCCGGCCAGATAGTATCTATTTAAACTTTCATCATACAGCAGGTTTACTTTACCATCTGTTCCTCCCGCGCTTATTCCACCGGTAATAGGAAGTAATAAAGGAGTTGCTGGTGTCATATTTCCATTATCATAGTTGAATTTAACCAGATAATATTGAAATGATGTAGTAAATGTTGATGGAACTGTAATTAAACCATTTAAATGAGTTCCTGCTCTGAACCCCATAACAGCATGAATATTTTTAGATGAATCCATATACATCATCTGCACATCACAACGTCTGCTAAGATAGCTGACATCTCCCTGCAAAGCCTTACTCCAGTCTAATGTTCCGTCAGAAGTTTTGTATTTAAGCAGATAACCCGCTTTATGCGCAGGTTCTACCGTCTGATCATAATATGTATACAAAGGCATGGTGTGAGCAGCATCAAAATGCATAGGAACAGCAGTAGGATCTCCGCTGTATGAATTGTTATAAAGAGTAGCCATTACATATAATCCGCCATTATTATCTACTTCAATATGCCAGGCATTTTCACCATCTTCTGATCCTCCGATAACGGTAGACCACAATGTATTACCCTGACAGTCTGTAGCAAACAAAACAAGATCACGAAGCCCATAATTGGGTACAGCTACCCCATTCAGATTCTGACCTCCATTCCATACACTTGCGAGATAGTAGGTGTTATTGTTATTATCTACAACAATATCGCGTATAGATTCATCAAATTGGTAATTAAACCCCGGATCGGCAGAACCAGATTGTCCACCGGCCTGTTTTGCCCATTGCCACTGGTAAGTCTGGCTAAAAGATAATACCGGCAGCATAAGTAGCAATCCCCACAGTTTGTTTTTTAATTGTATCATATAAATTCATTTAATTATCACATACTATAAAAAAACAGTGCTCTCCGAAGAGAACACTGATTTATAAGTCACTAATTTTTAATTAGTTTTCCTTGTAATGATGTGTCTCCCGTTTGTACAATAACGATGTAAACACCTTGCAGCCAGCCGGAAACTTCCACGTCTACCTCTCCGGAAGCCGCTTTCACTTCTTTACGGAATTTGACATTGCCCATGGCATCAAAAACTGTAATCTGTTTTGCTAGTAATTTTTCATCGCCCGTATTATACGAGATTTTCACTTTTTCCTTCGCAGGATTCGGTATCATTTTCAGAGAAGAAACAGCAGTAGCAGTAACGCTTCTTGATGCACTTCTCATACCCATCCAGTCCGGATCTACCGCTTTGGTACTAAACTTACATGTTTCATTATAGAATAAAACCTCGTCAGTACCCTGGAAGTTTGGATTTGGATAGAATGCCAATGGATTTGCATTCATATCATACATTCCTCCAGCCGGAATGGTAATAATAGATGGAATATAAACTCCGTATCCATTAACACTTGTAACATTAAGACTTATCGGCTGACCTCCTGTGTTGTAAATAGCACCATAAACGGCGTAGTGATCTCCAACCCACTTCATTCCTTTAATTTCTCCTTTAATCTTACAATCTGTTTCGTATCCGCATTCTTTTCCTGGATAGTAATTCATGGTTCCGGATGTATACTGGCATCCTAAATGATTAACCTGTAATTGGTATGTACCCGGAGCTCCGATATACAATGGGAAAATGAAATTATTGTTTCCACTCTGAATACTGTTTCCGAACAACATCCAGTCATGGTGATCAAATACTCCTTTTGGTCCTATGATATAATTCTTCTCTCTAAGACATTCGTCATAGCATCCTGTAGGGAATACCCACATCAAGCTTTCAAGACTTAGTGGTACTTCTACAGAATTAGATACTTTACATCCGCTTGGCGCTGTATAAGTAACCTGGAATACACCACCTTCATTTACAGTGATTGACTGTCCTGACATTCCATTGCTCCAGTTATAATCTCCTGTAGATGGTCCTGATGCAGTTAGCTGAATTCTATAAGGCTGACAGCTCACAAGGCTGTAAGCTACTGTAACCGGTGATGGCGGATTGCTTACTGTAAGGGTAAAGTTTTTAGAACTTACACATCCTGATGTTCCCGGAGTTCTTACTTCAAGAGTATAAACATAAGTACCTGCAGTTAATGATCCCGTATTTAAAGTAATCGGATAAGGACCAGACATCCATGCAGGTGATGCTGGAGAACCATTTTTCTTCCATTGATATTCCAATGTATTATCGGTTACAAGACCACTTAGTATTGTAGAAGATCCTGCACAGATATTGGCTTTACCTGAAATATTTACATATGGAGCATTTTTAACAGTCACCGTTGCCGCTTTAGTACTCATGATGCTTGTTTTACAACCATCTGGTGATACCAATACCGGCCAGTAAGTTCCTGACTGAGTCGGCGTGAATGTCAATGAATTTGGTGCTCCCGGTACTGGTTGAGAACCATTCATCCAGATATACTGACTGGCAGTTCCTACCGAACCATTAAACACAAGTGTAGGAACAGATCCTGCACAAGCAACCACATTAATAGGTGAAATATTACCATCAATGAAGGCTTCTTTCACGCTAATATTAGCAACTGGTGAAGTATATACACATCCGTTAGGGGTAGTGATTTTTAGCTGTACTGTCTTTGCTCCACTTGTATTATAAGTAACTGTTGCACCTGATCCTGAAGCCACATATGCTGTGCCATCAAAAAGCCAGGTGTATGTATTAGCCGAGTTGTATCCCACCGCAGTGAATGTAATAGGCTCACGTACACAGATCCATGCCGGAACCAGGAAGTTGGTATTCGGAACTGGAGCTAATGTAACAGTTTGCGTAGTTGTACACGATGGCTTTCCTGGCGCAGACATTGTCATGGTGAAGGTATAAGTACCTGGCGCAAGGTTGTTGTAAGTAGCCGTCTGTCCTGTTTGGGTTGGCTGACCCGGACTAGTGAATGTATAGGTAATAGATGACTGATTGATCTCAAAAATAGTAGAACTATTGAAAAGAGTCACATTATATCCGCCTCCGCTACACACTGTGCTTACACTGAATTTAGGCTCGTAATTCTTTCTTACTTCTACCGCTTTGCTATACCAGCATGCACCATATCTTAAACGTACAAAAACAATATGTGCTCCTGCAAGAGTAGTCTGATAGGTTGCTGTAGGCTGTCCCTGAGGGGAAGTTAAAGTAAGTACACTGTCTGATGACCACTCGATCTGATCAGGAGTTCCGCTATACGTTAACCCTGAAGTAGAAATTGTGTTACAACCTGACCATGTAGCTGTAAAGTTGATCTGAGGATTTGCAGTACAAGTTCCGCTGCTTGGGCATAGCTGGCTCACATTAATGTTCTGTGAAGAAACCACACAACCATTAATATCTACAGCCTGTACTCTATAGGTTCCAAAAGCGCCTGCTCCTCCAATAGTATAAGAATTGGTAGTAGCACCAGATATTGGTGTATTATTCTTGAACCACTGCCAAGAAACAATATTGGTAAGTCCTGTAGAACTGTTTGCCGTAAGCGTATACGGTGTCATTGTTGTAGGATCACATACCAAAATATTATATACCGGAGAAACCGTAATAATAGTTTCAGGATATATAGTAAAGTTAGCACTTGCAGTAGGCTTATAGTTACATCCGTTAGTTCCTGTATAAGTTACTGTCACCGTTTGAGAAATGTTACTTCCTGAACCGTTCTGGATATATCCGTTATTCGGGAAGCTATAATTTCCTGCCGGATTATAAGCTGTAGTATATGTCGTTCCGTTAGCAAAAGTGAAAGTTACACTCGTTGCTGAAGTGATAATTCCCTGATTTACAGTGAATGTAAGATTGGAACCTAAACAAAGCCCTCCAACATTCGTGAAGCTCACCACAGGAAGCGGCAATAAAGATACCGGAACACTGATAATTTTTGTTACTCCACACTTTACAACTCTTAAGTTCAGCGTAGTGCTGCTTGTTGAAGAAATTTCGTTGAAGTTTACAATGATATTATTAGTACCCTGTCCTCCTACAACACTTCCGAAGTTGGCACTTCCGAATGTCCATTCCATAAAGTCCGGAACAATCCCGTTCAGATTGGCAGTGAAAGTCTGAGTGCTGCTCGGACAGAAAGGTCCACCCGGATTAGGATTGACCGTAATTGTATTAAGATCCAATGCGGCTACACTGAACGAAATTGGAGCTGAAAGACATCCTGCATTACTCATAGATTTATTCTGTGCAGACACTGAATATGACGAAGCACCAGCATTAAATATAACCGTTACTGAAGATCCTGCGTTACTCCCCTGGATTGTTCCGTTGGTAACACTCCAAACTGGCACCATCCCTGCATCTACAGAGCTGATGGTATACACATAAGGTTTTCCAGGACATACTTTAGTCTCTCCTGAAATAGTTCCTGTAGGTGGCTGTGGAATTGGTAATACCTTAATAATTCTTGGATTACTTTCACAACCTCCTCCTTGTTTCACAGCAACAATAGTATAAGTACCTGCTGTTGTAAAAGGGTAAGTAAATGGTCCGGATACCACTCCCGATGTGACAGTAGAACCTCCAGTGGTTACTTTCCAGATAACAGGTACATTAGGTGTTGCTGTAAATGTCTGGCTTGTTCCTGCACAGATTTCATCTGCACCACCGCTTATGGTTACCGGCTGCTCTACCTCGATATCAATAGAAGCATGTCCTTCACATGATAATAAAGTATTGAAATAAGTAGCTTCAAGGTGGTAAGTTCCTGGCTGAGTCGCTGAGAACACAATTTCGTTTCTCTGCTGGGTATTTACCAACTGACCTGCTCCAGGTCCTGATACATTCCAGTTAACTTTGGTTGTAGGCCACTGAGGAATAGAATAGGTATACTGCTTACCAGCACATACTTTCTCCTGACCTTTAACTTTTGCATTCTTTAAAATCACAGGGATTTTAACTGTAGTCCATTCAGGACAAGCACATTCAGACATGTACATTACATACCCGAAACCGTCCAATGGATCTACCTGATCCCATATTACTTCAATTTCATTTCCGTTATTGCTTACAATATTTCCGCCAATAACTTTCCATTGACCTTTGTTACATCCATCCTGTGCATTGTATTTCTCAGTACTTCCTTCGCATACTACAGAAGCACAGTTGATCTGTACAGGGTAAGATTTCACTACCTTAATCTCTTTTTTAAATTTACTCTGGCATCCGCACTTATTGGTTACAGTAAGCTGAATGGTATAAGTACCAGGATTAGTGTAGACGTGAGACGGCTCAAAAGCAGTGGAAGTGGAAGTAGTTCCATCTCCGAACTGCCAGTAATAATTGACAATATCTGACCCTCCGTTTTGTTCAGAAAGGTTATCAAAATACACCGTTGTATTGTTACATACGGTATAATCCAGATTCAGCAATTCAAATTTAGCAATAGGTCTGTTGATTTTTTCAATACAGATGGTCTGTGTTTCCACAGTTCCGTCGTTGTATGTGATCACAGCCTGTAAAGAACCGTTACCGGCGGCACCCCACGTAACATACGCTAAGGTATTTCCGGCTCCGGAAATTGTGGCAGTTCCTCCTGAAACTGACCATTGTACATTAGAAACGTTGGATCCCTGAACCAGATATTTGACAGGGTCTAATGATTTCTCGCAGACCCGGAGGCACTGCGCAGAATTGATGTAGGAACTGGCGATTCCGTTGTCAGGAACCTGACCTTCTTTTTCGCCTCGGAATTCCTGGCATCCGACCTCTTCGGTCCATGTAATTCGAGCTTGCGCTTGTAGTACCCAGGGCACCAAAAGCCAACATAGCAGGAGCCATCTGAAGACGTGCTGCCTACCAAAATAGGTGTTGTTTTTCATAGTTATTAAAAAAGTGTTATTAATTTTTTGTCAAATTAACAAAAAAAATAATACAAAAATCATTTAATAGTGAAAAAATAACACAATTTCACAACTGAAGTCCAACGATATAGACAAATTCCTGCTTATATCTTATTTCACTCACATATTAGTTATGTGAAAAAATTAACTTTTTCTAAAAAATCCGAGTATTAAACCTATTTTAAATAAATAAAATACCACATTTTATGCATTATTAAAAACCAAAATAATCAACAAAAATTAAAATTGTGAATTTTATTAATTAAAAATAGATAATAAATTAAAATTAATCATACTTAAAAATCATTTAAAAAAAGAAAAAAAATTTAAATGAAATTCTGTTCTTTTTTAAAATATTTTTTCATTTGTCAAAACCTTTTTTTTAATCTCATTATACACATTACTTTATTTAATTTAGAAATATCATATAAACAGCAAGAGTACCATTAAGGAGAATTACAGACAATATTAAAAATACTTTATCTTTGTTTTCTCAGGCATATCATAAACATTTTATTTGAAGACCTTACCTATGAAAGACAACAGCTTTTTATCATCTGCAAAAGGAATTTGTACTGCAGCTTTTTTAGTCTTAAACACAACTGTTTACGCTCAGAAAACAGCAGATGTTTCAACCATTTCAGAAAAAACCCTAAACACTATCCTGGAAAAGAACAGAGCTTATTACAGCCAGGGCAAAGTAGCAGACTACATTCCTGAACTGGGGAAAATGGATGCCAAAGCCATTGCATTTTCCGTAGTAGACAAAAACGGTAAGGTATTCAACACAGGAGACGTGAATAAAAAATTCACCATGCAGAGTATCTCCAAAATCATCTCATTAATGGTGGCTGTAAACGAAAAAGGAGAAGCTGATATTTTTGATAAAATGGGGTATTTCGGCTCAGACAAACCTTTCAATCATTTTTCAAATCTGGAAACTACAGGAAAACCGCTTAATCCTATGATGAATGCAGGAGCAATTCTTACCACTTCATTAATTTCCGGAGACGGAGAAAAACCATTCCTGAAAATACTGGATATGGTAAGATACATCACCAAAAACCAGTCTATAGATTACAACAAATCTGTTTACGAATCTGAAAAATCAACGGGACATCGTAACCGTGGTATGTTTTATATTATGAAAAACAGCGGGCTGATTTCAGGAAATGAAGACCAGCTGGACAACTATTTCAAACAATGCTCTATTGAACTTACCGCTGAAGATCTTGCAAAAATAGGCTACTTCTTCGCCAACCAGTGCGTAAGATTTGACGGAGATTCCAGTTACAAAAATGCCGACATGGCAAAACTGGTAGAATCACAGATGCTGACTGCCGGCATGTATGAGTTCAGTGGAGAATACTCCAGAATGGTAGGACTGCCCAGCAAATCCGGTGTAGGAGGAGGAATTACGGTAAGTGTTCCCGGAAAAATGGGAATCGGGGTATTCAGTCCGTCTTTAGATCAACACGGCAATTCACTCGCAGGATATCACATGATTTTAGACCTGGCAAAACAATACGGATTAAGTATTTTTTAAATTTTGACAATCCATTAATTTCCACCCAATAAATAATATTGGCCTATAATTGATACAACGCTAACTTTTATAGGTCATTCATCAGAAAAAACCTTAACATTTAACCTATTCAAAAACAGTAAGTATATCAAGTACTTACTGTTTTTTTTATGAATTTCGAAAAGATAATTTAATTATTTGTTAAAATTCCTATCTGTTTATTTATCAAAAAGATAGATAAAATTCACAAATAATTCAGATTAAATCACAATATATTGATTAATTTTACATAAATTCGCATATCCGTTTTATCAGATTGATAAAGGCCATTCTTACATTTTCGAACCTTATTCATTGTATATTATCTTTTTGTAATATACCCGAAAACAAATCTCCCTTTTTTGAAATATTTTATTTTTTATTACTATATTTGCTTAACATTTTTTTAACTATAACTATTTATAATTAAAATTACTAAGATTGTATCGTCACGTTTCTAAGAATAAGAAAATAATAAATATACTTTAATAGCATTTGAACAATTGATATTTTTCTATTAAAAAATCATTATCAAATAGCATTTATGACTGAAGATATATTATAATTTTATTATTTTTATTTCCTCATAACGGGATATCGTCGTTTATAACGATGATATTGATGTTTTGTTATGAGATATCATTAATCATTTCTATACCGTAAATGCTATGAAAAACTTGACCAAAATCAGGCTAATGCCTTTTGAAAAACCGGAGATCACCCTACTATCAGACAATCTATTGATAAGTAATAGATTATTGAATAATTACCACAAAACGATTCAAACCGTTAACGATTTAACAAAAACCAATTTTATTATATCATAACAAAAAAGCAACCGCCTTATTACCGAAAGGCACAGCATTTTGTTATGAATCTCTTGCTATCATTCAATAATTATCACGCCATGAAAAACTTACCCATTATTGGACTGACGCCTTTTGAAAAACCAGACGTTAACCTTATACCTAGACTACACCAGGCGGGTGCATTTCCCGTTTTAAGTTTAGGAAGTGAGATAACGGCTGCGCAGGAAGCGTTACATCAACTTGACCAGATAGACGTACCATCATATGGTATTTATTTTTCTAAAGACAACTTCGCCTCTCTTCAAATTTCTGAAAAAGTAAGATTTGCGATCCTTCCGTTCGGAATGTCTAAGCCTTCCAGCCTGCCTGCAGTATATCAGGTAAGCAGTTTGGAAGAAGCCAGACAGGCTGAACAGTCGGGAGCAGAAGGAATCATTATCAAAGGAAATGAAGCAGGCGGATTAGTAGGCTATGAATCCACGTTTGTATTATTCCAGCGTGTGATCAAAGAAATCCAAAGCATTCCGGTGTGGGTACAGGGAGGAATAGGTCTCCATACCGCTGCAGCATCAAAAGCTTTGGGAGCAACAGGAATTGTACTGGACAGCCAGTTGGCTTTATTCCCGGAAAGTTCAGTTCCACAGGATCTGAAAGAAGTTTGCTCAAAACTGAATGGTACAGAAACTAAGGTGATTGCGAACCATCGTGTATTGGTAAGACCCAATTCACCGGCTTTACCCGAAAATGCAACCGCCGAAGATCTGAAACAATATTTTACAGGCCTTGACCTTAGCACATGTTATATTCCTATGGGACAAGACATTTCATTGGCCACAGACCTGTATGAAGACTTCAAAACACTGAAAAAACTGATTTTCGGTTTCAAAGAAGCCATGTATGGGCATTTGAAGCAGGCAAAAGCACTGAAAGTAATTGATAAAAATAATTCTTTAGCACAGGAACTGGGTCTGAACTATCCTATCGCTCAAGGTCCAATGACCCGTGTAAGTGATGTTCCTTCATTTGCCAATGCAGTAGCAGATGCCGGAGCTCTACCCTTTGTTGCTCTATCCTTATTGAAAGGAGAATCTGCAAAATCTTTGGTGATGGATACCAAGAAACTGGCTGGTGATAAAACTTGGGGTGTAGGAATCCTAGGATTTGCACCACAGGAATTAAGAGAAGAACAGACTTCTTATATATTAGAAGCGAAACCTCCAGTAGTTTTGATCGCAGGAGGAAGACCCGCTCAGGCCAAAGTATTTGAAAAAGCCGGAATAAAAACCTTCTTACATGTTCCTTCCCCTGCCCTACTGGATATTTTCCTGAAAGAAGGTGCTAAAAACTTTATTTTTGAAGGACGCGAGTGCGGAGGTCACGTAGGCCCTCTTTCAAGTACAGTTCTTTGGGAAAAACAAATTGAACGTATTTTAAAAGAAGACCACCCTGAAAACATCAGTGTCTTTTTTGCAGGAGGAATTCATAACGCTTTTTCAACCGCATTTGTATCCATCATGGCTGCACCATTGGCTGCGAGAGGAGTCAAAATTGGTGTATTGATGGGGACTGCCTATCTTTATACACATGAAGCGGTACAGACGGGAGCTATTCAGGAAGAATTCCAGGCTCAGGCTATGCAGGCGAAAGATACCGTTTTACTGGAAACAGCTCCGGGACATGAAACCCGTTGCTTAAATACTGCATTTGCCAACCATTTCAATACGGAAAAAGCAAAACTTCTTGCTGCCGGAATGGACAAAAAACAGGTATGGGAACAGCTTGAAAAATTAAATGTAGGCCGTTTACGTATTGCCGCTAAAGGCATAGAACGTCAGGGTGATAAACTGGTTAATATTCCTAAAGATGATCAATTAGACTTAGGAATGTATATGATTGGTCAGGTTGCTACGATGCATAACCGTGTCATCTCATTGGCAGCTCTTCATCAAAGTGTTGTAGACAATTACGAACACATTCAGGATGCAGCGTTACCGGAAGAACCGGTATCTGTAGAAAAACCTCTGGACATCGCTATCGTAGGAATGGAGTGTATCTTCCCAGGTGCTAAAAACCTTGATGAATACTGGAGAAATATCATTTTAGGAAAAGACAGTGTTACCGAAGTACCGGATGAAAGATGGAATAAAGATCTTTATTACAAACCAGATTCCAATGAATCGGATGTATCCCATTCCAAATGGGGAGGATTCATTCCAAAAATTGATTTCGATCCATTAGCATTCGGAATTCCACCACAATCACTTGCCGCTATTGAACCTACACAGCTGTTAACCTTATTGGTTGCAAAACGTGCGATGGAAGATGCCGGATATGGTGAAAAACACATCAACAGAGATAACATTTCTGTCATTATAGGTGCTGAAGGAGGTAATGACCTTGCCAACAGCTATAGTTTCAGAGGATATTATAAACAGGTTTTCGGAGAACTTCATGAAGAAGTAAAAGAAGCCTTCCCACATACTACAGAAGATTCTTTCCCAGGTATTCTGGCGAATGTAATCGCAGGTAGAATTACAAACCGACTGGATCTTGGCGGTAGAAACTTTACCGTAGATGCAGCTTGTGCTTCGTCATTAGCCGCTATTGATCTGGCTTGCCAGGAACTTGTATTGGGAAAATCCGATATGGTTCTTGCAGGAGGTGCAGATTTACACAATGGAATCAATGATTACCTGATGTTCTCCAGCACGCATGCCCTATCCAGAAAAGGAAGATGTGCTACATTCGACAGTGATGCAGACGGTATCGCTCTTGGAGAAGGTATTGCCATCCTTGTTTTAAAAAGATATGAAGATGCAGTACGTGATGGTGACCGTATTTATTCAGTAATCAAAGGAGTTGGGGGATCCAGTGACGGTAAAGCGTTAGGATTAACGGCTCCAAGAAAAATAGGTCAGGTAAGAGCCTTAGAGCGTGCTTATTCCCAGGCTGGTATTAGTCCTTCTTCCGTTGGTCTTGTAGAAGCTCACGGTACAGGAACAGTAGTAGGTGACAAAACCGAATTAAGTGCACTGACCAATTTATTCAGCCGTTCAGGAGCATTACCGGGGCAGACGCATTTAGGTTCTGTGAAAACACAGATCGGGCATACCAAGTGTGCGGCAGGGCTAGCTGGATTAATCAAAGCTTCACTTGCTGTATATCATGGAGTAAAACCACCTACCCTTCACCTTCAGCAGCCTAATGCGTATTATAATGCAGCAACCAGCCCATTTGCTTTCCATGCAGAAAGTGGATTGTGGGGCGAGAAAAACCGTTATGCAGGAATCAGTGCTTTTGGATTTGGAGGAACGAATTTCCATACGGTTATTGCCAACCATCCTAAGCAGGATAATTCAATCGCAATGCAGTCATGGCCTTCAGAATTATTTGTGTTCCGTGGAGACACCTATGAAGAAGCCAAAGGAGAATCAAGCAAGGTTAAGGCTTTATTAGAAATTAATGATGGTATTCCATTAAAAGATATCGCTTACAGTTTAAGCATCAGCTCAGAAAAACCAATCCAGTTCAGCATTGTTGCTGACACCGCTGAAGACCTGATGATGAAGCTTGAACTGGTACTGCTAGGGATTGAGACAAAAGACACCTTTACAGTTAACAAAAAAGAAGGTAAAGTAGCTTTCACATTCCCTGGACAAGGTAGCCAGAGAATCAATATGGCACGTGACTTATTTGTGGTTTTCCCGGCTATGCGTAAGATTATTGATGAGTATCCTGAACTTGAAAAAGTAGTTTTCCCATCTAAAACCTTTAATGATACTGATTTAAAACAACAGAAAGAAACCATTAAAGATACCCGTTTAGCACAACCTCTTTTAGGAATTGTAGACCTTGCATTGGCTAAATTCTTAGAATCATTGGGAATTATTCCTGATAT
Organism: Chryseobacterium sp. 'Rf worker isolate 10'; assembly: GCF_050753305.1. Classification (NCBI taxonomy): domain Bacteria; kingdom Pseudomonadati; phylum Bacteroidota; class Flavobacteriia; order Flavobacteriales; family Weeksellaceae; genus Chryseobacterium; species Chryseobacterium sp. 'Rf worker isolate 10'. The sequence goes on from NZ_JBOZOF010000001.1 coordinate 2,214,040, forward strand.
GCTGGCAGGTCACAGCTACGGTGAAATACCGGCTTTATGCTTTGCAGGAGTATTTGGAGAAGATAAACTGGTTGACTTAAGTGTTAAGAGAGCGCAGTCTATCTTAGATTCAGTAGAAGGTGGAGATCCGGGTTCCATGCTGGCAGCCAGTGCTGCTCCGGAACGTTTACAGCCAATTATTGCAAAAGTAGAAGGATGTTATCCTGTCAACTTCAACGCTCCCACTCAGTGCGTTATCGCTGGAAGTACAGAAGCGATCAATACATTACTGGAAGTGCTTAAACAGGAAGGTATTTCTGCTAAAAAACTGGAAGTTGCATGTGCATTCCACAGCCCATTATTGGCAAAATCCAAGAATTTATATGCTGAAGTATTAAAAGACGTTCCTTTCCAGGAAATGCAGATCCCTGTTTGGTCCAATACTACAGCAGAAGTATATCCGTCGAACCCATCAGAAATAAAAGAAAGACTTACTGACCATCTGGTACAGCCTGTAAGGTTTGTAGAACAGCTTCAGGCCATGTACAATGATGGTGCAAGAATCTTCATCGAAGTAGGACCAGGAAAAGTACTTACCGGATTAACCAAATCATGTCTGGAAAAAGATCAGCTGACCTTATATGTTGAAGACAACAGCCGTAATAAATTCAGTCATCTGCTTTGCATGCTGGCTCAATATTTAGGAACAGGCCGAAGCTTTACGATCAACAAGCTTTTTGATGGTAGAAGTGTCAACATTATTGACCTTAACCAACCTGAGCTTTATAAGAAGAGCACAGCCATATGGCGTGTTAACGGGCAAACTGCCCACCCAACTACCGGTAATCTGCCAGCCAACGGTGCATTACCACTTATAAACCCTATTCCCATGAACAACTTTACTAATAACTCACAGGCACCCGCAACTGAAGCTCAGTCTACTGCTGAACGTATGTTGCAGGAATATTTGAACAGCATGAAATTAATGATACAGGCACAGCGTGATGTGATGCTTTCCTTTATGGGACAGAATCCTCAGGCTTTCCCTGCTCCTGTATACCATTCACCAGCACCAGTTGCTGCACACCAACCCATCTCTACCATTCCGGTTCAACCTGTTCATCAGGAAAAACCAGTAGCCGTGGCTGCTGTAAAACAAGCTCCGACAAGAGATATTAAGTCTTTATTATTACAGGTGGTAAGCGACAAAACAGGATATCCTCAGGAAATGCTGGGTATGGAAATGGATCTTGAAGCGGATTTAAGTATTGATTCTATTAAGAGAGTTGAAATCATCGGAACACTTCGTAACGAACTGGGAACCCTGGGTAACGGAAATGCTAATGAAGATACCGTTATGGAGCAGCTTGCAGGAATAAAAACTTTAAGCGGATTAGTTTCATGGCTTACTGAATTTTCAGGAGCTGAAACAACTGCTGCGCCTGAAAAAAACGGAACAGCAACTGAACCAACAGTTTCAAAATCACAAGCTCAGCCGGCATTCTCTCTTGAAGACCTTCAAAATGCCATTTTGAATATTGTAAGTGAAAAAACAGGTTATCCAAAAGAAATGTTAGGTCTTGACCTTGATCTGGAAGCGGATCTAAGTATAGATTCCATCAAACGTATGGAAATCATCGGCGATCTTAAAACCAAGATCGGTTTTGGGCAAAACCTTGAACAGGCTGATGATGTGATGGAAAAACTGGCGGCTATCAAAACCCTTCGCGGTCTGGCAAGCTGGATCAGCGAAATGAATGGTAAAACCAACGAAACGACACCTGAAGTGAAAGAAGACAGCACTACAGAACCTGTTCAGAATGTACTTTCACGTCTTCGTTTTGATATCACTCCTACCGATGCTTTTTTAATACAAAATACAGAAGTATTGCAGGGAAAACGCTTTGCCATCACACAAGATGACAGCAAACAAACCTCAGCAATCAAAGATGCATTGGAAAAACATGGTGCCATCGTAGAATTAGTAGATACAGAAAAAGATCTTTCCCATATTGACGGATTAATTATGTTAGATCTATTCTCCGCAGCTGATAAACCAAGCATCATTGATCATGTAGATCTGATCAAGAAGCTGGATTTTGATAAAGCGAAATGGGTATATCTGATCTCAGATATTCCTGCACACCTTCAGGAAATTACAGATGCAAGTATATTACGCCACCACCAGGGATATCCGGGACTTTTCAAAAGTCTGGCAAGAGAATTTGATAATACAACCTGCAGATTAATCAGCCTGAGTACTCCTCAGGAAGTAGATCAGATTGCTGAAATTACGTTGAAAGAAATTCTTACCAACGATAAACCTGCTGAAGTTATTTATAAAAATGATCAGAGACATAAAGTAGACATCATTCCTTCTCCATTATCTACAAGCTTACATGAAGCACATATCCAGTTAGATCAAAAATCTGTGGTGTTGGTACTGGGAGGTGCACAGGGAATCACTGCCGAACTGGTAAAACACATGTCTCAGGCTTATCCTTGTACCTATATTCTGGTAGGAAGATCAGCTGATCCAAGAAATGAGGTTTCTGCCAAGGAATTTGAAACCATGAAAACCAAAGAAGAAATCAGAGGCTTCCTTATCAAATCCGGACAATTCACATCTCCTGCAGAAATAGAAAAAGAAACGACGAAGATTTTCAAAAACAATCAGATCCTGCGCACAATCCGTGATATGGAAGCGCTTGGAAATACCATCATTTACCAATCACTGGATCTTTGTGACGAAGAAGGATTAAGTAATCTGATCAGCAGTATCTATGAGAAATACAACCGTCTGGATGGAGTGATTCATGGAGCAGGTCTTTTAGAAGATAAATTATTCAAACAAAAGACCACAAGCTCTTTCGGACGTGTATTTGATACCAAAGTAAAACCACTTCGTGTACTGGCAGAACAGCTTCGTTCAGACTGTCAGTTTGTAGTATTATTCTCAAGCATCGCTTCCGTATACGGCAACAAAGGTCAGACAGATTATGCTGCGGCCAACAGCGTACTGGATGACTATGCAAATGCTTTAAATAAAAGATTAAAAGGAAAAGTAATCTCTATCAACTGGGGACCATGGAAAGGTGCCGGAATGGTTTCTTCCACCCTTGAATCTGAGTACGAACGCAGAGGTATTTCCATGATTCCATTGGATGAAGGAAAAGAAATCTTCCTTAACGAGATTAAATACGGAACAGAAAGCCAGGTGCTGATCATGTCAGGAAATAATTGGTAAAACGCTGCATAAACTCAATATGAAAAAAACAGATGTTGCTGTAATTGGTCTATCCTGTGTCTTTCCCGGGGCACAGGATGCCAACACTTTTTGGCAGAATATTGTCAATAAAGTTGATTCTACCGAACTCGCTCCGGCGGATCGGATAGATCCGGTTCATTTCAGTGATGCGACAAGTCCCGTTGACCGTTTTTACTGTCAGCGTGGAGGATTTATCCCTGACTATACATTCGATCCCACCACATTTGGTATTCTGCCATTGGCTGTTGAAGGAACGGAACCTGACCATTTGCTTACCCTTGATCTGGTACAGAAAGCACTGGAAGATGCAGGCGTATTTCAGAAGAATATCTCCCTTGAAAAAACGGGAATCATCATTGGTAAAGGAAACTATACTGGTCCTGGTGCTACCCGAGCGATTGAAATTGTAAGAACCGGAGAACAGATTTCTTCATTGTTACAAGAGTTACTGCCTCAGGTTTCTCCTGCAGATATTGAAAAAGTAAAGCATGCTTTTCAACAGCGTAAAGGACGTTTTGCAGCAGACACCGCAATGGGATTAATTCCCAATCTTGTTGCCTCTCTTGTAGCGAACCGCTTCAATCTAGGAGGTGCTGCATTTACTGTAGATGCCGCTTGTGCTTCTGCTTTGATTGCTGTAGATCATGCTGTACAGGAACTTCAGAGAGGTCGTTCCGATATCATGATCGCAGGAGGTGTACACACAGGACAGAATGCCGCTTTCTGGAGTATTTTTGCCCAACTGGGCGCAATGTCCCGCCAGCAGCAGATCAAACCGTTCAGTATGGATGCTGACGGTCTATTGATTGGGGAAGGCTGCGGTTTTGTAGTCTTAAAAAGACTGGAAGATGCTGTTCGGGATCAGGACAAAATCTATGCTGTGATCAAAGGCGTGGGCGTAAGCAGCGATGGTAATGGTACCAGCGTGATGAGCCCATCCGTAAAAGGTCAGTTGAAAGCTTTAGAACAGGCGTGGATCAATGCTGATTTAGATAAAAGTAAAGTGGGATATCTTGAAGCTCATGGCACAGGAACTCCCCTTGGAGATAAAACAGAACTTCAGACCTTAGCTCAGTTCTTCGGAAAAGAAGAAACGGCTCCGGCTGCAGGTATCGGATCTGTAAAGTCCAATATCGGGCATGCTATGCCAGCTGCAGGAATTGCAGGATTAATTAAAACCTGTTTAGCATTACATCACGATACTTTACCACCGACCTTATATTGTGAGAATCCGACTTCGGATATGAAAAATACAAGGTTTGAGCCTGTACAGGAAGCCAAAAACTGGTCAAAAACAGGACTGCCAAAAGTAGCTGCAGTGAATGCTTTCGGATTCGGAGGAATCAATGCTCATGTTGTTTTGGAAGGCTATGATATGCCGAAAAAAGATCAGGTATTGATCTTGGCCAGACCTACCCATGAAGAACTGCTTTCAGCATTACAAAATAATGAAACAGCGATTGGCGAAGGAGATTTCAGAGTTGCGATATTCGATCCCACTCCTGCCAGAGTAGAAAAAGCCATGAAAATTGTTTCCAAAAACATCACCTGGAAAAATAAACAGGATATCTGGTACACCTCTGCCCCATTATTAAAAGATGGCGGTAAAGTAGCCTTTGTATTCCCCGGCTTAGATGGTCTTGCAAAAGGTGAAGTAGAAACGGCAAGCCGTTATTTCGGGCTGACAGCCCCTATCGAAACGGAAGGTGAAGGCCTTTTAACCGATGCTTTAAACATCTTCAACAACTGCAGTATCCTTGATAATTCACTGAAAAAACTGGGAATTATCCCTGATATGAATGCCGGGCACAGTTTAGGAGAATGGCTTGCCGGTTACTCTTCAGAATTAGCGGAAGCCAACTCTGTAAAAGCTTTAATTGATGTATTGAATCCTGAAACATTTGAATTAAAAGACTCCAAATTCATCGCCATAGGAGCCGGAATTGATGTGATAAAACCTTTTATTGCAGAAATTTCAAATCTCTATGTTTCCAATGACAACTGCCCTAATCAGGTGATTCTTTGCGGAAGCAATGCAGCTCTGGATGAATTGGTTCCTTTCTTAAAAGCAAAACAGATCTTCCATCAGGTACTGCCGTTCCAGTCTGGATTCCACTCTCCTTTTATCGCTGACAAACTGGATGTAATCCTTGCGGGAATGGAAAAAGCACAGTTCCAGCAGACGAAAATCCCATTGTGGTCTGCCACAACATTAGAACCTTATCCTGCAGATCAGGCAGCGATCAGAAAACTGAGTGCTGAGCATTTGGTAGAACCTGTTCGTTTCCGTGAACTGACAGACAAATTATACGAAGAAGGCGCAAGGGTTTTCATTCAGGTGGGTACAGGAGGTCTGATTGGATTTATTGATGATACTTTGAAGGGGAAAGCCTTCAGTACCATTGCTTCCAGCGTTCCGACCCGTTCTGCACTGGCTCAGTTACAGCGTGTAGTGGCTTCATTATTTGTAGAAGGAAAAACAATTGCTCTTGATTTTCTGGAGATTCAGAATCATTCGAAAAGACCTTCAGGAAAAGGCATTAAGCTGGAATTAGGTTCTCCTATTATCCGTAATTTTAAAGAAGTGAAAGCTTTGGCTCAATCTTTTGACACGCCAAAACAATATACAGCAACAGCTTCGGCTATTGCCACAAAAAGCGGTCATCCGCTGGTACAGGCATTTCAGGAAAACGTTGCAGATATGATCCGTATGCAGGAAGAAGTATTAACTTTATTCCAAAACCGTCCGGAAATTACCATCCAAAGACCTGCACCTGTAACCCATGTAGCTCAAAAAGCACCAAGAAGTACAACCTTCACAAAAGACTTGTACGTCACACTGGAAAGTCATCCTTACCTGATCGATCACAGTTTATTGAGACAGCCAAAAGGATGGGCTCATGTCGCTGATATGGAACCGGTTATTCCGATGACGATGATCTTTGAACAGCTTGCAGAAATTGCAGAAGCGGAAATTCCGGGAACACAGGTTCATAAAATCATGAACGTAAGTGTATTCCAATGGATGAACGTAGCCAAACCTTTCGAAAAAACCGTAAAAGGAGAATGGCGCTCACCGAATCACGCTTATCTCGATATTGAAAACTTTGCCAATGCAGAAGTAGTCTTAAAATCTGCTCCTGTTCCAACCCCTGATTTCAATCTTTCCATTGGTAATCTTTTGCCTATTGAAAGAACGCCTGAAGAAATCTATGACATGCATATGTTCCATGGAGATAAATACCAGGGAATTACTGAAATTTCAGCCGTTGGAGATAAAGGAATCATCGGAAAAATAAAAGGAAACGGCGGTAAAGGTTCTTTACTGGATAATGCAGGACAGTTATTCGGACTTTGGCTTCAGCTTACTTTGGTGAAAGACCGTATTGCATTTCCTGTGAAAATCAGAGATATTGAATTCTTCGGAGATATGCATGATCAGGAAGGTATTTTTGAATGTACCTGCATGCTGACCGAGCTTAATGATGAATTTGCCATCGCCGATATCATCCTGAAAAGAGACGGAAAAGTATGGTGCGCGATTACCGGCTGGCAGAACAGAAGACTGGAAATTGATGCCGCTTTATGGAATGTTTCCATGTCACCGCTGCACAACCGTCTTTCGGAAGAGATTGCTCCTGAAGTATTCTTTTTCCACCAAGCCTATACAAGAGTCGCTTCATGGGATTTTATCCTGAAAAGATACTTCAACCAAACGGAAAAACAGCATCACCAACAGTTATTACCTAACAAAAAGAAAAACTGGATGGTAAGCCGTGTAGCGGTGAAAGATGCCGTAAGAAACCTTCTCCGTCAGGAAAAGAATCATGCCTGCTTCCCGATCACTTTTGAAATTCGTTCCGATGAAGTAGGGAAACCTTACCTCATCAGTGATTTTACAGAAGACATTCATATTTCATTAGCTCACAAAGGAAAAGAAGCCGTGGGAATTGCGAGATATGGAAAATCTGTAGGAATCGATATGGAACTGATGGAAGAACGCAGTTCAGGATTCTATGACATGGTATTTACCGACAAAGAATTAACCTTATTAAAAGACAGAGATCAGGCAGAATGGACCACCCGATTCTGGGTAGCCAAGGAAGCTTACGGAAAATTCCTGGGAACAGGACTCAAAGGAAATCCTAAAGCCTTCGAAGTCGAAGTGATAAAAGATGATCACTTGTGGATCAACAACATTGAAATCAAAACTATTAAACATAAAAATTATATTATCGGATGGACACTGTAAACGCAACATTAAAAATGAACCACGAAGAACTTTTTACTTTATTAAAAGGTTTTATTACTGAAGTGATAGGTGCTGAATTTGTAGAAGAGATGGATATTACTCCTGAAAGTTCATTCACCAAAGATCTTGAAATGGATAGCATTGAGATTGTCTCTTTCTCTGAAAAGATCAAGGCGCATTTTGGCGATCAGATCGACTTTACAGGTTGGTTATCTTCTATGGATCTTGACCAGCTAATTAATCTTGACCTTAGTATGATCATCAATTATATCTACGAATGCCAATAATCACTGTCAATAACAGACAAGTTCATATACAGGAACTCAACAAAGGAGCCGAACAAACCGTGGTACTCATCCACGGTATGTTCAGTAACCTGTCCATTTATTATTTTAATATTGCCCCGGTGCTGGCCAAGCATTTCCATGTGGTGATGTACGATCTGAAAAGCCACGGTATGAGTGAACGCTTTTTGGATGGGTACGATCTTGACAACATGTCATCCGATTTAATAGGTTTAATAGATCACCTTCAACTGGAAAAAGTACACCTTGTCGGCTATAGCTTCGGAGGTCTTATTGCATTAAAAACAGCTTTGGAATACCCAGATCGCGTGAATCAGCTTGTAGTGACGGAAGCTCCGGATCCTCAGGACGAAAAAGCCCGTAACATCATTGATGAATACAGCAAAGAGTTTCTTGAGCACTATGTAGCCAACTTTACCGATACCACCAAAGTGCAGATGGGCAAAAGACAAATGGAAAAGAACCATCGTATGTATGAATTTCTGTTTAACCAGACCAGCATTAAAGCAGATATGATTAAGGAAAAACATTTCCTGGGTGAAACCGACTTCAGCAAACTGACGGCTTCTACTCTATTGCTTTATGGCGCTGATTCCAACTGCAGACCTACCGGTGAGTGGCTGCAATCTCAAATCAGCCAGTCTGAACTTGAATTAATTCCGGGCGATCATAATATTCCTATTCAGGAACCTCAGCGTATCGCTGAAACGATTGCTCAATTTTTATCTAAAATTTTAACACAAAACCATGGCTAAATTTGCATTTATAGTTCCACCATTGACAGGACATGTCAACCCTACCTTAAGCATTGGTGCTACCCTGCTGGAAAGAGGACATGAAGTAGCCTGGATCAGCCTTGACCCTACTTTAGAGGCTAAACTTCCCGAGGGAGGAAAATTATTACTGATCCAATACGATCAGACCGACGAAGAAAAGAAAGAAAGCGAACAATATCTTGATATTATATCTAAAAAAGTAGTGTATGGTATAGACAGCGTTAAGTTCCTGTACGAAGAAGTTCTTATCCCGCTGAACAGACATTGCTATAACGGAATTGTTTCTTTATTAAAAATAGAGCAACCCGATTTGATTATCGGAGATCATCAGTTATTTGCAGTCCCGGTTGCAGCAAAGGCATTAGGAATTCCTTGTGCGACTTCCGTTACGGCTCCGGCAGCCATTAAAATAATGAATGAGCTTCCAAAAGTACACGAATGGGAAGTGAATCAAATCATTGATCTGCAGAAAGAATTGGGGTTTCAGGAAGAACGTTCTCTGGCGACTTCAGATCTGTTGACATTGGTTCTGACGTCCAATTATTTCTTTGGTGAAATGGATGATCTACCGTCTCAATACCAATTCACAGGTCCGGTTCTTACGGAAAGACGTGTTTCATGTGAATTCGACTGGGAGAAATTAAAAAGCAATGGCAATAAAAAGATTTTAGTAAGTATCGGAACAACCTTCGATCACGATCATAAAAAAGCATTTTTCCAAAAGGTCGTTGATGCCTTTAAAGAAGAAGATTTAACTGTGGTAGTGGTTTCCGATCCACAGCTTTTCGAGCAGTGGCCGGATAACTTTATGGTGTATCAGCAGGTTCCTCAGCTGGATCTGTTGCCTCATCTGGATGGTGTCGTTTGCCACGGCGGTCATAATACCGTATCTGAAACATTATCCAATGGTATTCCTTTGGTGGTAATTCCGATTGCGTATGACCAGTCACATGTTGCAGGACGTGTAGTGCGTACAGAAGCAGGTGAGCGTCTTAATTTTAACAGATTTAAAGCCAATCACCTGAGAGACGCTGTACAGCAGATTTTAAATAATCCAAGCTACCGTGAAGCAGCTCAGAAAGTAGGTCAGTCTTTTGTGGAAGCAGGAGGCTCAGTTACGGCAGCTACCCTATTGGAACAGGCTCTGTCAAAAGCTTCAAAACCTGAAAAACCGTCTAAATTTTTATTCGTTGTTCCTCCGTTTTTCGGACATGTAAGTCCTACTTTGAGTGTGGGAGCGAGTTTAATTGCCCGCGGACACGAAGTAAAATGGTTCGGGATTACGCCTTTAGACAACAAACATATTCCTGAAGGAGGTTCTTATTTCTATCCTGAAGAAGATCTTATCCCATATCAGGAGGAAATTGCCCGTATTTTAAAAAGACAGGATGACGGACCCGCATGTTCCGGACCTGAAGTGATGAAACTGGCACTGGAAGAAACCTATGTTCCATTCGCGAAAATGATGATGCCGGGATTAACCAGACTGACAGAAAGCTGGATGCCGGATGTGATTGTGAACGACTGTATCACTTTCGGAGGGGCTCTTTTCGCTCATAAACATAATATTCCTTGTGTAACGACAACTCCAGTTCCACCGGATGTCATGGGAGATACAGAAAAAAGTGCCCCAAAAATCTGGGAATGGCAGCAAAACCTGATCAAAGACCTTCAAAAAGAAGTAGGTATTCATGAAGAAGGAATTTACATCCATTCTCACAAATTGAATATGGTGTTTACATCTCAGGCTTTCGCTGGTTTTGAAACCGTTCCGTCTCACATGAAATTCGTAGGTCCGGTAAAAGGCCGTCCAAACGATGCTCCATTTGACTGGGATAAACTGAACGCTTCTACCACTCCAAAGATCTTTGTATCATTGGGAACATTGCTGGTAGACATCAGAAAAGCTTTCTTTGAAAAAATCATCGCTGCATTTAAAGACCAGCCCGTTACAGTAATTGCCGCTACTCCACCGGAAATCTTTGAAGAGTGGCCGGACAATTTTATTGTAAACAGCTTTGTCCCTCAATCTGCGGTAATGCAGCAAATGGATATGGTGATTTGCCACGGAGGTTTCAATACCGTTAACGATACTTTCCGTAACGGGTTGCCGATGTTGATTACACCCATTGCGTATGATCACTTCCATATTGCAAAACTGATCGAACAGGCAGGCTGCGGAATCAGCATCCGATACAAAAGACTGCGTGTAGATGCTCTTCGTGAAACGGTTTTTGAATTGTTGGAAAATCCGAAATACAGATTAGCTGCTCAGGAAGTCCGCAATACATTTACCCTTGCCGGAGGTAACGACAAAGCAGTAGAACTGTTAGAAAATTTTGTACAGGAACACTCAACTTTAGCTTCTGTATAAACCAATAAATAGCTGCATATGAAAAGAAGATTGCTATTTGGTGAACGTATGTTACTGGGGGACGGCACAGAACCTTTTAACGCGGTCATTCCGTTCAGACTGAGAGGTACCTTTGCATTAAAAGATATCCAGCAGGCTCTGGCTCAGATTCAAAAAAAACATCCATGGCTGAGAGCATTGATCAGCCATGACGAAAAAAATATTCCATGGTATAATGTTCCTGATAATCCTGTTTCTATTCCTGTAAGAATCATTGCCCGACAGAGCGAAGATCAATGGCAGGAAGAATCCAGAAGAGAATGGAACACCACCTTTAATTATGAAAAATTACCCCTGATCCGGTTTGTCTGGATCAAAGGGGAAAACGTTTCTGACATGCTATTTGCGTTCCATCATTGTCTTTGCGATGGCGGTTCTGCAATGGCTTTTTTAAAAGAGTTTTTAGCAGTACTGGACAATCCGGCTGCTGATATCGGAATTGAAAATCCCATCTTAGGAATTCAGGATGTGGTTCCGGCAAAAATTCTGAACAGCCGCAGACAGAAACTGAAAGCTAAGTTTATCGGAAGGCTTGCTGCCACAGCAATCAAATGTATTCCGGTAGGTAAAAACGCTGTGGAAAGACAGAAAGATTATCTGATCCACTGGAAACTGGATGAAGCGGTGAGTAAAGAATTAATTGCCTACTGCAAATCTCAGGAAGTGACCGTGAACACATTTTTGAGTGCATCGGTATTACAGGCATTTAAAAAAGTAAGAGGTGAGAAATCCTTTAACAAAGTTTCCTGTCCGGTAGATATCAGACGTTTTGCCAATCAGATCAAGGAAGATCATATTTTCGCTTTCGGGCTGATGATTGTGGTTTCTTCTGATGAAAAACTGAGCTTTACAGACAATCTCCGTGCGATGCAGAAATCGGTGGAACAAAAGACCTCAAAACTGAATCCTTATATCACGATGATGGTGATGGAATCCGGACATGATGCGCTAAAGAATTTCACCAAGCTTTTAAAGAACGGAAAATCGTCCAACGACTGTATGTTTTCCAATCTGGGACGCATTCAGATTCCTCATCAGTATAAAGAATTCTCGGTGGATACTATTTTCAGTCCATCCGTGATTGGTCCTTTGGGAAATACGACAACGATGGTAACCTCCACTTACCGTGGTGAAATGGATTTTTCATTCATGGGAAGCGAAGGATATTTGCCTTACACAGATGCTCTGGCAGTCCGTGATGAGGTGATGCAGATTATACATTCACAACTTAAACAAATGGCAGTATCATGATCAGAAGACCCTTAATGATGGTGGAAAGGATCATGTATGTGGATCCTGAAACACCTTTAAACTGTGTGTATACCGCAAGAATCAAAGGAGAGATTACTGAAGAGAACTTTAAAATCGCTTTAATCAAAATCCAGCAGAAACATCCGATGCTGAGAGCAGTCATTGATCGCAACAGCGGACGCTATCCTCTTTTTGTAGGACAAAAGGATATTGAGCCTATTCCCCTTCGTATTGTGGAACGAAAGACAGACGAAGATTGGTTCAAAGAATCTGAAAATGGATGGTTCCAGCTCTTTGAACATCCGAAAAAACCGTTAGCCGAAGTGGTTTGGGTGAAAGGACAGAATGCTTCCGAAATCCTTTGGGTCATGCCCCACTGTATTTCAGACGGAACAACCGGAGTGACTTTGATGCGTGAACTTTTGAGTTTGCTGGACAATCCTCATGCCCCGCTCATTCCTTATGTTGCTTTTGAATCTGTGAATGATTTTCTGCCTTCAGATTTTAATACAGGAATCAAAAAATACAAGGCCAGTCTTTATTTACTTTTCGCCAGAATATTCTTTTCTATCCAGCGAAAAAGCAAAAAGAGAAACCTTGGGAAAAACTACGCCATTCACTGGAAAATGACTCCAGAAGATACCAAACTGATCACCGAAAAATGTAAAGCCAACGGAATTTCCGTACATGCTTTGCTGTGTTCATCTGTGATGCAGGCCTTCCGTGATATTCAGGGAGACCGTGCCAAAGGTAAAGTGATCAGTCCTGTAGATGTGCGTCATTTTATTCCGGAAATTAAAGAAGATCATTTGTTTGCTTTTGCCCCAACGGTAGAGCTTTCTGTGAAAAAAGGCAGCAAGGATATAATGAGCAATGCCAAACAGATCAAAAAGGATCTGATCGAGAAAATCAACAAAATGGAAGCCCGTGAACTCCTCTGGATGGGTGAACATATGCACCCCATTGTAGAACGTATGATCAGTATGCTGAAATCCAGCGAAGGCGGACATGATGTAACCCTATCCAATATGGGAAAGGTAAATATCCCGAATGACTATAAAAACTTCAAACTGGAAACCATGATCAGTCCTACCGTGGCTTTCCCATGGCTGAACTCAAACACTTTGGTAACCAGTACGTACAACAATGAAATGGACTTCACTTTCATGTCCAATGAAAATTTTCTTCCCAAAGAAGAAGCCCATCTGATAAAAGATAAAGCCATCGAGCTATTGACCACCTCTCTATGAAATTTAAAATAAAGCCTCCAAAGCCAAAACCAATAAAAAAAACCACCCTGAAACGCTTTCTCATCAAGCGTACGATGTATTATGTCCTTCCGAATGTATTTTTTAATTTCATCATCGCATATGCCAGCTTCAAAGAACTAGGCTACACCCATTTTTTCTCAGGAACCCAAAACCTGGCCCGCCTTACCCTACCAATGGCTATCTTCCTTCCGGTAGTCCTTACCATTGATATCATCAAAAGAGTAACCGATGCTGCCAGCCAGGAAGCCATAGAATTTACCGTAGACGAACAGCTGAATATTAAAAAATTAATGACCAAGCTAAGCATCTTACACGGCTTAATTACAGGTTCATTGGTACTCTCCCTACTCTTTATAGGACAATATAATTTCTCAAAGGACTATAAACTGGATGCTACGGCAATGGCTGTGGTCGTGGGAATACTGGCGGGGATATTGTCTGTGGTTTTTGTGTATTTGCCAGTGTGGAGATTGAGGAAGTGGATGTGTAAACGAGTGCAGGCTGTGGATTTAAATACATAGTTTATTTTAATAAATCTCTATATTTTTAATATAAATTTCTATCTTTGATAGTATCATATGATACTATCAAAGATATGAAACCTCCTTATACTATTACAGACACCATTTTATTTTTAGTAGCTTCTATTTCTGAAAAAATAGGAGAAATCAATGCTTCACATCTGTATAAGCCTGTCACTGAATTAAGGAAAAAGAACAGGATTAAAACGATCCAGTCTTCATTGGAAATTGAAGGAAATACCATTACTGAAGAGCAGATAACCGCTTTACTGGAAAATAAAAGAGTCATTGCTCCCCAAAAAGATATTCTTGAAGTTCAGAATGCAATACAGGTGTATGAAGAAATCAATAAGCTGAATCCTTATCACCTGAAAGACTTAGAAAAAGCACATTCTATTCTGATGAAAGGATTGGTTGCTCATCCTGGTAAGCTAAGAACCACCAATGTGGGTATCATTAAAGGTTCGAAAGTAGAACATATAGCACCAGGAGGCACCATGGTAAAAGGATTGATGAAAGACCTCTTCTCTTATCTGAAAAAAGACAAAGACCTGATTTTAATTAAAAGCTGTGTCTTCCACTATGAGTTTGAATTTATACATCCTTTTACAGACGGTAACGGAAGAATGGGCAGACTCTGGCAGACCTTGATTCTGATGCAGCAATATCCTGTATTTGAATATCTGCCCGTAGAAGCCCTCATCAAGCAAAAACAGGCCGAATACTATAATACCTTATCAGAATCTGATAAAAAAGGAAATTCTACCCCATTTATAGAATTTATGCTCGGTATTATTCTCGAATCTCTACAGGAACTTTTACAATCTCAAAATAAAACATTGTATACAGAAGACAGAGTTTTCTTATTTAAAGAGAAAGTAAAACAAAATAAGTTCAGCAGGAAAGACTATATGCAGAACTTCAAAAGTATTTCTGCTCCCACTGCAAGCAGAGACCTGAAATGGGCTGTTGAACAGGGTATTTTATTAAAATCCGGAGAACAGAGGTTGACAGAATATTGTTTTAAAGAATAATGTTATACTGCCTATGATTTTTGTGTATTTGCCGGTGTGGAGATTGAGGAGGTGGATGTGTAGGAGGGCTGTTGCAAGAGTTTGGAAATTGATCAATAGCTCATCTTTATTAAAATTAAAGGATTTTATTTTAATAATTTGCTATAATTTCTAGAGATATAAAGGTTTCCCGTTTGTTTTATACCACATTTTTGTCTAAATTAATCCCCTCTTTTATTAGACAAACAGTACATGAAAATTAATAAACTCGAACCTCAGAAAGCATTAAACCCTGCCTACAAAAAATTTAAACCTTTAAGAGCAGATATTGATGATTTTTCCGTGAAACTTCAAGAATGTATCAATGCTATTCATTTAGTTGATAGTAGAAATGAAAGTGAAGAGCATTTAAAATCTCCTATATCGAAATTTCTATCATCTACGTTCTATTCTGAAAATGAAATCAATACAAAGGAAAGAATTGATTTAGCAATCTATTTGGGTAAAGATGCAACTTCTGACGTAGGAGTTTTAATAGAAGCAAAAAAACCAAGCAACAGAGCTGAATTCCCGACTGAAAAACAGCTTAATAAAAAGGCATTTCAGGAAATGCTGTTGTATTACCTTAGAGAAAGAGTTGATTATAAGAACAATAATATTAAGCATCTTATTATAACCAATGGTTTTGAGTGGTTCTTTTTCAATGCAAGTGATTTCTACAACTTATTTTATAAAAACAGCGAATTAATTAAGGAATACAAAGCATTTAGAGATGGCTTAAAAGACACCATAAAAAATGAACTATTCTATAATGAAATAGCAAAGAAATATATAGAACAAGTAGAAGATACCCTTCCATTTGTATATCTTGATTTTAGAAACAAAGAAGTTTCAAAATTTAAAGATAAAGAGCTTGTTAATATTTATAAGTTATTTTCTGATGTTCATTTACTTGGAAAAAGCTTTGGGAACGATAGTAATCAGCTTAATAAAGCCTTTTATAATGAGCTACTTCATATCATAGGACTTGAAGAAGTAAAAGAAAGTGGTAAAAAAATTATCCAAAGAAAAAAGAATAAAGAAGCAGATTATGGTCCATTATTAGAGAATACAATTTTTACACTTGAAGATAAGGACTACCTTATCAAGGTTAAAAACATTCCTAATAATGAAGAAAAGTCTTTCACTGTTGGTTTGGAACTATGTCTTACTTGGGTTAACAGGATTCTTTTCTTAAAATTATTAGAATCTCAGTTGAGAAGTTACAATAATGATTCACCCGAATATAAATTCTTAAATTCAGACTTTATACCTGGTTTTGATGCGCTTAATGAGATGTTTTTTTCAGCATTAGCAAAACCTATACAAGACCGTCATCAGAGATACGCAGAAAGGTTTAAATATATTCCTTATCTGAATAGTAGCCTCTTTGAAAAGAGTGAACTGGAAGATTTGACTTTTGATATAACTGCTTTGATGGATGAAGAAATGGAAGTTTTCTCATCAACAGTATTAAAAAATTCTAATGGGAAAAAACAAACAGGAAAGCTTAATACTTTAGAATATCTATTTAAATTTTTAGATGCTTATGATTTTTCCGCGGATGCATCTGTTGAAATTAATGATAAGCAACAAAATAAAACATTAATTAATGCCTCTGTTTTGGGATTAATTTTTGAAAAAATCAATGGTTATAAAGATGGATCTTTCTATACTCCTGGTACCATTACCATGTTTATGTGTAAAGAAACATTGAGAAAATCTGTAGTTCAAAAATTTAAAGAGGAAATTACAGAAACCATTGAAACATTTGAAGATGTTATTGATTATTGCAATACTTTTTTCAAGAAGGAAGATCGTAAAAAATTCAATGAAGTAGTTAACTCTATCAAAATTTGTGATCCTGCCGTAGGATCAGGACATTTCCTTGTTTCTGCTCTTAATGAAATGATTGTCATTAAAAGTGAGTTGGGTATTTTAGGAGATGAGGATGGAAAAAAATTGCCATGCACAATAGAAATTGATAATGATGAAATTTATATTTCTGATGCTGATGGAGATTTATTCAGCTATAACCGTAAAAATCCACAAAGTTTAAAAATTCAAAAAGCAATTTTTCATGAAAAGGAAACTCTTATTGAAAACTGTTTATTTGGTGTAGATATTAACCCTAACTCAGTAAATATCTGCAGGCTGAGACTCTGGATCGAGCTCCTTAAAAATGCTTATTATACGGATGAAGGAGAACTACAAACCCTTCCTAATATTGACATTAATATTAAATGCGGAAATTCACTCATCAGTAAGTTTAAATTGAATGACAGTTTAAAGAGTGCGTTTAAAAGCAAGGAAATTACATTCTCAGTCGAAGATTACAAACAGGCAGTAAAAGACTACAAAACCACCAACTCCAAAACTAAAAAGAGAGAGATTGAAGATATTATAAGTACTATCAAAAACAATCTCAAATCCAGTCTTGACAATAAGGAAAAAGAAAAAGTTTCTAAAGCATTAGGTGAATACCAAAATGAAGAACAAAGACAAAACAATTTAATTGTTTTTGGAGAAACTATAAAAAAAGCAGAAAAAGATAAACTCAAAAAACTCAAAATCAAGGCTGAACAAGCTAAAAAACAAAAAGAAGAAATTCTAAATAATGTTATTTATCGTCATGCGTTTGAATGGCGTTTTGAATTTCCAGAAGTACTGGATAATGATGGAAACTTCACAGGTTTTGATGTCATTATTGGGAATCCTCCGTACATTCAATTACAGAAAATGGGAGCAGCAAGTGATGCATTACAAACATTAGGTTATGAAACTTTTGCCAGAACGGGAGATATTTACAGTTTATTTTATGAACTAGGATATAATGTCTTAAAAGAAAAAGGACTTCTAACATTTATCACTTCTAACAAGTGGATGCGTGCAGCTTATGGAGAAAGTCTAAGGAAGTTTTTTGCAGATAAAACAAATCCTGAAATTCTTATAGACTTTGGTGGAACTCAAATATTCGATACAGCTACTGTTGACACCAATATTCTAATGTTTTCAAGGGATAAAAATAGACAACAAACATTAGCTTGTGTTATCAAAGAAAAGGTGTTAAATAATTTGAGCGATTATTTTAGACA